>CAZOVP010000029.1:0-1530 GCA_964583465.1 uncultured Fimbriimonadaceae bacterium | reverse complement strand
TTTGTAATAAGCCCGATCCCAACAGCAATTTCGAATACATCTCACGCACAGCGGAAAATGCCACAAAATGCCTATTGAATTGGGCAGTGGGCAACATAGTCTTTGGCGCCAGAGTGTCAAGGGGGAAGGGGGCTAAAAAGCTAAAAAATTGGTAATTTTCAGGGGTTGCCGTCAGAGGTAGAGCAGCATCGGTGCGGTTTGAGCACGGGTGGGGGTAAGGAAGTGTGCAAATTAGAGCAGAATGGGCTTAATCAGGTCCTTGGCGACTAATTCCCGGTCAATATGTTCGGGAGTGGCAAATAGATTGGCTACTTCTCGAACCAGGGCAGTACGAGCTCTGACACTGCCTTGATCTGGGGTCAAATTGACCTCGAGAGCTCTTTGGGCAGGGTCTTTAGGGATAAAAGCCAATGATAACAGGTTTTTGCCAATCCCGTGGGGATCGTGGACTAGGACGACCTTGGCAAAGTCATGCCAGCTCCATTCCATTTTGCCAATGCGTTTGGCCAGGGTCACGCCTTGCCGGTGAACGATCAAATAGCGGCTTGTCTTCAAGTAGCTTATTAGAATGAGTACCCAGGGAACTAACACCAAAAAGGCAAAAGCTCCAAGCATTGCTCCAGGCTCGGCCAATGAAGTGAAGCGAATGCTCACTTTGGAATAAGTGAGGAAGGCCAAACATCCAAACAGCCCCATCAATGAGGTCGAGACCAAGGTTCTCGGATAGGTGATAAAGCGTCGACCGATGCCCGGCAACTCTTCAGAAAAGTAAATATTCTCCCGCTCTTCAAGATGGCATCGCAGGACAAAGGCGACGCCATCGGGATCCTCAGGATCTAAGTTGTGAACTAAATCCCAGACTTTGGCCTCTTCACTGAAGCGCCCTTCCATATTCAGGAGTTGGGCGCGAAGTTTGAGCGCTTCGATATTTTTAGGACCCAGTGCGAGGAGATTTTCCAAAGCTGAATGAGCCTTTGGCACCTCACCTTGGGCGATCAGTTCGCGGATTTGTTTGACATGTTGCATACCCCAGTAGATCGGCGGGTGAGCAGCATTCTTAAGGCAAAGTTGACTCGGCAATCTCTGCACATGACCGCTGTAGCGTGCCGAAATGACGGAGGTAAAAAGAAAAACTAGCAGAATCTACTATATTCGCTTCTAATAGAAAGAGGCGCTATTTGAGTTGTCTGAATGTGGCTGAGAATGCGTTGCTGTCGTGTGGGAGGAAACTTTGTTATCGCCTAAGAAACAAGTATGGGTTCTTGAAGATGAGATAGATTTGCAAGAGATCTACCGAGACTTTCTCAAAGACTCCTACAACGTTCACAGTTTCATGACGATCGCAGAACTCTCAGCACACCTTAATAATAAAGAGATTCCTAGGCCTGACGCGATGCTCTGTGATATTCGGCTACCTGACGGAACGATATTCGACTTAACAACCCATCCAGAGTGGGCGGCCTTGACCAAGTCTACGCGAGTCTTCATGGTAACCGCAAGTGATGACGTTGATACCGTAAAGCGCTGCTT
>CAZOVP010000028.1:0-1544 GCA_964583465.1 uncultured Fimbriimonadaceae bacterium | reverse complement strand
TAGAAACTATCTTGAAACTCTAACTGGCAACTATCGGTTGCGGTTAAGAAAAATGATGATCTGAAGATGAATAACTTGCACCATTGGTTTTATCCTTGGATTGAAGACCGACCAAAGTCTCAATTCGAGGAGAATCCCAATGGCGCTTCAACAATCATACCCGACCATCTGGAAAGTTTCAGATGCTCTGTGGGAAATCATCCAAATTTTGCTCGATGACTATGATCCACCAGCGGCGACCGGTCGCCCCAGGGATGATCGACGGCCGATTCTTAACGCAATCATTCATCGCTTCCGCAGCGGATGTCAGTGGAACCATCTGCCCCAGGAATTTGGGGACGATTCGAAAATTCACCGAGTCTTCCAGCATTGGGTCAAACTCGGAATCTTTGAAAAGATCTGGGCCGAACTGCTGACCGAATGCGACGAACTTGGCCAAGTCCAGTGGGATTGGCAAGCCGCCGACGCCTGGTTGGGGAAAGCGCGCCTCGGAGGCGATCAGATCGGTCCCAATCCAACCGATCGTGCAAAAAACGGAACGAAGAAGAGCCTGCTCACGGATGGCGCTGGCGGCCCGTTGTCGATCGTGATCGCCCCCGCCAATGTGAACGATCACAAATTGCTGGGAGAGACTCTCGATTCGATTGTCGTTGAACGGCCCAAAGTAACGCGTGCGACCCCACAGCATCTCTGCCTCGACAAAGGTTACGACAACGAACCGAGTCGGCAGATCGTCAAGGAACATCTATACAAAGATCACATTCGCCGGATCGGAGAAGAGAAACGCGATCAACAGGGCGAAAAGAAGCGCCCGGCGCGACGATATGTGGTTGAACGAACCCTGGCTTGGTTATCCAAGTGCAGAGGTTTGCTGATTCGATATGAGAAGAAGAGCGAGAATTATCTCGCCCAACTTCAATTTGCTTGCGCCCTGCTCTGGTATCGCCGCTTACTTTGTGCAGAACCCGCAACTCCATAACAACAAGGTTTTGCGGCTACTCTGAGTTTCAAGATAGTTTCTTAGGCTAATTTTATCGCCCTCTTTGTCTTTGCAATAAAACTGGCTTACCAACTTCACTTCAAGATGTAATTTAGGGAATTGTTGGATAGCATTAGAATTAGCTGCGACATTTAACACTCTGCCGTTGACTAGCATTACTATTGCAAGATAGAGTAGAAATCGGTAGCTCATTATGCTCTCCTATTTTTTAAAACACGCATCCAGTACTTTTTGAGTTTGTTGGCGATTCAGCTCGGAGTCATCTCCATCTGGCTTAAATCCAGATGCGCTGCTGTTTACATGACCAAGCTCGTGTAGTAGCAACAACGACGCGAACTCAGCATTTCTGAGGCCAGTTCCAAAATCTAATGTAAAAGATTTTGTACCACCTGGGATAACGACTTGCGTATACACATTACGGAACGGTCCGTACTCATTTATCACCACTCTTGGTGGATTTTCTGACGAAAATGTTTGTGCACCAACCACGCTAACTTTTTGAGTCTCAGCATTATACTTTGGTAAGCCAAGATTGCCATATTCA
>CAZOVP010000027.1:0-1615 GCA_964583465.1 uncultured Fimbriimonadaceae bacterium | reverse complement strand
CATCAAGAGATAAAAGAACCATCAGCCGTTTTGTCTTCGACAGTACCGACTCTGTCAGATAGGATTATCATCACCACACCCAATGGTGTCTCACTTCAATATCCAAGTGATTGGCAGTTGATAGATTTGCAGAAAGACGTAAATCCAAAAGTCAAAGAATTGTGGCTCTACCGGAATAAAAGTAAAAGTGTAGATTATCGAGAGATTGCAAGAAAAGATGCAATCGAATATAGTGTCATTTCTGGTGCAACAAGGGAGGGAGAAGAGAAATGACAGGATACGAAATTTTAAGTGAATTACTCGATTTACCAGGAATGCAGGTAAGCGATTATCAATTGCAAGGGCGAGAGGGAATCGTTGTAAGAATTGAATCGGTAGTCCCTGCGGCAATCTGCCCGCACTGTCAAAGTTTGAGTACAGAAAGTCGCGACTTCAATGAAGCAGTAAAAGTGCGCGATTTAGCCCTCTGGCAACGGCGCTGTTGGATTGAATATCGCCCGCAACGATTTTATTGTACAAGCTGTAGCAAACTCTTCAATGAACGAGTGGTCTGGCGAAGTGTTGATTACAGCTATACCCATCGCTATGAAGAATATATCTATGAACGGACCCGCCGCGAGAGCCAGGCCAGTGTCGCCCGCGACGAAGGCTTGAGTGAAGAAATCGTGCGCGGCATTTTTGAACGATGGGCAAAAAAACAGTTGCCGAACGGGGATTCCCCAATGTTAAAGTCCTCTGTTGCGACGAAATTGCCCCACACAAAGGACATGGACGCTATCGCCTTGTGATTTATGCTCCTGAGTTAGGCATTGTTCTCGATCTATTATCCGATCGTTTGAAAGAAAGTCTGGAAAAATGGTTTGATGAGCGGGGTAGCGAGTGGTGCGCACAGATTGAAGTCTTTTGTGCTGACATGTGGGATGCCTATCACGAAGCGGCAGCCAACAAACTACCTAACGCCAAGCAAGTTGTCGACCATTTTCATGTCATAAAGAATCTGAATGAGTCCATTAACAAGACACGCCGTACCATTCAGAAAAAACTGGAACCAGAACTCAAAAGCCAATTCAAAAATGCCCGTTGGCTCTTGTTGAAAAATCCTGACCATTTATCCAAGGAAGAGCAGCTTTCGCTTCAAAATATTCTCAATCTCTCCCCAGAATTGAAAGATTGTTATACCTTGAAGGAGGAATTCCGCACTTGTTTCAAAACTGATCAATCGGTCGCAGAAGCAACGATCATTCTAGATGACTGGTGCAAACGAGTCTATGCAACCCCTTACAAAGCACTCCACGCCTTTGCCAATACCTTCAATAACTGGCGTCAACGAATTCTCAATTTCTTTGACGGTCGTTATACCAATGCGTTTGCCGAAGGGGTCAATCTTAAGATCAAATTGATCATCCGTCGTGGCTTTGGCTATCGTAATTTCTTGCATTTTCGTTTGCATATTCTCGTCGCTTTTCCATCTTCACTTTTAATCCGGTAGAGCCAAAATTGTTCAATAGCACGAATCAAAAGGCTGACCTCTTGCTCGTGTTCGGTTTTTGCCTGTTGGCCTAGCTCTTCCCACAGAGTTCGTGGTAACGTAACCGAGATTTCAACTTGCTCTAGT
>CAZOVP010000026.1:0-1667 GCA_964583465.1 uncultured Fimbriimonadaceae bacterium | reverse complement strand
AATATAGGAAACATACAATGAGGTATCAGATGAAATCACGTTCAAGAGCCATTGGGCTCGTATTTATACTGGGGGGGGCGAATCTTGCCTTCTCGCAGGAACCTCCTTCAATACCGGCAAGCAAATTAGCTGTCCCAAAAATTGTGACAATCAACGATGACTTAAGGGTGAGTCACAACCTGGCCAAGGACGGCGATGATTATGTGCTTGCCGGAGCGTCTGGCCTTCTCAACAGTCTCGTTCCCTTATGGATGACAAGTGTTCCTTACTTAAGCTATTTGAACGGAAGTGGAAGTTCGGAAGCTTATCAAGCCAAAGTACCAAATCTTGCTAATCCCATTGGCGACGTGGTTGGCACCGTAACTGGCCCGACGGGCGATCGACCCGCCGTGTGGCCTGAGGGCTCGAACAATCCCGTTTTGCTCATCTTGACTAATGGAAACTTGGGCCAAGCGACTCGTATTAATATTCAGGGCAGACGGATGGGTTGGCAGACTGTGGGTCAGTTTGAGAGGCCATTTGTGCAATTCGGAGACCCAACTCTTCCGTCAACCTACCGAGATCTTCTTTCAAACCAATCTCTCTATTCAGCAGGCAGAGCAGAAGCCATCGATGATCAAGGGAACATTGGAGGCTGGGTTTTAGATTCAAATGGGAATCAGCAGATTTGCTACTGGCAAGCAGGAGCAAACTTTTCATATTCAGCTCCGGTCATTGTTCCGGGCCTCATCGGGAGTGTGAAACACATTTCAACGTCCGGTGGCACAAGGCTTATGGGTTGGGACACAGCCGTGAACAAGCCGTTTTATGCCAAAGAGACACTTTTGACTCCAGTCGTGTTGCATTTTGGAAAAGGTGGCGAAATGCTCGAACCGACTCAAGCCGACGATAGCACTTTTGCATCTTCGATGCCGAGCCAAGTTGCACCTTGCATTTTCGTGCTTCCAGAAGATGGCCCAAGACTAGTCGATGGGGTTGGAGCAGCAGATGATATTCGCTCCATTATGGTGCCCATGAATCCATCTGATGTGACCGCAGCTACAAAGGCCACGGGTATTGTTGGCCGAACCTTAGGTGGAACAGATCTGGGTGGTGGAAACTTCTGGATCGCACCTCCTTCAAACGCCTGGGACTTGAGCAATTTTTTGAGTTTGACCGTTAATGTTGGGGTTGATGAGTCTGGGGCAGGTACACAAGATTCAGATTGCGCCTTTGTGGATGGTCTCTTGAAGAAATTCAAAAAAGGAATAACTCCCATTCCAGGTGAGTTTGCAAAATTCACTGTGGAGCATATCTTTAGTGTGGCTCCATTTTCGCCCGACACCTATTTCAGGTTAACAAGCCGAGTTCAAGGAAATTACGAAGTTTGGATGCAGTTCTTTGATTGGACTTCGGGCTCCTATGATCCCCTTTTCCAAGTGGGAACGAATTCTGTTAATATGAAGACTATCGACGTGCAGATGAGCCATCCCAAATATTTTTCACCGGACCCGACTCCTCATTTTAAGGTTAGAATTTCCCTTCGAAATGGGATTGGCAGCGTCATAAAACCTTCATGGGACATTGAGCAGGCTTGTGGTGTCACGAGGCGATTTTAACTCATGAGGCTCAAGGCTCTGTTCTTGTTATGTTTGCTTGCGCCAGTTCTGGCGCAAGCCCAGCTCTAT
>CAZOVP010000025.1:0-1856 GCA_964583465.1 uncultured Fimbriimonadaceae bacterium | reverse complement strand
GTTCACAGGCGGGGGCGCATAACACGCGCTTGCAGGCGACTTGGCCTTCGCGCTCGCTTCGCTCGGCGCTCCGGCCAAGCGCCTGAAGCGCCACGTTGGGCAGCCATGTAGCATCAGCAGATTCGGGGGTCAATCATGATCCTGCAAAACAACTACTGGTTTACGATAGTACCATCGCAACGAACAAACTCTGATAAAAGCATTGCCGGTAAATGGTTGTTTTTTGCCGAAACAGCGGTGCTGCAAGGATGGCTCGAAGAGTTTGATCATTTAGTTGAGATCGGCACTTTTCGCGCTGCGAAAGTTGCTCGCAAGTTACCCAACTACGATCCCTTTCCCGACAAGCCTTGTGTGTTGTGCGTTTTCACAAGTGCAAAGTCGGCAGAGAAGGAGAAAGTCAAGAAAGCCCTGAAAAAGCATTTCAATATTTCCGTGTCGATTTGGAAAAGCAATTTGCAGACCCAGGAAGATTGGCAGACTGATGGATGGCTCAACATTCAGGCGCAAATAAACACGCTCCGGCGAGATATCGCGTCGGGCAGCGTGGCCGATGCTCAATCCGCTAAACGTACCGCCTCCGAACTGACCCGAAAACTTCAGAGCATAATCGGACAAATCGATGAGCCAGAAAGGCTAAGGGAAATCAGCCTAAGCGCAATTCCCGAAGCACTAAAGGAAATTCAGGAAAGCACCAATAAAGGAGACGAAGACACGAGTGTCTTAGTGGAGCGTCTTGGGAATCTCGAAAAGCTACTTGGCGAGTTGTCGCGCAAGTCCTTTGGCGTCAACATCACTGTAACGAATGGGGATGTGAACATTGGTGGTGACGTAGTTGGCCGAGATAAAATCAAAAGCTAACGACGTGCCAAACATCAGGCTGCCCAACACGCGGGTGGAGGCGACTGGTCCTTCGCGCTCCGCGCTCGGCCCAGCGCCTCACCCGCCACGTTAGCCCGCTGTTTGTGGGATCTGTCTGGAGATGAACAATATGGAAGAGATCGATGTCTACTTTGAGTCAATAAAACAGGTCTTCAATCAGATAGTCAACTGGCCTAAGCGAACACAACCCATTAGACAACGTATTGTTGGCTGGCTCGTAGGGGTCGCGGGCCTCATGTTTATCTTTTCGCTAATTCCTATTTTGCCTGTCCTTGGCTTGTTCGCAATTAACCAGACATCAAACTCAATCACGCTTGGCAACTTTGTATTGATTTGGATCGCAGCAACGCTGTCATGTGCCATCGTCTTTTTCTTTCTAGTTTGGCTAAAGAACAAAACGGACGCCAGCGCCAGCAAACCCGATGAACCACCTCAAACGCTTTCATCTGATCAGTTGACGTTCATAGCTGTCTACGAAGCTTACAAAGAGCTCCGGGTATACTTCGTAAGTCATGTCGACCAACATGTCGAAAACTCTCTCAGGTCCCTTGGGCGAGCGGTGACTTCAAGGCATTGGATAAGGGAGGAAATGTCCAAACTTCGGGCCGCAGATACTGCCCTGATCGCTGTTGGCCGCAATTCGGACAGTGATGCTGAATTTCTATCCAGTTCGCACAGAAGACTAACACCGAGTCTGAGAGAACAAGTATCTGTAGCACGGCTATTTCTTCAAACATTCGAGAGATACCCTTGGTTCGCGCTTGATCCTGGCACAAAGGAGACTTTGCAGGCTCTAGTTTCCTTCCCGGATAAGATCCCAACTCGACTTCAACAAAGGCAAGACTTACCGAGTATTTTGGGTATCCTCAAGAGTCTGAGCGAGTTTACATATGCATTCTTGCCGGAACACAGAACCCATTTGGACACTGAAGCTCTTGGCAAGTTACATGCAATTGGCCTAGAGAGGCTTAGAGATT
>CAZOVP010000024.1:226-2014 GCA_964583465.1 uncultured Fimbriimonadaceae bacterium | reverse complement strand
GAAAGCGCATTGATCACGGCATGGAGCTGTTGAGCGATTTCAAGGCAGGGGCTCTCTTCGTTGATCATCTTGGTCACGCGATCAAGATGACCAGAAGCGCGGCGAAGCCGTTTCACAATGTCCGGATGAGACTTGTGACCTGTCATATGACTCCCCTGTCTTGTGCCTTAGTCAAAAGCCTCGACGACCACCGATAGCTTTTGACGGTTCAATTGCCGGTGAAGTTAGAAGCCAAGAAATTGCCGGGAATCGAGAAAAACATGTACAAGGTTTCTTTCGCTTTATCTTTCGCGGTGGCGTCTTTGAACGCGACTTTCCATTCCTTTTTTCCACCTTTGACATCGACCTGCTGAATTGAGTCGTGCTTGATAGTTGCCCAGGTGGCTTCAATGGTGCCCTTTTTGATCAGGCGCGATTTGTGCATTTCCGCGCAAGTTAGCACGGTCGCCTCAGTTGCGGGTTTGTTTCCGTGGAAGTGGCATTCTCCATCACCGCTAGCGAGCAATGGCGAGGTTGCCATAACACCTGATGCCAGCGCGATTGCCAAACTTAGTGAACGAAACTGACCAACAAAGTTCTTACTCCAAATTTTCACGGTCTGACTCCTTCTTTTCGTTTTCAATGTCCATATCTTCATGGGCGTGACGATGCTCCGCCTCTGGGAACCTAAAATCATCAGGATGGGAGTCATGCCAGTATCCGTGCATTTGCATGAACAGAAGAAATATACCGGCATACATTAGTAACGAATTTGAAGCATAGCTGAAGCGTTTGAAGGACTCCTTTTTTCGCCATGTCGATAATCCATACACCATGATCGCAAGTGCGATAACCTGCCCGACTTCAACCCCGACATTGAAACTTAGGATACGAAACAGCATTCCCATCTTGTCGTCGCCGAGTGGAAGCTGCTGCAGGCGCGTTGAAAGTCCGAAACCATGCAGTAGTCCAAATCCAAACACCATTGCCATCAGATTTGGAGATTTGGTGTTAAGGTATTTTTCAAAGCCGCCGTTATTGTCGAATGCTTTGTACATGACGCTGAGGGCGATAATGGCATCAACCAGATAGTAGTTCCAAGTGATGCGATAGAACGTTGCAAAAATGAGTGTGATGCAATGTCCAAGAGTGAATGCGGTAACGAATCTGGCGACATCGCGAAAAGTAGTCAGAAAAAATACAACACCAAATAGAAAAAGAAGATGGTCATAGCCAGTGAGCATGTGCTCCGCACCTAAGACGATGTAATGCAGATATCCCCCGGACAGCATCCGAGCTTTCTGCTCCTCACTGATTCCATGCGCAAACGCCAAAAACGGCATGAGCATGACGGCGAGAGGTATTAACTTCAAAAGCAAACGAGCGGGTAGCAATCGTGTCATGGCATAAATCCGGACTGTTAGTGCAATGTAAGTATAGGACTCTATATGCTATCCTGGGGGATGGGATACGTCAATATGCTATTTGTACGTTATTGAATGCCGTAGCAGACAGGAGTTTAAGGTGGAGCTTTACGGTATCGGGACATCCGCAAGGCGGATCCTTTGGAGCAGGTTGCTGACTCACAGCGGCGATCAAGCGTGGGATTTCGCCTTGCCGTTGGCGATGGTTGGAATTCTGCCTGGCGGCCTTGGATCCGTTGCACTCTATTTTCTGTTGGTTCGCATCGGCCATCTGCTGCTGGTTTCAAGGACATGCAGTTTGCTTGACAGTTGGAATCGACTTGATTTGATCAAAATCGGAATCGGCTCTCAAACGTTTGGTATTGCGACAGCACTCATTGCAATC
>CAZOVP010000024.1:0-216 GCA_964583465.1 uncultured Fimbriimonadaceae bacterium | reverse complement strand
TTTTCGTCGCTTTTGCATGATTGGGCGAATAACTCGTGGTGGTTTCTGGGGATCGTTGCTTCAGGAATTATTAGCTCTCTTGGTGCGACCCTGATGGATGTTGCGGTATCACAGGACTGGGTTCCCACAGTTGTTCCGGTGGCTGAACTCGCACATGTCAACAGTCATCTAAAGCAGCTCGATTTATTCACGGAATTGTCAGCGCCAATTGCGGCG
>CAZOVP010000023.1:0-4723 GCA_964583465.1 uncultured Fimbriimonadaceae bacterium | reverse complement strand
AAGCACCGCCTTGCGTTGGCTTTAAGGTGAATGGCAGAATTGTCCCTAGTGCGGCGTTGAATTGCGCCTGTTGCCCTAATCCTTGCTGAGTTAAGGAATTAGCTAAGTTTTGTCCGGCCGCCGAAGTTGCTCCACCACGCCCCACGTTTGAAATTGCTTGTCGAACTGCAAACCTATCCTTGAAGGCTTGCTGGAAGAAACTCAAGGCTCTGTCTGCGCGGTTTTGCTTCTGAGCATTTAGAGTCATCGCTATCGCCGAATCGGTGTTTGTGTCACCTGCCCTAGCGCCCTGTTGGCGAAGAGCTGCACCTACACTCTTAAGGTCTCTTGCGTTCCGAGGATCTGCGGCCTTGTCCCATTTCGAAAGCAGAAGATCGGGATTAAACAGCCCAGCTTCGGACATTTGATCAAAGATCGACATGAGATCGCCACGATCTTTTATGTCTAGCTGTTTGTTGTAATCGTAGTTTTCCCGGTTAATCTGATTCGCTTCATTGAGCGCATCTTGTCCAGTGAGTGCGTTTAATAGTCCTGACATAGTGGTATCCGATAAGTCACAGTGGTTGGGGCTCCAAACAATTTCATGTAAAGCTTTAGTAGCCTGGGAGAGTCTGGGTTGTCGATGTCCAATGAAATGTCCAATGTTTTCGCGACTTCCTGCGATTGAATAATTAACTTGGCAGCTCGCAACAATGCCAGAAGGACGGCTGGGTCACCCTGCGAAAACAAGTCGTGTGCCTGAAATGTTTCACCATTCCAAGTGAGCCCTCCTCTTGCTAAGGCTTCATTGTCTCTCCATCCGATGAGCGTAATCCCGCCTTTTCGCGCATGAGCCGTAACCTTTATGGCCATTAGAACCCGGCTCTTCGGCCCTTGGATGTAAGCCAGAGATCGTAAAAATATACGGGCGCAGAGTTGTCTTCGATAAACAAAGTGGGTTGCCACTCGGATCCCTGAGTATCGGGCCACATTCTGAGAGACTGCATGCTTGATGCAACCTGCCTCGGGCTAGATTCTGGGTTTCTATTCGACCAAACTTTGGCGCTTGGCCTGCTTTCAATTCGTTTTCTGAAAAAATCTGCGCGAAGAGCGCTGGCTTCGTGCCCAATGTTCGTTACTGGCCCGACCCAGTAAATTGAACCTGTTGCGAGCGGGTTCCCATTATCTCTACCGATCGGGCTGAGAATGGATGTAATTGATGCAGTGATGTTGACGCGATTCGTATTTGCTTGAGCATCCGCTAACGTTGGGTGGAACTGATAAGTGCCAACAACAGTTGGACGAACGTAGACCGTGGTGCTAGTCAATAACCCGCCACCATTCGTTTTAGGTTTGAGTGCTAACCCTAACGGCCATTTGGGGTCTTGGTTAAATTGCACCGTGTCATTTGTTGTATCCGTTGCATCAGGTTTTGCGTCCTCTCCACCAATTCTCGCAAGGGAGTTTGATGTATCGTATTCAATCTCATCAATATAGCCAGAAGGAGCAATTGCCTTGATACCTCGATCCTGATCAAAAACAAATAGGCTCCAGCCTGTGCCACTCCAGCTACCGTTAGATTGATTTCCGTAGGTGTAATGCTCCCAATACCTTTGATTGTCCAGTAATCCGGGGCGCCTGAGAACCATGGATCTATAGGAATAGTTGAACCAAAGCGCATCTGAAATGGGATCATAATTGAGCGCTGCAACATTTCCATCGATGGTCGGGTTTCTTTGAAGCAAATGCCGATCTACTTCGCCACGCTCAAGATTCGTAAGCTCGTATGCAGCAACGTTGTTCTCCAGGTCGGATACAGCCGTCAGAGCAACAAACCAAACCGATTTGCCATCGCGTGACACATAAGCAACTCCTGAAAGTCCGTTGTGGCTATAGGGGCAAGAAGCATGTCTCCCGAGGCAACCAGGCACGCCATTTACTCTACGGCAGGTTCCCATTGATGGTGGGCGAGTGCCACCAATTGTATGGACTCCTTTTTGGCCAAGCACAATCGTCCCGTTATTGACTCCCCACGCATCGACGGGAGTATCTTCCTGATCATCGCTCATCGACATGTTTACGCCGTGAAAAGGATCGTTTATGTCAACGTTTGAGCCATCAATCGCCGCAAGGTTCAAAGGGTCATTCACCGCGCTCCATCGCAAGTTTTCGCGTTGACCACGGTACATATATAAGACCGAACCGTGAATTGCTTTTGCTTTCACGATGTTGTCTATTTGAAAATCGCCCGGAGAGTATTCGGTAGCTGATTCAAAATCCTGGATCGTCGCGCCAAACACGTAGTTTGTCGTCGCTCCCGCAGGATCTGTGATTTCAGCGATCCTTCTCCATTTACTCATTGTGACGGTTCCATTTGAAGCAGTGACCCGCCTTCGCTCGTACAGGTAGATTTTATCGACGCTAGCATCAGACGAGCCGTACAACGTCAAATACGGGATAGTCCCCATGTATGCCGGAGGATCGAACCCCTGAACAATGACGTCACCGATCAGATCATCTCGATGAAGGACTAGGCTCCCAGCAACACCACTTTCGAAACCATCTAGCGAATTGCCGTAAGAGTATCCAAGTTCAAATAGCCCGTGGAATACTTCATCTTGACCCGATGGTGGATCTCCCCAATTGACAATGCCCCCAATCGTTATAGGGGAAATTCTGATCTCGCGATCAGCAGCAGTGGCTTGAGCCCATGTCACAAGAAACTCAATCTTGATATGTTTAAGACTTGTCCAATCGGCTCGCTCCCGATCACCAAGCGTAAAGTAAACGTCAAGGTGTCCAAGCGTAGGAGGAGATGCGTTTTCAATGTAGCTAGGCTTCACCCTAACAGATGCTTCTAGCGTCGTGCCAGCGTTCGTCTCGAACGTGACCTTTACGGAATTGGGATCAAACTGGTAGTTACCTGGGCTTTGAATGTTTATTGAAAAGCCATAAGCATCATTGTCGCTAACGTCGATCGCGCCAATGTTTAGGGTCGTAATGTCAACCCGGATCATGGCGTTACCTTTGTTTGTGTTTTGTTGCTTGAGAACCAAGTACGGATTCGTCGCGTCTAGTTCACCCGCAGTCCCATCAAAGAGCACTCCGTCGCGAGTGTAGGTTACAGCGCCACTTGCTTTCCATGGAATTTGAGAATATCCTGCCGTAGCGCTTCCAGCTCTTCGCCTGAATTGCACGCTGATCGGCTTGCTCGTGTAAACCGGAGTAGCAGGAGGTTTCACTGCTGTGAGCGACGAGTAATCACCTTGTGTATAGCGAAGCAAAGGCTCAGCGTCGGAAAAAGGAGCGCTAGATTCATCCCCTGCCGCATAGTTGTAGATATAAACATCGTTGTCCCACTGGAACAAATCCCAGTAAGAATCAGCCATTGCATAATCTTGTGCGTTTACGGTTCGCGTGCAAGTGTGGACTCCGGTGCCACCTGTCAAAGTATCGTTGGTGATCGAAAGAGTAGGGACTGTGGTTCCACGATACTGCCCGTCCCATTCCACGTCGTACTTGTGAACAACCCCATCAACAAGTGTCACAACGACATCTCCAGGTTCTACATTCGAAAGGCTCTCAAGATCAGCCTGGATGGTTGCCGCAGTAGCCCCAGGAGCAATTGTCATTACTGTTGTTTGGGCGCCAAATGTAAGTTTGTATGTGTTACCTGTAGCTGACCCCAAGTCAATCCGATCAACGGCATTAGCTTTCCCGATGACCTTATCGTTTGCACCATTGGAAGCATCGCACCTGAAAAGTTTACAGAAGTTGCCTCCATGTCTTCGCACACTCAGGTATTCGTCTGCAAATGCGTTGTTGACAATGCCTGCGACATAAGCAAACATCTTGCAGGAAACTGCTGACGATCCCTGGTATTGCGGAGCGGCAAGGAACCTCCTGTACCCGCTTCGGCTTCCCGCAGATCCATCTTCATGGAGCATGTTGTGAGAAAACTCTCCGTAAGGTGCCGTGATATATCGGGGATTGAGGCTAGAGTGATCTCCGAGAAATGGGCCGTAGCGTAACTTAAACGATTGCCCCATTACCTGTGAATCCGCCTTGCCGCAGGGATATCGTCGATTGGCATCATGATCGACTGGTTTTCTCGTGCCTCCATGTCGATTGACTCAATTGCACCTGAATTTACGGCGCTTATTCTGCGCCAAGCTTCATCTTCGTTAGAGCGCCATTTCCCAGAAACAATTGCAGCGAGCTCGCAAATGACATCATGCAAATAGTCTGGTTCTGGCAACGGATTATTATCATCGGAGCCACTGACCAGATGATTTTCTAGGATCGTGGCCGATACGTAATTTTTCGATTCGGACATCGTTCCCGTCTGTGATGCAGTGATAAAAGCTGAGTCTGGTTTGGGATAAACATAAAGTTCACTTCCCATAACGACCATACGACGGGGCGTGCCGGATGCCTGAGATGGCCAACGACTATGACGAGACTCAAAGTATGTGCGACTCATTAAACCAATATTGCCATCGTCGCTTCGCGTCGGGACATCGTTGAGCCATCCACGATGCACTCTCAAGATTCTTTTTTGAAATGCCACCGTTGAGTTAAAACTGTAGTTAATTTGATCGGCCACAAGGGTCATTTTTACAATTGGATTGAAGAGCCTCCTACGCCTATTGACAATATCTCTTTCACGATTGATAAGGTTTGTCATGCTTGCGTTTGTTGGAGTCTCGCCTTCTCTTAAGAAAAGGTCAAACGACGCATAAGA
>CAZOVP010000022.1:0-9061 GCA_964583465.1 uncultured Fimbriimonadaceae bacterium | reverse complement strand
GCCACTCCCTAACCGCTACGGCATCCTGCGTGTTGTCCATTGTCCCTTTGCTTGTCACAAAGGCAATGATTCCGCCAGGGCGCGTGTTGAGCACAGCCTTTGCAAAGAAGTAGTTATGAGACCTTGCCGTCAATGCCTCGGCCGTCTGAGAATCAAACCTTTCAAAGAACGATGGGTCAGCGATCGGGGCGTCAAACGGAACGTTTGAGACGACCAAAGGAAACTTTCCGTCTGGAATCTTAACTTTCTGATAGCCACTGTTGATTACAGTTTGTTCAGGATAAAGAAGCTTACTGACTTCGGCCGTGGTGGGTTCGAGCTCCACCATAGTCCACTTCCCGCCTCGTAAATCCTCTGGCATTGCCGCATAAAACAACCCGGTACCAGCAGACGGCTCAAGAATTTCATGATCGGCGCCATTAAACCCAAGATGTCTTAGCGCAGACCATATCTGGCTAACAACTTCAGGGCTCGTGTAGTGCGAGTTTCTGGTAGCGACGATTGCGGATATGCGCTGATCATTGTCAAGCAGTGACCACAACTCCTTACCTGTTGCTGAATCGGCGTTCTTTGTCCCAGGCTTGAGCCAAGAACCATCAAAGCCCCAACCGGGAAATCGGATTAAGGCTTCTTGTTCGGATGGTGTGGCATTGCCACGTTCTTTTGCTAAGCGTAGCGCTTTGATTGCGTTTACGAGGTCTTTGGCTTTACCTGCGTTTGTTGGCGCGATGATTGGTTTTCGACCATTTGCATAAACTTCATCAAGCCTGAAGTCTGATCTTCCTCGCTCCCCACTTCCAGCTTCTGATGATATCTCTCCATTTCCGCTTGGTCGGACTCCGTTGGAGGGCAAAGTATCTGATTGTTCACGACTTCCTCCGCTTGGTCGGGTGTTGCCCGCTGTTTGATCATCTTTGAGTACAGGCTCTCGGCCTGGCTCACGAGATCCGTCAGGTAAGACTCCAGCGCCCGCGCCCCCATCTGCTTCAGTTCTTTGTGAAGTTTGGGATGGTGCTTCACTAGATTGCTTTCCGCTTTTGCCCAGTATGGGCTCGCCTTGGCTTCGCGTGTTGTCATTAGTTTTATTATCCTTCAGTTTTGAAAGTTCTTGGGCTCTCTCGCTCGATCCTTCTGCAATTTTCCCGTGAAAGGCATGCACAAACATTGCGCCGGTTGTTCCGGCTACTTTAGACATGGTTTCAGCCAGGGCGTCAGGGTCAGCAACGCCTTTATCGTAGAGCGCAGTTGCGACCTTCCACATGGCGTCTGCAATCTTTGGATCGACGCCAGCCATCTTTGGGGCGCTCGACGGCATGGCAAGACCTTCGGGTCGCCTTTGGTTTTTTGGTGCCGGTCGCTGAAGGCTTCCGTCTTCCATTGCAGCTTTAAGTAATGCAAGCGCTTCGGCTACGTCTGGATCGGATGATATTGCAGACAAAGAATCTTCGCTAAATGATTTTTCGGAAAGTGGCGACGATCCGGCAATTTCACCCTGAGATTCAGTAAGTTTTGGAGTATAATTATTATTGGAGGCACCTGAAATGTCCGAAAGATTTCCGATCCCAGAATCATTCCCTTCGGGGGCACGGTTCGCGGTGCGCGAAGGTTCGCCTTGGGTTTCCGTTCCCGGCAGAGGAGTCTTCTGTTGCTGGGGAGGCGCAATGTCACCACGCGATTCTGGATTTCCTGCCCCTGAGTGGGTCTGCTCTGAGGCCGAGTTTCGCGATGCAATCAAGGATTCTTGCACGGGCAAGTAAATCTCGCGTTGCTTGGCTAAAAACTTTTCAGCGATCTCTTTCGCTTTTTCCGCCGCCTCGTCGTGACCGTTTTCAATAGCCTTGTCGTAGACGTCCCATGCCTGGACTTCTTCGGCGTAGTAGCTGTGGGCCTTACTCTTGGCTTCAAGCATTTCTGGAACATTAACCTGGATCTCAACGGTCATGCCGTCCGTCAATCGCCCGTTGGCCAAGATGTCCATGTACCCCGCAGGAGTTGGGCTGTTAATCCTGTCCTTAAATCTTTCGTCAGGAACTTTAAGTTTGTCTTTGATCTGTGACCCTATCTCGAGAGCTAAGTCAAGGTCTTTTGCTTCAATTGTCGCACGCAAGACATCTCGTACTTTCCCAAGGTCACCTTCGTAATCTGAATCAGCCTTTCGAACGGTTCTTGCCAATCGCTTGATTGGGCCAATAATAGCTTTACCGCCCGTCGTGTCGGCGATCTCATGCACAAGATCTATAAATTCTTGATGGGCACCTGCAACTTGCTTGTAAATCTCAACGGCCTTGGCTCTTTGCTCGGACGTCATTTTTCGCCAAGCATCGCGATCTGCGTCTAATTTCTCAGGTTCAATACCTTCCGTTTGAGTGACTTGCAAAATCCTGTCGAGGTGTTCATCATCGACATCAGGAGAGGCATGTTCAGCCGAGTATTCGTGATCGTGCTTATAGCCTTCTGATAAAGCAAGGGCACGCCCTTGTTCAGCTAGCTTGCTGTACTCGCTGTTGCTCAAAAGCCCGTGAGGGTCTTTTCCCGTAATGACAACATCGGCAAGTTGCTTCGCTGTATTCAAGAAGTCACTTCCGTCCCTGCCTTCAACATGGGAAGCGTAGTACCGAGTAAATTTGTCGATCAGCTTTTGACGCAAGTCGTTAGGGAGTTCATGGCTGACAGCTTTATTGTCTCGATTATTTTGTTTCTGCGCTAAGTCTGGATAGTCGGCAAGGACTTCTGGGGGGACTGGTTTGCCTTCGGAAAGGGCTTGGGATACGGCGTTTTTGTGCAACTCCGCAGTATCTCGCCCAAACATAACACGATCTAAAGAGTTGACTTGCGCGTGTGCCCCTAGCAATTCATCACGTGTTAGGTTATGCCAGTTGCTAGGATCAGCAAGCACTTGTCTTGCTACCTGGGTGCCTCTACTTTTGTCAGCAGCGTCAGCCTCTAGCCATTTCAACGCATCCTCATTGGTTGCAGTTTTGCTATCAGGTCTTGTAGGCGGTTCAGCGTTTCTCCAATCTCTCCATTGTTGCCACGGCTCTTTTGATTCAGATCCCTGAGACACGCTTCCCCTTGTGGCATTGTGGGATGCGTGTTCTTCTACTGTGTTGAACTCACCAAGGGGTTCATATGGAGACATCCCGCGAACAGGTAGAGTTAAAGTTCCCGACCCGCCAACTGAAATCAGCACTGGCTCGGTGTGCCGAATGCCATTTTTGACATAGTGGCGTACCCCGTGCCCGTCTGCTTTAAGTGTGTCTCCGGCTGGGTTCTTGCCAACCTCAACATACTTTGGTGAATTCGAAACCGGGGCCTCATCTTCACCCGTCCACCCTTTCTTGACAAGATTCGATAACCTTTTTTGAAGCTTAGGGTCTAAGTTTTGCCAGTATCTTCTGGATGTTGGAGCAACCTTGTTTTTTGCAAGGCTTACAGCTTCGAGCATCGCACGCTTTCCGGCAGGAGTTAGTCCTTTCCATATTTTCTCGGCGTTGTAATTATCAACACCGCCAGGTGCTTTCAGGAAATCCCATCCACGAATCCAATTGTCGCTAGCATCTGAAGATAGTAAATACGGGTTTTCTCTTATCGAATGTCCAGCAATAGCCGCTTCGCGACCCTGATCAAAATAATCTCTGTTTGGACGAGATCCTCCCGAAAGTTGTTTAACTGGCGATCCATCGGGGATATCAGGCAACTTCCCGGTTTTTGCATAACGTCGTACTGCGTTCCAGTCTGTCTGCACGGCCGACGATTCGCCAGGCACTAATACATGAAACCTCTTATCTCCCTGGTACGATGCCATTTCAGCATTACGCTTTGACATTATCGCGGGGTCAGGAGCAACGATCTTCTCAAACTCTTCGTCAGTAAGTTCCTTGATTGGCTTTGAAATTGGAATACCTTTGAACTTTGATGGCTGGGAATCGCCGATTGGCAACGGTGAAGGTAGTCCAATGTCACTTGGGTCATTGAAAGGTTCGTTGCCATCCCATAAGGTCACAGTTTGGCCACTTTCGTTCTTGTTGCGTTCATAAGCGTCAAGAAACACCTGTTGAGCCTTTTTAACGTCCGCCCCAGAGTAGATTGTCTTGCCACCTTCCACGACAGACATTTCTCTTGGATCTCCGTCCTCGTCTAAATCAATAACTTCATCGATCGGAGTTTGGGACGAATTGCTTTCGCTTTGAATCGCGTTTTGTTCATGGGCTTTCCAGCTATCGATATGATGCTGTGCTCCCTCCGCAGTTCCAAAGTGGGTAACTCCGCCTTTATATGGCCCTTCGGTGTCAGTGACATATTGGCCAGGCGCCTTCTCGACTGCAAACACTCCCGATGTTTCAGGGTGAGGCACCACAACCGCGTTGGAATAATTAGGCTGATCCTGACTGTCCGTTGATTGATTCTGAGCGTTGAATGGGGCCCTGAATACTCGCAGACTCCCGTCCGGTTGTGTCTCGGCCTCGTACTCGCCTGATTTGACAAGTTTGCTGATTGCTTCAAGGTCTTGCTTGCCCTCCTCTTGAGTAATTATGGTTTCGCCATCAGCGCCAAGGTCTTGGGCGATTTCCATTACGGGGCGAGCCGGAGGCAATGACGGCTGGTTTCCGCCTTGTTTTGAAGCAGGTGAAGTCTTACCTGTCAATGCAAGTGGGTTATTGGTGTCGCTTTGATCGCCTGAGTCTGCGACGCGCTTAACAGTCTTACCAATAAAATCACGAAGCTTTGAAGTGGCTCCAGATGTGATGAACCCTTGGAGCTTTCTGAATCCTTCAACAGTCTTGTCGCCAGCTAGTTTAATGGTATTTCGGATCTGATCAATAAGATCGCTAGCTGATCGATGATCATATCCAGATTGACGTGCCCAATCGTAAAGTCTTGCTTCGCCAATTGCTTCATTGAGTTGGGCCATACGATCGTGCGCCGAAGGATCTGGGTTGACGTCGGGGTGATACTGCCGAGCCAGGTTCTTATACGCAGCTTCAGCGTCTTCCAAAGTTGCTTTTTTCCCAATCCCCAAGACATCGCGAAAAGCTTCGCTCTGAGGATTCGTTTCGCCTTCAATTGGCTTTTGCCCCGATCTGTTTCGAACATGAGGGTAAACGACTGCGGCCATACCAACAACGCCGAGCGTGTAATCGACCCAATCAGCTTTGCTCATGTCTACTGATCGAGTCTTAGGATCATAGACTTTATTGATGATCCCGGCGATCGGAGCAATCTGAGGAATGTTCCCCAAAACGCTTGTCGCAGATCCAACGGGGTTTTGCCTTATCTTTTCAGGGCTAATCTGTGAAATCCCCTCCATGGCTCCACCACCCATGATTCCGGTTGCCAATTTCCCTGGCATTGTCATATACGAGCCAAGTTCAGATAGCCCGTAAACAAGCCTTCCTGCCTCAGACGATTTTACGTCCTCAAGCGTTTTTTGATCTTCAACGTTATTTGGATCTAGCCCCATGTAGCCAGAAATGACTGTGTCTACAACTCCTTCGGTAAGTTTTCCGGGAACTGCAAATAGGCTAAAATCTTTTGCTCCTTCGTCCCTAAGTATCGGGGACGGAGGCTTTACGTCGAAATTGCTGTTTGTTCCAAACCCAAATCGCGCAAGCCTTGCTCGGATGTTGCCTCCAAATTGGGAGGCTAACATTTCGTGAGCCATCTCTTCCGACCAATTACCAGACTCCATAATGCGCTGGGCCTGTTTCTGGAATTTCAATCTGGCTTCCGAAGGGTTCACCCCGTTGGTCAAGGCGCCTTTGTCTAGGATGTCAAACCGTGCCATCACACCTTGCAAAGTGGTGGGGTCTTTCTGCTTGTAAGAAGTTTGGCTTCCCTGATCCCGAAACTCAGGTTTCAAGAACTCCATTTCCGGACGACCACCATTGAACGGATCAGACGGTTTTATCCTCGAGGCTTTCCCGCGCCCAGGCTTTTCGATTTGTTGATCAGCAAATCCTAACGATGGAGTCATCGAGAAGCCTGATTCTGGGGTTTGAACTGTTCCCCAATCGCCGACATGCTTCATAGGCGCAGGAGATGTATCTTTAAGGAACGCACGCTCCACCCCGCGCTTTGAACGCCCAAGTTCTTCTTGGACGTTGATGCCTGCAAGCGGATCACTCATGCTGAAACCGAGCGAAGGGGTCTTCACTGTTTTTGCAGTCTTGGAATTGAGCCGTTGCTTAGCGTTTTTGTCGCCTTTCCCCGCTGATATCAATGTTGAAATTGTATCGAGCGCGTCTGTAAGGTTAGATGGTTTTGACTGTATGTCCGGCATGATGTACTGAAATGTGCCTGATTAAATTACGAGCGTGTGCATCTCGTTGGAGTTTTGGAGTTTGTAATTAGCAGAGATCGCTAACCGAATTATTTGCGTGGGGGCCTAAAAATCCCATAAATGGATTTGCCCTTTAGTTCATCCATAAATGTGCCGACTCCAGCTTTGCTTCCCTTAGCTTCCATCCATACTGGACGGCCACTGTCGTCAAACCCGCTGAAGACTTTAACATGGTATCCACTTGGCCCCGAACCTGGAAGATATAAGATGTCTCCCTCTTGAAGATTTTCTTGGCGTGATGTCAACTGCTTCGTGATATCTGTAAAGCCGGCCTTCTTTCCAGCATTAGAGCGAAGCCAACTTAATTGCTCTGCGCACGATCCTGGGAAAGATGTAATTCCTCCGGATCTCATCGCAGCTTGAACAAACCCGCTACAATCTTTTGCATTTGCGCTCTTTCCTCCCCAAGCGTATTTGCCACCCATATCAAAAGTAAATCCTCCGACATTGACTTTCCGATCATCGCTGTTTCCTCCAGCCTTTACAATCGAGGCTTTGTTTAACTCTTTGACATCGTTAGCTGTTTCATTGTAAAGGTTTCCAGCGGTCTCAATGGCCGCTTTCGCTTTTGAGACTCGGCCTTCAAGTTCTGTTCTGCGATCTTTGAGACTCTTCAGTTGGTCGTCTTGGGCCTTACTCCACGATTTCCCGCCCCGTTTCTTAAGCGCCTCGAGGGATGCAATTCGATCAATTAACCCACCGCCACCACGTTGAGAACCATTGCTCGTCTTTCCGTAAAGTTCCCCTTCGGCCGTTGCAATTGCGACGCGATCGGTCTCCGCCTGCTTTCGAAGCCGTGAGAGTTCGTCTTTGCCAGCCTGGAGCCCAGTTTTCAAGTTCTCCCTTTCGTTACGATCCAGGTCTAAGCTGTCGCGCAGATTGCGCGATCTGACCCTATCAGCAGATTCAGCGACCGAGGCATGCTTTACTGCAATATCAGCTCGCGCCTTTTCGTCGTACCAATTGAGGTTCTTTTGAAGGAGTTGTCCTCTTAAACCTGGAAGCTTCGAATTGTCGATGATAGCTTTGATTCGAGCATCTTCCGTAGATTCTTTGACATAAGCGTCAGACTCGGAAATATCAGCCTGAGCTGACAACTTTCTCACCTTGGCTTCAAGTTCTTGAGCAGCAAACGAATTCGGATCAATTTGCACATCATCAGGCAGTCCTGCAATTTGACGATATAGCGCAAGCGCCGATTCCTGGCCATCGGGAGTAAGTTTGCCAAACCCGTTTCCAAACACGACCTTTTCGAGACTGTTGAGTTGAGTTTTCTTGAATGACGTTTGGGATAGTTGCGACTTCTGAGAACGCTCTGCCTCTTTTTGGATTGCGTTATTTTGTTGCTCAACATTGAACTTGTCGGTGGCAACCTCATTGTTGTAATTCACCATATCAGCCTTTTGGGCCGACTCTAGTTCGTTGTCAAGTAAACCAAGGCCCCCTTGCCACTGCCTGACGCGGTCTTGTTGCTCTGCATCAATCTGGTGTTGCCGAGTTTCCTGATCCTTAAGTTGAGCTGCAAACGGCATCGACAATACAGACATCGCAACGTTTCTAGGAAGTATTCCAGCAAGTGCCAATGTGATAATCGCTTGACCCATACCTGGGGAATGAAGCGGGGCCCGCTTGGCAGGTGCTGGATATGTTTGAAGATAATCCTTGATATGCTTCAAAGCTTGTTGCGTAGCAGGGTCTTTGAACTCGTGCTGTTTCATCAAAACAGTCGATAGAGCATGATTGATTTCTTGGTTCGACGGGTTACCGTTTAGCGTTTCTGATTCTGATCGAGAATCAAAACCATTACTTTCATCAAACGATGTCGGCTCTCCAGTCAATATGTTAGAAGCCCCAGATTTGCCTTGCCCCGTTACGACATCATAGGGATTCCCGTTCGCATCTACAACGACTCTGCCGTCTGTGCCTGCGGTAAGAATTGAATCATGAGGAATTGGCGATCCGTCTGCGCCAACAAACACAGGGGTTCCAGTCACAGGATGCCTCACGACGTCGGTAACACCGGCTTGAGCAAGCCTATTACTTAATGAAGATTCAGATTGTTGTTGCTCTGCGTTGTCGGCAGCTTTATCGGCCATCACCACGCCCATCTCGCGCTCGTAAATTTCTCGTCGAGTGAGGCCAATGTTCGAACCGTCGAAATACGAATCAATGCTATCGACCTTTCGTTTCCCTGTCGCAAGTTCATCTTTGAGCCACGCATGCCGAGCAGGCAAATCCTTGTACGGATTCATGAGCGGAGTGACCTCGTCTCGCCTTGGATCAATAAGAGCTGTCCAGTCATGCTGAGGAGCCTCGTCGCCATGATCGTAAGGAAGGTGATCTGCTTTGGTTACTCCAAGAGGTCGAAAAACCTTGCGATTAACCTGATCCTGATCATTCAAAAACGAGTCGGGTTCACTAGTCTCTGGAAACGGGTTTGCTTTGGCAACACCTGCCAACGATCGAAGAACACTGCTTAATGCCATTTTATGAGAGCCACTTTTGTTGAGAATCGAAAAAGCTGGTCATGCCATTGTTGGTAGGGACACTGCCCCCGCCCCAAGACGAAGGAACTTCTTGTGGCAATCCATACATCACTCCGTTCGGGCCTTCAGACGGTAATCCTGAATCGATCGATTGAGACACTGCTGATTTTGTGCCCCCAGAAGCACCGCCTTGCGTTGGCTTTAAGGTGAATGGCAGAATTGTCCCTAGTGCGGC
>CAZOVP010000021.1:0-13416 GCA_964583465.1 uncultured Fimbriimonadaceae bacterium | reverse complement strand
GGTTGAAGCCGATCAGAATATTTGTCCCCATTGAGCCCTGTCCAGACTGTCAAGGGGTGAGTGATGGGGTTTAAGCCATTAGACTTTGAGGATGAAATGCCGTTTGGAAAATACAAGGGTGAAACCGTAGCTGACGTAATTGACGACGACTCAGGTTATATGGTTTGGCTTTTGACTGAAGGCAAATGCTCATTTACAAATGAAGTCGAACGGGAGATCAATAAATATGTCAAGTGAAAAAAACTACGTAGCGTGGCTAGTTGAACGCCATGACCACCCAACAATTAGACCAGCCTATCTTGCGTTGACCGATGTCTTGTCAATTGCTTGGGTCACTGAAGCCGATGACGCCGTTCATTTTGCGAGACGCGCCGACGCTGAACGGATGTGTGAGGGAGGTGAAGACTACGCCCTGAAAGTTTGTGACCATCAATGGTGTGGAGGCAATCCGCGTGATCCCGTAATCCCTAGATGGGATTTTGATAATGAGCCTGTTTCTATTGAGAACGACTTGATCGTCTACGACGATACTCACCAAGGCAATATACTTCGGCAATTTACTAACAAGGTATGGCCCTGCGATATATACCGTGTGATTATTGCCAAAAAGCGCAACAGCAACCCAGGTGACCTATGAGTGAAAAGAAGACAATGACATTGAATTTGCCAGAAAGGGAGATGGGGCGGTGAGTACAATACAATCAGCCATGGATTCAATATGGCCTGAGCCAGAACCGGAAACGCAGTACATTCTACAAAAGCCGGACATTAAACTTCCGTCACCTGAAATGCAAAAGGCATGGGACGCTCTGTGGGATGACAAAACGTTTCTTGCGTTGAGAAAGAAGACGGCATCCTACGCTACGGCAATGTACGCGGAGATAGGCAACGCAAGGGAATGCGACAATCCAAAGTCACAAAAACACTATTTGTCCAGGGCCGATACATACAGAACCGCATGGCAACGATGCAAAGATTATGAGATGGAATTTATGAAGCCGTTCCTTGCGTGGTCGGTTCCCTCTATCATGCTCACTGGAACACAAAAAAATGACAATTTTACAACGACTCGGGAATGAAAACACTGTTGACTTCAACAACACATCGCCAGTGCCGTCATATCCAACCACAGTCTTTTTGACGACTGCCGAAAGAAACCAATTGATATGCGAGCTCCTGTGTTTTACAGACGAGCGCGAAGGGCTGATTATGTTTGGCCCCGACTGGCACAACATGGCCCGAAAACTTGGCAGAGCACTGCGGGACGGTCATCACTGCATTGTGCGAGGTTGCTATATTGGAATGGCAGATTGAGACAGAAAAAAGAAGTAGATGAATGATGGACGGTCAAACCTTTACATTTGAAGTGCCACTTAGGCATTCATACAGCTTTAATATGAGATATGGCATCTCTTTCTGGGCTTGGTTGGTATTATTCAAAGAGTATTGCAAACAACGAAATTGGCGCGTCGAAGTGCTCAAGGATACTCACAATCAATCTACAGTAATAGTGGTGCGTACCGACCTGAAACCTGGCGACAACTCCCCAGAATTGCCCATCTTAAATTGAAAAACGTCCCCAGCCCATGAAGAGCCGGGGGATTTGTACTATGCGTTTTGAGTTATCCGGTATTTCCGGATATGTGAAGAAGTGTCGATTACGATCGCAGATAATTCATTGGCTCAGGTTCAAACGACAATTTGAAAACTCCAATTTGAACCTAAATCGACGGTCGACAACTTTACTCCACAATCACTGCAGAGCCCGAGACATTGACGTTATCGTGATATCTCCACAGTTGGCAAAAGGTTCCATTTGCCAATGGCCTGGATCGTCGGAGATCCTGAATACCTAAGAGTGGCTGTGCGCGACTCCGCTCGAAGTTTTACATTGCCTTTGTTTTTCCCAAAATCCACGGAGGCATCACAGCCCAAGCGAAGCAAATCTTCTATTACACCGCGATTGTCGAGCATTGCGATCGATACGACGTTATTTTGGCCCCACCCGCCAGCATCAATGCCATCACCACCTTCTCCACCGATTTCTATGGGAACTTTGCAGAGCTCGCTTGTAAAATCTCTGATCGTTCCAGGATAACCTCCGTTCGCCCAGACAACGCGGTCGGTGTATGACCCTCCGCAATGGTCAAGCACGTAACCAGCGCCACCCTGACGCAAATCAAACCCGGTGTCACAGTAACTGGCAACGCAAAACGAATAGTGTGGATCCAAAGCATTGTCGCCCGTAATTCGAAAGCCAGATGCGCACGAATAAGCCTCACAGTAAGTGTAATACAGTCGCGATGCGTCGGCGCCCTTGTCTGCTTTAACGTCAAATGCTACGGGTGAACTTTCTGCGCGACAATTCTCAAACCTAGCATTTGCGCTAGAGTGAGCGACGATTGTGATTCCACCACCATATAACCAAAGGTCGCGAATGATAACAGGTTTTGGGTCAACAATTGTAATCCCTGGGCCAACGAATCCTCGGTGATACGAGTTCCCGATGATTTTAAGCCCAACGGGAACTTTGATTGTAAGAGGCTTATCGTATTTCCACAATCTAGTGTCAAGACGAAGTGTTGCTCCTTGAGATCCTGAAGCAAGTAAGCAAGCCCTTTCAAGCCGCGACTGATCAGTGTTAGTTGGAGTTGCAAGTTTTGATGGATCAATATCAAGGCATTGTGCAACAGATGCCAAAATGCAGGCAACTAAAGATACGGCGTACCTGAACTTCAACATTATGGAATTGTTGCTCCCGCTTCCAAGATGACTCTCCAGTAGAAGTTCCCTCCAGCACCATCATCGCACGCGATAAATGTGGCCCCAGCAATTGTTGATCCGCTTGGCCCGGCCAACGCTACGACCGTCTTTAGGTTTATTGCGTTTATGTACTGGCTCCCCTGAGCTGTGACGTTGACAATTGGCGTTCCGCCTCCCGCCCTATTGTTTTGAGCAATGAATATCAATCCAACGGTTGAAGCATCGATTGTTGGTAAGTTGATTGTTATTGCAGTCGTCCCTGATGCGGTAAACCTAATAACACCAGCTTGACCCGCGTTAATGCTGGAACCAGTGCCACCTCCATAGTCCCCGTGTACTCGCTGACCCAATCCGGCCAGGGGGTAAGTGAACTGACCTCCGGACGGTTGACGTTGTTCGAAATTCCCCACTCTCACGCCAAAGTCAGCGTTCCCAATCCCTAGCGTGTAGCGCCCCGAAGCCGCCGATTTACCCCACCACTGCCCCGTTTGCTGTTTGCTGTTTGCAGTGTCTCGAGTGCCAATAAGAATACAGTTAACCGACGAACCGTCGATATCCGTAGCAAATGTGTTGCCAGGAACCACGATTGTATTGGGTTGCGATGTTCGCGCCACAAAATGCTGTTCTCCGCTCGTTGTATACAATTCATTGAGCAAGAAATGACATGAGTTGGTATTCTCAATAGAAAGCGCAGATTGGGCTACATTTTCCAGATCGATGTTCTCAAACACTGAGTTGGTGATTGTTCCAGCGCCTCCGCCTGTGCCCTCGCCAACAACTTCCATTGAGGCCCATCCGTATGTCGTAAACGCAGGCGCCGAGGTGAATGTTCCTCCAATTGCTGAACCGCCTCGGGTGTCCGAAAAAGTGAGCGTGTCAGTCGAAATTGTTTTAATGAATGCCGTCTGCCCCACGGTAACACTTCCGTTGCCACCTGCGGAAGTGAACTTAATCGACATGCCGACTTGAAGTTCAGATCCCTTGCCAGAAAATGTCGCCGTGTTGGTTGATTGTGACGTTGCTGTATATGTGGTTACTGCCCGATTTCCACCGTTGTTTGATTGAATCCGAAAACACATTATCTCGTTGAGATTTGATCCTGATGTAGCATTGAATACGATGCTTCTATGTTTTCGAGCGTTGGCAGTAGTGAGCCCGATAGCCTGTTCAAAAATTTGAGATATTGTTGAGTTGCCCGGCTGAAGAACTGCCGTTGCTACATCGGCACCGAAGAAGTACCCGTTCTGATTGCTGTAACTCCACAATCTACTGAAATCGCAGTGCATGAAGTTTTTCTGAAAGAATGCCGTTCCTTGGCACCCAGTCATCCAGATGTTTCGCACAGTGCAATACTCCATACCCATTTGATTCTGAGCTCCAAAAGAAAACGCACGGCTACAGTTTTGTATGCCGATGTTTTCGATAGTAACTCCTTTCACGCAGTTCGTTGTAAAGTTGGCGTCGGGAGAGCCTTTATCAGTATCAAGAACCGTGCCGTCGAGCTTTTGCGCTTGGAAACAAGGGAACGTTCCGTCGCCTTTGATCCAAGTTCCTCCCGTAAATGTTATGTCGTTATCTGGAACATTGCCGGAGTGTGTGAAAGTCGGAGTTACTCCAGAAAATGATATTTGGGTAGGCACCCCGATCGGAGAAGTTATTGTTAGTCCACTAGATCCGTAATCGGGCAACATGATAATGGCTGGTTGCCCCGTCGCTGTGATTCGCGCCTTGGCTTTGGTAATGGCCGCCCGAAGAGCAGCTTCGGTTCTTCCTGACACGATAATCCTGCATGGCAGCATGTTGTTAGCTGGCAACGTGCTTGTCTGACTAGAGGCAAGCGAGATGGCGAAAATAAAAAAGAAGGCTACGAACCCTCGGAGTAAGTGTTTATTCATGATGGGTTTCCTTGCATTACGCAAATTCGGTGACATAAAGTGTTGCTGTTGATCCTGCGCATTTTCCGTGAACTTCAACATTGTTATCGGAGGTCAGATCTAATGTCCAAGTTGCGCCAGGATCAAGGCATGCAACATAAACGCCGGAGGCAGATCCCCCCGACACGACAACCTCCAGTAAGACGCTGTCGGCCGAAGTGGGATCGTTTGCAAAGATGATTGCTGATCGAGCAGATGAACCTGCATCAACACGAGCGGCTGAAGTAGTAATTGACTTTGTGGCTTTTGATAATATCTTGGTAAGCTTTAGTGGTCTCATTTTCGGTTTCCTTGCCACAACTGTGTGGCGAAATTGATAAGTGAATACAAAATTTAGAAATGTGCTATAAATGCCACATGGGCCGGGCAGATATTTTTAAGCTAGTGATAGCGCTCATTATTGGCGCCGTCATCGGGTTTAGCCTTGGAATGACAAGGGCAGGCAAATATGAATACTCCCACTTTCACGGCAAAACATTTCGAACGGACAAAAATTCCGGGCGATGGGAAATTTCCACCGAAGATGGGTGGATGCCTGCAAACCAGTTTGATTTAGACTGACCTAGTTGTCACTAGAATCATCGTCATTTTCTTCCGGATCTGCGATCGATTCGTATCGTTGCCCACCGTCCTTTGTGGCTCCAGAAAGCACGCTCCTGTAGGCATCAGCTTTTTCCCTACCGCTCAAACCCTTTGCGGCCTCCTCGGCTTCCAATCGAAGGTCTCGAGCGGCATTTGTGGCTTCTCGTGCGGCTGCGTCGCGCTCGGCGGGAGTCTTAGCATTCCAATAGTTTTCAAGCAATGGCTTAATGACAGGTTTGCCAATCCCATTTTCTTTGCATGTGCGTGTAATCCATTGCACGTCTCTGTTGCCATACATTGACGACACGTTGAAAATTCCACTGAGTTTTGATCCCCATTGATAAACGGGCTCTTGCCCAATTGACATCTTGCTGGTATCAATTGCAGTGGCACCTAGGTTTCCAAACGCAGAATTGAAAACATAATCCCATTGCCGAGCATCGAGCCCCCCGACTCCGTGTAACGCTTTTCCAATTGGGCTCGCATATTTTTGGCCCTTCCGAAGATCAAGGGACTTGTCTGCTTCCCACATCGGGACAATGTCCTTATCTCGGAAGCTGTCGTAGTTCGATTTGACTTCCCACCATGTCTTCAATGGCCCCATAAGGTCGGAATCGTCTGCCGGAGACATGACGCGCATTAACCTGGCGAACTCGTTGTCCAGTGCGTGCTGGTCTTGCCCGGTGACCTGATCAATGATTCTTGAGGCAAGCGAGACGAGTAACCCCGCCTCATGACCCTTTGGAATCGTGAGCCACATATCGTCACCAATCTTGAAATTCCAATACAAGTCACGTCTCATAGGATCGATGGCGCTTAGATCGTCATTGGATTCCGTCAATTGAGCGAACATTCGCTCCAATGCAATTCCAATGACGGCGTAAATCAACATCTTTCGCCCGATTTTCCAAGGGTCGCGAGAAGTCTGGTTCCAGAATGAAGACTGTCCCTGCATACCAGCATTGAAAAATGGCACAAAACGATTGATAAACTTCGAAACAATTCCGGCTCGCCTGAAATCTATCATCAGCATTCTGGCTTCATGGGCAGCGTAAAGAGCGGCATCGTTGTCCTCCATGCCATCTCCTTTGGCTTTCTTGAATGCAGCTCTAAATTCTGCAAGGCGATTCTGCTTTTCAGCAGCCTCAAGGAGTGATTCATACCAATTTGGAATATGGCCAGCCCACTTTAGGACAATGGCGATGGGATCCTTGGCGCCAACCATATCGGATTCAATTCGTCTCCGCGCTTTGTCCCAACCTTTTCGCCCCTCAATCTGCTCAAGGTTCGCAAGCCCAAGCCCATACCGATCATACATTTCGTAGTCTCCGCTCTTGGGGAGAACATAGGATCCCCAATATGGAGAGCTGTGAAGTGTTCCAACCCATCGTTGCTTGGTGTCCCTGGAGAAGTTTCGAAGTGCGAACGCAGGCATTCGTGTAATCGTGTTACGCAAGATCGATGCAGGCAGGCTCGCTAGGTTGATCAAAGAGTCCAGGAACGGGTGAGGAGACTTGATCCCAGTCAATCCGTTCTTCAGAACCCAGGCTAGCGTGTCGTCCGGAACAAACCATTGCTCAGGTTCTCCATTTCGCATGACTGTAAAGACATGCTCGGCTTTGCCCTTTGGAACCTGTGCGCCTTGTGGCAATTTGAAAGCAAGATCGGAATTGTCAGGCTTGCCAGGTTCATACATACTCCTATCCGTAGAAAGAATGTCAGTCCACGCTCGCATAGTATCGTTGCGCCACCCTTCGTTTAAGACAGAATGCACAGTTTCGAGCAACGAATCAAATGGATTGCGAAGCACACGCTCTGATCCTTTGAAAGTCTGAACAATTTTCTTGTGGCTACTGACTGATCTTGCCGTTCCGACAACCCCTCGAACATCCATATCACCGCGCATCGCGCTAACCCAGTAAGGGTTCTGATCGCGAATTGTGATCATGGATTCATCGCTTAGAACTCCAGCATCGTTCAAGAATCGTAAACCCCAGTCGCCCACTTCTCGGTAACGTGTGGCAGCTCTTTCAAACATTGCATAGCGCTCAGGGTTCTTTTTAAGTTCTGCAAGTGCTTTGCGTGCAGTCATATTGGGATCGATGATGTTGCCACCACTTGAAAGTATCTTGGTTTTCGAGTTGCGCTCTGCTTTCGCTTTATAGTAAGCATCTGCGGATGCAAGTTTCTTATTAAGCCATTCATCGATCTTCTTTTTAGCTTTGGCTTCTTGTCTTGATTGCCATCGCCTAAACACCTTTTCTGCTTTAGCATCGAGAGCGTAAGCTTTTTTCAGGATATCTTCAGAGACACTTTGTGGAGATCCGTTTTGATCTGCTTTTTTCAAAGCCACATTTGCAGCTTCGGCAATCCCAAACTTTGCGGAATCTAACCTGGCCGATGCGTCCTTCGCAATTCGTTCCCTGACTTCGTCGAGCCTACGACTTGCGACATCTGCGACTTTAGCGGCAAATATTGCGAACGATTCTCGTGATCGCTGGTGCTCTTTAGCCTGCTCGTGGAGTTGGCGTTGAGAAAACATAAACACTGCAAGATCTCGCTCATCCTTTTGAAATGCCTCCTTGCTGGATCTGTCGAAATCTTTGAATATGTCAAGAACTGGCCCAGTAGTGACTGCGCCGTTGAGGTCTGCTAATCCGTGACGAATTCCCGCCGCAACAGCCTGGTCAGCATAAGGGATACGCCTGAGCAACACTACCGGGTTTTCGCTTGGCTTCAAACCTTCGGGCTGATCAACGGCATCGAGTCCGGTTCTTGCAAATGATTCCTTAAAAGCGGACATGGCAGGGCCATAAAAATCGGTAAACATCAAACGATAAACATCAGCAAAGGAAGTCTTGTATTCACCTAACTCGTTTGTTCTTGAGAGTTGTTTTCGAACCCAATTCATGACCCCGTCTTTCACTGGATCATCGTCCATAGCTACCGAAGCGGCGGCCTGCTCAACTGGGGACGCACCTGCAAACCTTCGAATGTCGTCTCCAAATTCGCGAATCGCGCCGAGGGCATCGTGCTTGACAACCCTCCCGTTGACTTTGACTTGAATTTTGCTAGCCTTGTCGCGCAGTAGTTTGGTTAAGCCTGGAGCCAGTGCTTCGGCCTCATCCGGGTTAACAATCCATGCTCGAACAAATTCCGCAAATCCTTCGGCCCGCTGTTGCCACAGGGGCATTGATGGATCCATGGTCGATGTAAATTCAGGCTTGAACAGTTCGCCATCGTAAGGAGTTGTGATTGAACCCTTATATTCACCCAGAATGTCATACCGATCGTCAAGTGCGTGCGCAACTTCGTGAGATAGCGTATCAAGATCAGTTGTTCCTCTTACAAATCGAGTTTTGCTTTTGGGAAGATATTGCCCCAATGTTCCTTTCTGGGAGCTGCCAGTAACTTGTTGGCCACCGAACGCTTTACGCAAATCAAGCACAATTTGGTCAAGACGCTTCGTTCCAGAACTTGATATTGGTGAAACTGAAATTCTGTTTGGTGGATACGTTGAACGGGAATATCCTGGGCGACCCTTTCGACGATCGAGTGATTCGGGTTCGCTTGGGCGTTGTTCTTCTTGAATTTTTGTTTCGAGAAGTCTATCGCCATCACTTGTTAATGCCTGACGGACTGGTTTTGCCACATCCATCCATTCAGCAGATGAAGGTGATGCTATGTGAAGGTTTCCATTTTCAGATTTGTAGAGAACCCAATCAAGGCTATTGACGCCCACCACTGTGACAGGCTCAACTTCACCAGTGAACTTGCGAGTTTCGGCATCACGCAATCTGATCTCGGCGCTCTCTTTGACATCCACCGCGCTAGTCTTGCTTCTGCCAAAACCGGTCTCTTCACCACTTTCTAACGCATGAATCGTGGTGCCAGTCTGGAACTCAAGTTCTTTTAGCGATTTTTCAATATCGTAAACTTTCTGGATAGCCTCTTTAGGAATGTCTTGCTTTGAAAGCTCTTCGTGGTCACGTGCTTCACTCAAGTAACGGGCAATGTTAGCTTCAGTTAGTTGTGGGGCTTTTATTGCCTCGGACACCGCCGCACGCGCCAACTGATTTATGTTTGAAGACCACGTCTTTGTTTCCCCAGCTTTGAAATAATCGATATTGACATAGCCACCATAATTGGGCAGTTGCAAGTCAATCGACTGAGCATAATAACCAAAGCCTGAATCTTTTACTCTCGCGATAACATTCAGGTCGCCAAATGTGCCAATGGTTTCGATCCCATAGGCTTTATCTGCCATTTCATACAACTTTTTGGTAGCATCCTTGACCTTTTCGGGAGTGCCTCCTTTGACTTCAATTGCAAGCTTATCTCCAGTTGCGTTTTTGCTTATAAGAGCATTCGCAATTTCAATTTGTTTAGTCAAGGCAACTTGCTCATTGTCAGCCAAAGTCTTGTAATGACGAGCCCTTGCAAGTGCCGAGTCTTGTTTCCTTGCGTGCATTGAAACAACAGCGATGGCCTTAGCAAGTTCTTTGCTAGACCTTACAAGTTCCAGAATTCGAGTGTCGCCGGTTGCAACAGCAGCGACTTCCGCCATGCTGTTCGTACCTTCTTCTTGAGCCAGATCTTCAAGTTCCTTGACCTCTGCACCGTAGCCTGCCATGGCACGCATGAATTGATCAATAACATTCCCTTTAGCCATGGTCGCGTTTGCAGTGACCTGATCATAGCTAGCTTGGTTAATGTAAATGAACTTCATGACTCCACCTTTTTCAGTCCACTCGTTGCCAAACCTAATGCCTCGCCCGTCTCCCTGCTCAACCATTGCAGGGTTCCAACCAAGAGCGACATGGTGCCAAGCGATTAACTTGTCTTGAATGTTCATCCCGACGCCAATTTTTGGCCTTGATCCTAAAAGAACTCTGACTGATCCTGAACGCATTTTCCCGGCGATCATCGTTCGTTGGGTCGCGTTCTTGGCGTCTGTAATCGATGCGATCTCGCTTCGCTTTACACCAAGTGCCACCAACCTGTCAATCATGTCCGCATAGGCGTCGAATCTTCCGGACTTCTTTCCGTCATCAGTAGGAACTCCAAGATCAATGTATACGATTTGCGTAGCCTTATCGCTTGCGTATTTATGGTAGATATCCGCGACATTCTTTGCAACGGCTTCCGCCTTACTCCCTGCTTCGGCCGGCAGTGTGGGATCGTAAAATCTAGCGTCTTGACTTGCAAGCCTAGCCGCCGTCGAAAGACTCAGGTAGTTATCTTCTCCCTTCCCAGGCATCTCTCCGCGCCCAATCTTCTCTTTCACAATCTTGAACCGATTCATGATGTCCAAAAACGCATCTGTCTGGAATGGGGTGGGTTGAGTAAGTACGAGGATTGGTTTTCCTGTGACATTTCCTTGCAAATCGCGAAGCTCCGGCAATTTGATCTCAGACACAGCCGAAGTCGGCACAACGTCCGCAACTTGACTGAATAACGCAGCAAGGTGGCCAATGTTATAAAACGCACGGATTCTCTCTTTCTGCTTAAAGACTCCGCTGACAGAAGACTCAATCTCAGATCCAAACCGAATAAAGACACTCGCGAACGCATCGAAATCAGAAACGCCCATAGAAGCTAGTGCCATTGGATCGAGCATTCGCATCAAGTTGTAAACTTCGGCGCCAGAGTTGACAATGGCTGTTCCGGTCATCAGGGTCGCCCCGCCCTTCACTTTTTCACCACGAAGATACTCAAGCTTTGCCCAGAGATCAAGCGCCCGAGCGGAAACAGATAGCCCCAGCGACGTGTGCGCTGTTGTGAACTCAAGCCCTTTGTACATGTGAGCTTCATCGACGACCATGTGGTCTATACCCATGCTGTCAAACGTTAGTCCGCTTGTGCTTTTTTCTGAGAGATCAACAGCCTTGTCGCGTGCTGTCATTAACTTAAGAATTCTGCGAGCAAGCTCCTTAGTTTTAATATCCTTAGACCCAGAAGCTTTTTCAATTTCAGATCGGGGCGTGTTAACTTCAAACCCAGAATTGACCATCTCGTTATCAACTAATTGATCGTAAAGCCTATGCGTGGCATCGGGAGATAGTGGAAGCGCTTTGAATTGCTCTTGCGTAATGAATACGGCGTCCCAGTCGCCTGTGGCCATTAGCGACAGAAACTCTTCTCTGTTACCCTTGGTAAAAGAATCTTCGTGAGCTGCCAAGAAGTTACCATTGGGATAAGCCTTGTAGGAGTCAGCGATGATTTGCTCGAGGGTTGGCTTATAGCAAACAAAGATTGGTTTGTTCCTCAAGCCCGTCTGCTTGAGTTTCATTGAAAGCATCATCCCGGTGAATGTCTTTCCTGAACCAACTCCATGCCACCAAAGAGTGAACTTGTCTCGCATTGCGCGAGAGACAGCACTAACACGGTGTTTGCGGAGTTCAATAGCAGGCGATAGCCCTGGGAACGTTAATGAAGATCCGTTAAACAATTTCGGACGAAACACATTAACAGCATCGTTGTACATTCGTGCAACGGTTTGTTGGTGACTCCCATTGTTATCAAGCCATGCCGTAAATTGTGATTGAACCGCAGAGACCCGCTCATTTGCAGCATCGGTCTTTGCTTGGTTGATAACTTCCTTGTCGTTGATTTTTTCGGTGACTTTGACTGGAGTGCCATTGAGCGCCGCTTTTAGAATCGTTTTGAAATCGAGATCGCCACCCCATTCGGACTCTTTTGCGCTGTTCCCTTTAACGTTAGATTCTACATGCCATCGTCCATTTACATTTTCGATATGGTAAGCGTTTTCTTTTGACCAATGTTCTCGCCTGCCAACCAAATCATGCACAAAGTCTTGAATGACATCTTTTGGCATCCATGCCGCGCCCATTGGGGCGTAAATTTCCTCATATGGAGTATCTTCTGGCTGGATTCTTTGCAGGGCTTCAACGTTGCGACGGAACTCCTCTTTACCTTCTTCAAGAGCCCGTTTCGCTTCGACAAGCTTTTGCCTAACATTTCCCGAAAGGTAAGACTCAGAATCTTCGTAATCTCCAAGTGGTGTTTTGTATAACTTATCTCCGAGTTCGTTAGTTATTTCATCGATTGCCTTACCATAGACTCCTGCCATCCATCCCAGATCAACTTTGCCGTTGATATTAAGACTTGCATTCAAAGCATCTTCGGCAGTCTCGACATTCTTTATTTGCTGATCGAGCGTGACAGTTCGCTTGGTAAAGACATCGGACAGTTTCCCGACCTTGAGTTCGTCAGTATCCCAAACTTCAAGTGCAAATACCCTGACTGCTTGGCTATCTTGCCAAAGCAATGGCTTATAGATGAACCTAACGTTGACATCCATAAGAGGTTGGCCATCTTCATCGACAACAGGTTTACCGTCGTCATCTCGCATCGGTTTTTCAACAACTGTGTTTTTGTGAAACTCACCGTGAGATTTCTTGAAAGATTCATAGGCTTTAGCTAGCTTGGCTTGTGCCGCTGCCAAATCATCCGGCTCGGCACCTTGCATGGCCATAACCTGACTAAGCGCTTCTTTGACCTTGAAGTAGCTTTGGAACACTTTTCGGTTACGAGCAACCTTGCCCGCTCCTTGTTCCCCGCCACGGCCAAGTTCCTTATCGGTAAGTTCAATAACATTCCCGCCAGGAGTGAGCTTAAGAATCTTATCTCCGTCGCTCCACACTTCGCCAAGCTTTGTGCCAATTGGAATTGGGATCGAATTCGACTCAGGTTCCACCCAATCTGACACAGGGGCAAATGTTCCTTCCGGCAGTCGCTTAATGGCGTCAGCAATTTGACTTGCTAAACTTTTATGCTCTTTAGGCTCAACGGTGTACTCGTTGGCCTTGCGCATTGATCCTGACATTGCGTTCTTGCCAAGAACCATTTGAGGGTTGTTTTTGAAATACTCATTGATGTTATATTTCAGATCACCGATCTTTATCGGAACAGTCTTGATCCAGTCATTCTCGATCGGAGGAGCATCATGGCCTCGTCGTCGAAGAAAGATCACGTCAGTCACGACTTCCGTGTTAGCAGAAGCGCTAAACGCAGTATTTGGAAGCCTCACTGCACCCAAGAGCTCAGTCTCTTTCGAAAGCCACTCCCTAACCGCTACGGCATCCTGCGTGTTGTCCATTGTCCCTTTGCTTGT
>CAZOVP010000020.1:0-20254 GCA_964583465.1 uncultured Fimbriimonadaceae bacterium | reverse complement strand
CGCCATTGCGCGGACAAAACGCTGCATCCCGAGTCAACAGTCCCATTCGCGACCAAACGTCGGCCCCAATCTGTCTAGGAACCACTTTAGGTTCATTTGAATCTGGTGGAGGTAAGGGGACTCGAACCCCTGGCCTCTTCCATGCCATGGAAGCGCTCTCCCAGCTGAGCTATACCCCCACACGGGATGTGCGCCGAATTGCGGGGCACATCAAATTGAACCTCAAATCCTTCTAAAGGGTCAAGGCATAGGGGCAAAAGGCCAGAGATGCTACCCTTCATAAGAACCAATGGAATTTGATCCCAGGGCCCATCCGCATCGGCGCAGAAACCCGCTCACGGGCGAACATGTATTGGTTTCGGCCAACCGGTCTTCGCGTCCTTGGATTGGACAATCGGAACCCAAATCAAATAGTTCAGGACCAAGCTTTGACCCCCAATGCTACCTTTGCCCAGGGAACAAGAGAGTCACCGGCGACCAGAACCCAAAATATCAAGATTCATTTGTATTTCGAAACGACTTTCCAGCCCTCCTTCCTGAAAATTTAACATTTCAACCCAAAAATTCGCTTTTCGAATGCCAACCTGCATCTGGGGAGTGCCGAGTCATTTGTTTCTCACCTCACCATAGTCTTACGCTCGGCGAGCTAGAACTAGACGAGATCTCTAAAGTCTTTCAAACGATCCAAGAACAATTCTCAGAGCTGGACAAAAAATATCGATATGTTCAAGTATTTGAAAATAAAGGCGAAATGATGGGGTGTTCAAACCCCCATCCCCACGCCCAGATTTGGGCCAGCAACTTTTGCCCGACTATTATTGAACGCGAAGATCGGCATCAATTCAATTACGCTATGGAGCGGGGTGGAAACTTGCTCATTGAGGTTCTTGAGGCAGAAATCAGTTCTGGAGAGAGGATTGTTGAAGTCAACGATGACTGGGTGGTTATGGTGCCGTTTTGGGCAGCTTGGCCGTTCGAAACTTTGCTTTTGCCTCGTTCTCTTCACCTTCGATTTTCGGATTGTCAGCCTTCTGTACTTTGTTCGTTGGCTAGCATTGTCAAGAATTTGCTCAATCGATATGACCAACTTTTCGATACTCAATTTCCATATTCAATGGGATGGCACCAAGCCCCCAATGGCCAAGAAAACTCGGATCACTGGCAACTTCACGCTCACTTTTATCCACCACTTCTTCGAAGCGCTACTGTCAAAAAGTTCATGGTCGGATATGAAATGTTAGCTGAAACGCAACGAGATTTGACAGCAGAGCAAGCAGCCGAGCGTCTCAGAGCGTGCTCGTCGCCGAGATGAATTCGTGACCTTCAGTTGAATGCTCCAACGAACCTCGAATCTGCGAATCGAATTCATATCGGTAGATTTCCCTGCTGAAAACATCACAAAATCCGCATGCCAGAAGGTTGCGATATGAAACTCCAAATTGACGATAAGTTTCTACGAGAGTCATGCGACAACCCATCTCATGGGCCAATTGATTTCGATATTTGATCATGGCTTTTTGAATCCCTAAGCCACGAAATTCCGGCTTCGTGAGGGCATTGCTGAGATAAGCGATTGATCCTGCTCGTGTGAGTACTGAAAATGCTGCTGGCTCCGAGTCCCAGCTTGCAACGATGACCCGACTGTTTTCATGTTGCAAGCTCCCAAAAATCGGGTCAAGCGACTTAAAAACTGGATTTCCATCACTTTTCAAAACAGCTTCCAAAATTGCAATATCACTCATATTCGCTTCTCGAATTTCAAGAGAAGATCGTGCTAGGTTTTGAGGCTCAAACTGAGCAAGATCGCAAGCCATGACCTGAGTAGTGATGCACAACTTTGCTTCGGCCAACACAAGTGCTGTTCGAGCCTCTTCAACAAAATGGTGAGGATCCAAAAATACGAAGAACCTTGGAATTTCCTCCTGCGAAAAGAAATCCCAAATGTCTTGCGTTTCCCAGGTTCCCTTTAACCCAAAGTCTAAAACACGATTCGCGTTTTGGCTTGGGAACCAGCTCTGACTTTGGTTCTTAACCAGCGCCCAGCCACTCTTAAAGTTAATTGCTTGTTGCCCCTTGGAAGCAACGAGAATTTCTCGCCGAACTTGTCTATATCCAGCAAGTAATTCATTGATTTCGCAAACAAATTCACGAGAAATTTCGATTTTCTTATGAACTCCATTTCGACAGCATGGTTAGACTGTAGGCGGTGCCGGTGGCTTTTTCATTTGTGGCGTGGTGGTGCCCGCGGGCTTTTCCATTCCTTCGTGAGCAGCCATAAAGTTCAAAAGCGAATTCTCGGCATCCACAAGGCCGGATGGCGAATTTGGCAAGAAAATCACGCGCGATCCTGACTTGGATCCAATGTCTTTTAGAGTGTCAAAGTACTGTGTAATCAGGAGGGTTTTCATCGCTTCGTGATTTGAAACACCTTCAATACCAGACTCCAAGAGTTGCGCCGATTCCAAAATTCCTCGAGCTATTGCAATTCTTTCCATAGCCACACCTTCCCCTTGGAGTTTTTTACTAGCAGAGTTTGCTTCTGCTTCCAAAACTGCGCGAATCTTGAGTGCTTCGCCTTCGTTCTGAGCTGCTTGCTTCAGGTTTTGAGTCGCCAACACCTTGTTCATTGCATCGACAACTTCATTGGCAGGTGAAATCGATGTCACAAGACTATTTGTAATCTCATATCCAAAATCGGCCATCTTATTACTCAGCTGTTGGTTCACTGCAGTTCCAATTGCATCCTGATGTTCAAAGACATCTTGCAAAATCATTCGAGCAACCTCAGCTCGAACCGTATTTAAGACAAACCCCGAAATTTGTTGCTCTGGATTTGTAAGTCGATAAAATGCATCAAAAACTTTTGTAGGTAACACAAAATACTGCACTCGAACCATAACCCCAATAAACACGTTGTCTTTGGTTTTGAACTCGCCAGGAATGTCTATTTCGCGAACACGAAGGGAAACTTTTCCGCGAATAGCCTCAATGAACGGAATTTTGAAATTCAGCCCAGGGTTTGCTACTCTTACAAATTTTCCCAACCTTTCAATCAAGAAAAGCTCTTGTTGAGGAACAGCAAAAAATGCACCAAAAAATACCATTAACCCAAAAATGGCGACGAAAATAATTGGAATCAAAGCCGGGATATCCATCGTGATCCTTTAACCTATAACACCATCATATCTCAATTAAAGTACTCGATTCAGAACTTCAACTAATCTCTCGATTTCCTCCACCGAGTTGTAGTGAACGGCACTGACTCTTACAACTCCATCATCAGGATCAATTTTTAAGGCTTGGCACAATCGATGAGAATACATGTGACCGTTTCGAATTCCGATTCCGCACTGGTTCACGGCTTGAGCGACATAAGCCGAAGGCTTGTCCTTGCACAAAAACGAAAAAGTCGGGACGCGAAGTTCTTGTGATGGACCAACAATCTCGATATCATCTCGACTCAAGAGAAATTCTAGAAACAATTCTCGAATCGGTTTTTCTAATTCGCCCATGGTTTTCGCAGCCAACTTCACTGTTTCGCGATCAAAATTGGAGCGATTTGCTAAGAAACAAAGATAATTTTGAAGGGCGCAAATCATCGCACAGCCTTCATAATTCAAACTCCCGAGCTCAAATTTACGTGGAACATCGTTTTTGTCAACAAAGAAGTGATTTGGTCCTTCAAGCTCGGCTAAACAGCTACTCTTCCCATAAAGAGTGGCCATGTGCGGGCCATAGACTTTGTAATGAGAAAACAAATAGAAGTCAACGTTCCAATCAGCGACCTCCATGAGACCATGGGAAGCATATGCCACGCCGTCGACCACAACTTTGCCACCGAATTGATGGACCAGAGCCGCGATCGATTTGACATCAGCCACATTTCCCAACAAGTTCGAAGTATGAGGAAATGCTACTATCTTTGTTCGATTACTTAGGAGATGAGAAAGATCTTCGAGCGATGATTCACCGCTTTGAGAGTTGACCTTCCAATACTTTATTTTGGCACCAAACCGAGAAAGTCGCTCCCATGCACCTGCATTCGCTTCATGGTTTGCTTCGGAAATTATGATCTCATCCCCTGCCTGTAAAACTCTTGAAAATGCCTCGGACAACATAAAAACGAGTGCCGTCGTCGATGACCCCAAAATGACCTTGCCTTGGCCATTGGTTCCCATCATGGTCTCGCAAACACTATGGGCTTGTAAAGCTATTTCCGTAGCACGATCACTTGCAGGATATCCTGCTGTCGTTTGAACATAACTATCTCTCAGAAAATCGACTAAGGCATCGATGACACAGTTTGGAAGTTGAGATCCTCCTGCATTTTCTAAGAACGCAAACCCCGATTGTAGTGCTGGAAATTGTGAGCGAACCTCAAGAACAGAAGGCATTTAGAGAGCTTGACACAAACCTTTGTGTTCACTCTATTGAGCTCGGGCTAATTCATCTTCAACCATATCCTCAGAGAATCCTACAAAGTTTTCGGGTTGAATTGGGCCGTAAATTGCATGGGGGTGATCTGTTCGATACGCCCAGCCCTGGTCACCAAATGACCAATGCCACCATTCACTGGGGTAGTTCGTAATTCCACTCTTCGATAAGGCTTCGATCAAAATCGAACGGTGTCTTTTTGACTGCTCATCAAGATCAGGAGTTGCTGTTAAATAAGCTTTCGAGTCGAACGGGACAAATGGGCTTGTCATATCGACTTCTTGGCCTCCCGAATCAGCAAGAGTAATATCGAATGCTGCGCCTGTGGAATGAGGTGGAGGCACCTTAGCATGGAGAGGCGCTGTGAACCGATTGACTACGCGACGCAATTGGGTATCGCTCCAGTCGGGATGTCGCTGTTTCCATCTTTTCCAGCTCGAAAGGTACATCCGCTTTTGAATGTATTCGGGTCTCCAACCTTCGATGATCGCCAGCGAATACCCATCGGGAAGCGACTCTGCTGCGTCCCAAAGTCTTTCCGCAACACCCTTTCGCAAAAGGGCAAATCGATTGTAACTCCAACGGGGTCGGGCCTCAATTAATCGCGAGGTCTTCCCCAAATATTCGACTAGTGGTTCACCATTTTCCAAAATGGGAACATAACGCAAATCCGTCACAGGTTCTGCTGGCGAATACTTCTTGTCTTTCTTCATGAGTCGTAATGATGGTCGAGCAAAAGGATATGATAGTGTATCGATGGATCCAAAAGATCGTTTTAGCGGTCGAGCACAAGTTTATTCTCAGTATCGGCCCTCTTATCCAACCGAAGTCCTTGATATTCTCAGCAAGCACACAGGATTTGGGTCTGGGACAAGGGTTGCCGATATCGGCTCAGGCACTGGCAAGTTTTCTGAACTATTGCTTTCGGCTCACGCAGAGGTGTTTGCTGTTGAACCGAACCAAGAGATGAGGGAACTTGCGGAGATTCAGTTCGGAAAAGTTGCAGGCTTTCATTCCATTAATGGATCAGCAGAAGAAACAACCTTGCCAGGTTCTTCTGCTGATCTCATCACAGTGGCGCAAGCCTTTCATTGGTTCGATATTCCGTTGGCTCAAAAGGAATTTCAGCGAATACTTGTTCCCAATGGCTGGGTTGCTCTTATTTGGAATGTTCGAAGACCAGAGTCCGATCCATTCGGTAAGGCCTATGATGAACTCATGTCGTCCATAAGCTGCCAGTCCTCCGGTCCCGGACAGTCGAGCAAAACGCATTCGAGGTTAGAACAATTCTATGATTCGGATGGATTTGAATCCTATGAAATTCCTAATCCGCAATTTCTTTTTTGGGAGGAACTGGTAGGAAGAGCCAAGTCAGCTTCTTATTTCCCAAATGAATCCGATCCAATCCATGACCAAGCAATTGAAGAACTCAAAACAATCTTCCATCAACACAAGTCTGGTGGCCGTGTAAACTTCAATATGTCGACCGAACTCTATATCGGACAAGTTAAACTTGAGCCGTGCACACCACTTGAATCAGCGACTCACTAAGTTGCTTCAGCATGGAAGCTGCTCGTTCGTCTTTGAGCTTCCCGTCTTCGCCAAAAGCATCATATGCATGAGGAAGACTTATCGTCAGAGGAATCATGAGCATCTCGACATGGGCGAGCACTTGTCTGAGACCAATTATCGACCGAGACCCTCCAAAAGCGCTTGGTGAAGCGCTGATCACGGCCACAGGTTTGTCCTTCCAGATATTTCCAGAGCCATCTGCCTGATTCGGACGGGATCCCCAATCGATAACACTTTTCAAGAGCGGTGTATAGCCTGCGTTAAACTCTGGAGAAGCAAAAACGATGGCGTCTGAAGCCAAAACTTCGGAACGGAGATTCAAAACTGTATCTGGGATTCCTCCTGTGACTTCCGACTGTAAGGAATACATCGGAATCACTTTTTCTCTGACATCAAAAAAGACAAATTCTGCGCCAAGCTTTTCAATCTCTGGCTGCAATAGTAGCAAAAGCTTGGTATTCACCGAGTCAACCCGATCGCTTCCAGAAATTGCCAAAATTCGTTTTCTATCGATTTCCATGGCTCATTCTTTATCCCATGTAGTTGCATATGCAACTACATGGGTCCTTTTTCTGCTGATCTGAGAGTTCTAGTCACAAAGACCATACCAATTTCCAGACCATGAGCTTGGATTCGAATCCCCTGATCGATGCCCTTCTGTATCAATCACTTGTGCATCAAATTGTCCCGGGCCGGTAATGAATTTCGCATGACCATCAGCAAAAATCACAGTTCCACCGGTTCCAGACCACTGCTGATAGTAATTGTAAGGTGGGTCGCAATCATATCCAAATCGAGCGCATGCCACATCTTTGGATTTATCGAAGAATGGAAACATCTCAGACCGGATGACCCGAGACTCGGAAGGATATGGCATTGCGGTCTCGCTCACAGGTCGATCAAATGTGTAGAGGTTGTTGTTTTGTGATGATTCGTTTTTCACGATGGAGAACAGACACTGTGTAAAACGATAGGATGATCCATAAGCAGACCAATAACTGTCAGTTCCAGGAACATCAGACCTTTGAAACGAACTCCCTACATCCCATGGCGATTTGAAGACTCTCTTTTCCTTGCAATATGGCAGCAAAATCACTTCTGTACCTTTGTGGCCAATTGCATTGCCTGGAGGATTGGAATTGTATGCATAAAAGATTGGCATCATGTCGTCGCTGTCTGTTAAATAGAGCTTCACAGCCAGCCCGATCTGCCTTCCATTACTCACGCAACTCGTGTTTTTTGCAGCAGCTTTTGCTTGAGCAAAAACGGGGAAAAGAATCGCTGCCAAAATCGCGATGATTGCAATAACTACAAGGAGTTCTATGAGAGTAAAGGCTTTAACTCGATGACACTGCGAATTCAATTGCTTCATTGTTTTTCCTTCTTGAGTTTAGAAAAACAAACACTGTCCTGCGATTGCTAGACAGTGTTTGCAATGAAATGAGCAAGGCACTATCACCGCAATTCCTACGCTGGCATAACCCAGATCAGGTTCAAGGGCCAGGTTCCTCTTTGGAACTCATCTCAGCCGAATACGGCACCCCCTGCGGATAGGTTTGATTCCTAAACTCTAATATACGATATTCAGTTATGTAATTGACAAAAAGTCCTTTATGGACAAGCCACCGTGTCTTCAGAGTCAGTGATATCTGTTCCAGGAACGCCGTGCAGATCGTTATATGGGTTTGTTGGAGTGCTTGTCACACCTTGGAGCTGTTGGGTTGATTTGCAAAGTCCATCAGCGCCGCAATATGCAGTGTCACGTCGCCAGTTATAGTACTTGGCGGCTCGGCTTCCAGTTGGAGTATTGAAGTCGCGAGCGATATTTGGTACTGCACTCCACTTTATTGGTTTTGAGTGCGTATCAGCAAAAACCATGACCACGACATCTGAATGCCGCGCCTGAGCCAAGAACGTATAGTAGTTCAGGTCGGGCACGCCCTGCTTGATATAGCCATCAAAGAACATGATGGTTTCCACCTGAGTCGGCAGCGATGTTGAAGAAACAGTAGGCGTGTAGTTGGGTTTGAAACCGCAAAGGTTATCGCCAAAAAGACCAAGGTTTGGAACATAGCTAGCAAACTCAACAATATCGTTGCGAAGTCCCAATGCATTGACCCTCTTCTTCCAACTTTGCCCAGGCGAATCAGCTGGGCTGACAAGAATATTGACATTCTTCATGTAGGGATAAAGAAGGTCGTAAACTGATGCAACTTTGGGTTGAGCTTGATCAAAGACGAGATATGCGCTCTGTGGCAACACATCGTCGCTGTCGGTTGTGTATAGTTGGACAGACGTTCCGATCTGCTTGAGATTGTTGATAGATTGAGTCTTCTTTGCGGCGTCTTTTGCTTGAGCAAAAACTGGGAAAAGAATGGCAGCCAAAATTGCAATAATTGCAATGACAACCAGCAACTCGATGAGGGTGAATGCGTTTCGCTTCATTGGTATCACTTTCATTGATGAACAAGACAGAGTCTCGCCCTTTAAGTTCTGATTAAATTTTCCAGTCAGAAGGTTCGACTATACCGGAAGAAAAGTGGTGTTTCCATTTGAATTCTCTGAGAATCTCAATTCCAAGCAAAAATGTCATATCTTGGGGCATGATGACAACATGCATATTTCGGTGCAGCTCTATACTTTGCGCGACCTCCTCGATAAGGATTTGAGCGGAACCTTGAAAAAGCTGGGCCAGATTGGATACAAGTCTGTTGAAATGGCGGGGCTCCATGGTCAATGTGCTGAAGGGTTTGCGCAGGAGCTAAAGCACGCGGGATTACGCGCGATGTCGTGTCATGTGGGATTGAACGATGTCACCAAAGACTTAGAAAAAACGGTTGCTATGGCAAAAACGTTAGGATGTCATTGGATTGTGGTTCCTTGGGTTGGCAAAGAAGAGTACGAACTTGGTTGGGATAAATTTGGCCAGAAACTTGGTGAAATTGCGAAGGGCCTTCTTTCGCACGGCCTCAAGTTTGCCTACCATAACCATTCATTTGAGTTTGATAATCAAAACGGCGAAATCGGATACGGAAAACTTTGGGAAGGTGCTCCGGAAACTGTCGAAGCCGAGATGGATTTATGGTGGGTGCATCATGCGGGGCAGGATCCATCTGACTGGCTTAGAAAGCTTGCGGGACGTGTGCCTTTGACCCACTTTAAAGATGGAATCAAAGACAAGCATATGCCGGTAGGTGAAGGTGAAATGGATTGGAAGACCATTCTTGCCTCAGCTAAAATGGCAGGGGTCGAATGGGCCATTGTCGAACTCGATGAATGTCCTAGAGATCCCATTGACTGTGTGCAATCGAGCTTCGAATTCTTGAGAAAAATGGGCTTGAAGCCGTGAATTTCAAAGCGATTTGCTTTGATCTTGGAGGGGTCATGGTAGAAATCGCCACAACTTGGAGGCAGGTTTTTGAATCGATGGGGATAGCCAGCCTTGGTTCAAACGAACCATTCGATTCCGTTCCTGTATTCGCTGAGTATCAGTCTGGGTTCATTAAAGACAAGGAATACATCGAAGGATTAGCAGCATATTTCTCGATTAGTGAATGCCTTGCGTTGGAGGCTCACAACTCGATTTTGAAGCAGGAGTTCTCTGGGCTGGAATTGCTTATTCGGAGGATCCACGCCTCAGGACTTCAAACGGGTTGCCTATCAAACACAAATTCTCTTCACTGGAAAAAGCTCATCAATCCTGACTTTTATCCAACCATTGCGTCGCTTCCTGTTCACATGGCATCGCACAACCTTAAACTAAGTAAGCCCGATCCCAAAATCTATAGAGCCTTTGAAGACAAAGTTTCATGTCAACCTTTAGAGATTATCTACTTCGACGATCACCCCGGCTACGCACAGGCAGCTCAGCAATTGGGTTGGAATTCTTATGCCATCCAGCCAATTGAGAATCCAGCTATACAAATGAGTAATTTTTTGGAATCGATCGGGGTTATTTCTTAATAGGTCCATGGGTGAAATTGCGCAACGTAGAGTTAGAATGAATCGTTCATAACCTCAGGCGTTAAAAAAATGAGCGACCAAACACCATCTGCAGAATGGTTTTATGTAGGACACTACGGCCAACTTGGCCCGCTCACGCTTGAACAAATCACAGATCTTGCCCGAGATGGTGTTATTACTGTCGAAACTTTCGTTTGGCGCGCCGGAATGACCGATTGGCTACCTGCACAACAAATCACAGAGCTCCGAGCTTTATTTATCCAAATTCCGACAGCTTTCAATCCACCACCTGTGCCAACGATGTCCTCGTCAGTTCCGACCCCGCCGAGTTTTCAGGCTCAGAATCAGTCCATAGCCATGGTTGGGGCGCAGTGGCAGCATCTGGAACAAACCGCTCCCCGCAGCGATAAGAGTCGAGTGACAGCGGGCTTGCTCAACCTACTTCCCGGAATTGGAAGATTCTATTTAGGCTACGCCGCTCACGGAATCCTCCAGCTCTTCACTGCTTTCCTCTGTGGCATAGGCTTCTTGTGGTCTATCATTGATGGGATTTATATTTTGATGGGCGGAGTGAAATACGATGGATATGGCCGAGTCCTGCAGGACTGAGACCACAAATCCTATTCCCCGGGCTCATTCGTCTATTCTAGAGGAAACCAAGGAAATTCGATGAGATTCATATCCGCAATTTGCTTATTCTTACTGATTCAAACATTTGCTTTTTCGCAAAACTATAAACCTGCATCAGGAGAAACTGCACTCATTCTTGATATTAAGAATCGGGGGCAAGTTGCGATATTGCTATTTACAAAGCAGGCTCCCAAGACAACGTCTCAGATCATTCGGTTGGCCAGCGACGGATTTTACAACGGACAAAAATTCTTCAAAGTCGTGAAGCAGCCACGTCCATTCTTGATTCAAACTGGCGATCCTGGTACAAAAAATAAAGCCATTGACGATCCCAAAATTGGACAAGGTGGATCTGGCACACGGGTTCCATACGAAGATTCAGGGATTCCCAATGTAGAAGGCTCTGTCGGACTATCGACTTTGCCTAACGATCGAGACAGTGGCGACAGCCAGTTCTACATTCTGCTTGGGCCAGCCAAATTTCTAGACGGAAGTTACACCGTATTTGGAAAAGTTGTCTCTGGAATGGATGTAGTCCGCTCAGTTGAGCTCGGTGATCAAGTAACATCTGCTTCGATTATTCGCGGCTAAAACTTTGGACGCTCTTGTCAGACTCTTTAAGCAACTTGGGCTCAGGCTTCTTTACGGAATTCTGAGTTTGCTCTTTATTGCGTTCGTAACATTTATGGCAGCTGAACTCGCCCCTGGCGATGCCGCATTAGCCCGTGTGGGCGAAAAAGCCAGCCACGAAGCCTATTTGGCGGCCCGAAAGGAGATGGGGCTCGACAGGCCCTGGCCTGTTCGGTTTGTCGAATTCGTTGGCAATAGTTCTCATGGAGATTTTGGAACGAGTTGGACTGGTACCCGAGAACCCGTCAATACTATTATCAAGCGTGCTTTGCCATATACGGTTCGGATTTCATTACTATCTATTGTGCTGGCCGCTTTCATTGGACTCACACTGGGGACTCTTGCAGCCATTAAAGAAAATCGGTTTGCGGACAAAGCTTGTTTAACTTTGAGCACTCTCGGAGTCACAATTCCAAATTTTGTGCTCGGCCCCATTTTGGTTTATGTGGGAAACACTCAGCTGCAACAGCTTCCCATAAGCTATGATCCAAATTTGCCACAGCCAGAGATTTACTATCTCATTATTCCGGTACTTGTCATGGCCGCTCGCCCTATGGCAAGCCTCACTCGCCTCACACGGGCAAGCATGATCGATACACTTAAGCAAGAATACATAAAATTGGCTATCGCCAAGGGTTTGCCCCCTTTCCGAATGTACGTGTTTCATGGATTACGAAATGCAGTTTTGCCTGTGATCACAGCTATCGGAACCTCGTTTGGGTTTTTGCTGACAGGTTCATTTATCACGGAGCGGTTTTACAGCATTCCGGGCCTTGGATTTTATACAATTGACGCCATTCAAAAAAGAGACACACCCGTCATCCTTGCGACGGTTTTGGTTACGGGTGCGATGTTTGTTATCGTGAATCTTTTTGTAGATTTAGTCTCTCCTCTTGTCGATCCACGGATTAGGGACTCGCAGATATGAAAAGCCGATTTCTTTTCTATCTGGCGGTTACTTTCCTGGCTCTTCTTATTGTTTTTGCGATTTTTGGCCCAAGTTTTCGTCACAACTTTTTGGCAACGGACGGCCCAACCTTTGGGCCACCATCATCTGAATATTGGCTTGGCACCGATGAACAAGGAAGGGACATTCTCGCCCGTCTTGCCTATGGAGCAAGAATGTCACTTTTTGTAGGAGTTGTAGTTCAAGTCATTTCGCTGATTGTAGGAACAACAGTTGGAGTTCTTGGGGTTTTCGCTCCAAAGTGGATCCGAAATCCGCTCTTACGCCTCACAGATGGCATGTTTGCCTTTCCAGACATCCTCCTTGCAATTCTGATCATTGGAGTGTTTGGAATGGGTTTGTTTCCGGTCATTGTTGCGTTATCCATCACCGCTTGGCCAGCGGTCGCTCGGCTCGTTCGCGGGCAAGTCGCAACTCTCAAGGATCGAGAGTTTTTCACAGCGTCAGAAGCACTTGGCGCCCCGAAAACCTACCTTGTGTTGAAGCACATTTTGCCTCACCTTTGGGGAATCCTCTTGGCCGTTTCGATGGTTGATGTTGCAGGAACAATCCTTGCCGAAAGTTCGCTGAGCTTCCTTGGAATTGGAATTCAAGCCCCTTATCCAAGCTGGGGCAACATGATCAATCAAGCGCGACAAACAATGTCTTCAAATCCGCTGGTTCTCATTTGGCCATGCCTAATTTTGAGCTTAGCCGTCTTTGCACTCAATTTTGCAGGAGACGAGCTCCGGCAAATCATTGATCCCAGATCGAAGTGAACTAGCCTCGCTTCGATTTGATCACTTCAATTGCTTTCCTCAACTGGCTATCCTTAGCCGGATCGCCAATGACCGTATCATTCTTAAAGTCAAATGGAGCCAAGACATCCGGCTTCAAACCTCCACTCACATATTCTCCGTCTTCGTCCAACTTCCGGCCAATATCTCGGCCAGAAGGCAAGAAATACTTTGCAATCGTTATCTTTGCACTTGCCAAATCGACCAAATTCTTAACATTTTGGACCGATGACTTTCCATAAGAATGTTCACCGACCAAGGTTGCCTTCTTGTAATCTTGCAGCACGCCCGAAAAGATTTCTGCCGCACTTGCTGAATCTTCGTTGATTAAAACGACAATTGGGCAGTTGATATTCTTGACTTTGCCATAGGGCGCAAACGATTGCTCTTCTTTGCCATCTCGTCTCCGTGTGCTCACAACAAGTTTGCCTTCAAAAAACCGGCCAAGCATATCGACTGCAGAATCCAACAATCCGCCAGGATTTCCTCTTAGATCAAAAATGAGTCCTTGAGGATTTTTGGCAAGAAGCTCTGTCATTGCTTGATCCATTTGGATCGGTGTTTGCTGCGCAAATCCAGAAATGGTCACGACACCAATATCTTCACCTTCTAACATTCTGCCCTCGGCTGTTGGTATGACAACGAGAGCTCTTTTGATCTTCAAAGTGATAGGCTGCGAGACCCCGGTTCGAATCACTTTGATAGTCACGAGAGTTCCTTCTTTGCCCCGAATCTGAGAAACAATTGCATCTGTATCGATACCAGCGGTGCTCTTGCCGTTGACCTCAACTATCGTATCTCCAGGTTTAACCCCAGATTTTTCTGCTGGTGATCCTTTAAAAACAACCGCGACTCTGGCTCCAGAAGGATCTCCAGAGAGTCTGGCTCCAATTCCTACAAAATCCCCTCGAGTCGTCAAATTAAATTGATCTGCCTCTACTGGCTCAAAGAAATTTGTATGAGGATCGCCAAGGGATTCGAAAAGCCCATTCATGGCGGCATATTTCAAGCGCTCCGTGTTTGATGGCACTGAACTTTCCACCACAACTCGGTCGAATTCGGTCTTGAAAATCTGAGTGGGGGTTCGAGGCTTTTTGGCACGAGGATCGATCAACTGTTGAAACTTGGTCACATCAATCGGTCGCTGATAAGCGACATCCTTCCAAAAATATCCAGCGACGAAGACAATTATTGCGACAATCACTGAAAGTACGGTTTTTAGAATAACACTCACTTGCGAGCCTCCAAATTTCGAGCCTTATATTGTCCAAAGTTGAGCGTGTAGCCACTCCCATCATCAAGGCTCACCATTTGAATTCCTACAGCTTCACTCATATTCGGAACACCCTTAAGTGTTGCAAGACCAGAGTCTCGAAGAGCTAAAGCGAGTACTGCGGCAGCACCTCGAGTGCCTTGATCAACGAGGATATCAAAACTCAATCGATTGTTGCGGCCCCGCTGAGTTGAAATCGCCGTCTCATGGCCATCTTTTTGAGCGACAAGCGATCCAAAGTCGCCTTTGGGCGCAAGTTGTTCAAGAACTGGCACGAGTTCATCATAAGATCCAAGCCCACTGTTTCTTAGGTCAAGTGTAAGTGTCTTGGAAGGGATCTGCGTATTTTGGAGTACTTGAGATGCACCTTTGAATAGGTGAAGTTGGATCGATCCATCAGCTGCAACGACAACTGGCGAGACTTCAGTTTTTGCTGTCACGATCGAGTTTTGGCCCCGTATTCCTTGTGAATTCCAGACAATATCTAGGGACTTTCCTTCACCGCTCATTAGTAAATCAAGAGCTCTTGGAGTCGTCATTGTGGACTTGACTTTCTTTTGTAATAGAGTTCGTTTTTCGCTGAACTGCTGCTGGGTGATCGTGCCCTTAGTTACCGCTGCTTGCAGGTCTCGAATTTCCTTAACATCCTTCCAGGAAATAAGCCACTTACCATTGATTTGAGTAATAACATCACCCACACGAATCCCCGCACGATCAGCTGGACTTTTCGGTGCTACAAACGCGACTTGGATTTCCGGCAAAAGCATGAGCGGATCGGCGGATCGTCCGTTTTTTCGAACTTTTTCCAATTCATCCTGCTTAAATGCAAGCCGGATCTCAGCTCCTATCCCATGAAAAATGCCACTTTGCCTTTCGATTTCATCCTTATAGTGATCGGCTGGAAAATACTGGCTGAGCGGATCCCAAAGACCATTGACAAGACCTTTGATAGCACCATAAGCAAGCTTATTTTCATCAGTGATAGGATCTACAAAATCGCGTTCGAGAAGCATGACGAGTTGATAAAAATATTCGTCCACCCCAATCTTTTTGGAACTACTCGAAGGCAAATCCATCTGCGGCAAAGTCACAGGCGTGAGTTCCTTTGCAGGGGCTCCCAGTTCTTGGTTTTGCCGTACTTGGCATCCTCCAAAAAAGACTCCAACTGTCGCAAAAGAAGCAATAATGCCTGTCAAAAGTTTTTTTGGGGTACTCATTTGTGGAATTCTCCAGGAACCCTAATGCCCAACTTCTCGACTCTGTTTTCGTGCCTTTCGGCATGGTCTTCTTCAGTCGTCAAAAAGGCGGCCACCACCTTTTTTGCAGCTTCAGGATTGATCACTCTCGCCCCCAAACACAACACATTTGCATGATTGTGTTGCCTCGCAAGTTCGGCCATCTGTGGCGTGCAACAAAGCGCAGCGCGAATCTGAGGATACCGATTCGCTCGAATCGACACTCCTATTCCTGTGCCACAAATCAAAATTCCGTAATCTGCCTCTGAATTTAGAATGGCACCAACAACCCCATCAGCAGCATCCGGATAATCGTATGGGTTTGTACTCTGTGCACCATAACCCTTTATCTCGTAATTGCTCGAAAGATGTTTTGCAATTGATTCACAAAGCTCAAATCCGGCGTGGTCAGATCCTAGTGCGATCCTCATGTGGTCGGCACCCTGAAGCCCTTGATTTTTGCTAAATTTTCAAGTGCCTCGCGAACCTCTGGGTTCTTATCTTCAAAGGTGTTCTTAACTTCGTTTGGGTCAACTGGGCCGGGTTGGGTTGCAAACGCCTTCAGTGCCGCGGCCCGCACGCTGGAATTTTTGTCAATCACTGCAATTCGAAGTGCCGGCCGATAACTTTCTTGTGCTCTCTGTTGCATGACATTGAGAATGTGTAGCCTTACACCGACCGCATCATCACGTACTCCTTTCAGAGCTTCATCTTGGATAAATTTATCTTTGCTGTCGATAAGTGATACATATGCTTCAGCCCTAACCCACTGTGAAGAATCGTTCACAGCGGTGTAAAGGATCCTTTTAGAAACCAGCTCAACACTAACATCGGCTCGCTTTACAATTTCCAACCTCACAACTGGAGAAGGCTCACTGAGGAGCATAGCCGCCATAATAATTGATGCGGTATTGGATCGAATCATTCCCAAGGCTCGAGCGGATTCCAATCTCGCATGCCAGCTTCGAGTCGCCATAAAATTAAGTGATGCCGACATCGCCGGATCTGGTCTCTTCGCAACTTCCATGGCTGCAAACCTTCGGCAATGATCAAATGTTCCACGTTCCACAAGTTGGCGAATCTGTGCCCAAGCTTCTAATGTATCTTGAAAGGCCAACGCTTGAATCGCCAATTGCGAATAGTGCAAATAGAGCGACTGAGATAGATCAATAAGCTGAGGCACGACAGCAGGTACTTTTATCCGGCACAAAAGACTGAGAACTGAAAGCTTAGCTGTCGTTGATCCGCTGCTGAGAATGCTTTGAATCTGAGACTGCTGATCACTCGACAAATCGCCAGTTGCCAAAACCAAGTTTCTTAGCGTGATCATCGAATTTGACGGCGTAGATTCGTAGGCTCGAACCCCTATCGTCATATGATCAAGTTTTAGAGTCGAAACTCCACGAGTCATCCGCTCGTATCGAGCTGAAAACGGTGATTCGACTCGGACTTCGTCTATGGCATCGTTGGCATTAAAACTGAAAAGCGGAATCGAAATTGAATGAGATTGGTTATCGGCTAAAACGGAGAAGTCGATAATGGGCACAGGTTGTGCGCCTTCTTGGGTTGTCGGTGCATCTCCACCAAGCAACGCGTAGCCTAATAATTTTCCTTGTGCATAAAAGCCGAACGAGAGGTTTTCATCGCTACTCAGTTGGACTTGAACGTTGAGATAGTCAGTACCACCTTTAGGACTCAAATTGCCTTTGAGAACACTTACATATCCTTGGCCATTCGATCCTTTTTGATTGATCGTCATCGAATCAGCGTTTCCTGTGACATCAAAGTCACCGGCTGCCATGGGAGTTCTGGAATCGACCCCCGGGGAAAGAACCTCCATGATGGTCGGGATATGTGCATCTTTCAGTACTGCCGCTGGACCATCGGCAGTCATTGTCAAACCTAAAAGTCTCTCTTTCGGCAGACCTTCCAGTGCCACGTCGGCAGTCTCCCATGATGCAACAACGTCTCCGGGACTAGGTTTGACCCATGCAGCTGGTACACCTTGAGCTACTTGCTTCAAAACCAAATCAAAAATTGCTCCTCCAATTGGATTTGCCACTTCGCCCGATGGATTTCGCTGATAAGACATGTTCTGACCCATGCCCCCTGCTCTTAAACCAAATTGGGTCACCCAGGAATCATAAAGTGCGGAAGCCAGCCCACCTTCTTTTGAAGTCGCAAGAAGATTCGTCGACACCAGCGAATAAGTCGACTGATCCAAAAATCCTGTGCTTGATTCAAGGGGACAGCCGTGCACCACGAAAATTGCATCGTAAGGGCCAGACGAAGGGAGACCATCTGATGCAAATGCTTCGCTGTTGATTCTAGGGCCAATTTCAGATTTTACAAATCCAGAATCGAGTGGCGATGTCGAAGCACCATCCGAATTCAGCCCAATTTTGGGCAAAGACCCAGGAACCCGCTCGCTTGCTAATCCGCTCTTCGCGGTCACCCAATCGTCGTCGATCTCGGCATCAAAACTCACAGACAGTTCACCATGAGAAGTTCCTTCGATCATTCCCTTGAGAGTCCCAAGCTCCTTTGCAATGCCTTTCAGCCTATCCGAATCAATCGTCCCACGTCGCAATCTCACAATTCCAGCGGGACTGGTCTCTAGAATTGAAACATATTGCAACGCAATGACTTTGATTTTGTAATTCTTCTTCCCGGCTCCAGAAGGAATTGATTTGTAAAGACTTTCAAAATCTCCCCAGCCTCCATCCTGCAAAATTCTTCTTCCAAAGCTCTGGTGTGGCAAGACTTCAAATGACCAAGTTCCCGCCTTAAAAGTTGGGCCGAGCTTTAACTTTGTAGTCTGGGGGAAGCTGACAACAAGATCTTGACCAAAAACTTGAGGAGCAGTTTGTTGTCCAAGGATCGCAAATACAAAAGGAATTGATAAAAACACGGCTCTACTCAAACAGACGAATGTCATCGGCAGAAGTGGCATGCCCATCGCCCCGCGTGAACCTTAAACCTTCTTTCGCTCCTAAAGAATCCAAATCAACAGGCATCTTTGAAATGAGATCGAGTACGACCTTTCTGGCTTTTTCTGCATTGCTCTGAAAAACCTCAAGGACATTGTGCGCCGTTACAGCTTCTGTATCCGCTACAACACCACAATCATAGTCCGTGACCAGTGAAATATTGACGACCGCCATTCCAAGTTCGTGACACAAATAGGCTTCGGGATATTGAGTCATGTTGATGACGTGCCAACCCATAGAAGTGAACCAAGCGCTTTCTGCTTGAGTCGAAAATCTTGGGCCCTGGATGACGACAACCGTTCCACCTTTGTGTGCCTTGATGCCGTGCTTTTCGATACTCTCAATGGCCAAATTGCTGAGGGTCTTGTTATACATATCAGCAGGGCTGACATGGGTGGTGATCGGTCCATCATAAAATGTATCTTTTCGTCCCGTAGTACGATCGACGAATTGATCTGCAACAAGAAAATCCCCAGGAGCAATGTGCCTTTGCAAACTTCCTACCGCACATGGGCTAATAACAGCCTTAACACCGAGCTTGTGAAAAGCCCAAACGTTGGCCCGATAATTCACCATTTGAGGCGGAATCGTATGCCTTCTTCCATGCCTTGGCATAAATGCAACACGGCGACCCTGTACCTCTGCGACGAATACGCTATCGCTCGGTGGACCGTAGGGTGTATCAATTTTTGCTTCTTGGACATTTTCGAGCAGGCTATAAAAGCCAGATCCCCCGAAAACTCCAATTTCAATAGGTGTTCGATTGTTGGTCATGGAGTCTCGCTTGCGATCGTATTGATCTTCGTAGATATCACGTCAAAAAGGCCAACGGTTTTCGGCCCAGGTCTAAAAACATAGTCCTGCTGAATTTCATAAACTCGCTTTTTGGTCGACTTCAGTGCTTTGATAGAGCTCAACCGAGAGTCTACGAGAACTTGGTGGCCATCGCCCGCCACAATGATCATATCTGGATCGGATTGAATCAAACTTTCAATGGAAATCGGAGCATAGAGTTTGCCTGTTGGCCCAACAACCTCCCCACCACAAATTCGAACAACTTCAGCGACGAAAGTTTCTTGCCCAGCAGCCAAGTATTCGCCAGTTCCTGGCATCAACACAGATACTTTTATTCGGCGGGTTGGAGCTGCGCCTTTTGCACGATCTCTAGCTCCGTATAGGTTGTCCGCCAACTCCGATGCTCTCGTCGCGACCCCACAATAACCTCCGAGATCCAACATAAAATCGGTAATACCATCGATTTTTGCCGGGTTCATTGTTATGATTTTGGCTCCTGTTTCCTTGAGCTTTTCCATATCCGAAGAAGCGTACAGAGATTCATCATAGATAATGATATCGGGCTTGATTTTTGCGATTTTTTCAAAGTCTGGCTTTGTGTTTTCAACGACTACAACTGCGCTTCTGACTTCTTTAGGAAAATCACAGCTCGCGGTGCGCCCTACGATGAATGGCGTTAGCCCCTCTTCAGCAGCAATTTCGGTTGTGCTCGGGCTCAAACTGATGATTTTTCGAATCTGAGGAGCAGGTGTCCCCCCTTCATTGACCTTTTGCGAAGATTGGCAACCGGCAAGCAAAGTCAGGAATGCCGCAAGAATTGCGAGCAAGGAACGATTCATGGGTTCATTGTGCCTCAAGTTGGGTGATGGAAGGTGCCTCGAACTGGGACTGAATGCAGATGAAAAGGGTATATTAGAGGTCTCACCCAGGGGTGTAGCTCAGTTGGTAGAGCGGCGGTCTCCAAAACCGCAGGTCGCGGGTTCGAGCCC
>CAZOVP010000019.1:0-39026 GCA_964583465.1 uncultured Fimbriimonadaceae bacterium | reverse complement strand
CTCTCGATAAGATCAGCATAAGCAGCCCAAGTTTCTTCGCTCAGCTCTCGAATTTGAAATTGCTTTGGGTCAACTTTCATGTGGTTAACCTGCCGATTCATAGGCGGTCTGAAGCCACTTCTCAAATTCCTGATCAAGCTCAGACTGATCTGATATCCTAATTTTGTATTGGCACATCCCACCAGGTGGCTGTTGAATCAACCGACCATTCGGTGCGACACCTTTCATGTTGAAGCCAATTTCAATTTGCGTTTTTGTTGCCGGGCCAACCATTGCAAATTGTTTTTTTCGCCGAAGACTGATATATCCCTTTTTCGGGGCAATTTCAAACTCCCCAAAACCTTTAACGATGTTCATAATGCCGCTATGGAGCGGAAGTAGGGCCTCCTTTGGCCCCGAATAGATTTCTATCAAAGGATCATCATTTTGGGATTGCGGCTCATTGAGATGTTTAACAATGGCATTGGCATCTCCGTGACCCAACCCGAGCTCATTCTTTAAATAGTCTCTTTGCTCGCCAAACTTTGTTTTTCCAGATTGTGCGACGAGCAAACGAAAATCTTCTAAAGTCTTTCCAGTTCGATTTTCAATGTTCTTAAGTTGGTTCGCAATCGCAGCTTTGAGATCCATGCATTTCAATTTACCAAATCTCTTATACTGTGGAGGTTGGCAAGTTCACTTCGGCTATTCATAAGAGCAATTGTCCCTTTCCCTTTGAGATTGGCTTTGGTTCGTCGAAAGAGCCTGAGAACATTTCAGAATGAAGCAAGTCAATTCTTATTCACTCGTGGCAACATGGAGGACTTCCCTTTTCTGTTGGCGGAGCATTTGTCTCCTCTGCGCAGACCCGGCACCACATACGAAGAGTCGTTGCAAATTGGCAAGGAAAATAATGTCAATCTTGTTTCAAAGCATATCCATCGAATCCTTCTCCTGCCTGAGCAAACGTTTTCATATCATCACATAGTTGGAGAGCCTTCTAAAGAACGAGGATTTGTACTTGGGGCAGAGCTCCATGATGGTGCGCTTAAACCAGGAATTGGTGGTGGCGCTTGCCAAGTGTCGAACTTGCTTTACGTACTTGCACTATTGAGTGGCTGTGAAATTGTGCAGAGATATCGCCATGGTTTTGACCTCTTTCCGGATTCCGAACGAACAGTTCCCTTTGGCTGTGGCGCAACAGTTTTCTTTCCGAGTCAAGACCTTAGATTCCAAAATAAAGTTGGGCATCCACTCCTTATTTCGTTAACTATTGAAGATGGATTTCTCGTCGGTCGCTCCTATACCAATGTCAAGTTATCGAAATCGTGGCACTTGATTGAACGTGAAAATTCCATTGTCGAGGAAGGCGAAAAATGGATTCGTAGGAACATTGTTGTGAGGGTTGAATGTCGAGAAGATGGATCCGAACATGAAGAGGTAGTTGCTAAAAATCACGCCGTTTGTCTCTATGATCCTACAGAGTGATGTCATAGTGAAAATCATGGCTCTACAACCCGTTGATTCCAAAACACAAAGTCAACTTTTTGCAACCTTGGAACAAAGATTTAGAGAAAACATGGCAAGACATCCCAATTTCACCTGGGAGCTAATTTTGCCGCAATTAGAAAGGCATGCATCGGTGGTCTCTAGCTTACAAGCTATGGAGTCCACCGGGGGCCAGCCGGATATCGTCGAATCGATAGTTAATGTTCCCGGGATCGTTTTTGTGGATTGTTCCCCAGAGAGCCCTGCTGGTCGCCGAAGCCTGTGCTATGACGAGGTTGCTCTCGAATCTCGCAAAGAGCACAAACCCAAAGGCAGTGCCTTAGGAGAAGCTGCGAAAATGGGAATTCACCTTTTAAGTCCCGATCAATACCGTGCACTTCAAAATTTGGAGGAATTCGACTTAAAGACATCCAGCTGGCTTCAAACGCCCGAAAGAATACGAGAACTGGGTGGATCGATCTTTGGGGATCGTAGATTCGATACGGTGTTTGTCTATCACAACGGGGCAGAATCGTATTACGCCTCACGCGGGTTTCGTGGTTGGATTGAAATACCAAGTTAGCAAACAGGAACTGTAATTCGAATTGAAACGTATTTCGAGTGATGTTTCTTTCTGTTCTCTCGCTCTTGATCGCTACAACCCAATCATCTTCGCCATTCGAAGCACTTAAGTCCAACTTCGACACAGATCAGGTTAAATTGCTTCGCTCTTATCAAGCAGCAAATGGCGACTTTACAAAGATTGAAAAGCAGATGTCAGAGATGCTCAAGAAATTTGATACGATCTACATTCCTAAGGCATTGAGTTCAAGTGTTAAATCAAATTCTGCTGCCGAAAGAACGGAAGCCTTGATCTTTGCAATGAAAGTTTCATCAATGCTCGATCCCTCGAAATCGAACAAAAACTCCGTAATTAGCTCCTGGAAGTACATGATTGAACATAAAAACATGTACAAACCATTTGACAACACTGTGAAACGGGCCGCCCTAGTACTTCGAGGAAATCCAGATTTGCCACAACTCCTTGTTCCTTTCTTGCAAGGAAAGTATGGAAAGTTGGTTCAGGCTGCTGTCAGTTACGCCGATGCACTCAATGTTGGTGGCCCAAATGCCGGGCAAGACAGCTCCCAAAAGCTGAGCAAAGTCATTTCGAACTTCCCAAATACTCCATATGCAAACGAAGCAAAGAGTGCGATACAGAAGCGCAAGCAACTTGTTTCCGGAAGAGAGGCCCCTAATCTAGCCTTTCGAGACACTTCAGGTCAGAAAATTTCGATTCATGAGCTCAAAGGTAAGGTCATTCTGTTTGATTTTTGGGGATTCTGGTGCCCAGGCTGTGTTCAAGAACTCGGTGAGCTCAAGGCTATTCGATCGCAATATCCAGCAGACAAACTTGTCATGATCAGCGTTTCGACCGATGGTTGGCCCACCAAATACTTTGATGAACGGGTTCGTGAGGCAGGACTTCTCTGGCAACATGTCCTTTTGGATAGCCCCTCTAATGAGACCCTCACTCAGCTTGGAGTATTTGTTTATCCAGCAAAGCTTCTCATCGATTCAAGCGGAAAAGTTGTCCTCTTTGGTTCAAATTTTGAATTAAGTGACTGGAAGCAAAAGCTTTCAAAGCTGTTTTAGTGCACTCATCATGCCGAATGCTTCGTCCCCTTCTACATGGATTACCGAATTTGGGCGCTGCTTTCGGCACTCTTCGCAGGGGCCACTGCAATTCTTGCCAAAAAGGGAGTCGCATATGTTCCATCAAATACCGCATTGGTCGTGCGTGTGGCATTCGTTCTCGTCTTTTCAGTGATCTTGGCTCTAGGAACTAAGCAGCTGAATCTTGCGGGGCTTACCAAATTCAATTGGGTTTTCCTGGCCCTTTCCGGGGTCGCCACTTGGCTATCTTGGATGTGTTACTTTCGTGCTCTTCAACTTGGGGATGTCGCGAAAGTTGCCCCAATAGACAAACTGAGTTTCGTGATTGCAGTTGTTTTGGGAGCGATCTTTCTTCGCGAGAAAATTGATGCCAAGCTCATTGGAGGTTGCGCTCTCATAGTTGGCGGCGTCATTGTTACACTCCTTTGATCTTTTAGATTTTTATAACTTTTCGGCTTTTTTCTAAACATTCATTTCGGATGTTTATATGTTTAAGACGATAACTTTAACTTTTAATATTGCCAAGCGGACATTGCGCATTTTGTCTGCTCTTGGAGTGTGAAATAGTAGCGTGATTTACGAGTTCTGAAAGTTCAGAATTTTCAAGATGTCGATCTCATGCATCAAGGTCACGCAAATCCTTGCCAGATCATCGGATCCAATGATCTTTTAGCAGAATATTTCTCTGAGCGTGAAGGACGATCTTTCAATCCCAGTACACACCCAATTCCATCGAGCCATAGCTTGAATTCAATTGATATCCTCTTTTGAATCGACCAAAGAACTTCAGAAATTTGGCATGTCATCGGCCGGGGAACGCTGAAAACTTCATGAGCTGCTTTTCAATCTTCTCCCCATTAGTTTTTAAGTATTGGCTTGTGGCATCTCCTGCCTTCTTCTCGTAAATCCGATGCGAAAAAACGATCGACAGCCCTCTCTTTTTGATGAATGCGAATCTCGCAAAAGACACCTCGACATAGTCCTTTGTAGGGAAATATGCAGCAATAAAGTGCTCGGCTTCTTGATTGTCAGATTTTGGAATTGAATTCGTTCGGATTATTTTCGCGTTGTGGTTCTGATAGGATTCTAAAACTGCATTGGCGACCTTTGCCAAATCTTCTCCCGTCATTGCAGTGGGATAGTCATTGATCGTGATCATATTCACCCACGTCTTGAGGTCTGGCTGTTTCTTTGGCGTGTACTCATTGAGGTTTCCACTTCGATATCGGTGAACATATTCGACCTCATTGAACTTAAAGGCCACGACCTCACTCTTTTGAGCAAAATTCAAACTCAAACCGAAAACAATTCCCAAAACCATGATTTAATTCTATCTTACGGTTTTGCGGGCCAAGGAGAAACTCCAAAGCGGGTGATGATGACTGGCAAAATATCCCCATTTTTGTCAAAATTCAAAAGGTCGATACATGTCACGCGGTTGTCTCGAATCGTTGATCCAGGCGGTCGGCGGTGGTAACAGATGATGTATTGATCTGATCTTGGAAGTTTGAGAACACTATGATGCCCAGCCCCAGATCCCACACCAGCAATCCCTTCTAGAATATGTGATTTACGCTGAAACGGTCCCAAAGGTGAATCCCCTATGGAATATGCCACTCCATAACTTGAGTTTGTCCAACCCCCTTCTGACCACATAAAATAATATTTGCCATCCTTTTTCAACATAAATGGGCCCTCAACATAGTTCTCTGGGGTGATCTCGTGGAAGTCGCCCTCAGTCTCGATCATGTTTCGTTTGAGCTTGACAACGTTGCAATGTTTCCACCCGCCGTAATAGAGATAGGCTTGCCCGTCGTCGTCGATGAATGCCATGGCGTCGATAGGTTGGGCACCGTTAACATATTCCTTGATAAGTGGTTTTCCAATGGCATCTCGAAATGGGCCTTCAGGCTTTTTGCTGGTAGCGACCCCAATTCCCGCCCCATCGCCAGCGGAAAAATACATAAAATAGGTTCCATCACGCTCAATCACACTAGGTGCCCATGCGGCGCGATTTGTTGACCAAGGAATATCATTGAAATCCAAAATTCTTTCGTGCTTCACCCAATTTCCAAGGTTATCAGAAGAAAAGCAATCATAAAATGTCTGTTGGTCGTAGGCTGCTGAAAAGGTTGGATAAACAAAGTATTTGTCTCCAAAAAGATGAATCTCTGGGTCAGCATAATCTCCCGGAAAGATCGGATTTCCAACTGTTGAAATCGTAAGCATGGCGAGAATGGGATTCATATCAATTGGTTGTCAGGATTGAAGATTTTACTTGACTTGCCCATCAACTATTTCTTATCTTTTTTCGAATTCGGGATCAAGGAACTTATGAGATCTATATCCTGTTGCTGTCAATAATCTCATCAGGAGCAAACCATGATTTCTAAACAACGACGAAGATTCATGCTCATCATTTCTGTTTTGGCTGGAGTCATGATTTTCGCAATTGCCCTTCCAATTATCGGTTCATTCGGATTTCTTTCAGCTTATTGAGGATCCTCAAATGTTGTTTGACCAACAGCCCTTATGGAAAATTTTGGTCTCGGGCTTAGCATTCGTAACATGTAGCGCATTGGTGTTTTGGCCGCTAGAAGAGATCTTCGATTCGCAATCCTCAAGACGCCCAAAGATCGCGGACCTTGCGACTATGTGGTTTTACCAATCATTTGGGTTATGGATTGGTGCAGGAATTATTTTCGAATTTGCATTTTTGATTCGAAGCCAAATCCCATCAGTTTGGCTCCATTGGGTCGCCTCGTTCCCATTTCTTCTGCAAACAGTTTTGGCACTACTCTTTGCCGAAATCTGGGTCTATACATTTCACAGACTCAGCCACAGAAATGATTTCCTATGGCAGTTTCACAAAATTCACCATTCGGTTGAAGAGATGACTTGGAGCGCCGCCTCGCGTCATCATCCTGTGGACTTCTTTCTCACGATTGTCGGTGCCAATTTGCCAGCCATGATTCTTGGGATTGATCTTCGCAGCATTGGGCTCTTCCTTGTTCTTGAAAGGTTTTATACAGTGCTGCTCCACTCAAACCTGCGTTGGGATTGGGGCTGGTTGACACGATTCGTAGCCAGTCCAAGTCTCCATCGCTCGCACCATCAACCTGAAGGCCACCATGCGAATTTTGCTGGACTCTTGAGCATGCTAGATGTCATGGGAAAAACCTATTCCCCACCCATAAATGAGGATCCTAGCGCCACGCCACAAGATTCATGTTAAATTCTCCATTTGGTGTTTTGTGGTACCTCTTCACGCGCATCCCTTTGTCGTCATACCACGAAACAGTAAACACCCCTTCCTTCGAACTAAGAGGTGTTTCTATGACTTTATGCAATGTCACTTTTCTCCCGCACAAAGTCATGCTCTCATCATTTTCATATTTATATTTGATCTTAAAAATTGAAATTGTATTTTGGGCCAAATATTCAACGGTTACTGTTTCGCCAATTTTTGGGTGCTTTTTCCAAAACCACAGGACAGTTGGGTTCACAAATTGCTTTGAGTCCATGATTTTTGAAAACCTCTTTCCGTTGATTATCTGAGTTGCCATTTTGGATCCATAAGTTGTCTCGTAAGTGTTCCAACGGTCGTTACAAATTCCCTCTTGAACTGAACTAATCGGCACGCCAGATGGCGAAAAAATGCTTTTGCCAAATGTGACTTGACCACCGGGATCAATAATTTTGGACTGGAGGACGATGAATTTCTGGGTAACAATTCGTTCGTCAGAATGAAATTCTTCCCCTTGGGAAGGACTCAAAAGATTAAGAAGTGTGCGGGATTCAATATTTAATTGTGTCAATTGCTGTGCAATAAGTATGCTATGTATCAACATAATGGGTACTGTACCCATTATGCGACATGTTTTGTTCCGGGTACAGTAAAAAAAGTGGACGAGTCGCTTATCTTGAGTTGGGAACAATCAGCTTCTGAGCTGCTAAAGGAAATTGAGCCTAAAATTTTAGGATCTCGAATGAAGCGAGAACGCATTGCTCAAGGTCTCTCAATCCGAGAGCTCGCCAAATCTTCCAATCTTGGTATCAACAGCATTGTTCGAATGGAGTCAGGAAAGGGATTTCGGGCCCTTACGATCCTGAAAGCCTGTGCGGCTCTCGGAATCCATATTGAAAGGGTTGCACATTCAATTGGAAGCGATTCAATCGCTGTTCATAGGCGAGCAGATGACAAGTGGCATGAACTAGATTCTTTCGGCGAAAGTTTTCTAAAGGGCTGTGACAGCAATTTGAATCTAGCAGAGCGAAAAAAGGCCGTCGCAGGAACCACTCACAACCCTCTTCTCACACTTAAGAGCCGACTTGAGCTAGGAAAAATCTTGCCAACTATCATTGAAGTTCATCATGATACGGAAGCCCGCTCGCACCCTGGAGAAGAGTTTGTATATGTCATCCGAGGTTCCGTGAGGATCACAGTTTCGGGACAAGATTATGTTTTAGTTAGTGGTGAGAGTATTGATTTCTGGGGATCTGAACCTCATTCATATGGCCCAACTGGCAAGGCTCCAGCCCTTATCTTGTCACTTCGAATCAATCCGTGAAAATCCATATTCCTGAAACCTAGATTCCAACAAAATCTTGACTTAAAGGAACAGTTTAAATTTGTTCCGCAATTGGTATGATTTTCAAATGCTCTTTGCAACATTGCTTCTGGCACAATCTTCTCCCCAAATCAACACTCTAGAGGACTATTTGAAGATGGATACGGGCAAGACGAGTTGGACAATTGGCCCGAAAAGTAAACAGTTCAATGAGATTCGATTGAACGGCTTGACTTGGCAAGGAGATCAATGGCGCCACGAAATCATAATCTCAGGTTCCGAAATCAAATCAGATGTTGTCATTCTTAACCTCACAGGAGATCGGATGGAGAACAAGATGGACGACTTTACGACATTGTTTTCCAGAACCACACACTTACCCGTGATCACTGTTTATGGAATTCCAAACCAGCCTTCATTTGGATTGCGGGAAGACGAATTGGTTGGGCAAGGATTCATGAAATTTTTTACCACTCAGGACAACACTTGGCCATTACTTTTGCCAATGACGAAGTCCACCATCCACGCCATGGATGCTGTTCAGGAGTGGTCAAAAGGTCGGTTCAACAAATTCATCCTCACCGGAACCAGTAAAAGAGGAACAACATCTTGGTTGGCGGCAACTACGGGCGACAAACGCATAGTAGGAATTGTTCCCATGGTATCGGATGTCATGATGGACTTCACGAAACAATTGGAAACAGAGCGTGCAGAATGGGGCCACTTTAGCCCGATGATGCCAGAAATGGCGAAGTTCGACCCAATTCCTTTCTTCAAGAACGCCAGGGGTCGGCAACTCATGAACCTCTCGGATCCATATTTTTCGCTTTCCAAGTTGAAAGTTCCGACCTTGGCGATAAGTGCAACGAATGATGAGTTTTGCGTGGTCGATGCAACGAGAATTTATTGGGATGCCGTGCCATCTCCCAAGCTATTCAAGACAATTCCAAATGCTTCGCACTTTTTTGCAATTCCGAATGCTTTGCATGGGGGCTACTCCCAAACCATGTCAATTGACGCTATGAATTCAGTTCGGTTCTTTGTGGACTGTATCACAGGAAAAGACAAATTGGGATTTCCCGATGTATCAAATGCTCACGATCCACGTCGCAAGAGCACGACAACTTGGAGTGTTACAGGTGACTCACCATGGGTTCAAAATAGCGTATGGAGAAAAGGAAACGCTCAGGACAACGCCAAATTTTCTGCATCTTGCGAAGAAACAAGCTACAGGGGAAATGGATACTCAGCTTCGTTTACAAGCTTGGTGAAAGTAAGAAAATAGGATTAGATTGCACTTTCAAATTGGCCCGGGTGGCCGGCGAGTAGACCTCATGAAGCGATTCATCAGTTCCGATGGATATTCAGGGTCTGGTTCGACATCTTCCACTTTTTCGGGTTCTTGATTCATCTGCATTCGCAAGATGGAACTCTGTTCCATCATGATGTGATCCATCGATACCACGCCGGGCTTTGCGATCCACTTCATCATCGAAGACAAAAAGAGCTCTTTGAGATACGCAAATGAATATCCTGTAGTGGCGTCTCCAATCAGTTCGCATCCTTGTTTTGAAAGCTGCAATCTCGGCTCGAGTTGAGATGAGAACATGTCCAGATACCTCACTCGCTCTTCGACCGAAGGAAGATCGAAAGTGTATTTCCGATCAAATCTGCTGGGTCGTTCTAGTATTGCAGGATCCAGTCTTTCCGGGTGGTTCGTGGTTCCCAAAATCAATATGCCTTCATTCGCAGCAAACCCATCGAGTTCATTCAGAAAGAAAGATCGGTTTGTTGAATTGACAAGAGAATCAAGGTCTTCAAGAATCATAATGCAAGGTGCAGATTCTCTGGCCCGAGCAAAGACCTTTCCGATATTGCTAGTATCAGAACTATATTCTGCGTAAAAGCTTTTGATATAAAGGCAAGGATATTGAAGCGAGTTGATGAGTGCCTTCACTGCATGCGTTTTTCCATTTCCCGGAGGCCCTAAAAGGAGAATTCCCCGCTTCCAAGCAATGTGATAATTTTGGTAAGTCTCTTTTGCATCAAAGAATCCCCGGACATCTGCCTGAATTTCTTCGGCCAGGCCAGATGCGAGAATTAAGTTATCGAAAGAAGCGCCCTGAATGGATCGAAAAAGTTCTTCACTCTTGCTCCAATGGCCCTCATCAAAGACAAGGACTTCGCCTCGAACTTCGGAGTTCCATTGGCAAACTGCCGCAAAAAACTGTTCGGCAATTTCACGTGAATCTGCTAGCAGAAAATGACGAATTTCGCGACAATGCCCTTCTCGTCTTCCCATTGAGACGAGTTGGAAGTTGTGTTGCTTCCATGATATGTCGAACCAGGAATTGTAAGGACTCCCATAGATGCCCCAATAGGGAGCCCAATGGTATTCAAATTGACAATGTATGTCTTGCCTTGACGTGAGCTGGCAATGCCCTTCAAAAGCAAACTTGTCCACTCGGAAATAGTGCGTATCTGATTCGAGAAGGTAGAGATCGGGAAAGAGCTGACTCAACCACTTAGAAAACGAATAAAAGATGGCGTCGTATGGCAAACTTAATGATTCGAGAATCAAATCTCTAGAATCCATTCTCGAATCTTAGCACGATAAAAGAATTCACACTGAATTATCCGATGCAACATCTAACCGTTTCACAAGCATGGGTGCCGTGAGCCCCTGAATGACCACCGAGAATGCAACTACACCAAAAGTTGCTGCTTGAAGCTCGTTTCGATATGGAAAATTGACTGGTAACCCTAGTACAAGTGCCAAAGACAGGGCCCCTTTAAGTCCGCCCCAAAACAAAATATGTTGGCTCGTCCAGGCGACCTTGGCCCTTGACCAATTGAGCGTTCCGCAAACTCCATAAACCGCGACTGCACGAGCAACGATTGAAGCAAGAATTGCTACGCCAATGACCGGGAGTTCCTCCAAAAGTTTTGGCCCCAATGAAATTTCCTTGACTCCTATGAGCAAGAAGATAATTGAATTTGCCACAAAAGCTGCAAATTCCCAAAAGGCGCTTACGGCTTCCCGTCCCTCATTGGTGATGGCTCCGATATGGCCAAGGTTCCCTACCATGAGACCAGCGACAAGGACGGCCAAGACACCAGAGCAATGAAAGTGCTCGGCAAGCAAAAAAGCTCCAAAAGCCGTCAGGGTTGAAAAAGTAAGCTCAACAAGGTGATCCTTGGTTCTTCCCGTGAGAATTAACATCAAAACCGCAACGAATGCACCGCATGTTAAACCACCGCCCACTTCTCTTAAAATCAAGACGGCACCTTGCGAAGCCGAAATGCTTCCCTGTGCCACAAAAGCCAGTGCAAAGGAAAACGCTACTGCAGCCACACCATCATTAAAAAGACTTTCGCTTTCCACAATCAATCGGCACCGACCCTCGACCTTCATCTCCTTAAAAAGTGCAATCACAGATACCGGATCAGTTGCAGCAATCAACGTTCCAAAGGTGACAGCAGATTCAAACGGCCAACCGACCATGTTGGTCATCATTCCGGCGATAACAAACGCCGAAACGACAACACCAATTGTCGCAAGAAGCAAAACTGGAGTTAAATTTTCTTTCAGGCTGTTCCAACGAATGAAAAACGCAGCTTCGAAAATGAGTGGCGGAAGTAGTGCCCGAAACACGAGATCCCGAGTCAAAGTGACACCTTCGAGTACTCCCGTGAGCGCCAGGATCGCCCCTGCGACTACCAATCCTATTGTATATGGCAACCGGATGCGCTTGGCCATAATAGCCACAATCGCGGCAACAAACAGGAGGAGCTCTATCCTTTCAACGGTTAGTTCGCTCATGGATGGCCTGCTCGTGGAATTTGGGACGAATCGCCTTGGCTTTGCGGTTCAGCTCCAAGGCTCTTTGTTAAAACTAAGTGTTCTGACAGCTGCCAAGACGGCAAACTTAATTGCTCCACCAAAAATCCTCGTTTCAAAAATATTAGAGACATTCAACTTCGTGCCATCGACAATCGAACTTCGGATATCAACTCTCTCGTGATAAGCTTCTATCTTGTAAAGCTCTGTGGATGGAAATAAGTCTTCCATAGAGACATATCATTTTACACTGGTAGGCCTAGGTAAAGGATGAATACAAACAGGGTGAGACCGGAAGCAGATCCGATGCTAATAATTAAAGGCTTTTACCGTGGAATCACAAGTTCAATCATTCGACAAGAATCCATATTTCACCGCTTCTGAGAGAACTCCAAGATCAATATTTCTAATCGATTTGAACTTAATACAGTAGCCCGTTACGGTCGCTTTACCAATAGAATCTGAGTAAGTATTGATCAAAAACTTTCTGTCTTTCAACCCAAGAATGTAGACAGAAATACCGGTCGTATTTGCGCTGATTCCAATTCTATAAAAAACTCTCGTCGAACCATCGGCATATTTGATCGTATATGAGCCATATCCAATACTCGGATTTGCCACGGCCTTTCCTTGGTCATTCTTTCCATTCTCAAACCAAAGTTGGCAACCCGGTGACAGACTTTGGAAAAGATTATGTAATTCAGACATCTCACTCCTTTTTGGCTCAGCAAGGCTCAATAGAAATTCTTCAATCTGGTTTTCAATGGTCATTTTCTCATTCGCATTTTAGCCTCAATCCCTGGGGGTAAAGTGCCACTTGGTGGACAGTGTGCGAATTGAAATTGGAGCAGATCCCAAACTCACAAGCCAAGTTGTTTCTTCCGGACTTGGGAAATTTAATCGTGATTTTCTTGGCGAATATGACCACATTCCCATCTCAGTTGACCTCTGCAACAGCAGCGGGCAAATTATTGGTGGCGCAATTGGTACCATCGTATTAGGCTGGCTATGCATTGATATACTTTGGGTTCCGGAAGAATTCAGAGGCTCTAAATTTGGATCCCAAATTTTGGAGGCCATGGAGTGTGAAGCCAAAAGACTTGGAGCATCAAGGGCCATGCTTGATACATTGGGATTTCAGGCAGAAAAGTTTTATGAGAAGCACGGATTTGAGGAATGCGGAAGAATTGTGAATTTTGCATCAGGTTTCGATAGGATTTACATGACCAAGAGTCTCGTTTAGAAAGAACTTACGAGTTGGTTCGGCTTTTCTTCGCTATCACATTTTGAAAGTTTTAGATTCGAACTACCAGAATTCTGTTGCATTTTGTTTAGGCTATTTACGTAGGCATCATGACAGTGATTCTGTCAATGAAGCTGTCTCACTTCGACACCTGCACGACACGCCACCGTTGCTTTTTTGCCCCATTCGATTGCTTCTTCCATACTCGGACATTCCAATATCCAGAATCCTCCCACATGCTCTTGAGATTCAAGATAAGGGCCTTCCGTCACCATCGTTTTTCCATCCACAGTTCGAATCGATCTTGCGGTTTCTATCGGATAAAGTCCATTAGCATAATCTCTTGCTCCAGCTGCTCTCATCTCATCATTCAAATCATCGATAGCTCTCATCACAGAACCATCAGGATCAGGCACCGAACCGTTTAGATCCGGATGATGAATGGAAACGAGGAATTTCATAATGTGATCCTTTCTTCTTGAAACCAATTGTAGCCGATGGCATGGTGAACTCTAATGTCATGCTCACCATGACCAAAGCTACTACTATTATTCTTGGTCGGAAGGGCGCCAGAGGCCAAATGTCAAGCCTGGACCAGAATTGAACTTTGTAGGACGCGAGGCTCCTTGGGCTCCCATACATACCCATAGAACGCCTTCACTATCCAGTTTGGCTATTCCTTCTTGAGTGATATTCCCGGACTCCAAATAATTGATGTGCCAAGGTTCACAACTTCGATCAATAAAGTAAGTGGCACGCATCATCACTTGGCCCATCACCTCAACTCTCACCTCATCTCCGTCTTCAATTCGTCTGGCATGAGGCAAAAATTGTGGGTCCAAGGGCTGCCCATTGATATTAAGCTCGATGGCTTGCCAAATTTTTCCATCAACTTTTGTATGGGTAAACGGTTGAGCGGATGGTGTTCGGGCTGAGCCACGTCGCAGTGTTTCGAGCGCCTCGGGCACACCAGGTCGCGTTGCAAAAGTCGGCGGGCGCTCCTCTCCTACAAGCCCAAGACAAAAGGTGACTAAGCTGCCATCACACTTGAACAATCCGTAGCACGTAGAATCCGCCTTTGAGCCTTTTTCAAAACGAATATCAATTGTATTGGGATTCGCTTCAACATCTATAAGAAAGGTTCCAGAGTCGGTTTCCGAAGGAGAAACAGCAATAAATTGGTCGCCATCTATTCGGATATAGCTTCCTGTTAACATGGCTGGATTAATTTGCTCACCGGCCACTTCCAAAGATTCAAAGTGCCATTCGCCCTCTAGTCCACGAAGCATTTCGATATGTCGAGAAAGCTGAGGCCAGCTTGCAAATCCTGTGGCTCTTGCCACAGCACTTTGGGCGTCGGCAAGCTTCCAGATTCCTTCTCTAATTTGTTCATCGGATAAGCTCGATGCGGCCGGAAGATGAAGTCGAAAGGTTTCAACGGCGACAGAATCGCCTGCCCTTAATGCAGCAAGTAACTCTTTTGATTGCGATCGAAGATGTTCAAGGTTTGGGCGATGTGGGAGGTTGTTCTTCATTTTATCCTTCATGCATAGGTGCCTGTGATCTGCAAACAAGCTCGCACGAAGGTCGTGCTGAAGTCCAATATGTCAGCAGGGTTCAACCCTTCCCGCAGATCCGGAGGCTTCGCTTAAAGCCAGATTGCATTATACATGAATCGATTCTGAAGATTTGAACTGAGAGTCTACAATTTAGTGGGAATCAATCTGTGATAAATGTCTAGTCCAGCACTGAGTTGACCTTTTATCGTCGTGCCCATGAATTTACAAGCAATGCAATACCTCAGCCCACAATGAAACATGGTTGCTAAACCAACTTGGATGCACCTAGTAAGTTCATCTGGACAAAATGATCAAAAGTAACGACATTGCACTCTCAGTCCCTTGACTCTGCACGAACTTGAATTGCTGATTCCTGTACTATTATTGAAATTTGGGAAGACTAAAAAAGGCGATTTTGGGTGTAGATTAGGTTCGGCTCGGTGCCGTTTGTGCCCGCCAGAATGAATGACACTTAAGTGACGTGTTTGGTATTTAGTCCTTGGTTGATCGCGGACTAGTCTTTAAAAATTCATTGTCCTAAATCGGGATTGTACTAAGAAGCCACTTGGCACTTCGGTTTCGGATCAAAAATTTGCGCAAGTCAAATGCATTCTTCAATGATTTGCGTTCATAAAATTTGTAGTATATTGGCTACACCTTCATGCCGATCACGCCTGGCACAGACTTCGAGCTTGAATTGAATGAGAAAACCTTTAATTTTGCATTTCGAAACTTGATGCAACAGAGGCCAAGTCTTTTCAATTATGCAACGAAGAGCATTATCAAAGACCCGACTTTGTGGTGTTGCTGGCAAAACGTTGAAGACGCGTTATGGCTGCATCAGCACCTTCAACAGCCGATCTTCAGCCGACTAAATCCGATTCATATTCCCGGTAGCAACAGAGGTCTTCAGTGGATTTTTCAGATTTGCGATATAAAAGTTGATCTGCCACCACCTTCATTGCCATTCCTTCCAGGATCTTGCATTCCGGTTCCTCCTCGTGACCTAACTCTAAGGATTAAGGCCTGCTTTGCAATCCAGTGCCCACCAGAGTTTGATTCGCATCCACCTCTTCCTAACGAGCCAATTCCAGGAAGCGATCCTTGTGACGAAGAAAGTGGCAAAGGATGCGATGACATAGTTATCACGCCATTGCCAAAGACGCATCTTGATGCCGTTCATTTGTGCTTCACGGCGAAACTACAAATGATCCACGACGCTTCTACGCCAGGATTTCAGTTTCTTTCCTACATAGTGTTGGCTGTTGAGCTTGATACCGATGCCCAGTGTGATGGAACAGCTCCAATCCAACCTCCAGAGTTGCACAACATGATTCGTTGCTTGGTTCGAGCAACGATTCAGTTTACGATTTTGCCTCGAATCCGCCTGGAAATCGGGAATTTGAGTCTAGGTGTCTTATCTTCAAAAAGTATTATTCTCCAGCCAGTAAAGGGATCACCGTTGCTTGATAACGACGAAGTTCTTGTGAGCTTTAAACACTAGGTTCATCATGAATAGCATCATTGCAAGAGCGTCGGAAAAGTTGCTCCAAGATATATGGGACGATTTTGCAGATTCCATTCCCCGTCAGATAAAGAACAAAGGTTACCCAGAGCCATCGGGAATTTCGATCGACTATGATATTCAGTTCAGTGGCGGAACTCTTGAACTTACACCAGCAGGAACAATATTTATCACCGATCTAAAGTTGAAGGCGCACAAAGTTTGGATCATGGTCAATGTCAGATGCCCTGTCATTGAAATTCCACTCGGTCTAATGAAAGTCAAAATTGGAGGCTTTCCCCTTAGGTTTCCAATCGCGATCACTAATCTTTGCAACTTTAGGGTTAACATCGGTTTCTCACCGGATCTTTTTAGTATTAGCCCTCCTTCGAGACCAGTGGGACTATCTGATTGGGAAGCTTTCGATACGGAATTCGAAGATCATATCGGCTTGTATTTGAGAATTAGAGAACTAGATTTGATGTTTGACGTCGCACAAGATGTCGATGACTTCTTTGAATCAGCATGTAATATTGCCGTTGACGAAGTCTTGTCTGTGCTTCCTGGTTGGGCGAAGAAAATCTTTAAGAAGGTACTGGGCTTGCCCGTCAAGTTTGTTACCAGCACACTAGGAATGGTCGAGTCTGTCTATATGTGGGTTATCAAGGTCGTCACTTTAGACCTTGGCGACATTGTCCAAATATTTTTACCTACTTATTTAAGCGAAAAACCGTTTATTAAAATTGCAAACCCGATGACAATCCTCCCACCAGCTGGAAAGCTCATTCCTGTCTTGGTTCGGATCGATCACCCCAAAATTTCGATTAGTGATGATGAACTCGAGATTTTCGCAGAGCTGAACTACCCCCATAAAAATTAACATGACAACATACACTGTCCCTTGTGAACGATTTGTTTCTTCAGAAGTGTCTTCCATCAGCTTTGTCAGTTTTCTACTAACAAACCTTGGAGCTTATACATTAGAGGTTGAAAGCAAATTTGGCAAGCACCTTCTTTCAGTAGAGTGTGTTCAACCGTCCTTGGGAATTCCAACCTCGCTTATCGTCGATTGGATGTGGAGTGCGGCTCCCGATTCTGGGCTCGTTCGTAAGGTGGTTCAAGGAGGATGGTTGCAAGTTGGTCCAATTGCAGTAGAACCAGCGGAATTTCAACGTGCTGTAAGTCCAGTTGATCTTTGTTACCTTCCGGAGCCATCCGAAGCCAATGAACCTTTACCAATACTCTGCACAAATGGAATTTTGGATAAGGATAGCATGTTTGCTGTGGCAATCCTTGATAGCAACGACGATGGTTCAGTGGCCACCTATGTGGTCGAGTTTAGCCAAGATGGTCTTACATATAATCCCATCGGAAAATTTTTGGTAGAAGAAACAGACCCCGGCGACATCGGCCATTTGATTCCTTTCAACGCAACAATTGATTCTCAGAAGTTTGATACGGGAGGCATTAATCTTTCTCTGAAGTCGTTACAAGGTCTTCAACTGACTTTCTTGGAATTAGGCTACTGCCGATTGGTGAGGCAATGAGGTTTTCAGATCTGTTGCCTGGGTAGTCTCCTGCTGTAAGCTTCCGAAGTACCAGAGTATAACTAAATCTGACTCGTAAGCTCTAGCACGCTGGTTCGGACGGCAATGTGGTTCATTTTGTGGGTTAGCTGCCTCAATGGAGATCATTTGGCACGAAGCACCACCGCCTTCAGTTTGAGGCTGCCAGCTAGGATCGTGGCCTAGCTTGATCGACTTCCTTCGCCCTATAGCCCTAACCTCTTCGAGCTCACAGCCATTGTCGACAAAGTCAGATGTGCTCCAAGACTGTCAGTAATCGTACCGATCGAACTCCTTAAATTCGAAAAGGTATTTGAACGCACGTTCAATTTTGTGGTTTCGCACGAGCAAATGACGAATTATCAGACAAATATCTCTGGCATTGTTTCGGAGCTCAATCGTTCTAAATCCGCAATATGAATGGAGCAGGATTCAATCCATTAGAGCGTCATACACCGAAGTTGGCGCGCTTAGAAGTCTTATAGTGGCTTCACGCCGTTATTCGAACCAATATCATCAAGGGCGCCAGCTGCCAAGAGAAACCGAATCATTGCTTCCTGGCGACAGTTTCGAGCCCGGCCCAAAGGTGTGACACCCTTTGAGTCCCGGGCCTCTAAATTGGCCCCTGATGATAACAAAATCGAGGCCATCGACACGTTTCCGCGACGTGCCGCCATATGAAGTGGCGTGTTGCGACCCGAACCGCTCGCTTGGTTCACAATTGCCCCATGTCGAATCAGCAACTCTGCCACCTCAAGTAGCTCACGTTCTCGCCCCAAAAACTGAGAATTTGCGACGAAGTAGAGAGCGCCGTGACCGAGCCGCCCGAATTCATTAGGGTCTGCACCTAGCTCCAAAAGCAGGGCCACTCGCGCCACGTCTCCATTCACGGCCGCGGCCTTCAGCAAACTATGCCCCATCTCGGTGACATGCAAAATCCAAGGCTCATCTAAGGCGCTCTTTCTCAAGTCACTGAGGTTCATACCGTACCATGGAATCAAGGGATCCAAAAGAGATTGAGCGATAGGCTCGAAAAAAGAAATGAGCGAAGGGTCAAACCCGAGTTGTTGCAACGCATCGGTCATATGCCCAAGCCATCTGTTGGCAAGGTCTTGGGATATCGAAAGGTGGGCATGGCGACAAAGTAGGCTAGTCTTTCCGCGGATTGCCCGATAATCTCCAATTCCCGCCCATTCTTGCGCCAAATAGAGTGCGAAATGCTCGATTAGAGATTCCATTTCATTCGGAAACAGAGAGCGCAAACTTGCATCTCGCGCCACGCGCTCGTGGAACGCGCGAGAGAGTGCGCGGGAACCAACTATCCCGCCGATGAGGTCAAAATCCCGCGATCTAGGATTTGATTGCATACATCTATGTTAGTCGCCCAGTAGCGTTTATGGTTGAGAATTATTGAATCTACCGCAGTTGATTGCATTTTGAAGCGTGATGAGCTCAAGGGCTGTTTGGAACCTATGTTGAACATTCAATTTATTGTGATAAAACTTCAACTGTCCCCCAAAAACCACTTTCACAACGATATTGATATGTTACAGTCAGTCCATCATGATGAAGACTTGCGATTCCGTCTGGCTGACTCAGGACTTTAACCTTCGCAATTTTCCGTTTTGAACCTAAATGAAGGTGGTACTCCCAGGTGGATGCACTTATGGCATGTTTGTTCGAGGTGCAACTTCTAGCGAGTCGACAACTTCCCCGTTCTTGGCTCCCGATAGGGACTTAACGTATTCGAGCTTTGTTACCTTCGGGCTCACCGTGACGCGGATATGCCCGGAGCTCCCAAGAATAGTCCCCGACTTGTAACCATACTTTTCGGCGCTTCCTACGGCGTTATCTCGAGGTTGGCCCGGCTGAGGAACCTCTAGATAGACGACCCCGTCCTTTTCCTGGCGGACATAAAGGTGGTCATGTCCGTGAAACATCGCGGTGACTCCATACTTGACCAAAAGCGCATGGATCGGCTCTGCCCAGCCTTCGCGTTCGATCGGAAACTCCTCTTTGTTGCCCCATTCGAAGCGATCCGCGGCTTCGACGCCACCTCGCGCTTCCGCACCGCCAAAACCGCCAACCAAGTGATGGATGAAGACAAACTTGAACTTCGATCTCGAACCCTTGAGCGTTTTAGCGAACCAATCGAATTGCTCCTTACCGAGAGTCCAGTTCCAACCGTCTTCGTCCCCGCGGGTCTTTCTATTTGTGGCGACGAACGGATCAAGAACAATGAATGTAGCATCACCCCAGTTGTAGCTATACCACAGCCCCTTCTTGGGTGCTCCGGAGTAAAAATCGTTCGGGCGAATGACGGGGAATATTGCCTCCCGCTGCTCTCGTGCCCACGAAGCCATATCGGCCCCTCCGCGACCAGGCCAACCGACTTCACCGTCATGATTCCCGAGGCACAAAAATACCGACATCTGCGACCCTAGCCGAGAGAACCAATAACGCTGGGCGTCGTATTGCTTGACCGCATCCTTGAAGTTCGGATACTTGTCCACCATGAAGGTGTCGCCAAGATCGACAAGAAAGTCGGGCCTGTCCTTGACTATGTTGCCAAGGGTTCGCTCTAACACTTTGAGGTCGGTATTGCCATCCAAATGGCTGTCGGCTTGGATTGCGAATGTGAACTCTTGCCCAGCCTTTCTAGCAGTTGTGAAACGCCCTTCAACTTTGGATTCTCCTTGAATCAGGGTGTATTCATAGGTCGTTCCAGCTTTGAGACCATTCACCGGGATCTCGACGGCCCTCCCGGTGGACAAAGTAACCTTGGGGGATGCAATGGTCGTATCGCCGTCTCGAATTTCAAGCGAAGGAACCGCTTCGCTTTTGCCCCGTATACTCAAGATTATGCTGTTGTCGGTTGTCGCACCAGCAATGACGTCGAGCTTACTCACTGGGACTTCAACCCGGTAGACCGGAGGTGGGGCACCTTGCTTAGCGCCACCATCTCGCCCTTGCATGGCAACAGTGGTGACTGCGACGGCTCCGAGTAGGAGTGCAATCCTCATCCTTCCAATTCCAATCCCGAGAGCTTGCCATCGCCGTTTTTGTCTTGTTTGTTGAACATTCGAAGAATCGTGTCGATGGTCTCCTTCTCGGTGATTTTCCCATCGCCGTTCTGATCCAGCTCTTTGGCGTGAACCTTCATAAAGCCACCGACTTCGTTCCGCACCGTACGGAGATTAGGTAGATCCTCGACCTTGATGGAATCAGAAGTTCCCGCGTAGCCCTTGAAAGCTTCTTTGCACTGATCGGTGACTTCTGTCTTCGTAACTTCGCCGTCCTTGTTCGCATCAAGTCCCTTCGCGTGATCCACGAACCACGGCTTGCGAGGGCCTGGAGGTGGTCCGAGGTCGTGCCCCTGTTCACCTTGGCGCCTCTGACCGACTCCTCCGCCACTTACAGAGCTGCCACTGTAAGTCTCGGATATGACTTTGCCATCGTGCCCCTCAAAGTCGAACTTGACACTGCCGTCAGGGTTCACCTGATAATGAACGTGGTTGCTTTCGCCTCCGAGTGTGTATGTCAGCGAATACCGCTTGCCCTTTTCAATAGTCTTGAACCCCGTGATTTTTGCTCCCCGCAAAGGTGATGTGGCCTCACGGGGGCTAGTTGCCTTAGGCTGAGGATGCACTTGCCCTCCTTGTTCGACCACTTCACCGTGGAAGCCACCGTTTAAGTAAGGATAGGTCTTCGTCGCGTGATAATGGTAGCCCAGCTTGGAAGTTGTGTGACCATTGAAGTTATCCAAGTCATTGGGAATTGCCCCATCCGGTTCCGTATAGCCATAGATGGGATATCCATCCAGAGCATACGCAATGGGGACGCCTTTGCCCAAGACCTCTTGCAGGTGAACCGGCGCAATGTGATAGTGATAGTCGTCCCCACGGCCACTATGCCCGCCCCACTTGTCGAGTTCTCCCGCGAGAAACGTATCCGTGTGACCATCGTTCTTGATCGGGTTGAAGATCGGGATTCCGTTGGCAGCGATAGCAATCGCGCCTCGGAAAAAGTTGGTCTTGGCGCTCATCGGCTCTTTTGCGGGCGCCGGGAAGAGAGGGAATTGCCAGGCGTTGCTCCCCAAGTATTTCTGAGGAAGTGGCACCTGTTGCTGCCAAGCAGTGATGCCCGTCATCATCTCGTGGTCGGGCATACCGTTGGATTCCACGTAGAAGTTCTTCTCATCGGAGCGGGTCTTTACCGCCGGAGCGAACTTGTCAAATGACTTTTCCACTTCAGTGGCGCGTGCCTTTGCATCTTGAATGTAAATCGCTGCTCCGACGCCAGAACCGACAAGTAAAATCGTCACCAACGTTGAGAATGAGTTGATCTTGATCATTTCGATGTTCCTTTGGGCTTCACAGTATAGGAGTGAGCTACCTCGCCGTGTTTGTGTCCCTCGACCTCGGCGGAGGCCTCGTAGGCGCGGACATAATCCACTTTTGCTTGGGTTGGACCCACGGTGACCCTTACCAGCCCTGCGCCGGGGATCTTCTCACCGCTGCGATAAGCGTCGCCATTGATGAGGCTGTTGGTGGGATCAGCGGGGCACGGGCAGGATTGGTAGATCACGCCGTCCAGCTCTTGTTTGCAGTAGATGTGGTCGTGACCTTGGAAAAAAATGCTGACTCCGGCTTTAACGAACAGCTGGTGAATGGGCAGATCCCAACCCGGGCGCCTGGTTTTGAAGAGATCGCCACCTCGGGGGTCACGACCGCCCCATTCATAGAGAGTGGCGTTCTCGATAGCACCGCGCCCAGTTCCGTTCACATGATGCGCGAACACGAACTTGTACTTTGCCTTGCTCTCCAGCAAAGTTTTGGTCAGCCATTTGTATTGGGAATCTCCCAGAGTGATGTCCCAAAGGTTTCGGTTACGCTTGCCTCCGTCTTCTGTCTTCGGCCCCTTTCCTACAGCATTATCGACTGCCGTCGAGGAGTGCCAATAAGGATCAATAGTGACGAACAACGCATCGCCCCAAACCCAAGCAAAGTAGTTTCTGAGTAATCCAATGTGCTCGACCGCCTCAGTGTTTCCAGTATAGAACCCATCGGGGGCGGGCTGGACAAAGTTGCGGTTTCTGGCGTTCTGCGTCCATACCCCTAGACTATCAGGTGTGCCGTCGAGATTCGCTTTGGCGGCCTGTTCGTGGTTCCCGTTGACGAGGTAAATCGGTGCGGAATGCCCGACCAAGCCCAAATATGGAACCTGCTTGGTGTAAACCCCTTCAACAGTCTGCTTAGTTCGCTCGCGCAATGTATCCACGCTGAAGTCGTCGCCCAAGCAGATAAAGAAATCCGGCTTTTGTGCTTCTGCAGTGAGGAGCGTTCGCTCATAGAGAGCCGGAATGTGCATCTTCGGCACGCGCTCGGGGTGGGAGTCTCCTTGGACAAAGAACATGAATTCTTCGCCCGGCTTTCGTTGGGTTTGAATCCTGTAGGTGGGACTCGTCTCATAACTGTTCTGATCAGACTTCTTAAATCTCAGTCGGTAATTGTAGCTGGTGCTTGGCTTAAGACCCGAGATCTTTGTCTGGAACGGGACTCCGGCCTTGAGGTTCAGTTGCTGAGTCTTTTGAGCAAATGGATCGCTTGCCACTCCATATTCAATCGTGGCTTCTGCGTCGCTCTTCATGTGTATCGCGAACTCTACTGAGTTGTTTGTCACGTTCCCTTGGATAATTGATCCTTCCACCCACGCCTTTGTTGGCAACGGATAGTCCCTGGAGCGTCCAGAGTTCAGCCCGCCACGCCGTTCTTGCTTGGTCCCCGGGCTGGTAGCTTGCACTAGCAAGCCACCCGTAGTCATCAATGCAAGACCCCAAAAACAAAACTTATACATCAGGCCTAAAAGACGATATAGACATTTCAATGTTCAGTTGGTGAGACAAGAAATTCAGCACTAAGAACCGGGTATGTACAAACAATCAGCTGACAAGAATTGGGTTCAATCGTCGGGATGGTTGAGGTTCTGAACCAGAGAAGTTTTCCGTTTTTGAACCCAAAAGATGATGGTACTCCGTGCTGAACTGGTTACGAAATTTGGAGTTCATCGCATTAGCTTAACCAGCTGCTTCCGCTGTCCTTTGCAATCTCAGCCAACAAGAGAAGCATGGATGCAGGCGACCAGAAAAAAAATCTACAATACGTGTAACGATTGGACGACATATGTCGTCAGATACTTTGACGACATATGTCGTCCAACATGGCCCGGGCTACTTTGCATAGCCGGCGCAATTTGGAACCGGGCCGGAGGAAATACAAATGAATCAACCTACAAAGACGATGGCCCTAGCCATTCTCAGCCTCGCATTCGTTGTCGCTAGCGCCCAACAGTTTGCGGCAAAGACCGGAGGGAAAGACGTGGTGATCGGTGGTAGCGGTAGCGCCACCCGATTGAGTGACGGTATGCGACTTCGACCGCTTTCGGGTTCAGACGTGCCCGTCGGCAAAGGTTGGAATGCCGTTCAACTGAACGGAATCCAACAAGCGCTTTCGCGCTATCTGATCTCCGAGCTCCAGAGCGAGTATCTTACGAAATCGGGTGAGGACGACAAGAAGTCCAATCTCATACTGGTCAAGGAGAACTACTATATGCGTGCGATGATGTCACCCGCGCAACAGAAGCAGTTCGATGACAACGTTCTCGAGACCAATCGCTATCCAGCTATTGGAGAGTGGAAGACCGTCGGCCAGGCTCCGACCATCGTAAAAGCGATCTTGACATGCACCCCCGATCAGGAGAAGCAGATATCAAAGCTAAACTCCAATTTGGAGCAAGTCTTCAAGGAAATGACAGATCGCATGCCACACGCTAATGGCAGACCGGCGCCGACCGATGCGTGGAAGCGAGAGTGGGTTTCTCGCGGAGCAAGCGCGAACCAGGCGTTCTACGCGGGCGTGCATCGCGTGCTTTCGCCGGAACAAGCCAAGGAGTGGGACACCTTCATACAGAAAGCTGAGAATGAGATGATCCTCGTCGTCTCGACGAAGTAAGTCTTGGGGCCGCACAGAGCCGGGGGAAACCCCGGCTCATATGGAATTTAACGATGCTAGAAAAACGGATTGGAAAATCGGAGCTTGAATTGCTACAGTTTATTGCCAAGCGTGGGCGAGTGACCCTCCGAGAGGCTTTTGAGAGTTTTGCCGTTGAAAGAGGTTACGTCCGCACAACGCTTCAGCAGATGATGGAGCGACTCCGGAAGAAGGGATTTCTCGACCGCGAGAAAGAGGATCGCGTGTTCCATTACTTCTCCACAGAGCCGGCAGATACTTTGCAAACGTCGCTAGTTCAGCGCTTCGTCGAAGGGACGCTGAGCGGCTCGGTGAGCCCATTTGTAGCCTATCTCAACAGTCGCGGTGGCGTCACCGAGCAAGAACTCCATGAGCTCAGAAGACTTGTGGAGAAGCTGGAACAGGAGGAGAAATCGTGACTTCGGAGCGATTGCTCATGGCAGCTCTAGAAGGGACTCCAGCTTTGGCAGTTGCCTGGGCCATGAGTTTCCTGCCAATTCCAGCTCTATGGCGGATGCTGATCTTAAGGATTGCATTTGCTCGGCTGGCCCTTACGTTGATGCCCCCCGCAATTAATGTGTTCTTGATTCCCAGCCCGTCATCCGAACGAGGCGACTCAATCTTAGGCATGGCACTTTGGATAACCGGCGTGGCTCTATGCATGCACAGTGTGTTTCAGGAGCTGCGATTGATGAGGTTCGTCGTAAAATCTGGAGTTTCCATTTCCGATCCAGCTCTCAATCAGATTGCGCGCTCTATGGGTTTGAGGTCAGTTCCAGATCTGCTTGTATCGAGCAAGGTTCAAGCCCCGTTACTTTTGGGGCTCTTCAAAAAATTCATTGTTTTACCGCCGAACCTTTTCGAGGTAGCTCGGAAGGACGAGCGGTCGATGTGTTTCGCTCATGAGTTGGCACACGTAAAAAACCGAGACTTGCCCTGGGGAGGCTTTGTACGGCTCGTTGGAGCAATTTTCTTCTTTCAGCCCCTGGTCTGGCTCTGCCTCAACCGGCTGTCGTTCCTTCAGGAAGTCTCGGCCGACGAGGTTGCCATTCGATCAGGAGGGCTATCACCTGCTGCGTATGGCCGAATGCTGTTGGGGTTCGTGCGGGTACACGATCCCCGCTTCGATACTTTTGCTTCGCTGAACGTCTCGGCAGTCGCAAAGCACATGCGTCGACGCCTTGATGCAATTGCCGGTAAACCTCGCTCCGGGAGAAAGACCGCGTGTTTCACGGCAATTTTGGCTGCCAGTGCATGTCTACCCTTCAGCGTCCAATTCGCCAGGCATGAGGTCTCCCACCATAAACCTATTGGAGCGCCGATGCCGATTGCAATCAAGATTTCTCCTTAACGAACTTTGTATTCTAAGACCTTTCAATACATCCACGGACTCTTTCCTAGACACTCTCACAAAGTGCTAATGAGGACTTAAAAATGAAAATAAACTCAATTCTAAATCCAGATCGACGATTCTCATACGGAATCCCTCTCATCATGCTGTTGGTAGTCGCTCAGGCAAATGCTCAGCAACCCGAATTTCGCCCGGATCTTGATTGGAAGTACAAGTGGCACGGCCAAACAACAGCAGTTGATGTGATCAGTAAGGGAAAAGCACTCCAAGGCTATCACTTCAACAACAATTACAACCGGATCAAAGAAGCCCCCTGGAACGCCATTCAAACACTACTTGGTGCCTATTTTGTCGCTAGACTTGAAGAAAGTAAGACAAGGGCGTCGTCCTGTCAGGAGATTGAGCGTCTAGTTGTCACTCAATGCCGAGCGGTGATGGCGATGCTTTCCAGTCAGCAGTCGCTTTACGAAGGCAATGTTATTTACCAAATCGACGATTGGCGACCAGAAAATCCAACATGGCACCGCATTTGGGAGCAACCTAGAATCGCCAATGCAATCTTGAACACGGACCGGATGAGAGAGGAAAAGATCCGGCAGTTTCTCGGAATGAAGGTCATTCCTCTCAGAACTGTTGATAACTGTGAAATGGAGAGCACACTCAGTCAGTATTCCTTGTCGCAAGACTATTCAGACGGCTTTGAAATTTCGTGGTCTCATAGCTCTGATCCGCTAAAAATCCATCTCCTCATCGAGAAACTCAAGGCCAGCGGCATATTGCTAGAGAATGAAATCAGAGAAATAGATTCAATCATCAAGATATTCGATGACTGCTCAAATCAGGATGAAGCATCTCGCCATGAATTAACGAAATATTCGTTCTGAGTTGGCATGGATCGAATCCTGTCTGGTGTCGGGTCACAAATCGTGGTACTCCCAAGTCGCTCTTAGAACTACGGTCGGCTGCAACTAAAGCTACTTGGCTCGAACACGGTTATTCTTAGCGTCATGGGTAAGTTCGACCAGTCCCATCGCCTCGAGAAGCGGCGGAACATAGACACCGAATCTGCCACGGAGTCCCTTCTTTAAGCCGTACCAGCCACCCAACGGGTTCGTTTCTGACCTACCCCAAGCTTCAAAAGTGCCTTCTTTTGCTTCTTTCTGCTCGTCTGCGCCGCCAAGATCCATCCAATCGCCGTGCGCCGTTAGCATTGCGATTGAGTCATCGATGCAACGCGCATCGTAAATCAGAGTGGTCGAACCGACGACGCAATAGATGACCTCTTGCCCATCCTTCGAGTCGAAATACATCTGGTAATCCGAAGTTCCAGGCGGAGTCTTCAGCTTATACGGGTTCTCTTTACCCTGTCTTTGCATTTCCTCATTCTAGTCGAAAGGGGCTTATGCGGTTAAACTTTGGGACTTCGGACGCAAGGTGCCATTCCTCGAGACTTTCGCTTGCACTCCGATGGTCGCGAGCGGTGAATCGAACACGAGCGAATGCTCACCCCTCCAAAACACCAAAAGTGGAACAGAACAAACCTCATCGTCTGTTGGGGCTCCGAAGTGTATACGATTTGAACTCCTTTGCTCGGTTCGGCCAAATCGGTTCGGGTTACTATTTGAAATTTTGCTCAACAGGTATAGCGTGTCGCGATATATCGTGGTACGATATAGCAAATGCAAAGTCAGGCAAATCAGCAACTCAGTCGCTACGGTCAACCAGCAACCCTGATTCTCATCGCACTCCTTGACGGCCCCAATCATGGCTATGCCTTGATGAGTGCGATCGAAGTTCAGATGGACTTCAAGGTCGGCCCAGGGACGTTCTATGCGGCGATTGCGAAGCTCCTCCAAGACGGGCTCATTCGTCGGATTTCGGGGGAAGAACGGGTGAAGTGCTACGAGATCACGAGCGAGGGACGGGACGCGGTGGCTGATTTCTTGAACAGGTGGTCCGGAGTTATCCAACTTGGCCAATCGAGGTTGGCGTGAAGCGCTTTAGGTGGTCAAAACTCTATCCCCGTTCATGGCGGGAACAATTCGGGGATGAATTTGATGAGCTAAACGAGAAGCGCAGAGTTAGGTTTACAGATGGGCTTGACATCCTGTTCCGAGCAGCGTGTATCCGGTTGGCAAATGCGGCTCGGCTCTGGCCCTTCCTGGTTGCTTGGATTCTGATTGGCTATTTGAATCTCTACGCTTACGAAGTCCAGTGGGCCGCGGGTGGGCTCTTGCTCTCTTCGTTTTTCGCCAGCCTTGCTTGTCCTCGGAAGTGGCTCCACTACGCTTGCTTCTTCTTCGTCGTGATTCCAATCTCGACGCTCCTGCTGTACCAAGACACAAGTACAAAGCACGCGCCCCTCTATCAATCCGCAGTTGCGTTGCTTCCCTCCCTCGCAGGAGCGCTTTTTGGACGACTTACTGGCTTGACATCCCGAACGTTGCTAAGGGGTCGTCCATGACGGTTTTTACTCTTGTCTTTCTAGTCGTCTTTGTGATCGAGCTTGTCTTGCTCGTTCGAGGCATTGTCCAACTCCTCAAAAAGAGCCAAAGGGGCAAGGTTACGCTTCTCTGGGCTGGCTGGCTTGCAGTCTGCTATTTGATCGTTCTGGTTGGCGTAGGCGTCTCCAGCCGAGCTAAAAAGCTTGCTATCGGGCAACGAAAATGCTTTGATGATTGGTGTTTTGTTGTCACCGGGAGCGAATGGGTGGCGGGTGGCCTCGACATTCATGCCGCTGCCGTCAATACGGGGCGACGAGCTCATGCTCCGGATTCGCCAAAGCTGTATTCAATCGTCGATGGAAAGCTGTCGACACTAGAATGTTCCGCAATTCGGGACCGTATTGAAGGTCACTCTGAGCGTCCATTGACCCTCCATGTTGCAGCTCCGTCAAGAGCCAAAGTCGAAATTCTTGTCACCGAGGGAGGTGGGCCCTCCATGGTCATAATCGAAGACGAGAATAGCCCTTTTCATGCCAAGTCCACCTGGGACGTCACCCCGTCCCCGCTATCAAATCAAGAAGAAAACAAATGAACTTTCCCCAACCAATTCCAGAAGTTCCAGTGGAATCGGTCGATTCGGCCATCACCTACTATGTGAAAGCGCTCGGATTCACCCTCGATTGGGGCGACGAGGACGGCGGGATCGCTGGAATCTCCAAGGGCCACTGCCGTCTCTTTCTGACGAACGATTCGTTTCGAGGTCAGCGTGCCAACTCCCAAACAGTGGTCGTTTGGATCAACCTTGAGAGTCGAAATGAGGTAGATGCCCTCTTTGCCGAGTGGAAGGCCCTCAATGCGATCGTCATTGAAGAGCCGGAGGACAAACCTTGGAGTCTCCGCGAGTTTGTAGTCTCGGACTCAGACGGGAACTTTTTGCGCGTCTACTACGATTTCAGCAGAGACTGAGCTTCAATCTGTAAATCAAGAGAGTTCGAATCCCGTCGGGAGTAATCGGATTGTTAGGTTCAAAATGAGGTGGTACTCCGTGCTGGACGATTTGCGAACTCTACTCATAGTTACGGCGACGCCTAACGGTGGAGTTCAATCAATCGGTCGTGGTCTTAGAGTCGGACTATATTCCCTCTCGATCAGCTAGGGTATGGTCTAGCGTTATGCTTGCGTCAGCTGGATCATTGTTGTGAACGACGACGTGGGCCTTGGATGATGGAGCATCTGCCTCAAAGTACAACTTTTGACCGGGCATGTACCGCATGGTGTACTTGCGAACTAATTCGGCCTCGTCCCCAAAAAGCTCTAGATCTCGCTCCTTTGCTCTTGAAAGACTCTCCTCAAAACTGATTTCAACAAAGATGCGCAAGTCCCAGAAACCCACAAGTTTCTCTCTGAACATGAAGACGCCATCCATAATCAGAATCGGGCTTGTATCTGCAAATTGCCACTCATCTTCAGCCATTTGATCGCTTCTGAAATTGAAGCGTCTAGCCCGAAAACGACCGTCTCCATCTGGTCCAAGCGGCTGGAGCAAGTCGTGAACCAGGGCTGAATAGTCGAATGAGTCCGAAAAGTAACCCTCAGGAGAGTACACGCCTTGACGAAGCCGATATTCGCGGGGCATATGGAATCCGTCAATCGAGGCCCGAATGACATTTTGCCCACGCCTTCTGATCTCTTCAGCGAGTTCGTCAGCCAATGTCGTCTTACCAGCGCAATCGATCCCATCAATCCCAACTCTTAGAGGCCTCCGCGTATTGGCAAGGACTAGATTCGCCAGCTCACTGACGAGTTCGGCTCGTAGCATTGGTGAGATGTTACCTGCCGGTTAGACGGAGGGAGCCTTGGCAGCTGTCCGGCAAATCCGTGCACTCTTGAGCCAAAAGGACTAACAGCCTTACCGCTCTCTAGTGCATTTGGGGACCGATCGTGGGAGAAGAGCTGCGATCAATTTTGTGGCTCACAAAACGTCCTGGGCGACTCCGGCTGTCGCAATTGGAATCCAAGTCCTAAGCGAAATCGGCCCGCAACAACAAATCTGAGGATTTGAATCCCGTCTGGACTTAGCAATACTTGGAACCTGAAAATCTTGGTACTCCCGACGGGATTCGAACCCGCGATCTTCGCCGTGAGAGGGCGATGTCCTAAACCGCTAGACGACGGGAGCAAGGATGAAATCACATTATGGCATGGGCCTAATCGACACCCAAAGACCACATCGGCTTGTAAGTCCATTGACGCATGAGATCGATTTGATCAGCAGAATGTTCACCCGATTCTCCAGCTCCTGGGCCACAAACCGACCGACCAACAGGTGGACTTTGGAGGTCGATGATCTGAATATATGTTCCCCGATTAGAATAAGGAATAGGGGTTTGGCCTTCATATCGAATAGAACCTGTTGCATTCGGCCACAACATGGATTCCGGACCAAATTTTGTTGTCAAATTCAAAATGGCCTGCTCCAAAGCTTGCTTGGCGAGTTCGCTCAAGGATCGGGTGCCCAAATAATCATACTTAGTCTTTCTGTTCACTGCATTGAACAGTACAGATGGCTGAACAATTTGGTCAAAGAACGAAGGATTCGTAAAGTTTCCCACCACTGGCTCAAAGATCGCTTGTTTCAGATTTCGCACAGCATCGCGCGCTACAGTTGCCCCCGGATTTCCTTGGGTCGACCATTCGTCGACATCTTGAATGATCTGAGTCTGAGGCGCACACGATTTCAGCAAGTTCAAAAATCTGCTGTTTGTATCAGCATCTTTTCGAGCGATTTCCCAAGGTGCACGTTCGACATCCCAAACCGATAGTTTTGGTTTTTGAAGTGATCTTAGCAAGACTTCGTTGCGAAAGATGCTTCCCCAGGCTGGTGTATCGAGATTGGGCCACCAAGAAACCGGCTTGTTGTTCCAATTTGCAATGAGACCAGTATTCGGGTTATTCACCCTTGGCATAAGAGATCTCGGAATCATTCCTTTCCAATCGTTTGCTTTGGTTTCTAAAATGGGGAATCTTGGATCGATTCCCAGTCGTCGCTGGGGCACCCACCCGACATATCGCCATCCCGTTTCTCCCTTCGTGGTGGCAAAGAAGAAATTCATATTCATAGCGATCTGGTCGACAGCCTTGTCAATTTCAGGTGTCGTTTTCACATTGTAAAGATCATAAAGTGAGCACCAGCTTTGAACTTCCTTTTTCCAATAACTCGATTTTTGAACAAAAAGCGATTTTGTCGAAGAGCTCTCCAAAACAACCGGTTGATCCATAACTCTCACGCGCTCAACCATTTGGTCAGTGCCTCCCCTCACCTTAATCGTCAGCTTCTTTCGAGTCACTGAAAGCTGCTCTCCATCGACATCTGCGACATCAGATTTCGGGCGGTTGACAGCATAGATATCGGCTAAATCGGCGACGCCGGTGGTCAGCCCCCATGCTAGATTTGGAGTCTTTCCTATGACAACAGCTGGAATACCTGGCACGTCGATTCCTGCCACCCGAATTCCTGGCCCATCGAGAGCAATTTCGTGAACCACTGAAGGCATTGTGAAACCCATCTGTGGACCAGAAAGAAGAATAGCGCGACCCGTTGTCGATTTCTTTGGAGACACGACAATGCAATAACTTCCTGTTTCAAATGCAACCGAAGACTTTTCTGCAATGAGCCGAGAATCTTCATAATTTGAAGCCCGAATCGCTGGAACTAGCTCCAACAATCCGACTTTAGGAAGAGATTTGAGATGCGCCACAGTCTCTTGCCTTGTTGGGTTTGGAAAAACAGGATGCTTGGATTTGATGGGATCGTCGGAATCTGACACGGTTGGAATCGAACGCTTATCGTTTTGCCAAGCGAAATCATCCACAACATCAAGGTATCGATCCTTGCAGGGCTGAGTTTGCAAATAGAGGGCGAGCGCCAAATTTCGCAGTTCACCGGCCCCGCCCGTGCCAAATCGGCGTGCGAGCATTACTGCGATAGCCATACTGTCTCGTGTGGTCCAAGGCTCAGGCAAGACTCCGGCAGACTCAAATGATGTTCCGAGCGAGTGGCTAGATTTTCGCCTTTCTATCACATCATTCACTCCCTTTGCATAATTAATAAAGGCTGATTGTGCTTTTGGAGAGAGCTGGGCGAACATTGCTGCGTATTCCTCATCTGAATATCCTAATCTTAGGGTCTCTTTGTCTGAGGCCACGGCGGTACTTCCGAGGACTTCTGCCGAGCGGCCTGTGGCAATTCGACGGCTCATTTCCATTTGCCAAAGCCGATCTTCTGCTACAACCCGCCCCATTTCGAACAATGTTTCTTCAAAAGTTGAAGCGGAAATCCGGGTCACACCATAGGCATCTTTAGTGAGATGAGATGAAGCAATGAGCGCCATGACAAAGAGTGTCATGACGCCGTTTTACCCTTTTGGGTTTCTTATGGAAGCGAATCGCGCTTTGTTGAACCCAAGGCTTTTCCGACAGTAAGCTTGTAGATGAGATAAATGATTCCAAAAGCGATACCAATGGGAATCAATAACCCAAAAATAGTTTTCAACAAAAATGCAAATAAGAATCCGATAATCTTGAAAGCCACAATTCCAGCCACCAAGCCGACAATCACCATTATAAAGAGGCGTCCAATACTCACAAATACTGCTTACTCGCGTTGCAAGGATAGGTTGCCGTCATTGGGACCATTGCTTAGGTATTCTGCGATTCGAACCTGTGAAAGTCATTCGACCTCAATCTTTCGATCCGAAATCAAACGAACTACTTGAAATCAATTGTGCTCTTGTAGAACGGTGGCTCGTAAGCTTTTTGCGAGAGGAGTGCAAGACCCAGCGAGGCATAAACCGCGCCATATTAGGTCTTAGTGGCGGTGTAGACTCTGCCGTTACTGCTTACCTAGCTGCTCGAGCATTTGGACCGGAAAATGTGACGGCAATTCGTATGCCATATAAGTTGAGTTCTCAGGAAAGCCTCGACCATGCTCAACTTATCGCGGACAAGTTGGGATTGAATTTAGAGACAGTTTCAATTTCAAAAATGGTCGATGGGTATTGCGAAAACGAAATCAACATTTCGCCACTCAGGTTAGGAAACGTTTGCGCACGATGCCGTATGACTGTTCTTTATGATTGGGCGAGCAAATTGAACGGTTTGCCAATTGGAACAAGCAACAAAACTGAGAGGATGTTTGGATACTTCACATGGCATGCCGATGATTCCCCTGCCATCAACCCACTAGGTGATTTATTGAAGACTCAAATTTGGCAACTCGCCCGGCATTTGCAAGTACCAAATGTCGTAGTCGACAAGGCGCCCACCGCCGATCTCATCGAAGGTCAAACCGATGAAGGCGATTGGGGAATCTCAATTCCAGATGCCGATCGGATTTTGGCTCATTTGCTTCGCGGTGCAAATCAAAATCAAGTCATCAGTTTGGGGTTTGACAGTAAAAAGGTTCAACTTGTGTGTAGCAAAGTAGCAAAAACACATTGGAAGCGACACCTTCCAACCCAAGCGATGCTCACAGATTCTGCCATCAACGAGTTTTATCTTCGGCCTGTCGATTATCGGCAATGAGAACTGTTCGAGTTATTGTTCATGGGTGGGTTCAGGGTGTTGGGTTTCGCGCCTTTACTCAGCGAGAAGCCATGTCAAGAGGCATCACTGGATCTGTCTGGAATCGAGACGATGATCGTGTTGAACTAGTAGCTACAGGCGAGAAGGACATGCTCAAAGAGTTTATTGAGCTCTTGCGAAATGGGCCTGGCTGCGTGGTTGGTCTGGATATCGAAGATCTTGCAAACACGGAGTTTCAAGGCTTTGTCATCGTCGGCTCACCCTGACTTTCCCACAAATTGTGAGTTACTAAGAAAATATTAAGAACCGTTTGGGTTCTGTAAACAGTACAATTATCTAAGAAGACAATGTCCATGTATTTTTATGTGGCCACAGACGATTTGCGAAACATCGTGACTGGAGTTACGAGGAGCCTTGACGGCGCAATGCGCATTCACAAATCTGGACGAGATGAGCAAACAGCGGCAACATCTATGGTCTTTGCACGTTCTTTTGGATCTCTGCAAGAAGCACTAGCATATGAAGAATACTTCTTGCGACTAAGTACTCGCCAAAGAGATCAACTTATTACGGCGGTAAACCCTACGTGGCAAGACTGGAGCGACGAAAGTTTCCCAGCCATGGCAGGGATTGCATTTGCAGAATCGGTGAGCGAAGCCCTTACCAAGTGGTTGAATGAAGGTTCATGGGGCTCCAGCCCTGGTGATCTCGCCTTTAATCCAAGTAACTCAAAGACCGAATCGCCATCGGCATTTACCTCGGTTCATTAAGAATTGCCTAACTTTCTTGGAATCGACGGAGGCGGAAGTTCGACTCGTTTTTTGATTATTGAAGAATCTGGCAACACTATTTTTGAGGCAACATCTGGATCTTCGAATGTTTCGACCACGCCAATCGACATTGTGGAATCGGTTCTTAAAGAGGCTCTGACCAATTCTCCTAGCGTCGTCTCTTGCGTCGCATGTTTTGCAGGGCTGATCAATGCAGAACTAGAATCAAATGTTTCGAAAGTACTTGAAAATTTGCTGCCAGACTCGTTGGTTCGCTGTTATCCGGATTATGTCGCGGCGGTACTTTCCTCGAAGGGACAGTATGATCTCGTCTTGATCGCTGGCACCGGATCTGTTTGCTGCTCTTTGAATCAAGAATCTATTGTGAAATCAGGAGGTGGAGGACCCCTTATCGGAGACTTTGGTTCGGCCTTTGATATTGGTCGAACATATCTAAATGAAGCCCTCTTAAACCCGGCCAGTCTTGACCTGGTGCTCGATGATTCGTTTCCTATGGAACGAGATCAGATCTTCCCTTCAATTTTGTCCTCCGAATTCCCAGTCAGCCTGGTGGCAGCTTTGGCACCAGCCATTGGCCAAGCCGCATCAAGCGGAGATGTTGCTGCAATAAAAGCTGTTCATCGAGTCGAGAAGTTGGCCCAGTTAGTTGAAGCTCATTGCGATCGTTACTTTGCTCACCAGTACGACATCAAAGTCGGCCTTGTTGGCGGTCTTTGGAAAGCACATGACATTTACCAAGAAGCGTTGTGCAAAACCTTGAAAAAAGGTCCCGAATATGCAGATTTTCTGGGACTAAACTTGCGTCTGTATGAAGTGAGCATTCTTCACCAGCCACCCGTTTGGGGGGCTGCCCAGTGTGCCAAATCTTTGTTTTATGGGAACCGAGTCCCGAAATCCACGTTCAATCGGTCTTGATAAGATGTCCGCGCAAGAAATTGTGCGACTCATGGCTGAAGAAGAACAACATGTCATTCGCGCTTTCGATGCTGTTCAATCTGAAATTGCACAGGCGGCAGAACGTGCGGCCGAAGCCTATCAAAATGGGGGTCGAATCTTTTATGTTGGAGCCGGTACGAGTGGCCGCATTGCCACGATGGATGCCGCTGAGATGGTGCCCACATTCGGAATTCCACCGGATCGATTTGTCGCCCTGATTGCGGGAGGGGCAAGTGCCGATATTCGCGCCCTTGAAGACGCTGAAGATGATGAACACGCTGCCGTAGCGGCTCTTAATGAAATGGGACTCAATCGAAGTGACATTGTCCTGGCTCTTGCTGCATCGGGCAAGACACCCTTTGTCGTAGCTGCAGCCCGCCATTCACTCCAAAAGGGAGTGTGGACTTGTGGCATTGCTAATAACAAAAAGAATCCACTGTTTGAATATTGCAATCTCAAAATTCTATTGGATACCGGCCCTGAAATTCTTACTGGCTCGACTCGGCTTAAGGCCGCGACAGCCCAAAAGATGACCCTTAATGCCATTTCGACAATCGCCATGGTTAGGAGTGGCAAGGTCATCGAAAATCTGATGGTCGACGTTAAAGCTAACAACCAAAAATTGCGAGAGCGATGCGTCAGAATTCTTTGTGATCTCTCAACTGTAAGTGAGGGCGAAGCTGAGAAAATCCTCGCGGCTCACAATTGGAACATTCGGCAAGCACTTTCTGTTGTCAGATCAACTATCGAGGCTGCAATTTAGTTTGGCTTGATTCCAAAGGTTGTCCCATTCAAGCTCGTTGAGATCTTTTAAGGGTTTTTCAGACATCGATTCCATAGCCTGAAATCTCTGTGAAAATCTATGGAGCATTTGATGCAAGGATTCTTCTGGATCGATATTAAGCCAGCGGGCTAAATTGACAACTGTAAAGAGCACATCTCCAATCTCCTCAGTTTGGCGTTTTGAACCTGGTTCCTCGGCCCGAAGCTCTATTATTTCTTCTTCTAGTTTTTGCCAAACACCTTCGATATTGGGCCATTCAAAACCAGCTCTGGCGGCACGCTTGCTCAATTCAAGGGCTCTCAAAAGAGCCGGCATGCTACGAGGAATCCCACTGAGAATGGACTGCTCGTGACCCTTTTCTTGCGATTTTATGGCATCCCAATTCTTTAAGACTTCACTTTCGTCAGCAACAGTGATATCTCCAAAAACATGAGGATGGCGACGAATGAGTTTGTTGGTGATTTCGGTGGCCACCCGGTCGATGTCGTATTCTCCCGAAAGTGCTTCCATTTGAGCGTGCATGATGGGCTGCAAAAGAACATCTCCCAGCTCTTCAATCATTTTTTCAGGATCAGATAAATCAATTGCATCTAGAAGTTCATAAGATTCTTCGATAAGATATTTTTTCAGAGACTCATGAGTTTGGGCTTGATCCCAAGGGCATCCACCGGGGCCAAGTAAACGATCGACAACTTGCACTAACCCATAAAATCCCCCTGGTGAACCATATCGGGTAGCACCTAGAACGACTATTGAACCTGGAATATCAGAATGCTTTGCAAGCGACCCCAATGTTGTGAGTTCTCGCCCATGACCTGCAACAATTGTCGCCTGAATTTGATGTGGCAGTCGCCGTTTTAAGGAGTCGAAAACCTGCTGAAATGTGAAGCCGAGATAAACTTGGTGTGCCCGCTCATCTGGAACGAGGGCAACTGGCGCAATATGAACTTGATATGGCCCGATGAGCCCAAGCCGACGCAGGACGTCGGTGACTTCTTGCATTTAACCCTTTCCAAAGCTTGATTTCAGCTGAGAATCAAAAATCGTTCCCTGAAACTCGATCTTAGATTTCTTCCGCATTTCGTCCATCATCTGAGCTAAGTTGTTTTTGATCTGCCCGCGATCCAGCATGAGATTAATTCTGATGTTCTTCTTGAGTTCAGCATCTAACGCAACTTTAGTCTCTTGCAAAATGTCTTCAATGAGAAATTTTACAGACAACTCGCCGTTTGTAAGCCAATCCGTTGTCGATCCCTTTTTGGTGCTCATCACTGCCGCCTGCGTTCCACCAGCAAGAGATTTTTCAGGGACTTCGCCCATTTTGCCGTCGTTTGCACGGCTTATGTCCAGGCTCATTTCTCTTGCGACATCTCCAAAGGCTTTACCAGATGCCAAGGCTTTGTCTACGGCGACCTTTTTGTCTTCCGTATCAACGGCGATCACTCTCATGAGATATCTCTTGGGAAGTGTATAGGCCGCAGCGTTATCTTTATAAAACTTTTCGACCTCCTGATCGGTAATGTTGATCCCCATAGTTTGCAATTTAAATTCGGCAAGTTGGAGTCTGAGATCATAGCGGTAGTCTTCTTCTGTAAATCCAATTTTTTTGAGCGACGTGAGAAGATCTGGGTTATCTGTCAAAGATTCTTTGAGCTTTGCATCAACTTCTGATTCTGCTGGAAACACATTTTTTTCTTTTGCCAGCTGCAACAAAAGAGTCTCGTTGATAAGTTTGCTCATCGCCAAATAGCCGGGGGTTGATTCTACAAACTTTCCGTTGACAAGTGACCCAACATTTGGCATCACTTCCATTCTCTTGTAATAAGATTTTCCTTCGATTGCTTGGCCATTTACGATCACAATGGTTTTTTCCATTGGTGTTTGAGCAGAGCTGATGGCTGCACAACCGAATAGCACGAGCGAAAGAAGTTTCATGTCTTCGATTCTGACGGTTTATGGCGATGAATGTGACCATATTCCGCAAAACTAATGGCAAAAGACCCGAAAATTGAGACTAGAATCATGGGAGTCATAATATTGGGTGATGCGAGTCATTATGCTTTCTTGGGAGTACCCTCCTCGCATTGTGGGGGGAATCAGCCCTCACGTTAAAGACTTATCCAACGCCCTATCAAACTTGGGAGTCGATGTCCATGTCGTTACGAAAGCTACACCCCAGGCTCCCGATGAAGAGGTCGAGCCTAATGGGGTTCACGTTCACCGAGTCCATCTTGCTGAGCCACCTCACAATTTCGTTCACGAAATCCAGCTCTTGAATAAGGCGACCGACCTTCGAGTGAGGAAACTTCTGGAAGATTGGCGCCCTGGTGGGCAGCCGACTCTTTTTCATGCACACGATTGGCTCTCACTCGATTCGGCCCGCGAACTCAAGTACGAATACAATCTGCCCGTTGTTGCAACTGTTCACGCAACCGAATGGGGCCGAAACAACGGTGTCCGAACCCCACTGAGTCAATACATTCATGAACAAGAGTATTGGCTCACTTATGAAGCTTGGAGAATTGTCGTTTGCTCTGAGTTTATGAAAGATGAAGTTCACAAGTACTTCAGTTCACCGCTAGACAAAATCGATGTGATTTTTAATGGGGTCGAGACCGAGAAATTTGAGTTCGATGCCTCCGAGAGCGAGATCGCACAGTGGAGAGGAAGACTCGCCGAGCC
>CAZOVP010000018.1:0-42128 GCA_964583465.1 uncultured Fimbriimonadaceae bacterium | reverse complement strand
TGTCGCCATTGATCGACTGAACGTCTGCAACTGTTCCAGCAGCTGTTGAACCAAGAAGTACGTTATAGGCTGTTGGGGTGATGACTGCAGGAGCATCATAGAGGAATGTTCCTAAGATGCCGAGGATTGGTGGGCAGACTGTACCAGCCGAAGTGTAATCGTAGCTATAGAGTTCCAGAGTTGGATCCCATGCAGCGTCTGCATTATCATCGTCGAACTGGAGGTCGATTTGCTGAGATGGGTTTCCAGCCTTGGTTCCCCAAAGCATAACCTGTCCATTTCCAATAGTGATCGTATTAGTACCGCTGTCGAAGTCCCCTGGAACCACATAGTATCCACCAGAACCATCGACGGGGAGTCCCCAGGTGACTGCGCCACCGAAGTCGGTTGTGTCAAGGTCGGTCGAGAACCAGCCGGCTGGCATTGTAACTGCACCATATGTGATGAGCCAACTATCAAGGTCGCCTCGGCTACCTGTGTTAGTAGCCCAGTTTCCTGGATCGGTTGTGCTGAAGTTTTCGCACGAACCAATGACGAGACATGCATCTACAAGAACGGTTCCGACTGGATATGTCCAGCCAGTGCCGAATCGCTTTCCGACGGCGCCAGCAGAACCGGCGGCCAATGTCATGTCGTTGTATTTTCCGCCGTCAACATAGGATTGGCCGAACCACCAACGTGCACCAAGAGGCACTCCGGGTTGGCATGACGCACCGTAGGCAGCATTTTCTCCAGGTACGAGGTCGGTAGCCACCTGAGCCGGATCGTATTCAAAATTGTCGAATGCCATCGAAACGCTTCGAGCGATTCCGACTTCATAGTGCTTGTAAGGAATTTTTGGGCCAAGAATCGGGTGGATTTGGTTTCCCACCTGGGTCATACCGAGAATTTTCTGTGCGTACTTTGGCACAGCTTTCATACCCGGAGGCGCAAGATGTGGTGTTTTTTGTGCAAATGCGACCACCGAAGTCGAAACGACTGCGGACATCGCAAGGAATTTCATGATACGTGTCATGGCACCTTTATATTAACACACCGATAGTCCTAATGCAACCACGTTTTATGCGCGTTTGCTCAAACGAACTTGGCCCCGGCTCGTGAAAACTAGCAATATCACGGGGCCGGGGCCAAAGTTTATTTGGTTGTGATCGAAATTACGGAGTAACTGTAAGTCCGATGTAGTCGATTGCGACGCAAGGAACAGCGACTGGCGAGAGGCCGGTCTGCTGAATTTCAACTCGAGCTCGCATTGTTCCATCGGTGTGGATGTTCAATGTTGGCTGTGGTGAATTGCCAGAGAAGTTCTGACCGTTGTTACCGCTGAGTAGGATTGGAGTGTCAGCGATAGCCTGGTTGGCTACGCCATAGACAAATCCGCCACCTGTTCGGTCTGCAACGAAGCCTCGGATTGCGAAGCTACCACCGTTGGTCATGTTGGCATTCACGCTCATGCTCACAGCTGTGGCTGCAAGATATGGGCTTGTGAAGTCAAAGTCAACTCGAACCTTTGGAGAAGTGAGCGTTGGAACCAAAGCTTTGCAGAGCTTAAGCTTGTTTGCGTTAGTTGTGTCGCCATTGATCGACTGAACGTCTGCAACTGTTCCAGCAGCTGTTGAACCAAGAAGTACGTTATAGGCTGTTGGGGTGATGACTGCAGGAGGAGCAAAGAGCATGCTCGCGCAGATGCTTGTGCATGGAGCGCCACTCACGCGGCCGGCTTTAACAAGACCTGAGCAGGCTGTTGTTGTTCGGCTTTCGAATTCATTCGAAGCAGCCGCATTCCAAACTCCGTCCCAGACGCCGTTGAAAAGCAATCGATCTCTCCAGCAGTTGCCGTAGTCAGCTGGGGTTGGGTTGCCAGTCTTGATAACCCATCTCATCTGTTGACCGCAACCGAGGATCACGTTTGTTCCATCGTAGTCACCATTGATGATGCTCAATGCGCCTCGGCCATCGGTTGGCATTTGCCATCCGTTGGTTCCAAGTCCAAAGTCGATATCACCGAGGTAAGCCGAACCGCCAGCAATTGCGCCAGCTGTGTATGTGATGAGCCAAATGGTTCCAAGATCAACTCTGTTTGCAGCTTGGTTAGGATCAATCGCACTTGGGCCATCAACAAAGTTGTCGCTGACAAATATGATCGCAGCCATCTGGTTGATTGGAGTTGAGAAGGTGTACCACTCATAGCCTAATCGGTTGCAAAGCTTGCCAGATGTACCGGCAATTGCATTGATTTCGGACATGTAGCCACCATCAAAAATGGTTGTTCCGCTGAAGAAACGAGAACCAACTGCGATTCCACAGTTTCCACCATAGGTTGGGTTGTCGGTTGGCGACATCGAAGTGCCGATTGTGGCAGGATCAAATTCGAGACCATCATAAGCAGGAGCTGTGATGACCGATGCTGGTCGCACTTCGCCTGTCATGTCGATCACTCGGCCTTTTTCGATGATATGGATCGAACCATCGGCATTTCGGGACCACTTCTTGATCTCGATAGCCTTCTCTGGTCGGACTTGCTTCACCGGACCTGTATAAAGAATGTCGTTTGCAAACGCTCCGCTAGCAACTGCCATGGTTGCCGCCAAAGCGCATGATTTCATGATACGTTTCATGGCAATGGCTACTTTATCACAAGAAATCGGAGTTCTGTACTTTACAATAGAATATTCTAGTTCCATGCAGCAAGATTCATTTAAGAACTAGTATTTTCGCTGAGTCTTAAACAGCTTTTTATTGGCTGACGTCTAGAGTCACAGAATCGAACTCTGAACAAGGTACTGGAACAGGCGAAAGCCCAGTCTGATATATTTCAAGCCTTGCTCGAATGATTCGATCGGTTCCAATTTGTGAGGCTGGATTCGAGCTTGATCCTGAATAGGATTGCAAAGCTAGACTCATTGATTGATCTTGGATCACAATCGCACTTGGCGGGTAGCTAAATCCTCCTCCTCCGCGATCTGCAAGCATCCCACGCAACTTATATAATCCCCCATTGGCCATTTTCCCGGTGACACGTTGTGTGATGCTACCGGGAGGCAAGAATGGACACAAATAATCAAGGTCGAAGCGTAATTTTGGCGATGTGAGAGTCGGAACAAGTGCCTTACAAATTCTAAGGAATTGGCCGTCATCGCTATTCAAAGAAGTGACGCCTCCTGCTGTGACATTACCCAGCAAAACTGAAAGATTTGAAGGAGCCAGGGTCTGCTGCGAAGAGCCTGAATCATAAAAGAAACAAACCATTTGGCCCAATGAGTCCATGTTTGGACAGATGTTAGGAGTTCCTGTGAAGTCAAAGAGATCGGAGCTTCCAAGTGACCCATCTTCTGGAAAAGCATCCAACCATTCGAACCCAGATTCCGGACCAAAGGGATTGGCAGATTTTAAACCCCAATGCAGAGGTTGGCCCTTTCCTAAAGTCATCGTGTTCGTTATCGTATTGAAGTCTCCACAAACGAGAAGAGAGCCACCTTGTCCATCTGCAGGCAATGTCCATCCCAAACTCGTGGAACTCAGATCCACATCGGCATAAAGCGGGTCATTATTAGTTGTGATTTGTCCGAAATTCAGAAGGACACCAACGTAATCGTGACGACCGGAGATCGAACCATCGTTGGCACTGGGAAGGCTAAGGCTCCAATTTTCGCAGGTGCCAACAAAGATCGTCGCGTTATTAAGAAATTGGTTGGTTCTCCATGTGTATCCCACTCCGCAGCGAGCCGAAATTTTTCCCTCTGCCGCCGGAAAAATTTTCATATCGTTATATGTCAGACCACAAGTAAAAGAATTTCCAAAACTGTATCTCGAGCCAGGTGTCGAAAGTGGCGGGCTGCAAGTCGAGCCAAAATTCGGATTTTGATCCGGCACAATGGCACCGTTTCCTGCAATTGAATATTCAAATTCATCGAAGGCGCTGAGAGTTTGTGATGTTGGAAAGAAAGACTGATTGTTATAGGGTTGCCACGCGCCAACTTCAAATTCTATTCGTCCATGGTTTTCGATTTTGATTTTGGCCGGCGCAATCGAAAGGGGGATTTGGCGACGGAACGTCCCATGCATAGGTTCAAAATTCTGTGCGAAACACGAAACTTTGGCAAATAGTACGAGCCCGAGAAGAGTTACCCTCATGGTTTCACCATTTCACTCCCTCAGGTTATTCTATCTAACTTTGTAACAAAGAGTGCTGATAAACTTTCTTTTTCGGTAGCATGAAACGGTGCAGACTGTCGTCGTTATCCCAGCCCGAATGGCCAGCACGCGCTTTCCTGGCAAGCCGCTTGTGGATCTTTGCGGAAAGCCTATGATTCAATGGGTGGTAGAAGCCGCCAGAGCTTCAACTGTCTCAGAACGAATCATCGTCGCGAGTCCAGATCAAGAAATTCTTGACTCTTGTAGAGTCTTTGATTGTGAAGCCATTCTCACCAGCGATCAACATACGAGTGGCACCGATCGAATTGCCGAGGTCGCGGAAAAGGTGATGGCAGATCTCTTTGTGAATGTCCAAGGAGACGAGCCTCTGATTTCACCCACAACAATCAAGTCTTGTGCTGATGTGGCTATGGCCCATCCCAATGCCGATATGTCGAGTATCTATTGTTCTTGCACACCGGATGAGGAAGATAATCCGGCCGTTGTTAAGGTTGTAACAGATCTCAACGAGTTTGCCCTTTACTTTTCGCGATTTGCGATCCCTTATATTAGGGGAACTCAAGGAGTGAAACTCAAAAGACATGTCGGAATCTATTCGTATCGTAGAGAACCCCTCTTGGCTTTTCAATCGTGGCCCCCATCGCCGTTGGAACAAGCTGAAAGTTTGGAGCAACTTCGATTCCTTGAAAATGGCAAGCGAATCAAGATGGCATATGGCGAAGCTTCAGCCATGGCAGTCGATACACCCGAGCAAGCAGAATCCGTCCGAGGAATCTTGGAGTCTATGGGAGCTTGAATCAGCTACAATAAGAGAATAGCCTTTTGTCAATGGTGCCACAAAGGTTAGGGTCGCTTTATGGCACATGCTCAAGACGACGTTCCTCACATCAGTGTTGAAAGTTGTCTCAAGTCATTTCTTGAGGCAATCAAGTCGAGATGCCCTTCTGCTGATATTCAGCGAGTTTCAAGAGCTTTTGAATTTTCTGTAGCTGCTCACGAGGGTCAGATCCGTCGATCAGGCGAGCCCTATTACCTTCATCCAGTAGAAGTCGCCAGAATAGTCGCCGACCTCGGAATGGATGAAGACACAATCATTGCCGCCTTGCTCCACGATGTCGCCGAAGACACTCCAATCACGCTAGAAACTCTTCAAAAAGATTTTGGAGTTGATGTAGCCCACTTGGTGGAGGGTGTGACAAAACTGAGGCTCAATGTGATGCCCGATGCCAGTGAAAGGCAGCGCGCTGCCGCGGAAACAACCAGGGCAGCCGAAAGCTTAAGAAAAATGCTTTTGGCGATGGCGCAAGACGTTCGGGTAATGATCATCAAGCTAGCAGATCGACTTCACAATATGCGAACTCTCGAAGCTCTTCCACCGGAAAAGCGCACTCGAATCGCCAACGAAACCATGGATGTTTATGCTCCTTTGGCTGCAAGATTGGGGATTTGGCAAATCAAATGGCAACTTGAGGATCTCGCATTCAAAACACTGCATCCCAAGGAATTCCAGGAAATCAGTGACCTTGTGGCGAAGTCTCGCCAACAAAGAGAAGAAGAGCTCCAAGAAGTCACGCGAATTTTGCGAAAAGTGCTTGATGATAGAGGACTCAAATCCGCCTCCATAGCAAGTCGCCCGAAACATCTCTATAGCATCTTCAATAAGATTGTCAAACAACAAGTCGCCTTCGAAGAAATCTACGATCTTCAGGCTATGCGAGTGATTGCGCAAGAACCCCACGAATGTTATTTGGTGCTTGGAATCTGTCATGAGCTATGGCTTCCAATGCCGGGCCTCTTTTATGACTACATTGCAATGCCTAAGCCAAACGGGTATCAATCGCTTCATACCAAGGTATACGGCCCGCACGGGGGCCCCATCGAAATTCAAATTCGAACTAAGAAAATGCACGAAGTTGCAGAATTTGGTGTCGCAACTCATTACAGCTATAAAGAAGGTCAAACAAAGCACGAAACGGGAAGCGTCGACGCTTTACGAAAGCAACTCTTTGATTGGTCGACAGACTCGGCCACAAGCAGCGATTTCTTGAGAACTGTCTCGACAGACTTATTTAGTGAGCAAGTTTTCGTTTTCACGCCAAAAGGTGATGTTTTGGATTTGCCACGGGATTCGACACCCATCGATTTTGCGTTCCGGGTTCACTCGGATATCGGCATCAAGACGGTGGGAAGCAAAGTCAATGGCGTCATGGTTCCATTGCACACTAAGCTGGAAAACGGGGATGTTGTCGAGCTTGTGACTAGATCAAATGCTCAGCCGAGCTTGGACTGGCTTGAGATTATCAAGAGCGCCCATGCGAAATCAAAGCTCAAAGCTTATTTTCGAAAGAGAAATCGAGCGGAAAGTGCACAGCGAGGCAAGGAAGCGTTGGAACGAGGATTAAAAGTTGCGGGAATTGATCCAAAGACAATTCTTGGAGAAGACCGCATGAACGAGCTTGCGAAGCTTTTTCGGCACTGCGAAAATGGGCAAGATGTTTTCGCGCGAATTGGTGAAGGAATCCTCAGCGTTCAAGGTGCTGTCGAAAAGATTCGTAACTTGGTAAGAGAGCAGCAGCCAACACTACTCATCAAGTCTCGTCATTCGACTAAGTCGCGTACGATCGTCACAACGGGTGTCGACAACATAACTTTTCGAAGAGCAAAGTGTTGCCAACCGATTCCTGGCGAAGATGTCTTTGGATTTGTCACTCGCGGACGGGGCATTATGATGCATGGCACGCGATGTCCCAATTATCACCGGCTCTTAGAGACAGATTCTGAACGGTTGATGCCTTTGGAGTGGCCCGCAACAGATGCGAGTTATCCAGTTGCACTTAAGGTCATTTGCTTGAACCGGCAAGGGCTTCTCATGGACATTTCCACCATTTTTGGTGAATCTAAAACGAATGTCTCAGGAATGAATGTTCGCACGATGCCAAATCATACTGCCGAGATCAACGTTTCTGTTGATGTCAAAGATGTGAATCACTTACAGAATTTGATGAATCGTATAGGCAATCTTAGCGACGTGATTTCTATTTTGAGAGTCATGGGCCAATGAAAGCAGTGGTTCAGAGGGTGCAATCGGCTCGGGTGCTCGTCGAAGGTGAAGTTGTTGGACATTGTGGACCTGGCCTTGTCTTACTCGTTGCTGCCAGTCAATCTGACTCGGAAGATTCTATTAGAAAGTTTGCAGACCGCATTATGGGTGTTAGAATTTTTCCCGACCAAGAAGGGAAAATGAACTTAAAGCTCGCAGACTTTGAGCTGGCCTCGCCGAGCATCCTGCCTAATCTTTTGGTCGTATCGAACTTTACAGTTTACGGTGACACCTCCCAACGAAGACCTTCTTTTGGAGCTTCGGCTCCCTATGAAAAAGGAATTGCCGATTATGAGACGCTTTTGAAGGAACTCAAAAAGCTCGGTGCGCGGGTAAGTTGTGGAGTCTTTGGCGCCGATATGGTTGTCGATTTGCAAAACGACGGGCCAGTGACGGTCATCATCGAAACCTAGTCCAGGCATAAACCCGGAACCGAAGTAAAATATCGATGGCATGGTCACAGCCATAAAGGACTATTCGATTCTCAACGGAAGCATTGACCAAATCAATGTTGAAGAGCGTGCAACTAGATTCACAAAGAGATCGATCAAATCTAGCTCAAAAGTGCAAGGCTTGTTGCTTGCTCTATCGATGTGCGATCTCACAACTCTGGAAGGAAAAGATACCGAGGGCAAAGTTCGCCAAATGTGCCAAAAAGCCAAAACGCCGTTGTCTGGCGATCTCTTGGTCAAACTTGGAATTCCGCAAACTTCGGTGGCTGCCGTTTGTGTTTATCCCAATATGGTCTCGAGCGCGAAATTGGCGTTATTGGGTTCAGATGTCAAAGTGGCAGCAGTCGCCACGGGTTTTCCTAGCGGGCAATATCCTTTGGATAACAGGCTGAACGATGTCATTGAAACTGTGAGTTTTGGTGCCGACGAGATCGACATGGTCATCAATCGGGCAGCCTTTCTTGAGGGAGACTACGAGACAGTTTTTGATGAAATCGTTCAAGTTAAACGGGCATGTGGAAACGCCCACCTCAAGGTCATTTTTGAAACTGGTGAAATAGGAGCTTACGATAACGTTCGAAGAGCGAGTGTTATCGCAATGGACGCCGGTGCAGATTTCATAAAAACGTCGACAGGAAAAATTCAACCTGCAGCCACTATGCCCGTCACTCTCGTTATGCTGGAAGCGATTCGTGATCACTATTACGAGACTGGAGTTCGAATTGGAATGAAACCCGCTGGCGGAATCCGAACAGCAAAAGAGGCTCTTCACTATTTAGTAATGGTTGCCGAGACTCTAGGCGACGATTGGCTCACTCCCGATCTTTTCCGATTCGGCGCTTCGGCGCTAGTTAACGACTTACTCATGCAGTTAGACAAAGAAGCCTATAAGCGATATGCGGGCAAAGACTATTTCAGCTTAGATTAGGATGGCAATTCAAGATAAACAGGTCGATCAGTCGATGACACCAAATCACTCAGGATTGAAGAAACCGGAGCTCAACTTTGGGCATAAATGGCCACTTTCTCCTTCGCCAGAAAGTAGCGATATTGTTAATATTGCTCAAAAATATGGCCACTTTATAGATGGGAAGTTCCAAGATTCAAAGTCGAACCGGACTTATGAAACGATCAATCCTGCCAACGAACAAGTTCTCTCCGAAATCGCCCATGGCAATAGAGAAGATGCTCAAATTGCCATCGATTCTGCGAGAAAAGCTTATGAAAAGACCTGGTCCAAGTTGTCCGGCAAAGAGCGAGGAAAATACATCTTCCGAATCGCAAGAATCATTCAGGAAAGAGCTCGTGAGTTCGCCGTATTAGAAAGTCTCAATGGTGGCAAACCGATTCGAGAAAGCAGAGACGTCGATATTCCTTTGGCCGCTGCCCACTTCTTTTACTATGCAGGATGGGCTGATAAATTGGAATATGCTTGCGGGCCAAATTCGCGACCGCGCCCAATTGGGGTCTGTGGTCAAATTATCCCTTGGAATTTTCCGTTATTGATGGCTGCCTGGAAGCTAGCTCCTGCGCTTGCGACCGGCAATACTTGTGTTCTTAAACCAGCAGAAACCACCCCGCTAACTGCGTTGCTCTTGGCAGAGGTTTTGCAACAAGCCGAACTACCACCAGGAGTCGTCAATATTATCACAGGCTTTGGAGACTTAGGAGCTGCGATAGTTGAAAGCGAAAATGTTGACAAGATCGCATTTACTGGGTCTACGGATGTCGGAAAGCTGATTCGCCGTACGGCCAAAGCAAAACACTTGACATTGGAACTTGGTGGCAAAGCCGCCAACATAGTGTTTGAAGATGCGCCACTTGATCAAACAGTGGAAGGCATCATAAATGGGATCTACTTTAACCAAGGGCATGTTTGTTGCGCAGGTTCTAGACTGTTAGTGCAGGAAAGCATAGCCGGGAGACTTCTGCAAAAACTCGACGACAGAATTCAAACATTACGCGTTGGCGACCCTCTCGATAAAAACACAGATATTGGCGCGATCAATAGCAAGGCTCAGCTGACCAAAATTCAAGAACTTGTTGAATCTGGTCTCGCAGAAGGATGCGAGATTCATCGTTCAAAATGCAAACTTCCAGATAAAGGGTTCTTCTTTGCTCCGACTTACTTTACGCAAGTTTCGCAATCGAATCGAATCGCCCGTGAAGAGATCTTTGGCCCAGTACTCTCGGTCATGACTTTCCGCACTCCGGAAGAAGCTGTTGAAAAAGCCAACAACACTTGCTATGGGCTGAGCGCAGGCGTTTGGACAGACAAAGGCTCTAAGATATTTAAAGTTTTGTCCCAGATCCGAGCGGGAGTTGTTTGGGCAAATACATTTAATAAGTTTGATCCAACATCGCCATTTGGCGGATATAAGGAAAGTGGTTTTGGTCGGGAAGGCGGTTGGCACGGTCTAAAAGCTTATATGGAGGAAAACTGATGAGACTCGGAGTGAACAAAACCTACAAGATGCTCATTGGTGGAGCATTTGTTCGAAGTGAATCGAATCGATCTTTGACGACACAACTCGATGGAAAAGATGTTAATTTTCCAAGTGGAACACGGAAGGACGTTCGAGATGCCGTGAAAAGTGCTCAAGCTGCACAACCCAGTTGGGCCAAAAAAACAGCATACAATCGCTCTCAAATTCTATATCGAATGGCAGAAATGCTGGAAGCCAGAGCCGAGCAAATGGTGGAGGTGCTGGGTTCTCACAAAAAGTCCAGAGAGGATGTGGAACATTGTATTGACCGACTTGTCTATTATGCGGGCTGGTGCGATAAGTACAGTCAACTTCTAGGAACGGTCAACCCTGTCGCTGCCCCATATTTCAATTTTAGTATGGCCGAACCTTTGGGTGTTATTGGCATCATTTGCCCGAACCAAAGCAACCAGTTGCTTCCACTTGTTTCTTTAGTGGCACCTGCAATTGCAGGCGGGAACACCGTCGTTTGCGTTTCAGGCGAATCTTCATCATTAGCGACTTGCGAGTTTGGGGAAGTGGTCGCCACAAGCGATGTCCCGGCAGGAGTCATCAATCTATTGACAGGGCGTCAATCCGATATGGTCGGTCACTTGTCAAAGCACATGGATGTTCAGGGCTTATCCGTTGCCGAGCCAGGATTCATGACAACCGAATTGATTTCGGATTCGACCGAAAACCTGAAGCGTGTTATTCGTGTTCACGTAAAGGACTGGGCCGACGACCGTGATGCTCAAGGCCTTTCTTGGATCGAGCAACTCCAAGAAATCAAAACGGTTTGGCACCCTATGGGAATGTAGTCTTAGCTGCCGTTCGAAACTTTTACGACAGTACCGATTCATCAACGTTATTCTTTTGATCTTTTTTCGAGTCCTTACCTTGCCTGGTGGAATCGGATTGAAACATTGAAGATCGACATTGGAAATGAGGATAGACTTAAAACTGATGTCATCAGCCAGCCGGGCGGATAACAAATCCCGGTAGACGAACCTAATGGAAACGGCGTTGAACTATGAGAAGCTCATGCCTAGTCGTTTTCGCTGGAACCAAACGGAGACGAATAGTTTGGCGGTTCTTTTGTAATCCAAACATCATGGGGGTGAGATTCGCGAAGCCCTGCGTTTGTGATTTCCAAGAATTCTGCGCGGCTTTGGAGCTCAGAAATTGATTTCGCTCCAAGATATCCCATTCCAGATTTCAGCCCTCCATGAAGCTGCGTGATAGTGTCGCTGACCGAGCCCTTGAACGGAACCCTCCCTTCAACACCTTCTGGAACCATGGGTGCTCCAGTTTCTTTAATTGCAAAATATCGATCACTCGAACCTTGCTTCATTGCTCCAATGCTTCCCATTCCTCGATAGACTTTATAGGCTCGATTTCTGTAAATCTCTGTGTCGCCGGGAGATTCCTCACAACCTGCAAACATATTGCCCATCATGGCTGCGCTGGCACCTGCAGCCAAGCATTTCACAATGTCGCCACTCATTCTTATTCCACCATCGGCAATGGTTGGAATTCCGTGTTTTGCGGCCTCTTCACAGCAATCCATAACCGCTGTGAATTGGGGAACACCAACACCGGAGACAACTCTAGTGGTACAAATGGATCCCGCACCAATTCCAAGTCGAAGCCCATCGGCTCCCACGGCTTTCAGATCCCGAACACCTTCCGCGGTGGCCACATTTCCAGAAATAACGAGAAGATCTGGGAGGTGCTTCTTGAGATTTTTCGTACACTCGATTACACCTCGGCTCTGGCCATGGGCTGCATCAATGACCACGAAATCGACTCCGGCCTCAAAAAGAGCTTTTGCACGATCGAGTGGATTTCTGAGCGGACCAATAGCGGCTCCAACGACTAAACGGCCCTTGCTGTCTTTTGTTGCATGGGGATGGCGCTTCACTTTTTCAATGTCTTTGATGGTGATGAGGCCTTTGAGTTTGCCTTCGGAATCAATGATCGGGAGCTTTTCGATTCTATGCTCAGCTAGCAGAGCTTGAGCCTCGTCGAGGTTTGTTCCAGGTTTTGCTGTAACAAGCTGCCCACTGGTCATTCGATCTCGAATGGGGACGCTATAGTCGTTAATAAATCGAATGTCTCGGTTCGTAAGAATCCCTACGAGCTTTCCTGATTCGTCTGTAATTGGAACTCCGCTTATTCTGAACCGAGCCATAAGAGCAACAGCATCTTGAATCGTGTCGTCTGGTGCGAGCCGGAATGGATCGGTAATTACTCCGTGCTCAGATCTTTTCACTCGATCGACTTGGTCGGCTTGTGCGTCGATTTCCATATTCCTGTGGATCACTCCGACTCCACCCTCGCGAGCTATGGCAATGGCCATTCGAGCTTCCGTTACGGTGTCCATGGGGGCAGTGACTATAGGAACTCGTAGTCGGATTCCCGGCAACAGCTCAGACGATGTGTCGACTTCACTGGGAACGACATCGCTACGCAGGGGCACTAAAAGAACATCGTCAAAACTGAGACCCTTTCGAAACGTAGCCATATTTGAGTATGGAACCTACGAACTCCAGGTTCAAGTGAGACCTAAGACAAAAGAGCCGTTTATCACTTTTACCAAATCACAGATTAGAATGAGAAGATGCAATATCGAAGCCTTGGAAGAACCGGAGTTATGGTGAGCAACCCATGCTTAGGAACAATGACTTTTGGATGGGAGCCCGACGATTGGGGATCCCATGAAGTGGATGCCAAAGCCGTAATGACCAAAGCTCTCGATTTGGGTATTAACTTTTTTGATACAGCAGATGTCTATGCTCGGGGCACAAGCGAGACCTTGCTTGGCAAATTCATAAAGGGCAAGCGCGACGATCTTGTTATTGCGACAAAGTGCCACGGAAAGATGAGCGACACCGACCCCAATGCTTGGGGCAATTCGAGGCGGCATGTCATTCAGGCATGTGAGGCTTCTTTGAAAAGGCTGGGAACAGACTGGATTGATCTCTACCAAATTCACCGACCACAACCACAGATTCCGATTGATGAGACTTTGGCGGCGCTCGATCAGCTTGTGAGCAGCGGAAAGGTGAGATATATAGGCGCAAGTACCTTTGCGGGTTGGCAACTATGCGAGGCTCACTATGTTGCAAAGAATCTCAACCTGACAACATTTGTATGTGAACAACCGCCTTATAACCTATTGGATCGATCAATTGAGCGAGAGCTCGTGCCATTTCTCAGAACATATGACTACGCTTGTATCCCTTGGTCTCCACTGGCTGGTGGTCAGCTCAGTGGCAAGTATCTTGAAACAAAGCCAAGCAAAGGAAGATACACCAAATCTGATCCCATGATGAGAATTACAAAAGAAACAACAGCTATCGTTGCAAAACTTTCAAAGCTGGCGACCGAAGCGGATATGACTTTGACAGAACTTGCTCTTGGGTGGGTGGCTCATCAGCCGGGCGTCACAGTTCCGATTATTGGTAGCCGATCTCCCGAGCAACTAGAGCAAGCTGTTAAAGCTTCGCAAACCATCATTCCTTCCGAGATACGGCAAAAAATAGATGAGATTGTGGAACCCGGCTCTCAGCATATCGTCTATTACAAAGCTGATTTTGGGCCGAACGCAAGGCCTTTTGCATAATCTTGCTTGTTCATGTTATGTTCAGATTTCTCAAAGGTGAAAGACAGACTCCTTGAGAAAGCTAAGGATAGCTCGATGATTTCAAAGAAAAGCGAGATTGCCCTTAGAGATGTGGTTAAGGAAAACGGAGAAGCGATTCTCCAGACCATCTTTCACACGACAGATTATGGGGTCATGCTTACTGATCTTGAGCACACTACTCTTGCCCTCAATCGTCGTTTCGGTGAGATCTTCCAGGTCGATATCCATGCCGTTGTTCACTCTAGCGCTCTAGATGTTCGAAAAATGGTAGCTCATCTTATCCCAGACCTTGAGATCTGGGAGTCTAATCTAGAAAATGTTTACCTTGATCCTGCCCACACCCAGGAAGACGAGCTCACTCTATTAACAACACCTTTGACAACTGTTCGACGATGGACTGGTCCAGTCTTTGGTTCGGACGGCAAAATTGTGGGACGCCTTTGGACGTTTCAAGATACAACACTTCAAAAAAAGCAACGTGAAATCGGTCGTCTTCTCTATCAAGTAAGTGCGATTTTTGAACCTGAATCTGGGGCTGTATATCAACAAATTGTCGATTTGGTTGCAGCGTTTTATCAATCAAATTGTTTTCTTTCGTTGGCCGAGGGAGATTATTTGAGGTTTCGAGCTGTTTCATCACCGATCCCAGAAGTTCAGTCCATGGTCGGTAATTGGAAGAAGGACAGCTATTGCCAGTTTGTACTTGCTGACCAAGAGCCAATTCTGATTCAGGATTCCCGTCTAAACCCTGGTATGGAACAGCTTCTCCCAGCTCGGTTTGGGATGACGCGATATTTGGGAGTTCCAATATTCAAGAATGATCGCGAAGTCATAGGAACACTTTGTATTCTAGATCCACACTCCGACCAGCCTCTTGAGGAACAAGATATCCAGTTTCTTTCTATGATCGCGATGAAGATTGGATCGGAAATCATGCGGGAAGAGTTTGTTAAAGATCGCATTGCAGAACGAGAGAGGGTTCTTCAGATGCAAGCCCAAGATCTAGAAACTACTCGTCAAGTCCTCAATGCTATAACGGGTTCATTTGAACGTATGATCAAGCCTCAAGGTCTAGATGAATTCTTGATTGAAGAAGTTTCGGGACACTGGGGACTGCTTGGATTTGATCGAGTTGGAATCTTTGTCTCGAAACCACAAGATAAGATGCTCTACGGGTTTGTGAAGAAGGCACTCCACAAACCCGTAGAAAGGGTCGCCCTACAGCGTAGATCAACTCTCAGCCACATTTTTGGCAAACTTGCAAACCTTGTCATCCCTATTCAAACCAATGCCGAAACTTCGGCTCAGCTAGTGCTGGGATCTCAGACTCGGCTACCAGAACCGACCGAATTTCACAATGCTCACCTTGATGCAATCGTGGATCAGTTGAGCCTTTCCCTTTCAACATTTCTACTGAAGCAAGAGCTCGAGAAAACGGGCGAAGAGCTGAAAGTCACTCAATCACAACTTATTCAGTCTGAAAAGCTTGGGGCTGTGGGAACGCTTGCTGCCAGTACAGCACACGACATCAAAAATATTTTGGCCACCGTAAATATGGAACTCGAATCTCGCAGCGATGATCCTGTTCGAGCACTTTTGGCCGTAAAAAACCAAATGGATAGGTTCTCGGTGCTGGCTCATCGTCTGCTTTCGTATGCCAAACCCCGGCTAGTCTCCATGTCGAGTGTTGACCTGGATACAGTTGTGCATCGAGTCATTGCATTGACAGAACCCCTTTGTCATGTCAGCAAAGTAGGGGTTGTATGCTCAAACTTATCTCAACTTCCTGCAATCCAGGGCGATCAACATCAAATCGAGCATTTGCTTGTGAATTTGGTTCTTAACTCGGTCAATGCCATGGCCACCAAAGGAGGGAATTTGTTGATTAAAGGATCAAAGACCAAGGATTCAGTTTCACTCACTGTTGAAGATAACGGAAAAGGTATCAGTGAATTGGAACTCAAAACCCTATTTCAACCATTCCGGTCTTCTAGAAGCGAAGGGTTTGGACTTGGCCTCTATAGTTGTAAGCGAATTGTTGAGGAGCACGGTGGCAGCATCTCTGTTCAATCTGTATCGGGTAAGGGAACAACAATTAGCTTGAAATTTCGTTTGTGAAGGGCAATATGTCGGCAAAGATTTTGGTGATAGATGACGATCAGTTTTTGATGGATAGCGTCAAGCGCTTCCTGAGTATCAATGGATTTCAGGTCGATACAGCTTCGAATGGCGAAGATGCACTGGCTCTCATCGTGGACAATTGCCCCGATCTTGCGTTGCTTGATCTTGGTTTGCCTGGAGTAGATGGAATCAGTCTCTGTCGCAGAATTCGTTCGAAGTGGCGTTTTCCGGTCGTCATGCTTACGGCCAGAACTGATGCGATGGATAAAGTCGTTGGGCTTGAAGTTGGGGCAGACGACTATTTAACCAAGCCTTTTGAGCCAGCCGAACTTTTGGCAAGGGTTAGAGCTCACTTGAGAAGGTCTCAAGAATATGCCCAAGAACCCAAACCCACCACAAAAATCGAATTAGGAAAGATCACTATAGAGTCTGATTTTCGAACGGTCAACGTCGTTGGGCGGGAAATTGAACTCACTGCAAAAGAATTCGACCTTTTGCTCTATCTTTGCCAAAACTCGGGGCGAGTCATTAGCCGAGAAGTTCTCTTTGAACAAGTTTGGGGTTATGACATCGAGTTTTCAAGCAACACACTTGATGTTTTTGTTTACCGATTGAGACAGAAATTAGGGAACAGCGCAGGTTCATATATCAAGACAGTTCGGGGTGTCGGATACAAAATTCAGGTCAGCGACGACTAGTCAGCCTCACTATGCTTGAACCTGCAAAGGGTAAAACATGTGGGAATGCAGGTTAAAGTTGCAGAGTTTGCCAAAAAGAATGGAGTAACACCAGCCCAGACTGTTTCTGTGCTGGACGAGTTTGGCGTAGTTCACGACCAGGTCTCGTTTGATGCAGACTCTGAGACGCAAGATCTTCTTGCGGAGGCCCTTAAAGAATTCTCAGTTTCAGCAGATACCATCGTTTTGGCGCCGGGTAAGGCAACCCCTCGAGACATCGCGGCCGCACTGGGCAAACCAGACAAAGAAGTCTTGACGGCTTTGATCAAAGAAGCCAAAACAATGGCTACTCTCACGACGGTGCTTAAACCAGAAATTGCCGAGAAAGTCGTTGCATTTTTTGGCAAAAAAACCAAATGGGAAGAACCGAAAGCAGCTTCTTCAAAACCTTCGCCTAGCCGAGCTGCCCAAAAAATGAATGGTGCCATCAAGAGACCTCCTGTGGTCACCATTTTGGGCCATGTTGATCACGGCAAAACCTCACTTTTGGATTACATTCGAAAGGCAAATGTTGTCGCCAAAGAGCACGGGGGCATTACGCAGCACATTGGTGCTTATCAGGTTGAGCTACCCGAAGGAATAATAACTTTTCTCGACACTCCTGGGCATGCCGCTTTCACTGCCATGCGGGCCCGCGGTGCGCAAGTCACTGACATAGCCATTTTGGTTATTGCTGCAGATGACGGTATCATGCCGCAAACCATCGAAGCCATAAGCCACGTCAAGAACGCTCAGGTTCCAATTATCGTTGCTGTCAACAAAATCGATAAACCCGAAGCAAATGTTGATCGAGCAAAACAACAGCTCATGCAATATGAACTTGTTGCCGAAGATTTTGGTGGCGATGTCATTGTTTGCCCGGTATCCGCTTTGACAGGTGAGGGAGTTCCGCATCTTCTCGAAATGATTCTGCTCCAGGCTGACATCATGGAGCTCAAAGCTGATCCAAAGGGAGACCTCGAAGGTGTTGTCATCGAGGCACAGCTTGAAAAAGGTCGCGGCCCTGTCGCAACAGTTCTTATCGAAGAAGGTTCATTAAAGGTCGGAGATATTATTGTCGCGGGCAATGCCTGGGGCAAAGTCAAAGCCATGACCAATTGGAAGGGCGATCGCCAGACTTCGGCTGGACCTTCGATGCCTGTGGAAGTCTTAGGGTTGTCTGAGGTTCCCGGTGCTGGAGACAAAGTCGAACCTGCCAAAGATGAGCGTGAAGCACGAAATGTTGTCGATGCCCGAATCACAACGCAAAGGGCCAAAGAACTCCATTCGCCAAAAAAGAGGGTTAGCATTTCTGATATTCGACGGCTTAGCCAGGATGACGAAGTTAAAGACCTTAATCTCATTGTCAAAGCTGACGTTCAAGGGAGTGTTGAGGCAGTTCGAGGATTACTCGAAAAGCTGGAAAATGAGGAAGTCAATGTGAGGGTCATCCACTCGGCCGTGGGAACAGTGACAGAAAGTGATATTTTGCTGGCCAGCGCCGCCGATGCCATCGTTGTTGGGTTCAATGTCAAACCTGAAGCTGGAGCAAAAGCCGAGGCCGAGCGAAGAAAGGTTGAAATTCGAACCTATAACATTATATATGAACTCATCGAAGACATTGAGAAGGCTCTCACAGGCATGCTTGAGCCGAAGTTTGAAGAAGAGTTCCTTGGTACCGTGGAAATTCGAGTTGTCTTCAAACTCAGCAAATCAGGCAAAGTCGCAGGTTCACACTGCACAGAGGGCAAAGTCACTCGGGGAGCAAATTGCAGAATTAAGCGAGATAATGAGATCGTTTATGATGGCAAGATAGCTTCGCTTAGAAACGTCAAAGAAGACGTTCGAGAGATCATTGCTGGCCAAGATTGTGGCTTGAAATTTGAAGGATGGGATGAGTTCAAAGAAGGCGATCTTGTTGAAGCTTTCGAACTAGTTCAGGTCAATTAAAGTAGCTCTAAGTCGTGGAGCATTCGCTTGTTCTGGCGCCACTGAGACCGCACTTTCACAAATATTTCTAAAAAGACCTTTTTGTCTAAGAGTTCTTCAATTTCCATTCGGGCTTGAGTTCCAATTTTCTTGAGCATAGAACCGCACTTGCCAATGAGAATGGCCTTTTGTCCTTCGGTTTCCACCATGATGACAGCCGAAATCCGAGCTAAGGAATCAGTTTCTTCCCAATTCTCAATATAAGTGGCCACGGCATGGGGCACTTCTTGCTTTGTGAGTCTGAGCGCCTTCTCACGGACAAATTCGGCCGACATCGATCTAACGGTTTGGTCTGTCACAATATCTTCAGGATAAAGTGGTTCGCCTTCAGGTAAACGCGAAACGATTTCTGCGACCAGCTTATCGACATTTTGAAATCTCGTGAAGCTCGTCATCATAATCGTTTCAGTTTCGAATAGCTTTTGATAGTCGTGAAAACGATCTTCCACATCGACTGGTCGCAGCAGATCCATTTTGTTGAGGCACAATATGCGAGGTGTCTTGTATTGCGCCAGGAGCTTCATGAGAGCTTGATCTTCTTTGCTGGGATGTCGGCTAGAATCAACCACAACCAAAAAGAGATCGACTCCATCAAGAGACTGCTTTATGGTTTCATTAAGCAAACTTCCTAACTTGTGTTTCGCTGTATGGAGTCCTGGAGTGTCCGCAAAAACAATTTGAAAATTTGACCGAGTTGCTATTCCGAGTATTCGCTTTCGAGTCGTTTGAGCTTTATCGCTGACAATGCTGACTTTTTGCCCGACAATCGTGTTCACAATTGTACTTTTTCCCACGTTGGGCTTTCCAACAACAGCAACGACTCCAGAACGATAGCTTGACAACAGCTACTCCTTTTTGCGGAACATAAAGTTTATCGTTCCGTCATCCTGCGAACCACGGTCGCGCCTTTCGTCCGAGGATCGTCTTTTGCGTCGCCTTTGGCCACGGCTTCTTTGCGGAGCTTCAGAATCTAATGGCACATCTTCGACATCGAGCATCGAAGGCTTAAGGAGCAGATCATCTGCAAGGTCTTCGCTCCAAGTCTCTTCAACCCACTCATCGAGCTTCATGATGGGCACGTCAAACCGCATAACATCCCAATGCAAAGTGTTGTCTTCCCGCGATTGGATTTCCACGTGAGACAGGAGTGACTTTGCATCTTGCTGTAATAAGGCATCAACTTCGGGGCGAGTTCCTACAAGAAAGGAGTATGTTGAACCATCCATTCCCTGGAATTTCATTCCATTTCCTTCGGTTGTTGCGAATTCACCTTCAATGAGATTGTAAGCCACAAACTTGTCTGGCAGAGCAATTGTTCTTGGGCTAGTTCCAGTGCAGTGAATGGTCAAAAACTGGTCTCGCACGTGGACGACATCATTTTGGAAGTTCCAAACATGCGCCCCTGCAGCTTGCCCTAAAGACCTGAAGAGCCCGGGAGAAACCACAGGTTCGCCCATGAATATGCTTGTCCAAGATCCAGAGACGTCGTTTTCAAATTTGCGACTAACAAAGCTCGGCAAACCAGACTGAGAATATTCGCCAAGAACTTCTCCATCTTCGGGAATTGCAAAATAACTTGGTTCAAGATTGCCTCCAGAAGCCATCGCTTGCTCTGGCAAGTTTTGACATAGCAAATTTCGAGCATTGAGAATAGTTGTGCCCGTCTTGCTATTAAAAGGCTGTGGTCTAAGAGCGATGCCCGTCACTTCGCGAACTCTTTCAAGGCTCTCTCGTCCACCTTCAAATAGACCCGCAGAATAGAGCCAAAACAAAACCTTTCCATCCTTTTGGAGTCTGGTCTTTATTGCGCTCCGAACCTCTGGACGGATATCCCAAGCGTTGACAAAAACATGGAGTTTGCAATCAGGGAAGTTTTCCCGGTGGGCCAAGTCACTCAAAAGATAGAAGCCGACGCTCAACCCCGATCTCATAATAGATTCTCGTACGTTTTGCACGAGAGCTTCAAAGGCTCGATGATCGATGAGGTAAGCCAGCGATCGCTCATCAACGAAAACTGCAGCATCCGGTGAGGTTGGTGAAGTACCGATTCGCCATTGAAGTGCCTCTTTAATTTGATGAGCACGCTCCCAAATCCCGCGAGAATTTAGCCAACCATTGCCCCAGCTATCCATCCAGCATGCTCCACTGCAATGGGCAAGGGCAGAACCCGCTCCACGCCAATGAACATTGCCCAGAGCTTGTGGAGTTTTCATGACGGGATTAAAGTCATCTGGCTCTCGCTGACCACTAATCGGCGTCTTAAAATCGTCCTCGCTAATATAGAGTTTTCCGTTAAGCGGGAAGCTGTCAATGGGGACAGGGAAAGGTGCACTTCCTCCTGGCTCGCGATTCTTGTAGCTCGGTGGCCCGCCAATATAGTCTAATTCGCGGCATCGAAGGAGCTTGCCCAAGCTCAAATGACCGCTCGCAGGGTGCGACCACTCAAAAGTGTATCCATAACTGGTGCCGACAAGAAATCTTGCTCCACTTGCTTTCTTTGCGCAATAAGCCAAAGAAGCAATGCGTTCACAAGTCGAATCGCTGAGGAACAAGTTGAAATCGACCCAGCTTCTTGACTTTCGATCAGTTCGAACAAAATTCGAACCAAAGCTTCGAGCATCTCGATATTCAGGAATGTTGATGGTGTTGAAATCAACGCTTCCGTTGAACCATGCTGCTCTTAGAGATACCAAGTCGTTGCGATACCGATGTCGCAGCCATTGTTGATATTTACTTCGTGCAGACTCAGATCTATCGTATCCACCTTTTTCAGAAAAGAACCATTCTCCGCGCTCCAAGTGGACACCCAAAATCTGCTGTTTAGTATCCAGTTTGACGAGTTTTTGAATGTAGTCGGTCAAGCATTCTTCTGCTTGATTCCAAAATTCATCATCGCACAGGCTCGGGTCGCCCATTTCGCCTTCGTCATTGACATATTTGGCTTTAGGAAATGTCTTCTCCCAACCTTCTGGGGCCACAAAAACAGTTCGAAAAATGAACTTGGCTTGGGAATCGACTGTCGAAATTCGCTTCATAAGAAATGCCGCAAACGAGACCGATTCGTTCACGTTATCAAGGTTCACCTCCAATTCAACTAGTAACGAAAACAAATGGATGTCATTTTCGCTCGCCAGCTTAATCTGTTCCAAAGCATTGTTGAGCGAGGATTCGTCCATGGCCGAGGCAAAAAAGAAGAGAGGTGGAATGATCTCGTTTTGATATAGGATTGTTGGAATTCCATTGACAACAGCGACCTGAGCGGCATTTTCTGGAACCGCTATAGGTTCCCGTGAAACGAAATCAGTGGCAATCTCTTCCGCAGACTCAATTTCCTCAGTGACTTCGCGCGGTGTTGATTTTGATTTTTGATCGCGTTCTTTGCGATTTTCTAAGCGACTCTTCGATTTTGATTTGCGGGCCGAAAAGGGTTCCTCTGTTTTTTTGTCTTGAGGATCTTCTATCGGAGCTTCGATCGACTTAATTTGAATGGGCTGTGGCTTTCTCCAAGTTGGAATGGGTAATGCTTCGTTGGCCCCAACAGAATCGGTCGGCTTGCTGGTCGTGGACTTCTGTTTCTTGACAGGCTTAGCAATGCGTTTTTTCGGAGACTTAGCAGCAACTTCTGGAACCACTGGTTCCGGTTTCTTCCGAGCCTTTGGGCGTTCTTGAGGTGCCAAGGATTCGGGTTCCTTTGACTTTGCAACCACTTTGGAATTCTTTCGAATTTTTGCGGATTCAGCCATCGCGATTCTCTCAGCTTCGACTTCTTCGAGAAGAGTTCTTCGCTTTGCGGAGGGCTCAGTTTTTTTTTCGATTACAGGATCAACTTTTGGTGCAACTTTTGGTTTTGCCACAACCGATTTCTTGGGCTCGGTCTTGGATACAGTCGTCTTTTTTGTAGCCTTTTTTGTTGGTGTTGGATCGGCTTGTGGTTCGGTCTTTGCTTTTCTCGCCATCTTTGGCAACTCTAATTCTCTTATTTATCAGAGTCGAAAAAATCGAACGAACGGCGACAATTGCCCATCTTTCGCTCAGTCGCTCCAACAAAGACTCTGATACATCTGTTTGGAACTGACTTGAAGTATGGCAGAAAGCGAAAAAAGTCAAAAATATTTTGGCCCGACCGCTAATTTTGCTGGTGTACCTTGCCGACCATTTCACATGGAGCTAAAGACTCCAAGGAGCCAACATGGACATCCTCATGCTAAAAGCGACGCAGGTCGTCAATAGCGGGGAATCGATAAGAAAGACGCCTTTAGGGCGCCCAACCCAGAATGGTGTTGAGGCGACAACGAAGTCAAATTCTACCGATCCTCCAACATCGACGATCAAGAATGAAAAGGAAGCACCTCGTCCAGGGCAGAAAGCCCCCGAGAATATGCTGGACCTCTTTCAGTCAATCAAAAATCTCAATTCAACTTTCACAGCAAAGTTGGGTTTGCCCGAAATTCAAGATCAACTCAAGGCAATAGCTTTTCCTCCAACTTCATCGGGAATTGTTGATCTTCTTGGCACATTTGGAACCGATACGGCCAACCTCACTGTTTCGAAAGATCAGAGCGTTCAGCCGTTGTTTCAGGCCATTGCCCAGTCAACTCAAATCCCTGTTCAGGTTCGGCAGATACTTTCCGGCTTGCTAGCAAAGGCAACAATGCCAGAAAGCGTAACTCCGCTGACAGCCGCTCAGATGATCGACATGGTCCGAACACCCATGCCAACGCCTGTCCCACTTCCTGCCCAACATCTTGGAAGAGATGTACCCATCTTGGGGCGACCAGAGACAAACGAAATGCCTCCAACGGGTCAAGGTCAAGCGACGATTGAAGTTACGGGGCTAACAGGTGAAGTCGTTTCTTCGGGCCAAGTGCTTGATGCCAATATGGTCAGCGAGCTCGACCTTTCCGCGATTCAATTGGGGCGACCTGATCAATTAGTCGATCGTTCGGGCAGCCAAATGTTAGGGCGACCAGATATGAATACTGTTCCAGCTGGCAGCTCGAATGTAGGGCGAAACCCTGGCCCTCTCCCATTTCAGCAAGGCAACAATGTTCCTCCTCCAATTGGGACAATTGGTGGTAGTGGCACGGGTCAAGTTCCTCCTCCGGGCGGACTAGACAACATTGGTCAAGTTCCACCTCCGGGCGGGCTAGACAACAGTGGTCAGGTTCCACCTCCAGTTCTTGAAGATGGCGGAAATGGCGCTTCTGAAATCAATCTTGGAAGGCCGAATCCTACTCCAAAACCAGTTGAAGGAAATGGAAACGGAACGACGAATTCCAATGGAATTACCCATTTTGGAAACGGTAGCTCGGATACTGACAAGATCGATCGAAGCGGGATCAAACCGAAACCGGTTGAGAGCCGCGGAAACGGGATAAGTAACCAAGTTCCTCCACCCGTAAGCGACAATTCGGACCAAGCATCTGAAGTCGGTGGACAACATAGCGACACGGGGCCCATGCCAAAGCTGGATAAACCTGGCAACGGTAATGGGATCAACCTTCAGCCACCGGTTCGAAATAACCCTCCAGGCAATGAGAGATCGAAAATTGAATTCCCAGTAGATAGTGGGAATCCTGGATCAGAAGTCTCAATAGGCGCCAAAGTGGCCATGCCAACTGTTCTATCAGATTCTTCGGAACTAAAAATTGCGAGCAACAAGTCCACTTCAGTCATTGAAGACGAAAAGGTGGATGCCAAAGATAACACGCTGGATGTACAACCCGAAACAACAGTTGCGACATCTGCTCATAAGCTTGAAAGCCCGACGACTGTTAAGGTGAACCCGAAGTCTACTTTGCCAGATGAAACCGTTGCATCGGTTTCAAAGCAGATCACTGATCGATTGGAATCGATGGTGATGGCACGGCGAAGCGGATCGGTGACCATCAAGCTCAATCCTTATGACCTGGGCGACGTGACCTTAACTGTGAAGGCTCTTGGAAACAAAGTCGATGCAGAGATCAAGACTTCAAACGACGACGTGCGAAATGCGCTTCAATTTCACAAAACTGATTTGCTTCACACGATTGAAAGTCGAGGCTTGTCCATGAACAGCTTCAATGTTGGCCAAGAGCCAAGTAATCAAGCACAGGGAAATGGTCAGCAAAGTCAACAGTCGTTCCAAGAAGCCCAAAGAACGGCCAATTTGCAAGCCAGCATGGGATCAAACTCATCAATTTCGACCGAGAACAGACCGACCGGCTACAAGGGAGTGACGTCTAACGTCGACCTGGTGGCTTAAGGAAGAAGGACAAAGAAATGCCCGCAATCACTCCCACAGCGTTCGACAACCAAGTATATGGCGTTGCGACACAGAAGAAGCAAGAACTCGATATCAATACTTTTATGAGGTTGTTGACAGTTCAATTGGCGAACCAGAATCCGCTGGAACCGATGAAAGATGCTGATTTCTATGCTCAAATGGCACAGCTTGGAACAGTCGAAGGAATTGGCAAACTCCAAAACTCAATGGAGCTTAGCCAAGCCTCGACCATGATTGGCAAAACTGTCACAGCAGTGCGAACCTTGACTGACAATGGTGAGAACTCACTTGTCACAGGCCAGGTTCTCAAAGTCTCTGTTAAAGATGGTGATCGAATTATTACGATCAAAGACCAAACCAATGGAGGATTGGTCGACGTAAAAATCGGCAATGTCCGGGAGATTGCGGCCTAATAGGTTCTATGGGGTAGCCCAAAAATGGTCTGCCCCATTTGAATCCGCTCGTCCGTCTCTAGTTGAGAATCGATATGAGTAGTCAAATTCAGAACACGCAGATCCAGCAGATGCTGCAAAACCGGATTGAACCGGCCAAACAGCAGAACCGTGCTGGTGGAGTCGATTTTGAATCACTTCTTACCGACCGGCTCAAAGTCAGCGCACACGCAAAGACTCGCTTGCAAAGTCGAGAATTGCAGCTCGACAACCAAGCATGGGAGCGAGTGATGAACGGAGTGGACAAGGCTGCGACAAAAGGAGCAAGAGAAACGCTGATTATGGTGGACGATGTTGCTCTAGTTGTAAGCGTGAAGAATAGAACGGTTATCACGGCCGTTGACAAAGAACGACTTAAGGAGAACGTTTTCACAAATATCGATAGTGCAGTTATTGCATGACCGACATTTGAAACGATTTCGCGACCAGACCAATTGACTTGCGTGAATTTGCAGGACTGTGTACGGGGATAGTGCGCAGATGCTCTCGATGAACCTGAAGAGTTCAAAGTAACACGCGGTCTCTGACAACGTGACAACTTGTCACGAAAAAAACTTTTGGAAAATTAGACCATGTTACAAGCCATGCTCGCTGGCGTTGCCAGCATCAAAGCACAACAAACTCGAATGAACGTTATTGGCAACAACCTTGCCAATGTCAATACAACCGCATATAAGGGTAGCCGTGTCACATTTCAAGATATGTTGGCTCAGACTCTCCGTGGTGCTGCACGTCCAACTGGCACCTTGGGTGGTACTAACCCTGTTCAATTTGGACTAGGTGTTCTCGTTGCTGGCACGGATGTCAACACGGAGCAGGGATCGCTCAACGCAACAAATCGACCGACTGACTTTGCGATCCAAGGAAACGGTTACTTTGTGGTGAGCAATGGTTCAGGAATTAGCTATTCACGAGACGGCGCTTTCGACCTCGACGCCAATGGTGACCTTGTTCACCGAGCCACTGGCGAGCGCATGATGGGATGGACAGCCGATCCTGCAACTGGCAATATCGACACCAACCAACCTATCGGGCCGAATTCTTCTTTAAGAATTCCAATCGGCGCTCGAACAGCTGTCCAGGTGACAACTGACGCAACGATTGCAGGCAACCTGGACTCACGGGCATTCAACACTGCCGGTACGCAATCAACATCGTTTACCATGCGTGTCTTTGATACCTTGGGTACGGAACACTTGGTGACCCTGACCTTGACTGAAGACTCCACAAATGCAAACCAGTGGAACTGGTCATTGTCTGGAAGCAACGGCGACACAGTGGCAGGAAGTGGATCTCTCGTTTTTGATCCTTCAACAGGAAATCTTCAGTCTGGATCTCCTGGAATCATGACAGTTACTCCTCCGGCTGCAAGTGGCATTCCCGCATTTCCAGTCAATTTGGATTTCAGCAATGTCTTTCAAAGAGCTTCGGAAATGCAGGTTCAGTTGAGTAGCCAAAATGGTTTTGCACCAGGTTCGCTATCTCAGTTCTCTGTGAGCACAGATGGCATCATTACCGGTCTCTACACCAATGGCTTGACTCGGCCACTAGGTCAAGTCGCGCTGGCAATATTTCCCAACGCAAACGGTTTGGAGAGACAAGGATCGAACCTTTGGCGAGCCACAGACAACTCCGGTATTCCGGTTGTTGGTGCTCCTCGAACAGGTGGTCGTGGATATGTCAACTCTGGGTTCCTAGAACAGTCAAATATCGATATTTCGAACGAATTTACTGATCTTATCGTGACTCAGCGTGGCTTCCAAGCCAACACGAAGGTTGTAACCACAGTTGATGAAATGCTTCAAGATCTCATCAATATGAAACGATAATAACCTAGTGCAATTGGACCGCTCGTGATGAGCGGTCCTTCGTTTTAAATTAGCGTCGAATCTTCTTTCTAATAACTCCTGCAATACCGATTCCAGCAACAAGAAGACTTGCTGGCTCAGGAACGACGTTGATGTCGTCAAGCGCCATATAGCTTGGGGCTCGGGTTAAAGCATCGGTCTGGGCAACGAATTCAACGGTATAGGACGAGGCCACAGGTGCGATGAAAGTCACCGATCGTTGTTCCCATGTGTATGTCAAAGTGTTTTGCGCAAATTGACCAACGCTTACTCCGTTGATGAGCACATCGATCGTTCCTCGGCCATTATATGGACCTCCAAAAGTACTGTTCGATTTTCCAAGGTCATCGACGGCCATTTGAGCGGAAATCGTGTATTGGTTTCCCGCTGTCAGTGGGGACATAGTTTGTTTGAATGCTTCGCCGAACGTCGTGCCTGCGCCGAAACCAAGGAACCTGTGCCCTTGAAATGCAAACATATTTTGGAACATTCCGCCATAAGCGGCAATGCCAGAAAGCCCCCAGCCATCGGCTCCAGAATTGTCATAGCAGTCCGGGGTGAATACCGTTGCAGTCCAAGGGTTTGGTGTTCCTGCCGTGAAAATGTTTGGCCCACTTGGATACGCTAAACCTGATTCAAATCCTCCATTAGAGATCTGAGCCTGTGCATTTGTCGTCAAAATGATTGATAATCCACAAAGCAGACCTGTTGCGAGCCGACAAGAAAGAATGTTAGTTTTCATAGTGTTCACTGTTAGGCAGTTTTCTGCCACATTGTCAGTAGACATCGTTTTGTAAGCAAGTGAATAAGCAAAAGTGGCTCACAAAGTGGAAAAAAGCATAAACTGAAAAAGAATGTCGATTGTTGAATCAGCTTCGATATTGAGATCAGCGAGAAAATGCGCGAAGATTTCGGTTGCAAGAGCAAGCGAAATCTTTGGTGTTTCCCCTGCCAGCCTTAAGAGGTGGGAAGCCGGATCTGGAACTCCCACGAAGGAGGAAATCAAGAAGCTCGTTTCGCTGCTCGGTTATGGTGAAGATTCGACGTTTCATAAATCGCTATCTTCGAGAAGCGTTCCTGACTGGTCTTCTACTTCCCGGAGAACGGTTCATCGGCCCTTGCTCCGGCTTTTGAGATCACGGCGACGATCGCTAGGAATTAGATTGCAAGACGTGAGTGCATCGACCGGAATTAGCCTGGCGAGCCTCCATCGATATGAAACTGGAGAACGAATACCCGATCCAGAATCGCTCAAAATGCAAGCCGAAGCGTGCGGACTCAACGTTCTCGAGACTGATTCTTTATCCAGTGCTATCCAGAACCAATCGCCTATCTTGGAACTTGAAAATTTGGGTTCGATGTTTTTACAGAGCGGGAGTCTTCAACAGTTTTCAGTTTTTCGCGCTCTCGATTTGGCAGCGGGATTCCAAGAACATTCTGATCAACGTATTTGTGATCTTTTGCAGATGTTTCAACTTATTGGCGATGGAGAATCATTTAAGGAAGTTTGGCCATGGCTCAAAAGAAATCTGAATAAAGATTCCAATTCATGGAATGTCGGCTTACAAACTGCAATTTATGCCCTCAAAGTCATACCTCGTCCAGAAAGGGCCGATGCGAAAAGGCTGTCTGACTTAAGAAGTCGAGTCCTTGCGCTTGAGCCTTGTGCCGGCCAACTCAATTCAGCTTTGGATTTAGCGCGAATTTGCCAGAAAATCGGAGACGAAGCTTCAGCCTCAGATTGGTTGGAATTCGCGAGTAAAGCAGCCGATCGAATGAATCTTGAAGGAACGGCCTATTTGGTCGAAATTCAACGAGTCTTTTTTGAATTGGCTCAAGGAAAAAGCAAGCATTCTCTGGCAGAAATCGATCGAATTCGGCTCCTTGCTCCAACGACAGTGCATAGCTATATTGCAGAAGTCACGCTTGCACAATCGGCATTCCAATGCCGCGAGCTCGATCTGTTTAATGAAATCCGGGGTCGAACTCAAAAGCTTGAAACAGGGTTCGGCTATGGCTCGCCGCTTTATCGGAGTCTTTGTGCAACGGTCAGTTCAATATTGCAGGAATAGTCACACTCTTTAGAGTTTTCAAGCGTCAGAATAAGAAGATATGCGCTCAAAAGTCGCCTGCCTTCTCCTCGTTTCTTGTCTTTGCTTTTCCGTAGGTGTTGCCAAATCTCAAGATGATCTCACTTCGGCAACGAAATCTTATGAGAAGTACCGCCGTTTGGTGATCGAGCCGAAAATTGGATTGAAAAAAGTCAAAATGCTCATCAAGTCCACAAAGCGAGATCGAGATGAGAATTTGAGAATTAGTGACGGGGCTTGGAATGGTCTTACAACTCAAGAAAAAGTAAGTTATTGCCTACTTCATTGCGAAGATTATGCACAAATGTGTGATGCCATGCCCCCTATTCCGGGTTCGGAAAAACTGATCGAATCTTTTTTCCCAGATGCTTTCGACGAAGCGAGTTATAGCAAAAGGCAAGTTGATTTTATTGAGGAAAACGAAGACGCCATGTTGGGAACCATAAGGCAACTCATCAAGGAGAAGAAGAGAGTTGGCTTGAATTTGAAACAGGCGCTATATCAAATCAACAGCTACAAAATTGTCCCAGATTTACTTGCAGCCTACCAGGCAGACTCGCGAGATCATGATATCTTGACTCTCCTTATGATATTGATGAAAGAAGGCAATTTTCAGGCATTCAAAAGCTCAAAGATCTATGAAGATTTTTATGGCGAAAACGCAAATTACAGAAATAGCAAAATTGCAACATCAGAAACTGTTCAAGCAATCATCAATATGGCGAAGGATTTCTATCACAAACACTAAATGTTGATCTGTTTCATTGCGCTCGCCAGTGCGCCAAAATTCGACTGGGTTGAAATTCCAGATGGCACATATTCAGTGGGACATAAAGACAGCATTCAGAATCCAAAGAGGTCAGTCAAGCTCTCGAAATATGCCATTGCAAAATTCGAAACCACGAATGATCAGTTTTTAGAATTTGTCAAGGCAAGCGGTTATGTCACTGTGGCCGAAAAACTCCATAATTCCATGGTTTTTGAACCTGGCTTGGCCGAATTTCGATGGATTCAAGACAAGTCTGCGACATGGAAGAACCCTAACGGAAAGTCGAGGGACAATTTAGAAGGGAAGGGAACTCACCCAGTAACAGGAATCTGTTATCAAGACGCTTTGGCTTATTGCAAATGGGCTGGCGTCAGGTTGCCAAGCCTAGATGAATGGGAGGTCGCATCACGATGCGGCTCACAATCTGATACTTTTTTTGATCAAAACACAGAGTCAATTAGGGACTACGCTAACATTTGGTTAGGAAAAGATCATCGCAAGCCGGATGTTACTGATGGTTTTCTAACAACTTCTCCGGTCGGAAGCTTTCTGCCAAATCCGTGGGGGCTCTACGACGTCTACGGCAATGTGTTTGAGTTCTGTACGGGATACCTACCCGGAGAAAAAAACACCAAAAAGGTGCACGGCCGAGGTGGGAGTTGGTGGTGCAGCCAAAAAAGTTGTTGCTTTTTCAATTCTCGTGATGTTGGGCAAGTGATGCCAAAAGCATCCTTTAGCAATCTTGGCTTTCGTGTTGCCAAGAGCCGTGGGTAATCTTCGATCATGTTTCGCGAAGTGCATTCCACTCCAAATGCCCCTGCAGCCATCGGACCCTATTCACAAGCCATAAGGGCAGAAGGCAGGTTTCTCTTTTGTAGTGGGCAGGTTGCCCTTAGACCGGATGGCACTCTTGTAGAAGGTGATGTGAGAGAGCAAACCCATCAGGTTATGGTCAATATTCGTTCTGTGCTGGAAAGCGCCGGTCTGGGATTTACGAACATCATAAAGACAACAATTTTTTTGAGCACCATGGATCACTTTGCAACAGTGAATGAGGTTTATGGTGCATTCTTCGAAAGCGATCCGCCCGCCCGGTCAACGGTTGCTGTTGCAGGACTTCCCAAGAACGTCGACGTTGAGATCGAAGTCATCGCAATTTATTAGGCCAAAAAAAATGGATGCGAAAAGAGTTGTTTCTGTTTCTTTGGGAACCAGCAAACGAGACAAGATTCATGAAACCGAAATTCTTGGCCAGCGCTTTATCATTGAGCGTAAAGGTACCGATGGAAGTTTTGAAAAGTTCAAGAATCTTATGGAAGAGCTTGATGGAAAGGTTGCGGCTCTTGGAGTTGGCGGAGCCGATATTTATCTTTCCACTGAAAACAAGCGATATGCTTTTCGTGAAATCCTTGGGCTGATAAAGAATGTCAAATCGACTCCGATCGTTGATGGTGGTGGGCTCAAACATACACTCGAACGCAAGACTATTGAACGACTACAAGAATCCGGCGTAATTGATTTCCAAAAAGAAAGGGTATTGCTCGTGAGCGCTGTCGACAGGTTTGGCATGGCGCAAGCGCTCGACAAATACTGCCCAAATCTCATCTATGGCGATTTTCTTTTTGGACTCGGTCTTCCCATCAAAATTCGTTCTTACAAAACTGTAAGTCGGCTGGCCAACATCATTTTGCCAATCGTAACAGCCTGCCCGTTTAAGTGGTTTTATCCTACGGGTGAAAAACAAGAGGTAAGAAAACCCAAATATAAGGAGGTTTTCGATTGGGCCACAATGGTCGCCGGAGACTGGCACTATATTCGTCGTTACGCCCCAGACCATTTATATGGCAAGACAATTCTGACGCAGACCGTGAGGAAAGCAGACTTGGAGTGGCTCAAGTCAACCGGAGCTACAAGGTTGATCACTACGACTCCTGTCATGGGTGGAGAATCGTTTGCAACGAATGTCATGGAAGGTGTCCTGCTCACACTCATTGGCAAGCCCCAACCACAGGTCACCGAAAATGATTATCTAACTAAGCTCGATGAGCTGGGTTGGTCGCCAGAAGTTATCACTTTGAATGATTAGGCATGTCGCGAGAATTGATTGATTGAGCCGTCGGTAAACTTGAACGTGAAATTTTGAATCGATTTGCTTTTGTCATTCACCCACTTTCGCCAAAACAGGCGGCCAAGAGATACCCCATTGCACGGTATCTCCCAGATGGATTTCTAGAATCCATCATGAAGCGAATGAAACCTCAAATCATTAGCGAAATAACTGGTGTTGAAAGTAAAACAGGAGCCAAGACGAACGGTATTTTTGTGGGTGTTCCGCTCACACCAGCGATGATGACAGGAGGCATGCCTGTTGAGCATAGTTACGAAAAGATCATCCAAGCCGCCGAAATTGCTGCCAGCCAAGGAGCCCAGATTATCGGCTTAGGAGCGTTTACGAGCGTTGTGGGCGATGGCGGAGTAACGATCGCAAAGAACTCACCCATCCCCGTGACGACTGGGAATAGTTATACGGTCGCCACTGCGATCGATGGTGTTCTTAAGGCATGCCAACTTTTGGGAATTGAGCCTCTCATGGCTAACCTTGCTGTGGTTGGGGCGACAGGTTCGATCGGAAGAACGTGTGCCCAAGTTTTGGGTCGATCCTTTGCAAAAACTTGGCTTGTTGGAAGAGACATTGCCCGAACAGAAGCCGTGGCTGCTACGATTCCTGGCTCAATCGCAAGCATAGATCTCGAGGATCTGAGAAATGCGGACGCCGTAGTCACCGTTACGAGTGCGGGTGGTGCCATTGTCGAACCTCACCATCTCAAATCAGGGTCAGTAATTTGCGATGTATCGCGACCAAGGGATGTAAGCATCAAAGTGGCGAAAGACAGACCAGATGTTTTAGTTATTGAAGGAGGAATCGTTAAGGTTCCTGGGCCAGTAGATTTTCACTTTGACTTCGGATTTCCAAAAGGGACTGCTTATGCCTGCATGAGCGAAACCATGATGCTTGCTTTAGAAAATCGCTTAGAATCGTTCACACTGGGTAAGGATGTCAGTGTGGAGCAAGTGGACGAAACTCGGCAAATGGCATTGAAGCACGGCTTTGAGCTTGATCGGTTTCGGGCCTTTGAAAAAGAAGTTACTGAAGAAACGATTCAACGTGTTCGAAAGGCGAGCCAAGAAGGCAATCCGGTGGGTGTCCATTAAGTGATATCTGTTCAGAAATTGTCTCATAGTTTTGGAACAAAAAAGGTTCTCAACGATATCAGTTTTGATGTCTCAAAGGGCGAAATCCTTGTGATTATGGGGAGCAGCGGGGGCGGAAAAACCACCTTGCTAAAATGTATGGCAGGGCTACTCACCATTCAGGTAGGAGATGTGCTTTATGACGAAACCAGTATGAAGGTCGAAACTGAAAAAGCCCAAAAACTAGTCGGTCTTGTTTTTCAATATGCAGCGCTCTTTGATTATCTTAATGTCGCTGAAAACGTTTTGTTTGGTGTTCGAAGAAAAACACCCTTGTCTCATCAAGAAATGAAAAATCTTGTGGCCAAACATTTAGAAGAAGTCGGATTACAAGGAACCGAGAATCTAATGCCAAATGAGCTCAGTGGTGGGATGAAAAAGCGAGTGGGATTAGCACGGGCTTTGGCCATGACCCCGGATGTCTTGATGTATGACGAGCCGACAAGTGGCTTAGATCCTGTGACAGCTTATTCAATCGACCAACTCATTGTCGAAACATCAAGACGCACTCGGGCTACGAGTATCGTTGTCAGCCACGACGTATCAAGTGTGATGAGGGTCGCCGACCGTATCGCTTTCCTGGACCAAGGCCAACTTGTGTTTCTCGGCACCCCGCAAGAATTTAAGATGTCCAAACAAGACTCAATCGCGGATCTCGTTTCAAAATCAGTGACTGAAACGCTCTCATGAACCTGGTGGAATTTGCCCCACGTTCGTAACGATTCTTCCAATAACGGCTTGACCAATGAGGTTATAGCCGCTCTGCTTTGGGTGCACATCGTTATCGGCGATCCACGTGAGGTTGAGCTCGTTGCCAACAAATAGTGGATAAACAGATTGGAAGAATCCTCCAAAATGTTTGGCTTGCCTTGCCAGCAAAGCATTGAGCTTTGGAATTGCATAGGTTGAAATAAGCTCTTCTGCGGAGCCTGGATAAGCACCATAAGGATTGTAATAGCCGATTATTGTTAATTTACTTGTAGGACAATATTGTCGTATGAGAGTGAATTCTTGGGTCAATTTGGTATTGGCAGCCACAAGAGTTGAATCGACAATGGCTTTTTGTTGATCCAAGGGCATCGCAAGAAATTGCGAAGTCTGAAGATCTAGCAAGTCGTTTGCACCGAGAGCGAATGTTACATTCGTGATCTGTCTCCCCGAAGCTAGTTCTGCATTAACTTTATCTACGAAAAGGCCAGACTGAGATTTTCGAAAGATGACTGGATAATTCGAGTTGAGGAGCCCGCCAATTTCAGATGTGTCGTAGAAACTGGCAGTGGACTCTCCAGGAATAGCGAGATTAATCAACTTGGGTCGAGTTCCTCCTTGAATAGTCGTCAACCAATCCGCGACAATCTTGACATAGCCTTTGTCCCCTGGCCCTCGACTCGTATCATTGGGCTGGTAGCCCCAAGCAACCGAATCCCCCAGAGCCAAATAGGTCTTGTTTTGGCTCCACCCAAGGTGTGGCAAGAGGCCAAAAATGACCATTGCGGGCAAGGCACGAAGCTTCATGATCTCGTTTTACCCGCACCCTTAGCCCAAAAAATGCTGGTAATTCAACATGACATTCACCCCAGAAATGTCACAAACACTCTTCAATATGAAAATAGAGAATTAGACCAAATCAAATTTGGAGTATGAGTAGTGAGAAAGATTCTTTGGATCCTTCTATTAGTTTTTTCAATCTCTTTGATCTCATTTGGCAGTGAACCCTCATTTGGAACCGCCAAGTACGATTCTGTCTTGACATCGTCCATGAACAAATACGAAATGAGTGCCAAAGTCGATGAATCCGATGGCGCCGCAGAGCTTAATGATGCTCCAGGAATTGGATTAAATGGTCAATGGTACTTTAACTCAATTACGCACAGGTTTCAGTGGGTTTGGTTTGGCATGGAACGAAATCCGCTTCTGGATCAACCGATCAAACGCATTCAGGTACTTAAAAGTCCTCAATCTCGAATTCCCAGAATTCAATCGGTTTCTCTCGAATATTTACCAATTGAAGAAATTGACAATGATCCCTTAATCATGCAGCCAGCACCCGCTCCTGAACCTTGCACTCTCTTAGTTCTACCTTTGGTCGTGTTTTTGAGAAAGCTGGGAAGGGCCCAGGCTCACTGAACAAATGATCACTAAATGCGTTTAAGTTGATAACGGATCAAACATATCCGCGAGGATGAGAATGAAAAAGCAAGTTTTTGTAGTTATGACAGCGCTCTTGATGTGCTCCTTCGCCTTCGCTCAATCCGCTGGCCCAAGAGGTGGCGCTGGCGCTGGCGCAGGTAAGCAGCAGGGTGGCGAACGACGCGGACCAGGCATGGGCATGGCAGGAATGGAAAAGAAGGTTCTAGATCAACTTGGACTTTCTGCTGATCAGAACAAGAAGATCGAGGCCATGAGAAAAGCGCAGGGCGAGAAAATGAAAGCCATGCGGGAAAAGATGCAAAAGAGTGGAGAAAAGCCTGATCGAGAAAAGATGGGCGCCATGATGAAGCAAATGCGAGATGAACATCAGGCAGCCATGAAGAAGATTCTCACTTCGTCTCAGTTTGAAAAGTACACCAAGCTGATGCAAGCCGAAATGGAAAAGATGCGAAAGAACAATCCCGGTGGCCCAGCTGCAGGCGGTCGCGGGGGTAAAGGTGGAAAGGGCGGCGGTTTCTAAGCTACCGGCGAAAAACCAACGATACCTGGCTCGATGAATGTCATCGAGCCAGGTTTTTGTTTGTCAAAACCTGTATTGATTGCTAGGAAATTAAGGAAATCTTATGAAATTAAAGGCGCACGATAACCTTGATATGAAAAAATGGTAACTGGCTGTTGAGAAGTGTTGGCTCAATTCTTGCAGCAACGTTTGCTTTCGAGGCTTTTCATGAATTTCTTTCGACAGGCTCCATTGCTTGCTCTTGCACTTTGCACTCAGATTTCCCACGCCGAATTTGCACCGCAAATTCGGATTGAACTTAAGTCAAAATTTGCAACAATCGCCTATGTTTCCCGGCTTGTTCAAGGCATTGGCAAAGTCACGAAGCAGAATACTGATGGATCGTTCGATGTTGTCTTAAGACCGGAAATGTCGACCTCAGTTCTCAAGAAATTAAAGCTTCGGCCCTCGGTGAGCCGAGTCGAAAGTATCGAGCCCGTATTTGATGCCTCGAATTATCTCAACAAGAGTTGCAAGAACCTATCAAGCGAGCTCAGTGAATTTGAGTCGGCTTGGGAATGGCATGCCAGAGCTGAGGGACTCGAAGAAAAAGATCGGGAAATTTCTGGTCTTGACCGGCTTCAGGCTTACTTGCAGAGAATGAGAGAGCGCTCTTTTCCTCGTGATCGAATTGACTATTCAGGAATATTTGATTTGGCCCAAAAGAGGCTCGGATCGATGGGTGAGGTTAATCCAACTTCTGGCCCCCAATGGGAGTTCATTGGCCCTCGAAATCTCGACGTTCCTTATCGTACTTATTACGGTGTGCGGCCTTGTGTAGGCCGGGTCAACGCTCTTGCTTATGACCCAATAACTGCCGGAACTTATTATGCAGGTGCTTCAAAAGGCGGAGTTTGGAAGACCACAGACTCTGGAGTGAACTGGATTCCTCTAGGAGATCGATGGCCTTTGATGGGAGTCAGTTCCGTAGCTGTGAATCCACAAAACAATCAAGAAATCCTTGCAGGAACAGGAGATTTTGACGGTGGAGATTCAATTGGATTTGGGGTCATGAGGTCAAGCGATGGAGGATCAACCTGGACTCAAACTGGATTTTCTGTAATGGGAGGTTCGGCGGTAAGTGACCTAGCTTACAATCCAGATAATCCGAATATCGTAATTGCGACGACTGGTCGGGGCTCGGGGACGGGACGAGTTTATCGATCTTTGGACAGCGGCCAAACCTGGTCAGTTTCGCTCAATATCGCGAGTGATTGGTGTGGGGTGGACGTCTCGACTTCTGTTTCAGGGGTTCGAACTTTTTGGATCATTGGTACGGGAGGGAACAAGGTCTATAAGTCGAGTGATAATGGTGCCAGTTGGACACTGGTTACAATCCCCAGTTTGGGAACATCGGTCACAGATGTCGCATGTTCAAAAGTCAATCCCGGCGTGGTCTACGTTTTGGATGTCGGCGGGCAGAAAATTCGAAAGACAATTGACACGGGCACAACTTGGACCGATACGACCAACAATTTTTCGAACCAATGGGGCCAAGGATGGTACGACTTCCATATCGGAACATCGTTCTTGGGAACGCAAGACATGGTCTATGTAGGACTTATCGATATTGCAATGTCGAAAGATAGTGGTGCAACTTGGCGTAATATGGGCGGTGCAAATTGGACGGCCACATATACCGGAACAGCGATCACACATAATGACCAACACAGTTTTGCCGTGAATCCCGCGAATCCGCTGGAGGTTCTGGTCGGCAACGATGGTGGCGTGTATAAGTCTGTTTATAGTTCCACAGCAGACACCATAACTTGGACAATGCTCAATCGGCTCTTGGGGATTACTCAGTTTTATACTCTGGCAATGCACCCCACAAATGCTGCATATGCTCTGGGAGGTACCCAAGACAACGCCTCTCCGCACTCATTTGGGGACGTGAACAATTGGCTGAACCCTGGGGCTGGAGACGGCGCAGGGTGTTTGATTAACCCCTCCAACCCGGCCAACCAGTATCATTCTTGGTACAACCAAAACATCGAACGCACAGACAACTCATTCACTTCGAGAACAGGAATTACACCGAGTTGGGCCGGGCATTCGACGCCGTTTATTGGCAAGCTTTGGTTCGATCCCAACAACCCAGATTTGGTTTATGCGAACACAAATTACTTGAATCGATATAACCGCGCTACTAATACATGGTCACAAAAACTTGGGAATCAAGCTTTTGGAGGTGTAATCCAGGCATTCGCAGCGGCAAAAACTGATAGTAACAGACTGTATGTCAGCATGCAAAATCAGCTTTGGATGAGCACAAATTTTGGAACAAGTTGGGCAAGGATTGATCGGCAGGGAGCAGCCGACGGAATTCCAGTGGCTACCGTAATGGACATTAACGTCTCCTCGACGAACGCCAATGACGTAATTGTTGTGATGGGCGGAACTGGGACTGCGAAAGTCTTAAGGTGTACCAACACTTCAGCCGCAGCCCCATCTTGGGTTTCTGCGACTTCTGGGTTGCCAGATATCCACCACATTTGCTTTGCCCGAGACCCTCAGCGACCCACCACCCATTGGTATGTTGGCAATGACGGAGGCGTTTGGCGAACGATAAATTCAGGTGCGACTTGGACGGAGTTCACGGGCTCTCGCGGCCTTCCCAATGTAGAAATCGATGCACTAGTCGCAGTTTCTGGCACAGGATATTTGAATGCAGGAACTTTTGGTCGTGGAGTATGGCGAGTTCAAATGACGGCAGGAGCCGAGACACTCGCTCCAACGAGCCAGATATTCAATTTGGGCCAGCTCACGACCGGAAACCTTGCCAGTCTTGCCAATGATGACGCCAATGCAGAGGTCGTTTGCAAAGCATTAGTTCCGACTTTGACATCGCCATTCATCAATACACAGTTACGCTATACCACGAGTATAAAAACCCCGGGTCAACTTGATTTCAGAGTGAAGGCCAAAGCTGATAACGCTGGAGTTTTCAATATTCGATTGTTGATGCTGAACAACTCAACTTCATTGGATGATGAGCTGCTTGATGCTTCCTTGGCGACTTCGTATAACACATTTGTTGGCAATGCTGGGGGAACCTTAAGCAACTATGTGAACCAATCAACTGGGGAAATTGCAGCACGAATCACAATCCGCAAAACGGGGCTTTCTGCAACACCGAGCCCATGCTATTCTCTTGAATTTGCTCAGGTAAACGTTCAAGAATAGTTGCCGAGTGGCAAGCCCAGGCCATATTCCGGACTTTCATCTGGATCGCCTGGGCAGATCCTCTCGCTCATCATCTTGGCTCCGGCCCTCATATAAAGTGTGTGTGCGTGCTCCAGTTTCTTGTCGCTCCAAATTTCCATCAATTGACATCCTTGGGTTTTTGCAGCCTGTGCAACCTGATCCAAAAGCAATTTTCCAAAACCGTTTCCACGCTTGTCAGGGTGAATATAGAGCCTGTGGAGCTCGCAATCTGCTCCAGCGATTCTGTGAGTTTCTAGTGCAGTTTTTTGGTCAATGGGCTCGAAATAAGAGACTCCCACACAACCACAAACCTCGCCATCATGTTCGATCACCCAAAAACCGTGATCTGGTGCAGGGTAGTGCGTCGCAATATCATAAAGGTCGGCGCAATATCCATCTTCATACCAATTGAATCCATAAGAATCAAATGCTGCTTTGACAGCTTCGACAACCTTTTGAGTATCTTCCTTTCGAAACTGTCGAATGACCACCATAGAATGAGTCTTCAATATTCTAGAGACTGGATCCTGGGACTGGCTTGCTTGGGAGCTATAGCTCATACGCATACTGTCGCAATCGATCTTTGTTCTTCGTTAGCAAACAGAACAATCAAAGTATCGACAAAACTAGAGAGTTGATGACTTGATTCAGAGGGAGTATTTTCAAATTTTGGAACGACTCGCCATCTGCTTTCTCCTCAAAGAATTTTGGGTTCTCAAGATTCAATGGCTTTGAAACAGGATGCAAGGACTGTGGATCAAACGAGTTCGCTCAGGTATTATCTTCTCGAACGTGGATCGTTAGCTCAGTTGGCAGAGCAGCTGACTCTTAATCAGCGGGTCGTAGGTTCGAGCCCTACACGGTCCACCAAGATTTGAACCTAAAACGGGCTTCGGAAGCAACTCCGAAGCCCGTTTTCCCTTTTCGGTCCCCACGATTTCACCACGGTTGCCTTCCTGCGCCAGCAAGCTCAGGCATTGAAGTCATCACTTGTATCCATCATGCGCCGCTGAGCAGTGTTGTCCGGATGGGCGTAGTAGTCGAGGAGCACTTTGACGTCATGTCCCGAGACGGATGCAACCACCACAGGTGATTCACGAACTTCATTCAACATCCTAGAGCACCAACTGTGCCTCAACCAATACGGGGTTGCACCGGCCGGGAAATCAGGGTGGACTGACCGAACCCGTTCGCGTGCTTCTTCGAACTCCCTTCGAAGACGTCGGTCGTCGAGGAAGCCTCCGTCAGAGTTGGCGCAAATCGGCGAAGTGTCTAGCCCGGGACGTTGCTGAATCCATTGGAGCAGCGACGGCGGTACGGGAATCGTCCGCTTCTTCCTCGTCTTGGTTGACCCGAACGTTCCGCCCCCGACATGCTGGCGGAAGATGCAAACAGTGCGTGTTGAGAAATCAAAGTCCTTCTTCCTAAGTGCCAACGCCTCCCGAGGACGAAGCCCCAGCTTGTCCATGAGTAGCATTGGTGCATACCCTGCCGTTCCCGATGCTGCGTCGAGGAGTGCCTTGCGTTCGTCGGGTGATAGATACTTCCGATGTGCAGGCGTATCATCATGCTCATCGTCCAGCTGGAGAATGTCTCCGCGCTCTTCCGCCCACTTACTCCAACGAATTTTGACCTCGCGGACTGGGTTGGCACCCACATATTCTCGCTCCACAGCATGCAGGTAGAACTGGCTCAGGGCGATTTTTAGGCGCTGCGCCATTGCGACGCTCGGGTACACCAGTTTAGGAATCTTGGCACTGCGCTGGGCCAGCACTTGGTTGAAGAATAGCTTGCGAATCAGGTTCTTGAGGTCGAGGACGGAGACCGTTTTAACCGGCAAGTTGCCCACTTCTGGGAGCACATAATCGCTGATGAGCTGCGCGTACTGGCGCTTGTTCCTGTCCGTTGGCGGCCACTCAGACTGCAACAGCTCCTGATAGATTTGCTCGAAGGTCGGACCGCTCTCGGTCACCCAAGAATGGGGGCGCAACGATTGACCGCTCTCTGAGCGATTGAAGTCGTCATAGGCTGCGTCCCTGAAATTGCGAGCTTGCTCTATGGTGGCGAACACTTTGTCAACCTCATATCGCTCTCCGTTCCGACGAGTCCACCTGATGTGGACCCGATACTTGCCATCGGAGCGAACCTGGATGTTCTCGTAGAGCTTGCGGCCGTTGCGACTAACATCCTTGGCGACCCTTGGGATGAGAACGGGCATTTACGAGCAACCTCCCTTGTGGCCGCTGGTCGCCTGCAGATACTTGGTGTATCTTTCGATTTCAGAACGATGGATGCGGGTAAGCCGGCCAACCTTGACGCGCCGCACAACCCCGGCTGCAATCAGGCTGTAGACCGAACGAGGCGAGATGCTGAAGAGTTGTGAGAACTCGTCAATGGTGAGGAGTTCTAAGTGTCGAAGGTCGCCGACACCGCGATTGGAGATAGTTTTCTTTCTCATGCGGATATGGTGGCGGGCCACGATGCAGCGATTCCGCGTCTCTGCGGTAACGTGCGGTGAACTGCACCAAGTGCTCTGGCCGTTACGCTGAACCCCTCGCACAAGGGAATCATGTGACTCCCAACTCAGGAGGTACGCGATGGGACTCCAGGGCCTTTTTGGACCCCACCGGGGGGGTCTGCGCCAGACTTTCGAGACAAATGCGGGGCCAGGGCCGACCTCGGCACACTCTACGTGCAAGTTGTCTCCACCGAGAATCGGCGAGACTTACCTATGCGAAACCAGGTTTCGTTTACAACTTCTCCGATGACCAGGGCCGCCGTCAGATAAAGGGCAGCCCGGTCTCAAGCTTGGCAATCTCGACAGCCAGCTTGCAGGTGGCTTCGTTTCGGAGGTCATATCTTCCTTCGGCGTAGTCCGCCGCAAGCTGGTTG
>CAZOVP010000017.1:0-42177 GCA_964583465.1 uncultured Fimbriimonadaceae bacterium | reverse complement strand
GCTGTGACGATCAAGCTTGAGCGGCCAAATTGGATGGTGGCCGCCTGCGACGTGAGCACCGCTTCCGTGCGCCTCGCCCGAAAAAACGCTAGGAACCAAGGCGTCAATGTCTTAGTCACGAGGTCTGACCTCTTCGAAGGGTTTTGAGACACGAAATTCGGACTCATCGTCTGCAACCCTCCTTATGTCAAATGCGGTGCGACCCTCCAACCTGAAATCGCAGATTGGGAGCCACCTGAAGCCTTGTTCGCTGGGCCAGACGGCTTGGACATTTATTGTAGGATCTCCCACGAGGCTAAGGGATACTTGATGCCTTGGGGGCGCCTAGTATTGGAGATTGGAGACGGCATGGCACCGTCTGTCACCGATTTGTTCCAGACCTCCGGCTGGGAGGTCTTGTCGACACACCAAGACCTGACTGGAACCGATCGCGCGCTGACTCTCAGGCCGGTGCCTTAGCCTCCTTTTACCGAGGGATGAAACATGTGTCAGGCCTTACGCGCCGGCAATAGGCCGCCATCAACCGTGCACACTGCTCCACGTCTCGAAGCGAGAGGGTTTCACAGGGCGTGTGCATATAGCGGATTGGAACGCCAACTAAGCCGGTCGCCATACCTGCCCGGTTGAGTTGCATCGCGTTCGCGTCCGTGCCCGTCGCCAGCCCGTCCGCCTGGATCTGAATAGGGATGTTGTCGTCTGAAGCCGCTTGTCGAACCATGTTGAGCACAACTTGGTTCACATTGGCTCCCCGCAGAACAGTCGGACCCTTGCCCATGTCGGCTTGCCCGTATCTGCACTTGTCCAGTCCTGGATGGTCGATAGCAAAATCCACGTCCACAGCAAGTCCGCTCTGCGCGTCAATAGCGTACGCGCTGGTTTTCGCTCCACGTAAGCCGATTTCCTCCTGGACAGTCGCAGTCGCGTAGACTCCTACGTTCGAGTCTAGCCCGCCTTCCTCGGCCAGCAATCGCAGGGCTTCTCCGACGATAAATGCGCCCATCTTATTGTCGAACCCTCGAGCTGTGACCCGGTCGCCGGCCAAGTGGGCGAACTCCCATTGGTATGTGACACAGTCACCTACTTCGACAAGTTTTTCGGCTTCTGCCTTGTCCGCGGCACCAATGTCGATCCACATTTCGTGGAGCTCTGGACGCTTCTCTTTTTCAGTGCCTTCGAGCAAATGGATGGGCTTGCGCCCAATAACCCCTGGAACTTTTCCCGCGGCGGAATGGATCCATACGCGCTGCCCGAGAGGGATCATGGTGTCGTGGCCGCCAATCCTGCTGAAATAGACAAGCCCGCCGTCGTTGATGTGGACGACGATAAACACGATTTCATCCATGTGCCCGCTCAACATGACTTTCATGCCTGCATTCGGGTTCAGAACCGCCCAGACACTTCCATGCACGTTGTCAACGACTTCGTGTGCGAACTGCTTGGTAAAAGAACGATAAACTTTGGCAGCAGGTACCTCGTATCCGCTCGGCGAGGGTGCATTGACGATTGCCTTAAGAAACTCCAGGGACTCCGGACGCATTCGCGTGATCATACCGCCCTGGCCATCTGGCAAAAGCGTAAGATGGCTCACTATGGAACCCAATGACAGAGAACTTGTCTTTTTAGTCAACGGAAAATCTCGGTCTGGGGCCACCGAGGGCGAAGCGGCCAGGGACGCGTTGGTGTCTGCCGGTTTCAATGTGTCCGACTTCGTAATCACCTCCACGAAGTCGGATTTTGAGTCCCGCCTCCGTTCGTCGATCGAGCAAGGATTCCTCTACATCGCAATAGGTGGCGGTGACGGGACTCAAAGGGCAGCAGCCGAGACAATGGCAGGGACAGGGGCAACAATGGTGGTCGTGCCAATGGGGACTGGCAACGCATGGGCCAAAGACTTAGGAATTCCGGTCGACAAAGTTGAGATGGCAAAAAAGATGGCCACCGCAGTACCTCAGCTCATAGACCTTGGTGAGGCCAACGGCAAAGGGTTTGTCAATGTGGCGACGGTCGGTCTAACGTCACTCATTGTCAAGAACATGCCCAAAAGCCTAAAAGGACGGTTTGGACGTTGGGTCTATCTCCCGGCCGTCATTCGCTCACTTAAGGAAATGCGTCCCTTTACACTATCGGTCAAGACTGAAGGCGATGCCTACAACGGGCGGGCGCTTCAGTTCGTTGCGGCTCCAGGCCGGACGCATGCAGGGCCTTTCCGAGTTACTAGGCACAGTCGAAACGACGACGGTCTGTTCTCGCTCTATGCCCTAGACGATACCGACAATAAGGGGATCGTGAGGTTTGCGTTAGGATTGGTGACTGGGACTCACACGCTCATGAACGAAGTCTGGTCGACCGAGGCCGCCTCGGCGATTGTTGAGACAAGCCCTTCGAAGCGCGTTATCGTAGACGGTGAACCAGAGGAGTCGACCCCTCTACGGTTGTCCATGCGGACACAAGCCCTTAGAGTCCTCGTTCCTAGGGAGTGAACCTGCGGGTATTCTTCGGGGCATGATTGGGTTCCCAAAGGAGTGGGGAAGGCTCTTGACCGCCATGCTGACGCCATTCGGGCCTGACGGCAAAATCAATTATGACGAAGCCGCACGGGTGGCAAACTGGTTGGTCGAATCGCAAAGGAACGACGGGATCGTGGTGGCCGGGACGACTGGCGAATCTCCTAACCTTACGAAAGCGGAAAAGGCAGAGTTACTCAACGTTGTCTTGTCCACGGTAGGCGACCGCGCAGCCGTCATATTTGGTGCGGGCACATACAACACCGTAGAGTCTGTCGAAATGGCCAAATTGGCCGAGGACGCAGGCGCACACGGCGTCATGTTGGTCAACCCGTATTACAACAGGCCCGGGCAAGAGGGTCTCTTCGCACACTTTTCAACAGTGTCAAAGGCGACGGGATTACCTGTATTGCTCTACAACATTCAGCCTCGGTCTTCAATCAATCTAGAGACCCCTACCCTGCTTCGGCTCATTAACGAAGTCCCAAACATTGTGGCCGTTAAGGAGGCCAGTGGCTCGATGTCGCAAATTGCCGAGGTTTGTGCTTCGGTTCCCACGGGGTTCAGGGTCTATTCTGGTGACGACGCCCTCACGTTGCCCGTGCTGAGCGTCGGCGGACACGGCTTGGTGAGCGTCGCAGCCCACGTGATAGGTGCTGAATTGAAGTCTATGATTGAGCTTTTCTACACAGACCCAACAAAAGCTGCTTCACTGAGCGCAAGACTTTCACCAGTTATCCGAGCCCTGTTCTCTGCCCCGAGTCCAGTCCCAGTCAAGTGGGCTTTATCGAGGAAAGGGTTTGAATGCGAGTCCGTGCGGCTACCCCTCGTCGAGCTTGACGTCGCCCAGAAGTCTCATATTGGATCTGTTTTGGACTCAATGACCAAGGTCGTCGCGTCAGTGCCCTGACCATGCCCTATGCCGAACCTGCGGCATAGCAAAGTTCCGCTAGCCTGATCGCTAGGCAATACATGTTTCTCTGTGGTATGTGCCGGGCTCGAAGTCCCATTTAGTGGCTGCCCAACAGGGATTCGAACCCCAACTATCGGTACCAGAAACCGGTGTCCTACCGTTAGACGATTGGGCAGTGCTTGACTTATTATGGCTAACCCTGAGAGATACGGGGATCCCTAGGCCATGGAGCTGGCCCGGGCGGAGGGATTCGAACCCCCGACACCCAGTTCCGAAGACTGGTGCTCTATCCACTGAGCTACGCCCGGGCAAGTGGAGAGATGGTACCCCGGAACTAGCTCGAAGATTTGGGAACTATGGAAGCCACCTTTTGAAGCTCTCTGCTCAGACGCGCTGACCTTGTTGAATCAAGTTGTCCAAGAAGTTCAGCCACTTTTTCGGGATCCATATTGTTCAGGATCACAGCAAGTTCATTGTCTTTGAACCCCTTTGTGAGTTCCACGAGCTTTGGGGTTGAAACATTATTCCAAAGTTGTGCCAGCTTTTTTGCGCCCTTTGATGGGTCGCGTTCAGGTTCATTTGAAGCTACTTTCGCAGTTTGAGGCTTCTTTGTTTCTTGTTTGGCTGGAGGTGAGGCAACCTCTGTTTGGGATCCATCAGATTCCTTTGCTTGTGCATAGAGATTTGGTGGGCTCTTCTTTTTTGGTGTCAGCCCGGGAATCTTGATGATGCCAGCCATGGCCAAACCCACGAACGCGCCTACGAGAACCAAAATGGGGAGCACAATGAGAAGGATTTTTTTCATGGGCGTCCTCTTAGACTAGCGACCCTGGCCATGATCTTGTCTACATAGTGTTGTGTCTCTTTATAAGGTGGAATTCCGTCGAAACGGCGAACGGCTCCTGGCCCAGCATTATATGCAGCCAGTGCCAATCGTTCATCACCATTGAATTGGTTTAAGAGTTGATGGAGATACTTTGCACCCCCCAAGAGGTTCTTTTCGGGATCCATGGGATCGGAGATTCCTAAGGCTTTGGCGGTTCCGGGCATAAGCTGAGTGAGCCCAAGTGCACCTTTGCTGGAAACCTCACGTGGATTAAAATCGCTCTCTGCTTGAACCAGGCTTTCAAATAAGTCATGATCAACGCCGACTTGCGATGACACCTTTGAGATCAGTTTTTGAATATCTTGTGGTGGTGGCGAAACATTTAGGCTCACTTGGCGGCCAAAAGGATCCATGGGTTCGAATCCTCCGCCTCCAATTGATCCCTGCAATGGGCTAGGTCGTGAACCTGGTTTGGGTTCTGAAGTTTCAGGAATCATAGATCGAATTCTAGATCGGAGCTCATCAACTCTCCTCAGACATTCGTCATAACCTTTTGGTTGAATCGTCAAGCTGCCCTCCTTGTTACCGCCCATTCATCGAGCTCGGCTTGTTCTCTCCGAGACTCTTCTAGTTGCCATTCACTCAATTCGGATTCTTTGAGTTTTGCGATGGCATCGGCATCTTGCTTGGCCTTGAGCCACTCTGCCTTCGCATGCTCAACTTCATCTTCGAGGATGCTCACAGTAGCTTGGGCTGACCTAATCTCATCGTCCAGCCGAGTGATGTATAGATCGAGAACTTGCCGTTCGTCGATAGGGCAAGGACGGGAAGACAAACTTGTTCTCTTTCGAATTTGAATGGCTTCGACTTCTTGCTCTGCTTCCACCTTACGAGCCATGCACTCAAGAAAAGCATCTTGTGCCCACTTTTCTTGGAGTTGACGGTATTCCAATAGCTTTTGGAGTCTAAATTTGAACTTAGCCATGAGCGAGATCCATGAGTTGTTGTTGTGTTTCACCAAATGGTGTAAAATCGTCCTTGCTTTGTCTTAAGAAACTGTTGATGCGTGGCCATTTGTCGATAGCTTTGTCGGAAAGAGGTTGAGAACCAGATTTATAAGCACCGACACTGATAAGATCCTCAACATCGGCATAAGCAGCAATCAATCCGCGAAGGTCGTTCGCTGCCTTCACATGTACTTCGGAGGTCACCATTGGCATGACACGGCTGAGACTAGTCATCACATTGATCGGCGGGTAATGGCCACGGCTTGTCAGTTTGCGGTCGAGCATAATATGCCCATCAAGAATTGACCGCGCTGCGTCGGCTATGGGCTCATTTGTGTCATCGCCATCAACAAGTACCGTATAGAGTGCTGTAATGGCGCCCTGTGAACCGCATCCCGCTCTCTCCATGAGTCGTGGAAGAAGAGCAAAAACACTCGGCGTATATCCCTTGGTGCTGGGCGGTTCTCCGATGGCCAATCCTACTTCTCTTTGTGCCATGGCAAATCTGGTCACAGAGTCCATCATGAGCATCACATTTAGCCCTTGATCACGAAAATATTCTGCAATCGCCGTAGCCGTAAGACTAGCTTTGATTCGGAGAAGTGCAGGCTCGTCGCTTGTGGCGCAAACGACAATACTTTTTTGAAGCCCTTCTTCTCCCAGGTCATTGACCATGAATTCTCGAACTTCTCTTCCTCGTTCGCCGACGAGAGCAATGACATTGACATCTGCACTGCCATTGCGTGCAATCATTCCAAGCAAAGTGCTTTTTCCGACCCCAGAGCCTGCAAAGATGCCCACTCTTTGCCCAACTCCCATGGTCAAGGTGGCGTCTATTGCACGAACCCCAGTTTCGAAAGGATCTTCGATCATTTTTCGTTCTAGAGCGTTCGGCGGTGAGGCAATGTTTGGATATGTCGTTTCAAAATTGAGTTCGCCCAGGCCATCGATAGGTTCGCCTAATGCATTAATAGCCCGTCCTAAGAGCCCACGGCCCACCGGAACACGAAGGCAATTCCCTGTCGATCGAACCAAGCTCCCGGATCGCACACCAGTCATTTCTCCTAACGGCATGAGTAAAACGCGCTCCCCACGAAATCCAACGACTTCACAAGCGATAGTGCCCTCGGCGTGATCGGGCTCGATATAGCAAAGGTCTCCGACTCGTGCATTTGGGCCATCGGATTCCACGATGAGTCCCACCACTTGTACAACTCTGCCTAAGGTTTCAAACCTCGAAACTTGATCCATTGCCGAAAGGAGCTTTTCGAAAACAGCCATTATGCGGCCTCCTGAGCAAGTCTTGAGAGGAAAGTCATGATTCTTGCATCGACAACTCCGCCATCGGTTTCTATTTCACATCCACCCAGAATTCTGGAATCAGCATCAAACTGCAAGTTCCTAATGTTGCTCATTGTCGACAAAATTTCATCTTTGTGACTTTCAAGAATTCCAACATCAAATGGGTTCACTCTGACTCGAACTTCAGATCCATGTCGAACTTCTTGCAGTGCTTCTTTTGTGATGGCAAGAACAGATTGTCGATCTAGTTCAAGATGATCGCAGAGGGCACGCTTTGCGATTTCTATAGCCAAAGTTGTGAGCTGAAGTTCGGTTTTTTCATACCAATCTTCGATTGAAGTATTGGCCCGATCTACAAATGACTCCAATGCAAAATGAAATTTCTGGATTTCAGAACGATGTGCCGCTTCAAACTCCGCTTGCCCTCTCTGGGTTCCTTCTTCCAACCCAAATTTCAGCCCCTCTTCAAATCCTGCTTGATACCCATCATTTTTTGCTTTGGAATACATCGCATCGAGCCCAGATTGAATGTGCGCAGAGCCAGATTTTTTCTTCGAAATCAGGGCTAGCTCATCGATGTGCCCAAGCGTTGATATAAATCCAGTAGCGACCGGATTTCCTGCTACAACGTTCTTAGACAAGGACTTCGTCCTCGCCACGTCCGATGCTAATTTCGCCTGATTCTTCGAGCCTTCGAATTGTTGCCACGATTTTTTGCTGAGACTCTTCGACCGATCTCAGCTTGACTGGCCCCATAAATTCCATGTCTTCTTTAAGCATGTTCATGGCACGCTCAGACATGTTTCCAAAGATCTTCTCCTGGACTTCTTGGCTCACACCCTTAAGAGCTGTTGCGAGCTCCTTCACATCGACTTCTTTCAAAATTGCCTGGATCGCGCGGTCATCAAGTTGTACGATGTCTTCAAAAACAAACATCATATTCTTCACAGTTTCGGCCATTTCTGGGTTGTTCTCATTGAGAGAATCCAAAATTAACCTTTCGGTTTGTCTATCCACTCGGTTGAGAAGATCGACAAGGGCTTTTGGGCCACCAGCCTTGGTCATTTCTTGGCTAATGACGTTGGACATTTTCTTTTCAAGGACGGATTCCACTCTACGAATGACATCAGGAGGAGTCTGATCCATTACTGCGATGCGCTCGGCAACCTCTCCTCGAAGCTCTGCTGGGAGCTTGGTCAAAATCATTCCAGCCTGGTTTGTTGGCATGTAAGCCAGAATCAAAGCAATGGTCTGAGGGTGCTCATCTTGAATAAATGTCAGAAGCTGTTGGGGGTCGGCCCTTTTCAAGAATTCAAAAGGAACGATTTGCATGGCATTGACGACTTTGCGAATCATAAGATCTGCTGTGTCGGCACCAAATGCCTTTTCTAAAACTTTTCTGGCGTGATCAACACCACCTTCTGCAATGAAGTCTTGCGCTTCTGCCATTTCGTGAAACTCTTTCACGACAGCCGAACGGACTTCTGGCGTAACCTTTTCTAATCGTGCAATTTCTAATGTCAGACCCTCAACTTGATCTTCGCTTAGGTGCTTCAAAATTTCGGACGCCACTTCTGGACCGATAACCGCCAGAATAATCGCGGCTTTCTGGCGACTTGAAAGGTCAGCTGCTGGAGCACGTCTCATCGCCTTTCCTCCATCAACCATGTCTTAAGTAGCATGGCCACAGCCTGTGGCTTTTGCTTACCCATTTTCTTGATTTGTTCAAGAGGCAAGTCAATTCTTTGGCGAATAGATTCCACATCAACGGTTTCGTCAATGTTTTCGATTCCCATTTCTGCAAGCGCAGCGGCTAACTCTGGTTCTGTCGAAGCTAGAGCTTCAACGCTCATGGTTCGGGCGGGAAGCGCTCCAGTTTCTCCAAGAGCTAAATAGGGATCTTGGTCAAAATCAACTGGCATTTGTCCACCATTTGGTAAAGCCATGGTCAAAGTCTTTCCGGGGATTTTTCCAATGGCTTTGGCCACCATAAAACCAACCAAAAGAAGAGCTCCTACTGGCAGCATTGAAATCAGCTGCTGCATCTTTGCAGAGTTGGCCGAAGCGGCAGCGCTCTTTTTTTCTGCTTCTTGAGCCTTGGTGTCGAACTTGACAGATTGAACTGCCGCCGAGAAACCCGCTTGTCCCTTTCTGGATCCCAAATAGTCGTCAAGTATAGATTGAATTGCAGAAGCATCTACTTTTTCTCCACTATTTGAAATGACCGTAATGGTCATGCCCAGAAGATTCCCGGGAGCTTTGGTCGTAGACGTTCGGGTCTCACTTGTCGGGTAGTCCATGGTCTTTTGCGAGGACGTGTAGTTCGATTTTCCGTTGTTTCCAGTCGCAGCAGCGGGTGAAGATGGGTTGTTTGCATCTATTCCTGCAGCACCACCAGCTGCGGAAGCATTTGCGTCAGCTAGCTGTTCTGTGGTTTCGGCAGTCACCTTTTTGTCACCGAGCTCCCGCTCGGTTTTGTCCTGTTGAATGGCGTCCATGTTAAGTTCGCATTGCACCATGGCAACAGTGTTTCCGGGGCCAAAAGCAATGTCGAGCCTTCGTTGCAGATCCAGCTCTCTTCTTTTGCTTTCAGCGATTTCAGCCTGAATCTTCTTACTCGCTAACCCATCGGTTGAATTTTGATCTTTGCCATCATAGATGATCTTCATGGCCGAGTTGATGACGCTGACATTTTCTGCTGTGAGTCCAGGAACCGAGTTTTGAACCAACCGTGCGATTGCCTTGGCTTGGTCTGGGCGGATTCCATCGGATCGCGACTCCTGAATGTTTACTACAGCTGATGCTGGTGCAGATTCCTCTGTAAAAGCAGACTGAGTTCCAAAGTTGATATGAACAAGTGCAGACCGAACCCCATCCAGTTTTTCGATAGATCTCGCGATTTCGCCTTCCTTTGCAGCCTTGATCTTCTCCTTTTCTTGGGCTGGAGTTGAGAACGAATTGAGCCCATCGAGCCATTCCATGCCTTTTGGACCAGATTGCGGCATTTTGTTCGCAGTTGCCAGAATCATAGGGGCCTCGTCAGCCTTGTTTTCTGGAACCATGATGGCGCCTTGTGGGCCGATCTCGACATTCATTCCATGCTTGCGAAGTTCTTCCACGACCATCCCTTGATCTGCAGGATTTAGCCCTGCATAAAGTGCAACCATCTTTGGTTTGCTTGCAAACAAAATGGTCATTCCTATCAAAGCAATGAGGAACAACGTTCCAAAAATGCTGACAACCTTTTGTGTTCTGTCAGCACTTTGCCACCAATCTTTAATTCTGTTTATTAAGGCGCCCATATTCGTAAGTACTCTTGCGAACGAAGTGGTCGACCATTGGATAACTCACCATTTGGTGAAAGACTAAATATTACACATTCATTCTGCTGACTTCTTGGTAGGCTTCCAAAAGCTTGTTGCGAACTTGCATAGTGAGGTTCAGAGCCAAGCTGGCGCGTTCCATAGCGATCATCAGTTCATGTGGTTCCACTGGTCGACCCGCCATAAGATCGTTTTGCATCGAAAGAGATTTCTTCTGTTCGGCATCAACATCTTTTATGGCGTCCATCAACATTTGACCAAAGTCATCGCCAGATTTTGGGGCCTGGCTATTCAGTGGAGTCGCTTGGTTTGCTATTGCATTGACTGCAGGGTTAATTTTCATCGTGCAAATTGCTCAAATCATTAATCGTCAAACTTTTCCAATATTCAGTGCGGACCTTACCATGCCCTTGGCACTGTTAAAAGCGGCAATGTTGGCATCATAGGCGCGAGTTGCGGACATCATATCGACCATTTCTTTGAGTGGGTCTACATTGCTATATGTGACCACTCCGTTTTCTGCATTGGGGTTACCAGGATCTGCAACTCTTCGAAAATCAGATTGATCTTCTGAAATCTTACGAATTTGAACCCCGTTTCTCCCTGGTTCAAGTTCAACGAGTCGCCTTCTGTAAGGATCTCGCCCTTTAATTTTCATACTGTTGGCATTAGCGATATTGCTTGAGATCACGTCCATTCGGAATCGCTCAGCGCTCATTCCACTCGCGCTCATTCTCATTGCCGAATTCAAGTTCATCATTTACCTTCCCTAATCACAGATTTCAGTCCACCGAAGAATCGACTCGTCATTTCAGAGAGGAGCTCATACCGAGTCTCGGTTTCACCAAGGCCAACAATCTCTTGCTCTAAATCCACACTGCTCCCATCAACCCGGATGGCTCCTTGATCGGTGTGTGGGCGATTGCTCAAATGGTTGTGCAGTTTTTCAAGCGGTAGTTTCGTGCTAGTTTCCGCCTTCTCGAGCTCGATGCCGAACTCGATATCTCGACGTTTGTAGTTTGGAACATTGACATTTGCTAAGTTCTCAGAAAGAAGAGCGTGCCGTGTCGTTGCTCGGTTCAAGGATCGTTCTAAGTTTCTGGACTGTGGCCCAAACAAGTTCTCGAGTATTTGCATTTTCGCCTCCTGTCAATAATTTCATGGTCCATTCCGGCCCATCTGTATCGTCGGCTTTTCCTGGTGAATCTTCTAGGGTTCAAATAAAAACTCTCAAATTTTGCAAAGAATTGGCTTCAACTGTCAATGATATAAAGTGGGTCAATAGTTTAATAATCCCTTTACACTCATGGGCTTGAACACACTTCCGAATAGCGCAAAGTACTATTGGTGGGCCATCGTTTTGGGTGGCTTGTCATGTGCTACCGCGGTTTTTGGAACTCATCAGTGGACCTTTACACCCCAGCACCTCCAACTTTTTGGCTTTCTAGTTCTCGCCGCGGTTGGTGGAGGCAAGAAGATCAACCTCATCAAGCAGAAGGGAATGGAAGAGACTGTTTCCATGTCGCTCGGCTTTGCCATAACTTTTGCGGCTCTCCAGCGATTTGGAATGGTCGGCGGAGTGTCTACGGCTATTGTTGCGGGCCTTTCTGGTTGCCTCTTTCCCAAAAGACAAGCTCCCTTTCAGATCTATTTCAATGTGGCGTTAGGAGCTCTCGAAGCGACCTTCGGTTCATATATCTACATGCTCTTGAGCAATTGGAGCTTGCAGGTCACAGCTGAGAAAACGTTGTTGGCCGTTTGTGCTTCAACTCTTGCATTCTATGCTGTCAATACCGGCGGGGTCGCGGTGATCATCGCTCTTTGTTCTCGCAAGGCCGTTTTCAAGTTATGGAAGGAAACTTTCTTGTGGACTGCTCCCAGCTATTTTGCTGGTGCTGCTGTGAGCACATTGGCGCTTATCATTTTTGGATTGAAAGTTGGCTTCACTCTGGTGTTCGTCTTGCCAATTGTGTATCTCACATATGTTTCTTATTCGACCTATACTTCTCGAGCAGAAGAGAAGCAAAAGCATATCGAAGAGCTTCAACGCGGAAAAGCGGAACTCGCGGATCTCTATTTGGCAACGATCAAGAGCTTGGCTTTGGCTATTGACGCCAAGGATCAATACACTCACCAACACATTTTGAGGGTGCAAAGATATTCCGTGGCGATTGCAGAAGAGGTGGGGCTTTCTGGTGTGGATCTTGAAGCCGTGAATACCGGTGCACTTTTGCACGATATCGGTAAGTTAGGTGTCCCAGAATACGTCTTATTAAAGCCGGGGAGGCTCACTGAAGATGAGTTCGATAAGATCAAAAAGCACCCAGAAATCGGCGCGGCCATCCTCGATCCTGTTAGCTTTCCTTGGCCCGTCGTTCCGGTTGTGAAGCATCACCATGAAAAATGGGATGGATCAGGTTATCCTGATGGTTTGGTGGGTGAGGCAATCCCTTTGACGGCAAGGATTTTGGCAGTTGCCGATGTCTATGATGCGTTGACATCATCTCGATCATATCGGCATGCATGGTCCCATGAGCATGCCATAGAAACAATTATCAAAGGCGCAGGCACTCATTTTGATCCTGAACTTGTTGAACCTGCTTGCCGAGCGATCGACAGGGTTGTCCACGAAATGGAGCAAGAAGGGAACGGGCCATTGACTGCAACGCCAGCCGAGCCTACCAAGCTCACAAGCAAAGCTGCCAAGGCCGCACAAGACATATCAAGGGTATCGACCGAGTTTTGGGCTCTTTACGAAGTTGCTCAAACACTTTCCGCGAGTTTGGGACTAGCTGAAACTGTTGAGATTTTGGCGCGAAAACTTGAAGCAATCTTTCCGGGCTCGGCCTGCGTGTTCATGTTCTTGGATGACAAAAAGGAGAGCATGTTAGTACAAACGGCGGTTGGGACAAACAAAGAGTTCTTTACTGGTGCCAAAACGTTACGCAAAGATAGCATTTCGCTTCAATCTGCCCTAAACAAAGTGACATTCCTCGGCAAGTTCGATCACGACGACCTCATGATGAATGCCAATGAAGGTTCAAATTGGGTCGCTATTGAATCGATGATGATCGCACCGGTTCAATATAATGGTCAGGCGTTGGGTTCGATCAATCTTTATCATTCTGATGTCTCGGCCTTTAACGAGCATGATTTGCACTTGTTGCAAACCATTGCCGACCGAGCAGCTATGGCGATTTACAACGGAATTCTTTATGATCGATCGCGTGGACATGCATTTACTGATCCTCTGACAGGGCTCTATAATTTGAGATACTTGACTGAACAGGTCGACAACAAGTGCCAAATTTCAGCTATGGAAGGCAAGGAATTCACCTTGCTGGTTCTGGATTTAGATAGCTTCAAGCCGATCAACGATAACTTTGGACACCAAAAGGGTAACACGGTATTGGTTGATGTTGCCAACATTTTCAAGTCACTTGTCAGATCCGGTGACATCGTTGCACGCTATGGCGGAGACGAGTTTGTAGTCGTCATTGATGGAGCAGATACCAACATTGCAATTCAAATAGCAGACAAAATTCGAAGCGCAGTAGAAAGTTACGATCCAGAGCTCATTCATATGAAGTTAGGAAGTCTGCGATTAGGAGCCAGTATTGGTTTTGCAACTTTTCCTAAAGATGGAACCGATTGTGCTGCTCTTATGGCGGCAGCCGATATCGCCATGTACAAAGAGAAATCAGAGCGAAAGCTCCTGAACCTCGTCGATCATAAATCTTCCGATCCAAAGGCCAGCTGAGCCTGCATCAATACCAGACATCGGTTTGTCCTGGTAATTGTTTGAACCCCTAAAGATCAAAAGGGCGGAATGTTCGACATGTCTCCAATAGAATTCGACTCCATTTGGCCGAGACTTTCGTAAGCGATGTGATCGCACTTAGTTACCTCAAGTCTCGGAATCAAGTCGTCGAAAGTGGTGGAAAAATGAAGAAACCAAGCAAGGACGCCAAAAGCCAGCCAATCCACTGGCCACGTATGAGACGATGGCAGACTTTGAGTCTGCTGGCTGTCTTAGCCTTCCCTGTTTTTGGGCAGGCAACGATCTCTCAAAAGGATAAATGCGATTCAACCGTAGCTAAGATCATCGCTACGAAAAAAAAGTCCGGAACGACCAACATTCTCATCAAACTCAATGGTGATTTCAAGGATTCACACAGAAAGTCACTTGATAAGCTCGGCGCGAGCGTTGTGCGCAATCTGCCGATCATTCAGTCTGTTGCCGTTCAAGTTCCCAAGAAAAATGTCTCGAAGCTAGCATCGTTACCGTTTGTTGCTCGACTCTCTTATGATGGAGACGTCAAAAAGACTGATGCATACACGGTGAGTGGTAGTGTCACAGACCAAGCCTGGGGGAATAATGGAATGTTCTCTGGCAATGGAGTGAATATCGCGGTTGTTGATAGTGGCATTGGCGATCACAAAGACTTTCACACTTTGGGTAGCGATCGTGTGCTTGCAAGAGTCAATGTTTCTAAGGAAACAAGTACGGATGATAAATGTGGCCATGGAACCCATGTCGCCGGAATTGCAGCTGGAAACGGTTTGGCCGCTTTGGGTTCAATAAACATGGCACCCGTATTTGGGATTGCAAGATCTTCAGGTCTGATCGGCGTCAAGGTTTTGGATAGCAAGGGTTCTGGTCAAGTCAGTGATGTGATTGCTGGAATCCAATGGGTCATGGACAACAAAGCTCAATATAACATCAGGGTCATGAACCTTTCGCTGGGCCATCCGGTTGGCGAAAGCTATACAACCGATCCGCTTTGTCAAGCCGTGGAAGCCGCTTGGAAACAAGGCATAGTTGTTGTTGTAGCAGCTGGCAATGCTGGTCGGGTGAATGATCGAGCAGCAAGTGGCCAGCCAAACGAAGGATGGGGTACGAATTACGGTTCGATTCAGGTTCCAGGGAACGATCCATACGTTATCACAGTGGGTGCCATGAAATCGAATGAAACATCAACTCGTCTCGATGACAAGATTGCAACCTACTCTAGTCGTGGACCTGCAAGGGTTGACTTGATATTGAAACCAGACATTGTTGCGCCAGGGAACAAGGTTGTTTCAACGACAGCAAACAATTGCTTTCTTTGGAAATCTTACTTGAAGACAAATGGAAAGGTTGTAATTTCAACAAACTCTGACCCAACGTGGGGGAACTACTTTGTCCTTTCGGGAACTTCGATGGCAGCACCAGTTGTTTCTGGCGTCGCTGCAATGATGATTGCAAAAGATAGTTCAATCAGTCCGGACACAGTCAAAGCCCGCCTGATGACGACAGCAGACAAGTGGGTCGATGCACTTGGCATAGGAGATGCATGTACCTATGGTGCTGGGTATGTCAACGCTTATGCAGCCGTCAATTCGAAACTGATTGCCAATGGTTATGCACTTAGCCCAACCTTGTATGTCGACGAACGTGGTTTGGTTTCGATGAAATGGGATCAGCTTGTCTTTGGTGATCGAGCCATCTGGGGCTCAGGTATCAATGACTTGAGAGCGATCTGGGGAAGTAGTGCCCTTTCTGGCGACAACTTTAGTAGTCTGGTAGATGCCGACAGAGCTCTTTGGGGTTCTAACGTATGGAACAACCGAGCTATCTGGGGTGAAAGCAGCGGCACCGCCGACCTGACATCAGTAGCAATAGGAGGTGAACAGTGATCGATCAACTTGAAGTTCGAATTCATATTACTCGGCCCCGAATTATTTGGGGCAACTAGCAAAAGACTCTGCCCTGGCCACTTGGCCGGGGCATTTTTTGTTGGCAATCGTAAAGCTGCGTCTGATATTCTGGATCCATGGTTTTTGCAGGCGTCTTTTCTTTGATTCTTGGTGCATTGGGTTCCGGATTCCAGCCTAGAACGGCCATTGACTTTCGATATTCAGGAGATGATTTTCTTTTGGATGGTAAGCCATTTCAAATCAAGGCTGGAGAGTTGCATCCGGCGAGAATTCCGCACGAATATTGGAAGCATCGAATCCAAATGGTGAAAGCCATGGGTTGCAACACGATTAGCCTCTATGTCTTTTGGAATTTTCATGAGCAGAAGAAAGGATCATTTGATTTCAAAACTGGGGCAAAGGATCTCGGAGGATTTATCGATCTTTGCAGGAACGAGGGCATGCTTGTCATGGTTCGCCCCGGCCCTTATGTTTGCGCGGAATGGGATTTTGGTGGATTGCCATCTTACTTGCTCGCGTCGCCTGAAACAAAAGTTCGTTGTAGCGATCCCATTTATCTGGAAAGCGTGTCCCGATATATCAAAGCGATTTCTAAGGTATTTAAGCCACGCCTTGCACCAAATGGTGGGCCCATCATCATGTTGCAAATCGAGAACGAATATGGGAGCTATGGCAATGACCGCGACTATCTTTTTTGGTTGAAAAAGATGTGGATAGACGCAGGCATAAACGTTCCATTTTATACCGCCGACGGGCCAACGACTTACATGCTAGAAGCTGGTTCCTTGCCAGGGTGTGCCGTTGGCATGGATTCCGGTACAAACCAAGGCGATTGGGATTTGGCCAAGAAAATGAACCCAGGTGTGCCAGCATTGAGCTCTGAAACTTATCCAGGTTGGTTAACCCATTGGGGTGAGAAATGGGCCAAATCTTCCACTGATGGAATTTCGAAAGAAGTTCAGTGGTTTATGGATAACAACAAGAGTTTTGGGCTTTATGTGGCGCATGGAGGAACCAACTTTGGATGGAGTGCTGGAGCAAATTCCGGTGGCAAAGGTTATGAACCCGATGTCACGAGTTATGACTATGATGCGCCGATCACCGAGCAAGGTCGCCCTACTGAGAAATATTTAGCTCTTCGGTCGATCATAGGACAAGGTAAAGCTCCGAAAATCCCTGACCCAATACCAGCCATGAGCGTGCCTCCTTTTGCCTTGAAACCTTGGACTAGCTTGTGGGAATCACTGCCCGAACCGATTCACCTGGCACAACCCAAGACATTCGAATCGCTGGGTCAAGATCACGGTTTTCAGGTTTACCGAACCCGGCTAATTGGGCATAAATCGGGACGATTGGATGTCCACGACATCCATGACTTCGCCACGGTATTTGTTGATGGAAAATTCATAGGAACTCTCGATCGAAGGGAAGGGAAGATGTCAATTGATTTGCCTCAATCGTCTTCTGCAACACCAATTCTGGAAATCTTAGTTGAAGGGATGGGGCGAATCAATTTCGCCCAAACCATGCACGATCGTAAAGGAATAACAGATCGAGTGACTCTTAACGGGATGACCCTGATGAATTGGGAGTGCTTTAAATTACCCATGGACGAAAACTGGGTTCTGAATCTTTCATCATCGCGTATAAGTCGACCAGGGAACTTCTTTAGAGGAAATTTTGATTTGGATTATGTCGCGGATACGTTCCTCGACATGTCCGAATTTCGAAAGGGCGTCGTTTGGGTGAATGGTCACAACTTGGGACGATACTGGGAAATTGGTCCACAAAAGCGACTCTTTTGTCCAGCTCCCTGGCTTAAGAAAGGGAAAAACTCGGTAGTTGTTTTTGATCTTCTCAAGCTTGATGGCGGCCAAGTCGCCGGGTTTGAAACCCTCGAATAAAGCAATGGTTCTGGCAGCAACTCTGGCATACAAAACATGGACTATTGTTGCAGGCGGCGACATCATGCTGAATGCCATCAAGCCATCTCCCAGGGTATTTGCTTCAATCTGCGACATAGTTTCAAGGGCTGATCTAGCCATGGCGAATCTTGAGATTCCGCTCACGAATTCAAGGATTGCAACAATGAGAAAGTCAGCAAGTGAAATTGCTGCAAAAACTCAGTTTATTTTGAAAGCCGAACCAGCACACGCCATCGAAATCAAAAAAGCCGGATTTGATGTTCTTGCCATGGCCAACAACCATGCTATGGACTATGGATGGACCGGAGCAAAGCAAATGCGGGAGGCAATTTCGAATGCTGGTATGCAATGCACTGGAGTCGGACAAATTGCGACCGAATCTCGTGTGCCGGTGATCTTCGGAACGAGGCAAGGGCCGAAAGTTGCTATCCTTGCCTTTCATGCTTTTCAAACAGAACGAGCTCTGTGGAAGTGCACTTATGCCACAGACAGAACCCCTGGAGTGGCGACTTTGCTTCCCAGCGTTTGGAACCTAAAATCCCAAACGCAAGTCTTGCAAAAACTTGTCAAGAATGCCAAACAAAACGCAGACCTGGTTGTGATCTGGCTTCATTGGGGAACCGAACGAAAAACTCTCCCAGACCCGTACCAAGTGACTCTTGCACGGGCACTGATTGACGCTGGAGCTGATTGCATCCTTGGAGCGCACCCTCACGTGCTGCAGGGTGCAGAATTGTATAAGAATCGTCCGGTATTCTATTCATTAGGAAACCTGATTTCACCTTTGCCCTCTCGCACGGGGTTGGTGTCTTTGGAATATTCCGAAAAGCAGTTCTCCCTTGCAAGATTTTTGCCTTGTGAAATCAAGGGTGGAACTGTGTTCCCGGTCGGATCAAAAATTTCAGGTGCGCGTTTCAACGACTTCAAGAACCTTTGTGCACAGATTCAAAAGAAGTACCGAAATCCAAAGTCCCGAATCGTCCCTCTTAGCATACTTTCCGTGAGCAACCACAAGATTTGAACCGTATAATCCAAATATGAGTTCGGACGAACTATTTTCGAAGGTTGTCTCCCAATACACAGAGCACATCAATCCATATCTTGCAAAGCTCATGCAGTTCGCAGGATTTGGAGTGGAAGTCAAAGGTGAAGGAGTTTGGATGTGGGATCAAGACGGCCGAAAATATCTCGATTGTCTAGGAGGTTACGGCGTCTTTAGCCTAGGGCACCGCCATCCTAAAGTCGTCGAAGCTGTCAAAGCCCAACTCGATCAAATGCCACTGAGCGGAAAAACATTTTTCAATCCCAAACAAGCAGAACTTTCTGAAAAGATTTCTAAGATAACACCAGCGGGTCTTGAGATGACATTCTTTTCAAATAGTGGCGCCGAAGCATGTGAGGCCGCTCTTAAATTTGCAAGGGCCGCAACTAGGCGCACGAAGATAGTGTCAACAATAGGCGGTTATCATGGCAAAACAATGGGAGGACTCTCGGCTACTGGTCGAGAGAAATATAGAAAGCCATTTGAGCCACTTGTTCCCGGAGTTACATTTGTTGAATTCGGAGATTTGGAGCAAGCTCAATCCGAAATTGATGAAGCGACTAGCTGCATGATTGTTGAACCAATTCAAGGAGAAGGTGGTGTTCATATTCCACCAAAAGGTTATTTGGCAGGATTGCGCGAAGCCTGTACTAAGGTCGGAGCCATGCTGATCGTGGATGAAGTGCAAACCGGATTGGGCCGAACTGGCAAGTTCTTTGGTTGCATGTATGATGGAGTTGTTCCCGATATCATGCCATTGGCTAAAGCCCTCGGTGGTGGAGTGATGCCCATTGGAGCAACAGTCATGACTCCGGCAATTTGCGAAGCCGTCTATTCGGAAAGCCCGCTCATTCATACGAGCACATTTGGCGGAAATCCTTTGGCTTGTGCCGCTGGTGTCGCGGCAATCGAAGTCATCGAAAACGAGGGACTTTGCGATAGGGCGAGTAGTTTGGGGCATCTCATGATTTCGAGACTGAAGCAGATGCAAGAACGCCATGATCTCATCGCAGACGTTCGCGGTCAAGGCCTTTTAATCGGAGTTGAATTTTCCATGGATGAGGTTGGGGAGCTGGTGATTGCACAACTTGTAAAAAGGGGCATGGTCGCGGCATATACACTTAATAATCCGCGGGTCATTCGCTTAGAACCGCCCTTGATCATCACAGAAGAGCAGGTCAATTGGGCGTGCGATATTTTCGAAGAAGCCGTTGCAGAAACATCAGCACTTCTTGCTGTTTTGATCTGAAGTGAGGAACTCTCAGGGTACAACCAAGTTCAATAATGGTTATCATGCGCGATCAGCCCTTTGCCGTTAAGGGTGGAGAGTTATTGTTCGATCTGATCGGTCCAGATACTGATGAAAGGGTTCCGCTAGTCATCTTTCTTCATGGAGGCGGGTGGATAAGTGGTGATAAGACGATGTATCGAGAAGAAGCTGCCTGGCTGGCAAATCAAGGCATTGCTGCAGCTTGCCCATCATATCGACTCGCCCCTCTTTATCCCTTCCCGACTCCAGTTGCCGATTGCCAGGCGTTTGTAAATCACGTCCGAGCAAATTCCGGTCGTTTTGGAGTTGATACGGATCAGTTGTTTGTCATTGGCAATAGTGCTGGTGGGCATCTTGCGCTCATGTTGGGATTAGCTTCGCAGAATTTCAATTCAGGAGAGCAATTTGAGACTGTGAAAAACGTTGTAAGCATTTGTGGAATCTCAAACCTTTGTGATACATCTTCTCTCGATTTTCAGCTTTCGCTCACCTTTGCCCAACAATTTATGGATTGTCCCTATGATGAAAATCCCGAACTTTGGAAATCTGCTAGCCCAATCCAATATGCACCGCAGGCCGAAGGTCGGTTCTTATTGATCCACGGAACGGCAGATGATGTTGTGCCTTTTGAACAAAGTCAGGAGCTTTTCGATGCCCTCCAAACTTCAAAAGCGAGTTCAAAGTTGGTCAAACTCGATGGTGAATCGCACAGTTTTACTTATCCTGGTTGGGAAGCAATCCGAATGAATTATTTAGAATTTTTGAATCAGACTTCTGGAGTTTTTTAGCTTCTTTCATAATGAAAAAGTGACTGTTGATCTCCGTTCCGATACCGTAACAACACCAACGGCCGAGATGTACGAGGCAATGAGGAATGCTCCACTCGGAGATGACGTTTTGGGCCATGATCCCACGGTTTTTGAGCTCGAAACCATCGCTGCAAAAATTGTTGGAATGGAGTCCGCGATCTTTGTTCCAAGCGGAACGATGAGCAACCAGGTCGCCCTTGCGACTCACACCAACCCGGGTGATAGTGTCCTCTTTGATGACGATGCACATATGTTGTTTTATGAAGGAGCTGCACCTTCAATTTTCGCTGGAGTTCAAGCAAGAACCGTGCCCTCCAATTTGGGGGTTATGGATCCAAGTCTAATTGTGCAAAGAGCCCTTGTAAAGAGCCATCACACTCCCGGAACAACGTTGCTTTGCTTAGAGAATTCGCACAATCGATCCGGTGGGCAAGTGGCCAGCGTCGAATTACATCAAGCTTATCGAGTCGCTGCAAATGAACTTGGAATTCCTATCCATTTGGATGGGGCCCGAGTTTTCAATGCTGCGACTTCACTTGGTGTCGATATTCAAAGCATTACGAGGAATGTTGATTCCGTGTCCGTATGTTTAAGTAAGGGATTGGCGTCGCCGGTTGGTTCTGTTTTGTGCGGTTCAAGCGACTTTATCGAACGAGCAAAGTTTTGGCGAAAGAGAATGGGAGGGGGTCTAAGACAAGCTGGGATCCTTGCAGCTTGTGGAATTGTGAGTCTCACGAAAATGGTGGAACGGCTCTCTGAAGATCATGATCGTTGCATGAAACTATATGAGGCACTTTGTCATCGACCCGATCTTGAACCTGTTAAACCCAAGACAAATATTCTCATGATTGATGTCAATGAACCCGGGAGTGCTTGGGTTTCGCGGTTAGCAGAAAAGGGAATTGATCTTGTTGCTATGGGTCCGAACCGATTGCGCGCCGTGTTTCATAAAGATATCGACGACAACGGACTTTTCCAGACGATCGATGCCTTTAAGGCAGTAGCTTTTTGAAATCGTCATGTTGGCAAGGTACGATGCCATAAGACGACATGAGACATTTAATCACTGCCTCACTGGCTATTCTCAGCATCTCGTTTTCTTGGGCTCAGACTTCTCTCGACAGCCTTTTTACGAATCCTCCCCAAAGTGCCAAACCACACACTTGGTGGCACTGGATAAACGGAAATATCAGCCTGGAAGGGATAACGGCTGATCTTGAAGCCATGAAAGCTATTGGGTTGGGTGGTGCCCAGATATTCAATGTAGAAGTTGGAATTCCTGAGGGTGATCGGCCCTTTATGTCTCAGAGGTGGAAGGACGCTTTAGCGCACGCTTTTAAAGAAGCGAAACGACTGGGGTTGGAAATCTGCGTACATAATTGCGCTGGATGGTCAAGCAGCGGAGGCCCTTGGGTGACGCCAGAAGATTCGATGCAAGTTCTGACCTGGTCCGAAACCGAAGTCGAGGGAGGGCAGCAACAAGTCCTTAAGCTCAATCAACCTGAATCCCGCCATGGCTACTATCGCGACATCATTGTTTATGCATTTCCTAAGCCAAGAAACAATGAATTTCGAATTGAAAACATACGCCAGAAAGCTCTTTTTGAGCGTGGCGACAGAATCGACATGGGAACAACAAAAGTTCCCCAAGATGCCGTGATTCCAGAACGGCTAATTCGCTCTTTCCAAGTTGATTCTGAAGGCAAGATTGACATCAATTTGCCCTCAGGTCATTGGATTGTGCTGAGGCTCGGACATACGACCACTGGTGCAGTTTGTGCTCCAGCTCCAGTGGCCGGACGTGGGCTTGAGGTCGATAAACTCAGCCGAAGCGCCATGGATCACTATTGGAAAGGAATGATGTCGACAGCTCTAGAACTTAATGGAACGGTCGAAAAATCTGGCTTGATGAATGCTCTCGTGGATAGCTATGAAGTGGGTAGCCAAAATTGGACAGATCGCCTGCCTGCCGAATTTGAATCAAAATTTGGTTACGGTTTCCTGGGTGGCAAACTTCTGGCTTGCACAGGGCGCGTTGTTCAAAGCGCTGAATCCACAGAAGCATTTCTCTTCGATTTTCGACAAGCCATTTGCCAAATGTTTGGTGAAAACTATTTCGAATATTTCGGCGAACTGTGCCGAAAAAATGGGCTCAAATTCTCTGTTGAAGGGTATGGAAACGGACCATTTGACAACGTGAGAACCGGTGGCAGAGCCGACATTCCAATGGGTGAATTTTGGGTTGGCGAGGGGGCGATGGAAACGACAAAACTCGCCGCTAGCTCTGGGCATGTCTATGGAAGACCAATTATCGGAGCAGAGTCTTTTACAGCTGATGATGTCCGAGGGCGATGGCTAGTTGACCCTTACTCTGTGAAAGCGTTGGGCGACAAAGTGTTCACGAAAGGGATCAATCGATACATTTTTCACCGTTATGCCCATCAACCCTGGATCGCGTTAGAGCCCGGGATGACTATGGGGCCTTGGGGGATGAACTTAGATCGAACCATCACTTGGTGGGATCAAGGGAGTGCTTGGATGACTTATATTTCTCGGTGCCAAGCCCTCTTGCAACAAGGTCAATTTGTGGCCGATGTTGCAGCATTTTGTGGTGACGCGGAGCCGAGCGACAATTTCTTCAGCGAGGAATTAGACGGATACGATTACGATGCCATAGACGCCTTTGCTCTGGGCACGATGAAAGTCAATAAGGGAACTCTGGTTTTGCCTTCCGGAATGAGTTACAGAGTGCTCACCCTTCCGGAAACTCCCTGGATGACCCTCAAAACCCTTCGGAAACTCAACCAATTGGTTGAAGCTGGTGCTCGAATTGTTGGACCACGACCGACAAATTCTCCAAGCCTCGCCGACAGTACTTCAAGGGCTGAGTTTTACCAATTGGTTAACAAACTCTGGGGAAATTCAAAAGCGACCCAAGGCATGAACAGAGTTGGAGCGGGAATTGTGTTTTTTGGTATGAAGACACAAGAAGTGCTCTTGAAGTTGGGAATCGGAAAGGACTTTGAAAGTTCTCTTAGACTGAATTGGATTCATCGCCACACGCCAGATGCCGAAATTTATTTCGTGTCTAATCCAAAAAAGAACAACGTGGAACTAGCTTCGTTGTTCCGAGTCGCAAGTAAGCCGGTTGAAATTTGGGATCCAGAAACCGGGACGAAATCCCGTGTGGCGTTTGCGACATATGGAAAGACTCAGACTCGTGTTCAATACACGTTGGGCCCAGCGAGTTCGTGCTTCTTTGTGTTCCGAAACAGCAGATCAGATTATAAGAGAGCTCAGCTGTCTGTCGTTGCCGACGAAACCAAAGTTGCAGCTGTACCGGTCGTCAAGATTACTGCGGCAAGATATGAAGCAACAGACGGTGCAGGTGGAATAGATGTCAAAGATCAAGTTTCAAAACTTATCACTCGAGGGGAAACAGAAATCGTGGCCACAAATGCCAACTTTGGAGATCCTACAGTTAATCACGTAAAGCACTTAGTGATAAAAGCCACTCTAGATGGTGTGTCGAGGACTTTCGATATCCCCGAAAATGGATCCTGGCAGCTTGTTGAGGGAACAAGTGACTACGACCTTCCGAGCTACGAATTGAAGGGTGATGTTTTGTGGCCTTGGCAGTTAAAATCTGCAACAGTGAAAACGAGTCGAGGCGTTAGGAGACTTCCCATTGTCCCAACGGTTAAATGGCCAATAAGATCCAAGTGGCAAGTATCCTTTGTCAAAGGCCCGAAAGCTCCACAGAACATCGAAATGAGCGACCTTAAGTCTTGGTCAGAATCCGATAATCCAGGAATCAAGTACTTCTCGGGATCCGCAATTTACTCCACATCGATCAAAATTTCGGGCCAAATTCGAACTGGTTGGAGGGCTGTGTTGGATCTGGGCAAAGTCAAGAACTTTGCCGAAATCAAGGTCAATGGTCAATCTATGCCTATCCTTTGGAAAGCGCCGTTTAGATGTGATATCACATCGGCATTGAGGGATGGAAACAATGATTTACAAATCAAAGTCACGAACTTATGGCCCAATCGTTTGATTGGCGATGAGGTTGAAGGTGATCCTACGCCTTGGAAAGCTGGACCGATTGCCGAGTGGCCAGATTGGATCAAGAAAGGGTTATCCAAACCAAACGATCATAGAGCAACTTTTGCAACATGGAAGTTCTATAACGCAAATTCGCCGTTGCTTGAGTCCGGTCTCATGGGGCCAGCTCAAATTCTATTTGTTAAACCTATAAGGCTTTAACCTAGCGACTTGCTTGAATCTTTTTGATCAGGACAGCAGAGAGGACAAACAGAATTCCTGCTGTCCAGATCAAACCCATATAGCCATAACCCATTTGAAGTCGGTTGCCATAATCGATAATTGGGCCCACTGCTCCTGCAACAATTTGTACGGATGTCACGCTCATAGACCAAACTCCCATCTGCGTTCCAGACTCATTTTTGTCCGGAATCACGTCGGTGGCAAGTGCCCAGTCTGCAGAGACATAAAGTCCAAATGCTATTCCAAATGGAATGACGAGAAGAAAAACCGTTGTAAGATCACGAGTTAATGCGAAGGGAATCAAAACGGCTGAAATAATGGCGCTTGAAAGGTAGATGAGGGGTTTTCGGCCCCAATGGTCCGCGAGCTTGGCGGCAATAACTGCGCCCAAGACTCCTAACAAGGACATGAGCATTCCCAAGACGATGGTTGCCGTTTTTGCATCTCCCAGATCCCAAGAAAATATTTTGAACGATTGGAACATATCGTTCAGATAGAACAGCAGATAGTTCGCGATCATTGTGAAAGCAAGAGTGCTCAAAAACCGAGTGAACCACACCCATCGGAAATCCTTGCTGGCCCAGGGGGCCAACCATCGTTTCATAAACGGTTCTTTTGAAACCTGATTCACAGGATGAGCTCTGCGAACATTTCTGACCGTATAAAGAGTCGTTCCTGCCCCCAGAGCCTGAACGATAGCCACAGCGACATAGGTGCTTGTAAAGCTCTTGAAAATCGCAAACACAATTCCAGCGACAAACCTTGCCCCGCTTTGCAAGAGGTTCATGACAGAACTCGCTCGACCTGCAAATTCTGGCGGAACAATTTCTGGCATCATCGCAGCATATGGGCCTTGCCCGATGTCTTCTCCTAACTGCAAAAAAAAGTATCCAAACACCAGCCACCAAAGCGACTGCGCTTGGGCCAAAAAGAGCAAAGAAGCAATGGTCACGATCGCTCCAACCGCGATAAACGGTTGTCGGTGCCCAAATCTAGAGTCAAAGCGATCACTCCAGCTCCCAAAAATAGAGGGCCCCAGCACGCCCCAGATTGCTCCAATCATGTAAACCGTGCCCCAAGCGGAGTTCTTTTCACCACCTGGAACGAGGGCTTGAACTTGCCCGGGGATAACTACCGAAAGTAATATGAACCACTTATAGCTCGTTGCAAACCAATAAGCTGAAAATCCAAAATTCCAGAGCCAAGTGTTTTTATAACCAGTGGCTAAGTTTTCGGGCACCTCACTATTCTGTCTGAATCTTAACGCAAAGTTTGGTACTCTTGCGGAAATCCATGAGCCGGGAACATCATCAAGACATTCGAATTGGAACCCTTGCACCCATGCAAGGTTGCGTCCATTATCTCAAGCAAATATTGCCACACGGATTTGAAAGTTTTGAACTTACTCTTGGGGGTAGTGTTCCCGATGGGTTTAATTTTGAGGAAGTCGCCAAGGAGGTTCGAGAACTTCTGGGCAATAATGCCACGATAAGTAGTCTTGGGATTTACGGAAACCCGTTGCAAGACCATCGCTGCCGAGATGATTGGAAGAAGGTCATCCAGGCGGCTCCACTCTTTGGCGCCAAAGTTGTTTGCGGATTTGCGGGGGCCATCGAAGGTCAACCGATCGATGAGTCAATGCCCAAATATAAAGAAGTTTTCACGGATCTTTCGAAAAGAGCGGAAGATTTGGGATTGAAAATTGCTTTTGAGAATTGCGATATGGGCGGCACTTGGCAATTGCCAAAATTCAATATTGCCCACGCGCCTCGGGCTTGGGAAATGATGTTTAACGAGATCGATTCGATTGCAATTGGGCTTGAGTGGGAACCATGCCACCAAATGGTGAGTCTGATCGACCCTATTGCCCAGCTCCGAAAGTGGGTGCCTCGAATATTTCATATCCATGGAAAAGACGCGACAATCGAATGGGATAGGATTAAGAATGAAGGATTACGGTGTGGGCATTACCTTGTCAGGCATAGAACTCCGGGATTTGGCGATACGAACTGGACAGACATCATTTCAATCTTACGTGAGAACAATTGGCAAGGGAGTATCGACATCGAGGGTTGGCACGATCATGTCTATAGTGGCGATTTGGAGATGACTGGCCAAGTTTATGGATTGCAATACTTGCAAAGATGCCGCGGAGGAGCTTTTGTTCCTAACCCAACTTAGTTATCCCGATAGGTTAAGGCTATTGTCACCATGGCAATTGGAAAAGTAAAGAACCACCCGACATAGCACGCATAAATTCCAATGCTTCCAACCAGACCGACCACTAAGAAAAAAACGGTTGCCATAAACCACTGACTCTTAAGCCTGTTTATGCTGTCTGTGATCGCATCAACCGGTGACAATTTCTTTTCGAGCACATTGGGTATGGCAAACATGGTCAGGCCCGCAAAAATGAGCGCAGGAAAGTAGCAAAAAATGGCGGCGATGGCCGTTCCGATTCCGATAATCAAACCAAGTATGAGATGGGGAACTGGATTCTTGAGGGGAACAAAAACATCGGAAAACTGAACAGTTTCGCCATCGTAAGCTTTCAGCCCCATCGAAATCATCCCAGCTTGAAACACGGTCGTGAGTGTGAATACGACAACGAATACAATTGCAAGAACGGGCAGCATAAGGAAGGGAGTGACCGATCGATTACCTCCTAACAAGCCAATGGCAATGAGCAAAGGTACAGCCATCCATGTTGAAATCGTAATGGCCAGAACTCCAATCACTCCAGCACCCACAAAAGCCTGCCATTGGTTTTTTACCAATTGGAAGGCTTTTGAAATGTTATTGAAGTCGAGAGGCTTCATTGCGTGTCTTCAGAGCTGTGATCAGTTGGATCGCTCGACTGTGGTTCTTCTGTCGTACCTTCCGGTTCGGAACTGGTCGTCGGCTCACTTGGTTCTGGGGCCGGCCCAGTAGGTTCAGTGTAACCTGATGGAACAAATCCAGATGGTGCAGGAGCTGTAGCAACCGTTCCGCGTCCCATAGTGAAATCTCGATAGATAAGGGTCGGGACAACGGAATAGAGTGGGAAGGTCAAAAGGACACCAATGCAACATCCCAAAGCACCCAAAATTGACAACAAGGAGTAGCAGAAATACATGACTCCGGCGAGCCAAATGTGCTTTTTCAACATTTGAAAGCTCTCTCCTATAGCCTCAAACGGCTTCATGTCGCGATCTGCGATCAGAGGCAATGTGAACATCAAAAGCCCGCCAACAAGAAAAGTGCCAATGAAACACCCAATAACGCCAAGCATCGTCAAAAACGAGACGCATAGACTGGCGATTGCAGCTGGTAGAAATTTTGTGAATCCAAGTCCTAGATCGCTCGTGCTCACCAATTCTCCGCGACAGACTTTGAGAGTCATCATCACAAGTGTCAATGTAGCCGGACCCATGAGCGCGTAGGAAAGCAAAGAAAACGGCAACGAGAATGCTTGTGATCTCATTGCGTAAGCCATGATTTCCGATGTGTCGGTTGTGTTCGCCGGTGCTGGTCCGTTGATACCCAAATTTAGAAGCGAAGCCATGAAGCTTGGAACATACATGCAAACCATCGCAATAAGTGCTCCAATAACAAACGGCAACCAATTCTTTGTGATGATGGAAAACCCTTCTGAAATAACTCCAAAATCGATTTCTTTGACCGGAGGCTTTGGATATTGTGCGTATTGGCCTTGTTGCATGTCTTACTTTCCCTCAGATTCAAAAATCTATACGAATCATACTCGGGTTGGGGTGCAATTTCATATCATAAAAAAAGAGCTCACTGCAAATTTTGCAATGAGCTCTTAATATTAATGAGTAAGAACCGCTTATTACGCTTTCTTCTTGCGTCGAATCGCTACGAGAGCAAGGCCACCGAGAGCGATCATGGAAGCAGGCTCAGGAACTACATCGCCATAAAGCTGGAACGCTTGGTCGCCAACACCCGTGCTAAAGCTATATGTTGCACCGTTGAACTGTGCCATATGACCGTCGCCTGGTGAAAGCAACGAAACTTGAGCTGCTTCAAAACCATTACCCGATGCCCCAACCCAATAAGTTGTGCCTGCATTCAAGTTCCAAGCCGTGCCCAAATCGAGATCGACTGAGTAACAAGTGTTACCACCAAAAACGCCAAGATTAGTGAACCCGGTCATGGTGATGTCTTGTTGGTCGAGGTAGTTGTTTGGTACCCCGCCTGCGTCGTCCAACAATTTGACATGCATGCTGCCAAAAGTCGAAGGGTCAAAATTTGTAATATATGTGAATCGGGTTACCTTGACATTTGTGCCGAAGCTCACCTGCTCCGCAAAGTTCTGGCTTGCAGTTTGGTTAACCCAGCTACCGCCGAACGTTCCCGTTGACATACCGTAATCCCACAAAAGCGATGCCGGCGCAAAAGAAGCCAGAGCTGCAAAAGCAACGGCCAATATAGATTTTTTCATATCTCTCCAGTCCACCAATTCGGTGAAACAGATACATGATACAATATTTTCGACACAAAAACTCATGCAAAAGTCAATTTAGTTTGCAAGAGCTAGTATATCTACTGTGGTTTGTTATGGATTAAACAGATCAATAGGTTCTGTGCCTTCTTCGTCATCTTCTTCAGGTGCGTCGGCGATCCTTGCAATTGAAGCAATCGTGTCGCCATCTGCCATGTTAATGAGCTTGACTCCTTGTGCAATTCGACCTACAAGTCGAACATCCTTAACTTTCAGCCGGATCCCTTTTCCATTTACAGTTAAGACAAGCAATTTATCATCGTCTTGCACCATTTCCGCGCTCACGATTTTGCCGGTCTTATCAGTGACATTCATGGTTAGGATGCCCGAGCCACCACGCTTTTGAACTCGATATTCATCGATCTTTGTTCGTTTGCCGAACCCAAATTCTCCGACAACAAGCAGAGTGGCATTGTCATCAGCGAGATCAGCCGTGACGATGTAATCATCTTGTTTGAGTGTAATCGCCCGAACTCCACCCGCAGTTCGTCCTCGATCCCGGGCATCAGTTTCTGCAAATCGAATAGATTGACCATTGCGTGTGACAATCATAATGTCTTGATCGCCCCGGCTTTGAATGACCCATCCAAGTTCATCGCCTGTTTCAATGTCGAAGGCAATTAGGCCATTAGATCGAATATTTGCAAATTTTTCGAGCGCGGTTCGTTTGACCTCTCCGCGTCTCGTGACCATGACCAAATATCCTTCGCCTTTGATATCTTTCACACGGACGGCAGCTGTCACTCTTTCATCACCATCAATAGCGATATAGTTGATGACGGGCATACCCTTGGCGTAACGTGTGCTTTCTGGCAGGTCATATGCTCGTAGCTTGTATGCTTTGCCCTTGTTTGTGAAGAACAGAATCCAGTTGTGGGTGTTTACTTGGAAGAGATGTTCTGGCTCGTCCTCGGCCTTCATAACGTTCTTCATGCCCTTGCCTCCACGCTTTTGCTGGCGATAGGCATCAACGCTGATTCGTTTGATATAGCCGTCCCGACTGATGCTGATAATGGCCTCTTCTTCTGGGATCAGATCTTCTTCACTAAAGTCGCCCGCCTCTCGCTCAACAATTCGAGTTCGACGCTCATCTCCATGCTTATCTCTCATGGCAATGGTTTCCTCGTTCAGAACCGATGTCAACCGAACTGGGTTGCAAAGAATGTCCATAAGATCTTGAGCTTTTAGGAGTGCTTCTTTATAATCAGATTCGAGCTTTGTTTGCTCAAGCTGGGTAAGGTTTCGAAGTGGCATCGAGAGTACAGCTTGAGCTTGAAGTGGAGACATGTCGAACTTTCGGATCAGTTGAACTCGTGCCTCGTTTGGATCAGAAGAAGCTCGAATCGTTGCAATCACATCATCCAGAAAACGCCTTGCAATTTGATAGCCTTCGTTAAGATGAACTTCGGTGAGAGCCCGAATCAAGGCATAACGCGTGCGGCGAGTAATCACGTCGCGACGGTGCTTGATATACTCATCAAGGATTGTCAGCAACGGGCTGACCCTCGGTGCTCCATCAACAAGCGAGAGCATGATGGCCCCAAATGTTGTTCGCAAATTCGTGTGCTTGAGCAGGTAGTTGAGAGCTTTGTTAGGGTTGACATCGCGCCGTAACTCAACTTGAATTCTCATGCCCCGTTTGTCTGAATAATCCTGGACATCTGTGATGCCGTCAAATTTCTTTTGCTTCGCAATATCGGCAATAGCCTTCACCAAATTTGTCTTGTTGACCTGATAGGGGAGTTCGGTAATAAGAATGGCCGTCTTACCGCTTTCTATCGGCTCTATCATTGTTTTGGCTTGCATGATGATGCTGCCACGCCCAGATTCATAAGCATCGCGGATGCCTTTTTTGCCCATGATCAATCCATAGGTGGGGAAGTCTGGACCAGGAATATGTTCCATGGCTTCTTCGAGACTGCAATTCGGGTTCGAAATCCTGTAGAGAATGGCGTTGCAAACTTCGGTCAAGTTATGAGGTGGCAAGCTTGTGGCCATTCCGACAGCAATGCCTTGACCACCGTTACATAAGAGGTTTGGAAACTTGCCGGGCAAAACTGTAGGTTCTAAGCTTGATTGCAAATAGTTGTCTGTCCAGTCGATCGTTTCTTGATCAAGCCCTTCCAGCAACTCCATAGAAAGTGGTGTCAGTCGGCATTCCGTATATCGCATCGCAGCAGGCGAGTCGCCGTCAATGCTTCCAAAATTCCCTTGGCCATCAATCAGGGGATAACGCATGCTGAACGGTTGAGCCATTCTCACGAGAGTGGGATAAATCACGGCTTCGCCGTGGGGATGGTAGTCGCCACTGGTTTGTCCACAAACTTTTGCGCACTTTGTCGTGCTGTTTTGCGGTGTGAGATTGAGCTCTCTCATGGCAAACAAAATTCGGCGCTGAACCGGTTTTAGTCCGTCTCGAACGTCCGGCAATGCACGAGCAATAATGACGGACATCGCATAGTTCACATAACTCTCTGCGAGCTCATCTTCGATCGCTTTAGAAGAAATAAATGGTTCGTTTTCAGCCACGACAAAAATCCAGACGAGGGCGTGAGATCATGAGCCTCTCTCGCTGTCCTCGAAGCTTCAATTGTACCTAAAAACCCCGTTACCCTTCGGGAGCCGAGTCGTAGTCTTTGAGTTCAAGAATTGGGACTCTCACGAATTTTTTCACGGTTTTTTCTCCTTCCCAAATGTGCCGGGCTCCATGATCGCCCTTTAATGCCGTAAGTTCAGGAAAGTGGCTCCTTCCAAAGGCCACAGGAACCCCTGAATAATCATCGTTTTGGGCCACGACTATGTCTGTAGATTCGGTTACCAAATCAATTATTCGATTTATGGTCTCGGGCAGAACATGAGGCATATCTGCAAGGAGAATAAGGCAGCATTGAGAAAGTCTGTCCAAGTTCTGGCAGCCGAGAGAAATTGTGTTGCCTAAGCCAGTTTCAAGATCAGTGTTCAAAACCAGTTGGGCCCCTGAACCGCGAACGAGTCCTTGAGATATGGTGTCGTTGTGGGCTACCACGACTATGATTTCTTTGGCTTGCGATCGTTCCGCGGCTTTAAGAACGTGGGTCAGCATCGGCACACCTGAAATTGGGAAGTGCAACTTGTTTCCGGATCCAAATCTCTGAGATGTTCCCGATGCGCAGATCACAATCGAATGCCAACTCATTTCCCGTTTAAAGTTGCAACGATTTCAGCCAGAATACTTAGAGCGATTTCTTCCGGAGTCTGAGACCAAATCTTGAGGCCGGCTGGTGCATGAATACGTTCCAACTGATCAATTGGGAACCCTTTTTCTCGGAGCCTTTGACACCGATTTTCGTGTGTAATTTTGCTCCCAAGGGCCCCAATGTATCCCATCTCATTTTTTAGAAAATATTCAAGAGCAGGGTCGTCAATAGTCGGATTATGCGTGAGCACCACCCCACAGCAGTCTTTCCCTAATGTGAGCGATTCCAGGGCCTTGTCTGGCCAAGAGCCAATGACTTTATCCGGAATTGACGGATAGCGAGAAAGTTCACAAAAAGCTTCTCGTGGATCGATGACAATGGTCTCGAATCCAAGAGTATTGGCGAGTTGCACAAGAGCTACCCCAATATGCGAGCCGCCGATCACGATCATCCTTCTTGTTCCTAGAAAGGGAATGCAGTAAGATTCGCCATCGTTGATATCTTGTGACAAGAGAGTCATCGGTTCGTTGCCCGTCAAATCAATACGGGCAAAGCAAGCCGACTTAACCATTTGGTCAACCTCTCGAAAAAAAAGTTCGCTGCAGGGTTGTACAAACACTCGAATTCCGCCCCCGCATGAGAGCCCAAGTTCCCATGCTTTTTCTTGTGTGACGGAGCCAAAACTAAGAAGCTGGCACTCTTGCGACTCGATTAAACGACGGCCAGATTCTATGACGGCACCTTCGACACATCCACCACTTACAGATCCACAAAATTGGCCATCGTCCGCTATAAACATCACGGATCCTATTGGATTTGGCGAAGACCTCCAGGTTTCAACAACAACGGCTAAGGCTAGTCTTTTGCCAGATTCAAGCCATTGTCTCGCCGTATTCCAATGGCCCTTCATTCAAGCAACGAATCCATGATCGGAAGGTCGCGGAATCGCTTGCCAGTTGCTTTTGAAATGGCATTCAAGACTGCGGGGCCAGCTGCTGGATAGCCCACTTCGCCAATTCCTCCAGGATCAGGCCCTCCTTGAATAAAATGAACCTCTATTTCCGGTGCATCATCAATATGAGCCCAGCCAAATTCCGATAGTCGCGATTGCTCAACTCCTCCATTCTTGATTGTGATTTGAGAATGGAGCAAGGTAGCGATGGCGTCCATGGTCGCCCCCATAACTTGAGCCTCGACCCCCAGGGGGTTCACTGCTAATCCGCAATCAATTACAGCGGTGACTTTAATGATTTTGAGAATCCCATCAATGAAAGAAACTTCGGCAATTTGGGTGATGTAAGAACCATATCCTGCAAAACAGGCGACTCCACGACCCATATTTGCACCAAGTGGTGAACCCCAATTAGCAAATCCGGCGCAAGCTTCAAGAGTGGCTCTAAGTCGCGCATTTTTGATCATTTGAAGCCTGGCTTTAACAGGGTCTTGTCCGCCAAGCTCACATAGCTCGTCAAAGAATGCTTCCTGAACAAAGTTCATGTATGTGTTTTCAACAGACCTCCATGCGCCAATGGGAACCGGAGATTCAGCGTCGCTAAATTGCTGTTTCGCGTTAGGAATTGCATAGGAAAGTCTGGCATCAGTCCATGCGTCTGGAGCCGATTTTCTCATCCGACCACTTGCTTGAACACATTGATGAGAATATGAATTCGGCATTCCATCGGATCCCACAGATCCCGACAATTTGTGGAAGGTCGCGGGGCGGTAATGGTCATGTCTAAGATCGTCTTCTCTTGACCAAAGGAGCTGGATCGGCAACCCCGTGGCTTTTGAAATTTCAACCGCTTCATTCACATACTCCGTTGAAAGTCTGCGCCCAAATCCTCCACCAACCATAGTCACGTTGAGCTCTACAGAATCCATTGGAATCCCAAGCTGTCTCGCCGCTTGGTCTTGGGCTCCATCAGGGACTTGCGTAGGCACCCAGATTTCGCAGGCCCCATCCTTAACATGGGCCGTGCAATTCATCGGCTCTAATGGTGCATGAGATAAAAATGGCAGGGAGTACGTACTTTCTATCGACTTTGAATTTTCGGGCGGAGCGGGAGCAGGATTTATTGAGTCCTTAAACCTTTTGGTGAGAACCTCGCTATCAAAAGTGTGGTTAGTACCTGGAGTCCATTTGGCATTGAGTGCTTTCACACCAGACATGGCTGACCAAGTCGAAATGGCCACAACCGCGACTCGATCTCCCATTCGCAACACAGATTTGACTCCTACAACTTTTTTTGCCGCAGCTTCATCAAAAGATTCCAGCTGGGCCCCGAATTCAGTTGGTCTTGCAAGCATGGCTATATGCATTCCATCGATTCGAGTGTCGATGCCGAACTTCGCCTGTCCTGTGGCTATATCCTTGCTATCAACTCGATGGGTAGGTTTTCCAATGATTCGGAATTGCTGAGGATCCTTGAGTTGAACAACAGACCTCTCTGGAACGGGAAGTTTCGACGCATCTAAAGCGAGTTCACCAAATGAGAGTTTTTTTTCATTGGCAATGACAAATCCATTTTCGACAGAAGTTGATTCGATCGGAACTCCCCATTTTTGTGCGGCCGCTTGACGTAGCATGAGCGCAGCTGTGGCCCCAATTACTCGAAAAGCACCAAAAGATCCTCTCACACTTCCACTTCCGCCAACACTTTGGTTGCCAAATGCAGCTCTATTAGCAGGAGCCTGAACGACTTTTATTGCTTTCCAGTCGCACCCGAGCTCTTCAGCAATAATCATGGGAAGCGCGGTTTTGACGCCTTGACCACAGTCTGGGCGAGGAGCAAAAATAGTCACGATATTATCCGGGCTAATTTGAATGTGTGGATTCAAATTTCCTGCTTGTGAATCACTCGCATCTTTAGTATTTGATGCAGGTGTAATACATCCCAAGATCAATCCACTTCCAGTAATAACGGACACTTTCAAAAAGGATCGTCGAGAGAATTGGCTCATTTTCCGCCTCTCATTTTTGCAGCTAGCTTAACTGCTTTTCTAATTCTCACGTAGGTTCCGCAACGACAAATGTTGCCTCCCAAAGCAGAGTGAATATCGTCATCAGTTGGGTTGGGGTTTTCTTTTAAAAGAGCAGCTGCGGCCATGATCTGTCCGCTTTGGCAGTACCCACATTGTGCAACGTCTGTTTCGATCCATGCTTTTTGTAAAGGGTGAGATCCATCCGAAGACAATCCTTCTAATGTCGTAATAGGTTTATTTCCCACGGAGTCGATTCGAACCTGGCAAGATCGTTTTGCTCGGCCATCGACTAAAACAGTGCAAGCTGCGCAATTTCCTGTTCCACAGCCATATTTCGTTGCACAAAGGTTAAGATTGTCTCGTAAAACCCAAAGCAATGGAGTTTCCGGATCGGCCTCAATCGATTTGGATTTGCCATTGACGGTGATCGTGAACTTGGGCAAGTTAATCTCTTCCATACTATTGTCATCATACACGCCCAAGATTCCGAATGAATGTGAATATAGAAAATTCGTTCAAGTGATTCAGCAAAGTTTTGTTGTAGACTAACTTTCATGCTAAAAATCGCACGATTGGCTCTTTTAGCCCTAGCTATTTCGGGAGTTCATTTGGCTTGGGGGCAAAATGCCGAAAAAACCTACCAAGACCTTATTCAATTCCGATCGGAGATCCTAAAAGTAGCTCGTGATGCCAAAAAACCTTTAACGGCAACGGAACTCAGCGACAAAGTTCGCGAAAAGGCTAAGGAATTAACTTCAGGGGTCAATTTTGAATCTGTTGAACCAAAAGAGTGCGATAACTGGGCCAAGGTAGCCGAACTACTTGGTGATGATCGGTTGGTTTGCAATCTCACGAAGAAATTTTTGACAACCCACCCAAGCGATAAAGCAAAGTTTGATGCCATGCTCCGGATGACAAGATCCTGCAACAATCTTGGTGAAGCCGACATGGTTCGAATGAATCTTATGGACATTCCGGTACCAGATTCAGTTTCATCGAACCAATTGGCGAGTTCGACAACGGGGAGATTCGTGGATACAATCAGTGAGAAAATGGGAGTGGAAGTAGCCCTCAAAACTCTCAATGATGTTCAAGCAAAGCTCGTCTTTGAAGACCCAAAGGCTTACGCAACTAGAATCCTTGCTGAAGCAAAAGCGCGAGAGGCAGCGAATCCACCTAAAACTGCTCCCAAACCGGATGCCGAAAGATTAGAAGCATACGAAAAGTCTGGGAAAAGCTTGAATGATCAGATCAAATTTTCTTTCCAAGAAAAGGCAGCAGAGCTTTATCAGCAAAATGGACAACGCGATAAGGCAATTGCGACGCTGAAAGATGCCATCGCGAAGTTGCCGGAAGATAGTCCGCTGGTGAGACGAGCTAATGGGCAGTTGCTTCAAATGACATTGGTCGGGATTCCCGCACCTGCCATTGAATCCGGGAAATCATACGGAGTTTACGAAGGACTTGCTTCGATGAAAGGCAAGGTTGTCATTTTGGACTTCTTTGCTCATTGGTGTGGCCCTTGCATCGCTTCGTTCCCAGACATGAAACAAATGTATTCTGAGCTGCACGAAAAAGGATTGGAAATCGTCGGAGTGACCACATATTACGGTTTTTACAAAGCTGAAAACAGCGAGAAACGTGATATGAACCGGGACACTGAATTTTCCAAACTTGGCGAATTTTTGCAGGAGCATAAATTACCGTGGACCGTGGTTGTTGGTGAGCGAACAAACATGGAAGAATATGGCGTGACCGGTATTCCAACGGCCGTTATTATTGACCGATTGGGCGTCGTGCATGAACTTCATGTGGGATACAGTAAAGAGTCCTTTGCTGAATTCCGCAAAATAGTCGAAAAATTGCTTACTGAAAAAAGCTGATTTTGGATCATCCCACAATCCAACAGCAAAAAGAAGACCTCCTTGAAAGAGCCCGGAAACTTTTTCAAGAGAGGTTTTCGGAATCTCCGAGCATCTGGGCAATAGCTCCTGGGCGAATCAATCTCATTGGAGAGCACACAGATTATCAAGGGGGATTCGTCTTTCCTGCTGCCATAAATCGGTATGTCGTGCTTGCTGCTAGTAGAGCGACTGGGCTATCTAAGGTCATAAGCTCGGAGTTCGATACTGTCATTGAATTTGACAGTCACTTTGTGCAACGACCAAAAGATAAGGATTGGGGTTCTTATATCCAAGGAATTCCTTGGGTTCTCAAGGATTCGTACCAAATTGAATGCGATAACCTCAATATTGTTTGCGTATCTGACTTGCCGGTTGGTGCAGGACTCAGCAGCTCGGCAGCTATCGAAATGTCTAGTGCATTGTTATGGCTCTTGAATCAAAATAGAGAGCTTCCAGCCCATGAAGTTGCAAAAATCGGCCAGCGAGTGGAAAACGAATTTGTTGGAATGAGGTGCGGAATTATGGATCAGACCGCTTGCATTTTTGGTCAGGCCGATCATGCCTTGTTCGTGGACACTCTAAAGCCAGAATCACCAGTCCCGGTTTCTTTTCCTCATGATCTCATACCGGTCATTTGTGATACTCAGGTCAAGCATTCTTTGGCGAGCTCGGAATACAATACGCGCCGAGATGAAACCGAAATAGCTTGTCATATTCTGGGAGTGGAGTACCTTCGTGATCTCAGGCAGGATTGTCTACAGCAATTTGCAGCAAAACTGCCCCAAGATGTTTTCCGCCGTGTTCGTCACGTCGTAACCGAAAACAGTCGGGTTGTTGAATTCCAAAATGCTCTCCGCAAGGGTCAGTATGAAAGGCTAGGCCCACTTCTAAGAGAGTCACACGAAAGCTTAGCAAGGGATTTCAAAGTATCTTGCTTTGAACTCGACGCTATGGCAAGAATTGCTAATGAATCTGAAGGGTGCCTTGGGGCCAGGATGATGGGCGGTGGTTTTGGGGGTAGCTGTATTGCGCTCGTACGGACTGGCTTTGTCGAGGATTTTAAGAGCCATGTTGAACAAAACTACTTCTCTGAAACGGGAATCCAAGGAAAAGTCTTTGAATGCAGAATCGTGGATGGAGCCCGAGCCGAGGCAATATGACATCTCACGCTAAAATTGCTCAATATTGGATTGAGAAAAGTGAATTACTTTCGAACCTCGCGGAAGGAGACATCGAAACCCTAGCCCAGACTTCTCTTTACAAAGAATTTGATAAAGGAGAGATCATTTGGTTACCTCAATCCAAACCAGAACAATTTGGGCTTGTTGTCCAAGGTTATATCAAGATGAGTCATATCAGTGCCCAGGGGGTTGAATCAATCCAAGAATTTATGGGTCCGGGGCAGTGTTTCGGTCTTAACGGGATCATCGAGGGCAAGGGTTGCCCTCTTCAAGCGAGTTCAATGACGAAGTCCTTGATCATGATGATAACTCGAACCGACTTCATGCCAATTTTTGAACGAAATGTTCAATTTCAGGCAGGAATGTTGAAGAGATTGATCCACAGATTTCACGAAAAAATCGACATTCTAAGTCATTTTTCAAGCGGATCGGTCCAGACCCGAATCGCTGCAGTTCTCCTTGCACTTTCAGAAACCTACGGGCAAATCCAAGGGAATGCAATTCAAATCGAGATTCCTCTCACAAGATCCGATATCGCCGAGATCACCGGCGCAACGACTGAAAGTGTGATTCGAACTTTGAGCCTCTGGCAAAAATTAGGATTAGTCGCCACGGAACACAAACATATCTCTTTGCTTGATATCGAGAAGATATCAAAATTCTTAGAGCCGTCTTAAGGGATTGGAACGCCGCCAATACCGGTCTGACCCATCACATTGCCGTCCAAATTAATTACTTTGACTGGGATGTCAGGATCATTTGACGTAATGGTTAAGGTTCCAAATTTCACGCCAATGGATGAGGTGTTCATCGTGACCGGGAATATCAATTGACCGCCAGGAGTTATGGTTTGTTGCCCACCCGCAACACTAAAAGCACCAGAAGCCACCATAGAAAATCTTAAATTATCGAGGCCCAAAGTTGTCCATTTCGAAACATCGCCAAGGTGTGAAACTGTCAAATTGCGGACTGCAGGGCGGTTCAAACGTACGCTGCCAAAGGACAACGTGGATGGAGCGCCAATTTTTGCAGGAACTCGCACATCGCAAAGCACAGCAAGATGGCCAGAATCATAAGATCCGCTAGCGTTCAAAAGGGTGTCTGCTATGGCCTGAGCAATTGTGGTTCCCACCATGGCATTTCCAGAAATTCTGATCGACGAATTGAAAATTGAACCGTCGTTTCCCCAGCATCGATAAGAGTGATTGGGATCGTTCCACGTCATTGTCGAATAGGCGACATTAGGATTGCCGATATATTCGATGCCATTGCCATCTTTGCAATCATTAGAAAACAAAATAAAATCAAATCGATCGTCAATTCCAGCTTGGCCAGGGGCCGGATCTTGGGTCAAAACATAAACCAATCCAGAATTGTTGTTCCAGGTTCCGGGAGTCTTGATTGGATCAAAAAACTGACCTGCATTGTTCGTTGTCGAAGCCACCAGGGTTGAAAAACCAAGATCGTTGCTATTCTGAACATTGAGGTCGCCTCCAAGAACAAAGGCGTGTCCCAAGGCTTGAGCGTCGGCTCGAATTTGCTGGGCTTCCAATTGACGTCGAGGTTCGTCCCCGGTTGCAGTACCAGCCTTCATGTGACTTGGGTAGAAGCTAATCATCCCCCCGCTGGAATTGTATCCTGATATTTTAAAATCATATCGCATGATGTTGCGGGGATGGTTTGGAGACGCACCGCCAACTGAAACAACAACAGGAGCCCCAATGGGAACCAATTTCGAACTGCGATAAATGCAAACCGAGTCTGTATCAGGGCCATCGACGAATGTGCACCCAACGTAATCGCCCGGGCTATTTGGGGCGGCATTCATGATCGCTACAAAATTCGTCAACCCAGCAGCCGAGATAAACTCTTCGCCAAGGAAAACATCAGGTTTTGCAGAGAGCCCATTGATCGGATTGATGCCAAAGAGAGCCGTTTTGAAGGCTTGATCTCGCACTGCTCCGCCATTGTAGTTCGTGACATTCCACTGGACGATTCTCAATTGAGCATGGGCAATTGTGAGAAAGCAAGTCGCAATCGAAATGAAAGCAATTTTGTTAAGACACTTGAAAATCATGGCAGCCAAGATTCTATTGTACAAGCAATTGGAGACTATTAGAAAACTCAACCCAATTCATAAGGGAACCAATAACTTCGAAGAGCTCAAATCCCCCAGTATTTCTTCGAGGATCGTAAGTCCTGGTTTGTTAAGACCTGGTCAACTTTGTTGAAATATGGCCCTTTTGAGTTCAAAAGGGAAGTAAAATTGGTATTGATGCAGCAGGATACTCGCTGCTTTTCTTGACAATGCAACTGTCTAGGGCAAGTTGCATTTGGAGGACAAAACCTTGCGAACAATAAAACTCACAACCTCGTTAGCCTTAATGGCGTTTGCTTCGGTCAGCGCATTCGCTGGATTCGGCGCCGGCAATCTCGTCATTTATCGAACAGGCGATGGCACAACTGCTTTGTCATCGGCAGCAGCTCCGGTCTTTTTGGACGAATTCTCCACAGCGGGCACTCTGCTTCAATCTTTCTCATTGCCAACTGCAGCCAGCGGAAACAATCGTCAGTTCACAGACGTCGGAAACGCATCTGCAGCTGGAATGCTCAATCGATCGACGGACAAGAAATTCCTAGCAATTGCAGGCTATGATGCCGCTGTTGGAACGGCTAGCGTTCGAACAACCGCTTCCGCCACGGTCAACCGAGTAGCTGCCCTCATCAAGTTCGACGGAACAATGGACACATCGACTGCTTTCGATGCTTATAATGCAGACAGCATTCGATCCGCTACAACTGTCGATGGAACAGGTTTCTGGACAGGTGGAACTGCTAGCACTGCACTTTCTGCTGGTGTCAGATACGTTCCCTATGGCGTAGGTCAGACATCAACACAATTGGCAACAACTCCTACCAACACACGATGCGTTGGCATCTACAACGGACAGCTATATGTCACAACAGGATCTGGTGCATTTAAAGGAGTCAATGCTGTTGGAACCGGATTACCCACAACTGGCGGAAACACAATTACGCTCCTTCCAGGATTTGTAAACGTCACGACAAACAATCCAAATGGATTTGCATTTGCAGACGCAAACACATGCTATGTAGCAGACTCCAATGCGATCACCGGTGGTGGTGGATTGCAAAAGTGGACATTTGATGGCACAAACTGGAACCTTCAATATGTCCTTTCAAATGGTTTGCCAGGCACAAATGGTTGCGTTTCTGTTGCAGTGACACAAGATGGAAGCGGCAACAATGTGGTCTATGTAGTCAATGCACCAGCCACGGGCGGTTCCACTCCTTCGGCTCTTCTCGTTGCAACAGACACTGGCTTTGGATCAACCTTCACGGTTCTTTCCACAGCTCCAACGAACGAGATGTATCACGGCATTTCCTTCGCACCGGAAACCCAATTGGTTCCTGTGACCATCACTCCAACAGCCTATAACGTGCTACTTGGTTCAACAGCTGCTGGAACAGTTGCAGACGTTCAGTCGATCAATGGCGACA
>CAZOVP010000016.1:0-42973 GCA_964583465.1 uncultured Fimbriimonadaceae bacterium | reverse complement strand
TGTCATCGAGGTCTTTGGATGCCAGTGCCTTCTTCGCCTCTTTAGGAGTGAGTGCGACCGCGACACGGCGCGGCGGGGTCTTGAGCTCAAGGGCAAACGGATTACGCCAGAAGTGCGGGACGCGACCATACGGAGCGATGGCCTGATTGAATGCCCGAACTAGGAGTACTCGAAGAGCAATGATGGTGTGTTGGCCAACTCCGTTTTCACGAAGGTGGGTGTAGAAGGACTTCACTTCGACCGGATCAATGCGCGTGAGCGGAACATCAGACCACCTCGCCTTTGCGTACTTCTCATACCGAGTCTTCCGGTCCCGCACCGTCTTAGGGTCAAGGGACTCGCTCCAATCATTCTTGATGAGCCAGTCGAGCCAGTCACCAAACGTCAGGTCGTGGGTGATTTGGTGCGCTGCCGGACTTCCGTCTTTGCGAAGGGAGCGCAGAAACTCCAGCCCTTCCTTCTGAGTGCTGAATACCCGCGAGACCCGTTTTTGCGAGCCGTCAGGCTTCCTCAGGCGGTACTGAACTCGCCACTTTCCGGAGAGCTTTCCGCTCTGGATTTTTCGGCATGAACCCTCTCCGCTGTCCGCTCTTGTCGCCATACCTCCATGATTGTACACCGCTTTGGAGTGCGTTTTGGAGAGACCTTGGAGAGACCTGGGATTTCTGGGTTGCCTCTAGAGTGGGCTGAAAGGTCTATTTTAGGTTCAAAATCTTGGCGGCCCCGGAGGGAATCGAACCCCCGACGCCCTCCTTAGGACGGAGGCGCTCTATCCACTGAGCTACGGAGCCGGAATGGCTGAGTTTACCAAGTCTCTTATGGTTTGATTCGACCAGGGAGAGGCGATCCAAGGGCGTGATCTTTATACATGACCTTATATTCCTCAATTCTCTTCTTAATCAAATCTTGTGTTTCTTTTGGCAAGGTCGTGTAATCTCCATATTTCGAGGGATCAATCGGCTTTTGCAAATAAAATCTGCTGGACACCAAATATTTGGGCGAGAATTGAACTGTCAAATCTAATTGATCAAAGTTTACTTCTGCAACTTTCATCACTTGGTTTGAATTCGGATCAACTTGACTGTAGGCAATGCTACTTGCCAAGTTTTCAGGACTTACAAGACGAGTTGAAGTGAATTGACTGTTAACAGTCGTTTGCAAAGACGTACCATTTCTGTTGCGAATTTGCATATTGACGGTTGCATTGGCTGGAATTCCGTTGCCTAAAATTTTTGTCGATTCTGCCCCTCCATAAGAAAAGTCCTCGAAACCATCAAGGTTATTTTGAGCCTCTTGAAGCTTGCCCTTATGCACAAAAATCAACTCTTCAATCGTTTTGCGAAGGCCAGACGGTAACGATCCAAACGTCGTAGAATATCCGCCATTCTTGACCTTTTGTTGGCTTCCAGGATCCAAATTTGCATAGGCCTTTAATGCTTCTTGACCAGTGCTCAGATTCCCGGGATCAATCGCATTATCAAATGGGATATTCGCAAACAATAATGTGAACATGAATAGGTCTTGATTGTCATAGTTTTTTGCCAAAGATGCGAGGGCATCGATCGATATTCCAGACTTCTCGACCATGTTCACGTATTTACTAATTTCTCTTCGTGAAAAGGCAAATTCGAATCCAAAAGGAGCCGTATCCGGCGTGACATAAAAGCAGCCATCGTCCTCACTTATTTTTCCCATTCCAAAGCTCTGGAATTGCGACCACAAACTTTGAAACTTGAGGTCTTTAGACATAGTCGGCAAGACTTCTAAAAACATAAAAGTGTCTGACATTTTGGCAACAGCATCCTTTTTGAGAGCCTCGCTGGATTGCAAAATTAGCTCTGAGGAAGTGAAACTCAAAATTTCCCTTTGCTCCAGGTTTTTGAAGACTTCTAGAACGAATTTCTTAGCTTCTGGGTTCGTCTCCTTGCCACGATTATTTACGGCCAGTGAAATCGCCTTTTGCATCAATTGTGCATCTGATGAAGGTTTGAAATCGCCTTCAATTTTGACTGTAGATTCGGCAGGCTTTTCTCGACCAATATTGGATTGCGATTGAATGGTGTCCCTGGATTCTAAGATCATTTCACCATTTTCGGTCAGGACTTCAAGTGAAACAGTAATTCCATTGTGTTCATTTTTGACAATGTAAAGAATTTCCTTTGCACCTCTCACATCAGTCGAATAAGGTTGCAAGATGCTCACATAGTATCCGTTTGAAGAGCTACCTTCAGTAATTCCATGCTTTGCAAGGGATTCTTTTTGAGTAGCTTGTTCCCGATCATATTCAGCAAGAACTCTAAATGCTTCTTGACCCAAAGGCAACTGCATCCGAGTTGGATTTGTTGAGTAGACAATTCTAGTATTGGGCTTTGAATCCAAAAGTGGTTTTTCGCCCTTCAAAGCTACCAATTTTCTCAACATTCGGCTGGAAGGATTTTGCGATTCAAACTTTTGGTAAGACTCATAATCGTAACTTTGGCCTTGTGTTTGTTTTTCTTGAAACTCCAGTGCTTCCTTAATTAACTTATCAGCTTCCTGCGAAGAAAGTGATTCAAGTTTTTTGGCTTGGGCCACATAGTTCTTGATTTCTTTTTGGAGCCCCTGTGGTTGCCCATTCACGGAATGCACGTTTTCGTTAAGGTAAGAGGCTTGCCCCCTTGCGATCCAAGTCGCGTCGAGCCCTTTTGCAAGTTCTGCCATGGCACGTTCCAGCTCCGTGTTCGCAAATCGAATCGTCACAAATGTTTGTCCGAAGTCTCCGGTGGCCCCCAATTCTTTGCCACATTGCTTCGAGAGCTCGACCATAACATCGCTCAGTTTTGTGGCTTTACATTCGAAATTGATAGCAGGCGATCTTAATAAAATCAAACTCGCAACAAGTCCAGTGATCATCATGAATTCCTATGTTTCAACATAATACGACAATCAAAGCAAACAGGTTCAATAGCTGTACCGCTATAATTGAAATGTGATTCAAATTTCTCTTGCTTTGCTCCTAAGCAGCCAGGTTTCTGTGACTTTCGATTCATTGATCGGTGAAATGACACAACTTCAAAAGTTGGTTGAATATCCTGATCCTCCGTTTGTGGTCACTCAGTCTTCAAGTTATGATCGGGCCTCCGTTGCCCCTGGATCGGATACTTGGTTTGCAAACAAGGATTGGGGTAACTACCTGAGAACTGAAGACCATAATGGTCGAAAAGAATTCGTATTGGCAGATGTCGAGGGCCCAGGTGCCATGGTGCGATACTGGAGCCCGAACCCCGCGGGAATAACGAGAATTTATATTGATGGATCCGATACCCCGGCAATCGAAGCCAAAACAGTTGAACTTTTGAGCGGGAAAGTTGCACCTTTCCTTGCTCCTGTGGCACAAGAAACGAGCAAAGGCTGGTCTCTCTATGCGCCGATTCCATATCAAAAATCACTGAAAGTCACAATCGATAATAGCGATAGCAATGCCGAGAGAATGTACTATCAAGTTCAGACTCGCAAATATAGATCGGACGTTACAATTGAACCATTTAGCATAAAGGCACTGGAATCGAGCAAATTTGTTCGAATGCTTAAGTCAATCCCTGCTTCTTCATTTGTTCCTTCACAAGATATTCATGAGATCCAAATCGCCCCTGGCGGAGAAGATACGATTCATTTTGATGGTTCCGGGATTGTTCCTGAGCTTGTTTTCAAATTCGAACTTCCAGGTGAATTGAGCTCTTGGAAAGATCCTCGACAATTGCACAACGTTTTGAGAAACTTGAGATTGCAAGGTACCTTTGATGACGAGCTTTGCATCGACGCTCCATTGGGCGATTTTCTAGGTTGCCAGGTTGGATATTGGCCCGTTTCGACTTTACCGATGACGGTCAATGAAAATGGCACGGCCATTTTTCGATTCCCGATTGCATTTCAAACATCAGGACACCTGAAAATCTCGAATAGTGGCGCAATTCCAGTTCGATTTCAATTGGTGGCCTCGCAGAAACCCTATCGTTGGACACAAAACTCGATGCATCTGAAGGCGCAATGGACGTGCTTCCGAGGGATGACGCGCCCCATGGTCGATCTCAACTTTTTTGATGCCAAAGGTCAAGGAGTTTTTGTTGGATGTAATATTTCGATTTCAAACCCGACTCCAGACTGGTGGGGCGAAGGTGATGAAAAGATATATCGAGATGGTGAAATTTTCCCCTCTACATTTGGAACTGGTACCGAAGACTATTTTGGTTATGGATGGAGCAATCCTGCACTCTTTATGCACCCATATCATTATCAATCGCATTGCGATGGCCCTGGAACTAAAGGGCAGTCGGCTATTGGCCGTTGGCAGATCATAGACAAACTTCCTTTCGAGACAAGTATGAAATTCGACATGGAGCTCTGGCACTGGGCCAATGTCGATATGCAATATGGGCGCACCGCATTTTGGTATGCAAAGCCTGGTGGCTCTGCGCCAAAGTCTGATTCAGGGTCTCGGTTCCTCTTGCCCTTTATCGAAAGTGGCATTCGAAAGGTCAAAGGAGCAGCCGAAGGTGAATCTATGACGTTGGGCAGCAAATCAGGTGGAATTACAGAAATTCAGGATTTTGCCGATCTTTCCTGTGGAAAGCAAATTTGGTGGCGAGATGCCAAACCTGGAGACACCCTTGTCCTCAACATACCAATGGATCGCCCTGGCAGGTTTCATGTTTTTGGAAGATTTTGTTATGCAGGTGATTACGGAATTCACGAGCTAACATTAGGAGATATTCACCAAAAGGTTGACTTTTTTGGAAAGCTCTCATGGAAGACAATCGAACTTGGAATTTTGCATGTGGACAAGGCGGGATTGCTCCCGTTTGAAATCAAAGTTGCTGGCTCGAATCCCAAGAGTGAAAAGCGATATATGTTTGGATGTGACTACCTTTTGATATCGCCAGAAGATTAAGGTTCGTTGCCCCAGAGAATGCCATTGCCGCGCTCTCTTCTCCAAGCGTCCCGCCATTTATGAATTTCAACCACGCCGATTTCGGGGCGAGGAATTCGTTCTTGTGCCGAAGGCAGAGGCGGAAAGGGCCGGCTCGGAAGTGTTTGATACCAATATGCAACCGAGTTAATATCGAGCGTCAATACGTTTGCGTGCCCCACTTCGATACTCGCCCGGAGGGATTTCCGAAATCGAATCGGATCCGGGATATGGAATCTATAAAGATGCGTTTTGCCTATCCAACCAAACCGGCCAGAATCATTATTGCGGCCAGGCGCCCTTGCGCATCCAAAGTGGGGATGCTGAAACTCCTCATCTGGGCACCAACTCATATTGAAATAATCTTCGGTACCCGTTCCATGTAAGGAGCCTGGCCAAGATTCGCCATCAATCATGAACATATCATCGCCTTCTCCATACCAAATGGGGCCTGGAGAATGAACGTAATAGTTCACTCCCAAATAGTGGCCACATCCATCACATTCACAGAATACATAATTGCTCCTGTCGCTGGGATTTTTCGGTTCGTCGCCCAAAACACTCCATTCGTTTTCTGTTCCACCAAATGGTTGGGTTAAAGCTTGGTTATACCAAGCATGAAATTTGGGAACATCCTCTGCAATTAAGTCATGCTCTTCATAGTCAAGATAAAAATAAAATGCGTCGATGTTCTCTGGCCCTTGGTTCTCTATCGTAACCTTCGCCCCGCGGGAAAAGGGCATAGGCCAATAACAGACAAGGGCATGCCCCTCTTTTGGTGCCGAAGCCAAAGGCTCGCTCATGAAGTTGTATTTCATGCCCCACCCTTGGCCAAAAAAATCCCCGAGAGGAGCTTCGACAGAGGGGTGATCTTGGCCATCCCAATACATTCTCAATACCAAATTCTTGCGAGACATCAAATCTTTGCTGGATAGCGTGATCCATATGTGTCTCACGATTCCCGCGCCTGAGATTTCGGCTATTGTCAGCGTCTCTCCAATCCCAATTGTGACGCGATCTGCGTTGCCACCAGATCTGTCATAGCTCGATATCCGCTTGGAGCGAGCATTTGAAAGCTTAAGGAGGTGATCCATCGATGACATGGCTTCCAATCTACCTTCTAAGAAAAAGAGTCTGGAGCATCCTCATCGCCCCAAAGGCAATCGTGCCCCCTGTTCAACATCCATTCATGCCTCCACCGATGAACAGACTCGACAATTGTTGCCTTTTTGGGGCGGCGAGCGACGGCATCAGGGAGCGGTGGTAGAGGTCGAGAAGGCAGTTTTTGATACCAATAAGCCACGCTTGAAAGTTCGAGCACGAGCCCATTCGCATGCCCATGTTCGATACTAGCCCTTAGAGTTTTTGAAAAACGGATCGGATCTTCAATATGAAAACGATAGTAATGCATGCGCCCTAACCAGCCAAATCTTGGATCCTCATTGTTTCGTCCAGGTGCATAGGCAATACCAAAGTAGGGGTGCAAATAGTGTTCATCGGGACCCCATGCTGTATTGAAGTAATCCTCGGTTCCTGTTCCGTGGAGCCCTGGCCAGGGTTCGCCGTCAATCAAGAACATATCATCCCCTTCTCCCGGCCAAGGCGGGCTCGGAGAATGAACATAAAAGTTCACACCGACGAAATGCCCTTCGCCACTTATTTCGCAAAAAAGATAGTTGTTTTGGTCACTTTTATTCTTGGGATCGGGAGAGCCCTTGATCCAGGCATTTTCTTGCCCATCACCACTCTCCGGAGAAGTGATTTCTTGATTGTACCAAGCGTGGAACCTCCCTTCATCGATCTGTATCTCCCGCATTTCATAATCGACATAGAAATAAAACCTCTCGCAATTTTGTTCTCCTTGGTTCTCTACAGTGATCCTGGCCGACGAACCAAATGGCATGGGCCAATAGGAGACGAGCGAAAGCCCTTTGCGTGGAGTTGCGGCTAATGGCAGGCTTGTGAAAAGATAGTTAAGGCCCCACCCTTGACCAAAAAAATCTCCAATAGGCGCTTCAACTGACGGATGTACTTGGTCATCCCAATACATTTTTATGACAAGGTTTTTGCGAATGAGCGGATCCTGTTCAGCAAGAAATGTTGTCCAAATATGCTGGATACATCCACTTCCTTTGACATTGAGAAGCTCGATGGTTTGCCCGGCCGCGATAGACACCCAATCGTCATTTCCTCCGGTACGATCGTAGCTCGATTGCCGGCAAGACTTTGCATTTGTAATTTTGGAAATTTGTGAAAGGGGGCCTCCCATGACACGTCAGCTTACCAATCTTTGGTCACTTAACTTGCATTTGCATGGCACCATTCCAATTTGGCCCAGGTGGACTCTCGAGATATCTTTCACACCTTTCAAACAAGATTCTTGTGGGGCCATCATGTTGATCAATTTCGAGGTTTTCAGCAAACAGGATCTGAGCTTCTCGAAATTCTCGGATTTTGTAGAGTTGCATCGCTTGGTTATGTTTATGGGCCAATTCAATCAAGAATTCGTGAGTTTCCGGTCTTAGCCCAAGAAGTTCGTGGACTGGAACTGGTTCGTCTCGCCCAACAACTGCAACCCAATCAACGAGGCGAGATACGATCTTGTCGCCGGCTTCCTCAATTGTTTGATCACTTACCAAAATTTCTGTCGAATAGTATTTATTGAGGCCTTGCAATCTAGACGCCAAGTTGACTGCATCTCCGATCACTGTATAATTCATGCGCTGGCGGCTCCCGACATTTCCGACAATGACATCACCCGTTGAAATACCAAACGATGCGCTCAGGTGTGGGAGGGATTTCTCGTCCCAATCGCCGTGTAATTTCCGTAAGGAGTCTTGACTTCTCAATGCAGATTTGCATGCCAAATAGGCGTGATCGACCGTTCGATTGGGGGCTCCCCAAAAAGCCATAACGTCGTCCCCATTGAATTTGTCGACTGTCCCACCATGTTTGAGAACTTCACCACTTAGAACATCCAAATATTCCGCGAGAATATCGACAAGCTCTTCAGGCTCCATTCGCTCAGAGAGTGCCGTGAAGCCAATAATATCGCCAAAGTATGTTGTAATATGCCTTCGCTCGCCTCCAAGCTTGGCCTCTTGACCAGAAACAATCAGCCACCGAGCATAATCCGCGGGCACGAGTTTCTCTAACGATCGTAAGCCAGTTTTCATGTGCTCCATAGCTTGATTTAAGTCATTTATTTCGATCACATGAGAAAGAATCGGTTCTCGGCTTGCCAAATCGAGCGACCGGATGAGTTCCGTTTCATGAGCCAAGCTTTGAAGCGGCTCCGCGACGCGCTGTGCAACTACTGAACTTACAAAGATGACTCCAGCCAATAAGAGGCAAAAAATAACAGCGAGAGAAGCTCCCGTTTGCCAAACACCGCTCATAAAATCGCCTTCTGGCACAATGACCGCAAGAATCCAGCGGGGCCGGTGCTCACCCTGAATGCGCATGTAACCTAAAAGTTGTTTTTGTCCTTTGGCATTTGCAGAAAGCCTTTCGACTTTTCCTGGGGTTAATTGAACTTGATTCGCCCCGATTGTTTTCGCAAGCGCCGATAACGCCGGATCATCGATTTCATTCAGGCTTGCAAGTCGAGTTCCTCTGGATTCTGATATAAAAAGTCGATTTTGCTGAGGATAGGCAATAACTTGCGGGCTTCCAGCTTTGCCATATTCCAAAAGAGCGGCGTAGCCATTCCTTCCAACGGTGATCGTTTGCAAAAAGCGACTTAGATCAGATATTGCAAAATCGACCGTGACAACGCCCAGCAGCTTGTTTTTGCGGTTATAAACCGGGCGGACATATGAAGTCGCAGGCGATTTTTGGAATGCTCGGTTTTGAAACAAATAAGTATCAGTCCAGTCTGCATGGGCAGACGACTTAGCCCTCTGATACCAATCCTCCTTTCGAAAGTCATTTGATTTTGTCTGTACTTTTGATTCAAGTTGTAACGTGTTTCCAAAGGGAACCTGCTCGGTATAGTACCAATTGGAATTGTCCCCTAGCCTGCTCATTTGAACAGTCACTTGCCCGCTAGGCTTTTGAATCACTCGCACAAATTCGCCTGTGCGGTCTAATGTATAAGACACTGATCCCAACTCTTGATTCGCCTTGATGAGGTCGATCATTTTGCTGGCTATTGTTAAAAAACTCGAGCTATCTGAAAGTACCGGCGCATTGCTTATTGTTGGTGAAACAAGCCCTGCCAAAACTTTGCCGTTACTTTCTGCTATTCCCAAAAGGCCATCAACTCGGTTTGCAATGGATGAACTGGAATGGGAAATAATGCGGCCAGTCAGATCCGAAACTGTAGCCTGGGCTCGCCAAAAAGCCACACCCCCCAAAATGACACTCGAACCTATGAGGAGGGCCGCCATTTGGAGCGTGAGATTGGTTCTCAGAGACAGAATCATGCCTTGCGAGCCAAGAGGCTACCTTAAGAGACCTGCGCGTAGACTAAAGAAGCCACAAGAAACAGCTCCGGAATATCAAATTCTGTGAACTCTTCCAGGTTCGGCGCGCCACTGGCATAAGTCAAGAGCCGTACCGCCTTTTGTTCTTGTCCCAATGAAAATGCTTGTAGTGCTTCCCGCAACTTCCTGCTTTTAGTCAAGCCAGATTTCAAAACGGACATCAACTCCTGGTCTCGAGACAATCCTTCCAAATTGAAGAGCTTATATAGACCGGGCTCGACATTGAAAAGACAAGCCAGCCCTAAAAGGCACCTTCGACGCGAAGTAGAAGATGCCGCAGTTTCGGCCATTTTAAGGATTATCTTGGCATCTGATCGGTTACCAACTGTTCCGAGAGCATATGCCAATTCGCTTGCATATGAATCCCCCCAAACTTGGAGTGAGTTCCGAACTTCGTTAGCCAGGTTAGTCAATTTGTTTTCACTCACAGCTTCAGCGGCAGCGGCTCGTACCGAGAAATCTGGGTCCTGAAGCGCACGTCCAATAACCAGAGATGCATCTGGAGAATTGAGCAGCCTTAAGGCTTGGATTGCAGCTCGGCGCAACTCTGGATCAGTAGGATCTGCTGCGGCATTTTCCAAGGGGCGGAGCGCATCAGATGAACCCAGCCTTCCCAACGTCTTTGCGGCTTGTCTTCTCATGGCGGCTCTGGGGTCAGTGAGAAATGACTGGACAATCCCCGTGGCTTCGATGGCCCCAATGTCTCCGAGAGCCTCCAAAGTCTCTTCGTCCACCAAATCTCGATTCTCTGCTACAAACTGCGAAAGCGCGGTTGCAACATGGGCGTCGTCAAGCCGGCCGAGGGCGCGAGCAGCATTTCTTCTGACTTGTGGCGATGGATCGGATAGAGCTCTCAACAATTCTCCACTCGCTAAGCTCATCTGAGCAGAACCAACGGCAGCGATGGCCATGGCCTTTGATTCCGCGTCATCCGTCTTTGAGAGCTGACGCAAAGCTCGAATTCCTTTTGGTTTGACTTTGCCAAGCTGGCCAAGAGTGACACCAATCGCAGAAGAACCTTCTTCTCGAATGGGAAATAGAGTGAGAAAGGCAATGACTCGAATTCCAATCACTAGGCCAAAAATCAGCTTATAAGCGTGCTCAGCATCGTGAATTCCACGAAATTGATGCATGAGAAACCCGCCCAAGAGCGGGGCGATTCCTCCGACAATGGACTGCACAGCAAAGACCATCCCGAGGTAGTTCGCACGATCCTCAGACCGGGAGGTTGCAATATAGAGATTCATCTGGCACACAGCAATGCCAGACCAAACCGCACCATTGAATAAGTGGCCGATAACAAGGATGAGTGTGCTGTATGCGGGCTGGCCCGGGATCGTGAGCATCCAGACAATGGGTGTGATCGTCGCTCCGGCCATCAGGATAATGAGGAGCGGCTTGTTACCATATTTGTCGGCGAGATATCCCCACATGCTCGCAAAGGCAACTGTTCCAATGGCATGTGCGACTTGGGTTGATTGAATCGCAGTATATGAGAGCTTGAGTGATTCGCGAGCAAAAGCCACATAAAGCCCACCGGCCATTGTCGCACTGATCATGAACACGATGGTGAAAATGAGAACCTTTTGGAAGTCACGATCTCGGGCGGGCTTGACCATAAGCTGCAAGCTCTCGCGAATGCCCTTTTGAATCGGATTCAAGCGCACTGTGTCCTTCATTCTTAAAAAGAAGAACATGCTGGTGATGGCGCAGACCATCCCTAAAAAGAAAAGTAGCGAGAATCCAATTCCCGTGCTGTTTTGCTTTTGCAAGGCATCTAATAGCACGCCACCTACAAAGGCCACTCCCATACCGATAGCAGTGGAAACCGCAGTTCTTCGGCTGAAATACCACCCTCTGCTGTCGGGTGGAACCAGTTCTGCAATCCAATCATTGTAAATCGGACCGACGGTCTGGGTAGCGATGGTTGCCACTCCGATCGAGATCGCAAGAAGCCAAATTTTGAGTTCATTTGGCCATGGAAGCAAGGGTAGGAAAACAAGTGGGATATAACCTAATCTCCAAATCCATCCACCTGGAGTCACAAACCTTTTGTAATACGGAAATCGGCGTCCCCAAATTGCGCCTGGGATTTGGAACAATCCCATAAAGCTTGGCAACGCGACTACGGCTTGAATCCAATAGTCTCCTCCACCAAGGTATTGGATAAATCCGATGAGAAAAGTGCCACTGACAAGCGTTCCAAAAGCTGTAGCAAAGGCTACATCCAAATTTGCCGTCTGCAAATTTCGCAAGACATCAATTCTGCTTGTTGGATTTGGCACTGATTCTTGATTCTAAGTCCCCGAGCACCCTAGACCCGGGTCAAGTTGACAGTATCATAACCAAATGGTTCAAATTTCTGGCAAGTTTCGAGGAGAAATTCGAAGAATTGGGATTGTTGTCAGTCGCTGGAACGAACTCATAACAAAACAACTTCTCGAAGGAGCGATCGACCAATTGAAGCTTTTGGGTGACCACGAAATTCTGATAGTCCATGTTCCAGGGACATGGGAATTGCCTTTGGCTGCGGAAACATTGATCCGAGAAAACAAGGTCGATGGAATTATTGCTTTAGGGTGTATTTTGCAGGGTGCTACGCCTCATGCTGCCATGCTCGCCACAGACGTTTCAAAGGCATTAATGAATTTGCAATCCTCAACAGGAACTCCCATTGGTTGGGGAGTTCTTACTCCTGAAACTCAAGAACAAGCTTATGAGCGGTCTGGCCTCAAACTTGGAAACAAGGGGAGGGAAGCCGCGATTGCGTGCCTTGAAATGGTGAGCGTTGTCGAGCAAATTGAGTCATTTTCAAACTAATATCTCGTGAGAACCAGCAGCGAAGGTACTCGATTTGCCCTTCCAATGAAATTCGAATGGAATTGGTGACTCCAATTTGAATTTTCCAGACCTCATAATGACTTTCAAGTCTCCATTAGGGTGAGCGATCTTCGCATCAAATTCTCGAATCGAACCCGGGTTCGGGGCTATTTTTGCCCGAGTCCATCCTTTTTCCGTACTCGTTACTCCGGCGACGATCTGGAAGAATCCAAGGAGCGGGTGTGCCGACCACGCATGACAATCGCTTCTTGTTGGTTCTGGTGCCTCAGCAAATGTTGTCAACCCCTGACGAATCATCTCTTTCCAAGGCTCGAGTGCGACCATATAATCTGTTGGTCGAATTGCAAGATGTTTGTAATATTGGAAGTAATATGTGCACAAATCGGCTCCGGATTCGTCCTTCCAGTCGCGCTCGTGTTGCCCCATAAGTCGATCTTTTAGAATGCTTAATGACTGAGCGTGCTCACTTGGCCGAAAACTCGCTGGCTTTCTATCACGGATCGAATGAATAAACTTCTTATCAAGTTTTTTCGAATCTGATGTTCCTAATCGGATGTATTCTGCTGCTATCTTTGCAAGCAAAAAGAGCTCGACTATGGCAGGATCACTCTTTGCGCCCGGCGGAATTCCCATATCCCAACCATCAACCCAATCCATAAAGCACCAGTAACTTTCGTCATTCCCATCAAGAATTCTCTGAAATGCTCGACAAACGTTCTGGCATGTCTCACTGAGATCGCTCCAATCGGCCAAGTCTTGCCAGGTTGAATCGTGATTCATTTGGTCGAAAACCATGAGAATCCACCACAGACTAAACGGTGGAATGATCTGCTGAACTCGGCTCGGGTATCGGCTTTGAGTTAAACCATTTGGAATGATAGATCTGCGGAATTGTGTGACAGCGTTGCGGGTCAATCGTCGGTCACGAGACAAATAGTAGTGGATGAGAGCTTGGATTCGTGTATCTCCCACGTATTGAAGTTGCTCATAATAAGGGCAATCAAAGTAGGTCTCTCCGGCACAAAGCTTCGCGGTTCGGACTCCAACTTCCCATATTTTTTCAACCCAAGGGTCATCAGCAGAAAAACTCGATTCGACTTCATAGGGATAGCCCGTTGCGATCCCTTCAACTTTTGTGAGCCGAACCGGCTGATCGGTTTCTAATTGAATATAGCGCCATGTTCTCCACCAAACTGGCTCGAAAACGGCTTTCTTGGCTGCGAGAATAAAGCGATCTTGATATCCTTTGAGCGACTTTTGTTTAACGTCGCCCCGATGATCCTTTCGCCCATTCATGCCAAAAAGCGCTTCTCCAAAAGAAGCCTTTATGGTCGTTCCGACTTCGCCTTCGAATTCAAACCTTGGATAAGCGGCCAAGAGTTCCGAGTAATCAAGAAGCACCCTTTCACCTGGGTGAATCATAAGGGTATCGAAAGGATGCCGATCATTCGATTCCCGATCGACAAGCAACGGGCGATTTTCGACAACTTGTCTTTTCATAGGTGGCAATGTTCGAGGAACGAGAAACCAAGGCGAGTCCCCAGCAAATTCGCCCCGTTCCAAAACATGAACTATGACATTTGGCGTTTTCCATTGAAGATTCTCGTAAGGCGACGATATGATTTCCCCTGGCCCAATGTCGATATAGAACCCGCCCAGCTCGCTATGTAGCATTTCAAATTGATGATCTTTAACCTGAGCAACTTCCCAACCCTGAGGGGTATTGAGATTTTCCCCTTCGAGCACGAAAGCTAATCGATATGTGTGCTGGGCCATGGGTGCGTATCGACCAAAAGACCACACGGTCGCTTCAAAAATGTTTGCACCCGATTTGAGAAACGGAGAAATGTCGATGCTTTCGTAATGCCAATAGGTCAGGTCACCCCTTTGCGGGCCATCGCAAACAAATTCTCCATTGATTCTGAGCTGATACCTTTGATCTGCAGAAACCTTGATGATGTAAGGTGAATTCGGCTTTGTTCTCAGTTCAAGAGTCTTACGAAACTTGAAGATCCCGAGATCGTGATCTGGGTGCTGGCTATGGCTAATCCATCGAGCCTTCCAGCGCAATGCGCTCATATTTTTAGGCTACCCGAACTCAGAGAGTGCGCGAGACAAACCAAGCCGTCATCACAAATCCATAAATGACAACCATAATCCTGAGCTTTTCTGAAGGAACTTTTTGAGAGAGCTTGCCGGAAACGAATCCGCCGAGAATTGCACCGCTCATGAGAGATACACAAGGCAAAAATACTACGAGCCCCCGGGCCAAAAACCAACCCATTGCAACCACATTGATGACCACTGCGAGCCAGTTTTTGAGTGCGTTCATGTCGTGCAAATCGCCTTCAACAAAAAGGGCCATGGCTGCGAGCATCATTATTCCCATTCCTGCCCCAAAGTAGCCGCCATAGATGCTGATCAAAAGCTGCAACAGCCCTCCAATGGTAGGAGAGACTCGGCCATGTTTGCCTGAAATCCAAGTTTTTATCTTTGGCTGAAACGCCAAAATGAGCGTGGCAAGAAAAATGAGAAAAGGAATGATGACCCGAAAAGTTTTTGCAGGGGTCCATACAAGTAAGAGGGCACCAAAAGTTGAACCCAAAACGGTCATGGGAAGAAGGGTTCGGTAATAGTGTTTTGTTCTAGCAAAGCGTTCCCTAAAGGCGATTGCGCCCGAAAGTGAGCCGGGCCATAACGCCATCGAATTTGTGGCATTGGACTGTAAGTCTGGGACGCCAAGCCCGATGAGCACTGGAAATGATATAAGGGTTCCTCCGCCCGCAAAAGCATTGATGGCAGAAGCTCCCATGCCTGCCAAAAAGAGAAAGAAAAGACCAAGTGGACTTTCAAAATTTGCAGGCATGGAAATAGATTTTTACCCCGACCCTGGCATCAAGATTTTTTCGACCCCATCCAAAATGAGCCGCCTTTTTCCGGCCATAGTTCTGTTCGGGATAGGTAATCCTTGGTTACCGATGAGGTGTATGCGCGGCTCAGATTGGGAATTCGATGCCAAAAATAGGGCGTGTTCCTGAAGTCTCTCACCAATGTTGTCCCCCATAAATTCACATCCTTCCAGAATAACCTCGGCATCAGAACGAATTCCGATCAACTCTCCTCGTTCAAAAAGGTTTGAAAATGAGCCGTAGTCCGGAAACATGGCATCAGTGGTGAGGCAGGAGATCAACAAAGTTGCGCGCCCACGCCCGGGCTTCTTTAAGTTACCGTGAACAAGAATGCAGCCACCTAGTTCCCAGCGACCGCCTCGAATTTGAGCTCCGAATCCTCCGTCGATCTGATATCCCAAAAGACAACTTGTTCCAGCGCAATTATCAAAAAGCGTGCGGGATCCACCGGGAAATTTTCCTAAGTGATCTGCAAGTTTGAAAAGCACGCGTTGCCCAAAACCATAGCAATCTCTCAGGGATTGCGCCAGTGTGTTTCCACCTAAAAATGCGAAACCAGTATGTGCTCCCTCAGACACGACTTTCAAAAAATCTCGGCGCGAGTGGTTTTCATTTGATGAGATTGCGACACTACATCTGAAGAAAGAGTTGCAACTGTGGTCATCACCTCCGCTGCCAATGACAAAGCCTGTAGTTCCAAAAGTGTCTGGCTCAGATTGAAACCTGAGATTTTCAAACAGGTTTCCGCTACTCGAACGTGTTTCGCTGTCACCGCTGATCTCATATCCAATAGTTTCACTTGCAAATGAGCGTATTGCGATATTTCTGAGGGTTGATGTCTTGAGGCCGAAGCTTTTGAAGATACTTTTTTTCGGTGCTCCATGATATTCGAAAAGCTTCCAAACAGGATCGCCTTCCATAACCAAAGTGGCCTGATCTTCATTGCTTTTGGGGCGAATCGTGATCGTGTCTTCGATTTCATACGGTCGACCTTTCCAAGGGAAGTAGGCTCTTCCATAGTTGTCAATCGCGGCATCAACGGCTCTTTGCACACGATTTGTGTCATCCCCAGAAAAATCATCGGGTTGAAATATCCGCATTCAATGTCCTTTCTTAATCGACGTTTGGTAACACAAAGTCTGATCATTTTAGTCAGTCAAAGAAGACCTTCGGAGTCAGTTGTCTCAATTTTCGTTCTCGGGTCTTGTTGATCCCTTAACTGATTAGACACATGACGAAATGACTGGTAAGGTAAAAACGCGAATGGTGCGCGGTACAGGATTTGAACCTGTGACCCCTACAGTGTCATTGTAGTGCTCTACCACTGAGCTAACCGCGCAAGTGAACCTAAATTATGACCGAAGAGGCGATAGGTATACAACAATGGCCTAGCCTGGCCCGGTTGTAAAAGCGATAACAATCTCACCTTCAGACTTATCATAAGCCTTGAAAATGCCCTGCTCCATAGAGACGAGTCGCACTGTTTTTGCCCATTTTCCAGACTCGTTGACATTGACCTTTCCGATGGCACGACCGTTATAGCTAATCAAAATTTCGTTCCCTGGTTTGCCTTTACCTGAGATCTCTATCAATCCGCTTTCGAGATATTCTTGATCTTGTGGCTTGAGAATTTCTAGTGTCGAACTGACAGAGCCATTGACTACAATTTCAAACGGCGGAGACTGCAACCCTTGATTTCCTCGCACAAAGATGGCTGTTCTTCCAGACCCGCGTAATTTGCCCGTTGCCTTCCATTCGCGATTGGTTCCGACCCAGCCTTCCGCCAAAATTCTCCCGTTTTCTAAGACTTCGATCTTAGTACTGGGTTTCCCATGCCCCTTAAACTCTGTGATGCCTGCATTCACTTTGGAATTTGGTGATGGATAGTCTATTGTCGGCTGATCTGGTGAGGCCGACTTCATTGGGCCACTAGAAGCTGGTCTTGTGACCAAAAGTACCGTGCCAAGAATGGCCATGACCACAATTCTTGAAATATCCACTTTTTGCTGCAGATTCAAATTTTCGATGCTCATGAGACTGCTTCTTGACTCATCTGACTGGCTTCGGCAATCCACTTTTCAGGTTCGATTCTTTGCCATTCCGCGGGCTGAATAATCTCGAAAATTTGGTCTGCATTCAGCCTGGAAAGATCCCCAAACCTCAGAATTCCGGCTTCCCACAGCTTTCTCTCGTAAAGGTGCCCGATACCGTTGATCTTGATGAGCGGGTCTCGTTGAGAGGTTGGGATCACTGGACGAGAAACCACTGGTGCTTGCGCTTCGGCCTTCTCGAGTTCCAATATCTTGGACATGAGATCCTGAATTTGTGAGTCTTTTTCACCAATTGTCTTTTTTAGACTCACAAGCTCTTCACTCGATGGCCTAAAGGCCAGTTGAGATTCAAGATGAGAAACTTTTGCGAGTGCATCTGCAATCGCTTGATCTTTCGAAGACGAAACTTCTCGCAAAGATTGAACATCCTTTCTTAAAGTGTCTGCTTCGAAATGGGCCTTGTTCAATCGTTCTTCCCAATCTGTGTTCACTTCGGATTTAGCGTGCATTAGTGATTGCCGAAGAGTTGCAATCTCACGTTCCTGATCCTCGATCTCTGATCGAAGTGAACCTTGGCTGTTGGCTTCAGCCTCAATTTTAGACTTGGCATCTTGCAATTCCTTCATTGCAGTTCGGTGAGAGGTAATTTCATCTTCTAACTCTCGCAAATTATTTTCAAGTCTTTGGATATGGTCATCCTTGGCAGCCATGACTTGTTCTAAATCGAGCATTTGCTGTTGAGCGTCGGCATGCTCTTGCAATTTTTGGATCGTATCATGAAGCCTGTCGTTGGCTTCGCTCAGTCGCCCTTCAATTACGCCTATATGCGAGTCCTTTGTCTGCATTTCGGCTCGATACTTGGCGATTTCGACCCCTTTGGAATCCATTTCTTGTTTGAGATCATCATGTGCCGAAGCAATTCCTTCGAGATGTTGGACTTTGGAAGCTAGTTCTTGAATCTGCCAATCGAGGGCAGAAATTTCGTCCTCTTTCTGAACCAAGGTCGACTGCAAAGATTCAATTTCACTTTGTTTGTTTTGGTCGGTGGCCCTGATGGCTTCCAAGTCCCGGATCTTTTGCGCGTGAAATTCGATTTCGGATTCCTTAGAACTCAATAGGCTGTGAGCCTGTTCGTTTTGGTCTGCAAGTTCGGCCACTCTTTTCGAAAGATCGTTGTTTTCAGATTCGTGATGCGACAAAACTTCGTGGAGCTTTTGGATTTCTTCTTCAGCCACATCGAGTTTGCCTAAGATTTCATATTGATCAAAAACCCCGGCCTCTTGAATTTGCCGAGTGAGTGAGTCTTTGGCTTTCAATAGTTCTGCATTCTCGGCAGCCATCCGATCAAGTTCGGCCTGATGGTTATCGGAGAGATTTCGAAGGTTTTGGACCTCTTCACTATTACTCCCAAATTGAATGACTTTCTGTTTTAGAGTTTCAATTTCCGAGTCTCGATCACGAATTTGTTTGGACAAATTCTCAGACTCCTGTGCCTGCTGTTTCAGTCGCTTTATTTCAGTATGCGCATTCGAAAGTTGGCCCCTGAGCGAATCATCGGATCCTCCAGTTCGATTTTTTCTGAAAATCGCTACATCCATTGCAAAGAAGATGGCAAAGCCTATTAGTGCCCCCAATAGCGAATAGTAAATGATCGGATCCATATTTAAAACTACGCCCTCAAAAAGTCACGAGTTGACACTCAACAACAATAGTATCGGCATAATCACGCTAAACCTACAGCACTTTCTCAAATCTCGAAGCTAATGATGAAAGCAAAAAAGCTAATCTGCGACAGATGCTTCTATAGGTTCTTCATGGCTTTTTTTGCTCATATCTTTTATGGCTCCAAGAACAAAAATTGCCCCCGCAATAGAAATGCAGACATCGGCAAAGTTGAACACGGGGAAGTTTATGGCCCTAAACCAGAACATATCGGTGACCTTTCCCGCCAATAGCCGATCGATGAGATTGCCTATGGCACCTGATGCAAGCAAGGCACAAGTGATATGCAAGCCCAAAGGTGCTTTTGCATTCTTATGACTGTAATAACCCGCTACGATGGCAATTCCTACGGCGATAGGGGTCAGAAAAACTCCTAGGCCCTCCATCATCCCAAACGCAACACCTTTGTTGTAAATTAACTTGAGTTCGAAAATTCCAGGAATCATGGGCCAGAGTGTTCGGCCTTCCACTCCATCCGCTGCGCCTCTCGACCAAACCTTAATCAGTTGGTCGATTACGATCAGCAGTATTGAAACAACTACAAAGACCGGAAATCGACTTTTCAAATTCCTAGCACCTTTCGGTCACGGGCTGAAAGCTGAACTGTTTCGCCGTCCACAACCACTTCTTTGACGTCTGCGCGTCGCAATCGGCTGCGAACACACTTTTCCCATGGGCTCTTTGAAAAATGAACTGAAGGTGAGCCCACAAGCAAATCGACTGCAGCCATTTTAAAAAGAGTGGGCAGCTCATCGCCAAATTGTAAAAGAATCTCTTGCTCATCTTCCGGCACAAATATCTGAGCGGCAATATCTTGCGAATCCTTGACTTCAGACGAATCTTTCCACTTTTCAAATTCGGCAAAGACCCATCCCCTGGTCGAAAGCAAAACGTCCACCCGCTTATGAAGAGCGTGATCGTGGTTGTGATCTATTCGATACAATTGATCTAAGAAAACGCTTGCTTTTCGCTCTCCAGGAATCTTTGCATAAACCTCCTCTGCAGTGTGAGGAATGATCGGCGCCACAAGCTTTGTGAGCTTCAGGAGCACATCATAACACGCCCATTGAGCTGATCGGCGAGCCATGGAGTCGGCAGCATCGCAATACATCCGATCTTTGATAGCGTCTCCAAAAAACGCAGATACTTCGTGGACACAAAAGTTATGAATACTACTTAATACTTGGTTGAATCTGTAAGCATTATAAAAAAGGATGCAATCTTCCACCAAAAGGTTAGTCTTCTCAACCATCCACTTATCGATCCCCCCAAACACTACAGGAGTATGTGTATCGAAATCATACAGGTTGCCCAAAAGAAATCTCAGGGTGTTACGAATCCGCCGATAACCATCACCTGCAACCTGTAAAAGGCCAAGGCCACAAGGAGCATCATTTTCATAATCGACGCTGGCGGCCCAATACCTTAGAACATCAGCCCCAAATTGATCACAAACTGAAACTGGATCAAGAGAATTTCCTGCCCGCTTTGAAAGCTTATCGCCCTTTTCGTCGTTGAGAAAACCGTGAGTCACAACCTCCTTGAATGGCGCGTTCCCATGAAGAGCCATGCCCAAAATGAGAGAAACGTTGAACCAGCCACGGTGCTGATCGCTCCCTTCAAGATAAAGGTCAGCAGGAAGGTTTTCTTTCCACTCGGGCTCAACGTTCCCCTCTAAGACGGCGAACTGAGTTGAGCCGCTATCGAACCAAACGTCAAAGACATCAACCTCTTTGGTGAATTCAGTTTCGCCTGTTTCGGGATGTATATAACCATTTGGTAAAATGTCTGCGGGAGACTTCTCGTACCATGCATCGCTTCCTTCTCGGTCGATGAGCTGGGCAACAGATTCTATCGCCATAGGGTCGAGAACCGGAACTCTCGACTCAATTCCATAAAAAATGGGTATCCCAACGCCCCAAGGTCTCTGGCGAGATATGCACCAGTCTGGGCGTCCAGATATCATATTGCGAATCCTCGTGTGCCCAGATTGCGGGTGCCATTCCACCTTATGGTCAATCGTATCGATGATTCTTGATCGGAGTCCCTCATGATCGATACTGACAAACCACTGCTCTGTCGCTCGAAAGATCACCGGCTGATTGTCCCGTTCGGCATGGGGATAAGAGTGATGGAAGTCATTCTCTGCCAACAATGCACCGAGTTCGCGGAGCCGATCAACAACGATGGTATCGCACTTCTTATAATAGACACCTTGAAATTCGCCAGCTTCTTCCGTGAGAATCCCTTTTTCATTGACTGGGCAAAGAACGGGCAGGCCATATTTTTGACCCGTGAAAAAGTCATCTCGCCCATGGCCCGGGGCTGTATGAACGATTCCGGTTCCATCCTCTGTAGTGACATAGTCCGCCAAAACTCCAAGCGAATCGCGATCGAAAATCGGGTGGGAAAAGACTTTTCGTTCCATTTCAGAACCTTTGAATTGCCCAACAACCTCATAACCTGTCCATCCAGTTTGCTCGGCAACCTTTTCAACCAATTGGTGTATGACCAAATAGTGTTCGCTCTCAACTTTGACGATGTCGTAATCATGCTCTGCGTGAAACGCTAGTGCCAGATTTGCGGGGATAGTCCAGGGAGTGGTGGTCCAAATCACTGCATAAACATTTTCCTTCCCCTGTAAATCAGAAGGCAGCCCTTGTTGACCCGATTTCAACTTAAATCGGACAAAGATGGCCTTGCTTGTGATGTCTTGATAAACTATTTCAGTGTCAGCTAGGGCTGTTTGAGCCGTTGGCGACCATAAGGTCGGCCTTAGTCCGCGATAGACATATCCCTTTTCAACCAAACGTCTAAAAACGCGGACAATCTCAGCCTCAAATCGAAAGTTCATTGTTGTATAAGGCTTGTCCCAAAGGCCAAATATCCCAAGCCTTTGGAATTGTTTCGATTGAAGAGAAATGAACTCTGCCGCATGTTCTCGACATGCTTTTCTAAGTTCAATCTTTGAAGGAACCACCTTTTTCTCTGCAAACTTTTTTAGTACGGCTTGCTCGATTGGAAGCCCGTGGTTGTCAAATCCAGGCACATAAGGAACCCGGTACCCCTGAACTAGCCGACTTTTCAAAACAAAATCCTTGAGAATTTTGTTAAATCCGGTACCGATGTGGATTGGGCTATTTGTGTATGGTGGCCCGTCATGCAGCAGAAAAGTCGGGGCATCTTTACGCGCTTCAAGCAATTGGCCATAAATCCCCATCTCGTCCCAATGAGCCTGAATGCTCGGTTCTCGAAGGGCAAGGTCGGCCTTCATGGGGATTGTGAATTGCGGATCAGGCAAATTGAGTGATTGCTTAAAGTCCATTGATGAACCGTCAGTCTACCGGACTCGCTAGGTTAGAAAATGGCCCTCTGATACTGCGGGAGCGGTTCGAATTCTTGCCCCAATTCGATTGCAGCTGCCCACGGCCAAAAGGGCTCAGAGAGGCCAATCCGACCTAAGAAGCAAAGGTCTGCGCTTCCATCTTTTATGATCACATTCGCCTTTTGAGGGTCACGAATTAAGCCTACGGCTGCCGTCAGCAATCCGCACTTCTCCTTGATCTCCTGAGCAAAAGGAACTTGGTAATGTTCCCCGACTGGTATTTGTGCCCCCAAAGATGTTCCGCCACTACTGCAATCAATCAGATCCACGCCTCGTTGTTTAAGTCGCATACTCAGAGACAATGAATCGTCCATGATCCAGCCTCCTTCAAGCCAATCTGTTGCAGAGATTCTAACAAAAAGAGGCATGGAGCTTGGTATCAACTTTCGAACTTCGCACACAACCAACTCGAGAAACCTCACGCGGTTTTCAAAGGATCCTCCAAACTGATCGTCTCTCGAATTTGATAGAGGCGACAAAAATTCGTGGATTAAATATCCGTGTGCAGCATGAATCTCAATAAAGTCGAATCCGGCTTCACAAGCTCGGGAGGCTGCGTCGCAGAAGCTCTGAACAACCCCCGTGATTTCAGATTCGTTAAGAGCTCTTGGTTCTGGAGAATCTTCAGAGAACCTTTTGCTGGAAGGGGCGATCCGATCCCAGCTTTCAGGAATATAGCCCTTTACAGAATTCCAAGGGCGATATGCGCCACTTTTTCGACCTGCATGGGCGAGTTGGATCCCCACGGCGCATTTATATGGTCGCACTGAATTGACGAGGTTTCGCAAGCCAGAAATGTGATCATCGCTCCATATTCCCAGATCTTGGGGAGAGATCCTTCCTCGAGCTTCGACCGCTGTTGCCTCTGTTGTAATGAGACCGAATCCGCCCATGGCCCGAGTCACGTAGTGCGCAACATGAAAATTTGTCATTTGGCCATCGCATGTCTCACAAGAGTACATGCACATTGGCGATAACCCCAGCCTATTCTTAATCTTTAATTCCCGAACCGTGATGGGATCGAAAAGGCCAGCGATACTTAATCCCCTTGAATTCTGTGGCCAGGGCTCAAACTCAGTGGCGACTTCGCCTTGATTCGAGCGATAAGGGCATCAATATCCAGCAAACCTGTATCAACCCTTTTTCCTTTTGCATTTTTTATGACCTCCAGCGCATCGCCTCCATTGGCCACAAAGCTATTGGTTGTGCAAACATAGTTGGCGGTCTTCACAAGTGGCTTTCCGTCAATAACAACGTCAGTTGCCTTTCCTTGCGATAATTTGAAGCTTGACCCTTCGGAGACAAAGAGAACTCCGGAACTCAGCGCGGCTTCAATTTCAGCACCTGTGAGCGTAAGAACAACTAAAGTGTTGTTAAAAGGTTGAACACTAATCGCGTCTCCATAAGTGATCTTGCCCGCAGGTAAGGAGCTTCGAATCCCACCAGCGTTCATCATGGCTAGCACACTTCCCATTTGCCGAGTGGCATCCAACATCGAGTCGGTGATGAGATCTGCCATCAGCCCTTGTTTGCTTGGGCCACTTCGTGGGATTTCTGCGACGGTTTCTCCTACAGGCTTGCCCATGGCTTCCATCAAAGGAACCTTAAGGGCAGCGATTAGCGATTTAGCGATGGGATCATCTGAAATTTCAGCTGTCACAGGGATTGGTTGCTCTTTGGACCATTTTTCAACTCGCCCTTGCTCATCAAATTCAATTTCGATTTTGCCCAAAACTTTGCCCCATTCCCATGATTGAACGATGAGGCAGGTATCGCCATCGGCGTTTTTCGTCACGGTGGGGTATGGCCCTCCCGATTTCACTCCTTCGGGCATGGGTGTTGAACCAAGAAGCGTATGGGAATGTCCCCCGACTATAACATCGACTCCTTTTAGTTTTTTCGCCAATTCTTGATCCACATCGTATCCGCAGTGGCTAATGAGAAACACCATCTTGGCGTCATAGGCAATGAGTTGATCGATTGCTTTTTGCAACGAATCGTAGAGTGGCTTCATGCTCACTTTGTCGCCCATGTTTGAAATCGTTGGAAGGTCGGGAGTGACAGCACCCACAAGTCCGATCTTCTCTTCTTCGTCAAAAGCCTTTACTAAATATGTGTGGAGTTTGTCTCTGAGATTTGGATCAGTTTGATATTCTAGATTCGAGACGATGATTGGGAAATTGACAAGATCAACAAACTGACTGAGCGGGCCAGTTCCAAGATCAAATTCATGATTACCAACGACAGCTGCATCAAACCCGATTTCGTTGAGGAGAGCCGCATCAGCGGTTCCCTTATAGACATTAAAAAACATCGTCCCCTGAAAATTATCACCAGCATTGAGAACGAGAGGATGCTCTGCACGAAGCCTCTCACTTTTGATAAGAGTCGCTAATTTCGCATACCCACCAAATTGCTGGCCTTTGATCTTTACGGGTTCAAAATGCGAATGAAGGTCATTCAGATGAAGCAAAGTCACCTTGAAATCTGCTGATGACAAAGCAACTAACGAGAACGCTGCTACCACAAAACCGAGTCGCTTCCACATGCAAACTATTTACCCCAAGAACCTTATGGCTCAACCTCTTTTAGACTTGAGGAACTCTTCTCGCATTTCTCCAGAAAGGGAAATCGTTCGATTACCGTCTCGCAAAAACAGCGCAGCATCGAGTTCTTGTTTCGAGGAAATTTGAGACATAAATACAGGTAGTTTCGAAGGCAAGATATCGACCAAGCACACTTCCTGGCCTTGCAATTCGTGGAACTCTATTCGAACGAGCCCATGCGGGAATGGACGCAAGAAGTTTTTGATGGCTTCTCTTACCTTTCCTTCAAAAGTATCTTTTGCTTTCGAAGACAGATCTGGTCCTATTTCGTGCATCAATCCAATCACCGCTCCGTCGTCTTGAACACCGATGACAAGTTGGCCACCATCTGAATTCAAAAATCCACAAATCGTCTTGAGGACACCAAACCGAAGATCACCGCTCTTTTGCCGAGTTCGGATATTCCATTCAAAACTGGCCTTAAATTCAAGTTTGGAACCTTCTACAAAGGGTTCTGGAAATGGCGAATTTGGAAATCTGATTTGCTGAAAATCGGGCAATGGCCAGACCTGATTCGCTCCTAATGCATTGAGAGCTATTGTTGCGAGCCTGAAGCGAGCCTCTAATTTCTCATCTTCACGCCTTAAGAATGGCAATTTTGTTGTCGATATCCTCTCTTGAAAATTTGCAAGATTCCATTGATCGGAACCCTTAAGTGACTCTAGGTCAGCTCTGAGCTCGGTGAGAAAGGGCCACTGATCCAAACTGGAATATGAGCACTTAGCAAGTTTCATCCCGCCTTCCAACCAGAATGCCGACTCCAAATCTTGCGTTGCAATCTGCAAATCGGCCTCTTGAATATCAAAGATTCCTTTTCCCAAAAATGGGACCTCACCAACTAAGTGCTTAACTTTTGCCCGCGCAAGACCAGAGGGCATTGAGAGGCCGCTCGAAAACAAAATCGAAAGTTGCTGATGCAAGTCATACTGACTGACTTCGACTCTCTGAATTGAATAAATTTGCTCTAGATATTCATACGAATCTGCTATTTTGAACCAGCGCTTGCTTTCTATCGAGGCGATCAAGCCTAACCGCAGAAGAAATCGATAACGCGAAAGGTGAAATTGCTCTGGCCCTTGAAAAGCGCGGTCACATGCAAAAGCCCACCAGTCAGATTCGGGGGACAATTGACTGGAGAGAGGCATTGAATGAATTCATTTTATCCGCAAAAGCCGTTTGATTCAAAAAGTTAGCCAAGGCTAACTTTTTCGTGGTACATTTCCAATTACCTAAATTATGGTGGAGAACCGCAAAATTTGAATCCGGGAGAAGAATCAAAGGGCTGGCGAAGGAAAATCACTGCTCCAAGCCTTCCTGAATCATATAGATCGATCAGTACTCCCCAAGGAAAGCAAGGCGCAAGGCGTCTTTTAGCATTTCTTGGCCCAGGCTATTTGGTCGCCGTAGGATACATGGATCCGGGAAATTGGGCTACCGACCTGGGAGGAGGTTCGAAGTTTGGATACCAGCTCCTATTCGTAATTTTGCTCAGCAATTTTATGGCGATGTTTTTGCAGTCGCTCTGCGCAAAGTTAGGAATCTTTGGAGGAAGAGATCTAGCCCAAGCTTGTCGGGACACTTATCGGCCTTCAATCGCCAAATTTTTATGGATCTTGGCTGAGATCGCTATTGCGGCTTGCGACCTGGCAGAGGTTCTGGGAAGTGCAGTCGCTCTTAAACTGCTCTTCGGAATTCCTATTTTGGCTGGGGTTTTCCTCACTGTTGTTGATGTCTTTCTTGTGCTGATGCTCCAAAACAAGGGTTTTCGCTGGATCGAGTCCATTGTCGTAGTGCTCGTGGCAACAATTGGAGGATGCTTTGCCTTTTTGCTATGGAAGTCAGGATTTAGCGTCACAGATGCGCTCAAAGGATTTGTTCCTCAAGTCACCATATTTAAGAACAAGGAAGCGCTTTTGCTTTCAATTGGCATCCTCGGAGCGACTGTTATGCCTCACAACCTCTATTTGCACTCCAGCATTGTCCAAACCAGAAAGATAGGCGATTCGTTCGAAGAAAAGAGGGAGGCTCTGAAATTTGCTACGACCGATTGCAATGTGGCACTCTTGTTTGCACTCTTTGTCAATGCTGCAATTCTCATCCTTTCTGCTGCAACATTCCATAATTCCGCCCACCATGTCACAGAGATTGACCAAGCTTATCAGCTACTTTCGCCAGCATTAGGTGTGGCCGCTGCAAGTACTGTTTTTGCAGTTGCACTTTTGGCAAGCGGTTTGAATTCGACCCTTACCGGCACTCTTGCGGGTCAGATTGTTATGGAAGGTTTCATCGACTTTCGAATGAAGCCGTGGATGAGGCGCTTGGTTACGCGCCTCATCGCCGTGATCCCAGCAATTCTTGTTATTGCCAAATTTGGAGAGAGCCGAGTCACAGATTTATTGATTCTTTCGCAAGTGGTTCTCTCGTTTCAGCTCCCATTTGCAGTTTTCCCCCTGATTCAAGTCACTAGCGACAAAAGCAAATTTGGAGTGATGGCGAACAACTCAGTTGTCAAAATTTTGGGATATTGCTTAGCCATCGGCATTTCACTGGCCAACATTTGGCTCTTAGCACAGGTGTTCTGGCCCAGCACATGATTCATAAGTATTGCGCCAGAGTTTAATAACTAGGCATAATACACTCTGTTACGAAACTGAACATTCACTACAGTTTCATAACACGATTGAAATGGATTCAAATCGCTCTGGAACATACATTCAGCAACCACTCGGTTATGCATCGTTCATGCCGTGGCCACTTCCACCAAAAGAGCCCATTGAATATGATCATGAGATCATCTCAAGGCTTGCCAAAGCGGAGCGATCACTTGGCTTACTCGATGGGGCAACGGCCACCCTACCAAATCCAGACCTTTTTGTATTTGTTACGATTCGAAAAGAAGCAGTGCTTTCGAGTCAAATTGAAGGAACTCAATCTTCTCTCGCCGATCTGCTCGAAGCTGAGTCAAAAATCAGGCGCCCTAATAACCCGCAAGATGTCGAAGAGGTGAGCCGTTATGTTTCTGCACTTAATGAGGGGATTGATCAGATTTCGAAGCGAAGACTCTCGGTTTCGCTTATTAAAGAGCTCCACAAGATTCTCATGGATGACCCAAGCTCTGGCGATCTTCGCACGATTCAAAACTGGATCGGAAGAATTGGATCGGACATTCACTCAGCAACCTACATTCCCCCTCCTCCTGGTGAAGTTCCTCGCCTCATGGACGAACTCGACGACTTCATTCATAGGTCGGACGACACGCCGATTCTCATAAAGATCGGGCTGATTCATGCCCAATTTGAATCTATACACCCTTTTCTAGATGGCAACGGCCGGTTGGGGCGATTGCTCGTGTCTCTCCTTCTTAAACAATATGGATTGCTCAAGTATCCCTTGTTGTACTTATCATCTTATTTTCAACAAAATCGAACTGAATACTACTCAAAGTTGCAAAACACGAGGGAAAAGGGGCAATGGGAGAGCTGGCTGAAATTCTTTTTGCAGGGGGTTTCGGAAGTTGCTGCAGAAGCCGGTTCCAATAGCACGAGAGTTTTGAAATTGCGCGAAGAGCACCGTGAACTATTACGAGTCGAGCTTGGTAAAGGCGCAAGTTCTGCACTTGAACTTTTGGATACGCTATTTTACAGGCCCTATGTCACGGTACTTTCAGTTTCTGAGATTGTTGGCCTGACATTTGCAGGGGCTAATAAACTCGTTGCAAAATGCGTGGATTTAGGAATCCTTCAACCGACAGCGGAAAAAGCCCGTAATCGGTCATTTCGCTATTCACAGTTCCTTGATATCTTTGAGCCAAGCTAGGAACAACTAAACGGCAAGGTAAAATCGGATGAAAGACTGGTTTGACAAAGGCAAGCGTTGGCAAATGAGGGTGCGCCAATATTGTCAATAGTTCCATTTGTTGTCCATCACTTTGGGGTCGCGAAAGTTTGAAAATTTTCTATGTTGGAGTGAAATCTGGGACGGCTCTACACAGAGCCCATGCTCTTTCGCGACTCGGCCACGACGTTGAAATCTGCGATCCCGACGAGTTTTTGCCAAAGTCGCCTTGGAGTCGGCGGTTCCAGTGGGAGACAGGGGCCCTCTTCATAAACAAACATATCGATTCCGAAGTCATAAAGGTTTTTGGGAACAACACATACGATGTTCTTTGGGTCGATCATGGGCGTTATACCGGTGCTGACCTTGTTCGATTCGCCAAGTCAAAGGGTGCAAAAACTGTCGTCATGAATGTTGACGACCCATTTGGTTATCGAGATCGCCTGTCTTGGCTCACTTATCGAAAAACTGTGAAAGAATTCGACTTGGTCGTGGTTTTTAGGGAACCCAATATCGAAGAAAACTATCGAGCAGGGGCTGCCGATGTGATGAGAGTCTTTATGTGCGCCGACGAGGTCGCCCATCGACGTGTCGAACTTTCCAATGAGGAATCAGCCAAGTACAGTTCAGATGTCCTTTTTGTGGGCACATGGATGGTTGGGCGGGGAACTTTCATGAAGGATTTGCTCGACCGAAATGTCCCAATCACCATTGTGGGAGATCGATGGAACAAAGCTCCTGAATGGGAATATATCAAAAAAGCTTGGAAGGCTCCCGGAGTCTATGACGAGCGTTCTTACGCAGCTTATATTCAATCTAGTAAGATTTGTATCGGCTTGCTCTCCGAGCAAAACCGGGATCTTCACACGACCCGTTCATCTGAAATTCCCGCCATTGGTAGCTTGTTTTGTGGTCAACGAACAACCGAGCACATGGCTTTGTATTCCGACGGAATCGAAGCTGTTTTTTGGAACGACTCCACTGAATGTGCCGAGCGATGTCTCGAACTGCTTCAAGATCCAGAAAAAATTAAGGAAATCTCATCTGCGGGGCATAAGAAGTGCCTTCAAAATGCAACGATGAATGAGCCTGTCATGAAGAGCGTCCTCGACAGGCTCATGAATCAAAATTTAAAGTCAACGAATTAACCGAGGTGTTTTTTCCACCAAGAAGTAATCTCGTTTAGTCGGTGGAGTCGCAAATCCGGAGGCCCATTTCGAGACATTCCATGAGAAGTTGAGACCGGATATCTGACATAACGAGCCTCAATTCCGAGAGACTTCATGACAAAGAATACTTGCTCTGATTGCTCGACGTGACATCGCAAATCACCTTCTGAATGGATGATAAGCATGGGCGTTTTCACAGATTCAAAGTGAGAAATTGGAGATTGTTGCCAAAGCTTTCCTATTTTGTCGATCGGGCCCCAAGCTTGGCCCCCAAAATAACCATCTTTGTTTAATGGAAAATCGCTGTTTCCGGCCATCGATAACCAATTAAAAACGCATCGGTCTGTGATCGCTGCCTTGAAATCTTGAGTATGCGAAACAACCCAATTCGTCATATAGCCACCATATGATCCACCCATGACTCCGAGCTTTCTTCCGTCGATCCAATCTTGCTTTTTCATCCAATCAGTCACGGCCCGCACATCATCCCAATCTTTGTTGCCCCAATCACCGCGAATCGCTCCGCAGAATTCCTCGCCGTAGCCCTTTGAACCTCGAGGATTGCTGTACACAACGGCGTAACCTTGGGCGCAGAGCACTTGAAATTCATGAAAAACAGAATAACCATATTGGGCATGGGGTCCGCCGTGTATTTCCAGAATGGCGGGACACTTTTTGCCCTTCATTTGTGGAGGACGAAGCACCCACGCCTGCACTTTAGCTCCATCAGTTGAATTCACTCGGAAAACTTCGGGAGACACTAGCGTCACTTCATCAACAAAATCCTTGTTGAAAGTCGTAAGAGCTTTCGGTTTGGCTTTGCCGCTAAGTTCGAGTGTCCCGACTTCTACAAGTGCCGTGGCCGATCCCAAGAGAATGGCCATTGTTTTTCCATTCTTGCTCACATTTGAACCCAAAACAATATGCTTTCCTTGGGTAAGAAACTTGATCCCTCCCTTTTTGCGATCGACTTCCGCGACATCGACAGCCCCTTCGTGGCCAACATTGACATAGATTTTTGAGCTGTCTTTACTCCAGTAAACTAGACCGCTCCCTCCTCCATCTGCGACAAATCCAAAAAGGGTATCCCCCAGGGTCATCGTATCTAAACAATAATCATCGTGTTCGGTAAGACACGTTGGATCGCCACCTTCAATTCCGATGACCCACAACCTTTCGTTATGGACGCCCCAGGGGTCTTCGGGTCGGTCAGAACCAATATAAGCAATCCATTCTCCATTGGGGGAAACTTTCGGGCTACCTTTAGAACCCTTTGTTGTGCATTTGATTTGCTTCGGTTTTCCTTTGAGCGGAACCTTGAAAAGTTGTTGATTCGGCTTGTCGAGCAGCGGATCCTTGGCGGCCGAGTGAGCCACGATAAGCCCGGAGGAATCTCGGAGCCAATCGAACGAATACGAACCCAAAGGATCGGCATCGTAAAGCATGCTGTGCTTGCCCGTTTCAACATCTACTATATAGATTTTGAACCTTTGCTGACCAAACCAACCATCACCATCCATCCGATAAAACAGAGATTCAATGACCCAAGGTGGGTCGCTTTGTCCATTCTTCTCGCGATCGGATTTCGCAGATTGGGTTCGATCCGAATCCGTTTCTCTAAAAGTCACAGCCAGGCTTCGACCATCAGGCGACCAAGAAAGGCCCCCAATGCTCCCTTCAGGAAAATCTGTGAGTTTTTTTGCTTCTCCGCCATGAGTTGATATCAGAAAAATTTGCGCAGTCGTCTTTTCGCGGCCACTGATAAACGCAATGGTTTGACCATCAGGAGACCATCGCGCCATTCCACTAGAAAATTCCCCTTGTGTCCATTGCTTTAAAGAGCTAGCTGCATTTTTTGCACCGAGATCCAGACTATAAAGATGGGTCAAATATTTGTTTTTGTCAGTGATATGTTTTTTCGCAAATAAAAGTGTGTTTCCATCGGGGGAAATTTGCGCATCTCCTAAGAACTGCATCCGCAAAAGGTCATCGGCGGTTATTGGGCGAGTGGCCATCGCCAAAGATTACCAGCAACTTTGAACTCAGAATCCTGTTACGACAGGATCAATTACTGATTTGGGATCGCTTTTGCAAGGCAAGGTGTTTGGCATGCCATAAGAAGACTTTTCTTCTGACTGGACATTTTCCACCGTGACTTTGACGGAATCCATCACGGCTTTTGCCAGCTCTTGAGTCTTCGCAACACTATCGGTTTCGATAATAATATGAAGCTCCTGACGCAGTTTCGAAATTTTCGCCAGCTTGGATTCGTCGATTTTGGCATACGTATTAAAGACAAAAAATGGAGTCGGAGCGACACAAAAACCGCCACCTGGAATTAATATCCAGCGATAAATTCGATAAGATGTCGCAGGTTTTGGTGGTCTTGGCTGCGAAAATGTCGTCGCACCCAGTATTGCGCTCGCTACGATTGTCCCGATGGGCATTTCTATGCGTCTCCTTGACCGAACTCTTGCATTGTGGCACAGATTAGACGGGAAATGAACCACGATTTGTTGCCAGCTTTTGCAATCGTTACACTTGAGACGGTTATACGCACTGACCGTTACTCGGGTGGCACCTTCTGCCAAAATAATGTGTCATGGTCAAAGTTCGAGTATTTGTCACCCTCAAACCATCTCTTCTCGATTCAGCCGGGCGAACAGTCGAACGATCCTTAGACAAGCTTGGATTCGAAGGAGTAGATCATGTTCGAATTGGCAAACTTATAGAAATGAATCTTGCACATTACGACCAGGCAAAACTTGACCAAATGTGTGTCCAGCTGCTCTCGAACCCAGTAATTGAAGACTATAAAATCGAGGTTATCGAGTGAAGATTGCCGTCATCCGATTTCCAGGTTCAAATTGCGACCAAGATGCCTATTACTCTCTTCGTAATGACGTTGGCATAGATGCTGAATATGTCTGGTACGAAAGCACTTCACTCGCTGGATTCGAAGCCGTTTTTGTCCCGGGAGGATTCAGTTATGGTGACTACTTGCGGTGCGGAGCAATTGCAGCTCAATCGCCAATCATGACCGAAATCAAGAGGCTGGCCAACCAGGGGATGCCAGTGATTGGAGTCTGCAACGGGTTCCAAATTCTCTGCGAAGCTGGCTTATTGCCGGGAGCACTGCTCCTAAACTCTCAAATGAAATTCCTTTGCCAAAATGTCTTTTTGAGAGCAGAATCTCGAGACTCATCTTGGACTGAGGACGTCGATCGCATCATCAAACTTCCGATTGCCCATGGCGAAGGTCGCTACATCTGCGACCCAAATGAACTCAAAATAATGGAATCGCTAGGTCAAATTGCCTTTCGATATTGCAATTCAAATGGGGAACTGACGGCAGATTCGAACCCAAATGGATCAGTCAAGAATATTGCTGGCGTCATGAACAAAGGGAAGAATATTCTAGGGTTGATGCCACATCCAGAACGTGCAACGTCTAGCATTCTTGGCAGTTCTGATGGGCTCTTCATCCTAAATTCTCTTGCCAAGGTAAACTCAACCTCTCTCTGAACTTCTAAACATCCAATAATAGTCTAATGAACATGACCAGACCAGTGTTTGCAGCGATTTTGTCGCTTTTGACATGTCTCGCCTTTGGCGAGTCAAACGGTCAAGTCATTGGCAAACTTGGTCAAACCGTGGACGAGGCACCCATTCGATCTTCAATGAGTTCGAAGGCCAGAATCTACTATACAACTAAGAAGTTTCAATACATCGTGATCAACACGGCCAAATCCGAATCATGGCTCAAAGTACTTTTGGCCAATGGACGTTATGGATATATTGAAGCCGACAAAGTTGCAAAATTGCCATACGATGTTCGTGTGAAGGGAACTCCAGATTCAAAGTCTCCCACTATTGCCAGCAATGCGGGATCAAGAGACAAATTACAGACTCTTTCTCGAGGGGCATCGTCTTCGAGCAAGCAACAGATGCTGGAATACTCTTTCAACTTCATTGGAACTCCTTACAAGTGGGGGGGTGAGGACTTAAAGAACGGCATCGATTGCTCGGGATTTGTCAAAAAACTCTTTGGAAAGATTGGAGTTGATTTACCGAGGACTGCAGCGGAACAAGCTCTTGTCGGGATTCCAATCGAACGATTTGAAGATCTGCAGCCAGGAGATCGACTCTATTTTTGGGAAAACAAACGAGCCAAGATCGGCCATACGGGGATCTTTTTAGGTTTCCGCGATAATCACGCGTTTTTCATTCACTCAAGTTCTGGCAGACATGGTGTCCAAACGGATGACTTAGCAGCCCAAAAATGGCGGAAAATCCTTGTTGCAGCGCGGCGAGATGGCTAGGCCATAATTGCATCAAGCAAGGCTTCAGGGCGAGATCGTACAGGGTCGCAAACCGGTAATTTGAGCTCATTTTCGTATTCACTGATGGCTTTGATCGCTTGGTCTTCAGCTAAGTGACCGGTATTCAAACAGAGACCGTAAACCCTAGCAACGGGGAAGTTTCCAAATGCTGAACCCAGGTCTTCAACGAGCTTGAAGAAACTTTTAAGTGGTGGCACTTGAACCCAAGGAATTCGGGGCAGATTCGTCATACCAGGTCGGTGGCAAAAAACGAGATGTGTTGGGCAAGAACCTCGCATGAGAGGAAGGGTTGCCGAGCTTCCAGGATGAATCAGAGAACCCTGTCCCTCGATAATAACTAACTCTGAATCTTCATACTTGCACACTTCACGTTCGACTGCACCAGTTGCATAGTCCAATTTGATCGCATCCAGGGGAATTCCGGAACCCATGATAATCATTCCCGTTTGCCCAGTTGCGACAAATTCAGCTTTGATCCCGCGGGCGCGGGCAACTTTCCAAAGTTCCAGCCCAGCCGTCATTTTTCCCACGCTCATATCTGAACCCACCATGAGCACCCTACGATTACACAAAAGCCTGGCCCTTCCAGCACCAACGGTTAGACCTTCGGGCTCAACCCGAACATCCCAAATGAATTGGCCTGGAAAAGCGCAATCAAATTCGCTTGACAATCTTTGATGCAATCCATTCACCAAACTCATTCCTTGGTGTATTGCTTCTTTCAGATGCGGGAACCAGGCAACAGGAATTTGTCCGCCTGGAGGAGCAATTCCAAGAATCAGAACATCAGCCCCAAGATCTCTGGCTTCCCCAACAGAGTCCACAATAGGTATTGAGAGATCTAGATTTGAGACTTCTTTTAGAGTCCTTCCTACACTTTGGCTATCGATTAGGCAGACGACTTCATTTTCTGAGTATCGTAAAACCCCGATCCCAAGCTTTCCTGTGTTCTCGGCAAATGCGCCCTCCATAAAGAGAGCTAATTTGTGGTGTGGCCTAATCACTTGAGTCTGGCTCCGTGACCTGGAGAATCTGAGGGTTGGACAATGCCATCGAAAAATTCGGCTCCGATCGCTGGGTCGGGCATCAAATTTAAATGAGAATCCAAGTCGATATGATCGAATAAGGCACCGATGGCTGCACCGGCAGAAATGGCAACTGAAGATTCGCCCATGCAGCCGATCATTGTCTTTAAGCCATGGGATCGAGCTGTGGCGACAAGTCGAAGTGCTTCGGTGATTCCTCCGGTCTTCATGAGCTTGAGATTGATTCCATCGCATCGATCTGCCCATTTGGGAATGTCTGCACTTGTTCTAATAGATTCATCAAGATAAATTGGCAGGCATCTTGACTCGAACAAGGGGAGCAAATGGTGTTCTTCTCCTGTGGCCAATGGCTGTTCAACATAGTCGCAGCCCACCTTCGCGAGCCATTGCATCATGGTGTTGGCGTCGTCAAAATTCCAGCCTCCATTAGCATCGACTCGCAAACTCACGCCAAATTCATACGATGCTTCCTTAGCAGCCAAATAGGAGACTTTGTCCGATTCAATACCTGCCTGTTGTCCTAGCTTAACTTTCAAGAATTTTGCTTTGGTTCTTTCTAAAATTTCTGGAACGCGCTCTTTTATAATTTCAACTGGATTGATCCCAATAGTTACGCTTGTCGGAACTGTTGGAAGGGGCAAGCCGAGCAATTCAAAAAGCGGCATTTTGGCCCGTTTGGCCAGAAGATCCCAGAGCGCCATATCCACCGCAGCCATGGCAGAAGAATCAATTCCAGCCAGATGCATGAGACTGTAATTTTCGATCGGAGACTTCGCGATCCCGGTCGAACAATGGAACTTTTCAATTTGTTCCTGGGCTTCCCTTGCTAAGGTGTCATCGAAACCGGTTCCCGGGGCGCATTCACCCAAACCTTGATATCCTTCCGATTCAAGCAGAACAAAAAGGTTGTTTGAACCCGTGCTCGTCCCTCGACTGATTTGGAGCGGATACCGCTTTTCCAATCTCCGAATTTCAAACTCGAGTGTCATGGTTAAAGGCTACCCGTGAAGCCTCAGATGATTCCACGAAGATCAGAGCCGCCCTTTACGCCTTGGGGTACAGACGTTTCGACCCCAGTGAGAACCAAATAAGTATCACAACCGGCGGCTTGGCCACACAGGATGTCTGTGTCAAATCGATCTCCGACAACCAGAGTTTCTTGTGGGGAACAGCCCGCATCGGCTATCGCTTGAAGAGCAAGATGTGGCTCCGGTTTTCCAAGAACCAAGGGAGAATGCCCCGAGGCGACTTCGATGCTGGCCACAATTGCCCCAGCACCGGGCTGAAATCGACCGCCTTCCAGCGGATATGTCGCATCTCTATTAGTTGCAATAAAGGGCAGGCCCTGGCGGATAAATCGAGACGATTTGTCTAACAATTCATAGCTAAACATTCGACATATCCCCACAACTACGGCATCGGGTGAATCCTCAGAAACAGTGAGCCCTTCATCAACCATGGTTTGCACTAATGCCATTTCACCGACGACCAATACATTGCTGTAGCCGTTTGACTTGCAATAAGAAGCTGCTAGCTTTCCCGAACCATAAATCCACTCTGGCTTGCAGATCACACCCATATGATTCAGCAAGGCAGACACTTGAGGTTGTCTTGCTGCAGAATTATTGGTCAAAAATCGAACTTTGCTCCCCCGGCGAATGAGTTCCGCCACCACTTGACCAGCAAATGGCAACGCTTCTCGTCCCCGATAAATGGTTCCATCCAGATCGAAGAGATAAAGTGAATAAGATTTCAACTTTCTCGTCCAACAACGAAAGCCGCGAATTTTACTAGAAGTTCTGCAAACGGCTGATTGGGCAAGCAACTTAATTGATCGCATGCGATTTGAGCATGTTTTTTGGCTTGAGAAACAGTACGATCAAAGCTTCCAGCGTCGTCGATCCACCCGATAATCTGTTCGATTTCCGAATCGCTGCATGTCTTACCGAATCTCGCCTCGACATACTCTCGTTGGATAGGTGAACAATGACTCATAAAATCGATAATGGGCCAAGTTGCTTGACCTTCGCGAAAATCGGTTGCAACAGGTTTGCCTGTTTTGGCTTTTTGTCCACGCAAATCCAACCAGTCATCCATCAATTGGAAGGCAAGCCCAATATTTCTGCCATATGATTCGAGTGCCAGTCGGTGCTCCTGAGCTCCGCCAGCGACCGAGCACCCAACGCTGGTAGCACAAAGTATCAGCGAAGCGGTCTTCTTATCGAGAATCTCAAAATGCCGATCCAGGTCTAAATCAAGGATGTTCCTGGCTTCAAGTTCCATGACTTCACCTTCGGCGAGCTCAACAACTGAACCACTGACCTTTCGAATAACTTCAAGATCTCCATCGATGGCCAAAATTCGCATGGCTCGGGCCAACAGAACATCACCGCTCAAAATCGCTGCCGTATTGCCGTGCTTAAAAGCAGCCGTAGGTTGGCCACGCCTGGTGGAAGATTCGTCGATCACGTCGTCATGAATCAGAGTTGCCATATGGACAAGTTCGAGAGCCGCTCCAACTTTGATCAGCCTGTCTTGAGGAGCAGATTCGGAAATCGAAAAAGCAGATAATATCGCAAGCGCCGGCCTTATCCTTTTGCCACCAGCAAACAGAGTCATGTGTCCAATGTCTTCAACTGTGGCCACTGCGCTACAAGTTTGTTCCTTGATTTCGTCTTCTAACTTGTGAAGCAAAGGAGCGACTGAAAACAAAGAGTCTTGGAACTTAGAACCAAATTCAGCATCGCCCAAAAGACTCGTAATCATTCTTTTATCCCCCAATGTAAGCAAACATTGCCGAAGTACATTCGCCGAATTCGAACGTGTTTGATCCCACACTCCTCCAAAAGACCTTTGAGAACTTCGGGCTGCACAAACTTGGCTGTGCTCTCTGGTAGATATTGATAGGCTTCTGCCTTGCCAAAAACTTTGCCTATCTTTGGCACAATGAACCAGAAGGCTTTTTCAAAAAACCAGCCAAGCACACCTGCTGGAAGGCACATATCCAAGCATGCGAATCTGCCACCGGGCTTTGCAACTCGCACGATTTCTTCAAGTGCGCGCTTCAGGTCGGCCACATTCCGTAGCCCCCATCCAACCGTCACCGCATCAAATGAATTCGATGCAAAAGGCAATTGGCAAGCATCCCCAAGAAGGAGTTCGGCAGGAGTCTTGGTTTTAGCTTGAACCAGCATTGGATAAGAAAAATCCAGTCCAATCACGCGCCCTTTCGATCCAACTGCCTTTCTCAATGGGATTAAGAAATCTCCTGTCCCACAACATATATCGAGCACGTCCTGCCCGCCTTTAAGTTCAAGAACCCGAACAGCATTTCGTCTCCAGGTGTGGTGAAAACGAAAGCTCATTAAGCTATTAACAAGATCATATGAAGGTGCAATTTCGCCGAACATCGTTTGAACGGCTGCTCGTTTTTCTTCGCCTTCAGCTTGCCAAATTGGTCGGCTCGCCTTAACCTCCATGGTGGGGCAGTTTACCAAACTCAGATTCAATCTCAATGGGTTTAGAGCGCCGCATAAAGATCGACATTATTCCCATCTGGATCGCTCAATTGGGCGTAACGTTGGCCCCAAAAAGCATCCCAGGGAGGAGTTTTACTTTTGAATCCTTTCCCTACGACTTCTGCATAAAGCGCATCGACTGCTGCGGGAGATTCGCATTCAAACGCCAAACCAATACTGGATCCATTCGGGCGAACCCATTCCGGATCAAACTGCTTCACGAGTTCTTCCTTGTCTAACATAAGCTTGAGATCGGGGCTGACGAACGACTCCAAGTGATCTTCTGTTTCTGGGTCTTCATTAAAGGTCAAACCTAAAAGGTTGAAAAAAGCGACAGATTTTTTGAGGTCTTGAACCACGATTCCGATTGCATTCATGCGAGGCATTTAGCCATAATATCACAAATGACAGACTTTTGTCTACTTATTTTTCGTTCTTGCTAAACAGGCATAAGCATTGTGGGCATGAATCGATTCTTCATTTTCTACTTCTATCTCGTATGAATCAATTCTAGAGTCTGAATCAAATTTGAGGGCAACCTCCCTCACCAAGTCCTCCACGAACCGCGGATTTTCGTAAGCCGTTTCTGTGACAAATTTTTCGTCTGGACGCTTCAAAGTGGGGTAAAGAGCGCACGAGGCAGACGATTCAATCATATCGATAATTTCTTCAAGCCAAACATGACTGTTTGTTCGAATCGTTGTTGTCACCCAACCTCTTTGATTATGCGCACCATATTTCGAAATCTCTTTGCTACAGGGGCAGAGGGTGGCCACAGGTACTTTGACAAACAGCTGGATATCAAATTCGCCGTTCCCTTGAGCAAAAAAGCCACACTGAAACTCCATCATTCCTTCCGTACCGGTTACTGGAGCTTTTTTCAAAATGAAGAATGGAAAAGTGACTTCAACATGAGCTTGCTGGGCATGGAGTCGTTCCGTCATTTCATGAATCAACCCAGGCAAACTTGAAACACTGATCTCACGGCCATGTGAATTCAGAACTTCCAAAAAGCGACTCATGTGTGTGCCCTTGAATTCGCTAGGCAAATCCACAGTAAGCGTAAAGTTTCCGATTGTGTGTTGCTGGCCAGAATCACGATCAAGAACTGAAATCGGAAATTTAACTCCCCGAACACCTACCTTATCAATTGCAATGTTTCGAGTATCTGGTGTTTGTTGGATATCTGGCAATTGCTTTGCATCGGCCGAAATTTTCTTGTCTTGCAACATAAAATCGTTTCCTTGAAACTAACATTTTGTCAATGACTGCCAGGTGGTATTTAGTTCCAGCGTCCCAAGTTCACCACTCGACACCTGAAAGTAAAGCTTCCAAAACGACAAGGATATGAAAAACGGGGAGTTGATCTGAATCACCGGGTCGATTTTGTTCGAGCCAGAGAAGGCACCCAGGATTAGAACTGATAACCATTTCTGGCTTCATAGCCAAGATATTCTTCCACTTTCTTTGAACTAGCTTTGTGGCGCGCTCAGGCTCCAAAGCTTGATAAAGCCCTCCGCTCCCACAACAAATTTGGGATTCTTCTATCTCCAAAATTTCAATGCCAGGTATAGCCCTTAACAAATCCCTTGTAGCGCTGCCGACTTTGATTCCATTGAGATGGTGGCAAGCGTCTTGATAAACAATCTTTTTGGCCGTTGTGCTTAAACAGCTAAGGTGAGCTATGAGCCCGTTCTCCACCAAAAACGTTGAGATATCTTGAACATTCAAACCGCTTTCCAACTGCCATGAACCACAACCTGCAGAATTTGATATGATGGTGAGACCAGCAGGTGCTAGATTTACGAGGTTTCGAGCTTTTTGCATCTCGCCATCGTGGGCCAAGAGTGCGCCACAACAGCTTTCAATCCATTTGACTTTAAATCCAATTCGCCTCAGTAGCCTCTCTGTTGCAAGGTTGACGTTCTGAAAGAAAACCGGCATGGCGCATCCACGAAAGATGGCAACTTCACCTTGAATTGGAATCGATTCGAGGCTATCAGCCATTTCAAAAAGGGCGTTTTTCTTGACTTGTGGCGCCTTGATTCCAATCAAAGGCGCAACCGCGCGGCCCAGTCTGAGCAAATTTGAATTTGATGCAGAACTCACCAAGAGTTTTCGTTTTAACCTAGGGACTTTGCGATCAAAGGTTTCCCTCACTTCTTGCAAGATGTGACCGTATTTCACATCGCTTGGACAAGCTGTTTCGCAAGCACGGCAGCCAATACAACTATCAAAAGGTTTTTGGTTTTCTAATGTCCAACTTAGTTCGCCTGCATCAAGTGCTTTAGCAAGATAGATTCTCCCTCGCGGAGACTCCACTTCGTCTCCAGATATTAAGAATGTTGGACAAGATTCTAAACAGAACCCACACCTTATACATTTCGACGTCAGCTCTGAAAGCTCCGACACTCACCCATTTTATCTGGGTCACCAAAAGAAAGATTGAAAATTAAGCGAAACAAGATAAGATAGTGGATATCAAATTTTGATCGTCTGAGAATTGTGTTCGCCACAGGGGGTAGCCATTGATTCTTCCATATAAAACCAAAAATCCGCCCGAGTCGCTGCCGGCAGCGACCATTGGGCTTATTGCGCTCAACATTCTCATTTATGTGTTCACTTCGAACGGATTGGAAATTCGCGAAGAAGTTGTCAAACAGTTCGCATTAACCCACACAAATCTAGGGCCAGTAACTCTATTGAGCAGCATGTTTCTGCATGGCAGCATTTTTCACATTTTAGGGAACATGTGGTTTCTATGGCTCTTAGGGGCTGCTGTCGAGGGTCGACTCAAAACCTTCAAATTTGTTCTTCTCTATCTCGTATCAGGCTTGGTTGGAGACGCACTCCATTTGGCCATGACCATGAACCATCCGAACATTCCTTCTTTAGGGGCTTCGGGCGCCATTATGGGATTGATGGGTGCAGCCTTATGGATGTTCCCGCACAGCCGAATGAAGGTTTTCTATTGGTTTGGCATTTTTTGGCATGGGACATGGGAGTGGCGAATGTGGGGAGTTGCACTCTATTACTTAGGATTCGATATCGTCGACGCATTGCTCTTTAGTGGTTTAGATGGAGTCGCGCACTTTGCCCATCTAGGGGGCGCCCTCGGGGGATTCCTAACGGCGCTGGCGTTCCGCGCCAATCGTGACGATGTTGAAGTAAGCGACGCAAAGAGCGAGCTTTCAGATTCCAGTGACCTCACATCGCTGACGAAATTTGAACTAGAGAAACTTGCCAAAGGGCAACCAGAAAGCAAAGAGATTGCTCTGGCCTGGATGGTTCGTGGGTCAGATTACGGGGGTTATCCCAGTCAAGAATGTATTAACCACTTCTTGAAACATGCTTCTGCCCTAGTTAAAGACGGTGAATTGGACGCCTTTCTGCATGTTTTGGTCAATCTCTCTTCAAAAGATGGAGTTGTCCCCGCAAAGATCCTTTTTGATGCAGGCGTTCGAGCAGAAAAAGAAGCACGTGCACAAATAGCAATCTCGTTATTGGAAAGGTCTCTGAAGCAACCGGATTGCAGCGACTCGATTGCCGAATCTGCTTGTTTCAAACTTGGGCAAATCAATGAATCGTGGTTCCAAAATTATTCGCGGGCCCTCGAATGGTATGAATACACTCTAAAGCGCTGGCCCATGAGTTCTCTCGAAGTTCAAATGAAAGATCGAATTCGATACCTGAACGGCAAGTTGCTTTCAAAATCCTGAACAGCAATGGAACCGAAAAATGCGACTGGATTGAGTTCAAAAGGCTGAGAGCAGAAAGAGGTTAAGACATCTCTTAAGACGGGACAACGGCCGAAAAGGGTCCCGACTTTTTGCAAAATTTGATTGGGCCCTTGCAATTCCAGTTGGACCGTGCCTATAATTCTCCTTGCCCCTGAACAAGGGTGCAGCACCTTGAAAGCTCAATAGAGTAGTGAGACACAGCGCAACAAACTATATCGAATCCCGAATAGTTTATTCAACTAAGCCAAAGCGAGCTAGTCATGGCTCGTGGCGCTCTCAAGTGAATGGCCTGAAAGTCCGAGCAATCGGAAATTCATAACATTTTCTTCGGAGAGTTTGATCATGGCTCAGGACGAACGCTGGCGGCGTGCCTAAAA
>CAZOVP010000015.1:0-46976 GCA_964583465.1 uncultured Fimbriimonadaceae bacterium | reverse complement strand
TCTTGCCCCACCCAACATGCCCACACAAATGGCAGATTTGTCAAAGTTTTCCAGGCTATTCCTAAATCCAAAACGTTTAGCCCGTGTTCGTTAACCATCAGGCCCTTGTCGCCGATTAAGACACATGCATCAAACTCTTGCAACATTGCGTTGGAGTCTGGATCCATTTGAATAGATTCTGGGCGTATGCCATAAAATTCTTTCAGGATAATGTGTGCCAGCGCATTACTTGTCATCGAACTGCGATCAAGTGCGAGTGTTTCGATTTCTCCAAGAGGTACCTTGCTCAGAATTTTGACGCTGCGTACGCTGTTCCAACTGGAGACTGAAGATCCACAAGCTATTTTGCGTCCTGGTTGAGTCAGGGCGTCGACACTGGAAATGAGCACAGCCTGGCATTGCCCAGAAGTAAGATATCTCGGAAGCTGGCTGGGCCAGCAATATTCTACTGAAACTCCCAATTCTGGATTCTGTTCAAAAGCCCAAACAAGTGGGCGGGCGTTGAGAAAAGGGACACATCCGAGCCTGGCTTCCATTTATTAGTCCAATTTTTTCGCGACAACAACCACACTGCTCCCCCAAGGGATCGAACCGGATAAAATCCAGCTAGATTCAACGTCTTGAAGCCACACAAGGAAACGGTTCAAGATCCTAGGAACATGGGGCAATTTTACTCGCGCGGGTCCTTTTCGAAACTTATCTAGGGCCCGAATGGCCATCACAACAGGAAACATGAAAAACACACTATATGATGATTTGAGAATTTTGAATCCAGCGTTTTGGAGTAATTGCACCAACTGAACTTGTGTATATCTTCGAAAGTGCATCAGAGCGACATCATGGGGCCCCCAGAGCCATTTATAGGCCGGGACATTGATAATGGCAACTCCACCGGGCCGAAGCACTCTGCAAATTTCTGAAATCGCTTGTGCGTCATTTGGGACGTGCTCTAAAGTATCAAGAGTGACTACGGCATTGAATTCTGAATCTGAAAAGGGTAGGTTTTGAGCATCTGCTTGCACAATATCTTTGAGATTTCGCTCGGCACAAAAATTCACGGCGTGATCGCTGAAATCTAAACCAAAAGCATGAAAGCTATCTGGTGCTTGCGAAAGAAACGCCCCAGTTCCGCATCCCAAATCTAAGAGCTTGCCCTGTTTTGGTCCAAACTTTGCTAGCAAAGATAGAGCCAGTTTTCGCCTTGAAATGAACCACCAATAGGTGTCCTCAGATTCACGCATTTTCTGATACTCTTCTGTTTGCACTAGGGCTGCTCGCTTCTCTTTTCGAGCCTTTTCGTTTTCCCCCAAGATCTCAATATCAGAAGGTCACGCAACATCCTTGGGCCATCGCGCATCAAAACGACCTTTGATCCCTCTTGATGTCTCCATCGAACCGGAATTTCAGCAATCGAATAAGCCAAATCTTTGGCAATCATCAAAGCCTCAAAGTCAAAGGAAAAGCCATCTAACTTGCATCTTTCAAAAATATCTTTTGAGCAGTGTTGTTTAAAAAGCTTGAAGCCACATTGCGTGTCTTTTATGCCACGTATGGCCAAGGTTTGCACGGCAAAATTGAACATTCTCCCCAAGAGCTCACGGTAAAAGGGTTGCCGAATTTCGAGGTTGCTTTCTTTAAGCGGACGACTCCCAATTGCAATATCGAACTGGTCCATTTTTTCCAGAAGTTTCTCAACTTCTTCTATTGGTGTTGCAAGGTCTGCATCCGAAAACAGAATAAACTCCGCCGAAGACGATAGGATTCCCAGCCTCACGACAAATCCTTTCCCATGGTTTGGCCGACTATCGATGACTTCTATATTATTGTGTTTTTGAGCAAAGGATCGCGATATTTCGACCGTATTGTCTGTACTACCATCGCTGACAACAACAATCGACCATGAATAGTATTGAGTACTAAAGTACTCGACCATCCTTTCCAAGGTAGGCACAATTCTGTCCTCTTCGTTATAAGCAGGAACAACAATTTCCAGGTACTTCTCGTTCAAAAGAACCTAAATTCTACCAGTCAATGCTTCTTAAGTCGGCGTCCGATGACCTTGATTAGATTTTCTGAATTGGCTTGCGCAACTTTTGAAAGATGATCCTTATAGGCATTGTCAAACGGAGACCTTTCGTAAAGAACAAACATGTTGCAGAGCGGACGCGATGTTTTGATCAACATTTTCCCGCGGTAAAACAGTGCGGTAGATCCTCCTCCATCGAGGCTAACAGCATCTGTGATCTTTTGTGAGAGCAAGGCTCGCCCAAGGTCAGACAAGGTTATCGACGAAGATGTTGCAACGAAAAACAAGTTGCCCTCATGATCAGTCCCAATGGCAGTTCGAGATGCTTTTCCCCATATCGAAGAATCTCGAAATTTCTGAGATTTCGGGTCCGGGCAGACTTTTCCCGATTCTATCAATCGAACAGTTCCTCGAAGCCCATATCGAAATGGAAACCAATCCAGTTCTTGCCGATATCCCGGATGCAAAATGTGTGCTTTTCCAAACCAGTCAATTGCGATCAAACTCCCTCTGCGACCAGGGCACATTAGGTTGCCATCAACTGTCACTTCGGCCACCGGTTTTTGATTTTCCCAAGCGAAAAACGTACCCGTGATGGCAGCAACAGGGACGTCATCAGCCCATAGGTTGCCAATGGATGTGAGCTTTGACGTATAGCGAGTTTCTGCACTAACTGTTTCATGATTCAAGTTGGCTCGAATAAGGTGAAAATACGCTGAACCCCTTTGAAATGAAGAGTAAGAAATGTCTGCAGCAAAAGCCAAAGTGACACAATGCAATCCACAGATTGTCCACAAAAGTTTGCGCATTAATCCATGATACCCTTGCGACATAGTTTTAACCCCTCTTAAAGATCAAGTATTGTGCAAAAAGTATTGATCATTAATAACTCATAAGGAGACAAAAAACTTTAAGATATGGTGCATTAGAGACTCAAAAATCTCGTTCGACTGTTGTTTAAATCTTGACTTTTTTGTAGGGTTTATCTCTGCGAATTTTAAATGGGCATTTTGACGCCAAACAGAACTTTTGGCAACTTGTCTATTGACTTCGAAGCAGGGCAAAAGTTATGATCGTAATGGAGATGTCACGGCAAGGTAGTGAAAATCGGAAGATCGGGGGCGATACTCTTCCGAAAGAACAGTTTGGGCAAATAAGCCCAACTGTAGCTACTAAATTAGGTCAGTTTGCATGGATGCTGCTCGCCTATACTTCGATGGTTTTGATTTTCGGGGCTTTTGTGCGTGCCTCCTATTCTGGGGATGGTTGCGGAACCTACTGGCCCACTTGTGGCGGAGTTGAACTCGTGCCCACAATTAACTCAACGCCTCGAGTAGTGGAGTTCACTCACAGGCTCACGAGTTTGTTGCTGATTTTGGGAACAGCTGCCTTGTATTTCGTGACCTTTCGAAAATTCTCAAAAGGTAGTGTCATTCGAAAGGCCGCTGGGTGGGCCGCATTTTCGACTGTCATTTCCGCTTTGATCGGCGCCGTGTTGGTTTTGGCTCGATGGGTGACAAACGATAAATCGATTGGAAGGGCAGTGACCATGCCACTTCATTTGATGAACAATTTTATCTTGTTGGCCTCTTTGGCACTTGTGGCAGCATGGCTCACAGGGACCAATCTTCCGACCATTGACAAGCTCAAGCGTAAAGATTCCCAATTGAAATCTGCACTTGGCTGGATTTTTGGTTCAATGTTTTTGCTTGGGGCTTCGGGAGCATTTTCAGCACTTGGAAAGACAGCTTTCGAGCACGAGCTTTCATTTGCTAAAGGATTCGCAGAAAGAATGTTGCTGCATGTTGGGCCAAAGGCAGATCCTCTTTTAAGGGGCGGAGTGTTCCACCCGCTCATTGCAACTTCAATTGGGTTGTTGATCGTTTGGATGTGTGGCATGGTTTCTCAGCTTCGTCCTGCCGTGGCTGTAAGAAAATTTGCCCGGATTAGCGTTGGGCTTTATGTCGGACAGATGTTGATTGGAGTTGTGAACCTAGTGGCCAGCGCACCGATCCCCTTGCAACTCATGCACTTGGGCCTTGCCATTGCGAACTGGGTAACCTTGGTTTTGATGGCTGTGCACGCTCTGGGGGCAACCGAACGTAGTGTTGATACCGTGCAAGAATCGGCTCTCGAAATTCAGCCTGAACCAAGCGCGGGGGCCTATGCCGGTATGTCAGCACAAAAGGCGACTTGGAAGGATTATCTTGCGCTTACTAAGCCTCGGGTGATCAGCTTGTTGCTTTTTACGACCGTGGCGGCCATGTTCGTAGGTTCGCACGGCATTCCTCCACTCTTCTTGTTGCTGGCTGTTTGCATTGGAGGATATGCTTCTGCTGGATCGGCAAATGCCTTCAACATGGTCATCGAAGAAGACCTAGACAAGGCCATGGAGCGAACCTCTCATCGCCCAACTGTGAGCCATGTCATTAGCAAGAAAAACGCACTTATTTTTGCATTCGCTTTAGGGCTGGGATCTTTTGCGCTCCTTTGGGCAGCCGCTAATCTCTTAACAGCGGTGATGGCTCTTAGCGGACTCTTGTGCTACGTTTTTGTTTATACGCTATGGTTGAAGCGACGAACGTGGCAAAACATTGTCATTGGTGGGGCAGCTGGAGCGTTTCCTCCTCTAGTGGGATACGCTGCTGTCACAGGTTATCTCTCGCCTTTGGCCTGGTACATGTTTGCTGTCATTCTGTTGTGGACTCCAGTTCATTTTTGGGCACTCGCGTTGCTTATCAAGGATGACTATGCAAAAGCAGGCGTGCCCATGTTGCCTGTTGTTCGAGGAGACCGCGTGACCGTCAATCAAATTGGAATTTATGCACTATTGACAGCTGTGATTTCAGTTTTGCCATTTGTGCAGGGGCAAGCAGGCATAACTTATCTCATCGGTTCATCTGTGCTAAACCTAGGGCTGATCGCACAAGCTCTAAAGCTTTGGAAGACTATCGACAAGCCTCACGCAAGGGCACTCTTCAAGTTTTCCATGGCTCATTTGGCATTATTTTTCATAATTGTTGCGGTAGACCAAGCGAGATGGATATGAGTTCGGGTATGACATCGGGCTGTGTGGCCCCAGGGATGGAGGAAGTGAGTTAGGATGGCACAGATATTTCGGCCGGCAATGAATACAATATGCACCTTGAGCCTCGTGGCTGGTGCCATAGCGCCCTTTGCATTGATGATTACAGGATCGCAAATGACGCGGTCTCCTTACAACACAAAGGTTGAAAACCCGTTGGATCAACCAGCGCCATTTAGTCATAAACACCACGCGATTGAGCTCGGAATCGATTGTCGTTTTTGTCATACCGGAGTTGAAACTCAGGCTCATGCGGGAGTACCAGCAACGGATGTTTGCATGACTTGCCACAGCCAGATATGGACAAATAGTCCGAATCTTGAAGCGGTTCGAAAGAGCTGGGAAACCAATACTCCAATTCAGTGGAACAAGGTCAACACCGTTCCAGATTTTGTTTACTTTAATCACTCGATTCATATTGCTCGTGGAATTGTTTGCAACAACTGTCACGGTGCAGTGAACAAAATGCCGATCACTTGGAAAGGAAATGCTTTCCGAATGGCATGGTGCACAGATTGCCATCAAGATCCTAGCAAGTCCCTATATAAGGATGGCGCCCATCCAGAGCTTTCTCCCAAGCAACAAGTCTTTAATTTTTACAAGAAGCTTGCGACTGGAGAGAAACTTTCCGATGTCGAGACTCGGTTGGCTGAGGGTCTTCCTCAGCTTGTTCCCAATGACAAAACCCACGAAGGAGTCGTTCTTATGAAAGAGCGTGGGATCAACGTTGCGCAGCTTAAGGACTGCTATGTCTGCCACCACTAAAGGAAGCTTATGAAGGAAAAGCCCGGTCACATTTACGTTAAGTCGCAGGAGCAGTTCGAAAATCCTCAAGATTTTGAAGCGATAAAAATTGACGAATTCCCACATCGAAAGTCGATGCTGGATGTAAATCGGCGAGAGTTATTGAAGTTCATGGGAGGGTCTCTTGCCATGGCGGGCTTGGCTTCTGGATGTCGCTATCTTCCTCAGCAGAAAATTGTGCCGTTTGTCCAAGCTCCTGAAAATCGATTGCCTGGACAAGAAGCCCATTTCGCATCGGTTTCAGATTGTGGTGGATATGGCATTGGAGTTCTGGTTCGCAGCTATGAAGGTCGACCAGTCAAAATTGAAGGCCATCCACTTCATCCTTCATCTCGAGGGGCGGTTGATTCTCGAACCCAGGCGGAACTTGCGGTCATGTATGACCCTGAGCGATTGAGAAACCCAGAAGTTGCCGATGAACTTGGTGGCTGGGACGAATTTTACAAAAGGATTCGGTCTGCTATGTCGCAGGCTCATGATGGGGCCGGGGTTGCCATTCTTACTCAAAATATTGGGTCACCAACTTTAGCGGCGCAAATCAATGGTTTGCTCAAGGCCATGCCGGGTGCCAAGTGGTACCAGTACGAGCCAGTCAATCGAGACAATATCATAGAAGGATCGACATTGGCTTTTGGCCGCATTGTAGAAACTGTCTACGATTTTTCGCATGCCGATGTCGTTCTGTCGATCGAAGCTGATGTATTCCAGGAAGGGCCGGGGCGCCTCGCCTATCAGCGCGATATCATGGCTCGACGCAATGTGGCAGAAGACAACGCGAATATGAATCGGCTTTATGCTGTCGAAGGTTTCCCCACTCTTTTCGGGGTGACGGCTGATCACCGATGGCGTCTAAAGTCCACCAAAATGCTTGAATTTGTCCAGGCTCTAGCATTCAAATTAGGAATTGGAACGCAAGGTTCGGCCTCCGGCATCAACGAAAAGAACCTTGATAAACTTGCAAAAGATCTCCAAGCCAATCACGGCAAATCGGTGGTAGTTGCAGGCTCCCATCTTCCTGCTGGCGTACACGCGGTGGTTCATGCCATTAATGAAGCGCTCGGCAATATGGGCACAACAATCACGACTCTGGAGCCAGTTCTTGCAAAGCCAACCAGCAATGGAAGCGATATTCAAAACTTGACCGATGCAATGAAGGGAAGACAAGTCTCTTGCCTTCTTATTATCGGTGGGAATCCGGTGTACGATGCTCCGAGCGATCTGAAATTCGATGTTGCACTTGCGCAAGTTCCATTCTCCGCGCACCTATCGCTGACCAAGAATGAGACCGCCCAACGCTGCACATGGCAACTCCCAATGTCGCATTGGCTAGAGGCCTGGGGAGATCAGCGTGGCCATGACGGTCTAGTGTCCATTGTTCAACCGCTCATCAATCCGATTTTCGATTCAAAATCCCCAATTGAAGTTTTGGAAGCATTAAATAAAGGTGGTCGTTCTGGCGAAGAAGTTGTTCAAGATTATTGGAAGGCAAAGTTGCCCGCAGGGGCTGGAAATTGGCAAAACGAATGGGATTCCATCTTAGCGACTGGGTTTATTCAAGGAACTGCAAGTGTGTCTGCCAGCGTGACTGTCGTCCCACAGCTCACAAGCGCAATCCGCAGCGTCAAATCTTCTGAACTTGATCTTGTGATCTTGCCCGATCCGACAATCTTCGATGGGCGGTTCGCAGGCATTGGTTGGTTGCAAGAGTTGCCAAAGCCACTCACCAATATCACTTGGGATAATTCAGTTCAAATGAGCCCAGCCACGGCTAAAAAGCTCGGCGTGGGGCAGGCAACAAAAGTCGCAGGAGTCATTCCGTTTTATGGGAACTGGTCTGTGGTCAAAGTTACTGCGAATGGGCAGACGGTTGAAGGGCCAGTTTATGTTCATCATGGTATGGCCGATGACATGATCGTGCTTCACATGGGTTATGGAAGAACCGAACTCGGTGCAACCGCAAATGTGGGAGATCCTGTGCGACACGGTGGCGGTTTTAATGCTATGCCACTGCGAACATCTTCAAATCCTATTTTTGTTCATGGCGCGACGATCGAGAAGACGGGGCGAGACTACAAACTGGCCAACACACAATTCCACAACTTGCTGGATGTTACAGAGGTTGATAGCCAGCGTGACGTGATTCGCGAAACGACTCTCGCTGACTATCTCAAAAATAAGGAAGTTCTTCAGCACCCGACGACCAAAACGGCGGAAATCAAAGGTGAAGAACGTGAGCGGACGAGTATTTCCAAAGGGCCAGAAGGATTCAATACTGAAGACCAATATCAGTGGGCGATGACAATTGATTTGAACCTATGTACGGGTTGCAACGCCTGCGTAACAGCATGCCAAGCCGAAAATAACATCCCGACTGTAGGCAAAGAACAGGTATTGCGTCATCGTATGATGCATTGGATCCGAATAGACCGTTATTACCGAGCTCAACCGGGCCAAGCATTTGATGAAAACGACCCCGTCACAACGTTCCAGCCGGTGACTTGTGTTCAATGCGAAAAGGCACCCTGTGAACCCGTTTGCCCAGTAGCAGCGACAACCCACAGCCATGAAGGAATTAACCAAATGGTTTATAACCGTTGCGTTGGAACTCGATATTGCAGCAACAACTGCCCTTACAAGGTGCGAAGGTTTAACTATCTGCATTACACCAAGGCAGTTGAAGATACGCCTGTTCTCAAACTCCTTCAGAACCCCGATGTCACGGTTCGATATCGAGGAATCATGGAGAAATGCACTTACTGCGTTCAAAGAATCAATCATGCGAGAATTGAAGCGAAAAAGGCTGGTGTGGAGATCAAAGACGGCGACGTGGTGACGGCTTGCCAGCAGGCATGCCCAAGCAGGGCCATCATTTTTGGCGACATGCGAAGAGCGCAAAACGCAGTTTCTAAATCTCGAGCTTCCAACCGAAATTATGTGTTGCTTGAGAACCTCAATACTCGGCCAAGAACAACCTATCTTGGCAAAGTCCGCAATCCTAATCCGGAGATCGAAGCCTAAGTGAGTGAACTTTTGGACATGAATAAAGAAAAACTGGTCAATGGCCAGTGGGACAATGGAACGATTGATGACCAAATCGCAGGAATCGTCCTGGATTCGAATCGTCATCTCGAAGCCAAAGTTCATCCGCTCTTGGCAAAGCTTATGCCACCAAACATGCGAAGCCCGTGGTTTGTCATGTTTGGAATAGGGTTTGTTTTTGTTAACTTACTTTTGGTTGCAGTCACGGTTCTTGTTCTCACGGGAATCGGCGTTTGGGGAAATAATCAACCCGCAGGTTGGGGTTTCGACATTATCAATTTTGTCTGGTGGATTGGTATTGGTCACGCAGGAACCCTGATTTCGGCCGTTTTGCTTCTTTTGAGGCAAAATTGGCGAAATTCGATCAACAGATTTGCAGAAGCCATGACGATTTTTGCCGTCATGTGCGCGGGCATGTATCCGTTGCTCCACACAGGGCGCCCTTGGATCGCTTATTGGCTGATGCCTTATCCAAATGTCATGGGCATGTGGCCACAGTTCCGGTCTCCACTAGTTTGGGACGTGTTTGCGGTTTCTACCTATATGACAGTATCCATTCTGTTCTGGTTTGTTGGCTTGATCCCTGATCTTGCAACTTTGCGCGATAAAGCAACAAGCAAAGTCTCCAGAACAGTGTTCGGAATGCTTTCTTTGGGATGGAATGGTGGAGCGAGAGCTTGGTATCGCTATAACCACGCGTCCATCATGCTGGCCGGGCTTTCAACTCCTCTGGTTCTTTCGGTTCACTCCATCGTGTCTTTCGACTTTGCGATGTCCATTGTTCCCGGCTGGAATGTCACGATATTCCCTCCATACTTCGTTGCAGGTGCGGTTTTCGCAGGTTTCGCGATGGTCATTGCTTTGGCAATTCCGGTTCGAAAATGGTATGGGCTTCAAGACTTCATTACGATGAAGCACTTCGACTGGATGGCGAAAGTTATGCTCGCAACGGGTCTCATTGTCGCTTATGGCTATGGCATGGAAGTTTTCTATGCTTGGTACAGTGGTCAACCCTACGAACTTGCTTTACTCAATAACCGAGGGAACTTGACAGGTTCACCTTATTCCTGGGCGTTTTATGCCCTCATCTTGTTCAATGTGGCGATTCCATTCTTCTTGTGGTTCCCGAAGGTGCGACAAAATCTCACGGCACTCTTTGTCATAAGCATGTCGATAAGCATTGGAATGTGGTTCGAGCGCTATGTCATCATCCCACTCTCGCTGACCAGAGACTATCTGCCGTCATCATACGGATACTACACGCCAACAATCGTGGACTTCTCGATGTTTGCAGGAACAATTGGACTCTTCATCTTCCTCATGTTTCTTTTCATTAGATTCTTGCCTGTCATCAATATCTTTGAAATGAAGGAATTGTTGCACCACATGCAGCACGAACACCATGATCATCACGACTTAGCAGAGGCTGGAGGAGAACACTAATGAGTCACCACGATAATGGCCCCAAACTCTATGGAATGGTTGCTTCATTCAAGACTTCGGAAGAGCTCTTAGAGGCAACGAATGCTGCAAGGGAAGCGGGCTACCAAAAAATGGAAGCTTATTCACCGGTGCCCATCGAGGGCATGGTCGAGGCATTGAACTGGCGGGATGACAAATTAGGCTGGGTCGTTTTTGTCATGGGAATTTTCGGAGCTGCAGCAGGGCTCGGATTAGAATGGTGGACATCAACCCAAGCATATGCCCACAACGTAGGAGGCAAACCTCTCATGAGTTGGCCCATGTTTTTCCCTGTACTTTATGAATGTACGATTTTGTTTGCAGCATTTGGGGCGACCTTCGGCATGATTGGAATGTGCGGGTTACCAAAGCCCCATCAACCCATTTTTAATGCCCAAGCCATGATGAGAGCTTCTCAAGACAGATTCGTACTTTGCATTGAGGCCGCCGACCCTATGTATGATGAGGTGGCTGTTCAAAGCCTATTTCAGAAATTTTCGCCCGAAGAAATTGAAACTGTCATGACCTCGGAGGGCTACTAATGAAATTAAAAAGAGAACTTTTGATTTCAGTGGCGCTCGCTACTTTTGCATCCGGTTGCCACCAAGAGATGTGGGTTCAACCTAAAGCGAAAGCCCAGTTGAAGAACGAAGGCATTTTTGACGACAAAAGCAATAGTCGCCAACCTGTCATGGGAACAGTGGCATATGATAGCGCGAGACTTGATCGGGAGTTTTACACAGGATACGATTCCAATGGTCGTCTAGTGAAAGAGTTTCCCATTGCAGTCACCGAAGAAACTTTGAAACGAGGGCAAGATCGATTTAGGATTTTCTGTACACCATGTCATGGAGAACTGGGCAATGGCAAAGGATTCATTGCGCAAAGAGGTTTCACCATGGCAAGACCGGTTGGCAATTATCACAGCGATCGATTGAGAAATATGCCCGTGGGCCATTTCTTCGATGTCATGACAAATGGTTTTGGCGTTATGTACCCGTTCCGGTCTCGAATTCAGCCTTATGATCGGTGGGCCATTGCTTCTTACATTCGCGTTCTTCAGGAAAGTCAACACCAACCGGTTTTCAGCTTGCCACAAGAAGAACAAGCAAAACTACAAAGCATGAATCATGAGCCTTCACAAGATGCGCCTTTGGAACAACCGATTAACCGAGGCTCCAACCGCGCTGAACCTGGTCAGCCTGTCGTTCCAGAACCTGGAGCTATGACTGAAAAGACGGTTCCAATCGGGAGACGGCCGGTCTCAGGTGCTCGTAGCCTTCGATCAGATTCAACAACAATGCCAGGTGGCCAAGATGCTATTGCACCAATGAGGAAAAACTAATGGCGGAAAAAACAGGACAAATGACAAAGCTCCATTTGAATTTCTTCACAGCCTCCGGTGTCATGATTGTGGCCGGGCTCGTGTTAGCTGCCCTTGGAATGGGTTCGACCGGCGGCGATGTTGCTGCACTCCCCCATGCCTATCTGTTTGGCTGGGTGTTTTGGATGTGCATGACCTTGGGCTGTTACTTGCTTTCTTTGCTGCATCACGCCGCTCGTGGACACTGGGGTTTCCCCGTCATTCGAATTTTTGAAGCCGGTGGTGGAGCATCGAACTTGGCACTGTTCGGAGCTGCACTTATTCCCATTTTGACCATGTGGAAGCAAGTCTTTTACCCATGGGCGCGGCCAGAAGAAGTCGCGATTGATCCAGTATTGCAGCATCGGGCAGGCTATTTTTCGGATCCTGCTCTTTGGATCAGAATGGCTATCTATTTTGCAGTATTTATTGGCCTGGCATATGTCAATAAAAAGTGGCTTAAAAACGAAGAACGTACGGGTGATGAAAAGTGGTGGAAGAAGCGCCAAAGCTATGGTGGAGTCTTCTTATTTGCAGCTGTCCCTTGCGTTAATTTCTTTTGGACTGATGTCTTGATGAGCCAGTATCCACATTGGTTCTCGACAATATATGGCGTTTGGTTCGTTGTTGGTTCAGCGTTGCTTGCATTTTCATTAGTGGGAATCATTGTTGGAACACAAGCCAAGAAAGAACCCTATAAGTCAGTGGCACAACCTTGGTTCCTTAAAGATGTTGGCAACTGGATGCTGGTCTTCGTTATGTTGTGGGGCTATTTCAGTCTCAGCCAGTACCTCATCATTTGGAGTGGCAATCTGCCTGAATTCATCAAGTACTTCCTCGATCGATCCAATGGTGGGTGGATGTATCTTGGATGGGCTCTGATTATTGTCCATTTCTTTGCACCTTTTACTATGCTGCTATCTCCCCGGGCGAAACGAACACCATGGATGCTGGCATTCATCGGAATATGGATCATAGCGGCAAGGTTCCTCGATCTCACATATGTTGTGACACCTACATGGAATCACACGTTTTCAATCAAACCGCTTGATGTAGGAATGTTCTTTCTCTTTGGAGGAGTGTGGTGTGCCTTATTTGGTTTCAACTTCACGCAAGCACACCCGATCACTCATCGAATTCCACAACTCAAGGAGGCTACAGACCATGCATGAAAAAGCTGATGATATTGATCTGAATTTGTTGGAGGAAATGGGCTATGAACATCGAGATGTCAACGTTTCTTCGATTAACAAGAGCCTTGTCATCTTCTTTATTGCTTCGGCAATTCTGATGTTTGTTGGAATGGGCGTGATGTTGCTGATAGCCCCTAAACAGCTCACAACAATCAATAGGACAGATGTCGCCACACCTCGAAAAAGGATGCCCGATCCTGGGATTCCTCTGATTCAATCAAACGCAACTGCCTTACCCGATATGAGAGAATTCAGTGCCAAAGAATCCGAAAGCTTGTCTTCTTATCATTGGACCGATCGCAAGAATGGATTTGCCAGCATCCCAGTTGAAGACGCCTTGAAAAAAGTCGCGAAAAGCGGTTTGCCTCAAAGGGCAAACAAAGCTTCAGTAGAGGCTCCGAAATGAGGCTAGTTTGGCTCAGTGTCTTGATAGTGGCTTCAGCATTTGCGCATTCGCAATTTTACGGCGACTATAAAGATGTTTCTCCTCCTGGTTCTGCAAGGGTAGCAACGCCTTCAGCGGGAATTGATGTTCGAGTGGATCAAAGGCTCAATGAATATGTGCCTTTGCAATCGAAATTCAAAGATGAAGATGGGAAGGCGATAACGTTAGGAGATTATTTCCACAATCGCCCTGTTGTCGTTCTCCCCATTTTTTACAAGTGCCCGGGAATCTGTGAAACTGAACTTTACAGCTTAGTGGATAGTCTTAAAGGCTTCAAGAAAGACTTTGTTGGAAGCGAGTTCGATGTTGTCGTTCTCAGTATAGATCCGCGCGAAAAACCTGATCTAGCGGCGATCAAGAAAGACACAGTAGTCGCTGCTTATATGGGCCCCGTCACTAATCATGCTCGAAGAGTCAACGCGGAAAAAGGTTGGCACTTCCTTACAGGCGATCTCGAAAATATCAACCAAGTTTGCAATGCTCTTGGTTTTCGATATACCTTTGATAAATCGAATGGAAGTATCGTTCATCCTGCCGGAATAATGGTTGTCACTCCAGCTGGAAAAATCAGTCGTTATTTTGTGGCTACGCAATACCCTCAAAGACTTTTACTCGATTCAATTCGTGATGCCGGGAAAGAGCTCACTGGAGTAAGGGACGACCGCCCATTTTTCTTGGCCTGTGTGCAAGTCAATCCGCTAACCGGCCAACGAACCATGAACATTTTGAATACGCTCAAAACCTTGGGCGTTCTCACCATTTTGTCCATCCTCGTCTCTATCGTGGTATGGAACCGCAAATATAAGGCCGAGCACGGAGGCGTTTTATGAATGGATTGAACATTAATGTCTTAAAGTATTTTCCCTTTATGCCGGAACAGGCATCAAAGGAAGCTGTCGCATATGATGAACTCTTTTGGTTTATCACTTTATTGGCGTTTGTGTTTGGAACAATCGTAATCATCATGACCCTCTATTTCGGTGCCAAGTATCGAAGAGGTTCGACAGCTGATCGAAGAAATCCAATTGATCACAGCCGATCACTTGAATATCTATTCATTGGAGTTCCAACAGTGTTGGCCCTGGTGACCTTTGTTTGGAGCGCATTCCAGTACGTTCATGTCCGGACAATGCCTAAAAAGGCACTGGAAGTATTCGTTGTTGGCAAGCAATGGATGTGGCACCTTCAACACACCAATGGCTTGAGAGAAAATAACGAAATTCATCTTCCGGTGGATACAGATATCAAGTTTACGATGATTTCGCAAGATGTCATCCACGCCTTCTATTTGCCAGAATTCAGGGCGCAATATCATGTTGTTCCTGGCCGATACACGGATCTCTGGATTCATCCCACAAAAACAGGACGGTTCCGAATGCTCTGCGCCATGCATTGTGGAACGCAGCATTCCGAAATGGTCGGATGGGTTTATGTGATGGAAAAGGCGGATTACGCAAAGTGGTTGGCAAACGGCGGAAATCGCTTCCAATCCAACCCAATGACAATGGTAGAAGCAGGGAAGAAGGTTTGGGATGCTAAAGGATGTGGCAATTGCCACACCGACAAGGACACCGTTCGCGGGCCCTCGCTCATGGGGATTTATGGCAAAACCCGTTCGATCGAAGATGGGACATCCCTGGTGGCGGATACTGCCTATTTGCGTGAATCCATACTCACACCTTGGAGAAAAATTACTCGAGGATATGATCCAACAATGCTCCCATATGAAGGGCAGATTTCAGAAGAAGACGTTTTGGGGCTGGTTGAATACATAAAATCGACTTCCGATCGCACAACACCAGGTATTCAAGAACCATATAAGCCTGCTCTCCGAGGTGCAACAAAAATGGGGCCAACGGGTCCTCGAAATGCCACTGACTTAACGAATGACAACGATTCTGCTCCTATGACGCAATCGCAACAAGGAGGAGTACCACAACGATGAGCCAAGCCGTAATTTCTTCACACACCACGCCACCTAAAACCGAGGTGAATTATCTTAACAATGGTCATTCCATTGCGTCTTGGCTCCTAACGAAAGATCATAAGCGAATCGCGGTTCTTTATCTGATCTCCATTGCGTTTATGTTCTTCCTAGGAAGTCTAGCTGCTGGACTCGTTCGGTTAGAGCTCACGTCACCCCACGGGCAATTATTTACTTCTGAGCAATATAACAAGCTCTTCAGCTCACACGGAATATTGATGGTATTTTTTGTCATCATTCCTGGTGTTCCTGCGGTTTTGGGCAACTTCATTTTGCCGATCATGATCGGGGCAAGAGACCTTGCTTTTCCGCGTCTCAATTTGCTGAGTTGGTACCTGTATGTTGTTGGTGCGCTCTTAGTCTTGACCTCTTTTGTACTTGGTGGAGTCGATGCAGGATGGACCTTCTACACGCCACTTTCAAGCATCTATTCCAATACGCAAATTACGATTTGTCTGTTAGGATTGTTCATGGCCGGATTTAGCTCAATCTTCACAGGTGTGAACTTTATTGCGACTGTGCACAAGATGCGAGCACCGGGCATGACATGGTTCCGTTTGCCTCACTTTGTTTGGTCGCATTATGCAACGAGCCTTGTTATCATCCTTGGCACACCGGTTGTAGCCATCACTTTGGTCATGGTCATTCTTGAACGCCAGTTCAAGTTTGGAATTTTCAGCCCAGAGCTTGGTGGAGATCCCGTTCTCTTCCAGCACCTCTTCTGGTTCTATTCTCACCCTGCTGTCTACATCATGATTCTGCCAGCTATGGGTGTTATTTCCGAGCTAGTCTCCTGTTTCAGCCGTCGTCGCTTGTTTGGTTACGAATTCGTCGCATTCTCAAGCGTCGCCATTGCTGCAATCGGATTTTTGATCTGGGGGCACCACATGTTCATCACAAGTCAATCGCACTTGCAGGGCATCGTCTTTTCGCTCCTGACTCTGATCGTAGCTGTTCCTTCTGCCATCAAGACCTTTAACTGGGTCATGACAATGTATAAGGGATCCATTGCCTTTACAACTCCGATGATCTACGTGCTTGGATTCATTGGGCTGTTCCTGGTGGGGGGGCTTACGGGTCCATATCTTGGGGCAGTTGCAGCGGACATCCATCTTACCGGAACCTATTTCGTCGTGGCTCACTTCCACTACATCATGGTTGGAGGCGCCATCATGGGGTTCTTTGGTGGCTTGCATTTCTGGTGGCCCAAGATGTTTGGAAGAATGTATTCCGAGTTTTGGGGCAAGCTTTCTGCTTTGATCATTTTTGTTGGGTTTAACTTTACATTTTTCCCGCAGTTCATCTTGGGTTATTTGGGGATGCCCCGAAGATATCACTACTATTACTTTGCGCCTGAGTGGCAACTTTATAATGTGCTCTCAACTGCGGGCGCCACGATTTTGGGAATCGGCTACCTATTGCCCGTGTTTTATCTCACTCATTCCTTAATTAAAGGCAAACCCTGCGGTCCAAACCCATGGGGAGCCAAGGGATTGGAGTGGGAAAGAACCGAATCCCCACCTGAAACCCATAACTTCCACGAAATGCCTATTGTCACAGAGCCTCCGTATAACTACGATGCAATCGAAGACACCAATGAGTTCCGCAAACGATGGGGTGCCGAACCCATTAACTACGACGACGAGGAGGTGTTCTAATGTCAAGCCATTCGCAAACACTCGATCATGACGGCCCAGTCGTTTATGAACAATACGAAGACATAGCGCAACAACAAGAAACTTACGTCGTTGGAATGTGGGCATTCTTGGTCACGGAAATTATGATGTTTGGAGCGCTCTTTATGATCTATACGCTCTATCGTTGGAAATTCCAAGGCGAGTTCTTCATCTATCACGAGCATTTGAGATGGGATCTCGCCGGGCTCAACACGCTGAATCTGCTGACAAGTTCATGGTTCATGGCTAAAGCAGTTCAATGTGCTCAGCTTGGTAAGAAAAGAGCGCAACTTGGGTTTCTTTGGCTGACCTTTATTTGCGGTGGCATCTTCCTTGTGATCAAGGCTTTTGAGTGGATTCCAAAGTTCCAAGGGCATTTAGTTCCAACAGATTCGTTCATTTGGCCACCGCTTGATGAGCCGACCATGGGTGGTAGCCCGGAACACGCAAGAACATTCTTCTCGCTCTATTTTGCGATGACAGGATTACACGGAGTTCACGTTTTGATCGGAATGATCTGCCTGGCGACTCTGGCAATAATGGTTCAGAAGAAGGCTAAGGTTATTACGGATTACATACCGACCGAACTTGTAGGTCTCTATTGGCACCTCGTCGACCTTGTATGGATATTCCTCTATCCATGTTTTTATCTCATTCCTAGGTGAAAAAGATGTCAGATAACCACGATCAATTCGAAGACCACGGGCACCACGTTATCTCAAATCGTGTTTTAAACACGACCTTTATCATGTTGCTGATTCTGATGGTTCTTACCATTGCATTCGCAAGGCTGCCGTTTGAAGGCGTCAAGTATTTCCCAGGTTTTGAATCAATGATTCACCAATATCAAGGTCTTTGGATCCTTACAAATGCCATTGCACTTGGAATTGCTACGATAAAGTTGGTGCTCGTTATCACCAATTTTATGGGTGTGAAGTTCCAAACCAAACTTGTGAAACTCTATGCCATCTGTGGATTTGTTGGGTTCTCTTTGCTCTTCATCATGTTCTTTGATTACTATGGAAGAGAGTGGGAGCCTGTAAAAGGATGGGAAAAGGTTCCATCAACGGCCTTGCCACGACAAAGAGATAACGAAGCAGGAATGCCACTCAAAGAATATCCAGGCACAGAGGAAGGCAAGGAATAACCTAGTCCTGTTCTGAAAGGCGACGAAGCTCGGAATCGATCCAAGCCATGATCGCTTCTGGGGATTCGTCTGGGGCGAAGTTTTTGACTTCGCCCCATTTTGCTTTAATGGTCGAGAATGCCCACTGTGGCGTGACCTTTGGGTTTGGCATCATTTTGTGCGTGTTTTGAATTCCAACGCAAAGACAAGGGGTTTGCGCCATTTTTATGATGAGAGCGGTGCCACTAAAGAGTTCAATGAGTTTGCCATCTGGGCTGAGCTGACCCTCTGGAAAGATGCCCACGCATTCTCCGAGCTTTAGAAGTTCGATGGCCTTTTTCAGGGCGCCTTTATCCGGAGCACTCTGCTTAATCGGGATTGATCCAAACCACTTAACGATCTTTCCCAACAATCCCATATCAAAGAGCTCTTTGCGAGACAAGAAATGAATCAATCGAGGGCTTGCAAATTGAACAATGATCGGGTCGATGTTAGAGAGGTGATTGCTGATAATCAACAAGGATCCTTGCTTTTTGACATTGCGATTTGACCACACTCGAATTGGGGCTGCAAACAAAAAGCAGAGGCTGTATGCGATGACCCGAAGAAAGGGAACCGAAACCTTCAGAGTCCAACTGTGTTTGTGATTCAGTTCAACTTCCTTCATTAATCACCTTTTTTATCGCTAACGGATAAGCCCTATGTTCGAGTTCTAGAACCCGGGCTGCTAGAGTATCGGGTGAATCGCCAGATTCGACAGGACATCTCAACTGCAACACGATTGGGCCCTCATCGTAGTTTTCGGTCACAACATGAACTGTACAGCCACTTTCAGGTTCATGGGCTGCAATAACAGCTTCATGAACATGATGCCCATACATGCCCTTTCCCCCAAATTTCGGCAGAAGCGAAGGGTGAATATTCAGAACCCGGCCTGGGTAGCGATGCAAGACCTCAATGGGGAGCTTTTTCATTAGGCCGGCTAGACATATCCAGTCGGTTCGCCATATCTCAAGTTGACTCAGAAGCGTGGCCGAATCAGATGTGGAAATAACGGCCGTAGAGATATTATGTTCGTCCGCGCCCTTTTGTGCTTCGGTCAAGGGCTGCGGGACAATGACCCCCGCAACCGTGGCATCAAGTTCACCACAAGCGCAAGCTCGGATAATGCTGAGCATATTTGACCCACGGCCCTTAGAACCCACCAGAATCGCTATTCGAGGAAATTCCACCGAATCGTTTTACCAGGCAATTTTTGTAGCTTTCGGGCATGGGGAACTTTCTTGGTTCGATTTTTGCTCAGAATCATAACAAGGAAATCCACGCTCATGTTTTTAGTTCCTGTTCCAAAAGTCGCCACACCAGCAAATGAATATAAGATTATCAAAATCGAACGACAGTCGATTTATGCTGGCAAGATGGGTGAAGAAGTCCGTGAAAATTGGGTCGTTAGCCGAAATGGCCAAGAAATTCGAGTCCGAATCGCACCTTATCACACCCATGTCGCTCGAACTCCCGAGATGTTTCATGAAGGCGAAACCGTGAAGATTCGAGGATACTTCCGTAACGACTCTGGCAAAACATCTATTGGCGAAATTTCTCGCTGAAGGTTCCAAAAAAAAAGACTCTCGACATCCATGTCTGAGAGTCCTTTTGACTGACCTGAATCTGCTTAGAAACGAAATCCATAGACAAGGCCGACGGTGTGGTGAATGCCGTTGGCCTTTTCGCTTGGAAATTGAACCCATAGGTTCGCGGTTAAACCGGGAACCGAAGGCACGGCATAAAATAGCCCGCCCCAGGTTGATCCTTCTTTGCCAGACCAATGATCCACACCTAAGGTGAGACCTTGCATAATCGGATAGTCGGCCCCACAGATAAATCGACTTGTATCAGTTCGAGACCAACCGGCGTGTAACCTCATGCCACAGCAGTTGTATCGTCCCACAACAAAAGGATCGCTTTGTCCTGCTCGAATGTTTTGCAATCCAGCACTCACCGCATATTCTCCTTTACATCCATCCAGAAGCTTGCATTTGAAGCCCCAAACAGAGTTTCCGATGAAATCTGTGCTGGCAGCTACTTCAACCCTTTCATGTATGCCAAGAATGGCATAGCCGAAGTGTGTGTATCCTTTATCGATATTGCGCTCGTTGCCTGTAAGGAGATATCCCAACTCAACTTCGCGCACCCCCTTTGTGTCTGCTACGGGAATGGAAACAAGCCCAGTGACTTGCGCCATGGCACCAGCAGAAATTGTTAACGCTATCAAGAGCGCCACTTGCTTTGTCATAAAACCACCTTTTGTCCAGCCGGACAGGAAGGTTCTTCCACTCATTGACAGTCACGCACCAAAGTGACTTTACGAGGAAGTATAAAAAAGATCCTCACATATCTCGATGTGAGGATCTCTGAGATTTTTCTGACTTACTGATTAGCCACCGGACTTAAGGAATCCAAATCCGAGTCCAATTCTATCCAGGATGAACAAAGCGTTTGCAACCGAATTGAACAGACTAAAGTCTGGGTTGCCGTTGCTCGGTACATAAACTGTGTCTTTTGGCATCAGCTTGATATTCTGGCTCGCATCTCGTTTTTTATAGAAGCTCACGAGATCGCATTCGATAAAGAGGTATTGATCGATGGTGCCTGGCTTGGGCCGGATCACCATGACCTTAGTTTGTTTGGATTGCTGCGAAGTAGGCCCGCCAGCAGTTGTGATGGCTGTGACAAGATCCATACCTTCTTGGTACTCCACCGTTCGTGGTTGGTTGACTTGTCCAAAAATTCGAACCGTGTAATCCTTTTTAGGGGGAACGACAACTTCGTCGCCGTCTTCAATCTTGTAATTCTGCGAAAGATTGCCGGTTGTAACCATCGAATAGATATCAAGGGGAATAGTTTCTGACCAGCTTTTTCTTCGGAATGTTGCCCGTCTCAAATCTCCAATGGTGACATCAACTCCACCCATAAAGATGAGGTCGCGAACAGTTTGGCCAGGGCGCATTTCGTATGTATTAGGTCTTTGCACTTGACCACCGACAGTTGCAAGGATTTTTCTTACGGAACGAATCGTGACTGAGACCTTTGGGCTTCTTAGCCTCAATTTCTTCTCGTAAATATCCGCGAGTTCGGCTTCGAGTTCGGAAGTAGTTTTGCCAGCAGCGACAATTATCCCTGCAAATGGTGCAGAGATTTTGCCGTCGGGAGTCACAACGACTTCTGCAGCGATTTGATTTTCATCAAAAACTTGGATAGCTAAACGGTCATCGACTTGAATACGATATGAATCTGACGAAACTTGACCAGAGCAGAGCCCAGCCAGCAAGCAAATCAATATCCCTATTATCCAAAATCGCGCCTTCATAGCGTCCTTGAGGCAGACATCCTGCCATTCCCACTGATTATACACTTTCGATGAGTCAATTATCTTTGATCCTACGGCGACCTTCAATTACTATAGTGAATTCGCCTTTTCTCGGTACTTCTTTTATAGACGGTATTTCCGGCAAAGTTGCCACGTAAACTTGCTGGTGCAACTTCGTTAATTCTCGGCAGATTGCGTATTTTCGTTTACCCAAGACCAAATGGCATAGGTCGAGAGTGGCTTCGATGCGATATTGGGACTCAAAAAGAACCAGGGTCAGTGGAGAATCTACGAAGGGCTCTAGCGCTTCTATGATGAGTTTGTTTTTCTTACTTAGAAATCCGAGAAAAGCATAACGTTGAGCATAAAAACCGGTCAGGGTCAGAGCTGTGGCTACGGCACTTGGCCCAGGAATGGAATCAATTTCGATGCCTGCTTCACGGCAAAGCGAAATGAGCTCTGCCCCAGGGTCGCTAATCACTGGCGTACCTGCATCGGAAATAAGGCAAACTTTTTCCGCATTTTGAATCTGGTCAACCAAGACTTTAACCTTTAAAGGTGGGGACGCGTCACTTAGAACCTTCATCGGGCACTTTTCACCCAAAAAAGATTGCAGCTTGCCACTGACTCTCGTGTCCTCAACAATCCAAAAATCAGCTTCCTTTAACTCGGTCGTGGCTCTAGGCGAAAGATCGCCCAGGTTGCCAATAGGTGTGGCGACGATGACGAGTTTCGAAGCCATGAAGCTTTACTTCTTGGCTGGACCTGTACTATTCTTCTTGACCGCTTCGGGGTCATTGAGCTTTTCCAAGTCTTTGTCCACAGAGCTGGATGCACTCTTTTGAGCTTTGGCGTCGGCTTCACGCTGTTTTTCTTCTGCTGCGCGTTCGTCCTTCCATCGTTGGATTTCTTTTTTCGCGAGCTCAATCATGTCCTTTGGAACCTTTCCGGCCTTTTCTGCAGCAGCAATTTTGGATTCAATGTCCCCGCTGGCCACAATACTCATGGGGTCGAATCCTGTATTGTTTTTCGCAGTTTCTACCAAAGCCTGACCAGCGTCTTCAAATTTTCCTAATTCGACGAAGTTTTCGTATAAGTCCAATCGAACCCTGGTCGATTCTACGTTTTCCAAGGCTTCTTGCAGAACCTCAGTTCGGGCCTCTCTTGCTTGCTTTTTGTCATCAGCCACCAATCCAGAGAAGTACATCTCAAAAGACACGTATCTTGCCAAAGGTTTAAGACGCATCGCCAAAGCGGACTTGGGTTCAATTTTAGAAATCTTTTCGGTCAATTCCTTCATAGATTTGCTGGTTGCCACAATGCCTTTTTTCTGAGCATCAACGATGCCTTGAGCAATGTCGTGAACAACAGCAAAAAGAGGCTCGCCATAGACTACGTCTTTGCCTTCTGTGATGGCTTTGAGCTCCTCGCTAAGCTTTGCTTGCGCTTCGCGCTCTTTGTAAGATTGCAGCAAAGAATCTTTAGACTTCTCGAAGTCTGGTGGCAAGTCTTGCTTGATTTCGACAAGTTTATAAAGGGTGGGAGTGCCATTTTCAGTCTGGACTCCACTGACTTCTCCAGGCTTCATCGATTTCAGAAACGCTTTGTCTAGATCGGTTTCAACGGATTTCTTTAAGATTGGAAACGGAGTTGTGCTTGCGTTCTTATTGTATTTCTTAATTTCATTTTCAAACTTCGCTCCCGCTTTGATTTCCGCGAGTGCTTTTTCAGCAGCGACCTTGTTTTCTTCTGGCTTTTTGGCTGGATCATTGACAGCCAATTGAAGTACTTGATAGCTGGTATAAGAATCCTTGAGCTGATCGATTGTCGCATTGACCTTCGATGCGTACTCTGCTGTCATCATGGCGACCTGAAGTCTTGGAGTGATTTCCGAAGCTTTCGCGGGATCCTTGAGTTGATCGATGATTGATTTGAGTTGCTCTGCAAATGACTGATCAACAGTTTTGCCTCCGTTTGCATCCTTAAAAGCTTTGTCAAACTCTGCTTGAGTGAAGTTTGGCTTTAGCTTTCCAGATTGTAGAAGGCTCTGCTTTTGGCTCTCGACCATGGCAGGTTTCTGTTTTTCAAGGAATGAAGTCACGCTTTCATTCGAGATCACGACGCCTTTCTCTTTAGCTAAGATCCCAAGGGCTTTTTGAGAAATAGCTTGGTCGATTGCTCCAGCATAAAATCCAAATTCAGCCTGTGGGTCGTTGCTAGGAAGCTGTTGTTGGCGTCGAGCCTGGGCAACTAATGCATCAATTTCTTGTCCGGTAATCGCTTGCCCCGCCACTGTTGCAACTGCCTGGGAACCTTCAGTGTTTTGCGCACCTTCGTTACCCCGAAACATTCCTTGGCAAGTGCCGGAATACAACATTCCGCCAAGGGTTAAGACGGCAATCAATCCCATCAATAATTGACAACCCTTCTTATCAAACATGTCCCGTAATTTGCTAATCGACAATTCAAATGCTCCTGGAGGCCAACAAGACCAAAAACGAATTATGACATAGGCCATTGAAAGAACTTGGTCATGAGGTCTTGACATGTAGACAAAAATCGTCTATAATGAGGATCAAGGATGTAGAAATCCTAGAGGAACTCATGGCAAAGGGACTGACAAAGAGGCAAGAACTCGTTCTCCAATACGTGATGGATTATGTTCAGAAAGAAGGCTATCCGCCTTCAATTCGAGAAATCGGTCAAAAATTCAATATCGGTTCCTTGCGAGGGGTTACCGTTCACTTAGATGCCTTAGAGCGAAAAGGTTATATCGAAAGATCAAATACTCCTCGTTCCATCAAAATAACGCACCCCGCTTACCAAACGTCCACTCAAATTGTCATGCTGCCCCTTTTGGGGCAGATCGCGGCCGGTGTTCCCATTTTGGCCCAAGACCATGTCGAAAATTTGATCCCAGTTCCCAGCGAAATGGTGCGCAACATTCAAGGGGCTTTTGTTCTCAGAGTTAAAGGTGATTCCATGTCTGGAGAAGGGATAAATCCTCGCGATCTTGTGGTGATCAAACCTCAGCAGGCGGCTAATCATGGCGACCTTGTGGCTGTGCTTATTGGTGATGAAGCGACGGTGAAGCGGATTCACTTCACGGGGACTCAGGTTCGTTTGATGCCGAGTAACCCCGCTTATGAACCTATTATCATCGATCGAGACGATGCAAGAGTTGTGGGTCGAGTGGTTGGGTTGATGCGGGACTATGAAGGTATGGCTTTTTAAGGGCCACTGAGGTAGTCCAGCCGATATTCTCTGTGATCGCCAAGCCTTTGTTCTTGTCGCAAGATCCCCATTCCAGATACAAACCAAATCGTTGTCGTTCTTTGTTTGCCTTTTACTAATAGAGTAATGGTGGATTGAAGAGCTTCGGTAGATTTGCCGTTGAGAATCTCTTCGGTCATTTTGTTTTCAATCTGTGCTGTCGCTTTGTGAGTCGAACCGGCAATTCGGCATTCTCCTTCCCATCGTCCGGACTTCGAGATGAGTGGAAGTGGAGGATCGAAAAACTGCCCTCCCAATTCGCTTGCAAACAACTCTCCGCCTTGCCAGGCGAATTGAGAGACCCCGAGTCCCCCTTCTATTTGGAATCCCATGGATCGGCCGACCGGCACCTTCTTTTTGACCTCAAGCGTATCGACATATTTGTCGAAGCTGCCCTGCAAGGTATAGCTCCATTTCCCTCCAATTTTCAAAGGCATAAGGTCATCCTGGCCTGCTGAACATCCCCCAACAAGAAAGGGCAAAACAAAGAAGATCTTCTTCAGATACCCTCCAATTGGGCCAGACTCTGAACCATTTTCTTGACACCGATCGCTCCTGGAAACGCCACAGTTACCTCGGCATCGTTCTTCATTGGCGCACAAGATACAACAACTCCGATTCCAAATTTTCGATGTTGGACACGTTGCCCTACAGTAAAGGGTGGGCTCCAAACTTGCTTTTCGATTTGAACAGAGGCTCGTGGCTCCGTAATGGCATATTCGCCTGTTCGCATTTGGCGAATCGTTGGGAGTTCCCTTGAAAAGCTGCTTTTCACTCCGAAAAGAGTGTCAGTAAGTTCTTGAGGGATATCGTCTAAAAATCGACTCCTTCGATTGAAGGAAGGTTGTCCGAAGACGGCACGGCGAGTCGCATGGGTCAAATGTAAGGCTTTTTTGGCTCTCGTCATACCCACGTAAGCGAGTCTTCTCTCTTCTTCTAGTTCCAGATCTGAACCAAGAGAACGGCTATGAGGGAAGATTCCCTCCTCCATTCCGACAAGGAAAACAACGGGAAACTCTAGCCCCTTACTGCTATGGAGCGTCATGAGTGTCACGGCTTCGCCACTTTCATTCAAAGAATCAACATCAGAAATTAGTGCAACATTTTCTAAAAATGAACTCAAACTTGGGTCATCTGCTGTGGCATCATATTCGGTAGTCACATTGATCAATTCTTGAAGATTCTCTAGCCGAGACTGCGATTCTTCATCTCGATTTGTCCGAAGTTCATCGACGTATCCGCTCTTGTCCATTAAGTACTTGAGGGCCGGGGTGACATAGCCACTTTTAGCAAGTTCGGCAGCGCCTTCAATGAGACTTATGAATTGACGAATCCCAGAGAAGGTTTTCTTTGTTACTTCTTGTGTGAAGGTCGGGTCATTGAGAGCTTGCCAAAGGCCACAGCTTCGGGCACTGGCCCAAGATTCAAATGATTTGATAGTAGTCGCCCCTATTCCCCGGGCGGGTGTATTGATGACTCGGCGAAGAGAAACATCATCCATAGGATTCATGACAACTCTTAAATAAGCAAGTAAATCTTTGATCTCTTTTCTTTCATAAAACCTTTGTCCGCCGATGAGCACGTGCGGAATTCTCATCGTAAGAAAGGCTTCTTCCAAAACGCGACTTTGTGAGTTTGTTCGATAAAGAATTGCAAAATCGCCATAAGTTAAGTCACTCGTGCGAACGTCTTTGACGATAGCGTCTGCAATTCTCATAGCCTCGTCTTGTTCGGTTCCGGCTTCACTGATCGTGATAAGTTCGCCCCGATCGTTATCGGTCCAGAGCCTCTTTTCGGCTCTTCCGCGGTTGTGCTGGATTACGTTGTAGGCAGCATCCAAAATGTTCTTGGTTGATCTGTAGTTTTGAGAGAGTGTCACGACTTTGGAATCTGGATGATCACTACTAAAGCGAAGCATCAAAGATACATCGGCTCCCCGCCAGGCATAGATTGATTGATCATCATCGCCAACAATCGTGATATTTTGGTGTTTTGCACTAAGTATTTGAACTAACTGATATTGAGCAAAGTTGACATCTTGATACTCATCGATAAGAACGTGGAGGAATCGATCTTGATACTTCTCCCGAACTTGTTCAGACTGCTCCAGGAGCCGAACAGTTTTCATGAGAATATCGTCGAAATCAACTGCATTGGCGCGATTTAGGGCATCGTTGTAGGCTCGATAAATTTGTGCAACCATGCCTTCGAAAAATCCTGTTGCAGTGGACGCATACTTTTCTGGGCCGACGAGTCTTTCTTTTGCGCGACTGATCTCATTGAGAACTCCCCTGGGTTGAACCGATTTGTCATCAATTCCGCGTTGCTTCAAAATATCCTTGATCAAACTCACTTGATCAGAGTCGTCATAAATTGTAAAGTTGGGATCGACGCCAATTGCTTGGCCGTCTATCCTGAGAATTCTGGAGCAGATTGAGTGAAAGGTTCCCATCCAAAGGCTCTTCGCAGGAGGCCCTACCATATCTTCAATCCTCTCTTTCATCTCTCTTGCGGCTTTGTTAGTAAACGTAACCGAAAGAATTCTTGAGGGTGGGCAACCTTCCGAAATGAGCTGGGCAATCCGGCAAGTTATGACTCTCGTTTTTCCAGAACCCGCTCCAGCAAAAACCATGAGTGGCCCGCCAGGGTGCATGACAGCTTCGCGTTGTTCTGGATTCAAACTATTGACATCAAATGTAGCTGTCATCGGGTGCAATGAGAATACCCTTGGCAACCCTGACGCCCCAGAAAGTTAGCGACCCATAGGTTCAGGGCAATTTTTGGAAGGAAAAGTCATGAGTGAATTGCAAATACACTCATTTTTGGGTGCCCAGTAGTGTAACATTGGCATTGCGAAGTGCGTCACATTCTATGGACTAGAGATAGTGACAACAAACCTTTGAGCCGATAATTTGAAGCTGGAGGGTTGGAGCAAAGTATGAAGAGACTAATCGTGCTAGCAATGGCGACCTTAATTGTTGGGCAGGCGTTTGCCCAGCAGGGCACTTTCACCATTCGACGGCCTGTTGATGGTGCGTCCGTTCGAGAAGGGGTCAAGATTCGAATTCCGAAAAATAGTATCCCAGAATATGGCTACATCGGTGTTTACGTGAATGGCAAATTCGTGGAAGCAACGTTACCGGAAATTGACGGCGACGATTATGTTTACACTCTTGACACACAGGGCCGAGAGCTACCAGACGGCCCAACAAAGGTCGAGTGCGTCCTTTATGTCGATGTGAACGGGCGGCCTCAAATCGTCAATCGAACGAGCGTGAACCTTAATATCGATAACAAAACCTCGATCAAGATTCCAGAGGATGGAATTAAGCTAAGGTACAAATTCCAGTCTGGAACCGAGAACGTTTATGGTCTAGTTTTGAACCAAGAAGTTGGAATGGTGAGCCAAGCCCAAGCCCAATTGGGTAGCCGAGCTCCAATGATCAGCTCCGACGATGTAAGGGTTCGGTTGCTTTATGCCACTGACAACGTCTATTCTGGCAATACAGGTCGAGATAGTCTCCTCAGAATCCAGTTGCTCCCAGACAAAGGCAAGTCATATGCAACCATAATCCCAACTGGGGAAACCACAACTAAAAAGATTACTCGAGACCAAATGGCTCCGATGTATATGAGAATTTCGGATGTTGGCCGAGAGTCCTTTGGTTCGGTGCCACTTTATTTTGGCCTTGATGGTCAGAATGGAGCCATCCCAGAAACCCAGTACTATCCACTCATTCCGTTGCCCGTATTGCCAACAAAGGCTATCAAGCCAGGTGAGCAATGGCAATCGACCTTCCAGTTGCCAAACGTCGACGCAGACAAAATGCATGATGTGAACTCATTCACAACGAATATTCCTGCAAGAGGGGAATTCGTTGGTGTCATGTGGTATCGAGGCATGAAGTGCGCCAAGATCAAAATGACAATGTCTGTGGGTAAGGAACTCCTCAAAAATGTCAAGAACTTGAATCAGGTCAAGGGCCAGGCCAATAACCTTTCTCTGGACGAAACTTATTACTTCGCACTTGATAGAGGAGTTATTGTTCGAAACGAACTTTCTGTGACCCAAGAATCGCTGATTGATGTTGGAACATCAGCCGCAGGTAATTCTGGCGGATCTGGAGGCGGAGACGTATCGAAAAAGGGTCCAATTGGAGCTGGCGATGCTCCTGGATTAGGCGCCGGTATGAAAACTGATCTTAGTGGAATGCGGTTTGAATTCCGACCCCAGTGGGATGAAAAAGGCAACCTTACTCTTTTCCAAAACAGAGGTGGAAAAGGTGGCAACAAAGGTGGTGCCGGTGACATCGGTGGACTCGGAATGGGTGGCGACGGTCAAGATGAAGGTTCGGCCCGCGGTAATCAAAACGGCGGTGGACGATTTGGACAGCGCGGTGGGGGCGGAAACAGTGGCCCTAGAAAGATGGTCATGAGATTCAAAATGACCTATCTCGCTGAGCTCGAACAGTGATAGTCTAAAGGGCAGACATGGCCCTTCGCTTATCGCCAAAACGAAACTCTTCGGATGACCCCGAAGAGTTTCGCGCGACTTTGGGGGAGCATATTGAAGAGCTACGAACCCGGATTCTCCGAATTGTTTTAGTTCTTGTGGTCTTGGGTGTCGCTGGCTGGTTCCTGGCCCTGCCACTCTACGATTACCTGACAAAAGTCACTAGAGCTTCGGTTCCGAAATGGCTGAACTACACAGAACAATTCAATTCTTTTACCGGGCCATTTATGCTGCAACTCCGAATGGCCACTGTCATCGGCTTAGTTTTTGCAATGCCATATGCCATCTGGGAACTGTGGCAATTTGTCAAACCTGGACTCAAACCCCATGAGCGAAAGCCAGTACGAATTCTTGCTCCGGTTAGTTTGGGCTTATTCCTGTTAGGATGTACCGTCGGTTGGCTCATGGTTCCGCCTACCATTAAGTGGTTTTGCTCTTTTTTCAGGGACTTCAAAGGATCACTCTTACTTCAAGAAGCCGGGACGCTTGTGTTCATTTTGGTGAAGCTGGTGGTGGCCTTTGGAATTGGATTCCAACTCCCCATTGTTACTTTCTTCTTAACCAAAATTGGCATTATTCAAAGTGAAACCCTCTTTCGATCGTGGAGGCATGCAACAGTTGCCATTTTCATTTTGTCCATGGTTCTTACACCCTCGGGCGACCCGTTCACGATGCTGGCCATGGCCGTTCCACTCACCATATTGTTCTTTGGTTCCGTTTTGGCAGTAAAACTCACTACGAAAGATCACAAAAGAAACTTGCCAGAGCACGAACTTAACAATTTAGATTAAGGTCGTGAGCCCATGGACACGAGGCAGCTCATCGAACTCAGCCTTGGGGAAAGTCTCCAATCAGTGTTTGAAATTCCGGGACACGATCCCATTTTTGGGGCACAAGAGCTAAATCTTGATCCCCAGATTTCTCAACGGGTCGACTTTCAGCTCTATCAACATCAATGTTTGGCAATTCAAGCTGCTTTGCAAGGTGAACATGTTTTGGTCTCGACAGGAACTGGAAGCGGAAAGTCTTTATGTTTCCATTTACCGGTCATCGAGGCGTGTCTACGAGAGCCTCACTGTCACGCTCTCTATATCTATCCCACCAAAGCTCTGGCCCACGACCAGCTAGGCACGCTTCAAAACCTCATGCCAGACACTGTTTTCGCCGGCACTTATGATGGCGATACGAGTAAAAACGCAAAAGCTGTCACGAAAAAATTGGCTCATATCATTATTACTAACCCCGATATGCTTCACCTCTCTATCCTGCCAAATCACGGCAGTTGGTCCAAATTCTTTCGGTCGTTAAGATATATCGTTATCGACGAAATCCATGCATATCGGGGCGTTTTTGGAGCTCACATGAGTGGCATACTACGAAGGCTTCTTAGGATTTGCACTCTTCACAAAAGTCATCCCCAAATCCTTGCCGGTAGCGCGACTTTGGCCCATCCTCAGGAGTTTTTTGAAAAGCTCACCGGCAAGTCTGCAACGTGTGTCGATTCCGATTCATCAAACAAGGGGAGGCAGTCTGTGTTTTTGGCCTCCAAAGATCAAGGTTCGCGCGACAACCCTTCTCAATTGATTGCTAACTTGGTCGCTCAAAATCGGCGGGTGCTTACATTTTGCCGGTCTCGCATGGCCACAGAAATCTTGTTGAAACAAACAAGAGACAGTCTCAATCTTGTCAATCAAGGGAATCTTGTAGATTCATATCGGGCCGGATACAAACCCACTGAGAGACGAAAAATCGAAAGGGCCTTCCAAAGTGGCAAGCTCAAGGGGCTTATCACGACGAATGCGATGGAGCTTGGAGTTGATTTCAAAGGGATTGATGTTGTGGTGCTCCATGGATTTCCGGGCACTATCAGCAGTTTTTGGCAGCAAGTCGGCCGAACTGGCAGGGGAGGGGAAGATGGCGCGGCTGTCTATTTCGCAGGTGCAAACCCCATGGATCAATTTTTGATGCAGAATCCTGAATTTTTGTTTTCCAACCAGCTTGATCCTGTTCCGCTCTCTTTGGATAACCCCAAAATTTTAGAATCTCAAATCCTTTGTGCGTGCCATGAAATTCCATTAGACTCTAAAGACGCCTGCATCTTTGGTGCACAAGCGCAGATCTGCGCGAACCAATTGGTGGAAGAGCGAAGACTCGCCCTGAGTGATTCCAATTACTATTATCGAGGATTCGATAACCCGGCAAAGAATGTCAATATTCGAAAGATCAGTTCCGATTCGATCAGGCTTCTTGTTGATGGGGAAGAGCTCGAAGTGCTCGATTTCCAAAGAGCGCTCATGACGGCATATCCAGGTGCCGTTGTACTGCAAAGAGGTCAAGCTTATCTTGTCACGGATCTCAATCTTCAGTCGAAGATCGCAAATCTTCAACCCACGGACGAACAAATACTTACATTCCCAGTGATGAGAAGCTGGGTTGAACCTTTGGTGAATTTACGATCGAGTGGCCCTGTCAATTATTGTGCATGCCAAGTCACGAGTAAAGTAACTGCTTTCACCATGTGGTCAAATGGTCTGCAGATTTCACCTGAAGAATTCGAGCTTGATCTTCCTGCGACAACCTATGGCACTACGGCCGTGCACTTGGAACTCTCCGAAGGGTTTGCCGAAAATCCTGGAATTCCTCACGCAGTTGAGCATAGCTTGAGAATGGTGGCACCAATTATTTGCGGTTGCGACCCATCTGATCTTGGTTCTTGGTGGCTCGTTTCTTCTGATCCAAAACAAGGAGCTCGTGTCATGCTCTTCGATGCTTTTGAAGGTGGGTTGGGATATTCGCAAATTTTATTCGACCGATTCATTCAGCTTGTAGAGAGTGCGTTAAACTTGCTCAAAAGTTGCTCTTGTGTCAAAGGTTGTCCTCGCTGCCTTTTTTTGCTTCAATGTGAAGAAGGAAATGAAACACTTGACAAATCGGGTGCCATCAAGGTTCTTGATCAACTCCAGCTATAATGGAAGCAATGCAACCTGAGTACATTGCCCCTCCGAAAAAGAAAATTAGCCCCTGGGTTTGGGTTCTTGTTGTCTGTGTCGGAATGTGCCTTCCTTGCTTAGCAGTGTTTGGGGCGATCCTGTTCCCTGTGTTTGCCCAAGCAAGAATCGCTGCGAAGCAGGCTCAAACAGTTGTTTCTTTGAAGACCGTGGGTGATGCCATGATGGCCTATGTGGCCGACCATGATGACAAGTTTCCACCGAAAATGACAACACTCTCTGAGACTTGGCCAGAAATGTCGGCTTATACTCGTGAAAATTTACCAACGTCACTTAACCCAGATAATCCAAATTTTGCAGGCAACGAGCACATCGCTGGACAATCTATTGCCAAAATTCCAAACTTGCCAAAAACCTTCGCTTTCTATGATTCTGTACCTTGGAAACTGAACAACTCTCGAATAGTTCTCTTTGCAGATAGTCACGTGGAAAAGGTTAAGGAAATCCAATTCCAGGCAGGAGTTTTGAATAACCAGACTCTTAAGTAATTCTTCGTCTTGTTCCCGACTCGCTTAATGGATCATAAACGTCACACCTGGCAAGCGAGACTTCACTTTCCGAGCCAAAACTTAACCGAGGTACTTCTTAAAGAACTCATAGGCTTTTGCCCATGCATTTTTCGATGCTTCGGATTCATAACTCTTACTTGTAGGATTGGCAAAGGCGTGATCGGCATCGTAACCTTCTACTTGAAGCGACTTCTGGGCGTGATCCATGGCTTTTTGGAATCCGGTGACGACGGATTCATTGATCCACTTATCCTTTTTTCCCCAAACCATAAGAACCGGTGCCTTGAGCCGCTCGAGCTCGCCAGGTGCAGTGGTGGGCATGCCATAAAAGATGACGCAAGCCTGAACCTTGTCACCCCCCATGATGGCTGCCTTGTGGGACCATCCGCCACCAAAACAGAAGCCGATTGTTCCTACTTTGGTAGCTCCAGGCGACTTTTCGATTCCTTGTTGGATCGCTCGCAAAGCTGCATTAACTGTGGCGGATGCGAGCTTCTGATCGACTGATCCCATGAACTTTCCGGCTTCATCAGGGGTTTTCGCGACCTTACCTTCATAAAGATCAATTGCGAGCACCCCATAGCCCGTTTTGGCCTGGACTTCATCGGCTGTTTGTTTGATATGGTCGTTAAGCCCCCACCATTCATGGATCATGAGGATGCTGGTTTTTGTTCCGGATCTTGGAGCTACCCAATAGGCTTTGGCCTTCTTGTCAAGAACAGGAATCTCTATGAGTGTTCCTTTGAGATTGAGATTCTCGACGGGCCGTATAGTGTGAGCAGAATGGAATTCCTTATCTTTTGCAAAAGCCGACATGTCCTTTGGACTCTCTTGGCTTATGTTGAGTGTGTCGTGAATAGCGGAATGGCACCCGGCCAAAACTAGTGCAAGTGAAAGAATGGCAAGACGTCCGAATCCCCGGGTCAAAGCTTTCATAAAGGTATTCTACGACTTCCCATGATCATCGTGATGCAATTTGGTGCATCTGAGCCAGAAATTGAAGTCGTTTGCTCAGTGATTCGGGAGCACGGATTCGATCCGCTTGTGCTCCCTGGTGAAGATCGTGTGGCTATTGGGGTTCCGGCATCGCTTGGTCCCGATGACCGAATCTCGCTTGAAGCTGCACTTGGTGGCCTTGAAGGCGTGAGCAAAATTACACAAACCACGTCTCCTTATAAGTTGGCAAGCCGAGAGTTTCACAGAGCTAGAACTATTGTTGAAGTCCAAGGTCAAGGATGCACCGTGTCCATTGGAAATGGAAGCTTTGTGGTGATGGCAGGGCCTTGTTCGGTTGAATCTTATGAACAATTCAAATCTTCAGCTGGAATGGTGAAGAAGCAAGGCGCGAAAGTTTTGCGGGGTGGTGCATTTAAGCCAAGGACTTCGCCCTATTCTTTTCAGGGATTGCAAGAAGAGGGACTAAAGATCATCAAGCAGGTTGGGGCGGAAGAAGGATTAGTAACCGTGAGCGAAGTCATGAGTGCGGATCTTGTTCCTTTGGTCAGCGAATACGTCGACATTTTGCAGATTGGTGCAAGATCGATGCAGAATTTTCCTTTGCTGATTGAAGCTGGCAAATCGATGAAACCGGTTTTTCTTAAGCGGGGGCCATCGGCTTCGATTGATGAATTTTTGTTGGCTGCAGAATATGTTCTATCGCAGGGAAATCCTCATGTGATCCTGTGCGAAAGAGGCGTTATGCCGATCGACCGGTCTTACACGCGCAATACACTCGATCTGTCGGCTGTTCCTGTTCTTAAAGAGCATTCGCATCTGCCGGTCATCGTTGACCCTTCGCATGGCACGGGAGTAGCCAAGTATGTTTTGCCCATGTCGAAAGCTGCTCTTGTTTGCGGGGCCGATGGCGTGATGGTAGAGATGCACCCAGACCCCAAAAAGGCAATGTCGGATGGCTCGCAAGCTCTTGATCCTGGCCATTTCGCATCAATGATGGACGAGCTAAAATCACTCGCTCAAATGCTCGGCACACCAGTTTAGGGTTTGCGGATCACTTTGACATGGGAATCGGCGTAGAGAACCACCCGGCCAGCAGCCGATTGGATGTATCCCATTTCGGTTGTAGCTGGGTCTTTGATGCTTTTTAAGTCTTGTCCATCCATGAGATAGACAAAACCTTCTGTAAGCTTATCGTTTTTGAGATAGGGTCGTAGTGAATCTTGCCAACCAAGTGCGCTTGGCACTTTATCATCCATATCAGATGAGTAGATCATGAGAGCGAGCCCAACTTGCTTCGCCGTAGACATCAATGTACGTAGCTCGGCTTCGGCTTTTGCTTTAAGGAAGTCCTCTTGACTCATTTCAGAGATTTCGCATGAATAAAGCCGCTCTTCAGAAACATAAAAGAAAATTCTTTGTTCATTCGCGATCCAGCCGTACTGAGTCACATCTGTCGAGATCAATATCGGCAGAGCAGAAGGATCCTTTCTCGATCCGACCCAAAGCGCAGATCGGCTCTGTGTGGCTTCTCCACTTTTGGCTTTGTAAGGTTCGGAATAAAGCGAAAGCTCAAGTTCACTAGGTGTTTTCTTAGCTGTAGATTCCGGAATCGAAGATATTTTAGCTGTCAACGTATTGAGAACAACAACCTCCTGGTTTCCTGTGACTCCTTCAGTTTTTGCCGATTTTTTCTTACCCAAAAGACTTTTTCCGTCTGCACTCCAAGTTGAGAAATAGACATCTCCTCTCAATCTGTCTTTGCCATGGCGCAGAGTTGTCAAATCGGAATCACAAACATAAAAATCGATTTCTGTGTAACGATCCACCAGATCAGATGCATTTTTGTTTCGTGTTAACTTGTAGATGACAACCAATGGCTGGTTTGGGCTCGCTGAGAGAGCCCAAGTGTTCGCCCCAGGAAGCCTGAGCAAGGGTTTAATTGTTTCTGAGAGAAAATCAACTTTCGAAAATAGGGTGGAGTTATTGACCTTCGAGTTTGGTACCGCAATATCTTGATCCTGTGGGGAATAAGCAACATAGGGTTTGTTTGACCATTCGAGCTCTCCCATAAAGAACTTTTGGACCATTTCTTCAAACTTGTGCGAAACTTCCTTAGCGGTGCCCGCTGCTGGATTCCAAATTCGAAAAAACGGTTTCAGTTTGAAATCTGATTTTCCTTTATGAAAAGCCAAATCAAGATAATCCTGTGGTTGCGGATTGATGATGCTCCTACCGAAAACAAAAAACAACGGTTGGTTGGGGATCTCGACAACAGAATCAACAGAGAGATCCATTACCAGTTTTGGAGGAGAACAAAAATATGCCTTTTCCTTAGTCGAAATTGATCTTTCGACAACCATGCTCAGAAAATCTTGCCCAAAGGCCGTCATTGCCAAGGTTCCTAGAGTGATTGCAGAACAGAGTCGCTTCATGAAGATATTTTGCCCGAATCTCATTGATCACAAGACTGAGTATTAACAAGTTTTCGTTCACTTTGACTTCTTGCTAAACCGCTTTTGCCATTCGTCCAATTTCATAAGGGCTTCGATGGGCGTGAGCCGGCTTACGTCAATTTTGTTGAGCTCTTGGACAACTGCGGAATCTTCGGCCTCGAAAAGGGCCAATTGAAGCCGTTCAATGGGTGGGCGAATCGTGATTGTACTATCACCATCACCTTCCAGCATGGCAAGAACCTCTCGAGCTCGGCCAACAACAGATTCTGGAACGCCGGCGAGTTTGGCCACCTGAATTCCATAAGATTTATCTGTTCCTCCGGGTAGCACCTTATGTGTCCAGACCACTTGGTCGCCAATTTCTTCCACAGCCACGCGAAAATTGGCAACGGTTGGGTTTTGTTCTGAAATCTCATTGAGCTGGTGATAATGAGTCGCGAAGAGTGTTTTGGCACGGACATCGGCGAGATGTTCCACCATGGCCCAAGCAATCGCGAGCCCATCAAATGTGGATGTTCCGCGTCCGACCTCGTCTAGCACTACAAGACTCTGTTCGGTGGCGTTGTTGAGGATGTTTGCGCTCTCTACCATTTCAACCATAAATGTTGATTGACCTTGCGCGAGTTCGTCCCTTGCTCCCACCCTGGTGAAGATTCTGTCGCTGATGCTGAGTTTGCAGGAAGTCGCTGGAACATAAGATCCAATTTGTGCCATTAGAACAACGAGAGCCGTCTGCCTAAGAAAGGTGGACTTTCCACTCATGTTTGGGCCCGTGAGAACTATGGTTTTCTTCAATTCGTTGAGCATGAGATCATTGGGAACAAACGAGTGACGGATCTCGACGACTGGGTGACGTCCCGCGACGATTTCGAGACATTCGGTATCGCAAAATTCTGGCTTAACATATTGATTAAGAGATGCCGATTCAGCGAGAGAGCAAAAGGTGTCGAGTTCTGCGAGGGCTCTTGCCGCTTTGAGAAGTGTGCTTGCGTTCTCAGCGATGAGGTTTCTCATTCTTGAAAACAGATCAGCTTCAAGCAACTGGGCTCGTTCTTCAGCTCCGAGAACCGCACTTTCGTGATCTTTCAGCTCGGCAGTAATATACCGTTCTGCTAGGGCCGTTGTCTGTTTTCGAATGTAGTGATCGGGAACCTTTTCGATATGCGATTTACCGACTTCGAGATAGTAGCCAAAGACACTGTTATAACCGACTTTTAGCTTATCGATTCCGGTTTTCTGCCTTTCTCGGGATTCCAAGTCGGCAATGTAACTCTTACCATTTCGGCTCAAATCTCGCAGCTTGTCGAGCTCCAAATCGAACCCGGCTTTGAAAATTCCTCCTTCACGAACAGTAAGAGGCGGGTCTTCTACAATGGCTTCATGGAGCTTCATGGCAAGCTGGGAATGATTTCCCAAGTTTCGGCGTATTTCGAATAGCAATTTTAGGGCGACTTTTTGAAGTGGCTCGTCAACATGGGGTAGGGCAAACAATGACCTTTTGAGTCCGGCCATGTCGCGCGGAGAAGCCAGCCCAGTGCAACACCGAGACACCAGCCGTTCGATGTCTGCGACTTGCTTAAGAGCATCACGAATGTCCCCCCGGGCAAGCGAGTGATCTTTTAGCCGGCCGACTGCATCATTCCTATCTTCGATTTGTTCGCGATCAAGCAAAGGTTGTTCAACCCACTTTTTGAGGCACCGTGACCCCATCGGAGTGATGCAGTGATCCAAGACTTCCAAGAGCGTGTTTCGTTTTGTTCCGTCCATCATCGACTGAGTGAGTTCGAGTGAACGGCGGGTCGCAGGGTCAAGCCGCATGAATTGGTCGATAGAAAACGTCGATATGGAATCGACATGCCCCAGAGTCAGTCCATTTTTCTTCGCATATTCGATAATCATGGCCGCGGCTCGGACAGCCATGGGAGATTGATCAAGTCCGAATCCGGCTAGCTGATTGACCTTGAAATGTTGAAGCAGCAAGACCTCCGCTCGCTCTGTAGAAATCCCTTGCACTGCCGTTATAGGAACTTCAGGGCCATCGTGTGCCATCTGCGATACATCTGAAGATTCGGGCTCATAAAGGAGCTCTGCTGGTCGAACTCTCGCGATCTCTTGAAGGATTCGATCGGCAATAGGATTCTCCCGAATTTCGGTTGCCAAAAACTCTCCTGTAGATGGGTCAAGCATTGAAAGGCCAGCCCTTTCTCCTTCGATCACAAAGGATGCCAAGAAATTGTTAGAAGATGGCGAAAGCATCGTATCTTCTAATATCGTTCCTGCAGAGAGGACTCTGGTGACCCCGCGCTTAACGAGCCCCTTTGCCTTTTTGGGATCTTCGAGTTGATCGCAGAGCGCTACTTTGAACCCGTTTTGAACCAATCGAGCGAGGTATTTTTCAACCGAATGAAAGGGGACGCCAGCCATTGGTATTCGACCGACCTCACTATCTTCTCTTCCTGTTAGGGTGATTTCAAGAGCTCGGGCAGCCACTTCCGCGTCTTCTCCATAAAACTCATAAAAATCACCGACACGCATGGCCATCAGAGTGTCTGGGTGCAACGACTTTGCTTGAAAGTATTGCTGCATCATGGGTGTTTTAGGTCGCATGGCTAATTTCGAGACTCACTGGCTGATCGGTCAAGGGCTTTTTGCTGCACTGGTGCAGTTTGCCTAGACTCAAAAGGATACAATACTCTTCAGAAGATATGAAGACTTTGCTAATCCGATGGGTTCTGCTGGTCATTTCGCTGGTAATTTCGGCGGCTCTTACGGGTCTATTGTTGCCTGGTCAGTTCGTCGTTGATTTGCGGTCAATATCAGATTTTCTGATGCTTATGTTTGGAGTGGCTGTGTTGACATTTGTGAATGCAACACTGGGGAGTTTGATCAAACTCTTGACCCTCCCACTGACCTGCCTGACATTGGGAATCTTTTCACTTGTCATCAACGCAGCAATGCTCTTTATCGTGGGTCAGTTAAACTATGGGTTTCATATCAAAGGTTTTCTAGCCGCCTTTGTCGGGAGCATTTTGCTTTCTGCGGCCAATGGATTCCTTGGTGCGTTTGTGCCGGAAAAGGATGACAAGAAATAGAATCACACCATATCGACTCCGGCGCATATTGGCTCCCGCCTATGGACTAAGGAGATTCCTTTCGCTCAGCCTTGTTGGGCTTTTGGCCTTTTTGGCAGGCATCGCTCTCAGCTTCAAGGTCATTTTTGGTGCAATGGCCAACCAGGTGACTTTAGTTTGGAACAAGTTTGTCGGTACCATTTTCGGACTTCGTTCGGTCGACCAAACCAATCACATTTTGGGATTGTTTTTGATTATTGGAGGATTCGTGGCCCTTTACATCGGAGTGAATCGAGCCGTGCTCCGATTAAGAGAAGGGCACAGCGGCGGGGTCAAGGCGGGCACAATGGAAGCCTGGAGGCGGAAGCAAACATTGGCAGTTGGCCCACGGATTGTTGCTATTGGCGGTGGGACTGGACTTGGGACATTGCTTCGAGGTTTGAAGCAACATTCTGCCAATATCACGGCCATTGTCACCGTTTCCGATGATGGTGGTTCGAGTGGCAAGTTGGTGCAAGAAATGGGAATTATCCCACCAGGGGACATGCGCAACTGCCTTGTCTCGCTGGCCGATGCAGAAAAATTGATGACCGACCTATTTCAGCACAGGTTCAGTTCAAGAAGTGGTTCGCTGAGCGGGCACTCGGTCGGAAATCTTCTCATTGCTGGGCTCATTGAACAATGTGAAGGGGATATTGATGAAGCACTGAAGATGGCCAGCGAAGTTTTGGCGATCCGCGGCAGAGTTGTTCCTTCGACTATGAATCTGGTCAGACTCAGAGCGCTGATGGACGATGGTAGCGAAATTTGGGGTGAGACCGCTATTGTTGCGAGCAACAGAAAAATTCGCAGAATCTATCTAGACCCTGAGAATCCGAAACCTCATGAAACAGCACTTGCAGCTATTCGAGAGGCCGAGCTGATTTGCATTGGGCCTGGTAGCGTATACACAAGCGTGATTCCGAATCTTTTGGTGCCAGGAATCGCTGATGCTATTGCGGCTTCAGAAGCTCCCAAGGCCTATATTTGTAATGTGATGACCCAGCGGGGAGAAAGCGAGAGTTTCACCGCAGCCGAGCATATGGTTGCTATCCAAGCCAATGTTGAAGCGAAAGTTGCAGATTATGTTGTGATCAACACGGGGATGCCTTCTCAAGCAACACTGGACAAATATCGAGAGTCGAAACAGGATTTTGTTTTTCCTGATTCTGAGCGACTCGTGAATATGGGTTACAAGCCCGTTAAGGGAGATCTCATGAGCGAATTGGATTATGTCCGACACGACCCGGCTAAGCTTGCCAGCAAACTCATGGAGCTTTTGTGATTGGAAGACTTGTGATCTTGAGCGGACCAAGCGGAGTAGGCAAAGACACTGTGCTCGACCTCTGGATGGCAAAAAACCCCAAAGTCAAAAGAGTTGTAGCATGCACAACTCGCCCCATGCGAGAAGGTGAAAAGCAGGGGATTGACTATGATTTTCGAACACGTCAAGAGTTTTTGGAATGTGCCGAAATGGGGCGGTTTTTGGAATACAAGGAGGTTCACGGCCACCTCTACGGCACTCCAATTTCTGGTGTTGAAGAAATTATGAACCATGGAGGTATTGCCGTTCTGAAAATCGACGTTCAAGGCGCCCTCGAAGTCATTTCTTCTCGCCCAGAGGCTACATCAATTTTCTTGATGCCACCAACTGTCGAAGAGCTTGACCGAAGGATTCGCGTTCGTGGAAGCGAATCAGAAGATGTCATCCAACTGAGGCTCCAGAACGCGCAAAGAGAAATCGAAATGGCGCACCGATATCAGTATCAAATCATAAATCAAAATATTAACCAGACGGTTGAGCAATTGGAGAAAATTGTCTCCCTATGAAAGTTGTCCTTGGAGTCTGTGGGAGTATCGCCTGCTATCGTGCTTGTGACTTAGCTCGCGACCTCATGCGAGCAGGATTTGAAGTCCGCACGTGTCTGACACAGTCTGCATCTCAATTCTTGAGCCCCGTGATTTTCGAAACGTTGACGGGTCAGCCCTGTGTTGTTGATACTTTTGAGGAGCCTGTAGTTGGAAGAATGGCTCATATCGATTGGGCCCGGGAAGCAGATGTCGTTGTGATCGCTCCTGCTACTGCGAACACTATAAACCATTTAGCAAACGGTTTTACAGAGAATATGTTGACGACCTTGTTTATGGTCTCTCGCGCTCCCAAGGTCATTGCTCCAGCAATGAACCCCGCTATGTACGATCACGAAACTGTCCAACATTCCATCAAAGCTCTATTGGAAAGTGGCGTCATTTTTGTCGATCCGACAGAAGGCGATGTGGCTTGTGGGGAGCATGGACAAGGAAAGTTAGCACCGCTTTCTCAAATCGTGGACGCCGCCATAAATGCCGCCAAATGGTCAGATGCTCTGAAGGGTAAGAAGGTTTTAATTACGAGTGGCCCTACTCGAGAAAGCATTGATGATGTTCGTTTCTTATCCAATCGGTCAAGCGGGAAAATGGGAAGAGCTTTGGCAGAGGCAGCCCTCCAAATGGGTGCCGAAGTCACTGTTATTTCGGGGCCAGTTTCTTTGAATTATCCTCCCAAAGCAACAGTTATCTCGGTCAACTCAGCCAGGGACATGTTATTTGCCGCCCAAGAGCCCGCGAAACAATCGGACATTATCATTGGAGCTGCTGCTGTTGCAGATTATCACGTAGCAAACGCTGTGAAGGGCAAACTGAGACGCTCCGATGGAATTCCGAAGTTAGAGTTGTCTCCCAATCCAGACATCATCGCAGAGCTGATTAAGCACAAAAAAGATGGGGCAATAGGAGTCGCATTTGCGGCTGAACCAGACGAAGGCTTAGAGGTGGCGAGAGCTAAGCTGAAGGAAAAGGGAGCCTGGGGAATAGTTGTCAATAACATTTCTCGTAGCGAAATTGGGTTCGAGTCCGATGACAATGAAATCACTTTGCTCACAGAAAACTTAACGGAAAGCTCTGGGCAACTTAGCAAAAGACAATGCGCTCGTTGGCTCTTTGAAAAAATTCTCTCAATTCACCATTAGGTGAGCCTTGGGATCCATCCTTCGTGCGCTTCGATCAGTTCATCAACGAGAGAACGAATATCATCTAGCCCCAAATCTTGCGAAGTGTGAGGATCCAGCATGGCTGCTTGATAAACGTGTTCCTTCCGACCAGACAGGGCTGCCTCAACAGTTAAAGATTGGACGTGAACGTTTGTGGAAATGAGCCCGGCCAGTTGTGGCGGTATTTTCCCGACTTTTGTGGGCTGAATTCCTTGCTTATCCACAAGGCAAGGAACTTCGACACAGCACTTTTCGGGCAGGTTATCGATCAACCCTTTGTTATCAACATTTCCATAAATCACAGAAAGATGGCCAGTTTCGCAAGAATGTATGATTTGCGAACCATATTCCACCGATTTCTTCACTTCAAGAGGATAATCCGGATTCGAGAGTTTGTGGCTAAGGTCATTCCATCCTTCGATCTGAACCTCGCAACGACGAATGTATTCATCAAGCGGGATGTTAAATTTCTCGATATATTCCGGGTGATCCCGTCGAATAAAATATGGGCAATATTCAGAAAAATGTTCGCTTGATTCGGTGACAAAGTAGCCTAGCCATCTAAGCATTTCATAGCGAACTCGGTTGTTTTCTGGGATTCGGCCCTCAGATATCACCTTATGCATTTCAGGATATAAGTCTCGACCCTTATGTCTAAACTTGAGATAAAACGCCATATGGTTGATTCCCGCACAAAGGTAGTCCACTTCGTCAAAAGGAACTCCCATGTCGCGACAGAGTTCACGAGCTGTGCCTTGCACGCTATGGCATAAGCCAACATTTCGGATTTTCGTTGCACGATTGATGGCCCAACACAGCATCGCCATGGGATTGGTGTAGTTAATCAAGAGTGCATCAGGGCAAAGTGACTTCATATCATTGGCGATATCAACCAAAACCGGAATTGTTCTTAAGCCACGAAAAATGCCACCAATACCAAGGGTGTCTGCAATCGTTTGACGCAAACCATACTTTTTCGGAATTTCGAAGTCGATAACGGTGCCAGGTTTATAGCCCGCAACTTGAATCATACAAATGACATAGTCGGCCCCATCTAGAGCCTCTCGCCTATTCGTCGTTGCTGAAATCTTGGCGTTTCGGCCGAGGGCTTGATTCACTTTCTGCCCAACTTTCAAACTGACTTCCAAACGCTCCGGGTCGATGTCCATCAGCGAAATCTCGGTATCGGCGAGCTCATCATAGCTCAAGATATCTCCCATAAGATTCTTTGCGAAGACAGTGGATCCCGCACCAATAAAAGCGACTTTCGGCATCGGATTCATTATGCCCTTTAGAGGCATACTAACAGTCTTGAATCATAAATTGTTTGTGCTCAGGCTTGGCCTCGTCACTGCAGTCTCAAGTTTGGTTGCAATTGCCTGCCATTTCATTTTCAAAAGTGATTGGATGGAGGTTTTGGCATTTGTGACAGGTGTCATCGGCGTTTATTTGGCTGCTATTGAGCATATTTGGAATTGGCCCGTTGGAATCGTGAATGTTTTACTTTATGCGTGGGTGTTTTTCACTGCGAAGCTATACGCAGATACCACATTGCAATTGGTTTACTTCGTCTTGTTGATCCATGGTTGGACGTCTTGGCTGAAGGGCGGGGAAGGCCATTCGAAACTATCCATCCAACGTTTATCGTGGAGTCAATGGAGTTTTGTTTTGGTCTTTATCATCTTAGGGACAGCAGCATATAAACCGGTGATCGAACATTGGAAAGGTGCCCAGCCGTTTTGGGATACGATTCTTACAGTGATGAGTTTGGTGGGCCAAGTTCTTCTCAACCGAAAGTATTTGGAGAACTGGATGATCTGGATAGCCGTTAATGTCGCATATATTCCTTTGTATCTTCAAAGGAATCTCGTGCCCACAGCCATCCTCTATTTCATCTTTTTGGTGCTTGCAATTGTCGGGCTAATCGAGTGGAACAAAAAATTGAACCTGTCTGAAGTCAGTTTGGATTAATGTATTCGGACATTTGAACAAGCGAGACCTTGTGATAAGGCGTCATTTTAGATTCAATGATGTGTTGTTCAAGGATCGGGATCATGTCACTAAGCCGTTCAACAGTATCTGTTGTTTCCAAGAGTCGCTGTTTTTCTAGATTTTCAATCTGGAGAAAATCTGCCACGACAAATGAAAGTTGAGTTGGGTCTGCCGGCAGTTTCACGTGCGCGACCTTCGCTCCCATTTGCATAAAGTAGTTTTCTATGTAAGCGTGAACATAGTCACGAGTCATCATCACAAGGTTTTCAGCCTCTTGGTCGTCATCAATCTCCATCTCGACAACAGGCTCCACTTGCCCCATTAGAAATGATAGGTTTTCATCAACCTTGCGAACCCTAAATCTTCTTTCACCCTTCACTTGAACATCCATCTTGCCATCATCGAATGTGTGAACTGATATGATTCGCACCGCTGTCCCAACCATGTAATGTTCGTTCTCATTGGGGTCATCTGAACTCGGGCGTGAAAGCACAACACCAAATGCACCATCGTTTTCAAGGCAAAAGTCGATCAATTTTCGATATTTGGGCTCAAAAATATGAAGTTGAAGCTGGGCGTACGGAAAGAGAACCGTATTGAGAAGAAAAAGTGGCATTTCCTCTAATCTTTCGCCCATGTGAACCCTGAGTATATCCTTGGTCGAGAGGCCCGCCCTCTGCACGTTCTGGGCTGGTATCCTCATCGTTTGTCCTAAATTGATTTGAGTGCACGCCAATGACGTCAAACGGAAATCCAGAGCCAGAAGATCTTCTTCAACGAATAGCCGAGTTAGAGGCAGAGAATCAGCGACTCAAATCCGTCGATCAATCGGGAAGCGATTCAGCACGGATATCACCTATCGAAGCGAGCATGGATGTTGCTCCGATTCACGAAGGCGATATGGCACTGCGAAGGTTGGTTCAACGCGTTGCGATGATCCTCCAAGCCGAAAAAATCGTGCTCATGTTCTATGACCGCGAGTCTGGTGAACTGATCGCCATTCCACCCGCTTATGGCGTCGATGATTCGGTGCTTGATGTTTTCAAAGTTCGGGCGACCCAAGGAGTTTCCGGTGAAGTCTTTAGAACCGGGCAACCGCTCATTTTTCATGATGCCAGCAGTGACAACCGCACTAAGAAAGACCTCGTTGCGCTGATGCATGTCACGAATGGAATTTGCGTTCCTCTCATTATCGAGCGAAGAGACGAGGAGAATCGTGTTGTCGAGCGATCCACAATCGGGGTACTTCATGCCTTCAACAAACGGCACGGCGAAGATTTTAACGACGAAGACGTTCGGCTCCTTGAGCGCATGGCCAAAAATGCAGGTTCGCTTATCGCGAATCTCCAGCTCTATAGGGAAGTTGTCGAAGAGCGAGAAGAACTCCTTCAGACTTTTGAATCTCTAACGAGCGGTCTCATCTTGATCTCGCCCGAAGGCAAATTGAGTCAAATGAACGCTACCGCCCGAGCGATATTTGAAGTCGGAAGCGATGTGATAGGGAAGCAGCATGTTGAAGTGCTGAACAATTCCGAAATCAGTGTTTTCTTCGATTCCGGATGCCAGGGCCAAGAACCAGCCGCAATCGAAATCACTCAAATTGTAGGAAATTCTGAACGAATTTTTAGTGTCCAGGGTGCTCTTGTACGCAACGAAGAAGGTCGAAATCTGGGGTTTGTTACAATTCTTAATGACATTACAGACCAAAAGAATTTGGACAAAATGAAGTCGAGTTTTGTGGCCATGGCCTCGCACGAACTTCGAACCCCGCTTACGGCGATCAAAGGGTTCACGAGTACCTTGCTCATGGATGACACCTTCACCCGTGACGAGCAGAAAGAGTTTTTGCAGATTATCGAGCATGAGTGTGATCGTCTTCGCCGTCTCATCGATGATCTTTTGAACACGGCACGTATCGAAGCTGGGGAAAGCTTAAAGCCCAATTACACTCGTTTTGAACTCAACTCGCTCCTGGATAAGGTTGTGATGGTTCAGAATCAAGCGTCTCATAAACATAAAGTGAGCAAGATTCTCCACACATCAATGCCAGAAACCATGATAGGCGATGAAGATAAGGTCGACCAAGTCTTGACCAATCTTCTCAACAACGCAATCAAGTATTCGCCAGATGGTGGCGACGTGGTGGTTCATGCATCGTGGGATGGAGGATCCGAAATCGAAATTGGTATCGAAGATCAAGGCATCGGAATTCCAAAAGATCATCTCGATAAGGTGTTCGAGCGATTCCACCGCGTGAACAATGAAGACAATCGCAAGATTTATGGCACAGGGCTTGGACTTTTCTTGGTGAAACACCTTGTCGAAGACGTTCACCTCGGAAAAGTTTGGGTCGAGTCCGAAGTCGGGAAAGGTTCAACTTTCAAATTCCGCCTTCCAATTGAACTCGATATCGAAAGAGCGAAAGAACTCAACCAATAGTTCTCACGATCCTGAACTTTTCATGTTTCCTGTAGCATCTACCAGGTGATAGCAGCGAATATTACTGTTAATATAGGAAACATACAATGAGGTATCAGATGAAATCACGTTCAAGAGCCATTGG
>CAZOVP010000014.1:0-49591 GCA_964583465.1 uncultured Fimbriimonadaceae bacterium | reverse complement strand
GAGAGTTCGAATCTCTTTTCCCGCTCCATTTTTGTGCCAAAAACTTTGCGAAATTTTGGCATTACGGTGTTGTTTCCTTCGAAGAGCCGGATTGATTTGACTCCAAGGATCTCAAAAGCCAGAATTTTCAAGCAGCGGTCAATCGCCAAGCCAAGAATCGGCTGCATAAAAAGTGCCATGCTCAGTGAGCAGAGTTCCATTCATTTCAATAGAAACGGCTCGAGTGATGATTCCATTAGGAGCCTTGAATAATTTTCCTGGCGTGACGTCTCTAAGCTTCCAACTCTCGCGTAAATCATCCCAAGACTTAATGGATGGCATCTCCTGACATAACTTAATGATCTTTTCGGCAAATGGAAAGGGCTGCCAAGACTTTCCTATGGATAAGAAAGTGCTCGTGGCAATTTCCGCTATTTCAGCAGGAAAGCTCTTTTGATTCAAATTCACCCCGACCCCAATAATGGGTATGGACTCGTGAATTTCTGTGAGTACGCCCGCAACTTTCTTTCCAGAAATAACAACATCGTTTGGCCATTGTAATTGAGCGTCTAAGGCCTCAGCCACGCAGAACGCCACCGCCATTCCCAAAAGCCAAGGTTCGGGATGATTTTTTTCTGAGTGAAGAATAACGGAAAATGTGCAACTTTCACCTTTGATACTGTGCCAAGTGCGACCCAAGCGTCCACGCCCACTGACCTGATGATGAGTGAAGACGACATCAAATTTCGATCCTTGTGCCTTTGCAACGTCTTGAGTCGATGTCGTTTCATCCAAAACCATCCATCGATCGCCAATGATCATAGAACTGTGAGATGGAGCGGAAGTGCAGGTGAGGAATGAGTGATTGCACCCACAGAGATTAAGTCGACCCCAGTCTCCGCAACCTGGCGAACGGTTTGCAGACTGATACCTCCGCTTGCTTCTAGGATAGCTTGTCCCTTAAATTCTTGTGCAGCCCTTTTCATATCTTCGAATGTCATATTATCGAGCATGATGATGTCGGCTCCGGCTTCCGCGGCTTCTCGCACCATTTGTAAATTTTCACATTCGACTTCGATTTTGACCGTGTGCCCCACTGAATCCTTGGCTAATCGAATTGCTGCTGCAACTCCTCCTGCTGCAACAATGTGGTTATCTTTAAGCATCACCGCGTCATAGAGTCCCATTCGGTGGTTCCGTGCTCCACCACAGCGGACAGCATATTTTTGCAGAGCCCGAAGTCCAGGAATAGTTTTGCGAGTGTCCGTAATCATTGCAGATGTTCCAGCAATGGCGTCCACAAATTGGTGTGTTAAAGTGGCGCAACCGCTTAGCATCATGAGGAAGTTGAGCGCGACCCGCTCTCTGCTGAGAAGCTGGGTGGCCAGCAACCTGCCCGATACAACTTTGATTCCGGGGCGCAAAACTTCGCCGTCGGAGCAATGGAGTTCAATTATGCACTCCACTGGGCTACCGGCAGCAGGGGTTAGCAGCTCATATGCTAGTCCTGCTCCGCAGAGAATCCCGTTTGCTTGGGATTCGATAAACCACGAAACGACGCGATCTTGAAGAAGAGATCCAGAAATATCGCCAGATCCGATATCTTCTCCTAAAGCTATTTCGATCGTGGTTTGCCACCCTTCAGGGGCAGGTGCACGCCATCCAATCATTCTGCAATGATGTCTACCCCACAACGGGCAGCAATCTCTTCGATAAGCATTCCATAAGGGACTTCAAGGCCGTTTCTCAACCAGCCTACTGGCACTCGGAGGCGTCCTGCGACAAGATGGGCAATGGGCTTGATGACTAACGTTCCTCCCGAATGGTCGATCTCGAATCGGTCATGGGGCCTGGCGCTAATTTGTCTCACTTGAGAATAGATAATTTTCTTGCGTGAGGTCATTCCCAAAATCTCAAACGCATCTTCGCCAAGATGAAAAACCGTTTCTTCAGCTTGCTTTTGAACCAGATCTGTGAGAGCACCTTTACCAAACGAGGCTGCGGCCCCAGCCACATTTTTGAAGCTCCTCACCAAATCACTGCTTTCAATTGCGGCTTGGCCATGTCTTTTTGCTGCCGTCTTTTCTTGCTGACTTTTAATTCCAAACCAGTGAAGAATTTCGGCGGGCCGATAAGTGATCGTGGTCATATAGATCTCATCTTTGTACGCTGTAGTTGCTTCTCTCGTTGCGGCTCTACAGGCCCAGCCGGTCTCTGGTGAAAGTTGCTCGGTGGCGCGATGCTGTTTGCGTATCTTGGGTTCCATGTATTTCCATGATAGAAACCCATAGATCGACATCACGATAAGTGGAAGCGCAACCTGGAACGCCTGCGGCGGACGCCCATCGCTCCCAAGCAAAAACTCGAAGCGCGTCGGCCAAGGAGATCTCTGTAGATGCCAGTGCGAATTCGCGTGCAGCTTTGGTTCGATCCTCAAGTTCAAGCCGAGTCACATCTCGCCTTGCCTTTCGTTCTTCTTGGATTAGATAATCGCAAGCTCCTAAGAATTCGGGCAAGCTGCCTCGGGTGGCGCTGACTTGAAAAAAGGCACCAACTGCGCGGGAAGATTCTCCAAAAAGTCCACGGGCTGTGAGATCCCAGGCAGAAAGCGCATTCAAAACGGGCATCAGTCGTTTAGTGTGTGCGAGACCGATGAGGTGAAACAGGGCAGAGCGACGCATGGCTGTTCCAGCATTGAATGGGCTGGCGGTTAAAAAGCCGATCTCCGGGCTCGACATGAAGCTAAGGTGCTCATCTAAATGAGAGAGCATCTCATCCGCAATTCCATGTGCTGTTTGAATGCTCCAACCCGCCGTGAGAGCTTGGAGCCGAAGATGATCTTCTTCATTGATCATGAGGCTCATCGCTCTTGGGTGATCCAAAATGAGCGCTCGCCCCACCTGGTTATAGAGAAAGTCCGGCGAGATGAGCCGGCTCCCCAGCAAGAAATCTCTTTCGGCTTCTGTCAGGCGGTTGTGTGTTTCGACCTTAAGCCCCTTGACCGACCTTTTGATGGCGTCGCTGATGGTGCGGAGTTCATCGGAGCTCGCATGGTGCGGAAATCGAAGTCCTCTCAAATTGCGAGCATGTCGAACTCTGGAACTTACGACTATCTCTCCATGGGGTGCATCAGCGGCAAGCCAGCTTGGAGAAGGCATGCTCCGCAAAACCATTTTTTTCCAGCTTTCGGCATAACTTTGCTGGCGCATGAATTGAAGTCAAGTTTACACATTCTTTTCTGCCGTACCTGGAACCTTAATTGAAGCCGAGCCGTATTTCATTATCGTGATCTTAGCCCCTATTCTCCTTCTTACTGCCACTTCGGAATTTCATGCTGATGAAGCTTGGAAGACTGTGTCTGGACGAATTCGTCAGATGTATTGGGCGCGGAATACTCAATCTGAAAAAATGAATCGATTACTAGGTGAAGCTGAACCCAATGCTAAGAGTTGCAAAACCGAGGAAGATTTCAACAAGGTGATGGACTCTATGATCGCCAAATTTGGCGACAGTCACTTTGACTTTCTGACCAAAGCAGACCAAGGTTACTATTTGTTTGATGGCTTTATCAAAGGAGACAAGGCTGCAAAAATGCCGAACATCGGGGCCTGGTTCAAATGGACAAACGATGGCTATGTGGCAAGCATGATTTTGAATGGAGGTTCGGCAGAGGAAGCGGGAATTCCGAAAAATAGCTTGATCAAGCAAGTGAATGGCAAAAGTTTTGATCCTGTCAAATCGTTTGAAGGTGCAGTTGGCCAGCAAGTTGAAATTTCATATGTAGACCCTAGGGGCCAGACCAAGAAGGCTAAAGTTGTTGTCAATGAATCTGCTGGGCAAGAAATGTTTCTGCAAGCCACTCGCAACAGTGCTCGAGTCACAAATATCAAAGGCAAGAAGGTCGCTTACATTCACCTTTGGACCATGGCCAACGACAAGTTTCGATCGGTGTTAGAAGGGTTTGTTTATGGTCAGGCCCGACAATCCGACGCCTTTGTCTTGGATCTTCGCGACGGATTTGGTGGCCGGCCCGAAGGCTATGGAGACCCATTTTTCCGGCCTGAAGCCAATCTTGAATGGAATTTCGGTGGCCAAACCAACCCCCAGCTTTTCGGATATGGCCGCCCGCTCATCGTAATTATCAATCCGGGCTCAAGGTCGGCCAAAGAAGTCTTTAGCTATCTTATCAAGAAAAGCGGTCGTGGAATTCTGGTTGGAAACCATACGGCCGGAGATGTTCTCGGAACATCTCCGAGCCCGATTAGTGACTGGGCGTATATCGAAATTCCTATGGTAGATCTCAAGATTGACGGTCAAAGGCTTGAACATAATCCAGTCCAGGCAGATATTCAAGTTGATTCTGAATTTGATGCTAATGGAACGGATCTGTACTTAAACAAAGCTTTAGAGTTAGCCGTTGAAAAGGCGAGCATATCAAAAAGTTAGCAAGGACGTCTAAAATATGAGTATGATTTTGAGCGCTGTGATTGCAGGTGGCACGATGGTGGCCGCCAATTATGGAGTTAAGAGCGATCAGCCAGACACAACCGCTCCGAAAGGGTATTCGACTTCGAATAACGCTTCTTGGAGTCTGAAAGACCTCAACATCAAAGGCAAAGAACTTTCACTGAGCTTTTTGAAAAATGCTTGCTGTGGCACCAAAGGTGGCGAATGCCCGATGAAGTTGGTGCTTTCTAATGGAACAGGTAGTGATGTTTGGTTGCATGCAGAAGATAGTCGCTTGGCCATGAGCCGGGAAGCCAAAGATGTTTTGGGGCAATGGAAGCCTATCGAGTTTCGAATGAGATCCGATTGTGGGAATAGTTATCACAGGGTTTGCCTGAGTGCCGGTCGAGCGTGGACATGGGATGTAGCTTCGTCTACAGGTTCGATGAAAACGAGCACTCGATTCGTCCTCTATCTAGGTGATAAGCGATTGATGTCTCCAGAGCTCATCACATCGTTGAATCCTTCAATTTTCGAATTGCCCGATCAGTTATCTGGATACCAGCTCAATCCTGATGGAGTTCTCGTCCCTCACTAATGCTTACCAAACAGCCATTTGAGAGCTTTGGATAGGGTAGCTCGTCCATGTTGGTCACTATGAAAACCTTGCCCCCATTCAACAAGAAGATCGTAGTTTTTGAACTGTAAGCTTTTGATCATGGCTAGGTTGCCAAGTGGCCAATTCCCATGTTCATTATTAAGATCGTTAGATCCTTCTTGCAAAAACACCCGGATCGCTTTTTTGTCGGTCTTTCGAATGAGAGCAGGGTAGTTGTGGCCACCTTCTTGTTTGCTCGTTCCACTCGCGATATTTGTAAAACTACCGATCCAAGTCATGACAAGCCCGAACTGGTCGGGTCTTTGCCAAGCCACAGTAAAAGCGCAAATGCCTCCTGAACTCAAACCCGCAACACATCGTTTCATGGGGTCGTGGCTCAACTTGACTTGATTTTCAACCTTAGGAAGTATTTCTCCAATCAAGAAACTACTGAATTTGTCATCCAAAGTGTCATATTCTCGAGATCTATCGGATCGCTTATCTGGAAATGTGCCTGGAGTGATAAAAACTGCAACGGTAGGGGCAATGTCGCCTTGAGCAATTAAGTTATCAAGGTAGGTCGGAACATAATTCTTAGCCCATTGTCCATCTTGAAAAACAATAAGATTACATTCTTGATCTGCATTTGTTAAATTAGGTTTATAAATCCACCAGTCGTGCGATGTGCCTCCAAAAGTCTCGCTAATAAGTGAGCTCATTTGAATCAAAGTGCCTTTTGGGACAAGCGGATTTTCTTTTGATTCAGGAGGAAACGTGTAGGCCTCCAAAGTTCTTGCGCTCCCAAAAATGTTGCCATCGACTTCATACCAAAATCGCACCGCCGTACCTTCGGGCAATTCCTTTGCCCCCAAAAACAACCCGCTCTCACCAATTGGTTGAAGATCACAAAGTTTAACTTTCTTAGTTTCGATTGAATAAAGATCGGTGATTGCAGATGGAGCAGGTTCATAAACGATTGACACTTTTCTTGAACCTTTTGGTGGCCGAATACAAAATGCAGAAGTTGTGTCTTCAAGCCGAGCCCCTGCCCCCTGTTGTACCGAATTCTCGCCACCAAAACTCTTAACAAGTTCGCTTTCTTGGAGTGCCCATCGAGCCCTATTTTTTAATCCCTTGGCAATGGCCTTGGGGCTCAAATCATCGGCGCAACAGCAACCCGTCAGCGCCATCAAAAGGATCATAAGAGGGAGTTTCACGGCAGTTTTTTCAGCAATGTAACCCGACCAATTGGTACCCATTCTGCAACAAGAATGTCTCCGTTTCTCAAAAAGATCGCATCGTGTGGATGAATGAATTTTCCGGGAATGAAGTCGGACCTCGGGTGGCCTCTGAGATCAGAAGGAGCGCCGTCTCCAAGCTGCACAATAACTTTGTTGTGCTCGTCGAGAATGGTCACAATTGAGTCAAGATCAGGTACAAGAAGCTCACCATGTCTTATAGAAAAATGGCATGGCAATCTCATTCCGTCAGTAACAAATCCCATGTGGTGGCCATCCAGGTCAAAGTATTGAAGACGTCGGTTTGCTCGATCCGCAACAACTAGTTTGGGATGGCCCTTTTCGCGATTATCGAGCCAAATTCCGTGTGGACAGTTCGTTTTTCCAGGCTCTGAACCTGGACCAGCAAAGGTCTTCTTGTATTCTCCCGTTTTGGAGTATTTGTGAATGTAGCTCGAACCATATCCATCAGAAACAAAGAAATCACCATTTGGTGCAAATGCTATGTTAGTCGGAACAAAGGCGTGCTTATCATCATAGACTCCTGAGGCTTGTGGCAATCCCTGCTCCCAAATGGTTTTGCCGTCAAGGCTCGATTTGCAGAAGACTCTTCGATTTGTGTCGCAGTGGTATAGAAACTCTTTATCGCCTTCTTTTCGAATATCCAAGCCATGCGAACCCCCACGGTACTGGGGCCCCCAAGACGTCTTGAATTGACCTGATTCTGAAAACACGCAGACGCCATCGGGGCATGGGCTCGAAGGATGAACGGTATGGCTGAGATAGATGTTTCCGTGACCATCTTGGGTCAGACCATGGGTGTCACCGTAGTGAATGTTTTCGGGAGGCGTCAGCCAATCTGGAACCCATTGATAGCGATGATTTCCCGAGCCTAATACAATGGGATTTTGCTGGGCGTACCGAGCTAGTGGAGTAAAGTATGAGGCCGTGAGTGCTGCGGAAGTTTGTTTAAGAAAGTCACGCCTAGATTGCATATGACTATGTTACTTGAAGTCAATCTCATTGTTGCAAAAGGATTTCTGCGCTCCAATCAATAATGTTCAAATCTGGATTTGTACCGCCATTGACATCCATTGTGAGAGGTTCAAGATTTGTTTGCGTATTCGTAATTTTTCGACTGCTTCTTAAATCAAATTGAAGGAATCGGTTGATTTCGCTGCTATTGCGACTGTCGCCCAGAGAATCGAAGACATGGGATTCTCCGGCGAGGGCTCTTTTGTCCATGGCCATAAAATTGACTTGAACTGATTTGATTCCATCGACATCAGCCACTGGAACGAGTTGAGAAAGGTCAATTTCGCAGCTGAGAGTCGGGCCGCTCGTCGTGCGAGGAAGCGCAAATCCGACGAGAGTCGAAGCCACAAGGCTCGTATCTTGAAAGTGATAAATTTGATAAGGGTTGGCGCTACTCAAATCACAAACAATATAATCTGTGCATGCTCCTGTGACAAGCCCATTCGGACTTCCGATTCCACTCACAACTGGTTTCGGGCCATCGATAGGGTTAAGATCTGTCGAAACTCGAATCGGGATCACGTAAATGTATTGAGTGCCATTTTGGCCGAATTGAACTTCACCATCTAGGCGCATTGTAAGAACGAGCCTTTTGGTAAACGTGCTGAATCCTGAACCCGGAAATTTTGCACATCCTGTCATGGCAAGCGTCAAAAGGCAAATAAGCCATTTCTTCATCAGTTTTGTTGAACCCTAAATAGTATTCGATGGCATCCTTCACATTGGCAAACCCGATCGTCGCTGACCATCGTTCGAATTTTTTCTGAAACTTGCATTCCGCAAGTGCTGCATCGATTTTCATTGGTCACGAGTGTCATTCCTACTCCTAACTTTTCGCGAAGTTTCTCATATGTCCCAAGCAATTGAGGTTCAACGATTTTCTGAGCGCTAGGGCGTTCCTTCATTTTCGAGGCATAGCTAAGCTTCAGTTCTTCGTGGGCACTCTTGGCGGCCGTTTGCTTTTCTGCGATCACGGTTCTGAGCTTCGAAATTTCATCTTCGATGTGTTGGGCGCTTTCCTTTGCTGGTGGAATTTCTTCCCAAAGCTCCATTATTCGAGAATCGAGCTTGCCTCGTATTTCCATGATATTGGCTTTTTCCTTTTCGAGATTTTGGACTTCTTTTGAGCTTGTGATTTTGCCCCCAAAAAGGTCAGATTCAATCTTTTTTAACTTGGAATCAAGTGTGCCTGTTTCAAGTTCTAGATTTTTGAGCTCAGATTGAAGCTCTCTAGAAGCACGAACTAGTCCTTCGGGATCAGCTTCGAGTTCTTTTATTTTTGCAGCTTCGGTTTTTCCTACATCGAGGGCGGCTGCGCGCGATTTCATTTCATATAATGCCGAATCGATAAGGTGAAGCTTATAAAGAGCAAAGAGCTTATTTTCGGCCATACCCTCATTATGACCTTAGCGATGAATCGTCACCGGACATCGAAATCGAATTGGTGTGCGGGCTTCCCGTTCAGCTCGATTGTAGCTCGATATGTCCCGGGTTCCCAATCTTTTGGAGATCGAAATTGTGCTTTGAGAACACTGTCTTGAAGATTCATCTTTGGTTGCAAAACATTAGCTAGCTCTAGTAACTTGCTACTCTTAATTCTATAGATTCGCCAAACAACTTCTGGTTGTGTTGTATCAATCCCTTTAGTCGTGACTTGTAAATAAATGGTGCGATCCTTAGTTCCAAGTCGCTGAACCGCTTCGCCCGGCAGTCCCTTACCGTTGTCTGGCGCAATCGAATGACCCAAAAAGATAATTTTTGTGACTTCGCCAGTCACCTCAAAGTCAGATTCAAAAATTGGGGTGTCGTCTATAACAATTGATACGTGATAAGTGCCTACGGGCCAATTCGACTTAAGTGAAATTTGAGCCTTGATTTCGTTTCCAGAAATCTGGCTTTCGAGCGATTGAATTTCCCGGCCGTTGCCCGCAGAAGTCGATTTTGCCGAAAAGAGCCACTTGCATTTGGCACTTTTCACGGGATGATTGAGAACGGCTCGAAAGTGAAGTGGATTTTGGCGATAATCGAAGATTTTGACTTCTCTGTCACTGTTTCCATTCAGATCTGAATGAAGGGAAAAATTTGTGACTTTGAGCTGATTTTCAGCGACCTGAGAATCGCTCTTACCTTCAATTTCGGTGCTAGATTCAGTTTTTGGCTGGCAACCGGCGACTGCCAGGAAAGCCAGAGTTGCCATGAAAAAAGCTTTTGAGAAAATTGTCATCAGGTGCTCTTCACTCTTTGAGTTGTCTTATAGACGTAAGCCAAAATTTCAGCGACGGGCCCAAAGAGATCTCTTGGAATGATATCCCCCGCCTCGCATTGCTTGTAAAGTGCTCGGGCCAGTAGCTTGTTCTCGATAATTGGAACTCGAAAATCCTTAGCAAGTTCTTTGATTCTTAGCGCGAGCAAATCTTGGCCCTTTGCAAGGACAATCGGAGCAAACATTGAACTTCGGTCGTATTTGATTGCAACAGCAAAGTGCGTTGGGTTCGTAATAAGAACATCAGCTTCTTTCAACTTCTTAGAAAGTCCGCCTTTAGCCAATTTTCGTCTTCTCTGCATCTGAGCACTCTTGACTTCTGGAGAACCTTCTTGCTCTTTCATCTCGCGGCGGAGTTCGTCTTTAGTCATCATGAGTTGCTTGTCGACTTGCTTTCGCTGAAACAGATAATCGGCGACTGCGATTATCAGCCAAACGATAGCGATGCGTGTCATGATCGACTGAGCAAGAGAACCAATAATAGCCCCTGCTTGAACAGGTGTATATGACGAAAGCATTGTGAGTCTTGACCAATCCTCACGAATTGCACTGTAAGCCAACAGGCCAAAGACAAACATTTTTGCCGTAGCCTTAATCCCCTCAAAGGTCGATTTGACCGAGAACATTCTCTGGATTCCAGGCAAGGGGTTCAGCTTATCTAAGCTCGGATTCATCCCTTCTGCGCTCATGACAAAGCCAACTTGCGCAAAATTGGACGCTAAGCCCACGACCATCAAGCTCAGGATGAGCGGAGCGATTGCAGCTACGCCTGGGCCGAGGATTCCCGCCAGATAGCGAGCAAAGGAGCCGAAACTGATATCCGATGGCAAGCGAGCCATGCTAGATGACATCGAAAGCAACAGGTTTTGTGATAGTCCAGAAAAGACGGTTGGTGCCAGGAGTACTACAGTGAGCATTCCGAGAGCACCAGTAAGATCATTTGATTTTGCAACCGTACCTTTCTTGCGTGCCTCCAATCTTCGACGAGGAGTAGCTTGCTCCGTCTTCTCGCCTGCTGATTTTTCTGCCAATTATCGCCCTCCCAAAATTTCACCCAAGCGGTCAAATGTAATATCGAGCCCAGAATTGACAGCGGTGACGAGAGCGGGAAGTCCTACAGACATGATGACGACGCCAGCAGCCAATTTGGCAGGGAGTGAAAGCAAGAAGGGCTGAGACTGAGGAACAGCCTTATTGACAACACCAGCTGCGAGGTCGATGACTATTGTAACAGCCGCAACGGGTGCGGCAATCTGCAAACTCAACAAAGTCATTTGCCCCAAAAATGAGAGGAAGTGTGGCTGCATCTTTTCCAGATTTGGTCCGCTTAAGCTGTAACTCTTCGTAAAGGCCACAATCATCATTCTGTGGCCATTCAGCATGAAAATTAGAACTGTGGCAAGCATGACTTTAAATTGCGCTATAGGGCTGGCAGTGCTCCCCAAAAAGGGGTTGAAAATCTGGGCAGATCCTGTGCCAATTTGAACGTCTAAGAATGCCCCTGCAATCTGCATGGATGCCACAAGAATTTGCATAAAGCTCCCAAGAAGCAGCCCCATCAGAACCTCATGAAGCACGCTTGTTGTGAGCTGAATGAGATTGAGAGGAACGGCCCCAATATGGCCCTGTAAAACGGGAACTAAGCATAGTGATAGCACTACGCTCATCAATATCCTTACATTGATGGGAACTTGATTTCCCATTATTGGTGAGCTCATGAGCATGGCCGTAAACCGGCTAAAAACGCAGACTCCTGCAAAGATTGTATGGCTATCTAGGTTCATCTCATAACCTGAGCAGCGTGCTCAAAGCAAACATGAGTAAATTTGACAAGCGTTGTTAACATCCAGCTCCCCATCCCAATGAGAACCAATCCTGCTCCAATCACCTTTGGAACGAAAGTCAAAGTCATCTCTTGAACCTGAGTGACGGCTTGAAAAATGCTCACAGCCAAACCGGTAAACAATGCAACTGCCAAAACTGGCAAAGAGATCATAAGAGAGACGATGAGACCCTGCCGAGCAAGATCAATGACTGTTGCTTGATCCATTATCGATACCCCGACAAAATAGACTGAATCAAAACAGCCCATCCATCAGCCAGAACAAAAACAAGGAGCTTTGCAGGCAAAGAGACAACAACAGGTGGCATCATCATCATTCCCATACCCATCAGCACACTGGCAACAATAAGATCAATAATGACAAACGGTACAAATATGTAGAAGCCAATGATAAAGGCCGTTTTGAGCTCACTAATGACAAACGCGGGAATGAGCGACATGATATCGAGCTCGTCCCGATTCTTTGGTTGCTGTTGCCGTACCTTCAAAAACATTTTGAGGTCACCCTCATAAGTGTTTTTCAGCATAAAAGACTTCACCGGTTTTTGCGCACGGCTTAGAGCTTCATCAAAACTTATTGGGTTTGTCTTCGCCGAATAGGGCACAAGTGCCTTTTCATTGATTTCTTTGTAAGTTGGCCCCATCACAAACAAGGTCAAGAAAAGACTCAGTCCCACAATAACTTGATTCGGTGGAATTGCTTGTGTGCCAAGTGCAGTTCTCACAAAGCTTAATATGATCACGATTCTTGTGAAAGCAGTTGTGAGAATGAGGATCGCAGGGGCAATGCTCAATACGGTCAGCAGGGCAAGAATCTGCAACGACTGACTCATTTGGTCTTGGCCCTTCGCATTTCCGACTCCAACTTGGAGCGAAGGAATAGGAACACTTTGTTGAGAAAAGGCTGCCGTAACGCACATGATTCCCAAAAGAATCAAAGCCCATCGAACGACTTGGATGTGAGAAAAAAGCTTCATTGTCCGCCAGTCAGTCGATTGAGACGATCAAGGGGATCGCTGTCTTGAGTGTTCTTATTGATTCGCGTTTTTGCTTGTTCTATGAGAGCAATGGCATCTGCCATCGAGAGTCCGCTGTCTGACTCATTTTCGTCGGAATCTGCAATGGCCAGATCCTCCTTTTCAGATGCACGGTCTAACATGTCGAAAAATGCTTCTGGGGGGTTTGCACAGTGATCTTTAGATTCTGTTTCGGTGAGATCGGCAATCAGGTTTGCCCCAGTTGCAGTCACACAGAGCAGAAGGCTCTTGTTTCTAACTTGAATGATTTGCAGTTGCCCCGCACCAAAAGGGATCGACTCTTGAACTTCGATGATGGATCCTAAAGGAGTACTCATCCGCTTTCCAAACTTCCCAACGATCTTTGGAAGAACCCACTTGATCAGAAGGCCGACAATGACCACGGCAGCGATCATTTGGATCATATCCATGGGTTGAACGATAGGCTGGCCGACGTTCGAGTCTTGGGTTTTGATATCGGTCTTGGTACCCAAGGATTGGGCCAATGCCATGGCAGGCAACATCAATCCTAATCCAATTGCTTTTCGCATTAAGCAACCTCATTCAGTTTTTGCAGTCGCTCTTGGACACTGAGAATCTCTGTGATCCTCACACCAAAGTTGTCGTCAATAACGACAACTTCGCCACGTGCCACAAGTCGCCCGTTCACGAGAACATCCACTGGTTCGCCTGCTGCTTTGTCGATTTCAACAATAGATCCAGCACCAAGTTCAACAACTTCGCGAATCTGCATTTTCACTCGCCCAAGTTCAACACTGACTTCCAGAGGAATATCCATAAGGATTTCCAATCCGCTCTCTTCGAACATGGAGTTTCCCGAACTTGCCGTGGGCTGCGATTGCTGGTTAAAGTTCGCAAAAACGTTGTTGCCAGACTCCTCGTGGAAATCGACGCCTGTGATCATGTGGGCCGTTTCCAAATCCATAATCCATACAAGGGTGCCAGTAAAGTCCTCACTACTGATTGCAACACCAGTTCGAATCAGTTCACCTGGCTTTTGCAAATTAGGCGAAAAATTGGGGATCTGATACCGGGAACTCAGTCCGCTGGCCACCATCGGTTCGTTTCGAGCATTCCCAATTCCAAGGCAAAGCCCTTGAACCATTGATTCCAAAACGGGCCGAAGATCTGAAACGAGATTGTCATCAACATGAGTGACATTTTCTCCCTTCACAGAAGCTGCAAGTTGTTCAAATGTATCTTGACCGATAAGAAGAACCATCGGATTTTCTGGTAGTGATGCAAATGAAAACTGAATGACGAGTTGCGGACTGCTCGACTCGGCATAGATATCCGAAGACGGCACAGCCACCGTAAGTGGATCTGAAAATCCAATTTCAAATCCGGCACCTTCGCTAACAGTGAGGGCAACAGTTTGCCACACCTGGCTGTGCAAGGTTCCAAGTTTTTGCAAGACTTCTTGTGTGTTATTCGACATGTTTAGATCTCTAGATAGGGTCCGGTAACGCTGAAAACGAGTTTTTTGCCATTGAGGGCAGGTCGGCCCTCGAATTTGGGAGTTTGGCTCACGCGGAAGAGAATGTCTTCGGCGGCCTTTTGGTTGAGGCGAATAACATCGCCCTTATGCAAATTCACAAAATCGCGTACGCTGAGCCGGCAATTGCCAAGCTCGATAGCACAATCGACAGGCGCCGCATGAACATGATGGACAAGTGAACGCCGGAATTCTGGCTTTTGCTTCCTTGTTCCGCTTGCAAACCACTTTTGAGCACTCAATTTTGTCGTGATCGGTTTGAGAACCATGTAAGGAATACAGAGGCTCATAGCACCGCGGGCTTCTCCCACTCTAATTTCAAACAGAATGCTTATCACGATATCGGTTGGTGGGGCGATCTGGACGAATTGTGCGCTTGTTTCAATAGCTTCGATGCCAGGGTTTACGATGACAACGCCTTCCCATGCCGTTTTGAGAGCGGCAAACATCCGGTCGATCATATGGCGTATGAGAGGCTGTTCGATGTCAGTGAGGGTTGTTCGATCCACAGATCGACCAGGCCCCCCAAGAAGCTTATCTATCATCGTAAACAGGATCGAAAATTCCATCTCTAACACGGCCTGGCCGTTTAATGGAGGAATTGATAAGATGGTGAAGACAGAGCTGTTGATACTACGAAGATATTCTTCATAAGGAACTTGCTCAAGTGAGATAAGGTCGATGTTGACCGGATTTCTCAAAAAAGAGGAAAGCCCGCTGCCAGAAAGCCTTGCAAATGTTTCGTGCAACATTTGCAGAGTTCGGAGTTGATCTTTTGAAAATTTATCGGGACGCCTAAAATCGTAAACTTCATACGCCGTTGAAGTTGCTCGGCCTTGTCTACCAGCCCCTGGAGTTGGAAACGGTGATGCTCCAGAAGTGTCAGTACTCGCAGGTGCAGAAGCATCACCCGCGAGCGAACTCAAGAGTGCTTCAATCTCAGACTGTGACAAAATTTCCGACAAATCCGTGTCTCCGTCAGCCATTGCTATGCATGGCCGTCAGTAGGATCATCGGTATTTGCCCGGCAAACTTAAGGGGGAGCCTAAGAAGTCTTAGGAAATTGGATTTTCACGCTTTGGCCACCGGCAATTTTTGCCCAACCATTTTTGAATGCCACAGGTTTGGTTCCCATGATTTTCCCCCGACCAACGGGCACCCACCAAGGGGCAGATGTGTAGTTTCTTGGTTTTGTGATGGTTAGAGTTTCGGATTCTGCCATGGCCTCTAAAAGTGCCTTGTGATATCCCACTGCACTTTGATCTTGATTCAGAACAAGAGATCTTCGGAAGGTTTCTATGGGGAGCATTTCGTATGCAGCGCAAGCTTCAGAAAGAAATGCATCAAACGCTTTATCGGAAGCTTCAACCAAAGTTTTGAGCTCGGGTCCGCCGCCTACGGCGACACCAAGCAAAGGTTTCACTTTGACATCGTAATAGAGGTTTAGATCGACTTTTGTAGCCCCGAAAAGATCAGACTCAGAAATTTGACCCTTCTCGAGCAACCTTAAGAGCGTGCTCATGTAAATTCGTTCTCCAAGATGTCCATTAGCCCATTCTTCTCGCCCTCCGTCGATATGGATAGGGGGTAAAGTCGCGTGCCCATACTCGTGGGCAAGTTCACGACAGGCTTCTAATGGGTCATTGAGTGATCCAACGTCATAAATGAAAATGAGATTGGCTTTGATTGGACTTCCGGAGGAATCGTGCTCGGTGGCATCCAACCCAAAATACTGCTTTCCACCACCAGTTCCTTCCTGGCATAAATAAACATCGATCTTTTGATTATTGAAATTCTCTGCGTGATCTAAGTGGAGCCTGTTAAGATTGAAATCATAAAGGTGGCAGAAGAATGCAGCAACGTTCGTTGTTGTGAATATGCCACCGGTTATCGAACTTTGGCGAAACACTCGAAAGCGGTAGAGATCCTTGCCCTGATCCAGGATGCCAGAATAGCTCCTTTGCTCAAAATTCCAATCATTTTCAGGTGATTGTTTTATGGATCCATTGGGGCCGACCCAAGTTGTGACAACAAACCCAGATTCTCCCTGAAACAGACTCGGAAAGCTTGTCCGGTTCCATTCAAAGGGAACAGAAATCAGAAGTGAGAGGAGCCCCAACATTAACTTAACTGTGACCTAGAGATTCAAGATATCGCTCGGAATCAATGGCAGCCATACAACCAGAACCCGCTGCGGTAATGGCTTGGCGATAAATTCGATCCGTCACATCTCCACAAGCAAAGACACCTGGAATTTTGGTCTTTGAAGAGAATGGTTCCACGAGAAGATAACCGAGGTCGTCCATGTCCAATTGATGAGCGAACAGACTCGAATTGGGTTGGTGACCAATTGCTACAAAAACTCCGTCGATGTCCATATCCCATACTTTTTTCTCCAATGTGCTGGACAATGTCACGCTGGTTACTCTTTTGTAGGGTTCTGTAGCACCTTTGATTTCTGAAACTGAAGCGTTCCAAATGAATTCGATTTTGGGGTTGTCGAATGCCCGTTGTTGCATGATTTTGCTCGCTCTAAGTGTTTCGCGACGGTGAACGACATACACCTTTTCACAATGCCTTGTCAGATAGTTTGCTTCCTCCATGGCTGTATCTCCACCGCCAACAACAATAACTTTCTTTCCTCTAAAAAAGAATCCGTCACAAGTGGCACAAGCACTCACACCAAATCCTCCAAAGGTTTTTTCGCTTTCAATTCCGATCCACTTCGCCGAAGCTCCAGTCGATATGATGATTGTCTTTGATTGATAGAGAGTGTCGCCAATCCAGACTTTGAAAGGTGAATTGCTGAGATCAACTTTTGTCACCGTGTCATGGATCAATTCAGTTTCGAACCTGAGAGCTTGGTCTTTGAAGTTTTCCATAAGCTCAGGGCCTTGAATTCCTTTTGGAAATCCTGGATAGTTTTCAACTTCAGTCGTGATCATGAGTTGACCACCGGGTTCAGGGCCCGCGATAATCAGTGGGTTGAGCCCAGCTCTTGCCGAATAAAGTGCTGCTGTGTAGCCTGCTGGTCCAGATCCGATGATGATGACATTCCTGATCATATTAGTATTAATCAGGTTACCTTTCTCATAATTCCATGACTCAACGATGTCCCGGGATTGGCTTCACTCTAAATTTTATGAGGCAATCGGTCAAATATAAGTACTATATGCAAGACCTTGCGGAGGGCAAGAGGGTCTTTCTTAAGCTGCAGAGTGGACAACTCATACCAGCAAAGGTTCTCAAATGCTGCCTCGATATGTTAGCTTTGGATCTTTCGGGAGAATTTTCGTTATCTCCTCAGGTTGCCGAGGTCGTGAGTCGGCAAACAAAATCGCTCCTGGTTGAGGGCGTCATCATGACCCAGGTTCAAAGTATTGTCGCTTTCAAGAAAACGAGCGATTTAGTCAAATCTAGTCGACCAAAGATGCTCATTGGAAGTCAACCTGTGGCCTGGATTTCTGATGGCCAAGAGCTCATTTTGACCATGGTCTACAAAATGATGAGTGGTTTTGAGTTTGAATCTCCCAGGTATCTGCCTCAAAATCAAGATTTGATCTTGCGAATTGCAGTTGCTGGCGAATTCATGACCTTAGTTGGTCGTGCAACTCAATGTGAAGAAAGCGAAAATGGCATCTTTGAAGGTGTCATTGAGTTCAAAAACTTTGGGAGGCTCGATAGTCTTAAGTGGAATCAGAATTTCAAGCCTGCTACCCGGGAACTTCGGTAATACTGGTTACGGTAAAACCGAATTCAGATGAATGTCAAACTTCTCCAAGAACTCACAGAAGCCCACGGTTGTCCCGGCCAAGAAGATGCTATTCGGACTATTGTCCGCCGTGAATTAAGTTCGATCTGCGATATTCAGGTCGACTATATGGGCAATATGATTTGTCGTAAATTGCCAACGACAAAGCAAGAGAGCGCAAAGAAACTCATGTTGGCCGCTCACATGGACGAAATCGGTTTTCGTGTGAAGCACATTAGCGACAAAGGCTTTTTGAGAATTGTGCCAGTAGGCGGTTGGGATGTTCGCCAAATGGCATCGCAGAGAGTTATGGTACACACAAGAAGTGGATTGATCCCTGGGCTCTTGATGTCTAGTGCAAAACCAAAGCATTTGCTAACCGCTTCTGAACAGAACCAAAGCATTACCATGGATGACATGTTTATCGACCTTGGCCTTTCTGGCGAAGACGCAAAAAATTTGGTCGAATTGGGAGACGGCGTGACGATGGATCGCGGATTCCAGGTTTCAGGAAAGCATATGACCTGCAAAGCCATGGATGATCGAGTGGCAGTTTTCGTGATGATTGAAGCATTGAAAGCGACTCAAGCCCACGATGTTGATGTTTATGCTGTTGCAACAGTTCAAGAAGAAATCGGTCTTCGGGGTGCCTCGGCCAGTGGCTCTGCCATTGCGCCAGATGTTGTTGTTGCCATCGATATCACCTTGGCCAATGATTTTCCTGGGATGACGGAAGAAAATGCTGTGACCAAGCTTGGGGAAGGAACAGCCATCAAAATTCTCGATAGTTCCCTTATTTGCCATCCAAAAGTTGTGGAACATTTCAGGCAATTAGCAAAAGAGCACAATATCAAACACCAGATGGAGGTGCTTCCTTTTGGTGGCACTGATGCGGGAGGAATTCAGAGGCTTCACGGTGGCATTCCGGCATTTACACTTTCAGTCCCTTGTCGATATGTGCATACAGTAAATGAAACAGTGCATCAAGATGACGTACAGGCTTCAATTGATCTTTTGGCACGTTATATTGAGAATTGCCACCTTGGTCAGTATCAATATTGAGTTCACGATTGACATTTTGAGAAGATGTGCCAGCAAAATTACAGTTTGCTGGCACATGCTCCGATAATTGATTTACTATGGAGGCGAACGCACTCGCCAACCTCAAAAATCGGGGAAAGCAACTCTATGCCGCTGGGGAATATTCTCAAGCAGCTGACAATTTTTCGCAATATCTCGGCCAAGATCCAACAGCGAGTGATGTTTGGTGCTTGCTCGGATTCGCTGAAATCGGCAAACACAATTACAACGTGGCAGAATCGAGCCTCTTGCGTGCTTGCGAACTCGACCCCTTTTCAGCCGAAAGTTTATTTGGGCTTGGATCTGCTCGGTTGGCCAATTTGTGCCTCGATGAAGCGATCCAAAATTTCGAAGAAGCTCTGGAGATTCAAGGCGATCACAAATTATCGAAAAAGCTCTTGAGCCAGGCACTTTTGTTGCGCTCTCAAAGACCGGAACGCCATTCTGAACCGATTCTGGTCGAAATCGACTTAAAGCGAGCTTGGGATCTTGATCCCAAGAATCTGCAGATTACTTTGGCCTACTTGAATCACTTGAATCAACACGGTTCGGTTGGTCGAACAAAGCTTGCAATATCTCGGGCAATGCAGCTCCACCCATCCAATGCAGATATTGGAGCTTTGGCTCGCGAAAGTGGCGTGACTTTGCAGCAATTAGCCGTTGTTTACGAACTTAATGAAACAGAAGCATGTGCTTTTTGCGAAGTCGCCATTCAACAGAGAACGCCAGTTTGTCCAAATTGCCGTGCAGTTCTGCCACATCCCAAAACGGTCGAAAAATCTCAATCCCAGGTTCCAGCGCAGTCGGTCTAAAATGGACTTGTGACGAAGAGCGGCATCATAGAATTTTCCTATTTTGGAAAATTAGAAGCGAGAACGTCTGATGGCCATATCATCAAATTCTCGAATCGCAAAATTTTGTCGCTCATTTCATATCTGGGCGCAGATCCTAGCGCACTGCATGATCGACAAGCATTGGGTCTCAAAATTTGGCCAGATTCAGATCCTTTGCTGGCAATTTCCAGCTTGAGAAATGCTCTTTCCGTACTCCGAAGAGATTTAAAGGCTGTGGAAATCGATTTGGATCGCGTCCTTGAAATAACAAAAACAAGTGTGAAGGTTTTATCGGATCAAATCTGGACTGACTTGGGTTGGGTCACTCAAGTGGACGATCCAGTCCTTCGTCTTGAAACTTTGGCATTCGAGGTCGCGCCTGGATATGACTTTGAATGGCTGGAGCCTTTGCGAATCAAAGCCGAGAGCCATGGGATGCAATGCCTTGAAACAATTCTGAAGAGCAACAATCCAGATCGGTTGCAACATGCGATGAGGTTTTTGGAAGCCAATCCAACTCACGAGTTGCGTTGCAAAATTTTTATGGATTCTTGTCTTAAATCGGGGAATCCGCAAGAGGCGATAGTAGCATATAAAAAGACTCAAAAGGCGCTCCGAAACAAACTCGGAATGTCCCCTAGCCAGGTCTTAGTCGAACTTGCAAAGTCTGCTAAACAGCAGGTCGAGGAATGTTTGCCTCTTCTGCCATCGAATCTCAAAAGACCTCAAAACAAAACTTTGGGTCGAGCGACCGAACTTGAACTCATTCTTACCTTGCTTAGCCCAGAAACATCGCGTTCTCAGATCATTACTCTGCTTGGCCCAGGGGGAATTGGCAAGACTCAAGTGGCTTTGGAGTGCGGGTGCAAGATTCGCGATGAGTATCAGGATCGGGCATGGTTCATCGACCTTTCGACTACAACGAAGACTGAAGCGATTCCTAAGCTCATTTGCGAAGTCATTGCTGGAGACACAGATGATTGTGATCCAATTGAATCTATCGCGAGAGCAGTTGGCCAGCGTCCCTGGTTGGTTGTCTTGGACAATTTAGAACAAATCGAAATCGGTTTGGGATCGGTCTTGGCTTCGCTGGCGCAGAGCTTTCCTAATCTAAAGATCTTAGGAACTTCAAGAAAATCTCACATGGTTTCAGGCGAAGTTACTGTTCGCCTCGGAGCGCTCAATCGTGAAACAGGAATTGAACTATTCTTAGATCGAGCATGTGCATTTGTTCAAAAAATCAATCTCGAAAACGATAAAAATGCACTTGAATCGCTTGTTGAATGCTTAGAAGGTGTCCCTTTAGCCCTTTGCCTCGCGGCATCACGAGCCGACATGTTGACCCCGCAACAGATGGTGAAACAACTGCAAGTAAGAGCGGAAGTTCTTAAACTTGAACAGCCCGATTTTGTCCCGAGACATCGTTCGCTTTGGCACTGTATCGACTGGTCAATTCAGCTTGTCCCAGAGTGTTGGGACTGCCTCAAGATCCTTGCTAGTACCCGCGGAGGTTGGACTCTGGCCATGGCCGAGTGGATGACCGAAGACGCTCAAATTATGTCCAAGCTCCAGACATTGTTGCGGAGTAACCTCATTTTCGAATCATGGCGCGGAGATGCAATTCGCTTCGATATGTTTGAATCGATTCGAGAATACTTGAGGGCTGTTTCGACCAAAGAAGAATGTGAAAATGCAGAAAAACGCCTAGCAAAGGCTGTCGACAATTGGTTTGATTGTTCACAAGCCAAAGGTCAAAACTACAATAAATCGTATGTTTTAGAAAGGAGCCAGGAATACGAAAACTTTCGCAAAGCTTTCGAGTGGGCCATTGTTCATGACTCGCGACTGGCGCTCAAAATTGCCAATGGCTTGACCTATTTTTGGTGGAGCATAGAAGCCAATCGAGAAGGTAAGGCTTGGCTCGAAAGGGCCATCCAAGCCACTGAGGATCGACCTGACGAAGATTTAGCAATGGCTTACAGAGGTCTTGCAACACTCTATCTTGGGCTTTCCGATTACAAAGGGTCTCAAGAAAGTTTAGAACGATGCTTGTCACTGCTGCCTCAGGATTGTAAGCCCAATTTGAGAATTAGAGTCATGAATTCTGCGGGCAATATCTTAACTCGGCTGGGCCGGTTTGAGGAGAGCCAATCGATTTTTTATGAAGCTATAGAGTTGGGGACTCGTACTGGAGAGCAAGCACTTAGGATGACTGCCACATCAAATGTCGGATTTTGCCATTTGCTTGCGGGAGAGCTGGACAAGGCCGAATCACTCATCGCAAGGGCCATAGAAGAATCGCAGACATCTGAAAACATCGATTGGGTCGCGTATTACTATCACAATTTTGGGCTCGTCGCGAAAGCTAGAGGCGATTACGAAGAAGCAAGGAATCGTCTTGATCACGCACGAGGAATATTGGAAGGAATTGGCGTGAATCCAGCGGTGAGAAGCTGGCTCACTGATGCAGCCTATGTCGCCGTTAAGCTTGGTTTATATGAAGAGGGACTGAGTTTTCTTAAGGAAAGTGCGAAAGCAGTTGCTCAGATCAAAGGCGAAGAGCAAATGGCCGAAGTCGTCGAGGTCGCCTCGATTTATTGGGAGCAGCAGGGGAATTATGAAGAGGCTCTGGCTCTTCTAGAAGTCTTGGAGCGAACGCAGATTTTTCCTCAAAGGTCAATTGGAGATGTTTCTCCCAATATTTCTACGAGGAGAGAATCGTTGCTACAAAAAGTTTCTGCAAGTAGGAGACGCGTCGTTTTGGCTCGCTACAAGAGTCTTTCGCTAAGAAACATGATGGATGAGATGGAAGACATCGTAACATAAGAAGTTTCTTATTGTTAATTAGTTTGCACTAAGTTTGCGCTGGATCCATATTATAAGCTGTAAACCATCTAGATCGAGGTTATTCATTCCCATGATTTCTGCACTTAGCTTTGCTCTTTCCTATTTGACCTGTTCCGAATCTCCCATAGAATCAAAGGATCACTTCAATCGGCCAGACCGACCTGTCAGCAGGCTCAATTATAAGGTCAATGAGAGCTATTTGGATGATGTCGAAGAATTTACTAAGACGCGAAAGGCATTTGGGCTTCTTACAAAAGAAGACGAAGAATGGGCGGAAGAACAGCAAGATTTCTTTGGCATGTATACGTTCCGGACAATGATGAGGGCAGGATCAGATGGTCGAATTCGGTGGCGAAACTATGAAGATGCTGCGGAGCATATTCGCAAAATGCCCAAGCTGATTCGGCCAAATTACATTGGGTCTGGCTGGACATTTTTTGGCTCCCGCGCAATATCTGGCCCATCATACGCTCCACTTGCTGGCCGGGTTAATAACGTGGCTTATAGCTACCAGGATCCAAATATTTTTTATGTTGCCGCGAGTTCTGGTGGAGCCTTCAAGACAACCAATCACGGAGCGGGCTTCTTGGCTGGAATGAGCGACACATGGGACTATCTCTATACAAGTACTGTTGAAGTGGATCCCTTTAATAGCAACCGAGTTTATGTGGGCTGTGGAGATTATCCCGGTGGGTGGGGCTATGGAATGGGGCTCATGAAATCGAGTGACGGCGGTTCAACCTGGACAAATTATTTGCGAACCGAACTGGATGGATGCGAAATTAGCGACATTTGGGTTGATCCAAACAATACGAGCAATATCGTGGTCACAGCAGGAAGAGGAACGTATTCGGCTACCGGGGCAGGAATTTGGAGGTCGGTTGATTATGGAATTCATTGGACCCAAGTCAAGTCGGAATCAACGGGCAACGGATACTCCAAAGTTGAATGCTCAGTTGAATCGGGCGGTGTGCGCTATCTCTATGCCTCTCATGGAGCTAATGGCACGATTGTAAGAAGCACAGATGGTGGAGTGCAATGGACAACACTGGCTCTCCAAGCAACAGGAATGACATCAGTAGCCGTTTCGACAGTTTCTAGGGAAGTCGTATTCGCCTATGTGGGAACACCTGGTTCGCCCCAAGACACATGCGAAGTTTATAAGAGTACTGATCACGGGACGAACTGGTCGGTAATCACCGGCAACCTGGGAAATCTCTCTGGTACGAACAATGACATGCGCCAAGTCGATTACAACTATGCGTTCGGATGTATGAATACCCTGGCGAATGGAACTGGAACAGACATCCTATTTCTTGGAATGGTAGATCCATTCGTTCTCAAAAATCCAACTTCGAACACGACTTGGACTTATTTGAACAATGGCCCGAACGGGCGATACATACACGCGGATCAACATGGATTTCGGTTACATCCAACACAAAAGAACACTTGCATGATTTCGAACGATGGTGGCATTTATGAAATGACATATGACTCCACTTTCCAATTCTTCTCGTTTACAAACCTCAACAACTCATTGAGAGTCTCAGAGCACACGGGGATCGATCCACATCCCAATGCAAGCGTTTACCCCAATTACATGCTTTCGGGGCTTTGGCACAACGGAACTGCCTTTTGCTCGACCGATCCATTTGATTGGCAACAAGAAAATGGGGCCGATGGGATGCTTTGTTTTATCGATGACATCAACCCGAATATTCAATTCACTTCGATTCAGGGCCTTGGCGAGGGGCCGAGTGGAAACATTGGTTTTCGGGCCACAACCAATGCGTGGACAGGTTCGGCTTCGCTTAATACGACGCCCGCATTTGCAAACGAAGTTTTTGCTTTTGTGACTCCTGTGGATGAAATTCCTGGGTTATCAGGAAGTCTTTACTTTGCTGCTGAAAGCCTTTATAAATTGACCTACGTCGCGGGCGTTCCCTTCTGGACAAAGAATATCGGAGGCGTTGATTTTAGCGCCGTTGCTAAAGAAACTGCAACAGCAGTTGATGCGTTTAGTTCAGCTAATGCTGGATGCTATGTCGGCACTAGTCGTGGTCGACTATTTGCTTCGACAAATCCTTCAGCTGGAATGACCGTGGTTGGAGACTTTGGGAGCGGGATTTCTTGTATTTCGACGCACCCTAGCGTTGATGAAGCGGCTCTTGTTTGCATTGGAAACGGTAGCAAAGCCGGCGGAGGCTCTGGCCTTTGGGAATGTACGAACGTTTTTGCCGCAAATCCAAACTGGGTTGACAGAACTGGAACTGGCGCCACGGCTTTGCCAACGATTGGCGTGAATTGGGTTGTGCGCGACCCTTACGATCCCACCAGCACTTGGTATGCGGCCACAGATTTGGGGGTCTTCTATACCGATGATCGCGGAGCGCATTGGTACCAAGCCTCTACGAGCTTGGGGTTACCGAACGCCACAGTGACTCAGCTCAAGATCAGTGACAACTATCTTTATGCCGGCACTTTTGGCCGTGGAATTTGGCGAATGGCTCTGAGATCGACAAAACCAAAAGTTTCGACTTTTGCGATTTCAGAGACCCAGGAAATTGGCGGAAATACATTAGTAGGAACAGTGACTTTGGATGTTCAAGCACCTCCAGGTGGCGAACAAGTTGCGATTACTTCCAACCTTCCTTCCTTCATTCCTAATCAAACGGTCACGGTTCCAGAAGGGAACACAAGTTATTCGTTCTTCATCAATACAAATCAAACCAACTTTGATGCTTTTGTTACGGTGAACGCAACAGCAAATGGTGGAACCGATAGCGATACTGTGACTCTTCTAGAAGTCAATTTGAATGGAGTTGTAGCACCTAACGTCACCGGGGGTGATGCTGGATTTGCCATCCTCGTGACATCTGACCGAGCGGCCCCAACCGGCGGAGCTGTAGTCAACTTGTCAGTGAGTCATCCTTCAACAGTTCAAGTTCCAGCAACCGTCACTATTCCTGAGGGGAGCACGTTCGCTTTAGCTTCTTGCACAAGCACGGTGCGAGCCACGGATCTTGTCGTGACAGTAACAGCTTCGCGAAATTCTCATAATGAAGTGACTACCATGACCGTTTTTGGAGTGCAGGTTGTCGGAGTTACGATCAATCCTTCGAGCATTTGGAACACGCAATCCTTCAATGTTGATGTGACATTGAATCGAGGTGCTCCGAGCACTGGTTACACGGTGGGATTGCAATCTCTGAACGCCGCCGTAGCCCAAGTTCCGGGTTCGATCTTTATTCCAAATAATGCAACATCTGGAAGTGTTCAAGGAACAAGTAACTATGTTTCTGCGGATACAAACGTCACAATACGAGCCACTGACTGGTTCCTGAACATTGATCGGACGTTGACCGTTAAGCATCTTGGTGTCATCGGCTTTACATCATCTCCTAACCCGGTAGTGGGAGGTAACAGCATTGGTGGTGGTGCAACAGTTGACCGTAATGTGGGCTCTAGCTTAATCACGATCAAGCTAACTTCCGCAGATCCCACAAAGGTGAATTTGCCTTCTTCACTTTCAATTATGCCAAACCAAACCTCGGGAAGTTTTGTCGCGGCGACGGCCTCAGTAAGCGATGTCACGGACGTTGTGTTAACGGCTCAAATTGGAAATCAACGTGTAACTGGAGCCTTTGTAGATATCACCCAGAGGCTTCTCCCCTCAGTCATTGTTGTCAAACCATCATCAATGACTGTCAATTTGGGCAACCTTACTTCAGGTTCGGTTGCAGACCTTGGCACTGTAAATGGATCATCGGTTCGAACCTGCAAGGGTTTGGTTCCGAATCTTGTAGTGGCACCAATAACAGTTCAATTCGAAGGCTATTGCGTCATTGGAACATGCAGCGCAATCAAACTGAGATTCAACAGCAGGATGGCCAATGCGGGCACTTATACGCAAACGCTTGATCCGTGGAACTGGGTGACAGGAACTTGGGATACGGTCGATGTGAGAAACGATGTTTTGAATCTCACTTTTACTAGCCGCGAACTGAATGGTACAGCACCTCTCAACCGATGGCTGGACATCAGTGGCCAATTACGAGCACGATACAGGGTTAAGCAAACTGGAATCAGCCCAGTGCCAGTTTGGTGCCACGAAGTGGATGAAGCTGTTTGGCTTGTAACACCGTAAATCTTAAACCTTCATACAACAAAAATTCGCCACACCAGATTCCGGTGTGGCGAATTTTTTATTGGAGCTTGTGTTAGCAGAATTTTGCTTGTCTTTGAGCGTTTTCGTGGTCGGGGTTAATGAGAAGGATCTTTTGGAAAGCAGCACATGCTTCATCTTGATACCCGAGCATCATAGATGTCATTCCCAAATCGTTAAGAATGTCAATATTTTGTGGATACTGATTTGAGAGCTTTTGAAGGTCTTCAATCGAGCCATCAAAATCGCCTTCGAATCCTTTTATGAGTGCGAGTTGCCAATGCGACTTCCAATGATTTGGATCGATAGAAAGAGCCTGGAGAAAAGCCATTTTCGCCTCTCCATAGCGGCCTTCGCATCGTAAGGCAAAACCCCGCTCGTAGTGTTCTTCTGAATTCATTGGTGCCAAAGAGACTGAACTCTCATGATACCGTAATCTCTTCTCTTATGCAGTTCCTGGTTCTAAGCGAGGTGGTGCTGAAGACGCTGGTCTTTCGATTGGCTCAGAAGGCGATGGTTCTTCAGGAGATCCCGTGTTATCTACACTTGGTTTTGGAATGGGACGACCTTCTAACAGCGCCAAGAATTCTTCCCGGCCAATCGTTTCTCGTTCGAGCAACAGTTTCGCCAACTGATCTAGCGATTCTCTTCGCTGAGTCAAGATTTCTTCAGCTCGTTGCCGAGACGTATCAACAATATGACGAACTTCCTCATCAATCATCTTCGCAACCTCTTCGGAGTAATTACGATCTTCCATGGCAGATCGGCCAAGAAATGGATTACGTGATCTTTTGCCTATTGCAAGGGTGCCGAGCTTGTCGCTCATTCCGAATTCGCACACCATAGCTCGAGCAATTCTCGTTACTCGTTCAAGGTCGCTGCTTGCTCCTGTCCATCTCTCTCCAAAGACGAGTTCCTCAGCAACAAGGCCACCGAGACTCATAGAGATGTCGTCCATCAACTCTGATCGGCTGACGCTGTGCTTTTCAACGTCGGGCAATGACCAAGTTAAACCAAGCGCCATGCCACGCGGCAAAATTGTGACCTTATGGATTGGGTCACAGTGCTCCAATAGTTCACCGACGATTGCGTGACCAGCTTCGTGATAGGCGGTCAATTCCCGATCCTTTTCAATCATTTTTCGACTGACTCGGGCCGGTCCAACCATCACACGATCCAGGGCTTCTTCAAGCTCTTCCATAGAAACTTTTGTTTTGTTTCGCCGGGCTGCCAAGAGAGCGCCTTCGTTCAGAGCGTTTGCCAAATCGGCTCCTGTAAATCCAGGAGTTCGCTTAGCTATAGTAGAAAGATCAACGTCGTCATTAAATGGCTTGCCCTTTGCATGAATCTTCAAAATGGCTTCTCGACCAGAAGCATCTGGTGCATCAACAACGATTTGTCGGTCGAATCTTCCCGGTCTCAATAAGGCAGGATCTAAGACATCTGGTCGGTTTGTCGCGGCTATTAAGATGACTCCTGTATTAGGGTCAAAGCCGTCCATTTCAACCAAAAGTTGGTTAAGTGTCTGCTCTCGTTCGTCGTGCCCACCACCGAGTCCCGCACCGCGCTGACGTCCAACAGCGTCGATTTCATCGACAAAAATAAGGCAAGGCCGATGAGCTTTTGCGGTTTCGAAAAGGTCTCGAACTCTCGCAGCACCAACGCCGACAAACATCTCGACAAAATCAGATCCGCTGATATGAAAGAATGGAACACCCGCTTCACCAGCAATTGCTCTTGCCAAATGGGTTTTGCCGACACCGGGAGGCCCAGTCAAAAGAATTCCCTTTGGAATCTTTGCTCCTAAAGCCACATATTTCTTTGTGTTTCGAAGAAAATCGACGATTTCATAAAGTTCAGCTTTTGCTTCGTCGATTCCGGCAACATCCTCAAAAGTAATCTTGGGGCCATTTTCTCCAGCTCTACGAGCTCGGCTCCGACCAAAGTTCATCGCCTGGTTTCCACCCGCTTGGGCTGCCCGGCTCAGAATGAACCAAAAGATGACGCCGATAACAATTGGCATAAGAATGATGCCAATGAATTGAACAATTTGAGACGTCGCGGGTTGTGGGTCGACGACAACTTCAATACCTTGTTTGGTCCACGTGTTTCGGAGCTCGAGGGCACCTGGTGAACTCGGCGCACCATATCCTGCCACGATAAATTTCTTGCCTGAGTTCAACTCGCCAACGAGGTCGCTCTCTTGCCAATGAATCGATTTGACATTCTTATCATTTATCTCTTTTTCAAGATCAACATTAGAGAGCTTGATCTGTTGCGGTGGAACTAATGAAAAGCCCCCCGGGCCACTCCCTAACATATTCAGTGCGGCGGTTACCAATAACACAGCCGCTAAACATAAAACAAAGACTCGAACGTTTTTTGTCAAACTTACTCCAAGGCTAAACCTAGCCTCACCTAACTACCTACGTTTCAGATCGCTTCTCCGTTCCTAGTGCACTTCGGCTTTTAGGACGTTTGAAGGTGTTAATCTCATGACGAGGCAATTCTCAAAATTATTGGTCATTTTGACTCGTTCAGCAATACAATTGCCAGGAATCCAAATGGGGCCTATAAGGTCGCAGATAATCGGGAGCCTTTTTCGGGCTGCTAATGTCAGACGTTTTTCTTGAAAAATATCACTGATCAATTTTTGTCCGGTCATTCCAAGAGGCTGGATTTTGTCTCGTTCCAAAGCAGTTCTCAAATGGAGCTGGCCTTTAATGGCTCGAGTACTTAGAGTTACTTCGAGGCATTCTGGATCTCGAGAAATGGATCTAGAATCTGATGTATCGGCCCATAAAGTCCATCCAAATTTGTGAGCCTCGACCTTGCTCGGAACATCAAATGTCTGTCTTGAAATTTGCGGGATTTGCGATTTTCTGATATGAAGGGAATCGTCATTCCATTCAAAGAAGATCGCTCCTGAATCGGAAGTTATTGATCCTCGATTTTCTTTGATGCCGTCGAGAATGGCACGAGTTTGAAAATAGTTAAGTTCGGAGCCTAAGTACGATGCGATCAACCGAACCACTCGCGATTTGATGGAATCCGGCTGATGAATCAACAACCCCTTATCGAGCAACACTTCGCAATCTTTTGTGAGGAATTCTAATTTTCCGTTGAGATGGAGCTCGGCCTGCTCTGCTGCTCTTGCTGCCAAACCACAAAGGACAGCGTCGTCTTGCGAAGCCAACTTTGCCAGTCGAGACATGGCAGATCTCAATTCTGGGTTGATAGCTTCGAGCTCAGGAATGACATTGATTCGAATCCTAGATCGACTGTTTCCCAGGTCTGAATTTGCCGGATCGTCGTGAAACCACAGGCCATTTTCAGTGCAGTATTGGCGCGTTTCCAACCTATCAAATTCCAAGAGTGGTCTGACGATTTGTCCTCGGATTGATGGAATCCCAGTTAGACCAGAAAGTCCTGTTCCTCTCACAAGATTGAAGATCATCGTTTCGGCAACATCGTCCCGAGTGTGTCCTGTTGCAATCAGGTCGCACTCCAGCTTCGCTTGGGTCGCTTCAAAGAAGTTGTATCGAGCGAAACGGCCTGCTTCTTCGAGGCCGATTTTAAGCTCCTTACTCATTTGCGGGACGTTTGCATATCCAAAGGCAAAAGGGATCCCCAAGTTCTTGCAAAATTTTTCGCAATGCCTGAGTTCTTCATCAGCCTCTGACCTCATGCCATGGTGGAGATGAGCCGCAATTACGAAATATCCCAAGCTATGAAGCCCATGCAGAAGGCATGTCGAGTCTGATCCACCAGAATATCCAACAAGGACTCTTGCATGTTGAGGAATCAGCCCGGTAGATTTAAGAAACTCTTGAATTCGGTCACGCACGCTCCATTTGAGCTTACCGCTAGGTCGCAAGTGCAAGAGATTTGGCTATGAGAATTCAAAAAGTAGTCTGAGAGCGGAATCTCGGGAAAATCGGCAAGGACGCCGGAACCTTTGATCCCTCGTGTCTGATCGGAAGGTGAATATGGCAAGGCGGCCCAACACGAATAGACATCCTAACCTTGTCGAGCAATTGCGCTCGGCGACAAAAGCCGCATCTGCTGCCGAAGTTAAGGAAATCCTTTCCAGCGAATACGCCGAAGATATCGCCACCGCACTAGAGCGCTTTCCAGTAGAAGATGGGCTCCAAATTCTCAACAAGATGGATGAGCTCCAGGCCGCGAGCGTTTTGGTTGAGCTCCCGACTGAAACTGCTCGAGTCTATATTAAACAAATTTCCGATGCTGTTCTAGCAGCTTATCTTGATGTTTTGCCGATGGATGATGCCATCGATCTTCAAGAAGAGCTCGAACCGGATCGCTTCGAATCTCTTCTCGAAGTCATCCCCGATGAAGATGCTCGCGAAATCCGGCGATTGATGCAGTATCCAAAGGGTTCGGTGGGCAGAATCATGACCGAGAAATTCTTTGAGGTCGATGGTCAGACTTCGATGGCTCAACTTCTTGCAGACCTGCGGACTGCCCCATTGGAGAAATATGAGACGGTCAATGACATTTACGTCTTGGATTCTAATGGATTTTTGCAGGGCATTTTTAGCTTAAGAAAGGCCCTGAGAGCAAATCCAGATGCCAAAGCCGAAGACCTCATGAAAGCCGATGTCATCGTATCTCATGCAGATGAAGACGATGAAGATGCAGCAAGGAGAATGGCTCGATATGGTTTCTATGCTCTTCCAGTTCTGGACGAGCGGGGCCGGATGCTGGGGATTTTTACTGGCGATGATGCTCAAACAATTATTCGGGAAGCAGAAACTCGAGACGTCTTGGCTCTTGGTGCTGTTTCGGGCTCTGCCGAATCCTATATCTCACTCAATGTGTTCCAGCTTTATAAGAGGCGAGTGTTTTGGCTTATGGGCCTGTTTCTCGCAGAATCTTTGACTGGTCAAGTCATGAGACATTATGGAAACGGGGAAGAGTTAAGTTTGGCCCCCTTGACCTTTTTTATTCCTCTCATAATCGGTGCGGGAGGAAACTCAGGTTCCCAGGTTACGACCACGATTACCAGAGCTTTGGCCCTGAGTGAAGTGACCCCCAAAGACTGGTTCATGGTCGTGCGTCGAGAAATTGCAACGGCCATCCTCACGGGTGCGACGCTTGGCGTTTTGGGGTATTTGCGAGCAAGTTTGCCTCCTCCAATCGGGTGGTCCAGCGGGATTGCTTTAAGTAATGTTGTCGCGTTATCTTTGCCGTTGATCGTGCTCTGGTCCACATTGGTGGGTTCAATTTTGCCTCTAGCTGCTAAACGGTTTCAGATCGACCCGGCCGTGATGAGCGCACCATTTATTTCGACCTTTGTGGATGCCACTGGACTTATTTTTTATTTTGAAATTGCGATGAGACTTCTCAAAGCCCATCAGGGTTGAACCAGAGATTTGATTTAGACGTCAATTGAGATAGAATTGGGAGCAAAATTGGCCGATAACATAGTAATTCACTGTGAAAGGGCCAAAAGAGCTCAAATTAAGGAACCATGCACACTATGACAATTCGCAAACTACTGTTGCCTGTAATCGCACTCCTATCGGGCATTGTGTTCGCACAAGAACCGACTCCAATGACTCAAGAACGAAAAGACAACGTTCTCAAATCTATGGATGAGGTTATTACTAAGCGTGCTTATGTGCCAGGTGTCGATTTTAGTAAGTGGCCCGAACTGGTCAAAAAACATCAGAAAGCCCTCGACGAAGCGAAAGATGAAGGGTCATTCACAACTGTCATGAATCAGGCTTTGCAGGAGTTTGGGTTCAGCCACATCGTTTTGTTTTCGCCGCAGGCAGCAACAGCCAGAACGAACCGAAAAACGGTCGGGCTCGGAGTTCGAATTCAACCTGAACCAAAAGGACTTCGGATTGTGTATGTTTTCCCCGGAACACCTGCCGATGTCGCAGGAATACATTCAGGAGACTTAATTGTTGCGGGGGATGGAAAGTCCATCAAGTCGACATCCGATTTGCAAGGAGATGAAGGTTCGAAAGTTAAGGTCACTGTTGAACGAGAAGGCAAGAAACTCGATTTCGATATAGTCAGAAAATCGTTCTCAACTGACATTCCGGAATCTCTGAAATGGGTTGACAAAGAAACAGCCATGGTGACGATACCAACCTTTGATCTGGGATACAAGCAGTATAAGGTTGCGGAAATAATGAACGAAGCACTTGGGGCAAAGAACTTAATTCTGGATCTTCGCGGAAACGGTGGTGGCCAGGTCTTGAATCTTTTGCACTTGGCAAACTTCTTCTTTGATCCCAAAGTTGAACTTGGCACTTTTGTCAACAGGCAGATGGTCGACAAATTTTCAAGCGAAACCAAGAGCAAATCCACTAATCCTGTCGAAATAGCCAAGTGGTCAACTGAAAAAATTCATACATCGCGAGAGCGAGGGACTTATTTCAGTGGGAAGGTCGTTGTTTTGATCAATGGCGGTACTGGCAGTGCGAGCGAAATGATGGCAGCAGCCCTCAAGGAGCGAAAAGGTGCCCGTGTCATCGGCACAAAATCTGCGGGTGCAGTTTTGGCTTCGCTCATGATGCCGATCTCCGAAAAATACCTTCTCCAATTCCCCGTGATGGATTACGTCACGATTGAAGGACTTCGCCTTGAAGGCAATGGCGTGAAGCCAGACGACAAAGTTGATGGTCCTGCACCAGGCAAAGCCGATAAGGCCATAGAACTCGCCCAAAAGTGGTTTGCAAACGCAAAGTAGTTTAGGGCTTTATTTGAAAACTCGAGGCAGTTTGAGGAATTTCTTCAAACTGCCTCGATACTGTATCTTTCACACCTAGTATCGAGAGACTTAAGACAAATCCGTCACTGGAGCGGACAATGAGTCCCAGCTTTCCTTGCGGCGAAGTTGCTTCTAACAATTCGCAAGATGTTCCTTTGACTTTGACCGAACCTGTCAGTTTCACAACGCTCCCTTGGCCCAAATAGAATCTAAATGGATTGATGCCCCGAGTCATGAGTCGCAAAATAGGTTCTATTCTTGTGTTTTGAGTCGCAAGTTTGTCTATTGTTTCTGTTAAGCTCATTTTGGCCGTCGAGATATCTTTGGTGGCCAGATTTTTGAGCGTTAAATTACCATTAATGTATGTCCAATCCGTGGATGAATCCTGCTGGCGAATCTTTCCGTGGTCGATCCATACCGAAACCGTTTCGCCAGCTGTTTGTACTTGGTAAGCCAACAACTTTGGAGCATCATATTTTCTAAAAACTTTTTCGGTGATCTGTCGAGCTTGTTGTGATCCGTAAGCCGGTGGCGCAATTTCGGGATTGACACTCTTAGTCTTGTAAGCTGACTTTGGAGGAACAAATTCGATGGCCTTTGGGGGCGAGCCGTAATTCAAAACCCAGGTAGACCCATAAATATCTGTTTTGATCGAAACTTGTTTGAGTAGGTGCGACGATCGATCAATTTGAATTGCAATTCTGCTGAGGCCCTCAACCGATTCGGCACCGAAAACGCCAGCGGATCCGATAAAACGCCATTTTCCCTTGGTTGTTAACCCAGAGAGCCAAAGATTTACGCCATCTGGATCGGCAAGTCCCGCAACAAGTTCGTCCAATACGCCAGCGGAATGCTTCAGAAGACTGGAAATTGAACCCTCCACCCTAGGAGCATCAGCATATTGCTGGGTCGCAACATCGAATTCAACAATTCGATCCTTTGTGATCACAATTCGAAAGGGTTTCTTTCTTTGGATACTGAGGTCAGCACCTTGGCTCCGGTCATAAGCGAGAATGTACTTCGAAGATTCGCTTGTGACAGCTCCAATCGTGGACACAGAAATGGAAATCAGACCACGATCGAGGTTTTTGTGAGCCTGGGAGACACGCTGCGCGACAAATTCAGCTGGATTCAAAAAGTAGTTCGAAAAAACAAGTGAAAAAATCATGAGAGATTAAGGCTTGCCGAGCCCCGCCGGTGGGCGACTTTTGCCGAGAAATCCTGCAAGAGCAATAAGGGTTACAAGGTATGGAAGGGACGTCCAGAACTCAGTAGGGATGTGTGCGCCTGCAAGTTGTGTTCCTTGAAGCTGAAGCTGGATAGCCTCAAAAACGCCGAATCCAATGCAAGCAATGAGAGTTCGGATGGGTGTCCAACCTCCAATGATCAGTGCTGCAAGGGCGATAAAACCGCGTCCGCCAGTCATGCCTTCAGTAAAGCTTCCCGCGTTGCTGAGGATTAATGCTCCTGCTAGTCCAGCTAGCACGCCTGTCGCAATCAAAGCTAGGTATCTGATCGCGACCGGGTTCAAACCCATTTGCCTGCTTTTTTCAGGATCGTTTCCCACAGCCAACAGGCGCAAACCACCACGGGTCGAGCGAAGATAATACGCCAAAAACGCAACAGAAGCTAAAGCGAGGCACCAGTAAACTTGGATCCCAAATACAGCAACTCGATGAGAAGATTCTGTGAGGAACGCCTTGCTGATAAAGCTGGATCCGCCAAGTGCGAGGGCGTTGATCGCCATGCCAGAAATAATGTGATCTACTTGAAAGGCTTGGGTCAACACGGCGTGAATAAGCATCAGCAGTATCCCCACAATTAGCCCTGCAGCGAGTCCGAGCCAAGCGTTTTGGGTCGCTGAACCAACAAAGGCCACAGCGCAAGCAGATCCCAACATGGTTCCTTCGAGTCCTATATTCATCACCCCGGCTCTTTCGCTGGTGAGGCCCCCCATGGCGCTGAGAACCAGGGGAACGCTCATTGTGATTGTGCTGGCGACCAGAAGTGACGCATTAGTCATGATGTTGCTGACTCCTCCGATATCGAATGGTTGCAAAAACGATTATCAAAATGGCAAGCAATATCCCATTGATTCCTTTGGGAACACCTGTCAATTGAATTGCAGAGGTTCCGGAACTGAGCATGGCAAAAAGGAATGATGATGGGATAAGCCCCCAAGCAGATCCGCCAGCGAGTAATGCGACTCCCAATGCATCGAAGCCATATCCCTGTGAGAAGTTGGAATAAAATCGGTGCTCAAAGCCCAAAACAAGAATTGCTCCAGCCAGTCCCGCAATTGCTCCACTGATGAACATGGCCCTCATGAGGATCGACCTGGTCTCTATACCGGCGGTTCTTGCAACTCCAAGATTGGCTCCCGTTGCTTGGAGTTCAAACCCCGAAATGCTCCGCTTGAGCCACCATGCCAATAATGCAACTCCAACCAGACCCAAGGGAAGGGCCCAACTCACACGAAACGGTTGTGCGTCGATCATGAGCGGAAACCACGAGTCTGGTTTGAGCAAAGCTGTTGTTGGACTTTGCTGGGTGGGATCTCGCAATGGATTTGCCGCGAGCCACACTGTGAAGAAGCCCGCCACGTTGTTCAACATGATCGTTGAAATAACTTCGTGACCACCTCGGAAGGCTTTGATCCAAGCTGCAGGTAGAGCCCAGATCGCACCGGCGATCATTCCCGCTAAGCAACCGAAAATCATGCCCATCACGCCGGGTACCCGGAGCCCAATGGCAGCAGAAGCAGCTGCACCGACAAGAAGCTGACCCTCAGCGCCGATATTAAAGAGTCCGGCTCTCAGTGCGATAAAAACGGCAAGGCCCAAGATCAGCAAGGTTGTCATTTCTCGAAGTGTTTGTCGCCAAGCAAAGGGCTTTCCGATGCTCCCCTCAAAGAATTCTTTCAGGGCAGTCATTGGTGGGATTCCTGTTGATTGAATTGCAATTATCAAAATTGCAAAACCAATTCCGATGACACAGAGATGCTTCCAAGTCAGTCCTTTCAAGACACACCAACCATGAGTTTTCCGAGCACTTTTCGATCTTTGCTCTCACTTTGAACTGGCTCAAAAATTTGACCATGATTGATCGCAACAACGCGATCACATTGTTCGATAAGTTCATCAAGATCAAAGCTCACAACAATGGCTCCTGCACCATTTCTGCAGGCATCTCGGATCCCTTGGTAGACCTGTGCGGTGGCTTCTATATCCAATCCTCTGGTTGGTTGAAACGCAAGAATCAGCTTGGGGCAGAGTTCCAACGCGCGAGCAGCAACAAATCTCTGCTGATTACCGCCAGAAAGCGCGCCAATGGGCTTCTGCGTTCCGCTGTGCTTCGTTTTGAACCTAGCAGCGAGGCCTACTGCCATATCGCTGGCCGTATGAAGGTCAATCAGCATTCCTTTGGCAAAGGGGGCCAGCCTTTGGAACCCCAAAATTCCGTTATCAATGAGTGACCACTCGTCTATCACAGCCTCTTCATGTCGATCTTCTGGAATCACTCGAAGTCCATGTTGAATTCTCTTTTGAGTCGATTTGTCATTCCAATTTTCTTGGCCAAACGTTAGACAACCACTGCTCACGGGCAATGTACCGATGATCACGCGGAAAAGTTCACGTTGGCCGTTTCCATCAACTCCGGCAATTCCCACAATTTCTCCAGAATGAACTCGAAGATTGAGTTGAGATAGTGCGTCGTCTCCTCGGTAACCTTTCACCGTTAGTTTCTCAAGTTCAAGGATCAAGTCGCCGGGAATAGCATCACCCGCCGCAGACTGAGTGACCTGATGCCCGACAATAAGTTCTGCTAACTGGTCTGTGCTTGTACTTTCAACAGTTCTGTTTGCAACAAGTTTTCCTCCCCTAAGAACGGTGACTGTGTCACAAAATTCCATGACTTCAGGTATCCGATGAGTAACAACTATGATAGTGCGGCCTTCGTTTGCCAATTGTTTTAGACTGGCAAATAGGGCATCGGAATCGGCCGGAGAAAGCATGGCCGTTGGCTCATCCAAAATCATAACTTTGGAATCTCGCCAAAGCAATTTGAGGATTTCAAGCTTTTGTCTTCCAGCCGGGCTCAAATTTTCTGCTAGGTCATTCCAATGAAATTCGTAGCCCATTTGGAGAGCAAGGTTCGTGGCCCTTGCTTCGCAATCCTTTGCAGAAATCGCCCATCCAGGTTCAGCCCCCAGCATCAAGTTTTGGAGGCATGTGAGTTCAGGAATGATGCTGTAATGCTGGCTGACCATTCCAATCCCATGTGAGATGGCTTGACCAGAATTATGAAATTGGACCTTTGCTTCATCGAGCTTGATCTCGCCCGATTTAGGAATGAGCCCCCCATAGAGAATCTTCATTAGAGTTGTTTTCCCAGCTCCATTTTCGCCGACAAGCGCGTGGATGCCACCCTGAGTCGCTACGAAAGAAACGTCGTCCAATGCTGCAAAGGTGCCAAACATCTGTGTGATACCAAGAAGTTCGACGTTCATTGCGAAATCGCCTCCCGAATCAAAAGTTTGTACAAAGCCCCTGTGGTTTCTTGTCCCAATCCTTCATGATCCAGCACTTTGAGAAGGTCATCGACAAGCGATGTTCCTGGGATGTGGGCTCCAATGGCTTTGGCCGCATCGCGTACGTATCCAAAATCCTTTCTTTGGTTTTGAATGCTGAAACCAGGCGAATAATCATCATTTAAGATCTTTTTGCCGTAGTTTTCAAATGCCCAAGAGCCAGCCGCCCCGCTAGAAAGAAGGGCACGCGTTTGAATCAAGTCGAGTCCCGCATGTTTTGCAAAGGCTAGCGATTCGCAAAGAGCCAACAATGCTCCACCCACGGCAATCTGGTTGGCCATTTTCATCATTTGGCCGGCTCCAGTTTTTCCCACGAGCTCAATCCGCTTTCCATATGCGGCCATAAAGGGTTTGGCTTCTTCAAATTCGTCTTGTTCGCCACCACAAAAAATCGTAAGTTCTCCCTTTTGGGCTCCCATGGAGCCTCCCGTTATGGGAGCATCGATGAACTTATGTCCCTGGTCTTTGAGCCACGATCCAATCTCCTTTGCACCTTCTGGACAAATCGTCGAATGATCGACAAAAAGAGTCTCCTTCAATGCAGATTTCTGCATTGTTTCGACAACCTCACGGACGTCTTCAGTTCGTCCAACGCAAGAAAAAATAACTTCTGAATTTGTGGCAAGTTCGGAAAGGGATTCCGCTACGGTTGCTCCTTTCGCGGCAAGTGGAGCCGACTTATGTGGGGTTCGGTTCCAGACAGTTACGTGATAGCCATGATCGACCAGGTGTCCAGCCATGGGAGCCCCCATCACTCCACACCCCACAAATCCCAAGCGTTTCACTCCTGTCTATTTTGACAGCTTTTGAGCATGAATTATTTGAGTTCGTATTCAAGAGTTTCTCAAAAATTGCTATTCATTGCGAGTTTTCCACTATAATGGAAAGTAGAGAACCTAAGACATAGGTTCATCCTTTCCTTCGGAAAGTGCAATTATGAAACTTAAACGAGCATTTACGCTTATAGAGCTCTTGGTTGTTATTGCAATCATCGCTATTCTCGCTGCTATTCTTTTCCCCGTTTTCGCCCAAGCCAAAGTCGCTGCGAAAAGCACGGCATGGCTTAGCAATTGCCGTCAAACGGCGATGGGAACCCAACTTTATATGATTGATGCAGAAGACAAACTTCCATTTGTCAATCGGGGCGGTTCTTTTAGCCAATTCACAAGAGGTTTGTGTTGGGGCTGCGGTCGACCAGACTACACCTGGTTTGAACTTGTGGAACCCTATATGAAGAATTGGGACATCAGCTATTGTTCGGGCGATGCATTCTCGCTAGAGCAACGCCATATCGACGGATATACGAACCAAACGATTGGCCCTACTCATGAGAACTATTGGTACTCTGTGGCTTCTCGGGCAAACATGGGTTACAACTATGAATTTATGAGCCCGTGGGTTCTCGATACGGCAAAGCAATACCTTGGTTCAGCTCCACAAGATTCGGGTTCGTTTGCAAACCATTCCGCCACCATCATGCAAGTGGATTCGGTTTGGGATAGAACTTCAAGTGGCGTTCCTACCGGAGGTGGAAACTGGGTTGTCGAACCTCCGTGTGTCTATGATGCCGCTGGTCAGTTGATGGAACCTATGAATCAGCTCAATACTCAAGGATTGTGGCGACACTACACTCCTATCGGTTGGACTCTCAACACAAACCCAAATAGCTGGCTCCAATTTGGTGGTGCTTGGCCTTGGTTCAATAAGAGGTTCCGAACAACCATGCTAGATACAAGTGTGAGAACAATGGCTGTCGGCCAACTCGCTGCAGGTTGTGATCTCAGACCACTTTGGGCTGGACGAGTCCTTCAGCCTGAAAAGTATATGTGGGACAACCAATGAGATTACTTCTTGCTGTTGCATGTCTCGTTTTGCTAGGAGTTCTTACTGGTTGCAGTAGCTCCAATGAGGGAAGTTCTGGTCGAGCTGCTGGCGATGCAGTGGCAAAAGATTTGCCTAAATCGACTGGAAAATACGATGACATGCCACAACCAGGTGGTGGCATGGAACGAGGCACAGATCCTGCAACAGTAAAGAAGTAGCTCCTTCTATAATCGAACGTGGCCCTTGAAAAATCAAGGGCCACGTTTTGTATTTCAAGTGACCTTAGTTTTATTTGAACCCGAGATCAGCACGAATTTCCATGCAAACTTCAAATGGCTCTAAGTTTCATAAGAGTCAATGGACGAATGGTTAACAGCTAAGAATGGAGCTTTTGCAGCGCGACATCAAGCCGATGAATGATTCTCTCTTGGCCTAAAAGTGCAAGCAGTTCAAAGAGGCCCGGCCCCACAGTTTTGCCCGTGGTTGCCACCCGGGTGGGATGCACGACTGATCCAAATTTCTCCAATTTTTGAGAAACTTGAGCTTCGCGCAAAATTTCTTCATAATCCGCGGGAGATTGTGGGCTCTTAGATCCTATTTGGGAGCGGAGCTCCAGCAAGAGATTCTCGACGTGAGGCTCTTGAAACCACTTTTCCACTGCCTTTGAGTCAAATTCAACATCTTGGACAAAGAAGAAGAGGCAGGCGGGGCCAAAATCGGCAAGATTAGTCACTCTCTCTTGTTCAAGCTTAACCGCTTCCAAAGCATAGTCTTCTGGAGCTTCTTTCAAGAGCCTTAGACCCTTCAGTTTCTCGTGTGGATCAACCTCTTGCGCCCCGGGAACTCTGGCGGACCAGTATGTTTCAGTTTCTTCGGCATTTGCATAGTTTCGAACCTGTTGATAGAGGGCTTTTGGTTCTGTTTGCCGGATATGAACCCCGCTCATCCAAATCAATTTTTCGAAGTCGAAAACACCCGAAGATGGCTGTATTCCTTTTATATCAAATGCTTCTGCCATTTCGTCAATCGACATCACTTCTCGGTCACCTCCTGGCGACCAGCCGATGAGAGCAATAAAGTTTGCGAGAACATGACCCAAGAAGCCTGCTCGTCTGAAATCAAGGCAAGCCGTGTCGCCGTGCCTCTTTGAAAGCTTTGATCCGTCTTTTCCTTTGATCACTGGCAGATGAACCATCACCGGCGGAGTCCAGCCAAAGGCTTTGAAGAGTTGAACATGCTTAGGTGCGCTGCTGATCCACTCCTCTCCGCGAAAAATATGCGTGATATCCATGAGATGGTCATCGACCATGGCAGCAAAGTGGTAGGTAGGCATTCCATCGGCCTTTATAAGAACCGGATCATCGACAACATTTGAATCGTATTCGATTCGCCCCCTAATTGCATCTTCTATAACGATGAGCTCATCACGTGGAATCTTAAGTCGAATAACTCCAGGTTTCCCTTCGTTGCGGGCCGCCTCGATTTGAGAACTCGTGGCTTCACGCCAGGTGCCCCCAAAATATCCCGTTGCTTGCTTATTGATTTGCTGGAATTCTCGCATTTCAGCGAGTTCTTCAGGAGTATCAAATGCCCAATAAGCCGCACCCTTATCAAGAAGCTGTTGCCAATATCTAGAATAAATCCCGGCTTCTTTTCTCTCACTTTGTCGATAAGGTTCATGCGCCCCACCTGAGCCAACACCTTCATCAATTTTAATTCCTACATAATTCAGGCTTTCAATGATTTCGTCTTCGCAGCCCTCAACCAAACGCGTGCGGTCTGTGTCTTCAATTCGAAGAATGTTGACTCCGCCGTTCTTTCTCGCAAAAAGAAAGTTGTAAAGTGCTGTTCGGATATTGCCTACGTGTGGGCTTCCTGTTGGACTCGGAGCATAGCGAACTCGGACGGACATAGAGAACCTCATTATGAGTCAAGCTTGGCCATATGCACCGGGCTTGCTGAAATGGACATACTGAACGTATGCAATTGAATCATGCTCAAATCTTGGGAATCGATGACAACTATCCAGCTTATTTAGAGGGTTCGGATGTCGATCGATTTTTGAGCGACTTCGATATTAAGTTTAGTGCTGGTCATTGGTGTGCTGGCGAGTTTTTCGATCGATTTGCTCCCGGTGGATACAACGCGCATGTTGTCGGATTCGAAAGTTCGGAACTTGCTCAGATTTCAAGAGTTGCCCAAGCAGGTATCAAAGGAATTGAATGGCACGAAGCTGTGTTTTTGAATTCGAATGGCGATCGAGATCAGAACAAAATCGATTCCATTGTTTCTGCAATGCAATTGCATGACGTAGTACCCACAAACATGAATTTTAATTTGTGGAGCGATTCAAAGTTTCGATGGGGTTCCGTCACGCATCCTGATCCCGGGGTGAGGCAGATGGCGCGGGATCAAGTTCATTTGGGAATTGACATTGCCAAAGAGCTAGGTTGCGAAAGTTGCGGATTGTGGCCGGGTAGTGATGGATGGGATTATCACTTTGAGGTTCATTACGGAGATCGACTCACATGGTTTATCGATGCTTGCACTGAATTCGCAAACCATTGTGATCAGCTGGGTCTGAAATTTGGTACCGAGCCCAAGCAAAAAGAGCCAAGGGAGATGAACATGATCACGAATACAGTTGCAAAAGCCGCATGTGTTTGTTTGGAAGTTAATCGAAATCTGGGGAAAACAGTGATGGGTGTGGCCATTGATTATGGGCACGAACAAATGGTTGGCAATACTCCGGGTGAATCACTCTATTTTCTCCAGCGCATGGGGCTACCGATTGCGAATTTTCATATCAATGGTGCGAAATACAATAGCAATGATGAAGATCGAATCGCGGGCACTGATGATATTTGGCGACTTGTGGAATTTTGCTATGCTGCCATAGACACAGGCTATTCTGGTTGGTTCGGAGAAGATCAGTTTACATATCGAACAGAGCAAGTCGTTTCGATGCGATTATCTATGGAGTTTTTTGCGAACTGCATGAAAAAAGCTCTTAAGATTTATGGTCAAAAGGATCTGCTACAGCAAGCTCAAAATTCCGGTAATGCTGTGGAAAGTATTCAGCTCATAAAGAAAGTCATTTATGCAGGGTGATTTTTGTGATTGGCCTGCAGGAATGTAAAGAGAATGCTCCAGCATGCTGTTGCAAATGCTGAAAGTGGATATTGCAATGGGGTTGGTAATGCATAAATGGCAAAGAGCACGATAACCCAAAAACACACATTGGGAATGTAAGTTGGGAAGACCTCTTTCTTCCAGCCACTTGGTGTCAGAACAGACGCTAGTGCAGAGAATCGATAGTTCTCACGTCGCCAAACAAACATGCCCACGGAATACGGCACAAATAGGAGTGGCGCAAAGACCAGCATATCGATGGCTGTCTTTTTTGAAAGAGTTTGCAAATCAGATGCTGTTCCAAACCATCTTGCTTGAAACGAATAAAAAGTGTCCACCATCATTGCGAGGCCAGACCAAACAAGACCTCGGAAGATGGATTCCTTGAAAACATTTTCACCCTTTTCAAGTTGCCCCGTGATGGCTTTTGCAATTTCTGGCAACACGCCTGCTGCGATGAAACCCGCAATGGCTGGGAATGCCAAACCCATCTTGGATTTGAGTTCGATGACGCTTTCCATGCCCCGCACAACAGCAGGGATTGCATAGTAACAAGCGACGAAGGCAAATGCCAGCACCCAAACGACAAGCATGGGCTTCCAGTTTTGGCGGAGGCCCTGCAGGGCCAGCAGTCCAACACTTTTGAGATTCAAGAATTCCCCTTCTCTTTCCAGAGTTGTTGTTGTCGGTAATGTTCGTCTTTTCTAGAAGCAATACGTTCAACTTCTGCCGTTGGCAACGGCTGGAACGATCCCGAAAGTACAGCCGAAATCCCGCCAGCCATAGAGATGACAGTCGCGACTTTTTGGGCCATAAGGAGAGCGGATTTGACTTGAGCAGTGGAAGATCCGATGGCAATAATTCCGTGACTTTGAAGGTTTATGATCTTTGGAAAATGCCCAAATTCGTTGTGGAAAGTGGATAGTGAGTCTCTAATAGCTTGGGCTAGTTTGAGGCCAGGATCGACATATGGCACCCAGGCAGAAGCCACTCCGCAACAAACAACCTCATCAGGAAAAAATCGCATTGTGGCGAGTTTTTTGGAATTGGGGTGACACAGGATTGAAAGGTTGGATATTGGGTGAACGTGCCCAACACATTCGATTCCTGGAAGGTTGAGAAGCCAAGCGTGCATGAATGCTTCCACAGAAGGCACCTCGCCTTCGACCTGGGATCCAGCAAGTGAGTTTTTGAGCAGGTCTTGAACTCCAAGGTCAGAGAGTTCTCCATGAAGAGCATCTAGAAAGGGTTGCTGCCGGCACTGCACAAAGTGTTGGGCTGTACAGTTTTCGAGGGACGCTCCACTGGCCTTGACCCAAAAATTAGTACCAAGCTTTATTGACGTGTTACCTTCAGCCAATATGGCAAACCCCCTTGCGGGCTCTCCCAAAAATCGCGATAGCGCGACGAGTTCATCCAATGAAGCCAAGACAACAATTTATCTTAAGCCGTGGCTTTGTGCCTGGAATTCATGCCTATTGGGGACAAAAACAGGTTACACTCAGCCTAAGAGCAGATTGAGAGAAAATGGCAATTGGCATTGAGAAGTTCATCCCGGAAGACTTAACTGATATTTTTGTTAAGGTTAGAGATGGGTTGAGAATTTCCGTTGACGATGGAGTAAGGCTCTATCAACATCCGGACTTGACTGCGATTGGGGCGATGGCGAACCTTGTACGGGAGCGACTTCATGGCGCCAGAACTTACTTTGTTAGAAACCAACACATCAATTACACAAATATTTGCAACAAGTTTTGCAAATTCTGCTCATTTTATGCGAAAAAAGGTGGCCCCGATCCTTATGAATTTAGTATTGAGGAAGTGAAGCGAAGGCTAGAATGGCACCGAGACGCTGAAATCACCGAGATTCATATGGTTGGCGGGATCAATCCGCGACTGCCTTATCAATACTATCTTGATCTTGTTCGCACCGTGAAGGAGGTTCTCGGCGACGTTCATGTTAAGGCATTTACGGCCATCGAAATTGAGCAAATTGCCAACAAGGGTGGCGTTAGCCATGAGCAAGCTCTTCGAGATCTCATGGAAGCAGGGTTGGACTCTTTGCCCGGGGGCGGAATTGAAATCTTGAGCGACAGGGTCCATAAAGAACTTTTTGGTCGAAAAATGGATGGCGAAGGCTGGAAATCCGTCGCTCGGGCAGCTGCGAAGCTGGGTCTCACGCAGTACGCAACGATGTTATATGGGCACATAGAAACTGATTTTGAACGAGCAGATCATTTGAGGCAGCTTCGTGAACTTCAGGATGAAACTGGACACTTCGTGTGCTTCACGCCCCTTTCGTTTCACCCGGAAGAAACTGAGTTAGAAGACATCAAACCCCAAACTGGTTTTACTGATTTGAGGAATATAGCTGTGGCAAGGCTCATGCTTGATAATTTTGAGCATATCAAAAGTTTTTGGATTATGAATACTCCAGAGATCACCCAGGCTTCGCTGTGGTATGGAGCCGATGACACGGATGGTTTTGTCCATGAATACGAGATCACTTATAAGGAGGGCGATTTCGGTAATAAGAAGCAAGTTTTGACGCTGAGCAAAATGACAGAGATGATCTTGGAGGCTGGTCGAATTCCCGTCGAACGTGATTCACTTTATCAAGAAATCAAGCGTGATCCAGCGAGCTATAAGGTTCGGCAGAGAACGTTGACGCCTGTGACGATGTCATCTTGATGTGACGGAGTATAGGATAAGTTCGTCAAAAAAATACTATGGTGGGCCTCGTAGCATTTGCTTCATTAGTTGCGTTCAATCAAATTCGACCGTGGGAAGCAGACTTAAAGATTGCAAAGGATGAAGCCAAAAAGAATCACACCCTGATTCTTATGGGAGTTTCAGCTAGGATTCCGGAAGCGCTCATAAAGTACAAGCCATTTGGAAAGGTAGGCACACCCGAACGGTTGGAATTATGGGACTATTCAGAAGCCGTGGCGGGAAGAATTTTGGTGCCATATTCCGATACGACCTGCATGGCATGGTTTCAAAAAGCAGATTCGGTGTGGAGAAGGTTTGATGCTCTTGAATTCCGGTCTAAGTCTCGACCAAGTGGCCAAAACATCATAGATCTCACCATTGCTTATGCGTCTCGTGGAGACATTCAAAAAGCTAAAACGTGGATGGCGCTTATTCCCAAAGATCGCTCATTAGAAGATGTCGATTTGGCAATGACTCTAGTGGGCATGGCGCAAGAATTTGCGAACAAACTTGATCTAGCTTTGGCAACCTACCAAACCCTGGAGTCAACGACAAGCGAGTCTGAATTTAAGGCGATGGCATGGATCGGGCAAGCGAGATGCATAGAGCAAGATCACAAAGATCGCGCCGAGCTCCTTTATCGAAAGGTTCTAAAAGGAGATGCCATTTCAAAAGAGTTAAAGGATTACGCAAATGGAAAAATTTCGCACGATTCCGAAATCCTTAAACTATTATTTTGAAATGCTGCAAGGTTTTCGCTCAAATATTAAGCAAATTAGACCATAATAGCTTCGTTGAATCTCAGTACAAAATTCAATATTACGCTGATAGCAGTTTTCGGCATTGGGTTTGCCGTGGCTTCAATTGTTGTCAAAGGGCAATTGGAGAATCACGCCAGAAATTCGACAATTGAAACCGCTGGATTGATGATGGAATCGGCTATGTCGATGCGGAAATACACCAGCCAGCAGATTCGGCCGTTGCTCATCAAGAGCCTCGACGAAACGTTCCATCCACAAACTGTTCCTGCCTATTCTGCAACAGAGATGTTCAGTTCGCTGCGAGACAAATTTCCGGATTTCACTTATAAAGAAGCGACTTTGAACCCAAGTAATCCCCGCGACAAAGCTACGGACTGGGAATCTGACATTGTTGAACATTTCCGCAATCATCCCGAGAGCACTGAAAAGTTTGGAGAGCGGCCCGCGGCAACCGGTCCGATGCTTTTTGTCGCTCGACCCATAAAAGTCACGGACAGAGCTTGTCTACAGTGTCATGGCGAAGCCAAGGATTTGCCGAAGACAGTTCTTGCGAAATATGGCAACCAGCAGGGTTTGGGCTGGGAAATGAACGAAGTTGTCGGAGCGCAAATCGCTGCTGTTCCGACCCAAGTTGCAACGCAGAGGGCTGAAAAACAGTTCCAAACTATTTTAGGAATTCTCATCGGCGTTTTTCTCGTTGTACTAATTGCTTTGAACATATTGCTGAACAAGTTTGTGATTGCTCCGGTCAAGAAAATTGCTGCAATGATGGACGCTGCAAGCACAAACCCCGAAGCTACGGATGATTTGGAAACCTCGGGATCAGATGAAATTTCTACGCTTTCTTCCAGTTTTAACCGAATGAATCGTAGCCTTAAGAAAGCAATTGAGTTGATCGATGAGTGATGACCTTTTGATACATACCGAAAGGAAGAACAAAACGATCATTTGCACGGTTTTGTTCGCTGACATCATCAAATTCAGTGAAAGGGGTGTATCTGATCAGACGATTATCAAGAACCACTTCAACGATGTCGTGAGCAAGGCTCTGAGCCACATTTCAGAACGCGAGAGGCTGATCTTGGATACAGGAGATGGGGTGGCTGTTTGTCTTTTTGGAGACCCCGAAGAAGGTTTATTTTTAGGTTTGACCCTTTGTGAGGAATTTAAGCAAGCCAAAACCGTTATTCCCGATTATGCTGTGAGATTGGGATTAAACCTGGGGCCGATAAAGCTTGTGACCGATCTGAATGGTCGATTCAATGCCATAGGAGATGGTATCAATGTGGCCCAAAGAGTCATGAGTTTTGCCGAGCCTGGACAAATTCTGTGCGCTCGGTCTTTCTTTGAAGTCGTTTCGCGCCTCGCCGATGACTTTCAGCGTATGTTTGAATATTCAGGAGTTCGGCACGACAAGCACGTTCGCGAACACGATATTTACGAAGTTCGAGCTCCGGGCTCTGCTGTTGTTTCTTCTTATGAGGTTCCGCAAGATCTGGTTCCAAAAAAGGAAGTCACAATTTCGGCAGAAAATCAAAAGGCAATCGCCACGTTGTTAGCCAAATTTGAAGGCCCATTAGCAACTGTTTTGGTCAAAAAAGCATGCCGAACTTGTGAAACCTATAACGAAGTCATCGAATCGATAGCTTCGCAGATGTCATACGAGAGCGAAGCCTCGGAATTTCGAACCCAAGCTCTGGAAGTGCTCGAAAACTCGCAAAATAAAACCTAGAGATGGAATACGGCAAAAGTACTGGAATTCAACAAACCCAAGATTTTGGGAACCATTGGGCATCGGGCCAATGTTGAATGGCTCTGAGTGGTACCATCGGCGCGATGCTCTTTAACCGAGCTGATTCTAGTCGAGAGCGCTTCGAGCGGATGACAGAGCCAATCTTCTCGTCACTCTTTGGGACGGCATTGCGCCTCACGAGAGACAAAGAAGACGCCAATGATCTCACTCAGGAAGCAATAATTCGCGCTTTTGAAGCATTTGACCGATTTGATGGCAATAACTTCAAAGCGTGGATGATTCGCATTCTTACAAATCTCTATATCAACGCATATCGAAAAAAGCAGAGAATCGGATCTCAGTCGTCACTAGAAGACGAAAACATTCAAGAACCGGTTGCTGCCGCAGAAGAGGCGCCTGATCGCCAACTGCTCGATGGCTTGGTCGGGACAGAAGTCGAAGCAGCTCTGGATAAAGTTCCAGAATCGTTTCGAATCGCCGTGATTCTTTCGGATATCGAAGGGATGACGTACGATGAAATCGCTGAAGCGACCCAGGTTCCTGTAGGGACTGTGAGGTCGAGAATCGCTCGAGGGCGAGCAATTCTCAGAAGCGAGCTCATGAATTATGCAATTGAACAAGGATATTTGAAGCAATGATGGATATGTTTGAAAAAGTGAATTCTTTGGCTGATGGTCAGCTCTCTGAATCTGAATCAGCCGAAATAAAGAATCAACTTGAAAACGATCCCCAAGCACAAAATGAATATCTATGGGCGCAGGCTCTTAAATCTACCCTCAGAGAAAAAGCCGTGGAGCATAACGATTCAGAGCTTTGGAAGTCTTGTCGTGCTCGACTGAGAGCTGTAGAAAAGACTCAGAAAGTCGAACATTATGTGGGGCGCTTCGCTTGGGCAATGTGCCTCATCTTTTTTGTGGGAATCCTCAGTGCAGCAACTCTTAACCGAATGTGGGGTAGCCGGCCTCTGACAAGCGCACATGTGGCTGGGCTACTTGATGGCCTTTCTCCAGCCCGAATTTCCGAAGTTGGAGATGCGTTGAGCAAGCTTGGCGAAAGAGTTGGTTCCCAATCCATTGCAGATCTTTCTTCTGCTCAGCTCATTTCGATGTATCTCGGCATGATTGACGGTCGCAAAGCGGCCAAGCTCACTTATCGAGACGAGCATGGAGATTTCAATCTTTATGTAGTGGCGGGAACGAGTTCAATAGAAGGCATCGACAAATCCAACGGCGAGTTTTCTGAAGGCATGATAAACGAAGCCAATGCCGTGAGCTGGAAATCGGACGAAAACCTCTTTTTGCTTGTTTCGAAGCGAAGTTCAGAAGATTTGAGAGCTATAGCTGCACAAATCAAGAGTTCTTCTCGGTGAGCTAGAAAAGCAGTCAAAATGGCAGGGGCGACAGGGCTCGAACCCGCGACCTGCGGTTTTGGAGACCGCCGCTCTACCAACTGAGCTA
>CAZOVP010000013.1:0-53008 GCA_964583465.1 uncultured Fimbriimonadaceae bacterium | reverse complement strand
AAATTCGAGAGCTGAGCGAAGAAACTTGGGCTGCTTATGCTGATCTTATCGAGAGACATAACGGAGTTTGGGGCGGGTGTTGGTGTATGGAATTCCAGAATTCTTGCCAGCCGAACTATGAATCGCTAGAAGCGAAAAAGTGTGCAAAAGAATATCTCGTGAAATCTGGCGAAGCTCGAGCTACCGTTGTTTTCGTTGGCGATCTTGCAATTGGATGGTGCCAATATGGCAAAGCAGAGCACATCTCTCCTCGAAACAAGTTCAAACGCCTCTATTATCCCGGGCTCAAAAATGAACCTGATTGGAGAATCACTTGCTTTTATGTTGATAGAAAGTATCGAGGCTTAGGCGTGTCTTCGATGGCACTTGACGGGGCACTTAACGCAATTTCAAAGGCAGGGGGAGGCTTTGTCGAAGCCTACCCAGAGGTCACTGAGGGACGAAATCTGTTGGGAGCCTTTACATATTTGGGATTGATTCCAATGTTTGAAAAGCGCGGGTTTGTTCGTCAAAGACAAGTCGCCAAACATCACTGGGTCATGACAAAAACGGTTGAAAAATCTCAGTGATCGTTGTCGTCATTTTCGAACACGTTCCTGATTTCTTCTGAGAAAAAGTATTCCTTTTCAAAAGTTACAGGCATTCCTGAAGTAACCAAGGCTTCTGCGCATTCGACATATCTTCCTCCACGATGCGGTTGGGCCATAGATGCAAAGCTAAGAGTTCCAATGACGTTATCGCCATAACCATGCCTTTCCTTCCAACTTGCGCCGTGATCCAAAAGAAATTGAGTCATTTCTACATCCCCACGAAAAACCGCCAAGTTCAGCGCCGAAGCCTTCCAATCACCTCCTGGTGTTGCGATTGGCCAGCCAGACAAGACAAACGCCTTTACTGCACTCAGCTGACCCGCTTGGGCGGCATTTGGCAATCGCTGCAGATCTAAATCTGTAAGTTGCTGTGGCAGGTTCGGGTTTTCTGCAAGAATGGCTCGGGCTTCATCCAAACGACCGCTGGCACAAGCAGAAACCCACTGAGTTTTGGGATCAAGTGGAATTTTGTCAAAGAGCTCGGCAACTTCTGGTAGCCCATGATAAAGTGCTATCAAAAAATAAGATTCCTGCCCAAAGGGAGGTTTAGAGTCTGCACCTGCATCCAACAGGGTCTGAACAATGTCACGTCCACACAGCCTATAGATGGCCCAAGAAATGGCCGTGTGTTCCCGCAGCTTTTCGTTCGGGTCTGCTCCGTTTTTGAGCAAGAGTCTGAGCCGATCTAAGTTGTGGTAATCAAGTGTATGAAAGATGGCGTTAGTGCCTTGAACCCTTGCGCCATATTTGAGTAATAGCTCAGTGCACTTCATATCCTTGGCTTCGCAACTATGATAGAGCGACTCATTGTCATCAGGATTTGCACCTGATTTCAGTAGAAATTCAGTTATTTCGTCATCGTGACGTCGTCCGCTGGCACCAAACAGGCAGGAAAGTGGCGAGTCCGGAAAATCGGGATCAATATAACTGCCATTGACATCAGCACCATTTTTGACAAGAAAATGAATGACCTGAATCAAGTTTTGACGAAAACTGGGCAAAGTGAGAAGTGCTGAGTGAGTCGCCATGACCAAGGGAGGAGCTCCAAATGGACCACCCACGGAATTGACCCAACCTTCATTTTCGCATGCTTGCCGGACAGATTGCAGATCGCCAACGCAGGCCGCAAGATAGGGATCGCCCTTCACGTTTTCAGGTGCTCGTTCATAAAGTTTCGCAGCGAGCTCTGGTTTTGCTCCCTGAAACCCGCGACCAATGGCAAGAACAGCAAGTGAGGCGCGCCATTGGTCGATTGAGAGTGCCATGACATGCCGAGATTCTATTTCCAACTTGAGTTTCGACCAAGATTCAAATCCATAGTCTTTAGCGATGCAATAGAGGGCATCGTGGAACTTGAAGTTTGGCTCAGTGGCCAGGTGAGGAGCCAATTTTATTACAAATGCAATTGAATCGGGGTCGCCACTTCGAATTGATTTCAAAAGAGCTTTCGCCTGCTTTCTCAGGTGCTCTAAATTCGGTTTATCTGGTAAGTTTTTCATATTGAGTCTCTATGCGAATTGTTTTCACCTAGGACCCGCAACAAGGACGCACAAAGTCTCTGTTTAGATGTTTCCAAAAGGTGGGTTAAACCCTTTCAGCGAGTCTCGTGGCGTCCTTGAAAGCCAAAATCATTATACTAGTTAAGTACCAGACTTTTGCTTTGATCGCTTTTCAAGCATTTTTTCAATCCCATATATAGGCAAACTGATACTCGCAAGATATCCGGGCAGATTACGTTTCGGTCCCCTGATCCATTCACATACACCGTTTTCCTTAAAATCACTCACGAGATCTAATACAGTTTGATCAGCTAGCCGAGGGTCGGCAATGTCAAGAGCGTAAACAAACCAGCCAGCTGGTGTAGCCCAAAAAGCTCCATTCTGATATTCATCCTTAGCACACGCGAGCTCCCAATATTGCCCACTTAAAAGGTGCCGAATTTGACCATGCTGCACTATTCCCGAGTAGTTTTTTCTCAATGTCTGGGCTATGGTTTGAGACTGTTCGTGGTTCGCCACTCCTAAATAGACCGCAAATGCCGAACCCCAAATATCATGCTCTCTGCATCGCACCGTTGCGGCACGTAAAAGCCCAACATGTGGATCCCAAAATGTCTTCCGAATTTGAATAGCCGTCCGTTCAGCCCGCTTTTTCCATTCGTGAGCTTGGTTCTTTCGATTGCAGGCTAAGAGAAGGTCGGAAATCTGGCGTGATGCCTGACAATAGAGCAAAGAACAAAAGAGCACATCACCAGTCTTTCTTACGGTGTCAGTAAACCCATAAGGGCATCGATCCCAATTTTTGTCAGGATCGATCCACACTAGGCCGGTTTTCTTGTTCAATGGAACAGATTTCATTGTGCGAACCAAGTCGTCAATGACCTTTTTTAAAAGCATTCGATCTTTTGTTTTTCGAAAAGTGTGCCAAGCCACATCGACCGTAAAGGGCCCACCATCTGCAACAGGATTCTCACCCATCGTTCCAAATCCAGGCTTATAAACTGGTGTACCATCAAAGCGAACGCAATCGACTCCAGAACCATCTGGTGCAAGTCTCTTCACAAACAGGGTGCAACAACTTGTGAGTTCCTGCGGAGAATAAGATTCGATCGAACCTTCAAGGGTGTAAGCATAGTCGCGTAACCAAAAGGCTTCGTATCCAATTCCAACTTGTGGTGGAAAGGCACTCGTCCCGTCTTTCATCGTTCTTCGCGAGGCCTTAATAAGTCTTGTTGACTCGCTTCTCAACCATTGAACAGCCTCATCTATGCTACTTTTGTTTTGAGAAATACAAAGAAATGCGAGGAGTGCGGACATGGGATCGAGTTTAACCGGCTCAAGCAGAAATGCAATCTTTTTTCTAGTATCCTTTTGTGGCTATGATTGTTTTAACTGCCTATGCCGAATTGAAACCAGAAAAAAAAGATCTTGCCATTTCGGCTTGTGAGAAAAACAAACTTAATGCAGTTACTGAAAAAGGTTGCGAAAAGTTTGATTACTTTTTTCATTCTTCAAATCCCAATCGATTTGTCTTTGTAGAAGAATGGACAACCATGGAAGATTTGCAATTTCATTTCGCCCAACCAGCCTTTGCAGAATTCATGTCCGAAATGGAATCTTGTTTGATCGGCCCACCTGATATCAGGATATTTGAAGCGCAACTTGTTCAGATGCCTTCTTCCTAGTGCGGCCTACTTAGGAACTCGACTCACCCAACCTTGGTCAATCCCGGCTTCCATGACTCTGTCCCGAAGCTGTCCCGCATGTTCTTGAATATGTCGGATGTTAAGAATCTGGTGGTCGAGTTTCGGCATGTTATACCAAGGAATTCCACATTCGCTTCTTGTCAAATCCATGGCGTCGATTTTGGCGTCAAGCCGGGAATCGACTGAATCCCAATATTCCAAAATGTCTTCTCGCGAATAGGGTGCCGGGTTCAGATGTTCTCTTTCTTGATCGCTTTCAACGTCATCTCGGTGCTTACTCCAAGGGACAAAGTCTTCGAATTTTTGCTCCGAATACATGTCCGTGTAATAGAGAGTGTGATAGGCCAAGCGAAAAAACTGACGAGGTGGCACTCCACCAGTCCAAACCTCATCAGGGCAACTTTCAATGGCTCCCCTCAACATGGCCAGGGCCGCGTGATATTGGCCTTTAAGTACTGATTTCAATTCATTCATGGGCTCAATCTTACATTAATTAGCCCTGAAGAAGCCCATCGACATAACAGGTGGGCTAGGTATTCAAGCAGATTTGGCGACGATGGTAACCTGAAAACATGAATTTCACAGCAGCATTTTTGGAATCTTGGATTCGCCAAGCGCAGATTGTAGATTCTGTAGCAGATCTCGTGACAGAAGAGAACCGAAGTGTCAAACCTTCGGCAGATGGGTGGTCCCTGGATATGCATCTGGCCCATATGCACGGAGTCCGAAAATTCTTTATGCCTCAAATTTCTGAGGAATGGGCTGCCAAGCTCTCTAGCAGCTATGATGATGAGACTCAAAAACCCATTGCAGATTTACAGAAGATCAAACAAAATCTCAGGGAAAGCGGGGAAGCAGTAGCAGATATCATAAGATCGGCCATCGAGACAGATCAAACGGAAGGGGGGTGGTATGACCACCCCGTGCTCTATTTCCAACATTGCCTTTGGCATGATGGGTGGCATGTCTCGCTTATCATGCTTGCCCTTCGACTTAATGGCCAGGAGCCAACTGAAGAATGGGAAGAAGATCGAATTTGGGGACTGTGGAGAACCGAAGTTTGGGACTAGAGTTTAGTTCTTAAAAGTGACACGGATATTTCGGAATTCGACAGTCATATCCATTCCTCCATGGAGCTGAAGAGCAATCGAACCTTCGCGTCGCCCTTCAGTATCGTCGATATCAGTGACCATCACTCCGTTGAGCTTCACCATGTAATGAGAGCCAATTGCGCTCACATCCATTTTGGTCCACTCGCCGGGTTTAAACTTTGTCTTAGCATGACGAGTGGCATCGGGCTTATAAACCCAGCCTCTGCCAGCTGTTTCCCAAATCCCTGCAACGTCTTCAATTGCATCAATTTCTGCTTGCATTCCCTTTACAAGCGGCTGATCCTTGATTCTCTCCGTTCGAAAGTAAAATCCGCTGTTGCCATCAGATATTCGAAATTCAAGATGAGCAACAAAATCTTTGACGGCCCTTTTGTAAACCAAAACGCCTTGCTCGTCTGATTTTTTACATTGACCCTTGAGCACATGACCCTTTTCTACCGTCCAGGTGCCACCACCGACTTTTTCCCATCCGTCCAATGTCTTGCCATCAAAAATGAGGTCAGAAGTAATGAGAGTTGAAAGTGCGAACACCATGTCAATATTTTGCCTTAATTTGACTTCCAAAAATCGTTTGTAATATTGGAATCAAAGCTCATCATCTTTGCCCTGATTGCTTGGATCTTGTTGGAAATAATTTTGTCTGACTTTGCGACATTTAGCACAAAAGATGTATCAATGAGGAGATGGCTGTAAATCTCGGCTTTGTCTTCTTCAACTCCAGAGCAAGAATACGGAGTTAGGAACCCAGGAAGCTTGTCCGTCAGTGTTCCAGCTCCGGCCTGACGCATATTGGCTCCGCCACTCCCATACTTGAAATCAGGCGAATTGAGTCTGCTCCATTTCTCATCTTTCCAAAGAACACCCATTCGCTCATCAATCATATGAAAAAATTCGTGGTGAACAACATTTCGCTGATAGTTCGAATTCTCCGCTCCAAGTTCTGTATCGTATACCATCATGTCGCCATCGAAGCAAGGAGCCGCAGCGCGAACTTGCTTTCCAACCTTGACTCCAATCCCCAACCAAACCTTTTTGACCCGAGCCTTCGAGATCGTTGTGACCGGGTATCGGCTCCATTCTTTGACAAACAACTTTGAGTAGTGGTTCAGCGAAGACTGGGATGGGGCCGCAATGGACACTGTGTACCCGTTGCCTTTCCATGTTGTAGATTCATCGGCTACCTCAATTTTGATGTTGTACTTCTTCTCCAGGTCTCGCAATTCGGAAGGAATTTTAAGTCGTTCGCCTGAATCGGCAAGCATGAACATGATAGAGCAAAGCATGATTGTTACTATAGTTTAAGCACATCCAAACGTGTTGTGCAATATTAGAAGCCATGAGAAAGTCCCTTGTCCCCGAAACGATAGAGAACTATATAAACTTAAATCTTGTTCGCCCTTCCGAAATTGCGAAGAGTCACTTCGAAAGGACGCTTGAACTCACCATGTCTGGGATGTGTAGCTCGCACGAGGTCGTGGCTGTGCTGCAAGTTTTGGCCAAGCTTTGCCTGGCGAAGAGAATCGTGGAAGTTGGAGTCTTTACGGGATTTTCTTCACTTCATTTGGCCGAAGTTCTGCCAGAAGGAGGACAACTTGTGGGGTGCGACATTAGCGAGGAGTGGACAGCTATTGGAAAAGAATTCTGGCATCAGGCCGGACTCAACCACAAGATTGAACTGAAAATTGGCCCCGCCCTTGAAACACTGAAGTCGCAAGAATCAAATTCATTTGATATGGCATTCATCGATTGCGATAAGCCAAATTATCCCGCCTATTACGAAGAATGTTTGAGAATCGTGCGCCAAGGTGGGCTCATCGTTCTAGACAATATGCTTTGGAGCGGGAGAGTTGCCGATGCAGAGCATCAGGACGTCGATACGATGACTTTGCGAAATCTTGGAACCACAATTATCGATGACCCAAGAGTGACATCGGCCATGGTTACAGTCGGAGATGGGTTACTTCTCGCTGTTAAAAATTAAGGAATACAGATGATTCGGAAACCTCGCGAAATCATTCTGAAATCACTCAAGTCTATCGAAGAACTTGTTGTCGCTTGCCATTCTTTGGAATCTGGAGAGCGTTTCGATGAAATTGGTTTCGACGCCTCGGATCTGTCTCTTGGCGAAAGGGCTGAACTCCTTGATCTCGTCCGATCAACGTGGGCCATGAACACGCGGCCCATTTTGGGGCAAGGTGGAATTGGTTGGTTCGAAACTGACCCACTTATTTTGCAATCTGTCGGGCAGGCGAGCAGAGCAATCGGCGAAATAATCGCTACATGCCTTGGGAACCAATTTCAAGGAACTTTTTTGGATGTCGGAGCTGGAGTGGGATGTTTGAGCCAAGCTTTACTCGAAAAGCTCCCTCTATGTCGAGTTGTGGCCCTTGAACCACACGATTGCGCCAGGGAATTAGCTAAAGAACGATTGGGGCCGTTTGGTTCAAGAGCCGAAGTTCAATTGGCTAGGTTCGAAAACTTCATCCCGAACTCTAAAATCGATGTTGTTTTTGTCCCGACCCACTTCTTAAATATTGATGCCATCGAAACCGGGCTCAATAATTTACAAGATTCAAGTGTGTTTCTGGCTTGCCTGACACTGTCGAGTGACCCGATTATCATGTGTGCAAAGCAAATTCGAAGCCAAAAGTGTGGCGGTTCGCATATGCTGGCCGATCAGGGACTTGAATTGCTAAAAATGATCGGGTTTTCTCACCCGCAAATCATTCACAGAACTTGGCAATTTCCCATTGATCTCGTCATGGCGGATCCAGTTCTTGCGTAAAATATCTAAAACTATGAACGCACGCGAAATCACAATGGCCCCCATCCAAGTGGCAATGATCCGCCACCAGGGATCTTATGATCAGATTGGCCCAAAGTTTGAGCAACTTTGGGGTTGGGTTGAAAGTAACAACATTCCGGCAAAAAGGAGCATTGGAATCTATTGGGATAATCCAGACTTTGTTCCGGTCGATCAACTGCGATCGGCAGCATGCGCCGAAGTCCCTATAGGATCAAACGTCGGTTCACTTGGGCCAGGAATCGAGATGGGGCAAATTCCCGGAGGAAATTATGTGACCTCGCGACATGTTGGGCCCTATAGTGGACTGGGTGCAGCATGGGGCCAATTAGTGGACTACATAGAAAAGTATCTCAAAAAGACCATCAGTGATAACCCGGCATTTGAGGTCTATGTCAATGATCCCAGCGATACACCCGAAGACCAGTTGATTACTGAACTTTATATGCCCGTGAATTAACGAATGCAAGTTAAGACCCCTTGGGTTTATTCACAAAAGTTCGATATGCTGGCCATATTGGGCCCCCCCATTTTTGGGACGGCAATTGTTGCAATTTGGAGCAGGCAACTCTTATCTCTTTCCGAGACCCCTACTTGGCTCTGGATTGTCTTGGTTTTGGGGATCGACGTCGCCCATGTTTACAGTTCACTTTATCGAACCTATTTTGATAAAGAAGAATTTGAAAAGCGTAAGCGACTCTATATTGCCGCTCCTCTACTGAGTTGGTCACTCGGGGTCGCTATTTTTGCTCTATTTGGTCCGAAAATCTTCTGGACTTGTGTGGCATATTTTGCGATCTACCATTTCGTTCGCCAGCAGTATGGGTTCATGATGCTTTATCGAAGGGGTGAACCAAGTCGAACTTGGCAATATCGGGTCGATCAAGCAGCCATCTATCTGGCAACAGTTTATCCTTTGATTTACTGGCACACCTATCCTAGGAATTTTCAATGGTTCAGCGATTTCGAAGTGATCCATATTCCTGTGGTTTGGCCCGAAATCATGGTTCGCTATCTTTACATCTTAGTGCTTTTTGCATATTTGGTCAAAGAAATAGGAGCGTATCTTAAGACTCGAGAATTCAATCTTGGAAAGTCGCTTCTGCTCGGCGTGACAGCACTTGCCTGGACTACCGGCATCATCATATTTAACGGTGACCTCACGTTTACCATCATCAACATAGTGGCTCACGGTATTCCTTATATGGCACTGATCTGGATTTATCAGTATCGCAAGAGGGCTCAGGCAACGACCATCAAGAACAGGTTTCTAAGATTTTTTCACTGGAAGTACATTCCCATTTATGTTGGCTCGCTTGTTCTCTTTTCATATCTCGAAGAAGGGGTTTGGGACTGGTTTGTTTGGAAAGAGCACTCTAATCTCTTTGGGACATTCAAAGTCGACTTGTCGTCCGTGGCCCTCATGTTCTTGGTTCCCCTCTTAACAATGCCTCAAGTCACTCACTATGTGCTTGATGCCTTCATTTGGCGAGTAAACAAGAAAGGTCAAACAGACGTGCGAGCAGTGATCGGCTAACCAAAAAAACGCTTGTTCATAATGTTGAATAAGAGCTCATTTGGAATGGGATGTTCTGGCGAGAATTGTAGCGTGCCTCTCGACGTTTTGAACTCTGACACTTGATCGACAAAGTCATCTATTGCAGACCCAGGAAAAAACGATAAGTGATTTTTGAACGCACCAAAGCATACATATCCGTTTTTAAGCTTGTAGGTGGGCATGCCATAAGAAATTTTTTCTTCGACATCAGGGTATTCGCTAAGTATCAGATTTCGAATGCGAAGGAGCTCCGCCCTGAACTTTCCATTCTGAATAGAATTAATGTATTCCAGGGCGGTGCTCGGCTTTTCCATGCTTACTTATTTTGTCGCTTACGGCGAAGATAAAGCGAGATTCCTAGGATGGGAAGCCAGATTGGCGCCAGGAAGAGGGTGTATATGAGACCGACCCCAAAGATGCGTCCAACGAATCCAAGCAAGTCTCCAGCTCCATGAGTTGTTTGGCTCAACCAATCGCCAGCGTCGCCCTGATCAAGCTGCGATTTACCAACGTAAGTTGCATTGATACGGCTCATTTTGGCAAGATCTTTTGTCGCAGTGTTTTGATCCTTCAAGCCTTGCATTTGCTGCCGAACGTCTGATAGTCGGGATCTGATCTCTAACCGAGTGTCCGTATTTCTGGCGCGCTGAAGCTCTTGAATCAGGTTATATTCTTCATCAGCAAGGGCCCTGATTCTGCCAGATGTATCAGCAACTTCAGCTGTCACATCTTGCCCGCTGACTTGCTCATTGATGACAAGGCCTTGCTTTCGAATGAAGTCCACTGTTGCTGCAAATCGAGTCTCTGGTACTTGAACTGACATTGTAGCTTGAGCTTCTTTTTCAGCATTGCCAAAGTTTGTCGATTCAACAATGCCTTGCATCGCCACAACCTGACGATCAAGTTCAGAAATCGCAGTACGAACATCCTTGACTTTTACTCCCATGTCGGCGTGTCGAATGATGAGTCTTTGAGAAAGATCGTTCATTCCTTCTCTCATGGGAGAAGTCTTCGGTTTCGTAAAAGTTTCGTGCAGTCCAGTTCCGTTACTCAATTCGCTATCGGTGCTCCTTTCCGAACCTGGAATTCCATCGTGTGAAGGCATGGACTTTGTTTTTGCGTCCATTTTTGCAGACTCGGCAGGAGCCACAGCAGAGACCTTCCCTGAGCTTTTCTCCATATCGACTCCAGACATCGAACCCGCAACTTCTGATCCCCAGGGGCTCAATTTAGTACCCAAGAATCCGATTGCCAAAATCATTGCGAGGCTGCCTGTTGCGATCGATCCAATCTTCCAGATCGGCCAAGTCGATCGCTTCCTTTGCAATTTGTCCAGAGTTTCTTCAAGTCCTTTGATTTCGGGTTCTATTTGTAAATTTTGCAAGTCACCACTGAGTTGTTTCATAAAGAGATATTCCTCGCGAAGTTCTGGGTCAAGATCGATGGCTTTTTGGACCTCGGCTGCCCGCTCAGGTGAAAGTTCGTTATCGATCAAGGCTTTGATGTCGTCTCGTTCGTTCATGGTTGGAGAACCTTCCTCATTTGCAAAAATGCATGATGGAGCCGGCTCTTGACAGTCCCTTCCGGAACTCCAAGAAATTTGGCTATTTCAGCGTATTTGAACCCTTCAAACTCATGAAGTAAGACAACATCTCTGTGCTCTGGGCTCAAAGCCTGTAAGGCCCTCTGGATCAGCAATTTATCCAGAGCCGGCTGATTGCAATCAGGAGATTTGACCGTGACTTCACCCATCCAAGGCACAAGGTTGTCCATCTGCCTCTTCTTTTTTCGGGCCAAGTTCTGGCAATGATTCTGAGCAATCCCCAAGAGCCAAGTTTCAAACTGAGATTTGTATTCAAATTGGCGAATTTTCCGTTGCATTGTAACAAACGTTTCCTGAGCGGCATCCGCGGCCAAATCGTTGCCGAGCCTTCGATAACAAAATCGATAAACGAGTGCGTAATATTCTCGAGCAAGGCTCGAAAGAGCATCGGCATCGCCTTTTTGGGCTCGGTCGATCAAGGGTTCCATCAAATTTCGCTCATAAAGTGAGTGTCAAGCAAAGTTGACTTGGTTCAAAGAAAAAGTATGGTCCCAATTTGAACCTGGGAACTTTGAAAAATGAATTTTCGGTATACTGATGAGATTGGATGAGGCAGTTTGCCGCATTTCTTACACTAGGGATGGTGTTTAGCGTAGCTTGGGCGCAGGAATCAAGCAAGTTTTCTGTAGCTTATGCGCAAGACGGAGTCTTTGTGGAGCAAGGCTATCGGTCTGGGGGCGAGTTTTTCGTTTCTCCATCACTTTTGCGTCGGATTGGCTGGAGCGTCGATTCCAACAATGGCACTCTCGCCGTTTTGGCCGAAGGTCGTACCTTTGATCTATCTCCAAAAATCATCAGCGGTTCTCGCTATTACAATCTCAGTGAAGCCTTGCGATATGTTGGAGCTGTCGTCGATTGGAGTGAAGATAGCCACGTTCTCACAGTTCTGAGCCAAATAAGGAATGTTGAAAAAACTTCCACTGGCATTCGTGTCGATGGAACAATGATTCTGAAACCCCGAGCATTTAGAATGACAGGGCCAGATCGATTTGTCGTGGATTTTCCAGCCGCCAGGCTCAGCGAAAAAGCAGTTCAAGCATTGCCTGCAAATTGGCATGTGTCCCAAATTGGGCCAACGACCGTCCGATTTGTTGTCGAATCACCTGCAATGGCAACGCAAGCAGTAACAGAAATAACTCCAAGTCGCAATATTGAAATCGCGATAAATGCGAGCCCTGGCATTACAAATAACAAAGCGAGCCAAGTCATCGTGGGTGTTGGTGAGCCGAGGGTTGGAGCCGATTCTAAATCGGGCGTTTCCTTGACAATTCCAATAACCGGGGCCATGGAGACTCGGCCTTCTGCCGTCTATTTGGATCCCACAACAATTCAATTGCAGATCCCTTCAAGTTCGGCCACAAAATTATCGGAATTCGATGTGAAGTCCAGTGAGTTTCTGGATCACCTTTCGATGGAAGATGATAAGGCCGGCAACATCAATGTTACGCTGAAGCTCAAAAGGGCCCTTGCATTTCAACTTTCTTACAGCAATGGGAATGTGAACTTGAGCTTGAATAAGCCATCTGCAACTGGAGGGTTGGCTGGAAAAATCATTGTTGTTGATGCTGGACACGGAGGCAAAGACAACGGCGCCGTACATGGAGGTGTTCAAGAAAAAGATATGACTTTGTTAATGGCAAAAACTGTGGCAAGTCAACTCAGTGCCGCAGGTGCCTCTGTCATTCTTAGTCGCTCAAACGACACATTTGTGAGTCTAGGTGAGCGCCCTGGTGTTGCAAATCGAAGCCACGCAGATCTCTTTATTAGTTGCCATTTCAATTCCAATAGCGTTAATGAAAGTCGAAGTGGAATCATCATTTTTCATCATAAAGACACATCGCAAGCCATGCTATTGGCTGAATGCATAAGCCATGAAATTGCCAAAGAGAAGCAACTTCCAGACCTTGGTGTTTGGAGCGATGGACGGATCTATCAGTCGGGATTTGCTGTCTTGAGAGGTTCAACAATGCCCGCTGTTCTCATGGAATTGGGATTTTTGAATCACAGCCATGATCGTGCACGTATTCAAAGTCAGGATTTCCGCGATGCGATAGCATTGGCGGTTGTTCGTGGAGTGAAGGTTTTTTTGAATGATGGAAAAAAAGATTAGCGCGACTCCATCCAAATGGCCTCTTTATATAGGGATCATCTGTATGGCTTTTGCAGCGGGGATTGGAACATATATCGTGCAATCTCCGGGCAGGAATGTGCGCGAAGAGGTCAAATCTTCAGTTGAAACGAAGCCTGATAATTCCTCAGAGGTGAAAGTCTATTCACCTCGGTACGAGGGCGACAAACTCAAACTTGATCCTGGAATTCAACACACTATTAAGGACGAAGATCCAAAGGTCTTCGCTATAAATGCTTTCTTAAAGACTCTCAAAGTTGTTCCCAAAGATGCTGTTGCAAAAACTTGCATTGTTGCAAATGGAACGGCCACTATAGACTTCAGCCCCGCCTTTGAGACGTCCTACGGAACAGAAGATGAGCAAACGATCCTCAAAGGAATCATGACAACAATGTCGCAATTCAAGGGTGTTAAGTTCGTCAAAATGACAGTGGGCGGAAAGACATTGGAATCTATAGGTAATGTCGATCTTACGGAACCTCAACCGGTTCTGCCGGAATCGGAGACAACTTCTTCTCCCGCATCTTCATCAAAGATTCAGTAGTTTTCACAATAACGGTTCCACAAAATAGGCCGCAAATCCACCCGATCATAACCTGGGATGGCCAATGAACTCCGACATAAATTCTGCTTAATCCCACAAGTAAAGCCACGGTAAGCCAAGCGTATCCGATCCTGCGATTCCACCAAAGAAAGACGGTCGCGACCGCCATCATATTGGCACTATGAGCCGAAGCAGTGCCATAAGATGTAAGTGGTTCAACTCTAAAGATGAACTCAGGATAAAGGATCCTATTATCGAGCGAGCTCGGCCTTTGAAAGTGAATCGTCGCTTTCAAAATGTCTGTCATGGCGTTAGCTACCGGCCAACTCAAAAGAGCGACTATTGTACTAAGTCTTGTTGATTTTAGGGAGAGCAGAACCAAGGAGATTAGCCCAAGCAAGATAAGGCCAGATGGTCTTTTGGTTGCTTCTGTAAGAAAAACCCAAAAAGGGGCCTGAGACTGCGGCCAAGAATTTATCCAGCGAAAAATCGCAAGGTCGGGGCCGTTCACTCATCCATGCTACCCAGGTAAAAAGGGGTCGTGAATAGCAGGGTCACTTCGGCACTTATGGGAGCGGTCGTTGGTCACACTCTCGCCTCAATGTTTGTGGGTCGAAAGGCTCCCGGAAGGGTGGTGTTCTATGACCCCATTCCCAAGAGGATGTCGCCTTCACCTCTCTTTGATTATTGGTTGTTGCTGACCCAAGTTTTGCAGGACGATTCATCTCCCCATAAACTCGCAGAAATCAGATTGAAAGCATTACGCTCCGATGAACCTGCGACCCTCTTTGCACGAGCAAATTTTGATTCTGGTTTCAGTTCACCCTTAACCGGTCAAGTTCGTAATCCTTTCCAAAGTGCAAGAGGCGCACTCTCGCGATCAATTTTTTGGGGACTCATCTACAAAGGCTTTCCAGAAAAGGCCGAACGATGGTGTCGATTTGACGTGTCTTTGGACTATGGAACGGAAGCCACGCTCTTGGCATCTGCTATTGCTCATGCGACTTCAGAACTAATGGAAGGTGGAAGCTTAGCACTTTGGCTCGAAAAAATTTCCGGAAAAACATCAAGCGACAAAAAGATTCAAATGGCGACGAGTTTGGCACTCGAATCTCGAAAGCAATCTGATCCGGTAAGTTTCTTGGAATCTCAATTGCCAAGTCTTGGCTCGGAAATCGCGAAGAGCTGGTGTCGGGTCTTATCTAGTCTATTAGTGGCCAAAAATTTTCAAGACGCTGTTACGCTTTGCTCAAAATTTTCGGATACAGATGATGATGCTGTAACTTTGTGCGGATCAATAACTGCAATTATGTTTGACGGCGTCCCTGAAGACTGGCTGGCCCCGATTGGCACAGAATACATTTCGAGTTTCCTGCCTATCGAAATCGTTCCGAATTCGACAATTCTTCAGTGGATTGTGTCTATCCAAACTCTAGAAAACAAGTTCGGCAGAGTTGAAGGGCTACCACCGGCAGATCCGGCACAATCGGAGGGCAATCCCCCGGCTATCCCCTTGGATTTTGAGTATAAGGACTATGAAAGCTGTGCCAGCCGAATTTCTAGCGCTCAATTCGATGGTGCCTTTCTCTTTCCGTCGGGAGTGTTTCTTGATCAAAAAGAGCCACTAGGAGTTGGTCTGGAAATTATTAATCGTTGTGAAGCCGAGGTGCTTGGTGGTGTTACCCTTGGAAATGGACTTCAGTCGAGGACAACCTCGATTCAATTGCAACCAGGCGAAGCAGTAAGAGTTCCCATTCTTGTTTCGCCGAAGTTCGAAAACCGGGTTTTAATAGGCGCTGACAACTTTAGGATCCCGGTTCTTTCAAAATCGAAATTTTTGGTCGTGGGGCCATTTCCCGATTCAGAAGACCAAGCATTTGTCAAAGACATCTCGGCCGAATTTTGCTCTGATATCGACCAGGTCTTTTCATTGCGAAGCGGACTTTCTGGTCGATGGGAATCTCGAGGTTTCGATCTCACGAATGCCGATCTCGAACCCATTTTTGGAGGCGGGGCTGGTGTTGTGATCGCCTCTTCCGAATTAGAATTTCCAGGCCCAGGAACATATCGAATGATCTGTTGTCTCAATGGTGGAGTTGTCGTCAAGATCGACAACCAAAAGGTTTTACGATACAAAGATTCCGAATTTAAAGATTTCAGCATGAATGGCCCGGCTAGCACAACCTTTTCAACATTGGGAACCAGCAAATTTGTTTTCAAATTTATTAGAAACAATCAAACACTCAACCCAGCAATTATCTATTTTCTCGACTCACGTGGGCAAGTTATTTATCCGATTTCATACCCGAAATTACCAGGATGATATTGCTGCATAAATTGACAGCAAGAAGGGTTTGGGGGTTCATGCTATGGCTCATTCGTCGCCCATTCTCGCGAAGACTTCAGCGCGCTTTGATCAAGACCGTGCCAGAGGGCCAGCTCCGGGAAAGTGCTGGGAAAAGAATGCTTGCCCAAGAGAAATGGGCAAGAAAATATGGTCTGAAAGTTTTAGAGTTTGTTTTTGCCGTCTTTTACTATTGCCTAGGATTGGCTTTTGTCATGTTTCTTGTTATGCAAGCCATTGAGCACGGCTGGCTCCAAGTTGAATTTCAAAAATAGCTCAAATGCCATTTTGTGTGGCACTGGCAATGGCAAGAGCCTGACTTGATCGATTGTCATCCATTGTGTTTTTCCATCAACTTTTGACACGTTATAGACTTCAAATGTGATTTTGTGGTTTGTAATCGTGTGCTCAAACGTGCCCAAAAGGTGATCATTTGCGAAACTTGGTTGCCTCAGGTTTGGAAATCCCCACATCTTCTCCCACCAAGAATCCGAACCGAACTGGACAACGGCAAGCTTCTCGTCCTGAAACGCCATAGCCAACCTTATTTTCAACCTTTTAGTTGGAGTCCGAGGTTCAACAAATGGAAACATCGACACTACATTTGTTTGAAAAGCTTGGCAAGCATTTGAAATAGGGCAGATTCGGCATTCAGGGTTCTTTGGCTTGCAAATCATGGCTCCCAGCTCCATAACCGCCTGATTCCACTGTCCTGGATCAAGGCGATTCAAGATCTCATTGGCCCAAGATTTGCACGCAGTCATCCTTCGGCTTCTTTTGGCATCGCAACAGGTCACTCTCGAGAACACCCGATCGACATTGCCATCGACTACCGCTATTGGTTCATCAAAACAAATGGAAGACACAGCTGCTGCCGTATATTCGCCGACGCCAGGAACCTGTTTCCACTCTATAGAATTCTTGGGCAGGCCATGGTCGCAAACCCATTGAGCCGCTCCATGAAGAAATCGAGCTCGACGATAGTAGCCAAGTCCTGCCCAAAGTTTAAGGGCATCTTCAAGGTGGCTACCCGCCAAGGATTCGAAATCCGGAAATCGGTTCATCCACCTCTCGTAATAAGGCAACACGGCTTTGAGAGTCGTTTGCTGAGACATGATCTCGCTAACGAGAATCGAATATGGATCCTTCGTTTGACGCCATGGAAATTCTCTTTTGTTCTGATGAAACCAACCGAGAAGTTCAGCTTGGAGTTGATCGTTAGACAGGCTGTTCCTCGATCAGGCCAAGTTCGTGCAAAACTCGAATCGGATCGTTGGCATCAGTCAAAATTCGGCCAATGACTAAATAATCGGCGCCGGCTTCCAACGAAGTTTTAGCATCGGCAACCCGCTTTTGGTCATTTGTTTGAGATGATGGCAATCGGATCCCGGGCGTAACTATGACTCCGTGCCCTATGGCGTGACGAATTGGACGGATTTCAAGAGGCGAGCACACGACTCCATCAAGGCCACATTCCATTGCCATTTGGCTCAGTTCGACCATGTGGTGCTCTAGCTCGCGAACAATTCCTAAATGATTTTGCAGGGTTGTTTGATCAATTGACGTGAGAACAGAAACTCCAATGAGCAATGGTGCAACATCTTCGGCATAGTTGTTGGCCTCTTCCACCGCCGCGGTCATCATGGCTGGTCCACCAGAGATATGTAAGGTCGTCATCCAGACGCCATGCTTGGCCGCTTCTTTAACTCCCAAAGCAACAGAATTGGGAATATCGTGAAATTTGAGATCGAGAAAGATGCGTTCCGCACCCTGATCCTGTAATCGATCAATGATCCCAAGTCCATTTGGCAAAGTGAGTGCATGTCCAACTTTGAAAGCGCCAACATAGGGGCCCAGTTTCCTGACGATGGATATTGCCTCTTGCACGTCTCCTGTATCGATGGCGCAAATGACTTTTCGTTTTGAATCGATCATCAAAACACTATTTTATCCGAAATCTGCATGGATAAACCGCTTGAGAACTTAAGTGTAGAATCATCGATATGAGTTCAGAAGCCAAAGGAACGGACACAGAAGCCAAACCAACTCAAAATTTTGAAGAAGAAAAGCTCGTTGTTACCAAACATCAAGTTGCTGGAATGGCTTATACCGCGACAACCGGAAGAATGCCCATCAAGGATAAGGACGGAAAAATTGTCGCTCAAATGTTCTTTGTGAGCTATCGACTCGATAATCCATCAGAAAAACGCCCTCTCATGTTTTCCTTTAATGGTGGGCCGGGGTCTCCAAGCATCTGGTTGCATTTGGGTGCCCTCGGGCCAAAACGTGCACCGATGCTCGACGACGGCAATCTGCCGCCCCCACCCTATGCTCTCACAGAAAATGAAGCAAATTGGCTAAGGTTCACAGATTTGGTTTTTATTGACCCCATAGGAACAGGTTTTAGCCGAGCGATTTCTGAAGAACAAGCTGAAAAGTATTGGAATATTCCTGGTGACATTGAGTCGGTAGGCGAATTCATTCGACTGTTTCTTACACGAGAATGTCGGTGGAATTCACCCTTATATTTGGTGGGAGAAAGCTATGGCACAACACGTGCGGCCGGCTTGGCAGATCATCTCATAAAGAAAGGCATTGCATTTAATGGAATTGTCTTGGTTTCTTCCATCCTCAATTTTCAAACGGCGCGATTCACAAAGGGAAATGACCTCCCTTATGTTTTGTTCTTGCCCACATATACTGCTGCCGCATATTATCATGGTAAATTACCTGCCTCGAACAGCGTAAATCTTTCAGAAACACTGCAACGATCTCGTGAGTTTGCGCAAGGTCGATATGCAACAGCGCTCTGCAAGGGCGATATTTTGGATTCAGAAGAGCGGAGTCAAGTCATCGATGAGATGGTTCGCCTGACTGGGCTTTCACATAATTACTTGAAGCAATGCGACATGAGGGTCGAGATTATGGCCTTTTGCAAAGAGCTTTTGAGAACCGAGAATCGGACGGTTGGAAGGCTCGATAGTCGGATCAAAGGAATTGATGATCTTGGTTCTGGCTATCACCAAAAGCCAGAACATGACCCGAGTATGTCGATACTAATGCCTCCTTATACTTCGACATTTTGCCAATATGTCCGCGAGGAATTGGGCTATGAAACAGATTTGGAATATCTCATCTTTGGTGGGATAACGAAGCCTTGGGATTGGGGCAAGGCCAACATGGGACATCCGGATACCAGCGAATCTTTACGTTCAGCAATGGCCAAAAACCCATACATGAAGATTTTTGTAGCAAGTGGATATTTCGATCTTGCGACTCCATTTTTTGCGACGGAATACACATTCGCTCATATGGGGCTGGATCCAGAGCTCAAAAAAAATATCACCACAAAAGAATATGAGGCTGGGCACATGATGTATATCAACGTCCTTTGCCTAACTCAGCTCCAAACTGATGTTGAGAATTTTGTTAAGACGAGTTAGTTAAGTTCACGAGGGCACGGTATAGCTCAACCATCGCAAGAGTATCGAGGCCACAATACTCTCTTAGTGCCTTCGATATTTTTGCTTTCTCGTTGTCGTTGGTTGCGCTTGAAATAAGTCGTAAATATTCTGTCGCTGCAAGTTGACCATCTTTGATATCCAAGTGGTCATAACCTAAGTGATGAACCATTGCAGGCAAGACCTTTTTGATAGAAAACGATCCACGAAACTCCGCAAAGTAGACATGATCTCGAATGATTTTGAGAAGATCAACGCCCTTATTTTGAAGGATGTTGTGAAGATTCTCTGCCAATTCATATCCGTCCATCATGAGCTGCTTGATCGTTTGGATTTCGTAATTGGAATAAAACACGACGCACTTTGCAGTTTGAAGCGATCCCAAAAGCGATTCAACAAATTTGGCACGTGGATCGGTCTGCTCCTCGTGGAGGAACTCGTTGTGGATGGCTTCTGAATCTGGCGAATCGAGACTGTGAGACGACCATTGGAAGGGGAACGATTGGTACGGCCTCATTCCTGGATAAAGCGGAAGGGCCGGGTTTGCTGCCTCAAAGTCAATAAAATGTGCGGGAAATTGAACAGTTTCCAGTCTCTTTCTCAATTCATTGTCGACTTGGGGAACGTTGAACTGAACAGAAGAGACAGCCCTTTGTTGGTTCTTTGTCAAATTTGTTCCTTCGGGAATTTCAGACATGCGCCTAATGCCACGCGAAAACAAATTTGCGATCGTGTCTCCACGAATCCCTGGTAGATTGACAATGCTGTCGTTCTCCAAGCCTTCATGGCAATGATCATAAAAGAGACAAGGGTAGGGCTTGGTGCAATGTCTTCCGATGTCGATTTGTGGTTGTTCTTCAGGAACTTCAACTTCAAAAACCAACTTCTCGATGTCTGTCAATAGTTCAGCAACATCTTCTGTGACATCTTCAATTTTCAGAAACGAATGAGGATCAAGATCGCGATCTTTTCGAACGGCATCGCCATTCACAAGGATCAAACAAGTTTGGTTTATTGCAAGCCCCGATTCCCTTAATACGAGTGCTTGAAACGCGAGGTCTTTCTTATATTCATCGCTGGCTGACTTACCCGATTTGACTTCGTAAATTGTCCATCCCAACTCAGTCTTAGTTAAGATGTCTAAACGAGCAAGGCACGTTTTTCCGCCTACTTCTGTGATGAAGGTCGGTTCAAAAAGCGTTTCGTTCCCGAGCTCAATTAAGGATCGAGTTTTTGAGGCAAGTTCTTCAGATGGAACTCCAAACTCCTGGCACAAAATGCCGTTTGGAAAAAGTTGTCTGGCCATCGAACCAATCATTCGTCCTGTTTCAAAACGGGCACGGTCTGAGGCATTGAGAGGGTTGGCCAAGTCGGGATGAAAAAGTTGCAGATAGATTCTTTTTGGGCATTGATCGGCGGCAAAGATTAAGGATTTTGTCCACACAAATCGCTCTACTATCATCCTCTTTTTAAGTTGTACCCGGTACGATGAAATCTCATGAATTCGAGACACCGTTTGCATACCCATTTGCCCAAAATAGGAATTCGGCCCATCATCGATGGACGATATGGAGGTGTTCGAGAATCACTAGAAGAGTCTGTTTTGAAAATGGCCAAACGTGCAGCTCATCTAATCGAGACTGAACTCAAACACACTTGCGGTTCAAATGTGGAGTGCGTTGTTCCTGGCTTTTGCATTGGGGGAATCCAAGAATCTGCGCGAGTAGAAAAACTCTTCCAAGCTGAACACGTTGGAGTAAGCCTTAGCGTGACTCCTTGCTGGTGTTATGGTGCCGAAACGATGGATCGAGATTCGATTCGCCCTAAGGCGATCTGGGGATTCAATGGAACCGAAAGGCCTGGTGCTGTATATCTTGCAGCGACCCTAGCTGCACATGCGCAAAAGGGCTTGCCATGCTTTGGAATCTATGGATCTGAAGTTCAAGACAGCAATGATGATGAAATTCCTAGCGACGTCCGAAAAAAACTCCTTACATTTGCGCGATGTGGACTCGCAGTTGCAAAAATGCGCTCTACAACCTATTGCGCAATGGGAGGAATGAGTATGGGAATCGTAGGTAGCATGGTCGATCAGTCGTTTTTTGAAAAATATTTGGGCATGGCTGTCGAATCTATCGACATGAGCGAATTTCAGAGAAGAATCAGTTTAGAGATATTCGACAAAGAAGAGTTCAGTAAAGCAAAAAAATGGGTTCATGCATTTTGCAAAGAGGGAACAGATTGGAATTCTGAAAAGCATAAACGCTCTCGGAAAAGCCTCGATGATTCATGGGACGTGAGTATCAAAATGGCCCTTATCGCTCGAGATTTGATGATCGGCAATCCCAAGTTAGCCGAAATGGGTTTTATCGAAGAATCGTTGGGCAGAAATGCAATTGCAGGAGGATTTCAAGGTCAACGCCAATGGACAGACTTCATGCCAAATGGAGACTTTATGGAAGCCATGTTGACATCTTCGTTCGATTGGAATGGAGCGAGGGAGCCATTTGCTTTTGCAACTGAAAACGATAGTTTAAATGCAGCTTGTATGCTCTTCGGTCAACTTTTGACAGGAAAAGCGCAGCTGTTTTCCGATGTTCGCACCTATTGGTCCAGAGAATCTGTCAAACGGGTGACAGGACATGACCTCGCTGGAAATGCAAAGAATGGAATTATTCACCTCATCAATTCGGGCCCAAGTGCCCTTGATTGGACAGGGCAATCGAGAACCGATGAAGGAAAGCCCTGTCTCAAAGAATTTTGGAATCTTGCAGAATCTGATGTCTTGGCTTGCTTAGAAAATACGTTGTGGTGCCCAAGCATGACTGAGTACTTCCCGGGCGGGGGATGGTCGACCGACTTTACGACTTTGGGTGAAATGCCTGTGACCATGTCCCGTTTGAACCTCGTCGATGGTTTGGGCCCCGTATTGCAAATTGTCGAAGGCTGGACTGTTGATCTTCCCAAAGAAGTTCACAAACAACTTGATGAAAGAACTAACCCAACTTGGCCCACAACTTGGTTTGCGCCCAGGCTCGAAAGTGCTGGAGTTTTTGAGTCCGTTTATTCGGTCATGTCGGCATGGGGCGCAAACCATGGAGCCATTTCTCATGGTCATATTGGTTCCGAACTTGTGACTTTGGCCAGCATGCTCCGAATTCCCGTCGATATGCACAACACAGGCTCAGAATTTCGCCCTGCAGTGTGGTCGAGATTCGGTGCAAATGATCCCACAGGGTCCGATTACCGAGCTTGCCAAAATTTTGGGCCCCTCTATGGGTAAAGTAACTTCGTGATGGACGTAAGAGCCGAACTTAACGCAATCGTTGAAGAATTTAACCTTCTCAATCATCCGTTTTATCAATCTTGGAGTGCTGGCACATTACCAGTCGAAGCTTTAGCTGTTTATGCCTCAGAATGGAGTAATTTTGTTTCTTTGGTTCCAAAAGGATGGGCGGCACATGGAGACACAGAAATCGCTGCTGAAGAGGTCACCCACGTTGATCTTTGGGCTGATTTTGCAGAGTCCCTTGGTGCAAAAATGGGGCCCGCTACGGTTTCTGAAGTGAAAAATCTCGAATCTGTTTGCAATCGAAACTTTTCAGAAGCCATCACTTCTGTGGGGTCGCTCTATGCTTTTGAAGCCCAGCAACCACATACTTCAACTTCCAAGCTTGACGGATTGAAGAAATGGTATGAAGTTGGCGAAAAGGGTGAGGAATATTTTCGAATTCATTGCGACGATATTCACGAAATGGAAATCTTGGCGCAAAGAGCCGAGGCCATGTCCGAAATCGATCAAGCTCGCACAGTCGAAGCATGTCGAGAAACTGCTCGAGCTCTTTGGGATGGTTTGACAGGAATTCACAATATTCATTGCACAGCAATGAATGCCTGATCCTTTCGTCATCAAAATTGAAAGGAGCTCAGAGTTTAGACACTCTGGGCTCCTATCAATGTTTGCTACTTGGCAATGACAAAATCGACAAATTGTTGATGTCGATCAATCAAAAGATTGGCATCTATGTCTGGTCGGCCAAGATCAGGGTAGGCCCTGGCATACTCATGAATCATTCCGCAGGGCCTTAGGCTCGCGATGAGATCATAGAACTTTAAGTCACTTTCCGATCTCTTTGTGAGTAAAAAATAGCGCTCTGTGAGTGCTAACATGGCCTCGTGACCATAAACCCAAAAAGTGTCTAGCCTTGCAATGGCCAAATCGTATAGAGGAGCCCCCCAGCAGGCGGTTTCCCAATCAACTAAACCGTTTGGTTTTCCAAGTGCCCAAAGAACATTTCCGGGCCAAAAGTCTCCATGAACTAAAACATCTTCCTTAGTGTTTCTTTCAATATTCAAACGAGATATTGCCGATCGAATTCTTCGTTCTTGCAATTCTTCATCGAGATTTGCCCTCATGGGAGGAACGTGTTGTTTGGCATGCCTTAATCGATGATCTTGCGAACTCGACCAGGTGATTCTGTCGAGTTCTGCAAGGGCATGGGCCGCGAAATTGACAAAATCATCTGCATAATCAACGTCTAAATTCGGAGTGCCATCGATGTACTCCATGATGTAAAAGTCTTGGCCAAGATACAGAAGTTTTGGAGATCCTAAGCCGTGTTCTTGGACAAATTCGAGAGCATCGGCCTCAGCATTAATCCCTCCCGGTCTGTCCAAGACCCAAGATCCTGGAAAACGGGCTACCGCACTCCAGCGAATCCCATTTTTGTCTTGTAAATGTAATCGAAATATTTCAGCTGAAATTCCTCCAAGCATTGGAGTGGCCCGAAGAATCTGGGCTTCGGGCCAAAGAATCTTGAGGGCAGATTGAAGTTCTTGATGAAGTTCCAACACCGCCATCATCTTATCTTGCGTTCATGGAACTCGGTTTCCGAGTATGGGTTTCTGAACTTTGAGGACAGCAATTCCTCTGGTCATGCAGCTCAACCACAATTCATAGCCTCCTGGAATGATCTTGACCTCGCAATCCGTGATTCCCGCATGAGGAAGCCCACCCCAGCGCCATTCCCCATTGGGCGGAGCAGGGAAGGTTTTGATGTGAATTCCATCGAAATAGAGAAGTCCCATATCGGTTGAGGGATACTCGGCATCATAAATCATCCAAACCTTGCCATCGGGGGTGACAGTCAATGGCCTTAAGTGTTCACCCGGGAACGGCCAGCCAAGATCAAATTTCCATGTCTGAACAGCACCAGTATTGGGGTTGATTTTCGCCAACACACTTCCTGTGCTTACGAACTGGTTCCATAAGCCAGCCCATACAGTGCCGTCATTTTGCACAGCTAAACCAGTAAAGACGCCAGTGCTACCAAAATCTGATGGTATTTTGCTGAACCGATAGTTTCCATCTGTTCGCACAAGTTCCCATCCTAAATTCGCCCAGACAGTGCCTGATCTTGATGGATCCTTTTTCACTGTGCTAAACCAATCTCCTTGGCTGACAAAAGTATAAGTTCCGTTTTCAAACCGTCCGAGACTGCCATAATGTCCCGTCGACCACAATCGCCCGAGAGAATCTTCCTCATAAGTTTCGATCTGGTCTGGCCCGCCAGGAAGAGTCAGAAAATTCGCACCATCCCATACCGCAGAATAATGTGAAGTGGGGTTCACAGCAACTTGGCGGTTTGAGGGCCTGACATAGACCGCATCACTATTGTCGGTTTCAAAGGGCCAGTCAATTCCAGCACCATAAGTGAATTTGTTGAATCCGGTCCACCTTACTCCATCAAACTTCACCATTCCGCCATAACCGGGGCCGGCGTTTGCGCATGCATAAACATCACCATTAACAGGATCAATTGAAATGTCGTTGTTAAAGAGATCATATTGAGACGTGTTTGTGATTCGAAAGCGAGTCCATGCTCCGTTAGAAGCATTGCGCTTTAATGCTCCACCAGTACCAGATGCACAAATCCAAATATTTCCAATGGAATCGATGTCTAAATCGTTGATGAATCCAGAAACAGGTGGAAATCCTAAGAAAAGCCATGATGTCCCGTTGAATTGATACAGATCACCAAATCCGTTAACAACCAAAGCCCGATTCGTTCCGTATGCTCTCAAACCAGCAATTCCAACTGTGGGATGCATCGGAGGAACAGGCGGATTGATCCAAGTTCCATTCGGCCGAATACAATCCAATGTTTCTTCGTTTTGGTTACCGATCCAACGCTGCATCCACACGTTCCCAGATCCATCAGTTGAATCTAAAGAGATCAAATGGGAAGGATTTCCAGGGACAGGAGGGAAGCTTGTCCAAGAATTGCTCGAGCTGTCATAGCGATCCATTGGCGAGAGTCCAGGCTGACTGGCCCAAACATAATATCCGCCTGTTGGTTTTGGTTGGGTCGCGATTTTGTCTCCTCCTCTACCAGCAAAGTTTGTCCAAGTATTTGTGCTGGGATTGTACTTTGTCAGGCCACCGCCTCCCCATGCTGTTGAATACGAAGAAAACCACAAAGTGCCATCTGGGGCTAATGCCATGTCGGTCACAACTCCACCAGGCATAGGAGAGTTATCAGCTCCAAACCGTTTCAATGTTCTTGGGCCAAGGCTCAGGCTCATCCTAAGTGCTCCCCTCCAAGTTGCCATCCAAAGATTGCCTTGGTTGTCCTTCACCATGTCGCGCACTCTGCAATAGCCCACTTCATTAGCCGTACCAATTTCGGGGTAATCGATATTTGAAACGTTGATCCACCTGTTTTCGGATTGGATCAATTTGGCAATTCCGCCTTCTTCGGCTGTTGGGCTATAACCCCCAATCCAAGGGTCATTGTCTGAATCAATCCAAATACATTCGTTGGTATCGCCCTGGATTCCAGTATTCCCAGGCCTGTAATATCTCCAAGTCAGCTTCTCTGGCCCACCAGCAAATGAGGCAACTGCGAGAAGAGATGCAAGTGAAAGGGATGAGAGCAACTTCAAATTTAAGTTCATTTTTTATCCTCCTCATTGGGGATCAATCTTAGTTTGAAATTTCCTGTTCAACCTGTCGATGACAAAAATCATAAATTTTCAGGAAACTTCACATCCACTATGCGAATTTCTTGGAACAGAAATACTTCTCTGAGAAACAATTAGCCGTTCGGCCTTGATAATCTTCGCGAACGGCCCGACCACCGGGACTTATCCTCCAAAATGTGTCGTCGGTCAAAATAAATTTCAAGTCCGTTCTCATCAGGGTCTTCAAAATAGATTGCCCAAGAAATTCCATGATCGATCGTTATGACTTCGAGTCCCAAATTGCGAAGCTGTTGCTCCTTGTCCCAAAATTCATTTTCACTTTGGACTTCAAATGCAGTGTGATAGAGTCCAGTTGATCCTGGATGGGGAAGTGGGGCCGAATCTCCCAAAGCCTGAAGTGCAATCGCATGATGGACATCGAAATCGGAAAGAAACGCGAATTGACCTACACGTTCCTCTAATTTCAGGCCAAAGATCTCAGTGTAAAAATCGATGGATCTTTGCAAATTTCTGACTTTGAGATGGATGTGTCCAAGTTTTAGCGGTTTCATGGCATTGCGGCCGATTTCATTCTGAGGTGACTGATATAGTTGCATATACAACTATAATACTCAGGCCCACAAAGTAGTTCCCAGCCTCACGACGTTTTTGAGTACAGTGGTGGGCGAGGAGAGACTCGAACTCTCACGATTATTAGTCGCTGGAACCTAAATCCAGTGCGTCTACCAATTTCGCCACTCGCCCAGTGGTTGAGGCATGAGGATACCTTTGTGACCCAAATGGGGCCTAAACACCCGGGCCAAGCTCGAAAAGCTATCATAAGCTCATGATTCTGGTGACTGGTGGAGCGGGATTTATCGGTTCGCATACGATGCTCAATCTTGCAAAAGCTGGCTTTGAATGCGTAGCCCTAGATAACCTATGCAAAGGTCACAAGTCTGCGCTCCGGGGAGCGCCACTCATTGAAGTTGATCTGCGGGACAAAGAACAGCTTTCGAGTGTTTTCCAAGGACTGAAGATTGAGGCGGTAATCCATTTTGCAGCTCTCTCGGAGGTCGGAGAAAGCACACGTGAGCCCGCCCTTTATTATGATAATAACGTCATCGGCACTTTTAATTTGCTAGACGCAATGCGGTTAAAAGGCATTGACAAAATCGTATTTAGTTCAACTGCGGCAGTTTATGGGGAACCTCAGCAAGTCCCAATACCGGAGATCCACACTTTGCTTCCTACAAATCCATATGGCCAAACCAAGCTCGCGATAGAGAATATGCTCCAATGCTACTCGGCATCTTATGGCATGAATAGTGTTTCTTTAAGATATTTTAATGCCGCTGGTAGCGATCCGAATAATCTTTTGGGAGAGGACCATAACCCGGAGACTCATCTCATTCCAAGGGTTTTGCAATGGATGAGAGGGGCCAGCCAATTTCAAATATTTGGTGACGATTATCCGACACCGGACGGTACCTGCATCCGAGATTATGTTCATGTCATGGATTTGGCAGACGCCCATATTCTCGCTTTGAATTACCTCTTAAAGGGAGGAAAAACGGAGCAATTTAACCTTGGAACTGGGCAAGGATTTTCTGTCCAAGAAGTGGTGAATGTTGCGAACCAAGTTACGGGTTTGAACCTGATTCCTCAAGTGTCTGGTAGGCGAGGAGGAGATCCTGCTGTATTGGTTGCCGATGGGACAAAAGCTCGCCGAGAGCTTGGATGGAATCCTCGATTTACCCATCTACCCGAAATGATTGAACATGCCTGGAATTGGCAGCTGTCACATCCCAAGGGTTACCAAGACTGAGGAACATCAATTGTCCCGTAAATCTCGACGAAGTCATTTTCTAGAGATAGTGAACTTAGTTCAGCAGTTGGAAAGATTTCGTCTAAGTCGAGTAACGGGTTTGCTTTTTCAAGCTCCTTTTGAACTTTTGCTTTTGCAAGATTGCCGGGGATGCTTAAGCTTATTAAATCGACAAAAAGCTTGTTAGAATTTTCAATTCGCAATGTGCAAACGGCCGAAACTTTCATGTCGACAACCATTTTGATTTTTCCACTCACGAACAATTTACCGTCTTGAATTTGAACCTGATATTCTCGTATGCCACCCTTATGTTTTTTCTCCAAAAACTCGGCAATTTGCAATGCCGTCACTCTGGCTACGAATTCAGCGGCATGTTCCAAATGAAGATGAAACGGGTTCAAATTCGCACGGATGGCCCCAGACTTTAGTTCAAACATATCAACGACAAGCCCTATCGGGAGAGTAATTTGAACAGCCCCAATTTGCAGTGATGCTAACTCTGCTCTGTTTTTCATGAGTAAAGTAGATAAAACGAGTCTATGCTATCGATTCTTCTTGGGTTATCCATGCTAAAAGCGAATGTCTTGCCACCGAAATTACCCCGTGAATTTCGTGGAGTGTGGGTCGCCACCGTGGACAACATCGATTGGCCCAGCAAGCCAGGTTTGCCCATTGAAAAGCAAAAGGAAGAACTCGGACACCTCATTAGAAAATTTGCTCAGCTCCATTTCAATGCCATCATTTTTCAAGTAAGACCACATTGCGATGCGGTGTACAAGTCCAGGCTGGAGCCATCATCTTGGTATATTACGGGCGAACAAGGAAAAGGTTTGGGTTGGGATCCATTAGCCTATGCAATAACAGAATGTCATAAGTTTGGGCTGGAGCTCCATGCTTGGTTTAATCCTTTTAGAGCGGGGCACCCGGCTCAAAAGGGTTCATATTGTCAAGAAAGTATTCTCAACGCCCATCCCGATTGGATCGTGAGTTACAACAAATACAAATGGCTTGATCCGGGAATTGACCAATGCCGGCAGCACTCTCTGGATGTCATTTTGGACGTCGTGAAGAATTACGACATCGACGGGGTGCATATCGACGATTATTTTTATCCTTACAAGGAGAACGGACTGGAGTTTGATGATAGTCGTTCTTTTGGCGCCTTCATAAGAGGTGGTGGGAGCTTATCGCGTTCAGAGTGGCGTCGTCGTAATATTTCAGACTTTGTAACATGTCTGGCAAGCAAGATTAAGTCGATCAAATCAACTGTCAAATTTGGAATAAGTCCGTTTGGCATCTATCGCCCTAATGTGCCCGAGGGTATCAAGGCTGGCGTCGACCAGTATGAAGAATTAGGTGCGGATGTACTGGCTTGGTGGCGCGATGGAGTATGTGATTATCTTTCGCCTCAACTTTATTGGAAGGTGACAAGCACGGGCCAACCCTTTGAAAAACTTCTCGATTGGTGGAGCAGTGAAAACAGCAAATCCCGAGCACTTTGGCCAGGAATATATACTTCGCAACTCTTGAAAACTTGGCAACCGAGCGAAATTCTTTCGCAGGTTCAAATTTCAAGAAAACTGCAATCCATGAGTGGCGTTGTTCACTTTTCAGCAACAAGCTTGCTCTCAGATGTCAAGGGCATTAGTGCAACTTTAAGCCAAGAAACTTACAAAGGATTGGCTGCAATTCCCGAAATGTCGTGGCTTCCTCCAGGGCGAATGAAGCAACCAAAAGTTGAAGGACAAACAACCAATGGTTTGACACTCAAAAGTGATCCTCAGGCAAAATTCTATTGCCTATGGATAAAGAAATCCGATGCATGGATGCTTTCGCAAATCAGTGCAATCCCTTCGTTCAATGCTGACCTTAAGAATGCTGAAAGCGTTGCTGTCCAGCTCATTGATCGTTCGGGCAGGGAGGGAGTTCCTCGGCTGATTGACCCACAAGAGGGAAATTCATCCAAAAAGTAGAACCTTCGTTGAGAACGCTTTCGACTCCAATTTGACCCCCATGAATTTCTACAATATTTCTTACAATGCTCAGCCCTAAACCTGTGCCACCTGTCGCCCGGCTCCTCGCCTTGTCAACTCGATAGAACCGTTCAAAAATTCGATCAATTTGGTCACTTGCGATCCCAATTCCGCTGTCTTGAACTTGTATTCGGGCCACTTCGCCATCGGACACAAGTGAAACACAAATTGTTCCAGCAGATGAGTAATTAATCGCGTTATCTATGAGATTGAGCATGACTTGAAAGAGTTGTTCTGCATTGCCAAGAATTTGTGCGCTCGATGACTCCGGTCCAATAAGCTCCAAACCTTTGAGTTTGGCCTTTGGGGTTAGCTGATGGATGGCACCTTGAACAATTGGCAAAAGTTCCAAAACCTCAAAAGCTTTTGTGTTGGATTCTGCGACAGAGAGCGTAAGCAAATCATCGCTGATTCTTGTAAGGCGATCTACTTCATTAACGATCTTATTGAGATATTGAATTTGAGTCGCCTGAAGGTCGGGCTGATCGTCCAGAATCGTTTCTGTCATAGCACGAATGGTCGCCATCGGAGTTCTAAATTCGTGCGAAACATTTGCGACAAAGTCTTTGCGAGCTCTTTCCAAACGACGAAGATCAGTCATATCGTAAATCGAAATATAGATTCGGTCGTGGAGAGTATTTGCAGGCCATACCTTTGCAATAACCGAGCGCTCTTTACCTTGACGAATTGTAAGTTCGTTTGGATCGACCCTCAAACCTTTGTGCGCACTTTCCACCATATCACTGAGTTCGCGCGAAAGTGTTGCTCCCAGAATTGATTGACCGACAAGATTTGGAACCATGAGTGATGAACTGGCTGCATCATTGGCATAAATGATTGTCGCAGTAGAATCAACAAGGAGAATCCAAACGTCCAGCCCGTCGGCCAGGTCGTCCAAAGCTTTGCGGTCCTCTGTGGCAGCTTCCAAAATTTGTTGCTGATTTCGATGCAGATTTTCGAGCTGGATCCAATTTTTATGACAGGAATTTGCAAGCATGATCAGGAACGCTGCAATGCTTAAAGCAAACAAAATGGAAATGACAATTCCCAAAGTGCCCGGAACGAATCTTGCGACAAACCAAAGGGCAAGTGTCAAAGACAAGATGGCGTAAATAAAACCGAAAACCTGCCTTTGTTGTGACACTTTCACTATTATGTCGATGTCAGACTTAAAAGGAATGGCCCGATGGAAGGATTTCACGATTTGGCAAGGTCGCTTGCCCCATTGGAGAGCGTCTGGCGTGAACTACTTTGTCACTTTTCGGCACCGCAGAACATTGGAACAATCAGAATGCCAGCTTCTCATGCGTGCGTTGATGAATGCGCACGGTCGAAAGTGGAGCATAAAGTTGATTTGTATTCTCGCTGATCGTTCAGATCTCATTGTTCACATGATCGAGGATGAAGATCTGAAATCGAAGGAACTTAGCGAGGTCTTGGAAAAGGCAAAGTCCAAAGCAGGCAAGCAGATCATTAAAAAGTCGCAGGAAAGATTCCCTCCTTTCTATTCAGAAAGCTATGATCGAATCATCAGAGACGACGCCGAGTTTGAGGATTTTTTTCAACAAATTATACAATCGACCCAAGATTCCGATTGGATGGATGAAACCGGGGATTACCCTTTCATCTGGGCACCTGATGCTTACTGATAAAAATGCCGAATCTTCTTGGATAAAAATCCGGAAAGAATGGAGTAAGTTCCATTGATTTTTTGATCACCCTTGAGCTATGCGACAGAATCTACATCCCCGTATTTATACTATAAATTTAGTCAGATTTCCGAACGCTTTGAATAGGAAACCCGACTATGGCATTTTTGAAGCAAGAAAATCCTCGCACGACTACCGGGTTTCTCGGCGTCCTAGAATTGGAGGACGTCTATGACGCTCAAATTAGGTAGCACAACTGATGCGGTGAATGCCGCACTTGAAAATCTGCCAGAAGAGTCTTCTCGCAGACTACTTTTGACACTTGGCGGCGTTGCCGCATTATCTCTTCTCTCATCAAAAGCCGAGGCTCAGACCCGACCACCGGGGTATGAGGTCTGGGTCAATTGGAAATCTCCAACTAACCGACTCATAAGAAGAATCTCAAATGGAATCGATACAACCGAGCAAGCCATTGCGGCTTCGTTGGGTTTCAAGGGGTATCTGGAAAAACAGCTAAATTACTCGACGATTGTTGATTCGGATGCCGATAGGATCATCGCGAGTCGTTGGCCAAAAATGGCTTGGACAGAGGCTCAGCTTTATGATGATCAAGATCAATACGATCAGTTTTTGCAACTCGTTTATTCAACAATTTTCCGGCAAACCTACTCTCGAAAACTGCTTTATGAACGGATGGTCGAATTTTGGACAGATCACTTTAATGTTCATATTGATAAGGTCGGATCAGCTTTGATGACGACCTACATCCAAAAGAACATTAGGCGACACGCCATGGGCAAATTTGGTGATCTTCTCAAATCAACGGCCCATTCGGCAGCCATGCTTCATTATCTCGATAACGATGACAATACAGCCGATGCGCCAAACATCAATTACTCTCGAGAGCTTCATGAACTTCATACTGTTGGGGTTGACGGAGGTTATACGGCGAACGACCTTCACCAGGCTGCCTTGATTCTCTCTGGTTGGACTTGGTCTTGGTGGGGTGGCAGCTACAATCGGGGACGATTTAAGTTCGAAATCGACTATCATGCTGGCGGATCCAAAAAGGTCATGGGCCAAACTTATCCAGAAAGTGGTCAACAAGAAGGTGAAGCCCTTCTAGATTATCTTTCGACACATCCTAACACGGCAAAGTTCGTCACGAAAAAGATGTGCAAATGGCTCTTGGGTGATAGCTTCTCGCAAACTGTTTGGACTCAAGCGCAACAAACGTTTATAAGTTCAGGCGGAGATATCAAGTCTGTGCTCCGAGTTATTCTCACCGAAGCCAATCTCATGGCCTCTGTTCCAAAATACAAGCGACCAGCCCACCTTCTCGTGTCTGCCCTTCGATCATGTAAATCTAGGATTTATCAATATGGGTCGATCCTCTATGGTCCATTAAGTGAATCGGGGCAGGTTCCATTCGATTGGAGCCCTCCCGATGGGTATCCGGATCGGTTTGATTTTTGGGCTGCATCACAAATGCCAAGACTCAATATCGCGTTTCGCTTAGGAGGAAACTTCATTGGCGACGTCACGACCGATGTCACTCAATTTAGAGCTGACAGAACTCCGCAAGGATGTTTAACTGCCATCAACAAAGCCCTATTTGGAGGTGAGATGTCGACGGCAGATGCATCCGCTCTGCTTCAGTACTTGTCTGCAAGTGCGATAACAGATGACCGGCTGAGGGGAGCAATCGTATTAGCGGTTGGTTGCCCAAGCTTCCAGTGGTATTGAGGTGCCCAAATGATTGAACACGAAAGACATTGCTGTACAGAATATAAGTCTATTTCTCGTCGAGGCTTTATTGGTGGAGCCTCAGCGGCAACAATCGCCGCCACATTAGGTTATGCGTGGTTACCACGCGTTTCATTTGCTCAAAGCCAATCGCAAAGAGATATCGTCATATCCATTTATTTGCGTGGAGGTGCCGATGGATGCACGTTGGTCGTGCCCCATGGCGATGCGGGCTACTATTCGGCTCGCCCAACGATTGCAATTCCACAACCTGGTAGCGGTCAGAGTGGCCAGGCTACAGATTTGAATGGCTATTTTGGTCTTTCCCAAGCTATGCTGCCATTGCTCGCGCCTTATCAAAATGGGCACCTTGCGATCGCACACGCTGTGGGATCGAGCAATTGGACGAGATCCCACTTTGATGCCCAAAAATGGATGGAGACAAGCGACCGAGATAACATCAATGGGAATAGTGGCTGGCTTGGTCGTCACTTGGCAACAGTCGCAGAAAAGTCGCCTGGTGCACCCATGAGAGGAGTCAGTTTGACTTATGGAATGGCACGCACCCTCAATGGTGGCCCAAAAGCTCTGCCCATTCCAGATCCAGATTACTTTGGCTTTGCGGGCTATTACCCTAATATGTCCGAACTTTCTAACTGGATCGGTGCCCAATATAACCGCATACAAGACATGCAAAAGCAAGCCGTTCGAGATACCCGAAACGTAATTGCAACTCTTGATCGGATAAATTTCCAGGGCTACAACGGAGCTGGTGGAGCCGTTTATCCAGATTCTTACTTCGGTCGAAGCATGAAAGCAACAGCCGCATTAATGAAAGCAAACATTGGGTTAGAGGCTGTTCATATGGATGTTGATGGTTGGGATACTCACGCAGATCAAGGGCCAATTGGAGGTTATATGGACGGTCTCATGCAAGATCTAGCTGGATCTATTGGGGCTTTTTATACAGACATGGCAGCCTCAGCTCGGCTTGATTTCACGCTCGTGGTGGTTTCTGAATTTGGCAGAAACGTGCTGGAAAACGGGAGCAAAGGGACAGACCACGGAGCTGGAAATGCAATGTTTGTCATGGGAGGCAAAGTCAACGGTGGCTCGGTATACACGTCTTGGCCCGGTTGCTCAGTAGAGAATTTGCTCGACGGATATGACTTGCAAATGACCATGGACTATCGTGATGTTTTGGCAGAAATTGTTTCCAAGAGGTTAGGGAACAATGCCAACCTTTCGACGGTGTTTCCAAACTTCACTCCTACCTTTAGAAACATCCTCCAAGCCTAAAATCGACCGAGCATCCAGAGTCAGCAGTGTCTTATGGTTGCTCGGTCTTTTTTTGACCGTCACTTTGAGGTCTTTCACGCGTAATAATAGACATCACCATGTTTATTCCTCTGTTGGCATTTCACTTGTTTTCGCAGTTAGACGAAATCGAGCTTGCGAGATCTTTTACGAAGGGCCAAATTATGGTTTACGATGTGAAATCTAATTTGCAAAGTGAGATCAAAGAAGGGGAGATGTCCTACTTTTTGCCTGTAGAAGTGGATATTAATTTTCAATCGACGAGCCGTGTTCAGGATGTCAAAGATGGATTTGCTTCAATCTTGTATGAGCGCCCAGAAATGGTAATCATTGATGGTGAGACGGCCGATAGTCCACCAAAAACCCATGTTGAAAAAATAGGTGTCAAGGCTCTTCTCACACTGTCCCCTATAAACGAAGTCACAGATGTCAAGGACTTGTCCGACAAGAAGGGAGTAAAGAAGTCAGGATTATCACTTCTTGCAATTCATCGTGACTATTCCAATAACTCTAAGCAAGATTTTATTTCGTCATTAGTTGGCAATCTGCAGCAAATGGCGCTCTTCATCGGAAACCTTGATATTTCGCTCGATCTTTCTCCAAAACTTCCTGTTGAACCTGTCAAGCCTGGTGATACTTGGAAAAAGACAGTCTCCTATCAGCCTCAGTCTCTAAAAGGAACAGATAAGCAAGCGATTCAACGACTCGATTTTGTTTATAAGTACGAGGGGTTGAAAGAAGTAGATGGCCGAAAAGTCCATCAGGTCAGTGCCTCTCTGGATCTGGATACAGATGCTGCACTGTTTTTGAATCAGGTTTTGGGGATGAAGCCAGAAGAAAGCAACCTTAAGGAAGTCAGAATGGTCTATAAATCTCGACTTGTTTTTGATCTTGATGAAAAAACAAAGATGACCCTGAGCGCTACGGGTGAGTCTGCAGGGAAATTCGACATCATTCTTAATAGTGACCCCAATAATCCTATCCACCAACAAAAATTCAAAGCCAGAAACAAGTTGAAACTCGTCTCGCTCAAGTAATCTTGAGAAAATATGACGACTGAGCCTCTTGCCGATTCTCCAAAGCCCATTTGGATGAGAGCGTCGACAATAGCATTTCTTGTCTTTGTCATCGCATTAATTATCCGGCTCTTAGGAATTCAGTGGGGTTTGCCCAGCCAATCTAACCATTGGAGTCGTCATCCGGACGAACCTGTGATTTGGGCGTACAGCCAGCAAATTAAACCTGCAGAAGGCAAGTTCACTCCAGGATTCTATAATTACGGGACTCTTTATTTAACGATGCTAAGAGTCGCCACAGATGTCGTGAACGGATATGGTGGGAGTGCCGACCCTAAAGATCCAGATGCTGGTTGGAAGGCCATGGCGCGCTATCACCTTGCTGGCAGAGTTTTGAGTGCTCTTTCTGGTGCCGGAATGGCGGCCGTTCTTGTCTTGTTGCTGCTCAAAAGGACAAACATCATTGGGGCGATTTTTGGTGGTCTGCTGATTGCTTTTTCACCTGGGCTTGTCATTCATTCCCAATTCCAAACAGTCGATATGGTCGCAACTTTTATGTTGCTGCTTTCTGTATTCTTTGCATTCCAAGTCTTTGAAAAGCCAGATTTGGCCACCAAGCCAGCGTTGTTGTCGGGTCTTTTTTGCGGACTGTCAGCAGGTACGAAATATATAGGCGTTGTTTGCATTTTAGTGCTTTTAGTCTTTTGTGTTCATAAAAAATTGTGGAAAGAACTCGCATTCGGGATGGTCACAGCATTGGTCGGCTTCGTTGTGGCTACTCCCGGATTTCTGATAGAAAACCAGAAGTTCATGCAGGATCTTGCCTATGAAATGTCTCACACTTCCACGGGTCATGGGCTCGTTTTTGCAGGAACGTCTCCGGCACCCATTTATCAGCTTGCAAATCTATTTATTGGTGTTGGAACAATTCTTTCCATCGCTGGATTCTCAGGGCTAGTTTTGAGTATCAAAAACAAGCAATTTTGGGGCATTGCTCTATCCATCTTCTTTGTGGGTTACTTTATGCTGATTGGCAGAGCAGAAGTTAAGTTTCTAAGATATTCATTTCCATTGATTCCTCCACTCGCGATAGGATTTGGCTATTTGATCGGCGAATGCCATGCTGCAAGTGACAGAAGATACAGGGCGATTGTTGGGATTGGGATTTTTGGCCTCAGTGGTGTCTTTGGAGGTGGCATCAGTACGACCATCGCAAGTATCAATGCCATGAATCCTGCTCGTGATCCAAGGGTTAAGCTGGCAGAATTTATGAACCAAGAAGTGGGCTCAGAAGCAAAGGTCATCGGGCTTGTGCAAGATCCTTGGTTCTATTCTCTTGACCTTTTTCCGGAGGCTGGTGCTCCCCGGTGGATACCATTCAAAGACCGCCAGTTAGCATTAGAACAAGCGAAAGTCGGCAAGTCATCCAGACTCATTCGGTACATCCCGGAAAATCCAAACGAGCGTCAAGATTGGGAAATTAAGCTACTCGATCAGCATCCAGATTATGTTGTCTTTTCCAGTTTTGAAACCGAAGGTTTAAGCCGCCTGATCAATTTCAAGAACGTACCTGAAGCCTATCGAGTTCAAACCGAGAACTTCAAGGCTTTTACATCGAGATTGAATGAAGACTACGATCTCTTATATGAGGGCTCTCCCAATAGTTTTCAAATGGTTCATGACTTGATGTATATCAGCCCTAATTATTGGATTTGGAGAAGGAAATCGAATTCGTCGACGCATTAGATTGGTATCTCGATCATTTGCAGCATGTAAAGGGTGCGAGCCAACACACGATTGATGCCTATCGGCATGACATTCTTGAAGCGATTTCGTTTTTTCAGCAGTATGGATGCGCAACATGGGATGACGTCTCGCCCGCATTCTTTGTCAAGTATCAAACAAGCATTGCAGGTTCGCTCCGGCCATCTTCTTTAAGAAGAAAACTTTCGAGTGTGAGATCGATGATGAAGTTCCTCGCAAAGAAGGGGCAGGGATCTTCAGTGGAGTTGCCAAACGTTTCTGGGATTCGGCTACCGAAACGGTATCCCAAGGCCCTATCTTTAGAAACTATTACCCGGCTTCTTGAACTTCCAAAAACTGATACTGCGGATGGTTTGCGTGATCGGTGCCTTATGGAATTTGTTTATGGTGCAGGGCTTCGGGTGAGCGAGGCTTGTTCGATCCAAGTCTCCGATATTGATTTTGAAAATGAAAACGTGAGGGTCACCGGCAAAAGGGGAAAAACACGTTGGATTCCAATTCCATCCGAGACGATGAACTGGATTCATCGCTATTTGGACGAGGCGCGTTCCCATTTGATTAAGGGAGCTTCGGGTCACTTGTTTGTTAACAATCACGGGCGAATTCTTGCCAGAGATTCTGCTTATAGAATCTTAGAAAAATATGCCAAAAGGGCGGGGATTCAATCTAAAGTAGGGCCACATGTTCTCAGACACACTTATGCTGTTCATCTATTAAATGGAGGAGCTGACCTAAGAACTGTTCAAGAACTTTTGGGGCACGCCAACATCAATACTACACAAATCTATACCCAGCTCGATCTCGAAGAAGTCCAGAAGAAATATCGGCTGGCCCACCCCAGAAAGTAATCCTAAATCTTCACTTTGATTTTTAAGCCACCAAGCAAGGATTCGCCATCGCCGATAATAGGTGCATTCACTTCGATCACACCCTGATCTTCTTTGATAATCGAAGGCGATTTAAGTGACTTCATTTCGTTCAAAGTTTGCGATTTCAAGGACGTATCCGTTGTCGCCAACACCTTTCCATTAGGATCAGTGACAACAACAATTTGATACTGTCCCGATCGCTGAATGGCTTCAAGAGTCCTCTGGAGTCGATCTGCTCGGTTTTCAAACCGCTGGGAGGAAAGCTCAATAACAGGAATTGCAAGGGAAGCCGCAATTCCATCCACTCCACGGCCAAAAGCTTGTCGCTTGACCATGGCCATTCGAAATCCTTGAATCCAGAATAGAATTGTTATTGCCAGGATTCCCGCAAGGATTGCTGAAATTTGAACCAGCCGCGGATTGGGTGCTTGTTGTTGGCCTGCTGTTTCTTCGCTCATTAGCCAATTTTATACAATTGAAGGAGGAAGTGGTGAATTAGGCTCACAATCGAGCTCAAAGTTTGATCTTTCTCCACGGGCCAATCGCATCGAGCCTGCCAAAGCAATCATCGCGGCATTATCCGTGCAATACTCGATGGGTGGCGAAGTGAATCGCACTCCTCGTCTTCGGCATTCCGTTTCCAAACTGTTTCTCAGCTGTTGGTTTGCAGCCACTCCACCAACCAAAAAAAAGTTTTGAAACTCCACTTGATCAAGAGCCGCCATGGACTTTTTTACCAAACTTCCCACGATGGCATCTTGGAGAGCCAGAGCTGCACTAGGGACGTCTAGACGATCGCTTTCTCCTTCCACTAGGCGCAGCATTGCCGTTTTGAGACCGCTAAAACTAAAATTGAGCGGATCTTGCTTCAGAATTTGAGGTAACAAATATTTGCCTTTAGTTCCGAATTGAGCTTGTTCTTGAATCGCTCGGCCACCGGGGTAACCCAATCCCATAAGGCGGGCACCCTTATCAAAGGCTTCTCCGGCTGCGTCGTCCAGGGTTTGCCCCACGATTTCATAGTCTCCGAGTCCACGAACAGCCACGGATTCGGTGTGTCCCCCAGAAACCACCAAGCAAATTCCGGGAAACTCGCAGTGAACTCCAGCCAAGAGTGGGCTGAGAATGTGGCCTTCGATATGGTGGACGCCGATCATTGGAATATCCCAAGAAAGTGCCAGACTTTTGGCTGCAGTCACGCCAACAGATAGTGCACCAACCAAACCGGGTCGGCTTGTGACGGCAATAGCATCGGGACGCTTTCCTTGAAGTGCTTCTTCAATTACGGGCAAAATGCTTTCTAAGTGAGCTCTGGCCGCAGCTTCAGGAACAACCCCGCCCCATTTAGCGTGCATGTCGATCTGGCTGGCAACGACGCTCGAAAGAACATCTGATCCACGCAAAACGGCAGCACTCGTTTCATCGCATGAAGTTTCGATTCCAAGGACAAGACCAGGGAAAAACATCAAGCCAAAATCGCACTCAAGTCGTGCGCCCACATGATTGCAGCATCTTCATGATTGTCTGGATAGTATCTTTTTCGAAGCCCACACGCTTCAAACCCGAACTTTTCATAAAGTTTAATTGCAGGTTCATTGGACACTCGAACTTCCAATGTCGAACAAGTGGCGCCAGCATCTCTTGATCGTGTAATGAGCTCTTGAATCAGAGCCTGACCAAAATGCTTTCTACGGTGGTCTGGATGGATGGCCACAGTCGTGATATGGGCTTCGTCAACAATGATCCATGCCCCAGCGTAGCCGATGACTTTGCTCTGATAAATGGCAACCAGAAATATTGCGTGACTGCTTCTGATTTCGTTACGAAAAGATTGTTCCGACCATGCAGATGACTGCGAGATTCTCTCGATCTCCATGATAGCGGAGATGTGTTTCTCGTCCAGAGTTTCAAAAAAGAGGTTTTTCATCCACCCAAATAGGCTTCTTTGACCTTGGGGTCGTGGAGAAGATCCTTCCCCGCACCTTGCAGAACGATATTCCCAGTTTCAAGCACATAGGCCCGATCTGCGACTTCAAGAGCGCGGTGTGCATTTTGTTCAACCAGCAAAATCGTAACCCCGTCTCCATGGAGCTCAGTAATGATTTTGAAAATTTCAGTGACTAGGTTTGGAGCAAGGCCCATACTCGGTTCATCAAGAAGCAGCAATTTTGGTCTGCACATGAGGGCCCTACAAATGGCGAGCATTTGTTGTTCTCCTCCAGACATTGTTCCAGCGCTTTGTTTCAACCTTTCGCGTACCCGAGGGAATTTGTTCATAACCTTATCCATATCAGCCTGAATCTCAGAATCGTTTCTTGTGAACGCTCCAAGTTGCAGGTTCTCCTGGACTGTCATATTGGTAAAAATTCTGCGCCCCTCGGGAGATTGGCTGATTCCTTTCATGACAATCTTGTCAGCAGGTAAGGACTGAATCTCTTCATCTTGAAAAGATATCTTGCCAGAACGGGGTCGCACCAAGCCACTGATGGATCGTAACAATGTGCTCTTACCTGCACCATTTGATCCTATGATTGAGACAACTTCGCCTTCATTGACTTCAAGACTGACATCATTCAGCGCCTGAATCGCGCCGTAGTAGACGTCTATATTCTTGATTGATAACATTGCCAACATTTTAGCCTAGCTTGCCACCTTCCATTCGGCCCGATATCGCAACTTCTTGCTGAACTCATTGGTATAACCACATAGAGCTGAAAAAGATTCATCAGCTTGGGGTCAAAACGTGAATTTGAAATTTTCTCTTCCTTTGTTTTTGCTTGCTGCTCTTAGTGGCTGCAGCATGATGCAACCCAAAAAAGAAGATTCCAAGGTAAAGGTCAAAGTCGCTAAGGGCGAGATGGTTGTCAAGGTTATCGAAACAGGCACCCTTCAAGCGGCCAAGGTCGTAGAGGTCAAAAGCCGAGTCTCTGGCCGAGTCAAGAACCTGAATGTGGACGAAGGCATGACCGTATCTGCTGGCCAGATCATCGCTGAAATTGATCCCCAAGAAACTCAGTTGCAGGTTGATCAAAACTCTGCTCAAGTCCGAGGGGCTATGGCTGGTGCAGATCGCCAAAATGTTGAAATTGCGCAACGCAGAATCACTGTCCAGAATTCATTAGACAAGGCAAGATCAAATCTTAGACAAGTTCAAATGGAACTGAAAGTGCAGCCGGATCTCACGAGATCCAGCGTGACATCTGCTCAAGCGTCCCTTAAATCGGCCAAATACAATCTTGACCAACTTGTGAATGTGAGCCAGCCTAATGCCAAGTTGGGATCACAAATTGCAGTTCGGGATTCACAGAATAACTTCGAAATTGCCACCAAAGAATACAACCGCCTGAAACACTTGCTCGAACTTGGTTATGTTTCAGAGAGGGATGTCGAAAGTGCCCATCTTCAATTACAGCTTGCAGAAACAAAGCTGAAAAATGCGCAGGAAACGAATTCGAGGCTGGAAATGAGCCAAAAGATTGAGCGAGACGAGGTCGCCGAAAAGGTGCGCCAAGCTCAGTCAGCGCTTGATCAGGCCCAGGCTAATACCATTCAAGATTCAGTAAAAAGGGAGCAATATCTTCGTGCTGTTAGAGATGTCAGTGACGCGGAAGCCCAGTTACGAGATATCAGTGCACTCCAGGCGGGACGGCGTCAGCAACTGGCCCAGATTGAGCAATTGAGAAGTGTTCTCAGTGATGGACAACGTCAACTTCGAGAAACTAGAATTATTGCTCCAATATCAGGTCTTGTCACAGTAAAGTCTGTTCAGGTTGGCGAGCTAGTGGCGAGTCTAAATAGCTTTAGTGCAGGCACAACAATTGTTCAACTCGAAGATCGGTCGAGCCTTATTGTCAAGCTCAATATCAATGAAATTGACGTCGCTAAGTTGCAGATAGGAACAAATGCTGATATTTCCGTTGATGCATTTCCCACCGAAACATTTAAGGGCAAAGTCACAAAAATTGCGCCAGCAAGTATGACTTCTGCTTCTGCTCAAGCGGTTTCTAGTGACACAGTGGTCAAATATAAAGTTGAAATCACCTTGGAAGGAGTAAGTCCGAAACTCAAGTCTGGAATGTCTGCCAAATGCACGATGAAGGTTGTTGACAAAAAGGGCGTTTTGAAGGTGCCAAGCGAGTATTTGGGGCTTGATGAAGACGGCAACTACCTGATTCTTGCTCCTAAAAACCCAAAGGACAAGAATGATAAAGGCACTAAAGTCAAGGTCACTGTCGGGGCAAGATCGTCGTCTGAGGTTGAGATTTTGAGTGGCGTTCAAGAAGGTTTGGAACTTGTGAAGCCAGAGTATAAAGGGCCAAAACGCAAAGGCATGATTAGTGTCAACGACGAATAAGGGGAGCGCGAATTGAATATTTTCGAATCCTTTTTCGTCGCGTTAGACATGCTCCGGTTGCACAAGCTCAGAGCATTCCTCACCATGCTTGGTGTGATCATTGGTGTCATGAGCGTGTCGCTCATTGTCGAGGTCTCAGGTGGATTTCGAATGTATCTCACCGATGAGATCAAAAAGCTAGGGGCGGATACAATTATCTTGTTTTTCGACCCCGGCAGAAATTCGAAAATGGGTATGGGAAACATCGACAAGCTTACAACCGACGATGTTGAATATCTCAAAGCAAGAGCTTCAACCATTGATATTGTTTCGGGCATTTTCCAAATCGGCGGGAAGCCGATCACCAGGCTCGACCGCGATGTCAAAGATCCTCGCGTGTTCGCGACTGACCAAAACCAGGCAGAACTCAGCCGAGTTGGGATTTCAAAGGGAAGACATATGTCGAAAGAAGACATAGATAACCTTTCGAATGTTTGTGTGATTGGCAACGAAGTTCAGCAAATGTTGTTTGGAGATAAAGATCCGATTGGCCAAACCGTTAATTTTTCTGGCGTCACCTTGGAAGTCATCGGGGTGATGGAGAGAATTGACATCATGGGGCAGAGCAACGGAAAGGACGTCTGGCTGCCATTATCAACCGCTCAAAAGAAGTGGCTCGGAGGAGATGCTGTGAGCTATATCACATGCAGGCCCAAACAAGGCTATACGGTTCAACAAGGTATGGACAATGTTTGGGAGGTCATGATGCAAAAATCGGGCAATAAACCAATTTATCGCGTCGATTCCCGGGAGAGCATGATCGCAATCTTAGGAGGCGTCGTTGTCGGTGCTGGAGTTATTCTTTCGGGCGTGGCCGCGCTTTCGCTTTTGGTGGGTGGAATAGGGATCATGAACATTATGCTCGTCTCTGTCACCGAAAGAACAAGGGAAATTGGATTGAGGAAAGCTGTTGGGGCCCCTAAAGGGGCCATCCTTTCTCAATTTTTGGTGGAAGCTGCTCTGCTTTCGTTTGTGGGTGGACTCATAGGTATGGCATTGGCGTTTCTCATTGGAAAGGGAGTGACCGTTCTTACCACTAATTTCAAATTCCCTAGCAATTCTGGTTTGCAGATGCCATTCGATTTAGGTGTTGGAATTATCTCCGCGTCGTTCTCAGCATTGATCGGAATTGTTTTCGGAATATATCCCGCTGCCCGCGCAGCCCAACTCAGCCCAATTGAAGCCCTTCGATCTGAATAATTAGATATCGCCGATTGGTTTTTTGCTTTTGAACTTTGGAATTGGAAGCAACGGCTCATCAGCTCGAATAGGAGTATTGCTGTTGGCCAACAAGCTTTGAACTCTCAGTTCGACTTCTGCAGCATAAGATTGCATCTGAGATTCAAGGTCCGCTCTCACGTCTTCAAGGTCATCGAGCAGCCTCAAAATGATTTCGACGCCTGCGAGATTTACACCCATTTCCTGAGTAAGCCTTTGAATTTGGCGAACCCGAGAAATATCAAAATCGCTAAAAAGCCGATTCTTGGCGCCGACTCGCGAAGGAATCACTAAACCCATTCGCTCATATTGACGAAGAGTTTGAGGATGTACATTGCAAAGCTGGGCCGCTACTCCAATCATATAAACAGGTTTGTTCGAGTGTCTCATGATTCGTTTTCTATTTTTTGAAATTCGACTAAAAGATCGCGCTGTTTGGAACTTAATGTTTTTGGAACAGTGATCTTGACTCTAGCGAGCAGGTCGCCTTGACCGCCCCCCAATTTTGAAATTCCCAATCCTTGCAATCTAAAAATCTGGCCCGACTGGGTTCCGGCTGGAATTTTCATTTTCCCAGAAGACCGTGGAGTGGGAACAGTCACGGAGCCGCCGAGGGCTGCAGTTGTAAAGGAAACATCCACATCCACTTCTGTGTCATCGCCCTTTCGCTTGAACTTTGGATGGGTGGTTACTCGGACAAGGACAAAAAGATCGCCAGATTTTCCCTGAGAACCTTTAGTGCCTCCGCCGGGAACTCTGAGCTTCTTGCCATCTGCGAAGCCAGCAGGAATTTTGACTGTAATCTTGCGTTGGGTTGGAACTATTCCGGTTCCACGGCAAGTTGGACAAGGGCCTTGAGATCGTCCGCCAGTGATCCGTACTTGACCCGATCCCTGACAGGTCGAGCACGCATCTTCGGTTTGGAATGTCAATGACCTTTGCGAACCCTTATCAATCTCTTCAAGTGTCACTTCAATTGTGCGTTCGACATCTTTTGGGGGAACCTGTCTGACTTTTTGAAACGATTCACCAATCCCAAAGAGATTTCCAAAGATACTCCCAAAATCAAGATCTGAATCTTGGAAGTCGCCTCGGAATCCACCCCCTCCGGAATCACCAAAATTGAGGTTTTCGAAGTTATCTCCGAATCGATCGTATTTTGACCTCTTCTCTGGGTCGCTTAGCACAGCATAAGCTTCTCCCACCTCTTTGAATTTAGCTTCTGCTTCAGAATTGTTAGGGTTAACGTCAGGGTGATACTTCCGAGCAAGCTTACGATAAGCCATTTTGATCGCTTTTTCGTCAGCATTTTTAGCAACTCCCAATATTGCGTAGTAATCCTTTGCCATGCTAGTTATACGCTCAAGTTCATGAGCGTACCATACTCAAGTAACGCTCGCAAGTTAAAGAAAGTTTCAATTAGTTGGTCAAATAGTGATTTCACTAGGAAAGGAAGGGCCACCATGAACCGAAGATTTAGAAGATGGACTTGGCAAGTTTAGAGATCAGGATGTCTCGGAGCGAAAATCTACCAGCCTTACCGCAAGCCGCAAGTAAGGTTCTTAAGCTCGCGGACGATCCAGACACGAGTCCAAGGGAGATTGAAAAGGCTATTGAAATGGATCCCGCAATTACCGCGAAGATTCTCAAAGTCGCAAATTCGGCGTTCTATGGAGCGACCTCAGTATCGTCCCTTGGTCGCGCCGTTAGCTTTTTAGGAATGACAACAACTCGATCAGTCATTGTCAGCATAGCGATGCAACAGATGATCTCTGGCAAGAACGTTTGTCCTGCTTTCGATCTCATCAGTTACTGGGCTCATAGCATGGCCGTCGCAACTGCCGCTCGTATCTTAGGCAAATTGAAGTTGCCAGGCAAAGCCGAAGAACTCTATTGTGCAGGAATGTTGCATGAAATTGGTCTTTTAGCCATGGACAAATTTGTACCCAACGATCTTCAAACGGCCATTGTGAGAGCGCGTGAATCTCGAATACCACTTGAGGTCGCTGAACGAGAGCTACTTGGCTTTACTCATGGCGAAGTGGGCACCGTTTTGGCGAAGAACTGGAACCTAAGTCCGGTCATGATGGACGCCATCAGACTCTCAGGCGATCCGATGGCCGTAAGCGAATACGAAGCGACTTCTAAAGTTGTTGCACTTGCCGAAGTTATTGCCAACAAGTGTGGGTACAACCATAGTGGCGTTCCGGCTCCTGATGAAATCGATCCAATTTTAGCAGCCGAAGTCGGCCTGCCAGAAGCGCAATTCTCAATTGTCAGCGACGTTGTTAAGCAAGAAGTTAACAAAGCGCTGGACTCGTTCCAACTTGCGGCTTAAGAGCTTTTGGCCCAAACTTTAAGGTTTGGGCCGAAGTCAACGAGATCAATCTTCTTCTTCTTTTCGATGCTTTTCGTATTCTTTGATAAGAATTTGTTGCTCGTTATGTGGCAATTCATCATAATGCGAGACGTTTGCTCGGAAGATTCCACGCCCCTTTGTAATCGATCTTAAATCGAGGGCATATCGCATCATGGTAGCCATGGGAACGAGTGCGTTCACACGAGTCTTTCCAGCTGCAACTTGATCCATACCTTGCAAATGGCCCCGCCTGGTGTTGAGGTCGCCTACAACATCCCCGACCGCTTCATCTGGAACATCCACACTGACTTGCATCACAGGTTCCAGGATGGTGGGTTGGGCCTTTTCTGCCGCGGCTTTGAACCCAATTCGGGCTGCAGACTTAAATGCCATTTCGCTTGAGTCGACATCGTGATATGAACCGTCGTAAACGATGACTTTGAAATCTACAATCGGAAATCCAGCTTGGAAGCCAGAGGCCATGGTATCGCGGATGCCCTTTTCGATTGCCGGAATAAAGTTTTTCGGTATAGCTCCACCCACAACTTTATTTTCAAATTGGAAGCCTTCGCCACGCCCCAAAGAAACGAGTTCCAGCCAGCAATCACCATATTGGCCTTTGCCACCAGTTTGTCGCTTGAATTTCCCTTGAGCTTTTGCAGAACCCTTAACCGTTTCCTGATAAGGCACCTTAGCTTCGCCGATGGTGAGATTCACTCCAAATCGAACCTTGAGTTTTTCTATAGCGGTATCAATATGGATATCACCCATTCCTTCCAGCAACTCTTGGTGCATGACCGTGTCTCGTGTGTATTTGAGGGTCGGATCTTCTTCGAGTAATCGCTCGATTGTTGTGCCGAGCTTGTCTTCGTCGGCTTTTGAAACTGGGTGTATTGCTACTCGATAGATTGGTTCTGGAAATTCAACAGCTGGTAGCTGGATCTTATCCTTTGCCGTTGAAAGAGTGTCTCCAGTGTGCGTATCTTGGAGCTTCGCGATGGCGCAAATATCTCCGGCCCAAACGACCTGGGCGGGCTCTTGAGTCTTGCCATGAGAAAAGAAAAGATTATGAACTCGCTCGTCTTTGTCATGAGAGACATTGAGTACGTGGTCGTCGGCCTTGAGCATTCCACTAAAGACCCGAACAAAGTTGATCTTTCCGACATAAGGATCGGCGGTTGTCTTAAAAACAAATCCAACAAGTGGCCCGTTGGGATCCTCATCCATTTTCTTGCCATCCAGTGTCGTGAAAGGATGGTAGAGCGGTGATGGCAATTCGCCTACAATTCGGTCGAGAAGAGTGGCAACCCCGATTCCGCTTGCTGCTGAGCCGACAAGTACAGGCACAACTCGCCCTTCCTTTGTACCGACCATCAAGCCATGCTCCACTTCTTCTTCCGTGAGAGAGCCTCCTTCCAGGTACTTTTCCATCAGGCTATCTTCACCTTCAGCTGCGCTATCCATGATCTTGTCATGGAGCCGATTGGCTTCGTCGGTATAACCGCTCGGAATTTCTTCAATCTCTTCTCCTCGATCTTTGCCCTTATAAACTTTCATATTTATAAGATCGAGAACTCCGCAGAATGCAGCTTGATGGCCGATAGGGATTTGACATTCAACAACTTTGTTTCCATATCGGGCATGAAGTGTTTCCATCAAGCCAGAAAAGTCGGCATTATCGCGTTCGAGTTTGTTGACAAAAATACACCGAGCAAGGCCATGTTGCTCAGCGACTTCCCATGCAAGATCGAATCCAACATCGAGGTCGCGCTTGGCCTCGCAAACAAGAATCATGGCATCAACAACACGAGCAACAGCATGGAGGTCGCCGATGAAGTCTGGATATCCTGGAACATCGATAAGATTTATTTTGTGATCGTGCCATTCCAGAGGCAAAATTGAAGCGCTGATTGATATTTTTCGCTTGACCTCAAGTTGGTCGAAATCGCTCTGCGTGTTTCCCGAATCGACGGAACCAACTCGATCCGCGGCACCGGCTGTATAGAGCATGTGTTCTACAAGCATCGTCTTTCCGGAGCCACCATGACCGACAATGGCCACATTTCTAATTTTGTCTGGCGTGTACTGTTTCAACTTTGAAAATCTCCTGAAAATTGGTCAGGACTCAATCCAAGAATCCTCAATTTCAGCATAGCACGATTAGGATTGAGGAACGACAGTTTTTCGCGTCGATTTACATCCCAGAATTCTGTTTCGAGATTCATATGAACCTGAATGCATTCCAAGTTTCCAGCGGTACAATCATCTTGCCATGTTGCCAGTTTTTTGGTACTCTCCGAGCTTACAAACTCAGAATTCCCATGACATTCAAGTCATAAAGAACATCAAATTTACAAAGCCCCCCAAAAACGCCATTGTCCTATTTGATGGCAAAGACACTTCTCATTGGATTCATCGGGGCAGTGGGGAACCACTGAAATGGGATGTTCATGATGGTTACTTGGAAGTGAAACCAGGCACTCCCGACATCGTGACGAAGGAGGAATTTGGAGACTATAAACTCCACGTCGAATTTTGGTTACCCTTGCAAAGTGAGCTCAAAGACCAGGCACGATCGAACAGCGGAATTTACAACCAAGGCAAATACGAAATCCAAATTTTGGATTGCTATAACAATTCAACGTACAAATTTGGGGGGATAGGTGCCATCTATGGACAGAAAGATCCCGACAAAAACGCTATCATTCCTCCAGAAAATTGGAACACATATGACATTACATTTCGTGGTGCCAGACTGGACAATATTGGGAATATCAGAGAAAAGCCCGTAGTAACGGTCGATCACAATGGAATAAGGATTCACACCCGAGTGGTTCTGGAGTCAAAAAATACAGCAGCTGGACTCGACAAGATCGCCCTTGATCGTGGACCGATTCTGATTCAGAATCATGGGAGCAAAATACGATTTCGAAACATTTGGCTCGTCAAATTGAACCTCAAGAAACCCTAAGATTTCGGGTTCGGTGGGCCAGAAATGGGTGCAATCAAAACCTGAAAAAACATCCAACTTTTGGTTCGAAAAGCATGGACGAGTCCCAAAGTAGTTGCCGTAGGAACAAGCCAAATGAGAAGCCTAAAGAGAGCTCCCAGTCGGTTCATCACGAAACAGATGATGCTCGCAGTTCTTCCGTTGTGGATATCAAATGTCAGTTCTTTGCCACGGTTGTAGCGAGCGATCGACATCCAACGATTAGATTGACTTGATGCTCCCAAATTATGGCCAAATTCAGAATCTGGAACATACAAGATCTTGCCCTGCTTACGAAGACGAATACAGAGATCGGTATCTTCACAATAGAGAAAATAGCGTTCATCAAATAGCAACCCTGGCTTTAACATAAGACAAGCTCCCATAACTTGTTCCACCTCATAAGTTTCGCTAGGTCGGTGGTTTACCATAATTCGGGGTGTCTGCCAATATGGCGAAAATATCCGTGACATTGGAAAGACTTTTTCCAAGAGGGTTTGCTCACAAAAGACGGCCCAAAGGGTGAGCTTTGAACAGCAAGAAGGCTGAGTTTTTGCAGGATGATCTGGATCAAATAATCGACCCCCAGCTGCAACAACCTCTGTACTTTTGAATACCGCCTTGAGTTTTTCAATGGCACCTGGCAATGCAAAAGCATCAGAGTTCAACAGAAGAGCCAAATCGGTCGTCACTTGCTTTAATGCAATGTTGTTTGCTGCGCCAAATCCAAGGTTCTTTTCAAGTCGGACAAGCGTAAAATCGGGAAACTCGGATTCCACCATGTCAGGTGATCCATCGTTGGAATTGTTATCAACCACGATCACCGACTCGCAACTGTCCAAGCTCTTCAGACAGCGCCTGAGGAGCTCGCGTGTATTAAAACTGACAATGATGGCCGTAACAGTCAACGCGACCCATTTAACCCCGAAATTCATGACAAAATAGTGTTTCTATGTTGCTTTCCGCAGAAGGTTATGACAAGCTCAAAAAGGAACTTGAGCAGCTCAAATCGGTTGAGCGTCAAAAGGTGGCGGATAACATTCGCGAGGCCAAGTCACATGGTGATCTTCGTGAAAACGCGATGTATCACGAAGCCAAGCTGAACCAAAAGCGCTTGGAAGGGCGAATCGCAGATTTAGAACATGTCTTGCAAATTGCAAAGGTTGTGGAAACGGATCAGCACCCTGTGGATGTGGCGCACTTGGGTTCAACGGTTCGAGTGAAAGACTTGGAATGGGGGGACGAGATTACTTTTGTTTTGGTCGGCGGATTCGAGGCCGATCCTGCCAACGATCTCATAAGCATCACCTCGCCCCTAGGCGAGGCACTCATCGGCAAAACGAATGGTGATGAGGTTCAAGTCGAGGCACCTGCTGGAACTCAAAGATATAAGATTCTTTCCGTTGACCGCGAATCTTGAACATTTTTTGGAAACTTTTGATCGCTTTCTGCCGTTCTAAAAAATAGGCACGATTGAGAATCAAGGTCGTGTACTTTTGCCAAATTAGGAGGTGGTGTAGTCGTATGATTCAAAACAAATTTCGCCAGAGAGGTGTAGGGTTTTAGCGACCCTGGACTGAGAAATAAAGGTTCGTCATGAACCTATGTCTCTCTGGACAACAAAATAACGGGCTCCCAGTCGGTAAGGCTGGGAGCCCGTTTTGTTTTCACTTATGGTGTGACAGTCAGGGTTGCAGAATCAAAGGACGCACAAGGAACAGCCACGGGCGATAGACCAGTCTGCTGAATTTCAACTCGAACGCGCATCGTGAGATCGGTGTAGATATTATTCGCAACATTTGTTGAAGCTCCACTAAAGACTTGACCAACTCCACCATTGAGGAGAATGGCTGTGTCTGCAATCACCTGGTTCGCTGATCCATAGGTAAATCCGCCACCAGTACGATCAGCAATAAAGCCTCGAATGGCAAAACTGCCACCGTTGTTCATATTCGCATTTACGTTTAATGTAATAGCGGTCGCAGTCGCATAAGGACTGAGGTAATCGAGGTCAAATCTGATCTTTGGCGAAGTCAAAGTAGGAACGAGTGCCTTGCAAAGTTTTAGCTTCACATCGTCTGTCGCTGCCAAATCGGTAACAGAACCCGTGCTAATCGAGCCAAGCAACACGTTGAGCGCTGTCGGAGCAAGAACTGCGGGGGCTGCATAAAGGAAAGTGATCATGGCGCATCCTGGATCCGGGCATGCCGAGGATGAGCCATTGGAGTTGTAGCCTGTGTAATTGTAAAGCTCATTCGCTGTTTGTGTCCATTGGCCATCTAAAGGAAAATCGTCATCCCATTGGTTTCCTCCCTGCGATGAAGGGTTTCCAGCTTTGCAACCCCAGTTCATCTGTTGCGAAAATCCGAGTGTCATGACTTGTGTGCCAGCGTTCCAATCGCCAGGGACAACATAATATCCGCCAGAACCATCGACAGGCATCTTCCAAGAAATTGGGCCACCAAACAGCGAAGCATCAATGTCGGCGACATAGTAGACGTTCGTGGTGTTGGTTCTTGGTCCAAAAACAACAAGATATCTATCGAGGTCACCTCGACTGTTGACTCCTCCGTCAAATGCTCCACCAGCGCCTGTGTTTGCAGAGACAAAATTCTCAGAAGTTCCGATAACAACAGCCAAATTCGTAAAAGCGTGATTGAGCTGGCAATAGAATGCGACTCCCGCTCGATTCGCCCTGACCCCTGCGGTACCCGAGACAACGGTCATATCGTTATAACTGCCCCCATTGGTATAGGCATCGTCAAAAACCCATCTGTTGGCTCCGAGTCCACAGGAGGCACCGTAATCACCCCTCTCTGCGGGATCCAAAGTCGTCCCAATTGTCGCTGGATTAAATTCGAAACTATCAAAGGCGACCGAGGAAGATTTGGTCGGGAACCCTTCGCCACCACGGTAGGGAAGATACGGTCCGACTTCGATCTTGTTTTGACCACCGATCCGATCCATCCTTAATATCTTATAAGCCCCAAGAGGCATGATTTTTTCGTACGAACCTAAAAGACGCGGAGTCTTTTGCGCAAAAGTCATCGAAGAGACCAAAGCGCAGGAGACGAAAGCGAATAAAGACATAACGCGCATAGTTCCCTTTATAGTATCACTTTGATCAATTGGAACGCCCTAGAACGCTTGCCAGATTCGCGTTGACCATACACAAAATGAGCCAAACCAGTATTTTCGCCAGGGCCGAAACGAAACAGAAAAGAACCCCGAGCCTAGGCCCGGGGTTCCGCTCCAATCACAAATAATTTTTGAATTACGGAGTGATTGTAAGGCCGACGTAGTCAATTGCGACGCAAGGAACAGCAACTGGCGAGAGGCCGGTCTGCTGAATCTCGATTCGAGCTCGCATGGTTCCATCGGTGTGGATGTTCAATGTTGGCTGTGGCGAGTTGCCAGAGAAGTTCTGACCGTTGTTACCGTTGAGCAGGATTGGGGTGTCAGCGATAGCCTGGTTGGCTACGCCATAGACAAATCCGCCACCTGTTCGGTCTGCAA
>CAZOVP010000012.1:0-81679 GCA_964583465.1 uncultured Fimbriimonadaceae bacterium | reverse complement strand
GTGGCACGCGAGCTGGGTTCAGAACGGCGTGAGCCAGTTCGGTCCCTATCCATTGTGCGCGCAGGAGGTTTGAGAAGAGTCGCCCTTAGTACGAGAGGACCGGGGTGAACAGACCTATGGTGTACCAGTTGTTCCGCCAGGGGCATACGCTGGGTAGCCAAGTCTGGAATCGATAAGCGCTGAAAGCATCTAAGCGCCAAGCGAACTTCAAGATGAGACCTCCCACTTTTAGGTAAGGCCCCATGAAGACTACATGGTGATAGGCCGCAGGTGTAAAGGCAGTAATGTCAAAGCTGAGCGGTACTAATTGGCCGAGGGCTTAATAATAAGCTCTTTATTCGGTGTCCTTTAACGGACAGCCTACAAACTCTTTGTACGGTTGTTAAAGTGCTTTCAAATCTCAAAGCACAACACAGTTTATTCGCGTGACCATGGCGAGGAGGCCACACCCGTTCCCATCCCGAACACGGAAGTTAAGCTCCTCAGCGGCGGAAGTAGTTGGAGGGCGACCTCCCGCAAGATAGGCACGTTGCGCGGATAATAAATTTTAAGACCCCTTATCATAGGGGTCTTTTTGTTTTTCAGAGGGAAGTAAAGCCGGTTCTTGATTCATTATCACTTTGCTTAGGTCATTTTGTGAGTGGACCATCATTAACATTGAGGTAGTTCAGGCCAGAAATTGCCGAAAAATTGCTTGGAATATTGTCCTCCTTAATATTCATAGAAATTTTCGGTTCGGCTATTGCAAAATATGCACATGTTCAAGAAAATCATGTGTCTGCTAGGTTTGATGTGGGTCGCTCAGCCTAGCATTGCCGATCCTCTAGTTGGAATAGATCTTTCCGGGAATCTTTATCAGATCGACGATACAACTGGAATCCAAACCTTTATCAGAAATATCGGGCTGACAAACACAGCAACACTTGGCTACAGCCCTTCTCTAAGTCGATTTTTGACCATATCGAACGGGAACCTCTATGTATTCCCATTAGCTTCGGGTGCCCCCGTGTTGTTTCGTACTCTTCCATTTTTGACTGGGTCGCAGATTCATTCCTTTGGAGTCGACCCATCTGGTATCTGCTGGGCCATTGATTCTGCAACTTCAAACCTCTATAACTTCGGAGCTGTTAATGGGAGTACCCTTGTTGGAACAATTACCGGCACTACTCCACTCAATTTTACGGATATGACCTTTGGTCAAGATGGGAGTCTCTATGTCATGAAGGCGTTGGCAGATGGGTCTGCAGGACTCTATACAATAAGTCGCACAACAGCAGTGGCGACAAAAATTTCGGGACCCGGGTTTAGTTTCTCAAATGCTGTCAGTTTGTCAGCACCAATTAATTTCGGAACACCAGGTGTGTTTACATCTGGATTTGGAGAATTGACTGTTATTCCATTTATTTCTGGCAATGAGAGCTTAACTGGGCATCCAATTTCAATGATTCGCTCGACCGAAAGAGAAGCTCAGAAACTGCAAGTTTTTCAGTACGATTTTTCAAGCATTAATTTCGGTGCCGTAACTTCAAATACACCATCCTGTTTGGACGACCGAGACAATGACGTGTTGAGAGTATGCAAGTCGTTAGTTCCGAACCTCACAGTTGCCCCGATTCAATTTTCTGTTCAATCGGAGAAATTTCCCACGACAACAGTTCAAATTGGAGTTTTATACAAGGTGAGAATGGCGAATGGCGGAAATTATCAGTTAAACCTTGAAGCTTTCAATCCCGGTTTAGGAACATTTGATCCAATCCAGCAATTCAATATTGGTTTGTCTACACAATTTGCTTACTTGCCGATCCCCGCTAGTACGTACCTCGATGCGAATCGGCGAAACTTGCTTAGGTTTAAGATAAGGCCTATAGGATTAGTTCCAACACCTGTTTATTGCTTTGAATTGGATCAATGCGTTGGCCAAATGGGAACTTGAATCACAACTTTGATGTTACTGGTATAGTTTTTGTCAAAAGTGCAGCTCCAAATACGCCCGCGCTGTCGCCAAGTTCTGGTATCACGATTCGGGTACACATGTCCGGGCCAAATACGTTCCTCTTGAGTTCCACGACTCCTTGATTCAGCAGCTGTGGCACCTGGCCAGCTCCTCCACCTAGGATGATGATGTCCGGGTCGAGGACGTTTACAACTTGGGCGAGTGCGAATCCGAATTGCTGGCACATCCATCGAATGGTCTGCACAGATTCTGGAGTTTGAGTTCGAGAGAGTTCTTTCAAAGTGATTTTTTGGCCGGTAGCTTCAAAATGGTGCCTCTCTACTGCAGGGCCACTCAAATACTGTTCGACACACCCTCGCCGGCCACAGTAACATTCGTCCCCCATGCGATCAAGAGTCATATGTCCCCACTCGCCGGCAAGCCCATTTGGTCCTTGATGAAGGTTTCCACCCAGGACAATGCCCGCTCCTACACCCGTTCCCAATATGATGCCAAAAACACTCTGAAAACCCCGACCTGCTCCAAAAGTTGCTTCAGCTAAGGCAAAGCAATCAGCGTCATTTGCCATTGAGACTTCAAGTCCGAGCCTTTCTTGGAGGTCGGCTAGGAAAGGCTGATGGTTGAGACAAGTTGTATTGCAATTCTTCATCGTTTGCGTCGATGGGCGCAAAACTCCAGGAGTTCCAATTCCTAATTTTTTGGGTTTGCTAAGGCCAGTCTCAGCACTCATCATGCTTAAGAGCAAGTCGATTCTTGATAAGATGTGGTTGTAGCCGTGGTCAGATTCAGTAGGAATTCGCATCCGCGCAAGGACTTCTAAGGAATCAGAAGACGGGACAGAGAGGACGACACCCTCAATTTTTGTCCCGCCTAGGTCAATTCCCCAAAACGCTTCGTGCATTGTTCAAGAATATCTCGAAAGGCACTACCGACCGACGGTTCTACTGTCAAATCTCGAAGTTCTGCCATGTTCATGAGGCGTAATATCGCCTGACTTGCCTCATCGATAAAATTCTTAGATGGTACGAAGTTTTGTTCATACATCCAAGATTTCACGTTCAAGATGCCTCGTTTTCCAATAAATTCAGCTCGGCCGATCATCTGATCTCCGTAGAGAATTGGAAGAACATAATATCCCCAGCGTCGCTTGGCCTCTGGCACATAAACTTCCCAAACGTAGTTGAACCCAAAAATGTGCTGGATAGCTTTTCGATCCCACATAAATTGATCAAGCGGGGCCAGAAAAGTTACTCTTTTCTTAGGCTTCTTTTGAATCTGTTCCAAAAAGTCGGGAATAACATGATAAGTCATTCCTTCTATTTCAACCTCTGTAATATTGCCCTCGGTCTTAAGATCGCGAATAGCTTGGTGGCGGGCACCAGAAAGGCGGGTGGAAAGGCTCCAGACTTCGAATGGGGCCGTAGGTCTAAGTAACCCCATCGCACGATGGCGGTCGAAGACAATTTGCTTGATGGCTTGAGATTGAGTGAGATGCGGTGCCTTAAGCAAATGAGCAGGGACAACTCGTTCTGTTAGATCGTAAACATGCTGTTTTCCGACCCGATTAGAAGTCATAACGTATCCACAATGCCAAAGAGCTCGAAGAGTTTGCTTTGTCAAACTTGGGCCATACCAGCTCCCAGCCCAATCTGGCTTGTGCTCTTGAAATTCAAAATTCTTGGGTTGCATGGGCCCCCGGTTTGAAATCTCTTTTAGAATTGCTTCAACAGCGTGAGGGTGTTCGTTGAAAATCTTGTCAAAAGAGTTGCGAAAAAGGTCATGGTAAAAGCGACGTACCGGCCATAGATCCATGGAAACTAAGCTGGCCATCTTGTCCCAACCGTCATAAATTGCTCGCTGATTGTATGCGATTTGTTTCCAATCGTCGATTTTGTAGTGAATCACTCGGGCATTGAGCACCAAGTCATGGTTCGAGCCAATGGGGCTAAGAGGATCAAATTGCACACTTCCTAGTCTCTGAAATGCAAATTCTAAAGAACCTTGCTTAAAGTGAAAGTTGGCTAATGCTCGCGCGGCTTCCTTTTTTGTCAGAGATACAACAGGCACGAGAAAACTTACCTTAATTCATCACTTGCAGATCGTGTCCAAAGCGCTCTGGAATGTTTCAAGCAAAAAAAAGATGTAATGTGTGATAGTTAACGTCAATGGCATTATCGATTGGTACTCCGGCTCCGCTCTTTACACTCAAAAGCAAATCTCCAGAGGGAGTCGCAGACGTGTCGCTTGATAAAGCTCTCAAGACGGGTTCGGTTGTCTTGATCTTTTTCCCAGCTGCATTTTCTGGAGTCTGTACGACTGAGCTCTGCACAATGTCTGATGATCTTGCAAATTACGACGAATTGAACGCGACTGTCTTTGGAATAAGTGTCGACATGCCATATTCGCTCGAGGGATGGGCCAAAGCTGAGGGAATCAAGATTCAACTTTTGTCCGATTTTTCAAAAGCCACGATCAAGGCTTACGACGTTGTATTCGAAAATTTTGCGGGTCTTGGTGCCAGTGTTGCTCAACGAGCGGTATTCATCATTGACAAAGAAGGGATTATCCGCTATGTCGAAGTGACTCCGAGCCTTGGGGAATTGCCAGATCTTAACAGTTTGAAGGAAGCTTTGAATTCAATCAATCAAGCCTTCATTTAGTCAATTGAAAGCTTGCTGTGAATCTCTGGAATAGCATCAAAAAGATCGGCAACCAAACCAAAATCTGCAAACTCAAAAATTGGGGCATCTGGATCTTTATTGATCGCAACAATACATTTGGAGTCTTTGATACCTGCCATGTGTTGGGTAGAACCACTAATTCCAGCGGCAATATAGAGGTCAGGCGCAACGATTTTTCCCGTTTGGCCAACTTGGAGCTCGTTTGGTGCAATTCCACTATCGACTGCTGCCCTTGTGGCACCCACGGCTCCTCCAAGTTTGTCTGCTAAGCCTCCAATAATTTGTTCGAAAGTTGCACTGTCTTTGAGCGGTCTTCCACCGGAGACGATGATTTTGGCTTGAGTGAGATCAGGTCGAGATCCTGAGCGGATCTGCGTAGAAGCTATCGTCGTTTTGCTCGATTCGAATGAAAGGGCAAGTTCCTGAACAATATGTATCGGCTGTTGGGCGAATGCGCTCGCCCTAAAAGTCACGACAACAGGCTCAGCCAAGACTTCAACTTTTGTGAAAACAGTCCCCGCCAAGATTGGCCGCACGAATTCAGTTGGAGTGGTTACTGCGATAGCGTCAGTGATCATGGCAGCATCGAGAATTCCAGCTACCCGAGCCATGACGTCTTTGCTTCGCATGGAAGAGCAAGCCACAATGTGCGAATATCCCCCGGCGATTGTGGCAATAGCTTGGCTTGCGCTATCGGCGGGGATGTTTGATGCTACCGTAACTTTGTCAAATTCACCCCCCAGTTCGTTTTGAAATCCACCGGAAATCTGGGACTCTACAGAATCAAACGTGACAAGTAAAGTTTTCAAAGAAATCCTCCTTCTTTAAGCGCAGAAATGAGCTCGTCGACAGATCCAACTTTTCTGCCAGCGGCTCTGGGTGCAGGGCTATCCCAAGATTTGACTCGAACCTTTGGAGAAACGTTCGTCAATCTCGGCCTCTTGGAGAGAGGCTTGCTTCGTGCTTTGATGATTCCCGGCAGTGCGATATAGCGAGGCTCATTCAATCTTAAGTCAGTTGTGATAAGGCAAGGATATGGCATCTCCAGCGTTTCTTCTCCAGAATCGGTCTCTCTGGCCACAGTTGCTTTGCTTTGTTCTAATGTGACCTTGCAAGCAAAGGTGGCTTGGGGCCATCCCAGCTTAGCTGCAAGCATTTGCCCAGCTTGGTTGCAATCGTCATCGGTGGCTTGTTTACCCATCAATACAACGTCTGGCTTGATGTCTTCAACAAGGGCTTTAAGCTCGTTAGCAACAACGCTTGAATCGAGCGCATCTTCGGTTTCGACCAAAATGGCTTCGTCGGCTCCAATGGCCAGAGCCTTTCTGAGTTGATCCTCGCAGGCAGCCGATCCAATGGATGCGACGACAACTTGAATTGATGGATTGGACTCTTTCTGCCGAACGGCTTCTTCCACTGCAATTTCGTCAAATGGGTTGATATCGAACTTTGTGTTCGCAACATCGAGCCCAGAGCCATCAGGTAACGGCTTGACCTTTGCATAAGGATCGATCACCCTCTTAACGGCAACAAGAATCTTCATATTTTCTGAAATGATGGTACTAGGGAAGGCGAAACTTGCTCAGGGACGTCACGCGGTAAAGTGCCTAGTTCCTTAAGGGCTTTCCAGTTTCGAGCATGTGTCTGATTCTGGCAAGTGTCAAACCATGAGAAAGTAAGACTTCAAATGATTCTCTCTCCTTGGTCAAAGCTTGTTCGAAGTCAGTCGACTTTATAAAGACATGCCTCAATTGTTCACCCACAACCCGATCATGCTCTGTCATTTCACCTAACTTCATGAGATCGGTCATAGCTTGCTCAATCATTCCGCCAGCCGGACCAACAATTATGGGCCAATCGGTCTCCGGATTTGGCTGAACTTTGAGTGCGGCCCGCTTTGCTTCTGTCAAGAGTCGGTCTGGATGATACACGACCTTGTCGTCCTTTCTCAAAAAACCATATTTACATGCCTCTTCTGCGTTTGCACAGACATAACCCTGGATGATGAGCTTGGCAGATTCAGTGAGCATCTTCGCGTTGCTTGAGTGCCTTTGGCGCATATGTGCGGCTCCTCCGCCTCCAGGAATCAGCCCAACTCTGCTTTCTGGCAGACCAATTTGTGATTCCACAAGGGCAACAACTTGAGCGCAAGATGTAGCCATTTCAAAACCACCCCCCAGACAGAATCCGAACACGGCAGCAACAGACCTTCTCTTGCTTAATGCAACTCCGAGTTGCTGCAAAGCTATAAGTGAATTCTTGATTTCATCCCACTTTTTTTCTTGAGCAGAATCCAACAAAAATTGGAGATCAAACCCTGCTGAAAACGATCGCGATGAACTTGTTAAGACAATGGGTTCGTCCGAGGAATTCTCTAGAAAATGAGCGAGTTCAGAAACAAGCTCATTCGTAAACACTCCCATCTTGGTTTTGGTCGCAATCAGTTTGACGCCATCTCCCATATCGTGGATATCAAATGTCTTCTGACTCTCAATAACCGGATAATTAGCGACTGTCTGATAATCGTCCTCGGAGACCCGGGGTTGATACTCGCCGTCAAAGTCCAGAATGTGTGATCCTTGGTAATAGGGCTTTTCTGCATCGCGGATCATGTCAGCCATCTCGAATGGGCCAGCTTCCCAACCAAATCCCCACTTCATGACTCGGTCAAAGTCTTCGATGTTGTGGCTTATTTCTTTTCGGAGATATTCTGCGTATTCAATTGCTGGCAAAAGGTAAGCACGCAGGAATTCTCCCACCTCATCACGGAGCTTGAGTCCTTCCCGAATTCTTGTTGCGAGGTCTTTCTTTCCTAGCTCTTTGAGTGATGGCAAGTCAGGCTCAAGTCGAATCCGATAGCCGAGGCCATGAAGATCGAGTGACATGAGCTCTTTTCCTTCACGCCGGTAATACCCTTGGCCTGTTTTGTCCCCAATCCAGCCCTTTTCGAGCAGGAATTGCAAACTTCTTGGTGGGATAAGGTTGCGGGTGTGGCTGTCTTGTGGGCAACGAGCAATTAGATTGTTCGCAATGTCTTCCATGATATCGAGCCCAACAATGTCGTTTAGTCTGAATGTTCCAGATTTTGGGCGTCCGATAAATGGCCCTGTGATGGCGTCCACTTGCTCGATGGTCAAGCCGAGCCTTTCTGCACAATGGGTCGCGAAATACATGGACCACATTCCGAATCTGTTAGCAATGAAGCCAGGTGTATCTTTGGCCAAGACGACTCGCCTGGCACACTCGTTCTCCAGGAAATTTGTCATGCTTTTGATGACATCAGGATCACTTTCGGGATTAGGAATAAGTTCTAGGAGCTTGAGATACCGAGGCGGGTTAAAAAAGTGAGTCCCAAGAAATCTCCGGCGAAAGGATTCCGACCTATTGTGAACGAGCCTGGAGATTTCGAGTCCGCTAGTGTTCGTGCTGATATAGGCGTCCGGCCGAAGAAGCGGCTCCAATTTTTCATAGAGGCCCACCTTGGCCTCAAACTTTTCGATAATGGCCTCACAAACCCAGTCAGCTTCACGTACCCAATCGAGATTGTTTGCAATGCTCCCCAGCCGAATTGTTTCAGCAGTATCCGCAAGATAAAAGTGCGGAGGCCGTGCCTTTCTAGCCTTTGCAAATGCTTCATGGGTCGAATCATCGGTGAGATCCAACAGGCTCACGTTAAACCCGATATTGGCTAGGTGGGCTGCAATGCCACTGCCCATGGTTCCGGCACCAATAACAACAACATTTTTTGGCTTAGAAATCATCATATCGAATTCAAATTCCGTGGAACATCCCCAAAGAAATCTTACCAGGTAGTGACAAGTGGCCACTTAAGCAATCGCCAAAGTAGACCCTGCTGGCGCTGGACTTTTAAGAAAGTTTTTGAAAAGCCTCTGTTGTATCGGTATTGTTACCGAAGCTATACTAGAGAAGAATGCAGAAAAACTCAGCTCTCCGAGGTGACCGCTCATAGCAAGAATGAACACGCGCCGACCTAGGCGCGAACCCTTGCCCGACATTAATGAACGACTTTTGCGATTTGAACAAGTTCGTGTCATTGGCGCAGAAGGTGGGCAATTAGGAGTTATGACTTGCCGCGAGGCTCTCAACCACGCTAAAGATGCAGGCCTTGATCTTGTACTCGTCGCGGAAAAAGCCGACCCAGTTGTCGTCAAAATTGTCGACTACGGAAAGCATAAATACGAGCAATCCAAACTCAAAAAAGAAAAGAAGCCTAAGGGCCAAGATGTAAAAGGGGTAAAGTTAAGCCCTAATATCGGCGAACACGATATCCAGGTCATTGTCCGAAAAGCGAAGTCGTTTTTAAGCGATGGCGATAAAGTTCGAGTCGTTTGCAGATTTAGAAAACAGGAATTGGCTCATCCAGAAGTGGGCAAGCGCAAGATCGAAATGGTTCTAGAAGCCGTGGCCGAACTTGGCAAGCCAGACAAAGAGCCGGCTCTTAGCGGACGCGAAATGGTCACTGTCATAAACCCAATCGCGCCAGGAAAGCACAAAGATGGCAAAGCTGAAAACTCATAAAACAGCAGTGAAGCGGTTTAAAATCAGTGGATCTGGGAAGATCATGCGCCGAAAGTCGGCGAACAATCACATGTTCTTTCATAAATCGGGCTCCCAAAAGAGACGACTGGATACTGAAGCTGTACTCAGCAAAACCGAGAACAAGCGAGTCCGAAGACTCCTTGCACTCTAAGTAAGAACTTCACGAATAATAATATCGGAAAACCTTCGACCATAACGGTTCAGAGAATCTGAATTCGGAACTGGTACCGACCCGACCACTTTAAGGTCAAAACAAGAGGACAAAATGGCAAGAGTAAAACGCGGCCTCATGCGACATAAGAGGCACAAGAAAGTTATAAAAGCAGCATCTGGTTATTTCCAGAGGAAGCGTAACGTTTTCAAAAACGCCCACGAACAAGTCATGAAGAGCGGACAATATGCTTTTCGTGACCGTAGGGCCCGTAAGCGTGAATTCCGAAGATTGTGGATCGTTAGAATTAGTGCAGGTTGCAACCTTTGTGGCACAAAATACAGCACGCTTATTGACGGTATGACCAAAAAGGGTATGGCTGTCGATAGAAAGATGCTTAGCGAACTGGCGATAAACGATATGGATGCTTTTAAGGCTTTGGTCGCAAAAGCAATCGCTTAATTCCAAATTGACTTATGGATTCAGTTCCCTTAGTTCTCTGCTAAGGGAACTGGTCTTTTATGGGTTGGGCCCGGTATGGCATTTCGGTTCAGCCTTAGTAAAATAAAATGACTTCAACTCGAAAAGGATGACAACGACGTGATCACAACAGAAAACCCTCAGATGGCTACACCCGAAGAAGAGTCTCAATTTCTCCAAGAAGTACGCAATTTTGTCGCAAGTTATGTCTTGCCAAATACGCGAATTTGGGAGAAAGATCGACTGCCCGACGATATTTTTAAAGAGTGTGCCAAACGTGATCTCTTGAAAATGACAGTCTCTCGCGCTGACGGGGGCAAAATGTTTAGTTGTGCCACTTATTGCGAAGCATGCCGACTATTGGCCCAAGGTGATCCAGCCCTGAGCATGAATGTCGCGGCTATCAATGCCCTGTGTCTTGGCCATTTAGAGAAGTTAAGTACACCAGAACAAAAGGAAAAGTATCTGGCGAAGGCTATGAACGGCGAATTAGAACTGGCCTGGGGTCTCACAGAGCCAGATGCCGGATCCGATGCTCGGAGAGTGAAAACTGTGGCTACTCCAATCGAAGGACAACCAGGTTACTACCATCTCAATGGGCAAAAGATGTTTATCACCAATGGCGGTCGTGCTGACCTCATTATCATTATTGCGAGAACTGGCGAGAAAGAACTCAGTGCTTTCTTGATGGAAACAAATCAACCGGGATTCGTTTTAGGACCTCGAATTCCGACGATTGGAGTGCAAGCAAGCTGGACTTCTCAATTTGAACTTAAGAATGCCGTGGGTTGGCACACGCCCTGCACTTTTGAAGAGGCGATTAGTTTTTTGGGACGAGGCAGATTAGGGATTGCAGCTATGGCACTTGGAATCGCCGAAAAAGCCCATGAGCTCACGGTGGCTTACAGCATGCAGCGAGAACAGTTCAGCAGAAGACTTTGCGATATGCAAAGTGTGCAGAACATGATTGCGGACAGTGAAACGGAGATTGAAGCGGCACGGCTCTTGGTTGCTAAGGGTGCTGCTATGTTTGATCGAGGCGAGAATGTCACCAAAGCTGCTGCAATGGCCAAGCTCTACGCCAGTGAAACTTCCAACAGGGTCACTAATCGAGCGATCCAGATTCATGGAGGCCGAGGAATGACCTTCGATTACCTAGTGGAAAAGCTATGGCGAGATGCCAAACTCACAGAGATTGGAGAAGGTTGTAGCGAGATTCAACGAATGGTCATTTCAAAGCAAGTCTGCCGCTAAGCTAAGTCTTCATAAATAATTCAACGCCACTTGAAACCAAGTGGCGTTGAATTTTATTAACCCACCCAAATTAACGGGCGTAAAATTCGACAACGCTTTGTTCGTTAAAGAACTTAGGGAAATCCTCGCGCTCGGGAAGAGCGACGATTTTGCCAGCCATATTTGCGACGTCAGCATCAACATAAACCGGAACTGGAGCTCCTTCATAGCCGTTCTTTCGAGCGATTCCTTTGCTGCTTTCTCGATCTCGAACACTAATTACGTCGCCAACTTTGCAAGTGTAGCTAGGAATATCAACAAGCTTTCCATTGACGCAAATGTGCTGATGACTCACGAGCTGTCGGGCTTGCTCAATAGTCTTGGCATATCCCAATCGATAAACTTGGGTCTGGAGGCGAAGCTCTAGAAGTCGCAAGAAGTTAAGACCAGAGTTGCCTCTCATGTTAGATGCAGTTTCAAAAGTGCGCCGAAACTGTTTTTCCAGCATTCCATAATATCGGCGAATGACCTGCTTGGCCAAGAGCTGCTCGCCATATTCCGACATGCGCCTTTCGCGCATGTTTGGCCCGTGTTGTCCTGGGGGGTATGGTCGCTTTGTTGAAGGGCACTTTGCTTGCCCCCAAATGTTAAAGCCGACTTTTCGGCAAATATCTGATCTTCTTCCTCTATACGTCGCCATGCTTCGTTAATTTCCTTTTGAGAGCGACACAGAACAAAAAGTAACAACCACTAAGTGGGTTGTCCTTCGTCTGCGCCATGCTCGTCGAGCCGTTCCTTTGGTTTCGCTCTAGACACTGTTTCAGCCTAGGCGGGCGCGAACAACTATTTTAGCACAATTTCTAGGAGGCGTACTTGGGTATGGAACCGATATAATAAATCGGTTCATGTCGAAGAAAAAAGTTCTGGTCTCTGGGTGCTTCGATATGTTGCACAGTGGACATGTCGCCTTCTTGCAAGACGCGGCCGCATTTGGAGAGCTCTATGTTTGTATCGGGTCGGATCAGACTGTCTATGATCTAAAAGGACGTTGGCCAGTGACGGATCAAACCGAACGCAAATACATGCTCGATTCTTTATCATGTGTTCATGAAGTTCGAGTGAACAATGGTTCTGGTTATCTCGATTTCTTGGAGAATTGGGATGAAATTAGACCCAATATCTTCGTAGTGAATGAAGACGGGTTCTCACCAGAAAAAGAGGCGTTGTGCCTTGATCGGGAGGTCGAGCTCGTTGTGCTTAAACGCGAACCGCATGGAATTCTGAAAGCGAGAAGTACAACGACATTGCGAGATGACATCCAAATCCCATACCGAATTGATCTTGCCGGAGGTTGGCTTGATCAGCCTTGGGTCTCAAAACTTCATCCAGGTTCAGTACTGACCATTAGCATTGAACCTACCCTGACATTTAACGACCGAAGTGGCATGAGTACGAGCACCCGTCGAACAGCCATTTCGCTTTGGGGAGCCCACTTGCCACAAGGGAACTTGGAGCGCATGGCCAAGACTCTCTTTTGCTGTGAAAATGAACCAGGGAAGCCTTATATAAGCGGCTCACAGGACAGCATTGGAATTGTTTTTCCGGGACTCAATCGTTCCCACTATTGTGGCCATTATTGGCCACAATGCATCGAATCTGATCTGAGTGAAGAGTCTTTAACCTTTCTTGAAAGGTCTTTGCACCTCCTTCCTCTCAATCAGAGAGATTCCGACTTTGAAGTCCTCAATGAAACAAGGGTGTCTGCCGAAGGAGCGGAGTGGCTTTCCATTGCGGCAGAAGAAGTTTGGGGTGCCATCAAATCCAAGAATATCAAGGAGTTTGGACGCGCCTTCACATCTTCGTTCGAGGCGCAAGTGAATATGTTTCCACTAATGGTCGACGATACGATTCGCTCAAAAATTCGTCAATATCGCGACCAATGCTATGGGCTCAAACTCAGCGGGGCTGGTGGAGGGGGCTATTTGATCCTTGTTCGGGATGAACCTCTCCAAGAAACCTTGCCAATTAAGATTCGAAGGCCCGTGACCATATGAACAATTTCGTTTACCTTTTGGATCTCGTTGACGACCCCAAGCTCATTGAAGAATACGAAGCGCACCACCGAGAGGTTTGGCCCGAAGTTTTAGAGCATCTCAAGCGCATCGGATTGGAGTCGTGCGAGATCTATCGGGCTGGAAACCGATTAGTTATGCTGACCCGTTCTGAAACCGCGGTCAACTCGGATCAGGTTCAATCTGAGACTCACTTAAAGGTTCTTGAATGGGAAGATCTGATGTCCAAATATCAAGCAAGGCTACCTTTTGCACCAACCGGGGCCAAATGGGTACGAGCGGATAAGATTTTCGACTGGAAAAGCGATTAACGAAAATTGACAAAGTCGACCGGATAATCAAGATCAAGACCTTTGACAAAGGTGATTGTTTTTTGCAGGTCGTCTTTGGATTTACTGCTGACTCTCAGCTCTTCACCTTGAATTTGTGCGTTGACCTTCAGTCCTTTATCCTTGATTTCTTTAACCAATGACTTGGCTTTTTGTTGCTCAATTCCTTGTTTAAAGGTCACTTTCTGTTTAACACTTACTCCTGAACCCGGTTCAAGTTTGCCATATTCAATACATCGTGAGTCGACATTTCGCTTGATGAGCTTGCTAAAAAGAATATCTTTGAGCTGGCTCATGCGAAACTCGTCATCACCTACGAGACTGATCTCTTTTCCATCGAAGTCAATAGATGCTATGCATCCTCGAAAGTCATATCGATTCGCGAGTTCTTTTTGAGCCTGGTTGACCGCATTTTTGACCTCGGCTAAATCCACCCGAGAGACGATATCGAAGCTAAAATCTTGACTTGCCATTTTAGGAATTTAGACTGTCGCCCTCGTTTTTGCAATAACCGAATCTAGGAAGGCGTTGTTGGTCGGCATTCTTTTCAGTAGCTTGATGAGCTGATCCGTCGCTTCCACATTATCTTTGCTGTTTGCTAGGATCCGGTGAAGCTGATAGACTCCTTCGATTTGATCTTTTTGGAAGAGAACCTCTTCGTGCCGAGTGGAAGATGACCGTACATTGAGCGCAGGCCAAATTCTTCTTTCTGCCAGCTCTCGATCTAAGACGATTTCGCTGTTTCCAGTTCCTTTGAGCTCTTCAAAGATATTTTCGTCCATTTTGCTGCCTGTTTCAATAAGAACGGAAGCGATGATGGTTAGCGATCCGCCTTCTTCTATATTTCGCGCTGCACCAAAGAACCTCCTTGGCCGGTAAAGAGCAGCCGGATCAAGTCCACCGGAAAGCGTTCGCCCAGATGGAGCAATTGTTAAGTTCGAAGCTCGCGAAAGCCTCGTAATCGAATCCAATAGGATAACAACGTCTCTTCCAGCTTCCACGAGTCTTTTGGCTTGCTCCAGACAAAGCTCAGTGACCCGCATATGGTTTTCGGCGGGTTCATCAAATGTTGAACTTATGACCTGTCCTTTCACAGAACGTCGCATATCTGTGACCTCTTCTGGACGTTCGTCCACAAGAAGCACCATGAGATAAGCTTCCGGATTGTTCATTGTAATGGAATTTGCAATCGACTTGAGAATTGTCGTTTTGCCGGCTTTAGGAGGAGCCACGATGAGGGCTCGCTGACCTTTTCCAAGTGGCGCGATGAGGTCGATGATTCGGCCTATGATTTTGTCTGGCTCGGTTTCTTGCTTCAGTCGCTCAGTTGGAAAGAGGGGAGTGAGCTCATCAAAAGACCTTCTGTTCAGCATTTCTGGTGATTGGGTTCCAAAGCCATTAACACTTTCCACCCGAAGCATTCCGTGGTACTTTTCGCCTTCTTTTGGAGCCCGTACTTGCCCATAGACAAAGTCGCCACATCGAAGTCCAAACCGCTTGACTTGAGACTGGCTGACATAGACATCGTCTGGTGACGGAATATAGTTGGGCTTACGCAAAAATCCCCAACCATCCGGAAGGATATCCAAAATGCCAGACTTATATAAGCACTCGCTGTTGGTTGCTTCCAAGATTTGCTCAATCACTTTAGAGCGATCTTGGTCAATGCTGACTTTGTGCTTTTTGGCGACCTTGGCCAGCTCGGTGGCCGTCATTTTGTCAAAGTTATTGTAATCGAGTTCTGGCAAATTCTCAAGGTCACTAGAGACGTCGACTTGTTCAGGACGTGGTCGCCGATGGTGTCGTCGTTTGGTTTGATTGTTGTCAGATTTTCGGGGTCTAAAGACGTGCGTCATAGGTAAGACGAATCCAAGAGTTGGGATGTTTTTGGGAGAAGGGTCGATCACTCATCATCGTGAAGTACGGCGATATACGGGAGGTTTCGATACCTTTCCGCGTGATCTAAACCATATCCTACCACAAACTGATTCTGAATTTCAAAGCCTACAAAATCAATTAGGGCTTCATGCTTTCTGGCTTCGGGCTTGCTCAACATAGCCACGACTCGAATGGAGGCTGGTTTTCTGGTGCTGAGAAGATCACAGAGATGTGCCAAAGTGAGACCAGTGTCAACGATATCCTCAACAATAAGCACATGTTGACCTTCGATACTGATATCGTGGTCTTTCTTAATCCTTACCACTCCAGAGCTTGATTTGCCATCTCCATAGCTACTCACTTGAACAAAGTCGATCATGCATGGACTTTGAATGTTTCGGGAAAGATCGCTTAGAAATTGATATGACCCTTTAAGAACGGCCAGCAAAATGATGGGCTCACCCTTGTAGCACAAATCGATTTCGCGTGCCAAATCCTGGCACTTGGCTTGGATTTCAGATTCGCTGAACAATGACTCAAGGGAAGGCATATCTTGCTTGATAGAGTAACCGATTTTGTCGTGACTTTACCGGGTCGCAGACTCTTGGGAGAACCATTCGACATATGCGCTAGAATTTTGAGTTTCAAAGAGTTCAATGGAATAACTGGAAACTGAAGGCAACGAAAACAACGTCGTAGAAATTTGCTCGCCAATCCACTTCGCGATATTTTCTGCTGTTGAAAAGAAGGTGACGGCCGTCATTTTTAGACCAGCTTCTTCCAGTAAGTTGTGCATCATGGTATCGTTGGGATCAACCATGAATGAGTGGTCTAGCTGTTTGATGATTGGTTTGACAACCTCAGAAATCACCCCAAAATCCATAACCATTCCATTTGCATCTGGTATGCCTGAGACTCGAACAATCATCCGATATGAGTGTCCATGAATATTTTTGCAGGTTTCATGGTAAGGCAATCGGTGCCCCATTTCCCAGCGAAATTCTTTTGAAACGGTCACGAGCATTTTGGCTCTTAGTTTGACCGCGAAAGCTCAGTCCTCTTGGGTCGGCTTCTTTGCTCTAAATCCGGCTTCGCTAAAACTCGAATCTAATTTTGAATAGAATTGAATGACAATCTTGGCCTTCGTTCGAACCCGCTCATGGTGATCAACAATCTCCCAAAATTTTTCATCTCCACTAAAAAGCCCCTCAGCAATCATGTTAAAGTCTTCTTCAACACTGGCTTTTGAGTATTGCGTCAGAAATCCCTTTTCCGCAAGTTGAGCATTATATTTTGTGGAGGCCTGGCCAGTTCTAAGAGCCTCAGTTCCCCCTGCACCGTATTTGAAATTAGGTTCATTTGCACCTGCCCAAGCTATCTCGTCAAAATATGAAGGGTGGTTTCTAAGCAAAATGCTGCTAAATTCGTGATGAAAACACCCCACAACATATTGATTTGAGTAGCCATCTTTTGGGGTGCGCTGAGTGATATAAACCGTGTCTAAGGAATTGGTGCCACCATATTCAAGACCAAAAAACTCGATCAGCTTGGATACATAAACTCGCTTCAGGTTTGACTTCAAAGTGCTTGTCGGATAAGCACCAAGAGCCGTTTTCATCAACGATGTAGCCCGAGTAATTTGATCTTGGTCTAGTGGAACGGCTTTGGCTTTGACCTCGCCGCCAACCCAGCTGGATGGAAACATGCCCTGTTCAATGCCAAAGTGGATCATGATTCCACTTCGTTCGTCCAAGGCTGAATCTGCCGGGTTCAATTGCGCCGTTGCAGTTGCCACTAATGCCACCAATCCCAGTATCACAAGGGTCTTATTCCGCATTTCTGCTGTGATTGACGATTGAATTTGCAAAATAGCTACTCCCATTCAATTGTTGCAGGCGGTTTGCTAGTTAAATCGTAAAGCACACGGTTCACACCTTCGACCTCATTCACGATTCGGTGGCAGACATGTTCGAGAAAACTAAATTCAAATGGAACGGCTTGGGCTGTCATAGCGTCTTCGCTCTGCACCGCTCGCAACACTATGGGGTGCTCATATGTTCGTTCATCCCCCATCACTCCCACGCTTCTCACATCCAAGAGCGCAGCGTATGATTGCCAAATGCTGGCTTTGAGACCATGATTCAAGATTTCTGAACGAAAAATCCAATCGGCTTCTTGTGTCATTCGAACTCGTTCAGGTGTGACCTCACCCAGGATTCTTACGGCAAGACCCGGGCCCGGGAAGGGTTCGCGGTCGACAATATCTTCCGGCAAACCCAAGAGGCGCCCAACATTTCGAACTTCGTCCTTGAACAGCCACTTCAGAGGCTCCAGAACCTGAAACGTCATCCAATCCGGCAATCCACCTACGTTGTGATGAGTTTTGATCTTGGCAGCGGTCGGGGATCCGGATTCGATAATGTCGGGATAAAGTGTTCCTTGAGCGAGCCAAGTACAGTCCTTGAGCTGATCTGCATGATCTTGAAAGCAGCGCACAAATTCGGCTCCAATCGCTTTGCGCTTAGCTTCTGGGTCTGTGACGCCCTTCAAGGCACTAAAAAACTGCTTAGAAGCGTCAATTGCGACCAGTTTAGGATGGAATGTGGATGTGAACGTCTTGATCACCTGTTCCGATTCGCCCTTTCTCAAAAGCCCATGATCAATGAACACACAAACGACTTGATCGCCAAGGGCCCGTGTGAGAAGGGCCGCTAGCACGCTTGAATCCACCCCGCCCGAAACAGCGCATAGCACCTTTTGGTTGCCCACTTGGGTTCGAATCGACTCGATCTGTTCCTCGATAAAATTCTGGCTCGACCAGTCGCCCTTCAACTTTGCCTTCTCAAAAAGAAATCGACTTAGCAACTCTTTTCCCATGGATGTGTGAGTGACTTCGGGATGAAATTGAACACCAAACTGTGCTTTGGCCTCGTTTTCCATGATGGCAATAGGGCACGAATCTGTGCGTGCGGTCACGAAAAAGCCCTCAGGGGTTGCCTCAACTTGGTCTCCATGGCTCATCCAGACCTGCTTGTCACCGGGAAAATCCCCAAAACTTCCTGGAACGATGTCACTAAGATAGCGTCGCCCATACTCCTTGGAAGAAACCTTACTCACACGACCGCCAAGGGCTTTCGCCATGAGTTGATGGCCATAACAGATTCCCAAAAGGGGCATCCCGTCTAAGAATTTAAAGTCAAATTGAGGAGAATCGGCATCGAGCACCGATCTTGGACCACCTGAGATGATCACGGCATCGGGGCGTGATTGAGCCAGAACATCATGGGTCTTTGTCCAAGGAACGAGTTCGGAAAAGCATCCCAATTCTCGCACTCGTCTCACGATCAGTTGAGAATACTGACCGCCACAATCGATGACCAGAACAAGCTGGTGGTTCATGGAAGGTCACAGTATAGCCGGGTTCGGGATTCGGTCCCGTCCCTAAAATTCTGCCAAGAGAGGGGGCATAATGAAGGCAGTATCAGCCGATGTAGCTCAGCGGTAGAGCAGCTGTTTCGTAAACAGCAGGTCACCGGTTCAAGTCCGGTCATCGGCTCCAAGTTTCTAAAGCGTTCTTTCAGAAACCGGGTGCATAAGACATCACCACTGCCATGTGCCAGGGGTAGCCTCTTGTTGAATGAAGGAAGGGAGCCAACCAAGAGATGTCTTACTTGTCCTCGTCCACGGAACATGGGCCAAGAGGAACCGACACTTTAGGTCTGGAAGTGAACTTGAAAAATCCATCATTGAGGAGTTAATCAAGCTTGAGCCAGGCCGAAATGTTAAATCCTTAGGTTTCACTTGGTCCGGAAAAAATAACTTCAAAGCCAGACACTGTGCAACCATCAAACTCCGAAGAGTCCTTCGCAACTACGTCCGAACAAACCCATACACGGTGATTTGCCTCATGGGACATAGTCACGGAGGCAGTGTTGCGATACCGCTCCTGCGAGATAAGGTTCTCGGGCCACGAATCTTAAAAGTCGTCTGTTTGAATACCCCAGTTCTCCATGTCTCCGAAGACATCGGGATTTTCGCCAATAGCCGTGCGCTGGATATGGCTCCCCTTTTCGTGATTTTTGCACTTGGCTGGTACTTCTCAAGAGAAATCAGCATCGCCACGCACGCATCCACCTTGGTTCCACTTGTCGTAAGTGTCATCTTGACAGCCATGATGGCCAGAGGTCTTGAGCGTATGATCGAGCATGGTTACAGTCGCAGCCTTTCCATCATTCGTCGCCAGAACAAAGTCTTTTGCGAGCAAGAAAACGTGGTTTTCTTAAGAACAACTGGTGACGAAATCAAGGGAGTTTTGGCGAACTCGGCTCTTATCACGAAGGCTCCGTATAGAATCACAAGTCCATTTGCGTTTTTGGCGGCATGGCCTTCCAGTTTCTTCGTGAAGTACACGGTGGTGAGCCGTTGGCCGGGGCTTCTTTGGTTTAGGTTGGTCGGCGTGGCGGGCATTGTTTCACTTCTCGGCTATTGGAGTTCAAGAGACCCATCTGTGGCAACGTGTTTGTTTGCAGTTGGTTTGTTGTGCTTTGCGGTGCTTTTCCCTGGCGTCGTCGTTTTTCCGGCACTGTTGATCAGGAGCATTGTGTATTTATTCAGTTTTGGTCTTGATGCTGCTCTCGGTGCTCCGTTTATGGTGATTTCTTCGGAACAAGTGCTTGAGGGCCAAAATGTGACTTACCTCTTGGCGAAACAAGGGCACCAAATTTATAGCGGAATCAACCACAGTAGCCTCATGGAAGATAGTTACTTTCCTGCTAGCTTGGCGAATTTGTTCATCAATGGAACATTCAATTGGCCGAGATAGAATTCGGTTACTGCTGAGTCAAGAAATGGTCGTGGATCGCAAGCGGGCGGGTGGCGGGTGGCCAGGTTTGGCAACTCGCCCTGCTCCTCACCTCAACTGCAGCATTTTGTTGCGGGCCGGGTGACACGAGGTTCACACTTGAAAAGTGAGCACCACGAAAAGCTCGACCATTTTAAGTCAAACCCTGTTCGCAAGGGTTTGATGGGCAAGATCAAAGACTATGACTGGACTCTGGTAGCTGTTTGTATCCCGGTCTGCCACAAGGTTTTGGAAGACAGAAACGCGATGGATTCTAGTGGACAGACCAGGTCACCCGTCTACCATGTCAAGAGCCCTGAGTTTCCGAGGTTTGACATGAAATCAACAGAATATCCTTAGCCCCAAGTTGACATCCAAATGTCATAATTTTCCTCGTGAGATCAGCGAAAAATGCGGGCGACGAACTTGTCGGCGCGGCCCTTGAGTTCCTCTACAAGAATGGCGGCACCGCCAATCTTGACGAGATGTACGAAGCCCTTGGAAAAAAGCACAGCCTAAAAAGTGGGGTCTATGGTAATCGTAATGCTAAACTCCGATGGCATCAGACAATCAATCTACTAACAAAGAACCATAAAAGTGCTGATCTAATTACAAAGAATGGTAAAACCTGGACGCTTACTGAAGCTGGCTGGGCAGTGCTGGATCGTTCCTCAACCGGTATCGAATTCCTGATCATTGCGACCTTCATCGCCTTCGTCTTGGCAACAGCAATTTACTATTGGGGCTCATCTGTTTTCTGGCTTGGGGCTAATTCACCGAATCCATCTAAGATGATCGGAAGCTTCGAACAGGGAACTCTCGGTTGTTTGGTATCACTTCACATTATTCAAGCTCTAGTAACGCACAAAAAGGCCGTATATGATAAAAGCAAGAATCGATTTTCCAGCTGGATTTTCAAAATACCAAGACCACTTAAACAACCTCTCTTGCAGCTTTGGTTCTCAGCCCTCATCGGTGTTGTATGGGCGATGTTCGTTTCCTCGTATGAAGCCGCGAACGAGATGCACGATCTTATTCGTGAACCGATAAGCGAATTGGGTAAAGAATTACACGACAACGTTGAATCATTCAAACGTGCTCCTCTCTTTTCAAATCGCCTTAACAATGCTGTAAAGCTGCTGACCGTCTTAGGAATGAGGTATAGCCAGGACATGTGGGGACCAAGTGAACCTGAATATGACAATTTCTGTATTCAGTATCAGGACGATATCGATGTCGTTTTGAAGCACTGTCTGAATCGCGAGTCATCAGTTTGGCACGATTGGCAAACATGGCCAAAAACGGAAGATGCTGTTAAGATTCTTGGCAACTTGTACCTGCCGATGAGCCATTCGTCTTATCTTGTTTGGGAAGAAAAGACAAAGTCTGGGTGGGGAGACTTGGTCGAGAAGGCGGTCATGGCTAGTACAGGTCACAGCGAAATCGAGGACTTGCTTGAATACAGACGACTTCAACTTGCCAGATCCTTTGCAATCATACGAAAGCCTCGTGAAGGCATCATTAGGCCCGATGGTAGCAAGGGCGTCGACATTTCGGAAGAGGAACGAATTTACTCCCAGGCCCAGACAATTGCGCTAGATGTGCAAAGCAAGTTCCACGACAAATTAGAAAAATTGGACGAAGCAAACAGCTTTCGAATGGCGGCACTGTGTGCTTACGGAGATTCCAAAGCAGGCCTGAAAATTGACGAGATAACCCAAAAACCGAAGTATATGCTTCGACGGAAATACTTGGATAAAGCGAAAGAGATTTGTGTTGAAGAACACAAGAGTCTATATGGCCTTACCAAACCAGCAATGTTGGCTCGGCTCTACGCTCAGTGTTTGGCTATGGAAGGAGAGGGTCGTAATGCTGACTACAATCCTAAAAGTGAACCAGAAAGTGGTTGGGAGATTTACAATCCATTTGATGCCATTGATGCTAATCTATTTGCTTACTTTATCTTTGGCGGAAACATTCCCTCTGACTATAAGACCTTCGTGAATGTCGGCTCGCTAAAGTCCATTTTTCATGTTGGAACCCCAAGCGATTGGATCGGTGTCGAACCGAGGGCAAACGAACGACTGATGTTTCAATGCCTTGATACCTTGATCTCAAACGTTCATGTAGCAGAGCAAGCTATTACTAGTCGCACCACGGATGACAGATCAAAGGCTTGGATGCAAAATTTGTCGGAACAGCGAAAAGTCTTGGATTATGTTCGTTCGACTCTGTGGGCCGCAGTGCATACCAAGTCACTCTGGGCCAATCGCGAGAGGAAAGTCCATTGGCTATTGGGATACGCCGAACTTTCATATCAGTTGGGGGAAGTTACTGATTTTGACAAAGCCACGGTTGAACTCGCTCGCCTGGCCCATGATCTTCTTCCAGGCCCTGCATTCGGCTTGCTGGTTGGGTACGCGACTGAACATAGTACTCAATATAAGTTGGATTTCGATTCCAATAAATACGTTCGAGGCGTCCAGTTTGCGGAAAGCAATTTTAACGAAGGCATTAAGACATCCCGAAAGGATATGTACCGGGCGTTGCGATTGGGAGGCACTTACGACCGCGATCCCCTTTGGGCGCCGAAATAGTTTAAAATGTACGCGGGCCCTGTTGGAAGATCCTGTTTTGCGTCTTTGGATTCGACGGGTGGCCCGGTCTGGTAACTCGACCTTCTCCTCATCTCAACTGCAGCATTTTGCTGAAAACCGGGCAACCCGTCCGATCTCGTGATATTGACAAGCCTCAACCTAGCTCGTGAAGAGGCTTGTCGTCTTTTTTGCAGATCGCAGTGTCATCAATCCTCGACGACTGATGAAACGGGTTTCGCGAGGAATGGAACTCTTGTCATGAGCAGAGATCCGTCCCAACGCCCAACGGCCAGTTTGTCTCCGGTGGGCGCGAAATGAACGGATGACGCTCCGCCTTGATTGCGCGAGACATTTCCGATGTTCGTGTCAAAAAGTGCGACCCTTTGGACTTGAGCAGTCGAATAGTATCGGACATCATCGGAACCCCCGGCCACAAGATATCGGCTGTCGGGCGTGAACTCCAAAGCGTTTGCATTAAAGATTCGGCTATTTGTGTCGATCTGGGTGTCAGTACCCGAGACGAGGTTTTTCAGATAGAGTGTCTGTTGGGACGCATGCGCCAACCACTTGCCATCGGGAGAAATGGCAATTGCGTTCCAGCAATCTGGAGCCGAGATGGTTCCCAAGTAAGCCAAGTCCGATGCACGGAACATTTGAGCGCCACTTTGGAATCCATTTGGGCTACCCGCATAGATCACTGTTTTGGTCTTGTTCATGCAGATAGGTACGCCATAGGACGTCTGCTCGCCGACGTATTGATACAACCACTGGCCAGTCGCCAAGTCGAGCTTACGAATCCCTTGCGTTTGCCATCCAGATGTCACCACATGTGAACTGTCTATGGGAAGAATCTGGCTGCACTTTCCATAACCTGGAATTGTGATCTCGGGTATCCAACTGCTGCCAGCTTTGTGCCAGACCTCGATTGGGCTTGTGAGCCCATCGTGTCCGATAGCCATTCTGTCATTATCGATCCAAGCGACGGCAGTTTGACTTTCGGACACGGGTACTGTCGAATCAAGTGTTCCGCTCGTGGTATGAAAAACGCGAACACCCTTGATGGGCTGGCCACTTGCTGAGGATCGAGAACCGCCGGCAACCATCAACCCGTTGGGCGAGAACGCCGTGCAGGCGTAACCACCTGATTGCCAGGTTAAGCCAGGAGGAAGCGTGCCTGAAGTTGCGTTCCATCTGTAAGTGTCGAGACAAGACGACACCATAGTATTTGTTTCTGGAACGAACGTGAAATGAGGCAGATCACTGATTTGAGGGCTATGTTCTTGATAGCTGAACAGTTTGTCATAGAAAACGCCGTTATAGACGTTGACTTTGTATTGGTTCAGTGGTGGAGTTTGAATCGACCCCACGATAATTGAGTTGTCCTGCGAAAACCTTGGCCCGTCCGAAAAGAACTGTCCACCTTCAAGATCCAATTGTCCCAAGATGACACAATCAGTGCTCCGTCGAATCTCGCCATAGGCTGTCAAAACTCTTGTTCCATCGGCCGAAACATCTCGAAAAGTTCCTCCGATAGTTTGGCTGTTTTGAACAACCCACAGAGATTGCCCATTGCCACAGTAAAAGGCTTCCGTTTGTTGGCCAGAGTTTGATGTGAGAATGACATTATTGCTTGAAAAGAAGCCTGCCGTCAGATATGAAGACCACGCGTTACCATTGTGATCGTAAAACGTCACCGGTGTCATATCGGGCCAGTGGAAAACCCGGCCGGTACCATTGCCTGCACCTCCAGTTGAAAACCACTGACCGTTGGAAGAGAATCTTATGTTATCCACAGCAGCAGTTTCCTGCTGCTCGCCCGCTGAAGTGAGGCTGGGAACGCTAAATTTGTGCAACAGGCGTCCAGTTGTCGTTGTTTCGCCGATCAGGATCTCTGGTCTGTCGAGTGCAAACTGGCAACTGTCGATAATATTTCCTGTGTCAATAACGCCGATTCCTGCGCCATCGGAAAGGCGAATAATTTGAACTTGAATTCGTGAAACATTGATGGCAGCATACTGGCCATCGTAGCTGACGCTGACGTCCACAGCACCAAAAGGTTGTCCAAACCGTTGCCAAAGAATCTGCGGTGAAGTGCCCGCCAACACGAAATTGGGGAGGATCCCGACGCAAAGCCCCATCAAAATCCGAACAACAATTTGTCTCAAGGAAAACATCGTGGTGCGAACCTTACCACAGTTTGCGATCTTGATTCCGATTTTGAAATTGAGTTTTTTCAATTCTGACCTAGTAAAAATTCTTGAATTTCAATTCAGCTTGCATACTGGCCAATCGGAATACAAGACTCTTCAATTGGCGTTCGTCACACGCTTGCAAAGACGCGACGATCGAACACAAGGTCAGAAGCGATGCTCCACGTTTCAGGTTCGATTTGATCCTGTGGCTTGATCTTGCTGAAATGGACAATAGCAGAGGTGAGGCCAGCTTTAAGAGCTTCATGGAGAAACACCGAATTGAGCACTGTTCGAGCGGCTGGCTTGAGCCCAAAACTAACGTTACTCACGCCTAGTGTGAGATTGGCGAGTGGATAGCGCTCATGGATCTTTGCAATGGCATCGAGCGTTGCCATAGCCGAGGTTCGAAATTCTTCGTCACCTGAGCCCAGAGTAAAGGTGAGGCAATCAAAGAAGACGTCATGATCCGGAAGGCCATAGTCTCGAGTCATGTTGATGATACGATCGGCAATTGCGACCTTTTTGTCACAAGATTTGGCCATGCCATCCTCATCAATTGTCAAAGCGACAACCGCAGCCCCATATGTTTGGCAAAGTTCAAGAACTTGTCGTGTGCGCTTTTCTCCATCCTCAAAGTTAATCGAGTTTATGATAGGTTTGCCCGCTAAAGTTTGCAAGGCTGCTTCGATAACTGGAACCTCTGTGCTATCGATCATGATGGGCACCAAGATGTGCTGGTTATAAGCGTGCAGCAGTGTCTTCATATCCATTTTTTCATCGCGACCCACGTACGCCGTGCAGACATCCAAAACATGTGATCCTTCATTTTCGAGCTCGCGAGCAAGCTCGGTGAGTCCTTCCCAATTTTCGACTGCAAGCATTTCTCGAAAGGCTTTGGAACCGTTGGCATTGGTCTTTTCACCGATGATCAAGAAGCTAGAGTCTTGCTGATAAGGCTGGAACTGGTAGAGGCTGCTGCATCCGACCAACTTGAGAGCCTCGGCTTGATCTTGAGACTTGAGCTCAAAATCGAAACCTGGGAACAGCATTCGAACATTTTGCCAATGAGCCACAGAACCATGATTCATGCCAGAAACACGTTGGTTGACAGCTTCAATATGAGCTGGAGTCGTTCCGCAACACCCTCCAACCATGGCCACACCAAATTCCTTTATGAATCTCTCGTGATAATCTGCTAATTCTTCTGGGCCGAGCTTGTAGACAGCGCGCCCACCCTCCATTTGTGGCAATCCGGCGTTGGGTTGCACGGAGATGGGGCGAGTGCTGTTTTGGGCTAGAAATCGAATGTGAGGTGTCATTTCTTGCGGCCCTGTCGCGCAATTCATTCCGAAGGCCACGACGTTTGAAAAGCATTCGGCCAAGTTCAATGCGGCCCCAATCTCGGTTCCCAGCAACATTGTGCCTGTTTGTTCGACTGTGATTTGCACGATGAGGGGCACTTTTCTTTCGGTTTGCGCCATGGCTTTGTGCATGGCAACGATTCCAGCCTTAACCACCAATAGATCTTGTTGGGTTTCTAAGAGTAGAGCATCAACTCCGCCTTCAAGCAAGGCCGTATATGACTCGACATAAGTTGATTCAATATCTTCCCAGCTTGTGTGTCCGAGACTAATAAGCTTTGTGCCTGGTCCCACAGCGCCGACCACAAACTTGTTTTCAAATTGGTCAGCGGCATTGCGAGCGCATCTTGCGCCCGCAAGTGACACTTCGTAAACAAGATCCGGAATGTCGTATTCACCCAAGACAATGCTGGTGGCACCAAAAGTATTGGTTTCGACCATGTTTGAACCTGCTGCGAAGTACTTAGCATGGATATTTTCGATAAGGTCTGGCCGCGTCAGATTCAGAATTTCGTTACAGCCATCAAGAATCGCCCCTTGGGTTCGCTCTGCCACAGAATTGGCGTGATCGGAATAGTGAGATTGGGGGCTGAGTATAAAATCTGAATCCGCCAAGTTAGCGGCTTGAATTTGAGTTCCGAGACCACCATCCCAAATCAAGACGCCTTGCTCCAGCGCCTCAATGAAATTTGAACCCATGAGTCTATTATGACGGAACCCGTACCACCGGTATAATCGAGTCTCTCCCAGAAAGCTATGCGAATCGTCGATCTCTTACGAGGAACTCAAAAATCGTTCTCGTTTGAGTTTTTTCCACCAAAGACGGAAGCCGGACTCGAGCGCCTTTTTGCTACGATGGAGCACTTGGCAGAGCTTGAGCCGAGCTTTGTAAGCGTAACTTATGGAGCAGGCGGACATAGCCGGGGGCCAACTGTTGAAGTGGTCCAAAAGATCAAGTCAAAGATTGGGCTGGAACCCATGGCACATCTCACGTGTCGTGGACATTCTCGGCACGAGATTCTCAACATATTGAAATCACTTGAAGGTAGCAATATCGAGAATGTTCTAGCCCTACGAGGTGATCCGCCGAAAAATGAGCTCGAAAACAGTGCCAAGGACTTTGAATTCGCATCAGAGCTCGTGGCTTTTATCCGCTCAAACACAAATATGTGTGTCGGCGGAGCTTGTTATCCTGAAGGACATACTGAAAACCCATCCTTGGAAGATGATTTGCTCAGGCTGAAAGACAAAGTGGATGCAGGCACGGACTTTCTCGTCACCCAACTCTTCTTCGATAATCAATTTTATTTTGAGTTTGTCAAGCGAGCCAGAAATATCGGAATTCAGGTTCCCATTATTCCTGGCCTTATGCCTGTCACAAACTTCTCACAACTCAAAAGATTTACAGAAATGTGCGGTGCAACGGTTCCGAATGCACTCCTTACACGATTGGAGCGTTACCAAGGAGATGAACAAGCTGTCATGGCTCTAGGCATCGAATGGGCGATCCTTCAGGGTCGCGAACTTCTCAACTGTGGAGCGCCAGGCATTCATTTCTACACACAAAATCGGTCTTTGGCCACGAGGGTGGTCTGTGTGAGTTTACAGCAGGAGTTTCGATGAGCGAAGACAAAGTCTGCACCTATGATCCGCTCATTGAACTCATGGCTCGATTCGAGAACGTCAAAGTTTCGGACTCGACAGCTGATCCTTTTGCAAACCTGAGTACCGAGGACACACTTAAGAAGCACATTGTCGATGGGATTAAGAAGAGTCTTGAATCGCATCTCGAGATTGCATTGGAGAAATACAGCCCGCTTGAAATCATTAACTCGATTCTATTGGACGGCATGAAAACTGTCGGAGAACTCTTTGGATCGGGCAAAATGCAATTGCCATTTGTACTCCAAAGTGCCGAGGTGATGAAGGCAAGTGTTCGATACTTGGAGCCAAAAATGGATCGAAGCGAGGCCTCTGATAAAGGTTCGATCCTTCTTGCAACTGTTGCTGGAGATGTACACGATATTGGCAAGAATCTCGTGGATATTATCCTTTCGAACAACGGATTCAAAGTCGTCAATATCGGAATAAAGCAGCCGATCAATTCAATTTTGGAAAAAGCTCGCGAACACCAGGTTCAAGTGATTGGGATGAGTGGTTTGCTGGTTAAGAGCACACTCATCATGCGGGATAACTTGCTGGAAATGAACGCTCGAAATCTGCAAGGATTTCCAGTGATTCTGGGTGGAGCCGCGCTGACCAGGAGCTACGTCGAGCAAGACTTAAGGGATGTCTATGACGGCAAAGTTTTCTATGCTCAAGATGCGTTTGAAGGGCTTCGCCTTATGGAAGAACTTTGCAACGATCAAGCCGACCAGGAGAAGAACAAAAACGGCGCAAAAGAACCGATGACTCGTGTTGCAAGTCATCGAGTGGGAATCGTTGACGCCGACCTCTACGTTTATGATGGCGTGAAGAGTGAAGTTCCAACTTTGAACGAGCTCCCAGTTTTGCCGTTTTATGGAGCCCAAAAGTCCACAAAATTCGATCCATTTGAGCTGTATAAGTTTATTAATCCCGTTGCGCTCTTTCGTGGACAATGGCAATATCGTAAGCCTCAAGACATGACGAACCCCCAATTCACAGCTTGGCTAGAAGACAATGTGGAGCCGATTTTTCAAAGACTCCAACGGAGCTTGGCAAAGGTCATCAAGCCAGCAGTGAAATGGGGTTATTTCGGAGCGCAATCAGAAGGGAACGATCTCATCATTTATCATGAAGATCAAAAAACCGAACGATGTCGATTTACCTTTCCACGCCAAAGAGATGGAAAGAGGTTGTGCCTGAGTGATTTCTTTGCCAGCAAAGAAAGTGGTCGGATGGATATTGCTGGGTTCCAGATTGTGACAATCGGTCCACAAATTTCGGCACTAGAAAAGGAGCAGTTTGAATCCGGTGACTTTCAAGAATATTTGTATACACACGGAATGGGGACCGAAACTGCAGAAGCCCTTGCTGAGTATTGGCACCAACAAATGCGTCATGAACTGAACATTGACGACCAAGAACCTGAAGACATGCGCTTGCTTTTCAGCGCGAAATATCACGGTGCACGATTTTCCTTTGGTTATCCGGCGTGCCCGAAACTTGAAGATCAGGCCAAGCTTTTAGAACTTTTGCAACCTGAGGACATCGGCATTGAGCTCAGCGAGGAGTTTATGCTTGTTCCAGAGCAATCTACGAGTGCCATCGTTGTCCATCATCCAAGCGCTAAATACTTTAATGTGCGTTAGAATTAATGAAATGAGAATTCTAAGTTCATTTTGCCTAGGCTTGGTGTTGGTATCCACAGGACATGCTCAATCCACGGAGCAAAAAGTTGAAATGGGAGCAGCCATGCTCGTCTATTTAAAAGCTCCCACCGTTGCCCCGATGCTCGATAAGAAGTTCATGAGTAGTCTCCAATCTGAACACATGCAATTCATGAAGGAGCTCTGGAAAAAGGGCCAAGTTCAAATGGGAGGACAGCTTGATGAATGTCATGAAGGAAAAGAGTTGTGGCTTATCAACGCCAAGAATGCTGAAGAAGTCAAGAATCTTCTTGCAGAAGATCCGATGCTTAAACTGGGGCAGAGAACGATCGAATGTTTCACTTGGTTCCACGCTCGGAACTACATCTTGAAATCCCGAAAGTTTGAACAAGAAGATGTTGTGGAATATGGCACTCTTTTTCGTTCGCCTGAAGCGAAGACACTTAGTGAAGAAGAAGGAAACAAGATGCAAGAGGGTCACATGGCAAATATCAAGGCAATGGCTAAAGAAGGGACTCTGTTACTTGCTGGACCCATGGAAGAGAATACTGCTTTTCGAGGAGTCTTCATTTTCAAGGCCATAGATCGAAGTAAGATTTTGAAGCTCACAGAGCCCGATCCGACAATTTCATCCGGTCGCCTCATTCTAAACCTGTTTAAGTGGCACATACAAAAAGATGTCATTTTGGTGCCACAAAAGCACTGATGACCCGCTGCTGATACGAATAGGGCACTATTATGCCGAGAATAAACGTCTAACTATTACGCCCATTAAAATGGAGGCGACGGAATTGCGTATGCCAATCAAAACACGAACTCTCACACTATTGGCCATTGGATTGGCCACTTTCGGAACAAATAGCGTTGTCTTTGCCCAGGATCTCAAAGTAGGTTCAAAGGCTCCCGAACTCAAAGTCTCTGGATGGGTGAAAGGCAAAGAAGTCAAGAAATTCGAATCTGGAAAGATTTACGTCGTTGAATTTTGGGCGACCTGGTGCGGTCCATGTCGTGAGTCGATTCCGCATTTGACGGAAATGGCAAAAGGCAACAAGGATGTCACTTTCATTGGAATTGACAGTTTTGAAAGGCCAGCAGATAATCTTGATGCTGTCAAGAAATTTGTCGCCGATATGGGCGCCAAGATGGACTATAACGTCGCTGTTGATGGTTCGGCTGCTTTCATGGCCAAAAATTGGATGGAAGCCAGTGGGTCGCAAGGAATCCCAACTGCTTTTATTGTGGATAAAACTGGAACTGTTGCTTGGATCGGGCATCCGATGGAAATGGAGGAGCCCCTCGCTAAGGTTAAGGCCGGCAATATGGACGTTAAAGCCGAGGCCGATCGGAGAGAGCAAGAACAGCGCACTGCAAAAGTCGTGCAAGATCATATGGCCAAGATGACAGACCTCATGCAAAAGGGCCAAACCAAGGATGCTATCAAAGAATTTGACGCGATGTTCAAGGAAGCTCCGCAGCTTGAAAAGCAGCTTGGAGCCACAAAATTCGAGATGATGGCGCAGGTTGGTGATCCTGGGACAAACGACTATGCAAAATATCTCTTTGAAAAGGTGTTAGGCGATGACGCCATCAACCTCAACCAGGTTGCCTGGTTTATGGTGGATGATGAGACCGGATTTAAAGGCGCAGACCTTGACCTAGCCCTGAAGATCAGTCTCAAGTCTAATGAGCTCACCAAGGAAAAGGATGCCTCTCTCATGGATACTTTGGGTTACGTCTACTTCAAAAAGGGAGATCTCGACAAAGCAATCGAGGTTCAAGAAAAGGCCGTAAAGCTCGCAGAAAAGGATCCAAAAGTTGATGCGCAAACTCGCGAAGAGCTTAAAGATAGACTCGCGAAATTCAAGAAAGCCAAGGGTGGCGGAAACTAAATATTAGCGCTCACCAAAAACTCACCTCAAACTCTTTCGGTTTGGGGTGAGTTTTGTGTTAGTCGGCAAGTTCTTGGTGCTTTGTTTCAAGAACAAGAGGCATGCATAGTAATCCCAAGACCGGAATGACTCCAACCCAAAAAAGAGCTTGAATGATAGAGCCCGGCCCACGGCTGGCCACCGCACCAACGAGAAATGCCCCAACAGCAGTCACGATGCGACCTGCGTTATAACAAAATCCAGCACCTGTGGCCCGGAGCCGTGTGGGAAAAAGTTCGGGCAAGTAGTAGGTGAAGCTACCAAAAACGCCAAACACGCTGAGCCCGATGAGAAAATACATTTGCAGTCGAACGAGATCAGGCAGTTGCATCCCAAATGTGGCGAATATTGAAACTGCTGCCGCAGAAAAATAGATCATAAACATGGGCTTTCGTCCAAGCCACTTAGAGATCGGAACTGTGATCATAGTGCCGATCAAGCCTCCTAGGGCAAAACAAACAGTCGTCACTCCAATCCAGTTTTCCTGGAGTTGGGTCGTGGCAATTTTGTCCAGAGCTCTTCTTTTGGCTTCGGCAGCTGCTAACGATTTTGAAAGAACACCAGAAAAGGCGTTGCAGGTCCACCACATCAAAAGTGCTGTTAGAGCTGTGACAAGGCCACTCATAGTCACTCTGCGCCACTCGGGCCTAAACAGCTCACTAATTGTAGGTTGAGCAGTTTCAGAGAGTGATGACCATTTCTCCGGTTCCTTGATGAATAGTCTCACGATAAATGCTGCGGCCGCGGGAAGCAACCCAAATAGAAAAACAACTCGCCATGACGATTCTGGGCTCCCTTTAAGTGCCACTCCTTGAATGAAAGTCGTGACAAAAGTTGCCAGGAGGATTCCTAAAGGAGCGGAAGTATAAAGAATCGCTCCAGCTTCCACTCGGCGCTTTTCTGGCACAATTTCAGCAACCATTGCTGCACCGGCTGCCCACTCACCACCGATCCCAAGACTAGCAATAATTCTGAACACGATTAGAACCGCTATATTTGGAGCAACCGAGCAGAGTGCAGTACCAATGCTATACATGGCCATGGTGAGAAGGAGAGTCCTGGTGCGCCCAATTCGGTCACATATTTTTCCAAAAATGATTCCTCCGGCGGCCCAACCAAGGAGCAAAACAGAAGTTAAGAGTCCATTCCAAAATGGGACAGCCTTAACGGCTTCTGGCGAACCAATAGGAATTCCAAGCAAAATTGGAATACAGTTCGGGGCGACAAAATTAAAGAGCAGGCCATCAAAAACATCAAATCCCCATCCGATCCAGGCCGCAAAAAGTACGGCCCATTGATATTTGGTCATATCTAGAAAGATAGTTTTCTCTGATCGTTCGGCACTTGCCATGCGAGCGATTTTAGACCAAACGGCTGGGCAATTGTTCGGTAACATTCAATGAGATTTTCAAATGTCAGCTAAAAGGTCGCCAGAGCAACATGCCGGCAAAGTGCTTTTGTTTTTCTTGCTGACCATGGCCACAGGCGGTTTCATCATGGGTTGGTTTCGTTCACCCTCCTGGGCCGGAGTTGGCTTGGCGGGTGGAATCGTTGCAAGCTTTCCTGCAACAGGCATTGTCTTGGCCCTTTGGATTTGGATCAGAAAGTTGATTGAGAAGTCTTAAGGAGCGCAGATATTAAAGGGCGAACCCTTGAGAACTTCTAAAATGCTTGATCGATCGTCTGTCCAGGTTTTGAATCGAGCATCGACATCATTGGCTTCCCAGTTTTTGTTTTGCCTCAAGTTTCCAAGATCAAGGACGTCATTTACGAGAATCAGCCACTCAGAAGCATTCTTGGTTGGATCGCCGAAGATATCTCCATCGTGACGACGACGCACAATCATCCCCAATTCGTTGCCGTTTCGAGTCACAACTGGCCAAAGATTCATGTACCGATTCGACACATGAACTGCGATGAGACCTCCTGGCTTGAGCTTAGACTTGTAAAGCGAAAAGGCTTCTTTTGTAATGAGATGGATTGGAACTGCATCTGAACTATACGCATCCAAAAAGATGTAGTCAAATTTTTGGTCGAGGCTAGACATGGTTAGTCGAGCGTCACCCAAAACAATCTGGGGCTTGGAAGCACTATTCTGAAGGTAAGTGAAGTACTTCGGATCGCTCGCCACTTTGACAACATTTGGATCAATTTCAAAGATAAACCAAGATTGATCGGGTTGCGAATAGGCTGTCAGGGTTCCGACCCCTAGTCCAACGACTCCAACTGAAGCATCGCGTGGAACTGCTCTTCTCAAAAAGATGTCTCCGACCGGTCCTGATTCTGAATAGTAACTAACGGCCCTCTTGGCGTAAAACGGCAGTTTCCATTGTTCGCCATGGAGTGTGGTTCCGTGGCTAAGCATATTGACTTGCGAAAATTCTCGAACAATGATGGTTCCAAAAAAACTCCGGCTTTGATAAACCCGGTGAGAAGCGACGGGCCCAAAAAAGAGTGGAACCATGGCTAAAGTTGCGATGGAAAGTGACAATCGAACCGGGCTCCCAAAACTAAGGATTGCAAAGATCAGAGGCGCGATCATGGCTCTCCATGTTTGATATTCGTTCCAATTTGGTGTATTTTTGAGCCAAAGTAGACTCAAAACCCCAGCAAGTGCAGTGAGAATAGGAAACGGGATTTCGAAGATGTATGTTCGAGACCCTCGTGAAGGAATAAGTGCCGCGCAGAGAACGAGAGTCAAAGGATATTCATAAACTTGCTTAAAAATGATCGGCGCGACAAAACCACAAAAAAGGCCGCCTAAAACTCCGCCCAGTGAAATCGTAAGATAGAAGTCTGTGAGCCGAGCCGGTGATGGTCGATCTTTGGCCAGTTCTCCGTGGCAGAACATGGTGCATACAAAGAAGCTCACAAATCCTATGAGCATAGCAATCCATTTGGGTTCTCGAAATCCACCAATTGTTACAAGCAGAGGCAAACCAACAAAGATGGGCAAAGCTGCTCGAATATATCGATGCTTTATGAGTTGGCGGTCTGAAAAGCAGAAAATGAATGTCAAGAGGAATATGCTTAAAGGGAGTACCCAAAGCAATGGCACAGCCGCAATTTCAGTTGTGATATGGGTTGTGACACCCATCAGAAGGCTGGATGGAACAAATGCCAACAAAATCCACCTGAAGCGCCTTCGAATCAAAATCGATTCCGCCTTCGGTTGACTTTCTGCATGATGACGTTCGATCTCAGGATCTTTTCTTACAACAAGAACCATACAAGAGACAATAAGCAGAATGAGAAGCCCATATCCCATGCTCCAAGCGAGGCTCTGTTCGGCGAGCTTAAATTGTGGTTCAACGAGAATAGGATAGAGAATCAGGGCAAGGAGGCTACCGAGGTTGCTCGCTGCATAAAGAAAATATGGATTATCGCTTTGACGATGCCCAATGTGGCTGAACCATCTCTGAATCAAGGGACTTGTTGTGGAAACCGCAAAAAACGGTAATCCAATTCCGACCGTGAATTGTGTTAACAGCCACAGGATGGGAGACCCAGAAGTTGGCGGACGCCCGATCATGGGAAGACGAATTGGGAGGCTTACGAGAGCAAGCAATAACACAACTGCATGAACCCATATGAGACGGCGGTTTGAAATGGCTTTTGAAGCCCAATGTGCATAGAGGTACCCCAATAACAACGTTCCTTGATAAAAAACAAGGGCCGTATTCCAAACCGATGGTGCTCCGCCTAGAGTCGGCAATGCCATCCTGGCAAACATCGGCTGAACCAAGAAAAGCAGAAATGCGCTTACAAAAATTGCAGCGGTAAAAACAAATTTCTGCACGATTCTTAGTTCAGGACGAAATGGAAGTCAAATTCGCATCAATCCGAAGGGCATAAGCGGGTACAACCCGAGGTCATGGCTCCAGAACGAAAGAAATGGCCACTCCATACGAAAGCGACAATAAGTCTTGTGCTCGGAGCAATCTGCGGTCTTGTTGCTCAATCAGTGCTCGAAGGAGGGAACAAGAACGAGAGCCTTAAATGGCTCAACGACAACATCATGCAAAATGTTGGGGCTGCATTTCTGGCCATGATTTTCATGGTTGTCGTTCCACTTTTGTTTTCTGCGCTTGCGCTTGGAGTTGCCGAGATTGGAGAAGTTGCCAAGGTCGGTCGGATCGGGATTAGGGCTCTGGTTCTTACTGTTGTTCTCAGTAGTGTTGCTGTTGGTATTGGGTTAGCGGGAGTGAACATCATTAGACCGGGAGAAGTTATTCCCATTGAGAAGCGGCAAGAGTTGACGCAAGGCGTGAACAAAGATGAAGCGACAAAAAAGGGAGCAGCAGAAAAGGCAGCAGAAATAGACCCAAGCGTTTTCGGAATCGTCCCAAAAAACCCACTCTTGGAAGCGAGTCGAGCCTTGAGTGGCGGGCTGTTGCCTTTTATGTTCTTTGCTCTCATTTTTGGCCTGGGCATGGCAAGTGTTCCAGACGAAAGAGTTTCAATTCTCAGGGGCTTTTTAGAGGGAATGTTTGCAGTTTGTCAAAAGATAGTAGAGTTCGCTATGAATCTTGCACCATTGGGGATTTTCGCACTCGTGTTTAGAACTGCCAGTGTTCTCGGATTTCATGCGCTCTCGGCGGTCGCAATTTACGCGATCACTGTGATTTTGTGCCTTAGCCTCCATATGTTTGCAACTTATCCGCTTGTCTTGAAGCTTGTAGCTAAGCAAAATCCTCTCAAATTTTTCAGATCGATCAAGTCCGTAATTCTGACGGCGTTCGCGACGAGTTCTAGCAATGCAACTCTGCCAGAGGCGTTGCGCTCTGCAAACGAAGACCTGGCCCTGCCCCGCGATATCTCAACTTTTGTTCTCACAGTCGGAGCGACAGCGAATCAAAATGGGACAGCCCTTTTTGAAGGCGTTACCATTCTATTTTTGGCTCAGTTCTACGGAATTTCACTCGACATATCGCAGCAGGTCACTGTCATGGGGCTTGCCATCGTCGCAGGTATAGGAACAGCAGGCGTTCCTGGCGGCTCTTGGCCAATGATTACTGGAGTCATACGTCGCTTTGGAATTCCTGCAGAATCGATTGGGGTTGTCTTAGGAATCGATAGGATTTTGGATATGTGCCGCACAACTTTGAACGTTGTGGGAGACATGACCATAGCTGCTTGTGTCGCAGAGATGGAAGGAAGAAGATCCGAAATTCCTGATTCAAGTTTGGGTTAAACGAGAGCTAGATTCGCATGCGAGCTCAAGCACCTGTGTAGCCGAAAATCCTTGATCACGAAGGGACCGGATTGATGGCGACTGGTGTCTTTTTGCCAAGCGTCGACCATCCGATCCTAAAATGAGGACATGGTGATGATAGTGCTGTTCTCGGAAACTCAAACACTCCTGTAGAATCCGTTGTGGCAGACAGGCTGGACGAAGATCGATACCCCGTGTGACGAGAGTCACGCCCTGGAGCTCGTCGTCTACAACTGAACTGAGATGATAGCTCGTTGGAACGTCCTTTCGCGCCACAACAATGTCATCAGATTCAATGACGTTTGCGAGTTCAGTTTCACCACATTCTCTAATTTGAATTGATTCGATTTGTTTCGCAATTTCGGAGATATTGAGTCTCCAAGCAAAAGGTTGGCAAGGATCCAGATCTTTGATTCTTAGATTTCGACATGTGCCGGGATAACGATCATTGGGTGCGTGACTGGCTTCCAGGGCTCTCTGGATATCTTTTCGAGTGCAAACGCAAGGGTAAACCAGTGATTCTTCAATCAACTTTTGTAAGTATTGTTGATAGATTAGAAGTCTCGTGGATTGTTTCAAAACCTTGGTAGCTGATTCAAGACCTAACCAGTCCAAAGTTTCTAGAATTCGATCTGCAAACTCGGGTTTGCAGCGTTCAGGGTCAATATCTTCGATACGAATGATGAAGCGATCCCCCATCTCTCTTGCAAACCAAGCTGAATAGACATGTCCCAAGTGAAGCAATCCTGTTGGGCTCGGAGCAAATCGCGTGGTCACCAAATGAAAATTATCTTAGGTCAAAAATGCTACGATTTGCTTGCCAGGAGACTTTTGAAAGGGAATGAAGGACGTTATCCAGAATCGACTTGAACTTGTAAGGGACATGTATGCCAAGGATTTGGAAGCACTTTCAGATGAACAACTCATTAACCCCATAGGAGGAAAGGCAAGAGCGCCGATTGATTTTACTTACGAAGTTGCAGTGGTTAATCGGAGAATCGCACTTCGACTGAGAGGCTTAGAACCAGAGCCGATGGAGTTCAAAGGCTGGATGGTAGCTCCAGAAGGTGAACGCACTCGTAAAGCCGCTCTTCGAGGAATATATGAATCTTGCGATGCCATTTTGGAGGCTTGGGCCGATCTGGACGAATCCACAATAAACGAAGAAATTCAAACGCCAAATGGGCCAACGACCAGGTTAAAGCTAGCCATGCTCGCCATGATGCATGTCAATTATCACGATGCCCAGCTGAACTTCATCCAAGCCTTGGCGGGAGATGACGATATTCACTGGGATTAGCCCGCATTTTTGCGATGATTGTTCAGTTATTAGAAAATTCTTAGCGAAGTCTGCGGATCTAACTAATACACTCATATCTAGATCAGCTTAAGGCGGTTATTTGATATGAAGTGGTTGGCTTTGATCTCATTGAGTGGCATTCTTGCGATTACCGTTTTTGTAAAGGTTTCTCAAGACCCGTTTCGTGGCGCATCGGGAAAGATGATTTCGCAAAAAGATAGCGAAATTGAAAGCGAAGGGAACAGAGCTCTCCAGCATAGGTATTCCGCGCGACTCAATGCTGATGGTTCGATGCCAGAAACTGCCCTGATGACTGCGCTAGAGCAGAAATCAAATTTAGAATTGGCGCAGGGTTTAGATGTTGCAACGCCATCATGGACATATCTAGGCCCTGATAATGTTGGAGGTCGCATCCGAGCGATCGTCGTGAGTCCACTCGCGAACACTGTTATCTATTTGGCTTCTGTGGGCGGAGGCATTTGGAAAACCGCTAACGGGGGAATAAGCTGGTTCTCACTCAATGACAATTTTCCGAGCATGAGCGTGGGAGCGCTCATCATGGACAAGAACAATTCCCAAGTCCTTTATGCAGGGACAGGTGAGAGTTATTTCGACACGACCTTTGGCGAGAACAACAAAGCTGCGATTCAAGGTGCCGGAATTTACAAAACAACTGATGGGGGCAATTCATGGATTCAACTTGCGAGCACTCGCAATGCAGATTTCAACTGCGTCGCGAGACTCAGCATGAGCCCCAGCGATAGCAATACTCTTTTGGCTGCAACTAATACTGGACTCTTTCGAACTACTGATGCGGGTGTGACCTGGACTAAGGTTTATAACGGCAAGGTTGGTGATGTTGATTTCCATCCTACCGATGCTTCAAAGGTTGTGGCTGGAATCTTCACAGCTCCAGGCATCATTCGAAGCTCTGATGGTGGTCTGACATGGATAAATTCTTCTGGTATTGCCTCTTCGCTTCGTTGCGAAACGGCTTGGTCCAGGTCTGTCACTGGAAATGTCTATGCAGCGGTTTGCGGTGGAGCTAATGCCAAGGTGTGGAAATCCACAGATTTTGGAGCGACTTGGGCGCTCAAATCCACAGGATCGGGCCCAGGAAACTATGAGTCTTACAACGTTGCTCTATGGGTCGACCCCACCAATGATAACAACGTCATAGTCGGTGGTGTAAATATTTATCGAAGCACAAATCAAGGAGCTTTACTAACTCAAGCTTTCAGTAATGTTCACGCCGATGTTCATGCTATTGTCGAAGAACCAGCCTTTGACGGGACAGGAAAGCGGAACGTTTGGTTTGCAACCGATGGCGGAATTTTCAATGCAGTAAATGTATATGCGAACACAGTGACTTCACTGAACTCGTCTCTGGGAATCACTCAATTCTATGGCGGTGCCATCAACAACACGTCCGGCCGACTTGTGGCTGGGGCTCAGGACAACTCGTCACAAGTTTATAGTGGATCGTTCAACTGGACTGGAGTCATCGGGGGAGATGGAGTTCATTGTGTAAGCGATCCGGCGTTTCCATCAACGTTTTACGCAGGCTATTACTACATGAATATGTTTCGAAGTGCAGATGCCGGCGTGAGTTTCCCAACGGATATTACTGGCGGGATTAGTGAACGGAATAGCGAACTCACTTGCAATTTCATCCCTTATCTTTCGCTTGATCCCAATAACTCAAATTCGATGTATGCTTGCTGCAAGAGTCTTTGGCGAAGCAACAATATTCGAACAGGTGCACCCCCGTCTTGGAGCGTGATCAAGGTTCCGATTGCTTCACCCCCGCCAAATGACCCTCCGCACGATCACTTTGCGCCCGAATCACCTTTGAATTTATCGTTCGTGGCCGTTGCACCTTCGAATAGCAATGTCATTTGGGCTTCGCACAACAATGGGCAAATCTGGGTTTCGACAAATGGGCAAAATGCTGCACCCAGCTGGACACGAGTGGATACGAACGGGCCACTGCCGGCAAGATGGCCTTCATGTCTTACAATTGACCCTGCAAATGCAAACCACGTGTATGTGAGTTTCTTAGGCTGGGCTAGCGATAACATTTGGGAAACAACAGATGGAGGTGCGAGCTTCCACACCGTGATTGGAAGTGGCCTTCGTCAAATTCCAAGCGCCCCGGTGAGCGCATTGTCCTACGATTCAGCTAACCCTGGACACCTTATTGCAGGCACAGACATTGGAATTTTTACGAGTTGGGATAATGGAACGACTTGGTCCACTTCGACACAAGGCCCAGGAACCGTTCCGATCGACTTCTTCCAATGGAGAAACAGCTCCCAGCTTATGGCATACACTTATGGTCGGGGAGTTTGGCAAGGTCAAATGGGCCCCGTTGATGTGAATGTGCTTCCCAATTCCGTTTCAATTTTCCGAGGGAACTACATATCTGGTTCCGTGACCGATGTGGCTTCGAGCGACGATCTCTATTATCGAGTGGCTCGTGGCCTCGTGGCGACCCCTGTCGAATCTCCAATTCAGATTGATTTCACAGGAACTGCGCCTGGAACGATTGCAAAAAGCATCACTTTGACGACTGAGGCAGCAGTGAACACTGCGAATTTGCTCCAACGAATCCAGGCCTTTAACTACGATACAAATACTTACGATGAGAAGGATCTTCGTTCCGCAACCTTGGCTGATCAAGTTGTCAATGTGACGATTTCGAACAATGTTTCGAGCTATATTCACCCAACAACTCGGCAAATGAAGTTGCGGTTTTCGATCAGCCAAGGCGGACTCGTTCCTACCTTGACTTGGAATACCCGTCTCGACCTCGTTAAATGGACGATAAAGCAGTGATCCTTACGAACCCGGCCTAAATGTCACTCCGGGTTCGTGTCCTGCCGGGCCACGAAGCCTTTGAAGTTCTTCGAGCTTTTTAGACTGTTCTTCCCAAGCTGATAGGCACGATGCCAACTCTTCTTGGTGTCGCTGATGGGAGACTGATAGTTCCAAAATGTCTGCGGTTGGCGCAACATTTGCAAGCTCTTCTTCAATTCGTTTCAAAGTGGCTTCAGCTTCATCCACGCGACCTTCTAGATCCAATATGAGCTTCTCTTGCTTTGTGATCTCTTTACTCAAATCACGTTGGTTGATTGTGGTTTGTTCGACGACCACGCTCTTTTGGGGCTGTGGAAGATGGGTTTGTGGTTGGTCCAGCGATCTTCGATAGTCTTGATATCCACCGTGATAGATTCTAGGGCCACTTGATCGAATATCAAGCATGAGATTTGCTAATTGTTCCAAAAACCAGCGGTCGTGGCTAATGAGGATCAAGGTTCCTTTGTATTCCGAAAGTACTTTGGCCAAAGCTTCTCGGGAATCCATATCTAGGTGGTTTGTAGGCTCGTCTAGGACAAGGAGATTTGGGTTCATTTGAGTGAGACGGGCAAGAACTAGCTTGTTCTTCTCACCACCACTGAGCGATCTAATTGGTCGCATGACATCATCTCCAGAAAACAAAAACCGGCCCAGCAAGTCTCTTGCAGGGGCTGTATCCATATCTGCTTCATAGACGAGATATTCCAAGGGAGTTCTATCGACATCAAGGTCGGCTACATCTTGGTGGAAAAAGCCACAAACAACGTTCGATCCCACCCGTCTCTCGCCATTAAGGGGCTCATATTCACCGAGAATGACTTTAATCAAGGTGGATTTTCCGGCTCCGTTTTCGCCGATAATCCCCCATCGTTGGCCCCAATTCACAGTCCAATTGAGGGAGGAAATGAGAGGTTCGGCGTTCTCAAATCCGACGTGGAGATTCTTGCATTCAATAACCAAATCGCCACTGCGCTTCGATTTCCCAAATCCGGCAGCCATGGACTTGTCAGATTGAGCAACTTCGACTTTAGAGGCGATGAGCTTGTTCATCAGCTTTTGTCGGCCCCTTGCTTGTGCCGTTCGCTGGCTATTCATAAAGCGTCGAACATACTCATCAAGTTTTGCAATTTCGATTTCCTGCTTCTTGGCAATTTCGAGAATTCTTGCTTCGTCTTGTGCTTTGAGTTCAAGATAAGTCTTGAAATTTGCTTCATAAGTTTTAGAGGTTCCATTTCTGATTTCGACCACACGTTGAACCGTATTTTCTAAGAATGTTCGGTCGTGACTGACAATAAGAACGGCACCATGATATGCGGAAATCCACTTTTCAAGCCACTCAGTGGCCTGCAAGTCTAAGTGATTAGTAGGTTCATCAAGGATTAAGAGATCGGGTTCCTCTAGTAAAAGGCGGGCCAAAGCCAGTCGAGTTTTTTCTCCACCACTCAGAACCGATGTCGGCTTAGAGAACTCATCCTCTCGAAAACCCATTTGGTGCAAAACTGATCGAACATCACGATCCATCGAATAGCCTTCGTTCTCTAGAAAATGCTCTTGGAGCAATGAATACTCTTCCAATTCTGCATCTGTGGGGTTGTGTTGAATGGTTTTTTCTAGCTCGTCCAGCCTTGTCTTGATTTGGATCAAGTCTTGACATCCGACCTGGGCTTCTTCAAGTACGGTGCGATCAGACCCAACGGCATCTTCTTGTTTAAGAAATCCGATTCTTGCTCCCTTAGCAAGCTGGATTGAGCCCGAATCAGGTTCGAGTTGTCCATAAATGAGCTTGAGAAGGGTTGTCTTACCGCATCCGTTCCTTCCTACGATGCCGGTTTTACTTCGTGCTTCAATTCGAAAGCTGACCTGTTCGAGAATCAGGTCAGCTGAAAAAGATTTGCTTACTTTTTGAACAGAGAGAAGCACACTCTCTATTTTACGATTTTAGGTGAAATTGAATCTGGGGTCAGTCCTCGCGATTGATTTCGCCACTTCCAACAATCTTGCTTGTCACTTTAGGTGATCCGGAATAGGACACGTTTCCTGAACCCAGAATCGTAACTGAGAGAATGTCTGTGACTCCTAGTCGCACATTACCAGAGCCAGCGGTGGAGGAAGTAGCAGATTTAGTTTTGAGTTCCTGGGCATTAAAGTCTCCAGATCCAGCGATGTCGATAGAAACTGAATCAAGTAGTCCCGCAGCTTCAACATTTCCAGATCCAGCGATGCTCACTTCCAGGTCTCCTTTTGAGAGATCTTCTACTTTGAAATCGCCACTGCCATTCAACGCAATAGCTTTTGGTTGGGGTCCCCATAGCTCGACGTCTGCAGAACCATGCTTCATTTTGGATTTGAATCCTAATTTGAGACGGCCACTTTCAACTTGAACGTCAAAAGCGCTAGCCGTGAGTGCTCCAGCTTGAACGGTGTATTTCGAATCGGGGCCAATTTTATAAACGACATTGATGGGGCCATCGACTTCAATCGAATCGAAGCTATCTTTGATCACATCAGAGATCGTTGTATTTTTGCTTGTATCGGATGCAAATAACTCGTCATTATCGAAATGGAATCCCCTTCTCATGTTGAATATTGCCGCACAGCCTCCAAATAGCCCCACAAGGACGGAAACCATGATGATGAGAGCGACGATTCTTTTAGGACTCATGTTGATTGTTACGCAGACTTGCAACTCGGGTTGCGAACTATGTTACTTCCACAGGCCTTGTGGCTGCATTCAGTCCGGCCACGAAACCCGTTGAGAAGGCCGCCTGAAGGTTATACCCGCCAACAGGGCCAGCAATATCGAGGACTTCTCCAGCAAGAAATAACCCAGGATACAGTCTCGATTCACACGTTTGTGGATCAACTTCCTTTAATGACACGCCACCTGCAACGACTTCACCTTTTTCCAGTGGCACACGCTTGACTTGGCCAATTTTCATGTGTTTTTGGGTCTCGGTCAATCGATTGAAGTCCCTTTTACTTGTGTTTGAAACCCTCTGGTTTTGATCGATATGAGCCTGCTCAAAAACAAACCTTCGAAATGAATCCGGAATATCCGAAAGCGGAAAAGAAGCCATAAGTTTTTGTTTGTTGCTTTCGGCCCAATTGAAATTAACGTCTTGCAACTTTTCAAATGAAAGATCTGGAACCAGGTCTATTTCAAGTTCGACCTCGGAACGAATTTTCGCCTCTTCAACCTCGCGACTAATACCCAAAGCGCAAGGCCCACTAATTCCTGCATGTGTGAAAAGAAGGTCACCATTCCATCTTGAAACTTCTTTGCCACCACTTTTGGCTTTTAAGCAGATATGTCGTAAAGCAACTCCAGGAATAGGAAGAGGCTCATGTAGTTCGATCGGAGCAAGAGCCGCCCTAACCGGCACGATGGAATGACCAAGATCCCTAAGCCACTTCCAACCATCTCCTGTTGTGCCAGTTTTTGGATAGCTGCTTCCCCCTGTTGTCACAACAAGAGTTTCTGCTTCAAGAGGGCTGCGATTTCGGAATTCGATTTGCCATGCTGATCCATTGGGTGCAATTCTTGTCACTTGAGAATTGAGTTCAATTTGCACTCCTAATCTTTCGATTGTTTGTGTCAAGATTTGCACGACATCTTTGGCTGTTTGGAAAACGGGAAAAACGCAACCATCAGGTCGGGTATAGACCTCCAACCCTTGACTTGTGAGCAGCTCCAAAACATCGGTGTTTTTGTATTTGTAACACGAGGGACGAAGAAACTGGGCCTCATTGCGACGAAACGCGCTCAGCAAATCCTCGGTTTGACCTGCATGAGTTATATTGCATTTTCCTCCACCTGAGATTAGGATTTTGGTTCCAAGGCGAATCGTTTTTTCGACCAGGATTACCTTGGCCCCGACTTTTGCAGCACTATAAGCGGCTAGAATTCCAGCCGCCCCGCCTCCGATCACAACCACTTGGCTCAAGTCGTCATCTTGAACTGGAAAGTGACTTTCTGACTAGGATGGGGCCCGTTACGAGCACAATGGGTTTATGACTTGGTTTGAAGCCCCCACTCTTGAAAATGATTTTGTAAAGCTTGAGAAGTTAAGCCTAGATCATGCTCCTGGGCTGTTGGAATGCGCCGACATCGAAACATTTCGATACCTTCTGCATACTCCCTCGCCCTGGAACGAAGAAGGATTTCGAGAAGTCATTTCAATGCGTCTGAATGATTCAGTCCCCTTCGCAGTGTGGAACAAAAAAACAGGGCGACTGGTCGGAAGTACAGCTTATCTGGATCCAAACAGAGAGCATCGCACAATAGAAGTCGGCTACACGTGGTACGCGCCATTGGCTCGCGGAACCGTCATTAATCCAAGTTGTAAGCTGTTGCTGCTTCAATTCGCATTTGAATCATTGAACTGCATCAGGGTTCAGTTGAAATGCGACAACCGCAACGAAGCAAGCAAAGGGGGAATTTTGAAGCTTGGAGCAAAATTCGAGGGCGTTCTTCGCAACCATCGAATTCTTGCAGATGGGCACAAACGACAGACCGCCTTTTTCAGCATAACGGACGATGAATGGCCCGAGGTCCAGGAGAGACTGAAGACCCGAATTGACAACGAATTGTAAGAATCAAGTGTCTACATATATAACTGGGTGGAAAAGCTGTGGTGAATTCTCCCAGTGATGCCAGGCAAGTTTTTCACAGATAGGTTGAAAACTCGTTTCAGTTCATGAATTGGCATTCTTTGTCTTTTAAAGATAGTGCAAGGTTAGCAATAGAAATACGAATGGCAACTTCCAGATTTTCTGTCGCGATAGATGAGCATATTCCCCCCCACAATATCGATGCTGAAATGAGCGCGATTGGTGCCATGATGCTCAGCGAACGTGGCGCAGAAGACGTCATTGCGATTATCTCGGATGAAGATTTCTATCGCCCGAGTCATAAAGAGGTTTACAAGGCCATAAAGCAGTTGCTTCTTCAGGCCAAGGTGATCGACATGGTGACTCTGCCTAACGAATTAATAGCTCGTGGCAAACTCGAAGAAATCGGTGGGCTCGAGTATCTATTTCAACTTGCTGAAGCCGTTCCTAGTGCACACAATGCCGCCTATTACGCTCAAATAGTTCAAGATATGGCGACCTTGAGGAGATTAGGTGAAGCGGGACGAGAAATCATTGGACTGGTTTATGATCCGGAGAAAGAACCAGATACCAAAGTTGACGAAGCCGAGGACATGGTCTTTGAAGTTGGAAGAAAGCGATTAGGTAAGTACTTTTCGCCGGTCCGAAGCCTTGCCAAAGACTTTTTTAAGGACGTTGATCACCTTTTGGAAACTGGTGAACCCATTCTGGGAACGCCATCAGGTTTCAAAGATCTCGATGCATTGACTACAGGGTTTTATGGTGGCGATTTCGTCATCATTGCAGCGCGTCCAGCCATGGGAAAATCATCGCTCGTGCTTAACATGGCGCTTGAAGTGGCCAAAGCCAAGCTGGGAAGCGTCGCTGTTTTTAGTTTGGAAATGAGTAGTCAGCAACTTGTGCGAAGAATGATTTCGACTCTCGCGCGGGTACCTATGGGTGCTTTGAAGAAATCGAATCTTTCAACCCGTGATTACCAAAAGCTTACAGATGCTTGCGAGGAACTTTATGAGCTTCCCATTTACATTGACGATTCATCAGATGTATCACCCATGGAAATGAGAGGAAAGTGTCGAAGATTGAAGGCTGACAGCGGGTTATCTCTGGTGATTGTTGATTATCTGCAGCTCATGAGAGGAAGCAAACGAACTGAAAATAGAACCCAAGAAATTAGCGACATTGCTCGTTCCCTCAAGGCCCTTGCGAAAGACCTTGATGTTCCGGTGATAGCACTTTCTCAGTTAAACAGGGGTGTCGAGTCTCGACCTGATAAGAGACCGATGCTCAGCGATATTCGCGAATCGGGCTCTATAGAAGCCGAAGCCGATATGGTGATGTTTATCTATCGGGAGGAATATTACAGAAGAAAAGAAGCTAATACCGACCTCACCTGGGATCCTGATTCTGCAGAACTAGCAGAGCTCATTATCGGAAAGCACAGAAGCGGACCAACAGGGACAGTGCTTTTAGCTTTTCAACCTGCTTATACACGATTTTCTCAGGCCGCTGAAGAGGACAAGTCCGAATATTGGCGACAACTTAAGAATCGGTCAAGCGACGATTAGATTTAGTCTTGAAAATCGCAAAGTTGCTTCAAGTGATAGTTGTCATGACCCATTATCATGACGACTAGCTGAAAAAGGGTGAGGTCGCCAACACCCGTTCGATGCGCCATTCGATCCCAAGCATCCTCGGGGATGGTTCTTATGAGCTCAACTAGTTGCGGTCGAGATTGTCTTAACCGGCTTAAGCTGATTTCTGGAGGGATCTTAGAATACTCGCGCTCTTCCGCAATGAGACCTTCATCCATATTTGGCAAGATTGGGTGTTCTTCAGCTAATGTAGTTCGAATTCTATCAATCCAAATTTCGTCCCAGTCGGCCCAATGGGCAACGACTTCTCTCAGCGTAAAACGACTCGGATCTGGTCGAATATCCCAATTCGGACTAATAAGAAGGTGGTCTATCAAAGTTGGCGTGTTCGAGATCCCATTAACTACATAAGTCACGGCATAAGGAGCGACGGGCATATTTGATTTAACGCTCGCCGTTTTCTATTCGTTTCCACACTCTTTCAATTTCTTTCTTAAGCTCAGGTGAGGCCAGATCTAGTTGCATTTTCATGTAAGGAAAAGCTGATCGACCCATGACCAGAAGGTCTCGTTCTGCCATTCTTCGCACGATTGGATTCTTGTCCAACAAGAGTGTGCACTGGCAAACAGGCCGAATACCTGGCTGAATAGTTTCCTTTTCTTCGATTTGGCTCAACACATACTGACCGGCGGTTTCAGTGGCCACAAAAGTCATTTTGAGTTTGAGTTCACCCTTGTCACCACTCTTCTCAACTACAGGGCGCGTATTTGTCGTGATAATAACGTCATCAAGAACTTGAACTGATTGTAACTTTGGGTCATCTATGAATTCGAAAAACCCATCCTGACTGAACATTGAGCTTGCGACTAAGAAACTTGAAGCAAATGACGGAATCAATTTTTCTGTCAGTTTGGGAGAAGATTTGATATAAGTCTTGTGGAAGCTCTTTCGATCGTGAAAGGTCTCGATCCCTCCGGAAGTACTAACCATGGAAATGTTTCGAGATGTAAATGGCTTTGGAGGCACCAATTGCATTGGAAATTCTCGAAAGTGCGTGAAATGAACACTTTTCCCATCGAGAAGAATAGGCTCCTTATTCGCCTTCACGACCTGTACTTCGGCATTCGATGCAAAGTCCCCAAGACTGTTCGCTATCGCTTTTTTCACCGCATCATTGTGTTGATCAAACATGGCTAAGTTTTGTTCTTGGATTCCAGTATTCAACATGATAAGGACGAGCGAAAGAAAAGAGAGCATGGTCATATTATATGACGTCTCACGCCAGCAATCGATTAAGGTGCAAGCCGAGAAATGTTCCAACGATCCGCGGCGCGAGTGTAAAGGATCCGATCGTGTAGCCGAGATCGACGTCCTTGCCAAAACTCAAATCGATTGGAAATGAGCCGATATCCACCCCAAAATTCAGGGCGCGGGACATCGGATGGAAAATTTTTTCGTATGGACTCCATGGCATCTTCCAAGGCTTGCCTATCAGGCAATATTGAGGATTGCTGGCTGGCATGGGCTGCAAGTTGGCTTTCATAAGGGCGCTGGGAGAAGTATTGGTCAGACTCCGAATCTGAAAGGCGCTCGACTCGACCTTGAACTCGCACTTGTCTTTGCAAAATTGCCCAAAAGAAAGTTGCTGAGGCCAAAGGGTTTGTTTCCAAATCACGGGCTTTCTTGCTTTTTAAATTTGTAAAAAATTGGAGGCTGTTTGTATCGACCTTTCGCAACAGCACAATTCGTCCATCTGGGCTACCGTCGGCTCCCAAGGTTGACAAATGCATGGCTGTAGGTTCGATTTCACCGCTTAAAGCGACTTCAGAAAGCCAATCGTTGAAGAGGTCAAATGGATTCGAAGGAACCTTAGTTTCATCAAGGCTTCCCACTTCGTACTCTAGGCGCTTGCCAAGATATGGACTTTCATCCATGTTTTAAGAATGTCCTGGAATTCCTGGCTCGGTGAGAAGTGCTGGATCAAGTGCTTTTTGAAGGGTTTCTTCGTCTAAAAGGTTCATTTCCCTAACAACTTGAGGAATCGATTTCTTTTCTTTTAGTGCAGTTTTCACCACAGATGCCGCGGTTTGATATCCCACAAAGGCATTCAGCGCCGTCGCTAGCGATGGCGAGGTTTCGGCGTAATGCTTGCAAATGTCTTCATTAGCGATGATTCCCACAACGCAATTATCGACGTAGGTTTCGATTGCATTCGTCAGGATTTGAATTGCAAATTGAGCTGCAAAAGCCATACCTGGCATCATCACATTGAGTTCTAGTTGTCCCGCACGCACGGAATTATCGATCGCATCGCACTGTCCCAAAACTTGGTAAAGAACAATGTTCATATTTTCTGCCATGCTTGGATTCACCTTGCCTGGCATGATGCTGCTGCCTGGCTGCACAGGTGGCAACACAATTTCGGCAATGCCAGTTAGCGGTCCAGAACAAAGAATTCTAAAGTCGTTCGTGATTCTTGTGAGCTCATTCGAAAACAGCCGTAGTCCAGAAGCGAGCGCACTCATACAGAATTGGCTCTGCATGGCATCTCTTAGATCAGGCGAAATTGTGAATTCAATGCTGGTGTATGAAGAAAGTTTTTTGGCAACCATGAAACGGTAATCTGGGTGGGTGTTTAGGCCAGTTCCCGCGGCACTACCTCCGATTCCGAGTTCCTGAAGTTCGGCTGCTGCATATTCAAGCCATTTTTTCGATCGACCGATAGCGGCGGCGTAGGCGTTAAATTCTTGGCCTAAGCGAATGGGGACGGCATCTTGCAGATGCGTTCGCCCCGATTTCAAAACGTGGTCGAACTCCTGTCCCTTTTTTGCGAGGGCCGACTCAAGTTTGGTAACCGACTTCAGCAAATCAGAAAGCATTGTCCTTGCCATGACTCTCATTGCTGTGGGAAAAGTGTCATTTGTGCTTTGACCATAATTGACATGGTCATTGGGATTCACAATTTTGTATTCGCCCTTGTTGCCACCAAGAATTTCTTCGGCTCTATTGGCGAGGACTTCGTTGGTGTTCATATTGAAGCTGGTGCCAGCTCCCATATGAAAAACTTCAACGGGAAATTGATCGCGAAACTTGCCCGATAGAACTTCATCGGCTGCTTGGACGATGGCACGGGCTAAGTCTTTGTCGAGCAATCCGAGTTCACCATTGACTTCCGCACATGCCTTTTTCAGCATGACGTAAGCATCAATCATCTTCGGGTGTTCGAGTAGACCGCTGATTTGAAAAAGATTTCTCGATCTTTCGGCTTGGCTTCCCCAATATGCTTCGGCCGGCACTTGGACGTTTCCAAGGCTATCTTTTTCGATTCGAAATGACATGCCTTGAGTTTACCAATCGAACTTAAAGTGCGCCTAGCGAGGCCCGGAACTCTGGCTCATATTGGATAAGCGATGCGCATCCTGCCTGAATGTCCGAAACCGTCTTCGCTCCCTTGAGTTCATCAATCGATCGATTGATCTCTTTGATATGGTCGACTTTCTTGAGTGCGGAATCCTTAACGCGATCCCATTGGGCCAAAACTTCGGATTGTTCTTTCATGGCTTCATCAAGTTTTGGCAGGATTTCTGGATTTAAGATACTTTTGAGTCTGCAAAGAAAATTGATGAGTTCGATCTTTTGATTCTGCTTCTTTTTAAGAATGATGTTTGTGATGTGAAGTTCAATGAGATTGGAATGCTGAGAAATGCCGGCCCGATCCTTTTTTACGAGTGCTTTTTCCAAAAATACTGCAGCTTTTGGAAGGAGCGCCCCATCGGGTGTACCAGCAATAGTTTGAATTCCGATGGCGTTTATTTCGGATTTGATCGATTCCAAATGTGATCGAATCGAGGAGTCATCAAGCGTGACCAAGGCGTCCTGAATGGCCTCAGTATCATTGAGCATCTTATTAAGACTCGAATCTAGTTCCGCCTCGTTTCGAGGTCGTGTGGCCTCTCGAATGGCTTCGGATCGCCCTTCGGAATTTGGTGGGCGGTTCAATTCTTCTTTCGGAGGCGCATAGCTTGAACCTGATCCCGAATTGCATGCAACCATACAACATGAAAGCGCTATTGAGAGGGAAGAAAGGGCAATCTTCTTGAGAGTCATGGACCAAAGTTTAGCAGGAGATTCGTAGTTCTTTCAAAATAGTTCGAGATGTCAAAGAAATGGGCGATTATTGGTGCCGGCCGGCAGGGACCAGCTGCAGCGTTTGATTTAGGAACATATGGTGATTCAGACTCGATTTCTTTAGCAGACTATGATATCGGGCTCGCAGATGCTGCCGCTAAAAAAGTAAACACACTCTTGGGTAAAGAAATCTGCCAGTCAGTAAAGCTTGATGTGACAAGTTCTTCCGAGCTAAGAACTTTCATGGATGGGTTGGATCTCGTGGTGGCATCTGCGCCATACAAACTCAATCCTCTTATCATGAACTCTGCAATAGATTGTGGGGTTTCTGCAGTAGACATGGGAATTGACACTCCCGACGCCTTGAACATCCATAAACGGTTTCTGCAAGCGGTAGAAAAGGGGATTTCGATTGTCACAGACTGTGGAATCGCTCCGGGCTTAGTCAATATTTTAGCTATGAAGATTTTGAGTGAGCAACCCAAAACCAGAAAAATTCAACTCTATTGTGGTGGATTGCCACAAAGTGTTGAGGCTCCATATTTTCACAAGGTCGGTTTCAGTGTCGATAGTCTCATTGGTGAATATATCGATGATGTTGAGTCTTTGGTGAATGGAAAAGTGCAAATTTCAAAACCGCTGGAAGGATTTGAGACAACTGATATCGTCGGATTTGGAAAGTTGGAAGCCGTGACAACCTCCGGAGGAACTGGCACCGCACCGTATTCGTTAAAAGATCGGCTGGAACACTACGAATATAAGACTTTGCGGTACCCCGGACATTGGAAAGCCATGATTGAAATGCGAGATTCGGGAGCCTGGAGCGAAGACCGGGACGAACATGGACAAACTCGCTACGAAAAGACGGTCATCGAAATGGAAAAGCACATGGTAGATCCAAGCTCGAAAGATGTGGTTGTAACAAGAGTTGTTGGATTTTCGCCAGATGCAGTGCTTGGTTATGATTTCATAGACCGAATGGCGGAAAGCTCTCCTTGGACTGCAATGCAAAGGACAACGGGATTTTCGACAGCAATCGTGGCACAGATGGTCAGCCAGGGAAGAGTTCCTTCGGGTTGTTTTGGATGCGAATCTGCGGTAGATCCTCATGAGTTCTTTAAGGAAGCAGAAAAACGAGGCTTTGAACTTAAGCGCTGGACAGAATAGAAAATCGTTCATCAATCGGCCCGAAAATTGGGCCGACGTCGAATGATGTGCGTCTAAGTGAATATGACAGGACTCTTGTGCGCTTTTCTCGCCTTGACCGGAGCGATCAATTCATCGACAACGGTATCGGATCGCGAAGAAGAACTCTTTAAGAAGAATATTGGACTCTATTTGACACGAGATAGTTGGAACGATGCCTTGGCCTATTTACATGGCCACTTTTTGATGGTGCCTCTTCATGCAGCTTTTTTAGAAAACGAACCCAATTGGCAAAAACAATTCGAGGATCAATATAGGAGACTTATCCAAATTCCCCGGAGCAACCTTTGCAAAAATCCTCTTTCCCGTTTGCAATATCTCTATACAGCGACGAGATTCCTTGCTCTGAGCGCAAGATTTGATCGTAAGAGCGACATCATGCGACCTCTCACTTCTTATCTCACTGACGAAATCACAGATCGTTGGATTAGTCAGGATGCGATTGGGTTCGATATCCCTCACTTCCATGGCGTCAAAGAGCGAGTTGAACATAAATTGACGTTAGTAAATCCTGCGAAAAGTTACTACGCGGCGATAACTGACGAAGAAGCATTTCTATTTGCTGAGGCCGCCGACTTGCTTTATGTGGAAAGCAAAACAAAAGTCAAAAATCCTGAGCATGACACTTTACGTGATATTGTGCAAACGGGTACTCGAGTGTATCGAGAGCGTGGAGAGTTTACACGTGATGGCGGATGGCTTTTTGACATTGGCATGTGGACTGACCATCCAGATTTGATTTTTGCTGGCCAACAAAACATAGTCCCCGGAATGTCCGAAAAGAAGGTCGGAAATATCACGATGGATACATCGCACTTTCATAGGTTCGCTCTTTTTGTCAATTCTATGCGAGACGCTAATTCTCCAGGTTCTGGTGACAACAAGTTCTTTGAAAAGATTCGTCTTGGGCTTGCTAAACAATTGGTGTCAAAGGTGTTAAGGGCTCCGACTTCTGATATGCCTGGCTACCGACTCACGAACTTTATGAATGGGATGAACGGTGTCTATCGATATAACTCCGCGGACGACATTGGCAGAGACAAAGGCTACGGCCCATTTGAACTTAGTGGCACATTTCTCATCGGTTGGTGGTCATTCTTAGGTGATGACAATATTAATAAGAGCTACGGTGAGATATCAAAAACATTTCCTCTCGGTGAAGACGTGATGAAGGTTTATATGGGGCCAGTTTATAAGCCAGCACCAAGATCTGACAAAACTTGGTATGAGAATGGACTAGCAGAGCTCTTTACGAGTCTTGGAGCAAAGATGCGCCCTTTAGCGCCGTAGCAGTTGCCAAACCGTTGGTAACTGCTGGATCCAAGAAAAAGACGTCCGCGAAACTAACTAAAAAGAAGAAACGCCGCAAAGGTTAATGGCCCAATTAGAGCCAGACGATATCTTGTTTCTTTGCACTTTCGATCGCCATACATGCGAGTTGCACAGCGGCCATTCCATCTTCTGCAGAAACAACAGGAGGTTGTTGTCCGCTTGCCGCAAGAACAAAAGCTCTGAGTTGTTTGTAATAAGGATCGTCCGTTTGGGAATAGTTATTCTCGGCGACAGATGAGCCCTGAGTATGAGTTCTTAGGCTCGGATTGATCCTTGAATCATATTCAATGAGTCCCTTGCTTCCAGACGCTTCAAGAGTCACGCGGGTTCCAGATGGATCCATCCAGGTGCTCTCCACATGCGCAATGCACCCCGATGCAAAGGTGATGGTTGTCAGCGCAAAATCTCCCGGAATATTTGATAAATCATGAGGTGACTGCCTTACGGTGCGTGAGCTTACAGAAATGGCGGTGCCAATTGTCCAAAGGAGCCAATCGAACTCATGCACAGCTAGGTCGAGCAATATCCCACCAGACTTTTCTTCATCAAGAAACCATTCCGCCTTAGGTAATCCACCGCCACGTCTGAGCCGGACGCTTGCAGGTAGTCCAAATAAGCCCTCTTTTATGAGTTCGTGGGCTCGGCGAAATTCGGGAAAGAAGCGAACAACTTGAGCCGGCACCAAAAGAGCACCATGCTCCTTGGCTGTATCGATCATTGATTGGCATTGCTCTGCAGTGCGAGCCATCGGCTTTTCAACTAGTGTGGCCTTTCCGGCAGTTAAACTCTGATTCGCTACCTCGCAATGAGTGTGCGTCGGCAAGCAAACGTCTATAGCTTCGCAAGTCTCGATGAGATGTGCGAGTGAAGTCGCAGCTTTCGCACATTTCGTCTGACAAAATTGTTCTAGCTTTTGCGAGTCCAAATCAAATGCCCAGAGCTCAACATCAGGCATTTCTCGATATTTGTTGGCGTGTACTTGCCCCATTCCTCCGCAACCAGCCACGCCAACTTTCATATGTGAAAGTGTGAAGGATTGCGCTTTGCTCAGTTGGGACTTCAATTTAGGAACTCTTGGCCATAATTCGGGTAAAAACGTTGCGAACGAGGATGAGTGATGAATCGATTGCTTGCTATCGGATTAATAGTAATAGGTGGAACGAATTTGGTCAACGCAAAGGATAAATCGTTTGCAGAAGACGTCGCATTTTTGAAAAAACACACAGACGTAATCGTCTTGAAGGGTGCTGGTGGTACGGCAGTCGCCGTGGTTCCGCAATATCAAGGGCGCGTCATGACAAGCGCTGTGGATGCCAAGGCTGGAACAGGTTTTGGTTGGCTCAATTACGATCATATAGCGAGCGGAAAGTTTGTTCCTCATATCAATGTTTTTGGAGGGGAAGACCGATTTTGGCTGGGGCCGGAAGGCGGTCAGTTTTCCATCTTTTTTAAGGACTTCAGCTCTTTTGATTTGGATCACTGGCAAACACCAGCACCCATTGATACAGACAAATACAAAATTCTTAAAAGAACAGATTCCAGCATCACTTGCGGACACAATTTCGAACTAACGAACTACTCAGGTTCCAAGTTCAGTGTAGGAGTGACAAGAACGATTTCTGTTCTCAACTGGGACGAAGCACGGCAAACCTTTAAACTGCAAGATATGTCCGACGTGAAATGTGTCGGATTTGAGACCATCAACCGGGTTGAGAATCGTGGAAGCTCCACATGGGACGAAATGTCTGGAATGCTTTCCATTTGGATTTTGGGAATGTTTAAGCCAAGCGATTCGACAACTGTCATCGTGCCATTCAAGACAGATGCCGATGGAACAATTGTCAACGACACCTATTTTGGAAAGGTGCCAGCGGATCGCCTCAGCGTGCTGAAATCACATGTACTTTTTAAAGGCGATGGTAAGTATCGTAGCAAAATTGGCATTCCTCCTGCGCGATCCAAAGAAGTGGTTGGAAGTTATGACAGCAAAAGCAACACTCTCACAGTTGTCACATACACCCTTGATAAGTCTGCAACGAAATATGTGAACTCGATGTGGGAACTGCAAGAACATCCGTTTGGTGGCGATGTTGTGAATAGCTACAATGATGGACCGAGCAAACCCGGCGCGAAGCCTTTGGGTCCATTTTATGAACTAGAAACCTCATCTCCTGCACTCAATTTGCAGTCTGGCCAATCACACACCCACATCAGTAAGACCTATCACTTTACAGGGAGCAAAGACTCGTTAAACAAGATTTGCAAGTCTGTTTTGGGAATATCACTAGACGAAGTCCAAAAGGGTTTGAAGTAGTTCAAGATTTTCGGCGGATTCGAATTGGCCACAAATTTTCGGTTTGTGGCCATCTTATTTTGCGAGTCCAAATGTGCAGAGTTGACCGAGCCCAGATTGAGCGAGTTCACCATCTCGAACAGCGAAGTTTCCATTGACAAGTGTGTGAACAATCCGACCATTCAAGGTTTCGCCTTCGTATGGGGACCACCCACATTTCGACTGGAGCCATTCAGAATTGATACTTTGTGTTGAATTTAGATCCACAGCGACGATATCTGCGAAAAAGTCATTCGTCAAAATTCCTCGTTTTTCAATTTGAAAAAGCTTTGCAGGATTCTTTGTGAGCATGTCGATAGCCATCGCAAGATCGATCTTATGAGTGAGGCCCCAGTGAATAGCAAGAGGCAAAAGAGTCTGCACTCCAGGAATTCCGCTTGGGCTTTGCGGATATTCTCTCGCTTTCTCTTCGCGGGTATGGGGTGCATGATCAGATCCAAACACATCGAAAAGACCACTTTGAACTGCTTCCCACAGAGCAGCCTGATGTTCGGGCTCTCTAATCGGAGTGTTCATTTGGATTTGTGAACCCAATCGTTCGTAATCGCGGGAGTTGAAGAACAAATGTTGTGGTGTAATTTCACAAGTTGTGTTAAGTCCGCGACTTTTAGCATCCCGTATCATAGGAATCTCTTGTTGGCTCGAAACATGAAGAATATGCACCGGCCGGCCAGTTTCGGCGCTTAGATTCAGAATTCTCTCCGTGGCAAGCCTCGAAGACTCCGCATCTCTAAGAAACGGGTGTTCACGCGGGTGGGGATGATCCGATAAGAGTGATTTCCTTTCAGTCAGTCGTGGTTCATCTTCCGAATGAATAGCTACTCGTTTGTAACCATTCTGGAGCACCTTTCTAAGCGATTCGTCATCAGAAACAAGCAGGCTGCCAGTGGAACTTCCCATAAAGACTTCGCCGATACCAGGAACCCCCGGAAGAATTTCTAGCCCAGCCAGGTCATCCAAATTTTCATGCGTCGCACCAATCCAAAACCCAAAATTGGCCCAACAGCGACCTTTGGCGATTTCAATCTTTTGAGCCAAAGCCGCTTTGCTGGTTGTGCTAGGTATGACATTAGGTTCATCAAGAAATGTCGTGACTCCACCAAGTACAGCGGATCGACTGCCCGACTCCAAGTCCTCCTTATGAGTCAGCCCAGGTTCTCGGAAATGAACCTGAGAATCAATGGCTCCGGGAATGAGATGCAGGCCGCTTACGTCGACAACTTGTTGGCACAAAGCGTGGGAGAAACCCCCCATGGCCACAATCTTGCCATCTTTAATCGCAATGTCGCACTGATCAAAACGGCCATCCAGATAGACTTGGCCAGATTTGAGTATGAGATCGAATGCAGTGCTCATGAAGAAAACAGGTTACTCAATCCCGGTATCCTAGCTTAATTCTTGCGGTATGACGAAGATTCACGATAAGGTCAAGGCTTCAATTCTTATTCCGGCCAAGAATGAGGAAAACACGATTCGTGAAGTCGTCGATCGAGTCTTAAGTGTCGATGAAGCCTACGAAGTTATCGTGATTGATGACGGAAGTACAGATCGAACTCCTGAAATCTTGAAAGAATTTGGGGATAGGATCATAGTATTACGAAATCAATCTTCGCTTGGGAAAGGCGCATCGATTATCACAGGATTGCCCTACGCAAGCGGCTCAGTCGTGGTCATTCAAGACGCCGACTTGGAATATTCTCCGGAAGAAGTCCCAAAATTAATCGAACCCATTCTTGCAGGGCTGTATCGGGTGGTCTATGGCACGAGGTTTCTCCATGGTTTTCCAAAAGGAATGGCTCTTCCCAACAAAATTGTAAACAAACTCTTGGCATGGGCTGTGAAGCTTTTATTCGGTCACAGGATCACGGATGAAGCGACATGCTACAAGGCGATCAGCCGCACTCTACTTTTGGAAATGGATTTACAATGCAAAAGGTTCGAATTTTGTCCAGAGGTGACTGCGAAAGCCTTGAGACTAGGTGAGCATATACACGAAGTTCCCATTGGATATGTACCCAGAACTAAAGAGGCCGGGAAAAAAATCAGATGGACTGATGCTCCAGAAGCTTTCATGACCTTGTTTAAGTATAGAAATTGGAAACCCTAACGTGTTGGAATCTTCGTTTTCCCCTGAGCTGTAATCACTCCATTAAGTAAAGAAATGTGATCCACTGATATTGCATCATAGAGACCCAAGTCTTGATTAAAGTCAACGATAGGATTGAGCGATTTCAATAGGGTTTCTGATGTGAATTCATCTGCTCTTCTCCAATCAGACCAAACTTTGGCCTCTGTCAAGTGGAGTTTTGTTCCAGAAACCGGTGTAAGGTTTGCAATGACAGTGAAGTGCGATTTTACAATCAAAAACTCGCCGTCACCTTCCACCCAAACGACATTGTCACGGACTTTAACATCTACATTCTTAATTTCGTGATATTTTTTTAGGATAAATGGTACGAGATCTTCTTGCCTTATTCTTACCGTGCCTTTCCCGACACCAGATTGGCTTAGTCGGAATCGCTTTTGAGCCAGTGCTAGACCTCTGTCATACCGACACGCAGGAATATCAGCCACGAGAGATTCCACGCGTAGGCCCCTCAGCTCAAAATCGGAGAGTTCCAAGTGCAAGTTTCCGCACCTTCCGGCTCGCGAGCGCTTTGGTTCCACAAAGAGTGGTAGTTCTTGAATTGAAAATTTCGAGGCTCTGATGGTCGCGTTGTCAATGGCACCCCAAAGGACACCAATCGGATCCGGCCGGACTTTGACCTCGACCACCTTGGTTTCACCCTGCAAATGTTCGCTTATTTCTTTGGCAGCGGCCCTTTCAAAAACATGAACTTCTCGATGTCCGAGTGCCATGATTGGGCCTAAAAGCGCCAATGCGATCTGAAGACCCATACTTTTGAACGATACCTTTATGTCGAATCACGAGAACCTTCCAATTCGAGAATGGGCATTTCTATTCTCAGGTGATGACCACATCAGTTGGCTTCAAGGGCAAATTTCAAACGATGTTCGTTTATTGGAATCGCAGGAAGTTGTAGAGTTTTGCTGGTTAAAGAGGACCGGGCAAATCGAAGGCCTGGGCCGGTTAAGGTCACAAGATGACCGCACACTATTGATTACAGATGCTCCTGAAATTCTTGAAGAAAGACTGGAACAATTTGTCATCATGGAAGACGTCGTCGTACAAGCTATGGGCGAGCACTGGTTCGAGGCAAAAATTGATGAACAGTCTGCGTGGTTTGGGCTTCGGAAACTGGAGATGCCTGGATCAAGGAGAGAAGAATGGGTCAAGGATTGGCTTCTCCAGAGCTTAAGTCACGGAGTTCCGCTTAGAGGTATCGATTTCGATTCGACAAACTTTCCACAAGAGCTCGGGCATCTGTTCGAATCGGGCACAATTTCTTATACTAAAGGTTGTTTCTTGGGGCAAGAAGTGATTCATAGAATTCACTCGCGCGGGCATGTGAATAAGGTTTGGAAAGTCTTTAAGACCAATCCAGGAGAAAGCCAGGTCGTAACTTTTCAGGGCCGTGAAGTCGGCAAGTTAACAAGGCGAGAAGGTGAGCTTGCGGGAGTTTGGCTCAGCAAACCAGAAACCCTGAATTTTGAAGAACTTGAATACGAAGGGCAGAAGATTCACTCGTTGTGATCAGCCCTTGTGCGCTTCATCCCGACCATATGTCCAATTCCAAGTGTTCCAAAAACGGCTAATGCCAGAATCAAATTACCATTTGCCATCATCGGTGATTTTCCTTGCCCGTTAACTTCAATTATTCGGAAGACCCAAAAACAAGCCAGCGCCATACAAAGTGCAGCGGCCGAACGGAAGGCTATCCCGGGTTTAGATCCCGCCAAGATCGCAAAGATGATGAACAAAACTCCGGACGTCCCGCCAACAATCAGCGACCATACGCTTTGGACTTTTGGTGAAAGGAACGCAAAAAGCCCTCCTGCTATGTTGATCAAACCATAAATCGCGAGAATCGTCCGATAAAGCATAAAGCCAAGACTACCGGACCACAGACCAACAAAGTAGGCTCTGTCATACTCGTTTCATGCACATTGAGGCTTGGCACAATGACAGACCAAAAGAAGAATGTGGTGTCGTGGGCCTCTATACTCCCGGAGGCGAGGCCGCCAGGCTAGCTTTCTTTTCTCTGTTTGCGCTTCAACATCGAGGTCAGGAATCTGCAGGGATCGCTGTGAGTGATGGTGTTCGAGTCCGCATGCACAAAGATATGGGGCTCATCAGCCAGGTCTTTAATGAAGAAATTTTGGCCACTTTGCCGGGCCATTTTGCAGTGGGGCACACCCGCTATAGCACTTCGGGCGCAAGCGTTTTAAGGAATGCTCAACCAATCTATTGCACAAGTGTTGTTGGCGAAATTGCGGTGGCACATAATGGCAATCTGATTAATGCGAACGAGCTGCGAAAAGAACTGCAAAATGAAGGTGAAAGACTTGATAGCACAGCCGATAGTGAGGTGATCGCTCGGTTGCTCGTCAAACAACTGCACCTTGGCCCTGAATTGGCAATCGCAGAAACAATGAAGAGAATAAAGGGGGCTTATAGCGTCACAGTTTTGACTCCAAAAATGGTTTTTGGTTTTCGAGATCCCTTAGGAATTAGGCCTTTGGTTGCTGGGAAAGTTGGCGATGGAATGATGCTCGCCAGTGAAAGTTGCGCGTTCTACCCCGTGGGAGGGCAAGCTGAACATGAGGTCGGCCCTGGACAGTGCGCCATTATCGACGCCGATGGAATGCGATTTGCCCAAGTTGCGGACTCATCGCGAGAGTCCATGTGTCTCTTTGAATTCATCTATTTTGCACGTCCCGATTCCGTGATGCATGGAGCTGAACTCTATTCGGTTCGAGAAAATATGGGGCGTGAACTTGCTCTCGAGCACCCGGTCGAAGCTGACGTTGTTGTTCCTGTACCGGATAGCGGCATTCCAGCAGCCCATGGTTTTAGCAAGGTCAGCGGTATTCCATTTCATGAAGCCATGATGAAAAGTCGCTATATTCATCGTACGTTTATCCAACCCGACCAGCGAATGAGAGAACTCGGTGTTCGTATGAAATTAGCTCCTCTTCTAGGTCAGATAAAAGGGAAGCGAATCGTTTTGGTCGATGACTCTATCGTAAGGGCGACCACAACGAAGCAGATCGTGAAGCTCATGTTCGATTGCGGAGCTCAAGAAGTTCATGTGAGGATTACTGCACCACCAATCAAGAATCCTTGTTATTACGGGATTGATATGGCGAGCCGAGGCGAGCTTGCGGCGGCTGTGATGACTATCGATGAAATCCGTAAACACCTTGGGGCCACTTCTCTTGGCTATCTTAGTGTTGAAGGTGCTACTAAGTCGACCGGAAACGCAAAAGGGAAATTTTGTCTTGCGTGTTTCACAGGTGAATATCCTCTAGAACCACCTGTAGGGCTCAAAAAGCTTGAGTTCGAGGAGCCGGATCATGTCGGTCAAATTGCCACAGTCAGCACGGGCCAATTACGGCTGATAGAGGATTAACCTGTCTTGCCACGGATCTGATCAACGGTTTCAACGTGTCGGCGAAGCACAATTCCGGAATATTCGAAAACTTTTTCTGTAAGTGGATTCCACAGATGATAAATTTGGGGTAAATCGCATAGATCTGAAAGCTGTCGACCCATAGATTCAAACTCTTCGGGAATATCGACCAGCTCTTTCACCATGGCCGTATAAACATCGGCCCACCTCACTTCGCCACGCTCGGTGATTCGATAGCATCCAAGGTACAAAACTTCTTCTAAGATTGCTCCGGCTTCTTCTCTAGCTTCTCTTATCGCCGCTTCAATCGAAGACTCGTTCGGTTCAACTCTTCCACTTGGAATGCACCAGCCACGATCTTCAATATTACAAAGCAAGACTTTATCGTCACACCAAGTGAACACAAGTGAAGCAAAAGCACGTAAAGGGGCTCTAAAAGGAGCGGGATTGAATTCCAGCGTCTGGCGACCATATTTCCCAGATGGAAATTTCATATGGCCTGACCTCTTGCACGCATTTTAGTGATAACAGAGCTGGACATTGTGCCAATAAATGCAAATGCTGCGAGGCTCCCAAAGGCCATGAGCCATGCTTCGTTTCCATAAACGACGATCTTGCCCAAAACTTGAGATTTATCGAATGGGCCAAGGTCTCTACTGTCCTGAGAAACCGGTCGATTGTCTCCAAGGCAATAATAAGAACCCGTAGGAACACGATATTCACCCTTTGTCAATCGCCAATTGCGGGGGATATCCATAAAGTCTATGACGTCTCCAGGTAGCCCTTTAACTCGCTTGATGAGTGTTTCTTGGGTCTCAATCGTTTTCACAACCACGATATCATTGCGTTGGATTGGCCCCACTAACCAATATGCACGACTCATGAGTAATGTTCGACCATTTTCAAAGGTTGGTTCCATGGATTCTCCCGAAACCTTGACAGTCTTAAAATTCAGTGAGCAAAAAATCGCAAATATCAGCACACCGATCATTGCGCCTCCGAATCCAGTGATGAGTAACTTGCGTTTTTTGTCCATGCGCTTGCGGGAATCGATCCTGTCCTAGGGTTATACTTCAATATATCGGCGAGAATTGGCCCAATCTATGGACATCCTAACCCAATCTTTTAATAAAAACCCTGGATCGATGATCTTGATTCTGATTTTAGGGTTGGCAATTCTCCTTTTCATAACGATCTGGCAGGTCACTCAAACTAAAAAGTTAAAGCAACGCTGGAGCTCCTTGATGGATGGATCGCAATCGGGCAACCTTGAATCAATGCTTGAACGTCATATTCATGAACTTGAATCTCTTCGAGCGGTCTCTGTTGACGCAATTGAGCGAATTGAAGGTCTCGAAAGAAAGATTAAGAGTGCGAAAAGGTATGTGGGCCTTGTGAAATACGACGCTTTTGAAGACGTGGGTGGCAGCCAGAGCTTTTCTCTTGCCATTTATGACGAGGAAGGTCATGGAGCCATTGTCACGAGCCTTGTAGGACGTGAAGGCTGTCGGGTTTATGGCAAGACCCTAGCAAATGGCAAGTCAGACAGGAATCTGAGCACTGAAGAAGAAATGGCAATTGAGTACGCAACAAATGCTAGGGGTCGCCCCAGGATAAGTTCATGAGCCAAGCCAGCCATGATGCCGTACTTATCCGTCAATGCCAAAGCGGTGATAGATCAGCATTCGATACTTTAGTCACTCAATATGAATCCAAGGCCTATCAATATGCTTATAGGCTCACTCGAGACCAAGATTTAGCAGCTGACATTGTTTCGGAAGCCTTTGTTAGGGTCTACAACTCCATCGCAAATTTTAGGGGCCAAAGTGCATTTGGAACCTGGCTGTATCGAATTCTCACAAATTGTTATCTTGACTATCGAAAGCGAGATAAAAGTCGATTTAACACGAGTTTGGAAAGCTCTGTGCAACTCGAATCTGGGGAAGTAGAACGACAAATTCAAGACGACGCACCTGGGCCAGATATTCAGGCCGAGCGTTCGGCACGAGAAGAAGCTGTGCAGTCGGCGCTAGAAACGATGCCAGAGTACCAACGAGCGATGCTCGTCATGTATCACGTCGAGAATTTGACCTATGAAGATATCGCTGAGGCTCTTGATTTGCCACTTGGAACAGTTAAGAGCCGATTGAATCGTGCAAGAATGGCGCTCAGGGATCAATTGGCCGGGAACATGGAACTTTTCCAAGTGACTTAAAGTCAGAGGGTAATGAAGGTACACAAATTATGACTGACGAAAGGGCGAAAGAGCTATTTTCAGAATATCGAGAAGGGACTCTCAGCGCGCCATTGACGGCGAGTCTTGAGCAAAAATTTCAGTCGAATCCGGAGCTAAAAGCAGAATATGTGTCCTTCAGTGAAGTTCTGAAAGCTCTTGATGGCGAACAAGTTTACAGTGTGGACTTACCGCATGATCTTCACGATAGGATCATGGCAAAAGTTGACAAGAGTATTTGGGATGCTAAGCAGAACCAAAAATCCTCTTGGTGGAGTAGCTGGCGGCTGATTCTGGTGGGAGGAATGGCTTGTCTTGCTATTTTTGGCACAGTCAACTCGCTCAAAAATACTCAAAACCATGCCGCGGTTGAATCTGGTCTAGGTTCAGTTCAATCAGAATCTAATATGTTTGACTTAACGCTTGTCGATGGAAAGGTTCATCTCATCATGCCAAATTCCAAGATGGTTCTTGTTGTGAAGAATGACCAGACGGGCGACCTTGTGGATCGGTTTGATTTGAAGGGGAAGTCGCTCAACAGTCCATTGCTCAACAACCAAGAATCCAGCGTGCTGTTAAGTATCCAATCCGATAACCAGGTGAGCTTTGTCAGTTTGCCCGGCTCAATCCGAAGTTCTGAAACAAAAGGGAAAGGAACGTTGAAGGATTTAGCCGTTGCGATTAGTAACCTGACTGGGAAGCCGGCTTGTTTTGAATCGACAGACCTTACGTCCAACTTTGATTGGACTTTGGACGTCAACGAAATATCAAGGTCAAAGATCAACCAGGGCGAATTGTCGATTGATATTCGACGTGGAATCATCCATCTCTCTCGTTAGAGTTTAGATTTTAGATTTCTAAGGCTTTGCTTGTATTCACCTTCAGTACGAAGAGCGATTCTCGCAAGAGTGCTTACTCCCACGATTTCAGATGTTATATCGTTACTCATGGCCACAGCCTTAATCTGAGCGATTTGGTTGCTGGGTTGTTCGTCAAATGCCGCAGCAAGCCTGCCATAGTTTTGTGAAAGCTCGATTGCCAAAGCTGGAGTTCCTTTTCGGCTCATTACGGCACAATGGAGATCTCGAACTTTAGATAAGATCACTTTGAGCTTCGTTTCATGCTCTTCACAGCTCATAATCGCGACTTTAACTTCTTGCTTGGTTTCCTCATTCAAACGGTGGCTGAGCGCAGCAAGAGAATTCATGAATCGTATTTGATACGATCCGAAATAGTGAACACTTGAAAAGTCTGAGTACTTATTGATGGAGGCGATCCTCATTCCGTGAGCCAGGAGTTCGGCTTCCTTTTCCAATTCTCCGTTGGAAGAGGCTCTTTCTACCCTTTTGAAAAGGTGATAGAGGATTTGCGACTTCGCAGTATTGATTTCACCTAGTACTGTGTCTTGGACTGCCGTGTCGAAGTCTGCAGGAAGGATACTTTGGAGTTCACCCGAATCGAACTCTCTCTCCCAAAGGACGATGACCGATTCAAGCTTTCCATCGGACAATGGAGATTTGTGCTGTAGTGACATCGCTTCTTGCACAGGAACGATGTACTTGAGCAACCGTCTGTGATTTTCTAATCCGAAAACGGGTCGATCATCCGGCGGAGCTCCCGCACGCCCATTGAGACCGATTGCCCCGAGAAAGATCACTGGACCGAGAGCCATCAGCCAATATCCCCACAGTCTGAGGTTCATAGTCAAAGTGTCGGAAGTTCAAAGGAGTAATCCTAAGGCCCTATGAAAAATCCTAGTAATAGCACAGGCCATCAGTTCACTTTAGAATTTCTTAGGAATTAGTCCCAAAGCTTAAGAAATTCGATATATAGTATGAGTGTTGCAGGTGAAAACTTAAAATGCACACTAAAACTTTAGAAGAATCAGTTATCCGAAGGGCGCAGATTGGAGAGCGAGACGCTATGGACGAAATCATGGAGATTTGTCGGGGGACAGTCAGAAACCATGCGCTTCGAATGTTGCGAGATTCTGATGATGCCAACGATGCGACCCAAGAGACATTTGTGAAAGCCTTTCGAGGATTAAAGTCCTTCGACGCAGATCGACCATTCATTCCTTGGATCTTAAGGATTTGTACAAACTGTTGCGTGGACATGATTCGCCATCGAAAGTTTCATGCTGAAGCAATCGAAAAGCATGAATATGCCCTCTACGATGAGTCTTTGGACATTGAAACCGGGGTGGAGAATCGCGAGAATTCCGAATACGTGCAAGGAGCGATCACGCGACTGCCTGACCGATATCGCGAAATTATCGTGATGCGACATTACCGACATATGGATGTTAATGAGATTGCCAATGCCCTAAACAAGCCCGAGGGTACAGTGAAATCGTGGCTCTTTCGGGCACGAGCTTTGCTCAAGAAAGACTTGACCATGGTTCTTGGCGTCTAAAAGTCCCTGTTGTGTGCAATGAAAAAAGCCCAGGCTCATCCTGGGCTTTTTTGCTTTTTGCATAATGATGATGATGATCTCAGCGACTCACGATCAAGTTCTCGATGCCCTTCGGCAAGTCGAAGACCCAGACTTGCGAAAAGATATCGTGAGCCTTGGATTTGTCAAAAATGTCGTTATCGAAGGTTCTAAAGTGAGCTTTCAGATCGAGTTAACGACACCAGCTTGTCCTGTGAAGGATCTTTTAGAGCAGCAAGCACATGATGTTGTGAAGGCTCTTGGATTTGATGAGGTTCAAATCGAAATGACTGCCATTGTGAGGCAACATGCTTCAGAGAGTATTGATCTCATTCCGGGAGTCAAACAATGTATCGCAGTAGCATCTGGTAAGGGAGGAGTTGGAAAGAGCACAGTTACAGTGAATCTAGCGGTTGCTCTTGCGAAACTTGGGGCGAAAGTGGGACTCCTTGATGCTGATGTTTATGGCCCTAGCATTCCTCAAATGATGGGTGTGGCTGGCGAGCAACCGCTCACCAGAAATTCAAAAATCTTGCCAGTGGAACGACATGGAGTTTCCATGATGTCTATGGGATTCTTGTTGCAGGAAGATCAAGCGGTTTTGTGGCGGGGTCCCATGGTCGCGGCCACTGTGAAGCAGCTTTTGGAAGATGTTCAATGGGGGGAACTTGACTATTTGCTCGTTGATTTGCCTCCTGGGACGGGAGATGCTCCCATGTCTTTGGCCCAACTTGTCCCACTCACGGGTGTGGTTTTGGTCACGACACCACACAATTTGGCATCGCAAATTGCTTCCAAGTCCGTGCAACTGTTCAGAAGGCTTAATACCGAGATCTTGGGAGTTGTGGAGAATATGGGGGCCTTTGTTTGTCCCAGTTGTGGCAATAGCACTCGTGTTTTTTCGGGTCAATCGGGCGAGGAACTAGCGGGGAATCTAAATGTGCCATTGCTGGGTGCCATTCCTTTAACGGGGGCTGTGAGTGAATCTGGTGACCGAGGAATTCCAGTAGCTTTAGACACGACAACGTTTCAAGGGCAACAGTTTTTGAAGACCGCCCAAAATCTTGCCTCGCAAATTAGCATTCGAATGAGTTCGCATATGAGTCCCGAGCATAATCCTCAGACTGCATCAATCGTCCCTTAGAAACGAGTTCAATTGAATACACAACGTAGAATAGGAATACGATGAGCTTGCCCGAGACTTTTGCAAGGCGAAAGACGCGAACCTGCCGAATTGGGACAGTCTCCATGGGTAGCGATCACCCGGTGGTCGTGCAAAGCATGATCACCGAAGAGACTCGGAATATCGATTCCTGCGTGGAGCAGATCATCGGGTTGCATCGGGTCGGATGTGAAATTGTCAGAGTCACGACTCCGACCTTGGGAGAAGCACAATGTTTAGAAGAAATCATCGCGAAAGTCAAAGAGCGATATCAGCATGTTCCTCTCACGGCAGATGTTCATCACCAAGGCACGGCCATTGCTGTCAAGGCTGCCGAATTCGTGGACGAAATCCGAATCAATCCGGGCCTTTTTGTGTTTAAGAGACATGGTTCAAGATCCGAATCCAAGAAATTATCGGATTCGGCGGGTTTGGTCGATTTTCGGGGTCGTGAGGGCCAAGAAATTGAGCAGCTTCGAACTGAGCTCGCCTATGGAAAAAGCGAATGGGCAGAGGAGCTTCAAGCCATCGAGGACTCATTTGTACCTGTGATAGAGGCTTGCCTCAAGTTTGATCGGGCCATGCGGGTCGGCGTAAACCATGGATCGCTGAGCGAAAGGATTCTGGTGACCTACGGTGATACCCCTCGCGGCATGGTGGAAAGCGCGCTTGAATATTTGCGACTTTGCGAAAAGCATAATTTTCATAACATCAACATCAGCGCCAAGGCTTCTAGAGTTCAAGTTATGATAGCGGCGAATCGTCTTATGGCCCAGAGCATCGACGCCGAAGGAATGAATTACCCTCTTCATCTCGGTGTTACGGAAGCCGGCGATGGACAGTATGCTCGTGTGAAATCGACAGCCGGAATTGCAACATTACTTATGGAAGGAATCGGGGACACTATCCGAGTTAGCCTTTCAGAAGATCCCAAGAACGAGATTCCCGTTTGCTACGAGATTTTGCAGGCTTGCGGGCTCCGCAAGACTCAGGTGGAATACATTGCTTGCCCCAGCTGCGGGAGAACAAAATTTGATCTTCCCACGGTGCTTCGGGAGGTTCGAGAAGCGACCAAACACCTTGTAGGACTGGATATTGCAGTTATGGGATGCATTGTAAATGGCCCCGGAGAGATGGCAGACGCTGATTACGGTTACGTAGGCGCTGCGGGTGGCAAGATCACTCTTTATCGCAAAAGAGAGATCGTAAAGAATGGAATACCGCAAGAGCGAGGTGTTGCTGAGCTCATTGATCTACTCAAGAGTGATGGATTGTGGCGGGAACCAGAATCAAATAATCGAGAACTTATTGAGCTTAAAACAATCTGAATTGCACGTATAAATACTAGCATTGCGGTTCGGCATTGGCCTTAATTGTCGAACTTAAGATATCCTAAACGAGTTTGCGGAGAAATTCTATGCGTCGTCATTTTTTTCTTGCTTGTCTTGCACTTTTAGCAACATGTTCCATGGCTCAGCAATCATGGATGCGGGTCAAAATTCAAACCCCGAGCGTTACTGAATTAGAGAGACTGAATAACTCTGATCTCAACATCATGGACTGTGTGCCACACCTGGGTTGGAACGACGTGGTTGTTGAACCCGGTGGTTACGCAAAACTCATGGCATTAGGCTTGAACTTCTTGGTTCTCGGGCCGATCGAAAGCCCACTCAATTACGAAGAGACTCATGGAATTGTGCCCCAAGCTGATTACCGCCTGAACTATCTTAATGCCGACCAAATCCTTGCTTATTACGAGGGTCTTAGAACCGCAAATCCAAAATTTGTCACTCGTCGACAAATAGGAAATTCGATTAATGGCGAAGCAATGTGGGTATATCGATTTGGAAGAGCCGTAAACAAGGGAATTGCTGGAGCCCCCGATCCCACACAGAACATTTTGAGTTTACAATTGATCCATGCTCGAGAATGGATCAGCGGAAGCGTGGGAATGCATATTGCCACCAAAGTCTTGAGTTCCCTGAAAACGAATCCGACCTTTATGGCAAATCAGGCGCTTTGGGTTGTTCCGATTCACAATCCAGATGGCTATCGATACACATGGGCAACAAACAGACTTTGGAGAAAGAACCGAAGACTCAATAGTGATGGTTCTTATGGAGTTGATCTGAACCGCAATTACTCAAAAGGATGGGGATTAAACGGTGGTAGCAGTTCAACTCGTTCTTCTGAAACTTATCGCGGAACTGCGGCATTTAGTGAACCCGAAACTCAGGCTGTTCGCAATTTGGTGCTGACTTTACCCAAGGTGGCAGGGATGATCGACTATCACAGCTATTCTCAGCTGGTTCTCTGGCCATGGGGCTATACGTCAGCCACACCCCCAGACTCAAATATGTTGAACACCGTATGCCAAGGCGTTCGAGATGATATGAGCACTAACGGAGCGACTTACACGCAAGGTCAAACGTCAATAATTCTCTATATCGCCTCTGGAACTTCGAATGACTATGTCTATGATCGATTCCACACAGCAGACATTGCGATTGAACTTCGAGACACCGGAACATTTGGGTTTGAATTGCCGGAAAATCAGATCACGCCTTGTCAAGATGAGGCATGGACGGGATTTCAAAGGTTTCTGACCTACTTGAGTCATTAGGCTGGAAACTAAGTTCTTTGGGCTGCTCGAATTCTTGCAAAATAGACTGCAAGGGTTCGAGTTGCCATTCGCTGAACACTGAATTCCAAGCGAGCCCTTTCTTTTGCCTTCTCGCCCATAGTTTTCCGGAGATCATCTTTTCGCAGAAGATTCAAGATTCCATCTGCCATTTCGACTGGATCAGAAGCGGTAACCAGAATCCCTGTACCATCCGAAAGAACGCCTGGAATCCCTCCAATTCGGTTTGCAACTGTGGGAATGCCGGCGGCCATGGCTTCCACAACACTTATTCCCATGGCTTCTCTCAGGGATGGAAAGACGAACACATCTAGGGCTGGAAGCAAGTCCATGACATCAGTTCGATAGCCCATCCACATCACTTTTTCACTGATGCCAAGTTGCCGAGCGACATCCTGAAGCTCTCTGGCTTGTTCTCCATCACCAAAAATGACATATCTGCAACTTGGGAAATCCTGCAGAACAAGCTGGAATGCGGCAAGTGACTGATCAAGACCCTTGAGAGGCGTCAAGCGAGCTGTTGTACCAATTAAGGGTACTTCGGGGGCAATACCCAACTTCTCCCTGGCTAATCGCCTTGAGTGTAATTCGGCTTCTTTCAAGTCGATTCCATTGGGAACAACTGTGATTTTTGATTCGTGGACTCCCTGGGTCACGAGGTGCTCACGCACTTCCGAACTGACTGCGATGAGGTGGTGATTTGTGATGAATGACAAGCGGCCACTCATTCCATGAACTGTCGCGATGCCAGGAACATGCGCCATTCTTGCCGCAATACCACCATTTATTGCAGAGGTTGAAAGATGTGAGTGAATAAGGTCAAATTGGCCAGTCCTCAAGAGCTTAGATAGCGTAATGATGGCGAGCGGATCGATCTTCGCTCGAACAGGTATTTCGTGAACAGGATAACCCAATTCTGCTACTGTCGCTCCGAGCCCACGGCCTCTGAAGGTCGCAAACTCGATAATGTGGCCCTGAGATTTAAGCTCATGAGCGAGCGTAAGCATGCTTGCAACTGCTCCGTACGTTGAATTTCTTGCGGAGCAAAACTGAAGAATCTTTAGACGATGGCCTTGATCCGGCTTTGTTTCCAAAGTTTCCACATTAAGATGGCCGATGACGTGTCCTTCCGGACGTTGATCCGTCGCCACAGAAATCGATTCGTTGTCGGGTTGTTCCATCCTTTCTTGACAGAGCATGCCGCTCGATAGCCAGAATTTTGAACTATTTCAACAACATTATTGTTGTGTGACCCGTAGGGATAGCAAAAAATCTTTGGTTCGCATTGCAAAATTTCGGTGAGATCGCGAAAGGAGCCTTCAATTTCGGTTCTTGCAACTTCAAGAGTCACGTCCGCGAGTCGGGCATGATTTTGAGAGTGAGATCCAACTTCGAAGCCCAAGCTGTGAACTCTTTTGATTTCCTCTGAACCCATGAGAGGCTCACTCACGTCTCCGAGGCTCACATCCCATGCGTTGTCTTGACCGAGAAGTCTTGTCACGACAAAGACAGTGCCAACAAATCCATGTTTTTGCATGAGTGGTACTGCAAATTGGATGAAGTTTTGGTATCCGTCGTCGAAAGTGAGTGAGATTCCTCTCGCAGGCCAAGAGTCATTGGGTTCCAGACTTTCAAGCTTAATCGACTGAAACTTAAGTTTTCTAAGAAAATTCAAGTGGGACTCGAACCGAGTTGGACTCACATAGTGGTGAGGAACCAGAGCACCTTGAGGACACTGATCAATCTTGTGATACATCAATATGGGAACGCGAGAAGCCATGACAATGGAAGTGCAGAAGGTCTAGCGATGACTATACCTAGGTGGTAGATTGATCTCGTGTTAGTTCCAGATCATCCCAAAGGTTATGTTTGTGTGCGTACACCTCACCCTTTGAGTATGAGCGGTGATCTCACGGATGAAGCATGGAAACTCGCTCGTTGGTCTGATGAATTTGTTGATATCGAAGGCAAGGAGAGTTTGAAGCCTTGGTTCAAAACCCGAGTCAAAATGCTTTGGGATGAGAATTACTTTTACGTGGGAGCAGAGCTCGAAGAACCACACTTGTGGGCGACTCTTACCCAACACGATTCGGTGATTTTTCAAGATCATGATTTTGAAGTTTTCATAGATCCGGATGGCGATAATCACCAGTATTACGAATATGAGATCAACGCCCTAGCCACAGATTGGGATTTGAGGCTCGTGAAGCCATATCGCGACGGGGGCCCCGCTCTTAATGAATGGGAGATTCCGGGGCTAAAGAAAGCCGTCAAGCTCAATGGAACACTCAATGATCCTAGCGATACAGACCAAGGCTGGACAATAGAATTGGCTTTCCCATGGAAGGTATTGGCAGAATTTGCGAAATGTGATTGTCCGCCAAAGCCGGGACAACATTGGAGAGTGAATTTTTCTCGGGTTGAGTGGGACTTGAGAGTTTCGGAAGGGAAGTACGAAAAAGTTCCAGATCACCCAGAGCACAATTGGGTTTGGTCGCCTCAAGGTGTTATCGACATGCACCGGCCCGAAATGTGGGGCTATGTTCAATTCGAAAATTCGAGCAAACCGTTCGTACGTGATCCTCACTGGGAAGCAAAGTGCCACCTCATGCAGATTTATTGGAGTGAAAGGGAATTCCACTCCGCCCATAATCGTTATTCAGATTCATTATCTGAACTCGGAATTTCTATTTTTGGAGCAAAGATCGCCCTCACCGAAAATGGCTACTTGGCTCAATTGAGATCGCATCGAGCAAAACTCACCATTAATCAGGAATCTCTCATCGAAATTCAAAATTAGATCTCAACAGTTTCTCTCTGAAGAAAAATGTACTAACGGTTGAGCCTTTTTGAACCATAATTGAACTTGTTATGCGCTTGAAGCATATTTTTTTTGGGGCTTTGGCTTTGTTGGCTGTGATCTGTCACAGTCAGTCGATTTCTGCATTGACTTTCTCTAAGAATCCAAAGCAGATTTATGTTCCGTTTAGAAAATCCGCCGAAGCCTTAGGGATCGAAGTGATTTGGGATTCTGGGAGTCAAAAGGCGGGTCTTGGAACAGTCTTGTTTGAAGACAAAGAATTTGAGTATTTGTGGGACGACTCCAAGGTGATCGAGCTCGATGTATTAAAGAAGGCTGGCATCGAAGTCAAACCAGGTACGAACTCGGAAGAGTGGATTCTCTCATTTCAGGGTAAGGAAGTCATTGCCAAAGTGGGAGAAAAGCGTGTTGAAGTCAGTATCAGTGACCAGAGGTTGCATGCATGGCAAGGTGATGTTTTGGTGATGGATACCAATGTCAGTACGGGTCGGGCCGGACACAGGACTCCTCAAGGAAGTTTTAAAACGGGTCCCTCGAAATCAAAAATGCATTATTCGCGACTCTACAATAACTCCCCAATGCCTTACAGCGTTCAGGTTCATGGAGATGTGTTTATTCATGGATATCACAGCGTTCCATCATATCCCGCTTCACATGGCTGCATCCGAATGCCTCTAAAGGGACGAAACGCTGCGAAATATTTTTACAATTGGGTTGACCTCAACATACCGGTTGAAATTGCTAGTGATTTCAAGACATCTAGCGATGTGAGTCTTAGACTTTCGAGCAAATCCTAAACCAGACATAATAGTGTTCAGATGAAGATTTCGACATGCGTTGGTCTTTTGTTTGGTCTGCTTGTCGTCATTGGTTGTCAGCCCGCGAATAGTGGCGGGCCTCCTCCCGATTTTGCAAACGTGAGCCAGGAAAGACCTGCAATTCCTGCACCAAAAACAGTTGCAGATGCCGAGCGCTTAGGAATTCCCATTTATCCCCAAAGTGTTTTTGATGAGGAATCGGAGCACAGTCGATTGGATGAAAAGAGTTTTGGAAGGACATACTTTGTTAAACTCTATGCACCGGCCGATGTAACGACTGTCGTCGGATACATGATGAAAAATGTCAAAGATGGCAAGTTAACGGGTGGGGCAGAAATTCAACAGATACGAGGGAAGTCAAAGGATGGGGATGATCTTGACATACGACTTGGTCCTGCAGCTGATCATAAGCGAACAATGCTGATGGTTTGGCTCACTCAAACGAAAAATCCTCAATAATATCCCATTGACCGTTTATTCGATCATTCCAATTTTGGACATCTCCTCGGTTTCTGGCTTCAACAATCAAATCATAAGGACATTCTGAGATAGCGACTCCTTCCAAATTGAACTCAGTTTCGGCCAAGACGCAACTCTCTGGAAACGGTTCAATACTTGGGGTCAAAATTGCACTTGAACCTACGGCCGAAGGAACTGGTTCATGTCCCAGGCTCCCCACGAGAGACGAATGGACGACATAGATTTGGTTCTCGATAGCTCTTGCTTGGCAGCTCCACCTCACTCTTTGGAACCCTCTTTTCGTCTCGGTGAATGCTGGAACAACCTGGATCACGACACCTGAATCTGCAAGAGCCAAGCTCGATTCTGGAAACTCGGAATCATAGCAAATCGTGACTCCAATCTGCTCTCCAATTTTTGTCAGTCCACCTCCGGGATTTAGTTTCCAATCATTTTTTTCAAATTGCGTCAAATTCACCTTTGGCGCCCCCCATTTCCAGGTTCCATTTGGAAACCCTATAAGTGCACAATTCTGAAAACCATTATTTGCAGCACAAAAATGAGAACCGAAAATTGCCGTTGTATCATGGGATTTTGCAAGCTCTCCAAACGTGTTGAGAGCTGGAGCTAGCAGCTCGCAGAGGTAAGGGGCAATATCCGATTGGGCCAAATTTTGCTGACCACCAAGCAATTCAAGAGAAAAGAGTTCCGGAAAGACAACAAGTTCTGCACCAGAGGCTAGTCGAAGTAATCGGTCGATGTGATCGAAAAACTCGTTAAGATTGTCAGTTGGATTGATAAGCCAACTCACGCTGGCGACTCTCAAAAGAGCATCTCCAAAATTGCCCCACAGTCACAAGATTCAGGATCTTCCAAATAGTTTTTCTTGATTCCTTTCAAAGCGTATCCTAGCTTAAGTAGCGGAGTGAGGGTGACGTCCTTGATTTCTCCCCGATTCACGAATAAGGCATAACTCATGGCATCTGGCACCTGATTTTGAGACCTTGCCAAGGAGAGGCCCGGGAGTCTGCACACCGTTCCAAGTCGTTGAAGTTTCAAGTCCTTGCTTAGAGAAACTCGCATAGAATAGAGTCTCTTAGCTATCCCTTTGCAGCGAAAATTAGGGTGAACACTGATGTCTGCCGCAAACAAAGTTGTGCCACAAGGGTCGTGGTTGCTAAAGTCCAGTCCACCACAGGCATCGTCCCAAGTTTGGTGTTCTTTCCAAGCAGATTCAGAAATGATAAGCGCGCTTGAACTCGCAACGACTTCTCCATCAAGACAGGCGACATGTTGACCTTCTTGAAATCTTTGATGATGAGCTTGCAAATGTGAAGAACTCCATAAGTGGTTAAGTGGAAAAGGTTCAGGGAAACAAAGCCTCTGTAAGGCGACAACGCCTGGAATGTCTAACTCTGTCGCGGGACGAAATTCGATCTCGTGATCCACGGCAAAAGAGTAGCCGAAATTGGAGATTCGAAGGGCCTGAATACCCTTTGTTATCAAAATCGGATTTAGACTAGTGAATATGACAGAGCGCGAGAAGTTGAGCCATGTCTTGAGAAGGTTTGGGTTGGGGGCGGGAACTGATGAGCTCGCAAAATATGAAAAACTCGGGCTGGAAAGAACGATCGACCTATTGCTCCATCCTGAAGCGGTGAACGAAGGCTTCGAAGTCAACCCTTTTGCAGTTGCCACGCAACAAGATGGAAAGCTCTATCGTGACCCATATCAAATTGGAAATTGGTGGGCCATGAGACTCCTTATGACGCAGACTCCATTACGGGAAAAGCTGACTCTGTTTTGGCATGACCACTTCGCTGTAAGCGGTGACAAAGTCTTTGAAGGTATTACCATGCTGGAATACAACAAAATCCTGAGGGAAAATGGTCTCGGACGATTTGAAGATCTAGCGCTGAAAGTTTGCAAGCATGGCGCTATGGTGAGCTACCTCGATGCGAATACCAGTACGAGGGTGCATCCCAATGAGAATTTTGCGAGAGAAGTATTTGAACTCTTTACGTTGGGGATTGGAAACTATTCTGAACAGGATGTTAAGGAAGCCGCGAGGGCCTTCACTGGATGGTCGATCCATTACGGTGGTTTGGGCGATGAAACGCCATTTGAAGTGATGGCTGATCGAGCTGCTCATCAAAAGATGGCTGTATTGAATTTTTGCGAAGTGCCAAATCTACACGATGAAGGGCAAAAAACAATTCTGGGCCAAAAAGGCAATTTTGATGGTGACCAAGTTATGAAGCTGGTTTCAAACCATCCAGCGACGAAGCGACACGTTTGCAAAAAATTGTGGGAATTTTTTGTTTATTCGAAACCCGAGCCTGCTGTTATTGATCATCTTGTAAAAGAATGGGATAAGAGCAACGGTGAGATCAGGGCCGTGTTGCTGGCCATAACGAAGTTGCCAGAATTCTATTCGGAAAAAGCAGTGAGATCGATGACGAAGAGCCCGGTTGACTTTACTGTCGGACTTGTTCGATGTCTAGGATTACGTGATATCCTCACTAAGTTCGCTACTGGGAGCGATAAGGATTTCGCTCCTGTTAGCGACGACCTGAGAAAGATTGGGAATGGGATTTACTACCTTCTGGCTCAGCAAGGAATGACGCTGTTGTTTCCTCCGAACGTTGGAGGTTGGGAATGGGGAACTGCATGGATCAATTCAAACAATTCAATGTTGCGAGTTCGCCATTCGGATTTGCTCTTTTGGGGTGAAGACAAGAACCGCCCAGTTGCTATGCTCATGGCAAAGCGACTTGAAAATTCGCAAACGGCCGGAGACATTGTGGATGGAATTGCTGCCACTTTTGACATCGATTTGGCAAAACCGGAGCGGGATATGCTGATCGAAGCTTGTACGAAAGCCGGCGGACGGGAAGCCCTTAATGAGAAAGATCGAGCGGCAAACCTTTTTGCGAGTATCACCAAGCTCATGATCGCATTGCCACGCTTTCAACTTTGTTGACTCTAGATTTTCGGCTTGATGATTAAGGCAGGGACGCATAGGATAATGAGTCCCACTAAAACAGATTTTAGGTAATCAGTATTCGTAATGTAAGAGCCCAGAGCAACAATAATCGATCCAGCAAAAACTGCAATACCTGCGATGTCTATGGGCCATGTATCCTTGATTGAAGTCCTGATTCCTGCTGTTGGACGTCGCCAATTCATGTAGCTCCAAAGAAATGTTGCGACAATACCGAAGAACAGAACGTAAAGCGGCGCGGCAGTTGATTTTGTTGAGCCGTCGTTCAGTTCTGAAGCCACAAAAACACTTGTGAAAAGAATTCCTATCCATAGAATTGTCAGGGCAAGCTTGGTGCCCCCAACGAGTCCAATTTTTTGTATCGTTCCAGAATCGACTTTGGCCTGACCGAACTTAGCTATCGATCCATAGAAAGCAATACCGATCATGAGCGCGCCAAAACCAGCCAATGCGATGGTATATTGCTTGATCTCATCTCTTGCAATTGGAGCTGCGCAGGCTGCCGCACTTGCGAGAGCGACTGTTTGTATGAAAGCTGGTCCAAGTTCGCTTTTTTCTAGTTTCAGAGCCATCCAAGGCCTTGCAGCTTTTAAGGCCTCTTTAGAAAATGTCATTGTACGTGAAATAACATAACTCAAAAAAATGCTGACAACAATGAGCAAACCAACAGAAGACAGAATGATTTGGCTGAACTGATGTTGATAATTATTGAGAAGCAATTTGAATGCGATGAGCCACAAAAGCCATAACCCTAAAGTGGATGACAAAAGAATTATTCTTTCGGACGCTCTTGCCTGAATTAATGTGCCTCGAACAAGTTGTGGCGAGGCCCAATGAGAAACTAAGGTCGAAATCGAAACAGCCGTAATAACCACTGAGACCAAAAGGGCGTAGGATCGGGACACACCTTCCAAGTTAAAAGCAAACTTGAGAATGAGAACAATCATAAGGGAAGCAATAGAAGAAAGAGCTACCCTATAGAGAATCCTTAAAGACGGACTCGCTTCTCCGAATGGTACATAGTGGCTCTCATTAAATGAGCTATCTGAGCCCAAAAGTTTCTGATTACTATAAGCGATAAAAAAGGGCCAATACACGGCAAAGACTACGACCAAAAACGCAACACATAAAAGTACAAAGGGGGCATCGACTTGCAGATTGGCGAGGACTAGAAATGAAACCATGGCATTTCAGGGATACAGAATGGTAAGGGCAACCACGACTAACCCGGCAATCCAACAAACCAGAGGAGGAACAAAGGAAAAGAAAACTTTTGCGCGTAAATTTTGTTTCAGGCTTTCTTCTGAATACACCTTTTCGATTTCAGAGTGAAATCGGGCAGAATTGTGCGCGGATTGGTTCTTACAGGCTTGGATATCTGCTTGAAAATAGGTCACCAGGAGATTTCCAAGTGAGCCTAAGACTTCTCCGCGAAGTGAATGAGAAGTCCAATCGTTTGCTAGTTCATGAAGGGAATCGGCACATGTTTTTGCCAGGTTTGGGTGTCTCGTTTCTATTTCTGGAATCCACTGAATAAGACTGGTATGAATATTTGCACCGATCACCAAATTTCCACCTGCTCCAGCTTGCGTTGCCAATAGCATATTTTCTTCTGCCATACAGCTTTGACTTTGGCACTTTGCCAAAAACTTAAGCCTTGCTACATTGACGTCTTCTTTTGATTGTGTGTTTAAGTGAACGCAATAGAAAAGGGATCCAATCGCTAACGATATTGATGTGACCACATAAGACCCATGGTGACTAACTTCTAAAAGGGCTAGATGGACTCCAACAGCAATAATTGCTGCAAAAAAATATGTGTCACTTGCGCCTCTCAAATCGTGGCGTCTCAACACTCGATTTGACCCGAGATGGAATTTCAATTTATCGCTATCAGGATGTCGAAGTTTCTTATCTAGATAGATGACTAATGTCGCAAACAACCATGCCAAGATGTAAACCAACATCTCTTTTGAATACAGAAGTTTTTCCATTTGGCAGTTAAGTATTTAGAGTACCTACACACAAAAATTGTGTCAAGTCAGCCAACTATGGATTGTCCCAGAGGTATGATATGTTCTGGATTCGGGCGGTTAGCTCAGTTGGTAGAGCGCTTCGTTTACACCGAAGATGTCGGGGGTTCGAGCCCCTCACCGCCCACCAAAGGCTTGTGGTCACTTGTTCTTTTGCATGACAAAGTAGAGGATTCCACCGATCACGATTGGAGGCGTTAGGTTTTTTTTTCAAGGGAGGACTTCTTTTGAAATATTGAACACAAGAAGTTTTCGCAAGTAAATGAGCATCTTGTCGCAAGTTCCAGCGGGCAATGTGTTTTCGATCACGACGATTCACACTAATCAATCGCGAATTGCCCACATTGAATCATTGGGCGAGTTCGGACTTGTCGCCCCGAGGCCGTTGGACATTGACTACGAGCCCTGGTCAGGCAACTTTGGCTCCTTCGAGCTTGGTGACCTCAGATCCGCTGACGTCGGACTCCTTCTTTGGGCTCCAACGAGCACACCAGGGATCCAAAGTCGCGACCTTTCTGCCCTCAGGGGACGGACTACCCAAGTCGTGTTCGCCCTTGAGCGTGGTGGGCTGATTCGGAAGGAAATGATGGTGTCGTGCTACGGGGAGATTGACTCGAACTTGATCGTCAACAGCTACGGCTTCAGCCGGTGGAACGGCACAGTTTGGTCTTCAGGTCGAGACTATCCGAGTTTTGGCGGGGACGAGTTTAGACGATGCGTGAGAATGGCCGAGGTCGCAACTGAGCTCATGAGACGTGGCAACCATCCCCGGCTTTTGAAGGCGCTTCACTCCCTAAATGGTGCCCTCCGAGAAGCAGACCCGTTAGAACGTGTTCTGGGGTTTGTCCGTTCGATTGAGTGCCTGTGCGGAGGCACGTGGAAAAAGACGCAGTTCGTCGAACGCGCCGGAGTCTTCTTCGGCTCGTCAAAAGAGGCCAAGATCCTCTTGGCTCAGATGTATGGCCTGAGGAGCGCAGGGGCGCACTTCTTTGACTGGCGTACCGAGGAGGAGTTCAAGAATCTGAAGTCGAGCGTCCAGGGGCGTAGCGCAAACCGAACGGCCGTTTACGCCGAGATGTTCGCATTGGAACTGTATGACGCGGTACTGGAACGGGGCAATTGGCTGGCTTGGATGGAATCCGACGAGAAGGCAGACCAATTTTGGAAGCTCCCTCTTGTGCAGCGTCGACGCGAATTCGGACGTCTTGTGTCGATTCAGTCAATGCGAGACAAATACTCTTGGCTTTCGTATGTCAGGGGCAAGCGCCCGTTTTGAGTTCGACGAAAGCTAGTCCAAGAGACGACCGTTGACGTAAACGCACTCGAATGTTGCCACAAGAAGATGCCTCTCGACCGGATTGGCGTAGAGCTGGAATGCATGCCCAGCAGCGATCCCTGCAAGCTGGATTTGCTCGGTGTCCTTTGAGAACGCCTCACGAACAAGGCTCTCTTTGGCTTTCGGACTGGCAAAGAGCGGTACGGTGTGCCGCAAGAGCTTCTCTTTCCGTTGCTGTCCTGTAAACAGAGCGGCTAAGTCGCGAGTGAAGCCACTGTCATACGTTAGTTTGGCTGCAAGAGACGACGCCACGATCCTAATAGGAGCCGATTGCCAAGTACCCGAAAACGACCCGTCCGTACGCAATGTAATCGGGTTGAAGGCGAGCAGGTCATGGTTGAGTGCTTGACTTCTGAGAACCATCCGCCTGGCATTGACTTGCTTTGAGTTCGCCCATCGGTACTGCTCGATCAGAGACTCTCGAGATTCTTCGAAGTCCGGAAGTCCGTAGGACATTCCTTGATGTTGCAGATCCAATGTAGACATCCACACATGGGGGTTCATGCACATTGTCTTCCAGGCGATTTCCTTGTCAAGGAGCTTTTTGGCTGCCACGGCCCCACTATCTTGAAGGATGCGCATGTAGTCGTCGCCAACTATTTCGGCAGCATAAATCGCCTTCGGATCAAGGACGTAGATACGAGTCTGGCGAAACTGATCGTCCCATTGGCTTCGTAGCTTGTACTTCGCGTCGTAGTAGTTCTTCCTGAAGACGGACACCTTAGGGTTGTCGCTGGTGAAGTTATCGGGAAGACTCGAATCGGCCCGAACGCTCGCGAGCACCTCGATGTCATCGAGGGCCGACCATCCAGGTCTACTCTCGTCTGCGTACATGAGCGTACGCGAGCTGGATCTCGGGTCAAATGCCCGGTCATTTGGTGAGTACGATATAGGCACTAAAGCTTTGAAGTTCGATCTCAGAATCGCCTTTTTTGTCCGAGCTCCACTTATCTCCAATAGGATCCATCTGGCACCAATAGTCCTTGGAAGAAACTGCCGTTTTCAGACCAAAGAATCAAGTTCGCTTGGATTTTGACAGTAC
>CAZOVP010000011.1:39051-90172 GCA_964583465.1 uncultured Fimbriimonadaceae bacterium | reverse complement strand
TCAAATTAGTGGCTGCCGCAGTAGGATTCGAACCTACGACCCGCTGATTAACAGTCAGCTGCTCTACCACTGAGCTATGCGGCAATGAGACAAGATTGTACCTCTTCATCATCGGAAGCCAGGTATTTGGGACACAGGGCTTACCATAATTTTATTAACACTTTTGTAACAAAATTAAGGAAATATTGTGAATGTGTTAACTCATCGTTATTTTCGTTCCTTATCGTTCTTGGCTTTTGTGGCTTGCGGGGCCCAATTCTCGCTGGCACAAAATGAATCTGGAAACGAACAACTGCGAAAGGAAATTGAAGACCTTAAGAAACAGCAAGTCGAAATGCAGCAGAAATTCGATAAGCGAATTGAAGAGTTAGAGAAAAAATTGCAGCAGAAGCCAGCTGCAAGCCAGAATCCGATCAAGGTCGAAGGGCTTATTCAATCACGAGCAGACTTTGACTCTGGTGCAGCTGATAGCTTCTATTTTCGAAGACTGGAACTCAAATTTAGCGGAGGACTCTCGCCCAGGCTCACTTGGTTTGTTATGATCGATCCTGCAAAAGAACTCAAACTTAATGGAGCTGGAAATTCGATCAACCAGGCCACTAAGATATTGCAGGATGCCGTTGTGAATTGGTCGCTTGGCAACCAATTCTCACTGGATATTGGCCAAAAACGAATTCCGCTCGGCCTTGAAGCACTGACTCCAACACCGTTGATCGATTTAACCGAGCGAGCTCTCTTTATGTCGCAAGGAAAACTTGCAGATCAACGCGATATTGGTCTGCAACTCAACGGAGGATTTGGTGATTTCAAAACCACTTTGGCCATGACAAATGGCTTGGGCGAATCTCAAAATTCGAAAGATTCCAACGATCAAAAGTCGTTTGGGGGGAGAGTCACCTGGGAACCACATCAAGTTTCTGGCCTGCACCTTGGTGCTTCAGGAATGAGCGGAACAAGCCCAAATGGACAGGTTGCAGATCGGCTCGGTGCTGAATTTCGATATCGAAACCATGGGTGGACTTTACAAGGCGAAGTCATGGCCGGACTGAATGACTCCATTCGTTCCCAAGGAGCTTATGCGCATTTGGGCTATCAAATCGACCCCAAACTTGAAGCCATGGCGCGACTCGATGGATATGATCCCAATCGAACTGTTGATAGTGATCACGTGACTGACTTCATTTTAGGTTTAAATTACTACTTGACAGACAGAACGAATAAGCTCCAATTCAACTGGATCAACCGAAAATTCGGGAACGGATCTAGTCGGATGATGTGGAACTTTGGCCTTCAAATCAAGTGGTAAATGGCCAGTGAAAGGCGCGAGTCCTGACCTGGGCCGCGCCTGGAACCTAACAATTTTGTCTTTTACTAGTAGTTTTGCGAGCTTTAGTTGCTGGTAGTTTTACCAGCAACTTGAATTTAAACTCATAGGCATAATATTCCTTAGTGGACCGGCTACGATCAGGGGTGCAAGTCACCTGGACTTTGGCTAGCGGGCTTGAGAAGTTTGCTTTCGCTCAAAGTCCACCCAATTATTTCGGCTCATCAACTTTTGCCGGATGGAGAAACAGCGCAGATTTGATCCACACGCCACCCGTTAATATGGCTTTCTTTGATTGTTGTTGGATAGGAAATTCTTCTACTCTTTCTGCGATGCTGGGAAATTCTTCCAGCGCCGTCATTGATCGCATTTCGATCGGACTAAACGTTGAGATCGATGCTCAACTCTCTTCAGAGTCCTTAGGAGAATTTTACTATTGTTTACAGAATTCACAAACTGCCAAACAAGGGATTGTTAAGTATGTCCAAACCTATAATAAAGGCGCTTCAAAATCAAATGTTCCCGAAATCACTCTGAGCAACGTGATTCAAGCAGGCGATCCCTTCACAACTCTCACACGGGTTTATAACGGCTCGAATTTGTTCCTATCAACGACTCCGAACTGGTACACCAGCTATACACCATGAGCATTTTGTCTTTAGTTTCTGTTTTGACTTTGGTTTCTTTTCCAGGAGACTTTGAACTTAGCGGAAGGTCGCTACCAAGGCTGGAGCAAGAATTGAGTATAGGGGAGGCCTTCAATAAATGTGTTGCTTATGCAAGCACTGCATCACAAACAAATATCTTCCCGACAGCCGTTCTAGGAATTGAAATGTCTCCTTATGGGCGCATTTGGAGCTGCCAGTTTGGAGACAAATACACAGTTGAAATTGATAGTCAATCAGGAGCATTGCAATGCTACATTGATGAGGCAAGCCGAGGCCCGAGTGAATCGTCAATCTCAGAATACAAATCGGTCTTTCCAAATGAAACTGATATCATCCAGTCAGCCATAAATTTGGGGCAATTGCTGGGTCTTAGGAGAGATTCAATTGTCCGAAAGGGCTCTAATCTTGGTGATAAGTCAACGGGAAGTTTCTTTTCTCCTTATGCCACAGTAACCTTCGATTATTTTTACAGATCACGTCCGGTGAATGGATTCTATTCTCAGTACACATTCGACATTAGAACCGGACATGTCGCCAATATCCTTCAATTTCAAGATTTTGAAGTCATTCACGAGGATCCTTCTCTTTCGTTAGAGGAATGTGTTGATCTGGCCAAAACAGCTTACACATCTGTTTTGGGCCTCTATAAGCGCGACCCGCCTCAGTTCGAAACTATTCCATTGGCCATTCAAATTGTCTATTGCCCAACACCGACACGTTCAAAACAAGTTACCGTTTGTTATGCTATTTCATTTGGTAACGACCTGATAACAATTGATGCAACATCAGGCAAAACACTGCAGACATTTATTACAAAACTTAGGGAAAAGTAGTCTTTCCCAAAATTTATTGGCGATTACGGGAATAGTCCTTTGATATTTAAAGCTTTAGGCTAGAAGAACGTTCAAATTGAATTCTCATATGGGTTTAGTTCTCTCAAAAGGACTCCAAGTCTCTTCACATCAGGCTTGTTCGTGGGAACTGCGGGCATTCTACTGATTTTGCTGGGAAGACGGACAGGATTTACCGAACTGGGTGGCGAAAAATCTTAAACTCTATGGCCGTTATTTTTATAAGGTTTTTTATTAACTCTTTCCAACTCTTTCGAAGAAGTTTGAGTTTCTCATTTTGCAATCCACCCTACAACTCATACTGAATTCAAAGTCAAAGCCAGGTTCCAGTGGATGAGATTCTGAATTTGATGCGAATTTGGCTTGACACTTGCATACGTGGTTTATGCCTGTCTTGAGCGAGACCAAGTAAAATAGGCCACTATGAAAGGGCAGTCGCGCCCAAAGGCAAAGAGCACTATGGATAGATACCGACACATCGATTTTTTGCGAGTCACTGAGGAAGCCGCACTTGCTGCGAGTAAATGGGTCGGAAAAGGCAAACGCGACGAGGCTGACGATGCAGCTTGTGGCGCAATGCGAAACGCTCTCAACAATATGGATTTGCGTGCTCGAATTGTTATCGGTGAAGGTGAACGCGATGAAGCTCCCATGCTTTATATTGGTGAAGAGCTTGGAAGTGGCGAGGGGCCAGAAGTTCAAATTGCTGTTGATCCTTTAGAAGGCACAAATTTGTGTGCCAATGGCACACCCAATAGCATCAGTGTTCTTGCTGCTGCTGTGGAAGGCGAGGGTTGGTTGATGCACGCCCCCGACTGCTATATGGACAAGCTGGTCGTGGGAAGCGAGTGCAAAGGTGTTGTCGATATCACTTTGCCGCCAAGAGTCAACGTGCGACTCATGTCCAAGGCTCTTGGAAAAGACATCGAAGAGCTTACAATAGGAGTTCTTGAACGACCAAGACACGATGGCCTGATTCAAGAACTAAGAGACGCGGGTTGCAGAGTTCACCTTGTTCCAGACGGGGATCTTTCTGTTGCCATTGCAGCCCTAGACCCAGAGGCTGGAATCGACGGACTGATGGGAATTGGAGGCGCACCAGAAGGTGTTTTGACCGCTGTCGCCGTACTTTGCACCAACGGCGAGATGCAGGCTCGGCTCAAATTTACGAACGAAGACCAAAGGGATCGCGCCAAAGAAATGATGAACGGCGATATTGACCGGGTGCTACGAACCGAGGATTTGGCGAATGGAAGTGTTGTTTTTTGCGCAACCGGGATTACAAGCGGAGACCTCTTGAAAGGCGTCCGCTACCGACGCGGTTTTGCATCCACAGAATCCATTGTCATGCGATCAGCAACGAGACAAATTCGGCGAATCGAAACGGTTCACCAAGATATGCCTTAACGCACTTTCAAAACAACTTGATCCCACAAAACCCTGGTTAGCGCTGAAGTAGTTCCGTTCTTCTTGACGTCCAACTTCAGCTCCATCCGGCCATCGCCTGTCCTTACAAAACTTGTTGCCGAAAGGTTTGAAAGGCGGAATCTTCGCTTTACAGAGTCCATGTTTTGAGCGGAAACTTGAACCCATTGGCCATCTGACCACCTCTTTAACGAAATTCTGAGCAACCCAGTTGTGCCTGTCGTCATCGAGCCTACAACGTCGACATCTAACCCGACCCGCGAAGTGACTGTCGACCTTCCAAAAGCCGTAATAACATAGTCTTTGGAATCGACAGTGGAATTTTCAATTTGCAAGAATTTGTCGTCATATCCAATGAGATTGCGCACAGCCCCAGAAGCGATTCTGCCACTTTGAATCGTGAACTCTTTCACCCAGCTCGTGTTCGACCGCTCGAACTTACTGATTGATCCAGCGTAATTCACAAGATACATTTCGCCGTACGAATCGGCATCAAACGATACAGGAAATCCTACGAGCGTGGGGTCAAGTGATGCTGTGTGTTCTTTGAGATCATATGCCTTCCAGCGACCCTCAACGGAATCAAAAGCAAATGTCATCGACCACACGCGGCCATTCGAAAAATCTGAAAAGAAATAGCGACCGAATGCGTCGGCACCAAGCTCCAATCCGCGATAAACACGCCCGCCGATCACTGTTACACCAGCTGTGTGGTTATAAACATATGCTGGCTTTGTTTCTGGTCCATATGCCAATGCCGACGATGAGCTAAAGAGGTTAAACCCTTCAAATCTCTTCCAGCCATAATTATTTCCGCCTCGGCCAGAGGGTTGATAATCTATTTCTTCCCAATCGTCTTGGCCCACATCGCCTATCACCATGGCACCTGTTCCAGCTAGGTTTGCATCGTCAAAGCTGAACTTAAAAGGATTTCTTAGCCCAAACGCCCATATCTCTTTATTGGCCGCGATTGGGACATTATTGAAAAACGGATTGGTTGTTGGAATTCGGTAATTCTTATCTGGGTCTGCCGGAAAATCATCGAACCGCGGCTCGATTCGAATCATTTTCCCCAAAAGAGTGTTTGGATTTTGGGCATTTCCCAAAGCATCTCCTGCTCCACCTCCGTCGCCCATAGGAATATAGAGATAGTTATCTGGCCCAAATGCGATGGTTCCAGCATTATGGTTCGAATTCAAGCGTGGAGTCTTGACAATGACTTGCATTGTGTTTGGATCAGCTACATTTGGATCTATGAAACTCCTACTGAACCTGGCGACCGTCATTGTCGGCCCAGTCGTTGTCATATTTACGTAGAAAAAACCGCTCGTTGCGTAATCAGGTGGAAATGCGATTCCCAAAAGCCCTTGCTCAGTGTTGTGAACAATAACAGAACTTAAGTTGAGAAAAGGAGTGCTCTGCGGTATGCCATTAATGAGAACCTTTATGAGGCCAGATTGCTCAATGACATATTGGACATTTCTCCTGGCTGGATCTTGCGCCATTGCAATTGGTTCGTCGAATCCTGAAGCATAGGGCTTGAGTTCGTAATTTTGGGCCAAACAAGACGTTGAAGACAACGCAACACAAAAGAAGGCTAATCGGGACATGATCATTTCACCTCTCTAGTCATTTTGACGCCAAATTTTTGCACCATGGTTCGCGATGTTCGAATTGATTGCCAAGATAGAATGATATTCATGTCCGTCAAAAGTTATTGTGATCTGACTTGGGAAACAGAAAGATTGAAGATAAGATCTTGGCAACGAGAAGATGCTGAAAGGGCTCACATTCTTTACTCAGACCCCGAAGTTGTAAGGTTTATCAACGGACAGCCATCAGAAAGTGTGGAAGCACAGGCACACTTCATTGAGCAGATAATTGCTGCCTATTCACTTCTCAATATGGGTTTGGGAAGCTTTCCTTTCATAGAAAAATCGACCGGATTGCTAATTGGGGTCGTCCTTCTCAAGCCCCTACCTCGCTCTGAGCATCTTGAAGATTGGCGCAACTTTCGAGACAATCCAACCGCCATTCCTCCAGTTCATGAGATCGAAATCGGGTGGCACCTAAATCGACAATATTGGGGTCAAGGGTTTGCATCGGAAGCTGCCAAAAAAATGATGGATTATGGATTTCAAGAGCTCAGTCTCAAGGAAATCTACGCCATTCTTTATCCCGAAAATGTGAAATCGGCCGCGATTACTCAACGGCTCGGGATGGAGCGATTGGGCTCAACAGAACGATTCTATGGGATCACCGCCGACCTATACTGTATAAAGCAAGAAGCCTATGCCCTACACTCAAGAATTTAGATTACATGTTGAAGAAGTTCTCGCTTCTGTGACTGAAATTAAGACAAGGGCGCTGTTTGGTGGCATTGGGATCTATTCCGAAGGCTTGATCTTCGCTTTAATAGATGATGATCGGCTGTATTTCAAAGTCGACAAGACAAATGTAGAAAAATTTCAATCTATGGGCATGGAAGCTTTCATTCCATTTCCAGGATCAAAGCCAATGGGATATTATGAGCTCCCCGCTTCGGTATTTGAAAATGAAGAAGTTCTGAAAGAGTGGATAACAAGTTCAATGGCAGTTGCAAGGCGAGCAAAAAAGAAATGACCTCGCAAAAAATTTGCGAGGTCATTTTAAGTTCCAGCCTTAGTTTAATATCTCAGGCTTTCTTGCGTCGGCGAGCCATGACGGCGACGCCAGCACCAAGCGCAATCAAGCTAAGTGGCTCTGGTGTTGTCTGGAAATTACTTCCATCAAGCCAGCCTTGACTACCATACTGGAACTTCTTCAAGAACCCATCAGTTCTGTAGTCGGTTGACAAACCTGCAACTGGGTGGAACCAGACACCGATTTTAGGACCAAATGAACAACCTGTCCACTCGGCTGGACCACCTGGGCCCGGATGAGTTGGGACATGACTCTGAATGGTTGTCGCATCAATATCGAATGAAAAAGTTCGTGTTCCATCGGCGTTTTGAACCATTGTCAAAGAATTGATCCAGCTTGTGCTCGCGATGGAATTGATGATTCGATCTGGGGTTCCGCCACCGCCAGTTCCATCAGCCCATGATGTGCTACCGTTCACACCGTTGTAAGCATAGACAGAAAGCTTGGCATTCTTGTTAGAAATTCCATCAATTGTCGAAGCATCCATGTAGAATGCTGCGAGTTCGCCGGCGTGCCCCTTAGGATTTGGACCTGGGCTCACGACCAACCAAAAACCTTGAGTCTTTTGCGAGCCACCAGGAACGTTATCAAATCGTGACGAAAAAGCAAATCGCTTTGAAACTGTGTTGAAGACAGCTGATACATCTTTGATGACGCCACCGGAGTTATCTGGGCTACCCGAGTGATCCCAATCCCACTGATATTGTGCTGCGTGCGAAGCACCAGCTATCGACAAAGAAGCAAGCACAACAAAGCTCGCCTTTTTAATAAATTGCATTTTTTATGTTCCTCTTGTACCGAAAAGAATGGATTCGATCGCAATCACGAGTTCTTGGGAGGTTCCCAATTTCGCTCTTGCCCTTTTTAAGCGATCTCTTACAATTTACTTTAAGTTTGAAAGTAAGGGAGCCTAATTTCTCATAAAACTCGAATTTTTACTGGGGCAAAGCATCCAATTGCCCTAGCCATTTTTTTTGTTGTATTAGAAACTTCTTATTATTTAGTGCTTGGCTCGAAAATTATCTGATAGACTGTGGAAAGGTAGGATCCTTTTCGAATTCGAAATGCCCTGCAAAAATCACATTTGGAAAGTTCGTATGAAAAATCTCACTCTTGCTGCGCTTGCTGTTGTCGCGAACATATCTTTTGCACAAACGCAGATGGACTTTGTACCACGAAACGTCCTCAATTTCGCCGAGAAAGCCGGTGTAATGGAGTTCAGTGGCAACATGATTGTTCGTCCCCTCCAAGTTTCAGCTTACAAAAGACTTGGTATGACACCGGCCGCCGCGGAACTTAATCACGTTCTTGCTGAAGCAAAAATTGCCGATATTATCACGAAATATATTTCGCCAATTGATGTCTATGTTGTCAAGATCCCGAACGGTTACAACGAAAACTCATATGCTCGTGAGCTCATGAAAACCGGTCTTTATGAATATGTCGAGCCTGATTACACCGTTTTCCCAGCTTATACGCCAAATGACCCTCAATTGGTGAACCAGTGGAGCCATACGGACAATAACTCGACTAACGCTTGGGAAATCTGCCGTGGCAACAGTGCGGTAACAATTGCTATTACAGATACCGGCGTTCATGTTACTCACGAAGACCTTGTCGGATCGCGCCTTCCAGGTGCTAATTCGGCAACGGCTGCAGATGTTTCTACGGTCAAGACCGAAGCAGTTGATGGCGTCGCATGGATTAAGGATTTGCATGGCCACGGAACACACACTACTGGAATTGCTGCGGCGACAGGAAACAATGCTCTCGGTGTTGCTGGCGTGAATTTGGAAGGAACCAAACATTACATGGTTCGAGTCTCGGACTCTTCAGGTGGAGGTTCCAGCTTGAGCGCCCTTTCAATCGCTGCACTTTGGGCTTCGACGCACGGTGCGAGAATTATCTCCACCAGCTATACCGGTGTTCAAAACAGCATTATGGGAACAACAGGCACAACAGTTAAGAACAATAATGCTCTTTGGTTTTATGCCGCCGGAAACGATGGCTTAAATTATGGTGCTGCTGTTGATTGGCCCGATGTACAAATCATCGGTTCTATCGACAACACAGACTTGCGATCAAGCTTCTCGGCTTATGGAATTTTCACGGACTGCTTTGCTCCTGGTGGAAATATTCTTTCAACTGTTTGGAATAGTGATACTGTGACTAACAGTTATACGTTTATGAGCGGTACCAGCATGGCAACACCATATGCAGCAGGTATTGCAGCGATGGTTCTTTCAGAGAATCCAGCATACAGTGCTCAAAGAGTCCAAGACATTGTGAATAAGTCAAGTATCACAATGAATAATGCTTCGCTATACGGCTGGGGAAGAGTCAACCTATGGAACGCAATGGGAAGAGTGCCAAATAGCATCAACGTGAGCTTGGGTAATTACTCATCTGGCGTGTTGGCCGATCTTAACAGAGCAGAAGGTAGCTCTTATGTGTTGAATCGAGGACTCGTTCCCACCTTGACATCTCCTAAGTTTCAGTTTGTAACCCAGCACAATGTTCCAAATTATGCTGGAAACAACTACGGAGAAATCGATGTCATTTCGAAAGTCTCAATGAGCACTTCAAACAATTCGTTTACGTTGGTTCATCAGATTCTAAATGTTTCGACCGGACAATACGAAACTATTGGTAGCACTCTTGTGACCGGCAATGTTTTTGAAGCCGTGAAGACAGTAAACCAAGCAACCTATGCCAACTATATCAGCGGTGGCGTTGTCTCCATTCGAACTCAAGTTTATCAAACGAGCACAGTTCCAACTTTGTTGTATTCCGCTTCAATTGATCAAATTACGGTTCGAACACTGAGAGAAACGGAATAATTTTTTCGGTTTGCTCTTTTTTGCCCTTGCGCCTAAGGCACAAGGGCTTTCTTATTTTTCACCCAAACATTCATCGTGCTCTTGCCATTGTTCGACCAGCTGAAATAGGGAACGAATTGAGCGCTGAGTGTTCGCTCTTTTAATGAAAGTTTCGGTGAGTAAAGATCCGATTGATCCGGAACGATGCATGTTCCAGAGATATTAAAGGACAAAGCAAGCCTTGGGTCTTGAACTGGTCTCGGATGGATCAATGCTGAAGGATCCGCTCGAAAAAGGTATGTCTTCTCAGCTTCTTCGATTTCTTCGTAGCAATAGATAAGCGGTCCATTTTTCAAACAAATTCGATCGATATTTTCGTTCACCAATGGGTGAGAATATTGCCAATCTGGCACCATTGGAAAATCAAATTCCAGCAAAGACTTCGAATCAATTTCGATCACAGCATAGCCGTCGGATTGAATTGTTCCCGATGGCAACCGTGGCTGCTCGCACCACGATGGAATTCTGACTCTAATGGTCATCGGTGAAAATGGCTCCACCTGTATTGAAACTACGCCGCTCCATGGCCAATTCGATTCAATACTGATTTTTCCGACCTCATATCCATATTCCCCTGCAATTGGCAAGTCTATCGTCACTTCTCCATCGCTTGCAAAGCAAGCGTATTTTTGAACTGAGAGAATCAGTCTTGCAATATTCGGTGGGCAACAGGCGCATCCAAACCATGGCTTTCTTTCTCGATCCCCTAAACTTTCCAAAGGGTTTTCATAGAAATAGCGATCTGTTTTCAAGTTCACTCCACTAAGAACTGCATTATATAAAGCAAGTTCAAGAACATCAGCAAACTCGGATCTTCGAAAAGTGCGGCTCATTCTGGATGCCCAAAACACTAGTCCAATAGCTGCGCAAGTTTCAGCGTAAGCTTCGCGATTTGGCAGATCGTAATCGAAAGTAAATCCTTCATTTCTTCCTGCGCTTCCAATGCCGCCCGTCACATACATTCGCTTGTTTACTAGATTTGACCAAATGGTGAGTAAGGCATTGTGCTCTGGTTCGCCTACACCGCTATCTAGGGCACCACAATAATAGTACATGGCCCGAACAGCATGACCACTTGGAACAGTTAGCTCAGACAAAGGGCGGTCATCTTGAAAATATGTACCATCGTATTCCGTGGAAAAGTGAATCAAAGGATCGTATCCCTGGTTCATACTCTGGCCTTCTGGCGTCGAATTTTCCTCAACGAATGGGCTCGGTCGGTGACCGCGACGAAGAATCATCCAACGGGCCAAGTCGCGGTATTTTTCTTGCCCTGTTACTTCACTCAACCGACAAAGTGCCAATTCAATTTCTTGATGACCACAATATCCTAACTTTTTACCTTCGCCAAAAGTCGCGCAAACGTGTTCGGCTGCCTTGATCCCTACCGCGAGAAAATCCCGTTCTCCTGTGACTTCAAAATGCGCCACGGTTGCTTCGATGAGGTGCCCAATACAATACATTTCATGCTTTGAAGTCAAGGCAGTCCAACGTTTATTTTGCTGACCGATTTGAAATGGAGTTCCAATGTAACCCGAATCATCTTGCGCTGCTGCAACTAGAGATATTGTCTGATCGATGAGGGATTTTCCTGACCAATTGGGAGAGTGATGAAGGGCATAACAGGCAGCTTCGAGCCACTTGTAGACATCACTATCGTTATAAATATATCCTTGATGCCCCTCATTTGCTCCTCGTGCTGCAAGCTCAAAATTCTGGAGTCTGCCGGTTGTTTTTAACATTTCATACTGGTGTAACAAGCCGAAATCAAGCCATTCCTTTTGCCAAGCGAGCCAAAACTTGTCGCGAAAAACGATGGATTGCAAATTTGGGAATTTGGTCATATCTGATCCTCAGACTACCTGCACTCCAAAACTGATTGAACAAACTCTGCGTGCGACCAAGTGAGCGGGCTTACGCTGAGTGGTTCACCCGTTTCGGGATGGTACTGCTCTGCCAAAACGCCACTTTGCTCGGCCCAAGAACTGACTTCTTCCAAGGCGTTGAGAAGAACATCCTTTCCATCGAGAATGGAAAGAGCCCGAGCAAACCATAAGGTTGAAATCACCCAAGGATTTCCAGGATAGTCCGATCCTTGTCGGAAATAATAGTCGGCCTCATATCGAGAATATCCGCCATGAGAGAAAGGATTCTTGAGTCGACCTTCGAGCTGACGAATGTTCGCTTCAGCTCTCTTGACGGCTTCTGGACCCAAAAGCAGAAGCCCACCAATCACGGCGCTATCTGCCTTGCAATCACAAGATTGGTCTTTACATATCATTCTGCAGTAGCTTCCTTCTGACAAAAATCTTGAGAAAAGAAGTTCTAATAACTCATCACCAATTGATTTGTATCGAATCTCACCCGAGATTGCGAAAGCAGAACGCAATCCAGCAATGTCTGCACACACTGTAAAGAAATGGACTCCATGTCGCTCCTCCCAAAGGTCATAACTCGGCAAGGGCATTCCGTCATCATTTCTTGAAGAGACGATCTGATCGGCGAGCGGCTTGCCCAGAGTATTCCAGAATGCTTCCTTCATGTTTCCAGAGCAATATTCAATAGAATGAAGCACTAGCGCAGACTCATCTTGTTGATATGGGATTTGGGGAATACCATCAAGAATCCAAGGGTGCCAACTTGCTCCTAAACAACTATCGGATCTATACTTTTGAAGGAAAACGCCATATTCAGGTCGGTAAACCTTTTGGCAAAACGTTAAAAAATTTTCTAAAACATCCTGCCGGCCTATTTGTGCCATGGTCATTGATGTTAAGGCTCCATCTCGTGGCCAACAATAGCTATATGTGGCCCTATTTGTTTTCAAAATGTCGGAATCATTGGCGGCAAGAATTGCACCGCCTGAATCGATTTGAGTTTGAATGATGTTCAGACTCCTATAAAAGAGTTGTGACACTTGTTTCGAAAGTTCCGGAGCGACGAGGCTATCCAAATGGTCAACGTCAAACTTGCGGCATTCCACCCTTTGCTGGCCAATGAGATCGGTTGCTTCTGCAAGATTTGATCCTGCCGCCAAAGTGAATGTAACTGTTCCAGTTCCTTGAGCCCCCAATGTCACGCTTAACCTTATGGTGGAATCTACTCGTCCCTGAGCAATTGGGTTCATGCTCAGTTCGCCGTCTTCAGCATCTCTCCATGTGCCTTCCATATCGCCGAAACCCGAGAGACCTGTTGCATATTGATCAAATGCAGATTGAGTTGATTTTGCTGTTATTGCAAAAACATGAGGACCACGATAATGGACAATGGAACCAGAAAATGGGTGAAAAAGTGCCGTGTTACCCACATCGCTTTGCCCCAAAATGAAGTGCTGATTGAAAAACATCAGGATCTGCCGATCTTGTCCCCGTAAGTCTCGAATCCTGAATTCTCTGAAAAACCGGGGTCTATCAGATTCGATCCATTCGCAAACTTCGAGTTCAATTCCAAGTTTCCAACTGCGCCAAAGAGACTTCCCTGCTGGCCCTAACCCATCGTAATCAAGAAAACGATCCCAATCATCCGAGTCGCACCAATTAAGTTCTCCATCGACAAAGAACCCCACTCGCATTTCGTGGCCCAAAAGATGATTTGGATAACCGATTTGTGGATAAAAGAGGTCTCGAGCACGATGTTGGGCGTCGAACGCAATTCCCAAAATTCCGTTGCCATAAACCAGTGGGCGAGGCATGGATTCAGTTTAACTGATCTCGCACAGCGCGAGGTCGAGCTTTTCAATGAGAAGGTCGACATCCTCGGTTGTTACATTTAAGTTCGGTCGGAGACGAATTGACCTTTCCCCGCCACCCAGCAACAAGAGGCTGTGTTGTTCCAGGGCAACTTGAATCAACTTCCGCTTATGTGTGGCCGATGGCAAGGAAAACCCTTGGTAGAGGCCCATGCCACGGATATTGAGGACTAGCCCTTGGTGCTTTAGCTGCAACTGTTTGAGTTCATTAGCCAAATATTCACCTGTTTGAGCGGCTCTTTCAATGAGTTGATCCTGGCGAACGATTTCGACTTCCCTGACAACTCGGACCATATCGGCCAAGCTCCCACCCCAAGTTGAATCGAGAACGCCCATTTCCTGCAGAGGCTCGTACATATAGACAATTCCGTTTCCAAACTTTTTCCCGCTAGCAACGGCCAACGGAGGAAATGGCAAATCGTAGTGGTCAATGGCGAAGTTCTTTCCCGTTGCACCGAGGCCGGTTTGCACTTCGTCAAATGCCAAATAAACGTCATGCTTATGTGCAATTTCGCTTAGACCACGGAAGAAGGCCGGCATGGCCACACGTTGTCCTCCTGCTCCCTGAATAGGTTCAACTATGATGCCGACAATCTCATCGGCCATTTGCCTGATAATCGTTTCGGCCATCTCAAGAATATTTTGAGTGAGCTTGAGATTTTCGCTCTCAGTTTTGTCGCTGTCAATGGCTGGAAACGGCAGTTTGATGTTGCCGTTGCTGGTTAAACCATGAAAATCCTTGGTCGCCACAGGATCCATTGTTTGCGTGATCCCTAGGGCGAAAACGGTTCGACCATGGAAGGCCTTGTCAAAGTAAACAAATCGTCGATTTGAAATGGAGCGCCCTTGCAACTGCCTTTTACTGTTGAATCGGCTCACAAGATATTTCATCATGTTTTCAACAGCTTCTGCTCCGGAATTGACCGAATAGACTTCCAGAAGCGGATTTTTCATGACTTCGGGCGCCAGCCCATAGATGACGCGATAATAAGAAAGGCACTCCTCGGTGAGAAAGTCTGGATTGGCCGTTTTGTTATTTGCAGCTCGGCTTAATCTAACCAAATAGTCAGGATCATAGAGCCCCGGATGATTGTGACCCAAAAGTTTTGATCCATAATAGCCACACCAATCAAAAATTCTCTGGCCGTCAACAGTCGCCAACCACATCCCCTCGCTTCGCTCAAGATCAACCACAAACGGCTGAGGTTCAACTACGACATAGCTTTTGACCTCATCAAGCATTTTTGCTGAGACGGGCCCAGGGTACTGCTGAATAGAACTGAGAGAAGTGGGCATCTTTCAATTATGAGGTCGGCGCGAGCGAACCCCTTAGGTTCAAATAAGAACGAAGTCCCAAGTAAGACCCAATCGAAAATTGGACATTGACGACGAAATTTCGGTGGCGACGATGGAGTCCATGCATGGTAGAACCGAAGGATGCACCATCTTCCTCGCTTGGAAACAATGTATCAAGCCTTTGAATTCAAAGATCTCTCGTTCGAAGGTATTTTTGTGATGGCTGTTAAAACGACTGGGATCTTTTGTCGAATCGGGTGCCCCGCAAGAATGCCACTCCGCAAAAATGTCGAGTTCTTCGCATCTGCTCGAGACGCACTTCATGCAGGATATCGACCCTGCAAAAGGTGCCAACCCATGACTCCGGGTCGACATATCCCAAAGTGGGTCAAGGAACTCACGGCAAGCATAGATCAAGATCCAGCCCGAAGATGGAAAGATCAAGATTTAAGAAATTTGGGACTGGACTCTTCAAAAGTGCGCCGATTCTTTAAGACAAACTACGGAATGACCTTTCTCGCATATTGCCGGGCAAGAAGAATGGGAGTCGCATTGAACGAAGTCAAAAATGGTAAGGGAATATTTGAATCGGGGCTCGAAGCTGGATATCTTTCTGACAGTGGCTTTCGAGACGCATTTCAAAAAATCATTGGTGCTGCTCCTCATTCAGTTCGGAATCAAGAAGTCCTTGTCGCCACATGGATCGAAACGCCACTCGGCGCTATGCTCGCCATTGCAAGCGATCAGAAACTTACTCTTCTCGAATTCGTTGATCGAAGAATGTTAGAAACCCAAATTAAAGTGCTTCGAAAGCGACTTGGGGCCCTGATCGTGGCTGGAACAAATCGCATCCTTAAGCAAACAAGGGCAGAGCTTGATCAATATTTTGGTGGCAAGCTGAAAAACTTCACAGTTCCGCTTGAGATCGCAGGAACCGAGTTTCAGATGTCCGTTTGGGATCAACTTCTTAAACTTCCATATGGTCAGGTGACCTCTTATTTAGAAATTGCGAAGCGAATTGGGGATGCCAACGCGGTTCGTGCAGTTGGAAAGGCAAATGGCGATAATCGGATTGCCATCATCGTCCCGTGTCATCGAGTGGTGAAAGCCGATGGATCGCTTTGCGGATATGGTGGTGGGCTCTGGCGAAAGCAGAGGTTGATAGAACTCGAGTCCGGGCAAACGAGTTTGCTCTAGAGCACGACTGACTCTCCTTGATGCGGAATATGAACTTGCCAACCCAGTTCCTCTTCAATTTTTGCTTTCAGCGCAATCTGAGCGGGCGGTTCGCCATGAACAAGGTAAGTCTTTCTGGGTGCATTCTTGAAGTTCTTCAACCATTCCAGGATTTCTCCATAATCCGCGTGAGCAGAAAGTGAGTCTAGCCTTTCGATCTTTGCCTTCACTTCCATTTCTTGGCCATAAAGGCGAATAGGTGTTTCACCTTCAATTATCTTTCGCCCAACTGTTCCCTCAGCTTGATATCCTGTGAACACCACCGTCGTCGTTGGGTCGTCTAGTCGATGAATGAGATGGTGAATGATTCGACCACCAGTAACCATTCCACTTCCGCTGATAATCATCATGGGGCCCGATGATTTGTTCAGCTGTTTCGACATATTTTTGTCACGAACAAATCTCACAAAATCGTTGCGGAAAGGGGATCGACCTGCGGCCATATCCACGCGCATTTCGGAATCGTGATCTTCTTCCACTTGAGAATATAGGAGTGTCGCGGCGTTGGCCATTGGGCTATCGATATAGATGGGGATGTGAGGAATCCGCCCTTCTTCTACCAATTCATGGATATACCAAAGTAAATCTTGGGTACGGCCGATTGCAAAGCTCGGAACCAACACAACAGAACGCGATTGCACCGCATCCTTTAAGACTTGAAGAATTTTCTCTTTCGGATTCGATTCCGAATGTAGTCGATCCCCGTAGGTGCTTTCCAAGACGAGCGTTTCAGCAAAGTCAACCGACGTGGGATCTTTGATAATGGGCTGATTTTTGCGGCCCAAATCACCCGACATCAAAACTCTTTCGCCACTATCAAAATAGATTTCGGCAAAAGCTGCACCCAAAATGTGGCCTGCAGGAAGGTAACGGAACTGGGCTCCACCAGGCAACCCCTGCATCTGAAAATAATGAACCGGCCGAAGGTACTTTAAAACTTCATAGGAATCGGATTCACCGTAAAGCGGTTGAGGATTTTCGTGGCGACTGGTGCCGTGTCTTTGATGGAACGACGCGTCTTCTTCTTGAATTCGACCGCTATCGGGCAGGCTTATTTTGCAAAGTCCGATTGTGCCTGGGGTTGCATAGATCGGCCCGCGATAGCCTTGCATCACCAATCGTGGAAGCATGCCAATATGGTCAAGATGAGCATGGGTAACAATGACCGCATCGAGTTCGCGGGGATCGAATGCAAACGGTTGCCAGTTCCTTTCACGAAGTTCGCGCGAGCCTTGAAATAAACCGCAATCCACCAAGACTTTCTTTCCATTGATAGTGAGAAGATGCTTTGAACCGGTAACAGTTTCAGCAGCACCCAAAAAGGTCAATGTTTTGGACATTCACTTAGTATGTACCAGGTAGCATTTTCAAGTGCGTATTGCAGATGCCGCCATCATCGGTGGAACAGGAATTGGATCTCGTTTAGCAAATTGGGACGGGAAAGACATCCGACTTCCCTCCGTTTATGGCGAGATTTCGGGGCGAATTTGTGCTTGGAATAATTTAAAGATTTTGGTGCTCCAAAGGCACTCGAGCGGGCACAAGGTTCCGCCTCATCAAGTCAACTATCGCGCCATGGCATCTGCATTAGCCGACGCCAAAATCCCAGTTTGTTTATCTTCGGCAGCTGTTGGATCACTTCAAGTGAGTTGGGGGCCAGGAACGCTTGCAGTATGCACAGATTTTATCGATCTCACTTTTCGGCGAGCTACGATTTTCGATGAAAACGTTGTTCACACAGACATGTCCGCGCCCTTTCCGGCAAGCAAACTGATACATCAGGCCGCCGAGAATCTTGGACACGATGTGCAACGCTCAGCAACTTATGTAGGGTTAGATGGGCCACGATATGAAACACCAGCTGAGATAAAAATGCTGCAAATTCTCGGCGGAGATGTCGTGGGCATGACTGCATCGACGGAAGCTATCTTGATGCGAGAGACGGGCGTTCAATATGGCTGCCTGGCCGTGGTCACAAACTTGGGATGTGGACTAGGGCAACAAGAACTCAACCACGAAGAGGTCGTTGACGTCATGAATGAAAAGGGGCAAATTGTTTTGGATCTCTTGTTGGAATCAGTTCGTGTTTTTCACTTATGAGCCTTTCACGCCGAACTCTTAGTATGGCTTTGGCCATCACTCCCGGAATCGGTGGCAAAACCCTCACCCGAATTTTGACTCGCAACGACCTCCTCTCCAGAGGTCCAAGTGAATTTATGAAGTTAGGAGCGGAAGCCCTTCGAGAGGAGTATCGTCTCAATGCAAAGACCGCTCAAACCTGGGCAACCCTGGGATCCAACCAGATCAAGCGTGCACAAGAATTGGAACAAAAGCTCGATCCCATGGGGGTGAAAATGATCACCGCAGCAGATGCTGCCTATCCATCTCGGCTCGAAGATCTGGATTCTGATCCCCCCGGTGCTTTCTATGTCTACGGAAATCACAAACTTTTAGAATCCAAAACAAAGTGCATTCTTTCAAGTCGGAAAACGTCGGAGAAAGGACTCCAATTGATCGACAAGTTGGCCGAAGAATCCGTCCTTCAGGGCGAGGTTCTTGTTTCGGGTCACGACACCCTAGAATATCAAAAGGCGGCCGTTGTTCCGTTGCGGTGGGGGGCACCACGTGTTCTCGTTTTGGATTGTGGTTTTTTTAAAGCTCTAGGTGAAGATTTGAGCTCGGAGCCGTTTCGAACAGCCAGACTTTGGCGATATCAATTTGATTCAAAGACGGATTGTGCCGTTTCAACGATTGACCCTGATAAAGACTTTCACCCAAACTCCAACAGGATCCGAGATCGAATTGTGGCTGCCCTCTCGCTCAGTCTCGATTTTGTCGAAGTCAGGCCCGGAGGGAATATGGAGAAGATAGCATTAGGAGCATTGAAAACCGGGCGAGTTGTCCGGGTTTCGGAGGATGCCGAGTGCGCCAACCTTTTAGTGGAACAAGGAGCAAAACTAATTTTCCACCTTTAATCGAAGAGGTTGGGCGACTTCACTTCTACCAAAAGACTAGGATCATCAAAACGAGGGTTCCCCACGGCTTTCCCAACTGGATACATAGCCAAATCATCATCATCCCTCGGTTCAAAAAGTGTCGAAACAAGCTCCGCAGGAGCGTTCATATCCAGCCAAAGATCGGCTCTATCTTTATCCAAAATAACTGGCATCCGCTCGTGAATTTCACTCATCAACTTGTTCGCATGAGTCGTCAAAATGGTAAATGTCGTGAGCTCGCCTTCGACACCTTCCCAGTGCTCCCAGAGTCCAGCGAATGCCATGGGGCCCCGACCTTCATAGATGTAATACGGCTGTTTTTTCCCCGGCACTCCCTTCCACTCATAGAACCCATCAGCAGGAACTAAGCACCTTCTTTTGGAAAATGCATTTCGAAATGAAGGCTTTTCACGGACAGTTTCAGACCGAGCATTGATCAGCTTCGTGCTGGACATGGGATCCTTTGACCAAGAAGGAACCAAGCCCCATTGCATAAATTCGAGCTTCAGCTTCCCTTGAAATAAGGTGACAACTGGAGCTATTTGAGTTGGTGCGATGTTATATCGGGGTGTGAGATCCGGTATCGGAACCACACCAAATTCATCGCCAAAAGCACGGCCACTAAAAAAAACATACCGTGCACACATGAACTATCTCAAAATGGCGTCCATGGCACGCGAGGTGTTTCCAATTCTCACCATAGGGTGGAATTTATATCCAGGAATCATTTCCGCAACAACGGGCCCATCATAGTTGATCGCTCTCAGTGCAGCCATTACATCTGGCCAATGCACGTCTCCTTCCAACAGGTCAACAAAACCATCTATCGTCCCGACATTCACACGAAAATCCTTAAAATGCACACCAACGATACTTGACCCAAGGTGGTGGATCCAATCCTCTGGAAATCCAAATGCCAAAACATTTCCGACATCAAAATATGACCCAATCATGGGTGAATCGAACTGATCCAAAAACATCGACATTTCTTGTGGCGACATTAAGAACTTGTTCCAAACATTCTCAATTCCAATCCTCACTTGAACTTCTTCTGCAACTGGAAGGACTGACTTTAAACCTTCAGTGGCATGTGTCCAAACATGTTCATAAGTCAATTTAGGGCGATCTGGCAAGAAGAACACATCGACAGCCCCAGGAATTGTGAGAAGGGTCTTTGCCCCAAGCCAAGAGGTTATTCTCAGCATTCTTTCAAGGTCTTCCTTCGCTGCCTTCCGATTCGATGCCTCTGCATCCGCCAAATTACGGCCCCAATAGAGTCCGCTGGCTACACTTGGGAGCTCAACTCCGATTGTTTTTGCAAGCTCCACAATCTTAAAGCAATCCTCTTTTGTGGCATCGGTTCCAAGTGCTGATCCTGGTTCACCAATAGCGAGTTCAACAGCCGAGAACCCGTTGTCTTTAGCCTGTTGGAAGAAGTCTTTTACGGGCAAAGTACCATCGAGACCGCCCGGGAAAGACCAATAATTGATCGACTTTAAGATCATATCTAAAGACTATTTTATCCCTTTATGGCCCCGGCCAACATCGCCTGGTGAATCCGTTCCCTAAAAATCCAATACACGATTGTAACCGGTGCCATAACAATAACTAGCCCGGCAAACAATGCTCCCCAATCGCTTTGATATTGCTGGGTCATTGTTAAGTTTGCGATTCCAAGTGGCAATGTCTTGTTTTGAGGTGACGGCATAAAGACCAGAGCGAGGTTGTATTCGTTCCACAAGCCAATCGCCACAAAAATTCCAACAACATACATGCCTGGTTTGGCAAGTGGAAGCATGATTTTCCAAAATGTTGAGGTATGGGTGCAGCCATCGAGCATCGCTGCTTCCATGAGTTCATTAGGGAGGGTCTGAAAAAATCCTCCCAAAACAAAAATGGTGAACGACAACGAATAGGCTACGTATATGGTGATCAAGCCAAACATCGTATCAAGCAGGTGAAGGTCTCTAAGCATGAAAAACAATGGAACAACAACCAAAAAATGCGGAAACATCATTTGTCCCATGAAAATTGTTTGCACAATTCGATATCCAGGAAATGGATATTTGGCAAGAACATATGCGGCCATGGCACTTATTGGTAGAAGAACAATGAGAGATCCTAATGTCGCCACAAGGCTATTTAAGAAGGCAATTCCAATACCGGCTTTTTCCCATGCATTGATGTAGTTTTCCCATCGCAAATTTGTAATCGCAGGCAACTGCCATGGGTGCCCTAAGATCGCATCACCAGACTTCAACGAAGACCAAATAACCCAGAGCAATGGCAGAACAACTGCTAGAAAAAAAATCAACAGGACGCCTGAAGTTGCCAGCTTTTTCATGCAGTCCTCCGCTCCGTCGGGTCTCGCCGAAATAGGAACAAAGTGATGACGGATAAAGACATGATAATGACGAAATTTCCAAGAGCCATGGCTGTGGCATAACCAAACTGAGACTGAGTGAAAGCCTTTTCATAAAGATAGCTGAGCATAACGTCGCTAGCTCGATCTGGGCCGCCTCTGGTCATCAACTGCACTAAAGCGAAAATATTAAAAACGTTGACTACCAAATAGACAACAGCGACTTTTTTGACAGACCACAATAAGGGCCAAGTAATCGACCAAAATCGGCGCAATCCAAGGGCCCCATCGAGCTCAGCAGCTTCAAAAGTTTCTTCTGGAATGTTTTGTAATCCAGCAGCAAACAGCATAATATAAAAGCCCAACACAAACCAAATGAAAGCCACGCCAACCGAAATCAGAGCGAATTTCGGGTCGCCAAGCCAAGTTTGGGTGAGATTTTTTAACTTGAGTTCGTTGAGCCCGCCATTCAACAGCCCCTGCGGGTTAAAAATAAAACTCCACATGACCGCCACAGCGACAAGCGAGATGACTTGTGGAAACAGATAAACGGATCGCAAGAGTTTGGCAGCTGGCCCTCCGCCCTTAAGAGCATGTGCCAAAGCGACGGCCAAAACAATTGTAATGAACCCTGCCCCAACCAGCAATTTGATGTTGTTTCCCGCAGCATTCCAGAAAAAATTGTCATGAAACAGTTTGATAAAATTCGAAAATCCAACGAACTTTCGGTTCATCGAAAGGCCACGCCACGAATAACTTGAAAATTGGATCGCTTTGAAAAGGGGCCAAATTACGAACCAGCAATAAAGAATTGATGCCGGGGCAAGGAAGGTCAGGATAAAAGCGGTTCGACCCTTTGTTTGCATGACCAGAAACTGATTATGACCTGTGCTAGCCAAGGCTTGCTTAAGCCATCGGTAAAATAGACCTTGCCATGGTTTTTGGTCTTTTCCTCGCCACACTGGCTAAGCCAAATGATTCACTGCGCGCCATCATAGAAGAAACTCTTCAAACCACGGGAGTCCCTTCTATTGCCATCATGGTGGCTAAAAATGGCAAAGTCGTTGCACAGTGTGCCCTTGGAGAAAGAATCAAGGGGTCTAAAATTTCTGTCACGATTAATGATACTTTTCATATAGGATCTTGCACAAAGTCGATGACAGCTTTGGTCGCTGCTGAGCTGGTAAAACAACACAAAATAAAATATCAATCAACCATTTTTCAGGTCTTTCCGGAAAAACCGATTCATGAGAAGTTGAAGAATGTGTCTTTGGAAGATTTGCTATTTCATCGGTCTGGGATTAAACCGAATCTCGCTTATGAAGATATGAGTTTTCTTATGAATTCTACTATCGAACCTTTTGAACAGAGGCAGTTCATGCTCAACAAAATTCTTCCAGAATCTCCACAAGAAGAACCTGGATCGCAAAAACTCTATTCTAATTTGGGCTATGGAATCGCAGGTGCAATGCTAGAAAGAGTCACAGATCAGCGATATGAGGCCCTGATTCAAGAAAGGATTTTCAAACCGCTCGGCATGAAGTCAGCCGGATTTGGCCCGCCATCTGTTCGCGCTGAGGACAAATCGCAGCCATGGGGGCATTCCGAAGTTCAGGGGCAGATGATTCCTGTTACTCCTGCAACGAATATCGACAATCCTTATGCCATCTCATCGGCAGGATTGGTTCATTGCAACATCGGCGATTGCACGAAATACGCCAACTTCATGCTCAATGGTTGGTTGGGAAAGGATAAGAAATGGCCCAAATCCATGTTCGATCGGCTCATTTCAGATCCCTATCAGCAAGAATATGGTCATGGCTGGATTGTAGTTCAACGAAAGTGGGCCAACGGGTTGGCTCTCACACATTCTGGTTCAAATACAAACTTCATGACAACGATTTGGATAGCTCCAACGATCGGAATGACATATGTTTTTATGACTAATGCAGGGGGAACGAAAGCCAATGAAGCCAATTCATTGGCTCTATCAGCTTTCATCAAACAACGATCCGATTTCGGCTTTTAGTTAAGCTTGTATTTTGCAATAGTATCGTCTTGCCGAGTCTTTTCTGCGGCGGCCTCGCACCTGTCGCAAAATTGCTCCGGAGTCAGTGACTTGTTGAGCAATGATGTCATGGCTCCTTCAATCTCCTTCTGCATTTCGGGGTACCACTGTCGATATTGAACAGCCCAAAGTGTCTTGGCGTTTTTGACTGTCTGTGAAGGTCCCAGAAGAGCGGCCGGCAGCTTGGCGGTATCCGATCCTTTGATGGACATTAAGGTTCCCTTTTCCTCGACAAATTGCTTTGCTTTTTCTAGTGATGTCATGTACTTATAAAATGCGACAGCCGCTGCTGGATTCTTGGCCTTTGAGGGAATCATCCAGGGCTCCACTCCGATCAAAGCCGCGGTTGGGTCTCCTTTGCCGTTATCAAATTTGGGGCAATTAAAGAATTCAACAGAAACCCCTGGAGGCATTACGCTCTTCATTTCAACAGAGATCCACGACCCGCAAGGAACCATGGCCGCCTTGCCATTGAGAAATTGAGTTTGAGATTCAGTGTGGCTCATTCCTACGCACCCATCCAAAAAGTAGCCTTTGTCTCTCATGGTTGCAATGAGCTTCGCCGCGTTTAGCATAGCGTCAGATTTCCAAGCCCCAGGTTCAAGGTTTTGTGCAGCTTTCACGGCATCATCACCCCCATAACTCGCCGCCCAAGGGAGGAGCATTCCCTCTATCATATAGTAAGGATACTGGCCCTGAAAAGCCATGGGGGCGATCCCTTTTGCCTTAATTTTTTCACATAGGGCCATGAGTTCATTGACCGTCTTTGGAGCAGTCCATCCATTTTTCTTAAAGACTCCGGGGTCATACCACCAGCCATAAACCATAACATAGAGCGGCAACATGTAGGTCTTGCCGTCTTTTTGACACATCTTTAAAATATTGGGGTCAAACGTGTCTCGCCATTTCCCACCGCCTCCATAGGCCGGACTATCCAGAGCTGCATCCAAGGTCATGAGCTGGCCCTCTTGCACTAGGGCCCACTGATCCATGCCCCACCCTGGGAACATGAGGTCAGGCGTATCTCCGCTCACCATTCGAGGTTTTAGCTTTTCCCAGACTCGAGGGTCGCCATCGACATTGACTGTCAACCCTGGAGTTTTTTCTTGAAACTCCTTACCTGCCTGTGCATAAAAATCGATATCGTAGCCCCCTTTGAATGCTGAAATTTCTAACTTGCCACTAAGCTTGCCATCTCCTACTGGCGCAGCGGGAGAAGCAACTGCACCAGAATCTGAAGAGCCATTTCCAGATCCCTTTGCACCCGAATTCTCGGTCGAATTTCCTCCAGAGCAACCCCACAAAACAGACAGGGCTATAAGACAAAGAGCGCTTTTCGATTTCATTTCTTGTTCCTAACGAAAAACAAGATACCTTTTGGCCAGCGGTCCCCTGCTACTGTTTATGATCTGACATCATAAATCCATGCTTAAAGTTGGTCTTGTGGGTTGCGGGTTTATGGGAAGAATGCACGCTACGGTCTATGGCACATTAGATGATGCCGATCTCGTAACAGTTCATGATAAAGATCCTGAAAGGGCCAAGGCTTTGGCCGAAAGTTTTGGGATATCTACAACTTCTAACTACGAAGACTTGCTTACTTCGGAGTGCGACATCATCGATATCTGCCTCCCAACTGATCTGCATTCAGAATTTACAGTGAAGGCTGCTCAAGCGGGAAAGCATGTTTTGTGCGAAAAGCCTATGGCGATCAACTTAAATCAAGCTCAAGCCATGATCGATGCCTGTGCACAAGCTGGAGTCAAACTAATGATTGGCCATTGCATCCGTTATTGGCCCGAATATGCTTTGCTCAAAGAGATCAAGGATTCTGGTCGAATTGGCAAGCTTTTGAGCCTAAATCTGACCCGTTATGGACAATTTCCAACCTGGGGCGCCGACAATTGGCTCGCCAAAGAAGAGCGAGCGGGAGGTGGCGTCCTGGATATGCACATTCACGATACCGATTTTGCCCACTATCTACTCGGTGAACCAGATCATATGGTGAGCTTCGGAACTATTAATGAGACTGGGCCAGCTCATGCCTTTACCACCCAAACCTATGGCGACGCAATTGTTCATCTCGAAGGTGGATGGAATATGGCTCCGGGGACTCCTTTCAATATGTCTTACAGAGCAGTCTTTGAAAAGGGGACGGTTCTTTTTGATCACCAAGGGATGAGAATATATGAAGAGGGAAAAGAGCCGGAAATTCCCACGTTTGAATCAATGAAAGCCACTGGGGGAGGAAACATCAGTGATCTGGGGGGTTATTACCACGAAATCAAGTCGTTCATCAACAGTATTCTCTCCGATGAAGAGCTTACAATCGTCACGCCCCAATCTTCTTATCGATCGCTTGAAACAACCCTCAAAGAAATCGAATTGATCAAATCTCGATAATTTGCCCGTAAAATTACTAGTTTCGGGGCAAAAATTGAAAATTGAGAAACTTAAACCTACAGTTGTAGGTATCGTCACCTACAACTGTAGGTGATCGATGAAAAAATTGCCATCTCTTTCTGAGTCACAACTCAGAATCATGCACGTCCTTTGGAACAAAGGTGAAGCCACACTGGGAGAAATCTGGACGGAGCTGAGCCAAGAAAGAACTGTTGCCAAAAACACTGTGCAAACAATTCTTAAGAGGCTCGTAGATAAAGGATGGGTCTCGTATAGGCAAATTGGGAATTCATTTGCCTACCGGGCAACTCGAGAACAAAAATCCGCGAGCAAGCAGATTCTTATCAAAGTTCTAGAAGCGACGTTTCTGGGCTCGACCGAAGGGCTTGTCGCAACACTCCTGGATGGTCGCCCTTTGTCCCGACAAGAAGCCGACCGTCTTCGAGTGCTGATCAATGAAGCTGAACAAAAGGAGGATCAAAGGTGATAAATTTGAGCCCCTTGCAGCTTTGGTTGTGCTTTCTTTTTGCAAGCCTCAGCTCATTTTCTTTGTTCTTGTGGCTTTGGATACGAAATCTAAAGTCAAAACCAGAGGCCCGATTTATTATCGGGATCAGTTCATTGTTTTGCTGCCTAGCTATGATGATCATTTCAGTAACAATGTTTCGGAGCCAATCTGCATTGATCAGCATTTTTGTTCCGTTACCAGAACCTGAAAGTCTTTCGAATTTTAGCGATACGTACTTTAGTGCGACGGCTCCAAAATCTGTTGACTTGCTTCCTTGGATTGGCCTCGGTTATGGACTTGTATCTCTTGTCCTGGCAATTCGTGTATTTGTGGCAATGTTCAATGTTTTCAGAATTCAAAAAGGTTGCACACAACTTAACCTTGATCCTTCATTGGATATCGAGAACTTGCCAATTCGGCGAATTGCGACCAGTATTTCCGTGAATTCACCCGTCGTGATAGGAATTCGAAATCCGATTCTAGTTGTCCCAAAGAGCTTAGCACCAAGCCTTTCGAACATTGATTGGGAAATTATACTTTGCCATGAATCGGCTCATGTATTGGGACATCACATAATTTTTGGATTCTTCCGAAAGATTATCTCGATTGTCTTGTGGCCGATTCCGTTTTTTCACGCAATTGGACGCGAAATCGTCATTGCGCAAGAGCAAATCTGCGACGCTCAAGTCCTCCAGTCTTACTCAGCAATCGAATACTCAAAACTTCTCCTTAAATGCATTGAGTTTCAAGCGGGTCGAAACTCAATCGAATTGACCTGCGGATTCTTGGGTCATTTTCAATCATTAGACTCCCGCATAAAGAATTTACTTTCGCACCAAATCAAGGAACAAAACCCCATGAAAACATCGACAAAAATCGCAATTCTCGCTGGACTCTTGATGCCAGCCACACTCATCGGTGGAACTCAATTCGCCTTTGGCCAAGTGAGCAATGAACATCAACAAATTTCCGATCAGATTTTCGAGAAACAAGACTCAATTTTTGAAGACATAACTTCGCCACAGCAACGCGTGGTAAGGAAAGTCTCCGATTCTTCAAAAAGAAGAGAACGAAACAAAGCGAACAAAAGCAAATTGGCTCAAAAAGGAGGAGCACGTAAAACTACCGTCAAATTCAGAATCGTGGATCCGAGCACCGTTCCAGCAACACAACCGCAATCCTTTGCCGCCGCCCCTTCGAGATCACAAAATTCCGGAGCAAGAATAATTGAAGGTCAAGTAGCACCAACATCACCCGCTGCCAAAGTTCAATCGACTACTGCGAGATCACGAATTTCAGGAGCGAGAAGAATTGAAGATCAAGGAGCACCAACATCACCCGCTGCCAAAGTTCAATCGACTTCTGCGAGATCACGAATTTCAGGAGCAAGAAGACTTGAAGATCAAGTAGCCCCAATATCACCCGCTGCCAAAGTTCAATCGACTACTGCGAGTCCACAAATTTCAAGAGCAAGAAGGCTTGAAGATCAAGGAGCCCCAACGGCACCCACCGCTAAAGTTCAAACCACTATGAAAGTGTTGAGAGATGTCCCGATTGTTCAATATTCGGGAAACTTGCAAATTGCAAGAAGTGCTGTCCCTCCCCAAGCGTACACGACCTTTAGTCAACCAGTTCGCTTAAGCACGACAAGTCAACAAGCCAAAACTTTTAGAGGGGCTGCACTTGCACAAGTTCCAAGTCGACGGGTCTTCAATCAGCAAGCTGAGACATTTCGAAATCATTACGTTGCGCCGACTTCAAAACTTGATCCAATCGAATTCCAACTTGGCCATCAATCTTCAAACAGACCACCTCAAGTCTTTCAAACAGCCTCGACAACAAATCCTTTCGGAGGTCGTCATCGAACCATTGTCCGGACAATCTCCAAAAATAGAAAATAGAGATTTTTAAGTCATAGGCAATCTAACCTCCGCGCCCAATTTCTTGGGATGCGGGGGTTTGCACTTTGAAATATGAGAGAATGTGGTTGAAATGATTCCGATTGCTATTTCGATCTTCCTTGCGCATACCAGTTCTGGTTTCGAATCTTTATTCGATGGCAAAACCAGTCAAGGTTGGCATGGATTCAAAAGAACTGATTTTCCAAAGGCTTGGGTCATCAAAGATGGGGTGATGACCCACACTCGAACAGAAGATGGTGGTGATATTTCAAGCGACCAAGTGTTTAAGAACTTTGATCTGAGGCTCGAATGGAAGATAAGCGAAGGTGGCAACAGTGGAATCATGTATCGATGCGACGAGGGCCACGAAGCTCCATGGATGACAGGGTTTGAATACCAAGTTCTGGATGACAATAAGCACCATGATGGCAAGAAACCTGAAACGAGAGCCGCTACTCTCTATGCAATGTATGCTCGAACTTCAAATCCAACGAAGAAGGTTGGTGAATGGAATCAGGCAAGGATCGTAGCTCGAGGTTCACATGTCGAGCACTGGCTGAATGGAGTTAAGGTCGTTGAATTTGAGGCTTGGTCAAAGGAATTTCGGGCCAGGTATGAAAAATCGAAATATACAGGCATGATTGATTGGGGCACGTTGAATGAAGGACATATTTGCTTGCAAGATCATGGCGACGTAGTCAGCTATAGAAACATAAGAATTAAGCGACTTCCATAACAAAATACATCGGCCCTTGACGACTAATTAAGGGCCGATGTATTTGATGTTTTCAGTAAATCGAATCCTTGAAGTAGAAATCTTTTGCGTTTTCAGGAGTCACAAGTTCCACGTCGAGCATCAGGTGTTTCGGCATGAATGGCTTAAGCGCATCTTTGCCCCCGTCCCTAAGATTTGAATAGCAAAGGAACATGCCTGTTGCAATCATCGAAGGTGGATAAGTGATATCTGCAGGATACATTTTGTCATTATTCATCACCCTTTGAACGATGTCTTTCATCCCAGCTCCGCCAAGAATCCACACTTTGTCGGCTCGTCCAGATTCCTTCAATGCTTGCTCTGCCCCCAAAGCCATATCGTCGTCACTAGCCCAAATCGCATCGACTTCTGGATATTTGAGAAGCAGTGTTTGAGTCACACTCAGAGCCTTTTCACGGTTCCAGTTTGCAGCTTGCTGATCCAAAACTTGGATTCCTGGGTTTGCCTTAAAGACTTCCATTGCAGAATTGAATCTGTCAGTATCAACTGTGCAAGGTATTCCTCTCAAAACGATGATTTTGCCCTTACCGCCGAGCTTTTGAACCATGTATTCAGCTGATTTTCTTCCGAAGGCCTTATTGTCACCTTCCAAAAAGACGTCGGCAACTGGCTTCAAAAATCCGCGATCGACATTGACAATATAAATTCCGGCGTTATGAACCTTTTCAGCAACAGGCGTAATAGCTGCACTTTCGGTCGCCAGAATCACGATACCGTTGACACCTTTCGTCATCATGGTTTCGATATCGGCGATCTGTTTGTCGGGAGTTTGGGCTGGGCTTATGATCCACTCTGCATCGGGGTACATCTTTTTGGCTTGTTCTGCCCAATAGTTCACTCCCGCCGTCCATCCGTGATCTGCAGCAGGAATCGAGACCCCAATCTTCAATTTTTGACCGGGCTTAGATTGCGACGATGGAGAACTTCCCCCAGATGCGGTTGGGGTTGGGCTATCGCAACCCGCTAATCCAATGAGCCCCAAAGACAGAGCGACCAAACTTGTGCGTTTCAACATGATTTCATAACGATCTTGACACGAACAATTCAAAGTTCGCCACAAATTCAAAATGGAACTCTAATTTCGTTCGCTTTGCCCCTGCTGAATCAGCACGGCCAACAAGATGATAGCTCCCTTCACTAAGCCCTGCCAATAGAGCGAGACTCCGGATGTCACGAGCATATTGGAAATAATTCCCAGAATCAAAACTCCGATAGCTGTGCCCCAGATTCGGCCATAGCCGCCTGCCATGCTTGTTCCACCAATAGCAACAGCTGCAATGGCATCGAGTTCGTAATAAAGTCCAAGTTGAGCCGAAGCCACTGAATTGGTGCGTGAAGCCGAACAAATCGCTGCAATGCCACAAAAAACACCAAGCAAAATATAGGCAAACACTTTTACTGATTTTGTATTTACTCCAGCCAAATAAGCCGCTTGCTCACTTGCTCCGACAGCCACGAAGTTGCGACCCAACTTTGTTCTATTAAGTACAAAGCTTGCAAAAATCGCCACAAATATAAAGAGAAAAATGGGCCAAGGGACTTCGAGCGGATGTTGCTGAGTATCCAAGACAAACGGGAGCTTGATGCCGGATTGCCCGATGGCAGGAAACACCGTTGAGCTTTGAGAGCGGACTTCCCCTCCATCTGCGATTACAAGTGCTAGTGACCTGAACCCCACAAGCCCGCATAACGTTGCAATAAAGGGTGTGACTTTACCCTTTGCAACGATTAGTCCATTGATGGTTCCTCCTAATATCGCAACCAAAAGACAAATCAAAATTGCGGTCCAAAGAGCAACTCCTTCCGGTTGACCCTTAAGTATTCCGTCATTCATGAGCTTGACCCCAAGGGCCGCTGCCATGGCCATCAAGCTTCCCACTGAAAGATCAATCCCACCAGAAATGATTACGAGGGTCATGCCAACGGCCACCATGCCGACTGCCGCATTTTGATTGAGAAGGTTCCGGAGATTTTCCGGCTTCAAAAAGATGTCTGGCTGCCAGATTGCGTTGACCACACAAAGGACAACGAAGGCAACCAGGACTCCATATTGTTGAAGGAATCCAACCGAAGATTTCTTAGTCAATAGGAATTCCTTTGTCCTTGAATTCCTTAACGTAATTTTCGCGAGTCACTACAATTCCAGAGGTTCTCGTATCTAGTGGCGGTTCTTTGCCATCCTTGATCCATTCAAATAGCATCTGCGCGCTTTTTGATCCATGCTCGTCAGCTCTCATGAGAATGCTGGCGGCCACCGAAGTTGGCTTCTCTTTTTTGAATTCTTCAACGGCTTCGGTGCCATTGATGCCACATCCGAGGCAGTTTTCAGGAGTAAAGTGCGCCTGCTCCATAGCACGAACAGCTCCGATCACGGCGGTATCGTTCATTCCAGCTACGAGCCAGTATTTGACGTTGGGATGCTGAGTAAGGAGGATGTTGGCAGCATCAAGTGAACCCGGAACATCTGTTGTCTTTTGAGGTGCCTTAAAGATTTGAGCTTCCTTGATTCCTCCGGCCAAAAGTGCCTTGTAAATATTATCGGTTCGAACCTTGGCTGTATCAAGTTCTTCAAAAGTGACAAGACAAACTCCAATCTGATCCATGGGCCACTTTTTGTCTTGCGCCATTTTCACGAGAGTCTGACCAGAAAGTTCGCCTATTTTATCGGCGCTTAATCCAACATGATGGACTTCTTTCATGATCGAATCATCTTTGCCAACGAATTGGTCGTCAACCGTGATGAACTTCATATTGAGGCTTTGTGCTTTTTGTGCAATTGCCGGCCCAAGTTTGACATCTGGAGTACATATGACAAATCCCTTCGCTCCTTGCGCATTGAGGTTATCAATCGCCGCCATCACTTTTTCCCCGTCTTGGGCGCCGATATCTACTACGGTAAATCCGTTATCTGCCCCGGCCTTTTTAGCAAACATGGTTTCAATTTGGAACCACCGCTCTTCAGGCTGTTTCACAATATAGCCAATCTTGATCCCAGAAGAAGGAGCCATCTTAGCATCTCCTCCCGTTTTTGAACCGCCACCAGATTCGGCTGTATTACCACCAGCACCGGAATTGCATCCCATAACCATCAATGCGACAACCAGTAGGCCACCTGCAACCAAGGAACTCAATTTCATAAGTCTTCGTTGAGGTTTTACCCCGATGCTTAAGGAAATGGTTTAGTTTAGGATGTCCTTTTGAGTTTATCAAGGGCAACAGCAGCCAGCAAAATGACACCACGAACCATGTATTGATAAAACGGCTCGATTTGAAGAAGATTCATCGAATTTTGAACGATGCCCAAAATTAGTACTCCACTCAAAACAAATGTCATGCTGGCAATCCCGCCTTGCAAAGACACGCCGCCCAAAACGCAAGCAGAAATAACTTCGAGTTCAAAACCAACTGCTGCACCTGGCTGCCCACTTGTTAATCGAGACGCCAAGACAATTCCAGCCAGTGCAGCCATGCACCCTTGTAAGACGAAAATCCAAATTCGGACTTTTGAAACTTGAACCCCTGCAAGTTGAGCAGCTTCAGGATTGCCACCGATTGCAAGTGTTTCTCGTCCAAATTTGGTTCGCTGGAGCAAAAACGCAAATAGGAACATGCAAAAAATCGTGACCCAAACGGGAACGGGAACGCCTTGAAATTCACCAGCTCTCACATCAGGCCAAAAAGCGCTTCCAAATCGATTAAATCCGTCATGAGAAATCCCAACTGCTTTGCCACCACTGATCACCAAACTCAAACTTTTAACAATTTGCATTGTGGCCAAGGTTGCAATGAGCGCTCCAATTCGTAATTTGGCCACAGCGACTCCGTTTAGCAAACCAACTCCGATCCCAAACACCACGGCCGCAACAATGGCTATGAACAGATTATTGGAATTTTTGAGCACAACAGCGACAATGACACCCGCGCAAGGAACTATTGTCCCCACGCTCAAATCAACGTCCCCTGCAGCCAAGCAAAACATCATCGTGCAAGAAACCATTCCGACCATACTCACCGCCGATGAAATGCCGATGATATTGCGAACAGTTGCAAAATTTGGCACTAACACTGCACAAATCAAAAAGAGAATTAGTGCAACAAAGAACATTCCATAGTGGTCGAAAACCTTAATTTTGGCCAAACGTTGAGGTGGAGAAGAGGCGTCGCTTGCCATGGGTATTCACCAACGATACTACTCGAAGCGAGGGATCAAAATGCAGAAAATGTGGATGACAAGACATACTTGGGATTAAATATGGATGCCCGGTTCATCGTCTTTCTGTTTCTAATATCGTTGGGATGTCTTGCTCGAACGGAAGACTCGAATCCACTATTTGATCATCTTAAATGGCGATGTATTGGCCCTCATAGAGGCGGGAGAACAGTAGGAGCCGTTGGAATTCCCGGGAAAGACAATGAGTTTCTCATTGGGGTGAACCACGGAGGAGTTTGGAAGACTACTGACTTTGGCCGAACTTGGCAACCAATTTTTGATGATCAACCCACGGGTTCAATAGGAACTATCGCGGTGGATCCTAATAGCCCTGAAACAATTTATGTTGGATGTGGTGAGGGCCTTCAAAGACCAGACTTAAGCGTTGGAAACGGGATTTATAAATCGACTAATGGTGGAAAGACTTGGCAACACTGTGGTCTTGATGATGGTTATCAGATTTCAGGAATCGTTGTCGATCCTCGAAACAAAAACAGAGTACTCGTGGCAGTTGTCGGCCATCCATATGGGCCAAACAAAGTTCGTGGGCTATATGAAACTGTAAACGGTGGAAAAGACTGGGTTAAGATTTTGGGGCCTGATGATAACACCGGGGCCACTCAGGTCGCTCTCGATCCGAAAGAACCTCAGACACTCTACTGCTCGTTATGGGCTGCCCGCCAAGCTCCGTGGGAAAACGGACGGTGGCAAGGCACAACATCTGGGCTCTATAAATCAGTTGACAATGGCAAGACTTGGAAAAAGTTGGAAAAGGGATTGCCGACAATTGCCCAGGGACTTGGTCGCATTGGCTTCAGTCTCTCAGAAAAACAACCTAAATTGATCGTCGCGACTGTCGACGCCCAAACGGGCGGAGGAATTTACAAAAGCGATGACGGTGGAGAGTCTTGGAAATTACTTTCGACTGACCCACGGCTCTGGACTCGAGGCGATGACTTTGCAGAAATTAAGATCGATCCAAAACATCCGAACGTCATCTATTGCGCAAACACGGCGACCTATCGATCGGAAGATGGGGGCAAGAATTGGACTTGCTGGAAAGGAGCACCAGGTGGCGACGATTACCACACCATTTGGATTCATCCCGATAATACAAATATTGTACTTCTGGCATCTGATCAAGGTGCAACGATAACGGTGAACGGCGGCCAGACATGGAGCAGCTGGTACAACCAACCGACCGCTCAGTTTTATCATGTGAGCACGGATAACGAATTCCCTTACAATGTTTATGGGGGGCAACAGGAAAGCGGTTCCGTTGGAATTAGCTCTCGTGGAGCAGATGGCCAAATTACTTTTCGAGATTGGCATCCTGTAGGAGTTGAAGAATATGGTTATGTTGCGGTCGATCCATTGGATTCAAACATTATCTATGGCGGAAAGCTGACCCGATATGATAAGAGGACTGGCCAAGTTCAAGAAATTCGCCCTCCACAGTCGGAATCTGTTTCTCACAGATTTTTGCGTACTGCTCCAGTCATTTTTTCTCCCATAAACAAGAAGAGGCTCTATTTTGCCGGCAATGTTCTTTTCATGACGGATGATGGCGGGCAGCACTGGAAAACGATTAGCCCTGATTTGAGCAGACCAGAACCCGAAGTTCCAAAAGTGTTTCAATTGGATTCAAAACCCATGGCCAGTCCAGGAAGGCGAGGAGTGATTTATTCCGTGGCACCGAGTTTTCACGATACAAAGATCATTTGGTGTGGAACCGATGATGGATTCATTTGGGTGACTCAGGATGGTGGAGACCATTGGGTCGACATCACTCCGCCACAACTCACCAGTTGGTCAAAAATCTCACAACTACAGGCCAGCCATTTTGATCCCGGCACGGCTTTTGCGTCAGTGACTCGCATGAGGTGCGACGACATGAAACCTTATGTTTACGTGACTCATGATTTTGGAAAGACTTGGGCACTTCGTGTTAATGGATTACCAGACGACCCTATCAATGCAGTCCGAGAAGATCATCAGGTGCCAGGGCTCCTCTTTTGTGCCACCGAACGAATGGTTCATGTCTCATTCGACGAAGGTCAAAATTGGGAATCTTTGCGATGCAACATGCCTTGTACTTCAATTCGCGATCTTGTCATTCATGATGATGACATCGTAGTGGGAACACATGGTCGGTCATTTTGGATTCTCGACAACATCACTTCTTTGCGCCAAATCCATAAACTTCAATCTCGAACGTTGAGTCTCTTTGATCCTCCAATGGCCACAAGAACAAGTATCAATTTGAATACTGATACCCCACTTCCACCGGAGGAACCCGGAGGCGAAAATCCTCCTGCTGGGGCAATGATCGAATATGTTTTGCCAAGGGATGCCAAAATCGTACGACTCGAAATTCTCAATGAATCTGGAATCGTCGTTCGCTCATATTCCAGCAATGACAAACCATTTGTTGCAGACCCGAACAAAATTCCACTACCCACCTATTGGTTAGGAATAAATCAAAGCTTGCCTTCGAAAGCTGGCGTTCACAGATTCTGTTGGGATATGAGATTTGATCCACTGGATCCTGCAGGAAACTGGGTGACAATGGCAGCTATTCTCAGGAAAACTCCGACCGGACCGCTTGGCCCTTGGGCTCCTGCTGGAACTTACACCATTAGGTTGAGTGCCGATGATGAATCCAGAACAGCAAAATTGCAACTTCGCTTGGATCCCCGAGTGAAAATGTCTGATGACGATATCGAATCTCAAAGAAACATTATCGGAGTGAGTTATGATGCGATCCGAAAGATCGATAGCATGACATCTAAAGCCAAGAAATCACGAGCTGAACTTGAAGCCAAGCTCAAATCGTCCAAGTCAGAAGCAGAAACGGCGAAGTGGAGTCGAGTCATTTCCGCGCTCGATAAACTTATCGATTCGCGAGAAGGATTGCCACACCTTCGTTCTATGTTTTCAGAAGCGATGAATTCAGCGAGCTCCGCAGATATGCCGATGACACAAGCGACCACAGAAACATTCGCTCGGGCAGCAACAGAATGGCCAATCTTTCAAACGGCATGGCAAGAAATACAAGATATGATCTCTAAAGTTCGAACTTAATGCCTTGTGCTAGGGCCGGCTTTTCGGTTCCGTAATAAGTTGTGCTGGTTTGTCGTCGCATATATGCTTTCCAGCTATCGGAACCGGACTCTCGGCCTCCACCAGTTTCCTTTTCGCCACCAAATGCTCCTCCAATTTCGGCTCCGCTCGTTCCGATATTGACATTTGCGATACCGCAATCGCTGTTTTGCTTAAAGAATTCTGCTTCCCTTAAATCGGTCGTCATGATTGCAGAGCTTAGACCCTGAGGAACTTCGTTGTGAATCTCCAGTGCGTGTTCAAGGTCGCGATAAGGCATGACATATGTGAGAGGTGCAAACGTTTCACAATGCACCTCGCTTGGTTGATTCTTGAGTTTAACTACAGCTGGCTGGACATAGAAAGCGTTTGGGAACTGTTCCGCCAGAACCCTTTCTCCGCCCACGATTCTCTCTGCGATTGTGCGCACACTATCCAAGGCATTTTGCATGTTTCGAAATGCCTCTTCGTCAATTAATGGCCCGACCAAAACTCCATTCTCAAGTGGATTCCCAACTTTTGTCGCTCCAATTTGGATAATGGGGCTCGCCAGCATTTCAAAGACTTTGTCGACCAAAGATTCGTGAACGATGACCCTTCTCGTCGAAGTGCACCGTTGTCCCGCCGTGCCAACAGAACCAAAAACGATCGAGGGAAGCGCGACGCTGAGATCAGCGCTTGGAGTCACAACTATGGCGTTATTTCCACCAAGTTCGAGCAGGCTTCTTCCAAACCTGGCAGCAACCTTAGGGCCAACAATTTTGCCCATTCTGGATGACCCGGTTGCTGAGATCAAAGGAACCTGACTGCTCTCCACCAATTGGTTGCCTTGCTCAGCATTTCCAATAATGACCTGGTTCAGGCCCTCTGGAGCATCTTCGAAATCTCGCGCCACCTTTTGAAAGAGTCCTTGACAGGCCAAAGCAGTGAGCGGAGTTTTTTCACTTGGTTTCCATATGCAAGTGTTACCGCAGACAATGGCGAGGGCGGCGTTCCACGCCCACACTGCCACCGGGAAATTGAACGCTGAAATGATTCCAATCGAACCTAGTGGGTGCCAATTTTCTTGCATAACATGGCCCGGACGTTCGCTCGCAATTGTCAAACCATAAAGCTGTCGGCTCAATCCCACAGCAAAGTCACAAATATCAATCATTTCTTGGACTTCGCCACGACCTTCTTCCAAAATCTTGCCGCATTCTATCGTCACAAGCTGTGCAAGGATCTCTTTGTGTTCTCGCAATACTTCGCCGAATCTTCTCACAAGTTCGCCTCGGCGCGGAGCGGGAATCTGTCGCCACTGAGAGAAGGCCCTTTTCGATAATTTGATCTTTTCTTCAACTAATTGCGAGCTATCGGCCCTTAGATTTGCGAGTTCCGACCCGTCGATGGGAGAGTGAACCTTGATATCTGTTCCTGAGAGATCTTCAAGATGGGGGATCAGTGCAAGAACTACTTGTTGAAACGAGGACATGAAAGAGGTGTACCCGTTAGAGCAATTCTTTTCAGGGTCGGCCCAAGAAGGAATACTATGCCTTTACAGCATTGATTTCTACAACGACAGACTTATATGCTGGGGTTCTTGAACTTGGATCAACTCTGTTGGGAACCAACACATTGGCTTCAGGGCAATAAAGCGCAACACACCCTAAAGCGATATCGAATTCTCGAACAAGAACAGGACCGAATTCCCCATTGCTGCTTTTCACCATAACCCAATCGTCTTCTTTCCAACCACGACTCATGATATCTTTGGGATTCATCAACACAATATCACGCCTCATCTGGCCCCGGTATAAATCTTCTTCTTCATAAACAACTGTGTTAAATTGGCCCTCGCTCCGAATCGTCATCATCAGATATTGATTGGGGCCTGCCGGTATTGTAGGTGTATAGATTTCATTGCTGAACTTTGCGAGCCCATCCGCGGTTCTAAATTTTGGCGTGTGCAAAATTCGTCCTGGTATCTCGAATTCGGCTTTCGATGAATTGACACCCTCTAATCCAGCCATTTCCTCAACAAATTGTGCGATTAAAGTTCGAATGGTCTTATGGTCTCGCAAAGTATTCCAGTCGAATGTGCCCTGATCTTGAATACCATGAACTGCGATTTGTGAAAGTACTTCCGTTTCCGAAAGTGGCCCGACATGCCTCGCTAGTCCACCATCGCTGACGCGGACAAAGCTAAACATCGATTCTTGAGTTGTGCTCTGCGGATCCTCGTCTCGCGCAAAAACAGGCAAGATCAGAGTTGTTTTGCCATGCCCCCAGGCGTGCCCCGTATTCAAAGTCGTACTGAGATAGACCAAAGTATCGATCTTCGAGATGGCCCCATGAGTCCATTGAGAATGTGGGCTAGCACCATACAAGTTTCCACCCAGGCAAAGCCCAAAATCGATTCCACCGTTTTCTGCACATTCCAACGAAGCCATCGTATCCAGCCCTTGCTGGATGCTCGGCTTCAAGTCATACTTCTCGAGCCATGAGTTGATTTCGGGACAGACTTGAGGAGTGATTCCAATTGTTCCCATTCCTTGAACATTGCTGTGACCTCGGATCGGCATGAGCCCAGCTCCAGCTCTTCCAACCATGCCACGTGCGAGAGCTGTGTTCACAATCCACCGGACATTGGCGGTGCCGTGTTCGTGATGAGTCACACCCATTGTCCATCCGAAAATGGCTTGCTGAGATTCAGAGTAAATTTGGGCGACTTCTGCGATTTCATGCCTACTTAGGCCAGTGAACTCTTCGATTTTCGACCAAGTTGTAGAACGGCAAAATGAAAGTGCTTCGCTCGCACCTATCGCATGAAGAGTAATGAATTCGTGGTCGAGTCCGTTGTTTTCTTCTAACCATTTGATAATCGCCAATAACACATATTGATCTGACCCAATTTTGTTCCTAAGATAACAAGTTGCGATTTCTTGTCCGAAAAGTAACCCTAGGGCTCGCGAAGGAACTCTGAATTTCTTGAGGCCCGGTTCAACCATTGGGTTAATCACAACAACTTGCCCCCCCCGCTCCCTTATTTCAGCAAGTTTTGTCATAAGTCGGGGATGGTTGGAAGCTGGGTTTCCTCCAATAAGAAAGAAAAGATCACAAAAATCAAGATCGTCCAGATTCACGGTCGAAGTGCCTGTGCCCAATGAAGCTTTCAGCCCAACACCGCTGGCTTGGTGGCAAAAGAAGGAGCAGTTCGAAATATTGTTGGTGCCTTTGCCACGTGCGAGCAGATTGAGCAGAAATCCGGCTTCATTTGAACTTCTTCCGCTTGCATAAAAGAAGCACCTTTCGGGTGACGTCTGTTTAAGCTTTTGACCTGCAATTCCCAAGGCTTCGTCCCATGAGATTGGGCAGAAATGGGTGTCTCCCGGCCTTGCGATCAATGGCTGAACAATTCGTCCGCACACTTCCAACTCACGAGGAGAAAAAGTTCGCAAATCTTTGATCGAAAATTTTTCAAAAAACTCTAAAGAAATTTGGCCCTGCATATCAGATGCCATGGCTTGCAAAGATTTCTTGCAAAATTCTGGAAAATGGCCGTGCTCGTTTCTCATCCCTCCAAGCTGGCCTCCCATGCCTAAAGCACAAGTTTTACAGGCGTTTCTTGTTGACAAGGCCTTGAAGAGAGGAACCGTACCAACTTCTCTCGCCTTTTTCATCGTGTAGCGAATCGCTTGCCAACCACCACCACTTTTTGGGGTCATATCTTTCTTTCAGTCTAGCTTAACTTTGAAGGCGAGCTCATCTAGATACTGGGTCAGCCAAATTGAAAAATCGTTAATAGACATCGAATTCTTTGGCAAAGCTTGCTCAAATTTGAAGTTTGAAAATCGCTCAAATTTGTCAGCGACAAACTTCTCTTCAGCCGGTGAGTGCGTGTGGCCAAAGATATTTCTAAATGCTAGCGATTGCTCTAGAATTCGAAACGCTTGTTCCGCTTCACCAAGAAGAAGAAGCGCCGCCATCACAAAATCTAGAGACAGGTGAAAATATCGAAGAAAACCATGATGATTCGTTTTTCGGACCGATTCTTGAAGCAATTCCATTGCCAATTGAAGGCTGCCTGTTGCTGCACATGAATAACCATATGGTGCAAGGTATGTGCATCCAACCGCGATGCTATGATGAAGGTGATCATCTATACAATATTCACCATATGGTCGAGCCTTTTCTGGCTGATCAAAATAACTATAGAGATAGCAAAAATTTGCCATCGTCGTAAAGAATAGGCGTTTCCCAGATTCCGTTTCGCTCGCGCGTGTCGCGTCCAGAATCTCTTGATAAGCCGCCTTAGCATCATCAAATTTGAGCTGGTGCCACATGACTCCGGCCCACTGACTCAAATTTTGAAGCCGTTGCACTGGCCTACCAAATTTTTCACAGAGATTCACAGATTCTGTAACGAGTTTAGTCGCTCTCAGAAAATCTCGATGCTCAAAAGAAATGAAGCCATCCATGGCAAGAACAGAAGAGTATTCTGGCGAACTCTTATCCAAGACCCGATACGCACTGCTTGCCCATTCATGTGCGATTTCATACTCCCCCAAGTAGCTCGCCATCATCAAAACCTTAGGGACAAGTTCGGCCTTTAGCTCATCAGAAAATGCAGGAGAATCCATGGCTGCTTTTGCGATTTCGAATGAGGAGTGGACATGCGACCAAGCAAGTTGACTTGTAAGTTCAGTTTTCAAAAATTCGATAATGTGAGGAGAACCCGTTTCTATCGCTTGCTGAACTAATCTCGAAAGCAAAACAAGTTCCGATCTTGTCGCAAACTGCCCAACCTTTGGAGAAGATTGATACGTCCCGCTTTGGATAGATCTTAAGAGGCGTTGGACATTTGCTGGTAGATCCGCACCACACTCTAACGCGAGTCGAACCTTGAATTGAGACGCAAAATTTAGGGCCTGGTTTAATCCGAACACATCGTTTTCCAGTTCGACAACCTGTTCCAATAGTTCAGCATTCACTGGAATTCGATCCAGAACTTTGAGTTGAACTTCAAGGGCCTCGCTCTTTCTTCCTCGGTCCAGCAATAACCTTGATAATTTAAGACCGAGTTCTACCAAACCGAATTCATGAGATGCTCTTTCCTGCAAAACCCAATCGTCGTCCCAACCTTCCAAAAAAACCTGAGATCGAATTTTCCATTCCTGCAAGAGAAGTGGAATCATATCTTGGTGTTCCGTTAAAACCAGAAGTTCTTGTTCGATCTGTTTGGCCCTCCAAACATCACAATCTATCAAATCGCTATCTAATGAAAGGCCCTTTTGGCTTTCGAGAACCACCCCCGAAGGCAGCACTGACTTTGTTCGTTGAATCGTCTTTCTCAAATTTGATCGCCTGAGCCGATGCTCCGATTCCGGCCAAAGGGCCAAAGCCAGATCGTCTCGTGGGACAGGATTTGGGAAGTTGATGGCCAAAATCGCGACTAATCCTTCACTTGACAAAGTTGGAAACCGAAACGCGTTGCCCTCACCATCAACAACTTCAAATGACCCCATGATGGAAATTTCAGCTAATCCATCAGGCATATTGAAGTACATTTTATTCCCAAAAGTCATTTAGCGATACCCATCAGAAATTAGATCTAGGCGAAGATCTCCTCAGCCCATGGATCTCTCAGAGAATGGGTTGAAACTAGAATTCTGTGGTTCGCAATTTTATGATCTGTAATTTGATCTGAATCAAAGCACAATTGCCACAAAGTGTTTCCTTTTATTTCAAAACTTGCAGATTTGTTGGCCACCAATGTAGAGTATGGATTAGGGCATCGATGGCAGATCTTCTTAGGCTCAGCAGTACACGGCTACCAGAAACAGCGAATCTAAACGCCATACAAGCAAACGGACTCTTTACGCATTACAGTGCTATGAATCAAGATCGGCTAGATCGAGGTTTGAGTGTGGCCAAATCTAACTTAAATGAGTTACCTTTCGAAGCAGCTATCTATTCAGAGCAAGCAGAAAAACTCTATGCGGGCTTAGCAAATCACTGGTCTCATAACAGGTTTGAAAATCTCGTGAGCGATGCGAGCGACTATCTCGCAAAACATCGAATGACATCCCTTCGGGAATTGAATCCAGAAGTTCAATTTGCAGTCAGCTTATGTGATTCATGGCAATCTTTTCAAAATGGCGGCTTCCAAGAAGCCCTTGGAATCTTGCCCAAAACCGAAGAGTTGTTTGATAATATTGTTAAGCCCGATTTGGGAACACTTTCAAATGCAATTCTCTGTGGCGCCATTTTAGGAATCGAACCGGAGCGACTAGATACCCAAATGGCTTGGTGGCGCTCAATTGCTGCAATTGTCCTCAGCTATCATTCTGCCAACAAAAACAGTCCGAACGAAACGACTCAAGCCATCGCCAAACATATATTTGAAGCCTCTATCCACCTACCAAAATGGTTTTTCACCCTTCGCGGATGTACCGGGCCAAAATCTGAAAAGGAACTTGCCGAAGAAGCACGGTCTGAATTGCAAGGGGGCCTCGTCAAATATCAAAGATCTATCGAAAAATACGAAAAAGATTATTTAGCAAAATCGAGACAATCCCCCAGTGAACTCGTCAACAATTGCCAATGCAATTGTGATCCGAAATGTCTCCCAGTTAATCCAAGATGTATTTGTGTCACTCCATTTGTGACCAACTATTACCTGCTTAAAGATCAGCTGCATTGTTATGTTCCGGCTGATTTGGCCCATATTGAAGTTGTTGCAGCTGGTGAAACCAAAAAGCGAGTCCACGAATTCAAAGAGCTCGTCGAGACTCAAGTCGAAACCGAAACCAATATCGTGCAAAAAGAAGATCGCGATCTTCAAGTCACTGATCGTTCAACAATTCACACAGAGATTGAAAAACAAATGCAAGCATCGTTAGATGTCAGCGCAAAAGTGGATGGTAAATACGGCACCAATATTACATATTCTTTAAACAGCGACGCTAAACTGAGCAAATCTTCTGCAGAAAAAGCAACTCGGGATGTCTTTAGAGAAGCTGTTTCAAAAGCTGCTTATAGCATGCAAAAAACGACACGTACTCTTCGCAAAGAGCGACGTCAAACCGAATCAACGGAAAAAAATATTCACAGCTTCATCAACGAAACCCCTGCTCCATTCATAACAAAATATTTCTATGTGACTCAACAAAGAAAAGCACAGGTCTATGACTATGGAATGAAGCTGATCGTTGAGTTGATTATTCCTAGCCCCGCCGCCCTTTTTGAGGCCCTCTGGGAACAGCGCTCAGCATATAAAGTCGCACCACCTGCTGAGCCTTGCCAGCCCGTTGTTACCATCAAACTGCCAAACAAACAGAGTACAAACTCCGAAGAAAAATTAGTAACTCTTGACACTCTAACAGAAGACAATTATTTAAGTCTTGGCTCATGCGTAGGTGAATCTTCGTTAGAGCCTCCACCTAAATCAAAGACAATGACATTAAGCTCAACGGGTTCCAATGTCGACAGGGATTCTTTCCAGGAAAAAATCGATTTTGAGGTTCCAGCCGGATACAAGATTAAAAACTTCAAAGTTTCGGGACATTTCGAAAAGAAAGTTGTCCCAGGGCACAGCTCTGTGGACTTTAGGCTTGGAAATGATGTGATTGTATGGGAAGAAAAAAGTGGGAGTGACGATCTAGTAGACATGACAAAAGATGTTGATCTGACTACAACATTGACTGGTTCTTGCACTGTCATCGTCGACGCAGAAAGAATGGATGAGTGGAATGCTTCGATAATTTTGACTTTTGAACCCACCGATGAACTTAAAAGTCAATGGAAAGTCTCGGTCTTCCAAAAGATCATGACCGCATATCACTTATCCATGGACCAATATCGAAAGGAAAAAGAAGAGTACGACAAGGCCAAAGCCGAACATGACGAAAAATGGGAATCTCGGTTACAAAATCGACACCCCTTTTACAACCGTGAAACGGCTCACGTTGAAATCAAAAGATCCTCAATCTTCATGATGTGTCAGTCATTTGACGATATTGAAGGCATCAATTGGATGGCGGAGCCATGTGGATTGCCAGAATTAGATCGCCAAAAGGCCAAATACTTTGGCAAAGAAGCCTACTTCTGGGATCGGGCGTTCGATTGGGATTTGATGAGCTACATTCTGTTCGACTATTTTTGGAATCCAATGTGTAAGTGGCAGGAAAATTTTGATATCGACCATAACGATGCGATGTTTCGGGCATTTCTTCAGGCCGGATATGCCAGAGTTCATGTCCCCGTCGCCGAAGGCATGGAAGAAGATGTTGAATGGTATTTATTGACAGGTCAAAAATGGGGTCAGACAGGCAAACCACCGCTCGATGCATCCGACAAGAGATGGAGGAGCATCGCAGCAGAACTCAAGCTCCAGCGAGGTTGTCGGCAAGACGATCGACCAGGAAGAATTGATCTGAATCTACAAACAACAAATAATGTCATTAGCATGGTTGACCCACGAAAAGTGGTTATCAGGGACACTAACTATTACTTAAATGTGAGCGGGGCAATCGACCAATCTGTCGTGGACTACGACATCGACAGAGAAATTTTTATCGATTTTGTTCAATACCGAATCATGGGATTGAAGCCGGTAGCAAACCTCAATGGAGTTGTCGACAACAAGAATTGGGAGGTCGAACTCGACAGAGACTATGAAGGAAAGTTGAACAAAACTCCATTCCATGCCGTTGGAGCCCGCTTTGTGGGAGCACCCTTCTTGTTTGAAGTCCCCACGGATCTTGTTTGGGCCACCGCCGATGACACTTGCCTGCCCTGTTATCCAGTGGAATGCCACAAGTAGGTTTAAAAAGGGTGCGGCCGTGAACTATAGCGAACAACGATATCCGCCAGCACCAACGCCAGAACCGACGCCGACGCCAACAGGAATTGAACCCACCCAAAATGCTCCTACTTCCTCAACCGTTCAAGAAGCGAAGGCACTCATAGCCCGAATAAGAGCAGACCTTGGACCACAGGGCTTTGGAGCCCCAGGCAAAAGTGTCGTGGCTTCAAAACTCGCATTTTCAGGCGTACTTTCTGCGGGGGTGTATCTTAATCTGCTTGAAAAGCGAGTCGAGGAGCCTTGGTGGCTAGATCAAAAGAAGAGCTACTTTTGTTGGCTGGCAGCTCTCTGTTATTACACCTATAGTGTGAATCCATGCGAACTGGTGCGTGCCATGTGGGCTCTTTATTCCACGGGAGTATTTGTGTTTCGAAACGACATCATCATAAAACCTAGCACCGACATGCTCAATGCATTCGACCATTATAAGAGCCCGAAATTCATCAAAGTGAGCCCAAATTACACAAGGATTTCAAAGAATTCATATGTTTCAAATATTGTCGATCACCTACTACTCATGACCATAGCGGATGCCGATCGCTTTCGCGGACTTTTGCAAAGACACTGGGTTCAAATTTTAATGCCTAAGATTAAGCTATCGAGTTCCAAATACAATCCAGGAAATGAAAACACAAAAGAGTGGGCTGGCAGAACTTTTGAAGGTGTTGCTGGTATTTGGCCCGCTTTCGGCTTCGATATTGAATCCATTGGTCGCTCCGTTCTTTTTTCAGAAGCAAGACGAAAGGAGGTGTTCGATGCCGCGAAATCGGTCTTAGACGAAAATTTGACCAAAAGTGATAGCGAAAAGCGTGACGTTGTGCTATTTGTAGATTCCAACGCATTACTGCATAAAGACAAACCCAGGTCGGTCGGACGTCACTTTATTCATGTTCACTCCCTTACCGATCTTGGAAACAACAATTATGAGATGTCTTACTGGGATTATGGAAGTTGGGAAATCACAACCTTTCGCCAGGATCTGCTAGAAACAACAACTTTTGGTGCACTGTTTGTGAATCGAAATAACGGCATGGGGCTTCGTATTCCAAAACCTTAAGACTCCCGTGGTGTTATCATCAACACCTAACCTAACAAAGAATCCAAATCTCGTCGCTCAGTTAAGAATATCGGCTCCTCACCTTGGCTACCGAGTTCTGCCATTGGGGCCACTTGGTGGCTTGGTAGTACCTGGCCCTGACATAGTGAAGGTACCCAGACCCGCCATCTTTCGAATACCCAAGTGTCCCCACAAACAAGAACCTGGTTGCGTTGGTACCCGTTCGCGTCCTCACTTCTCCGTACGGCCAGTACGTCCAAGTGTCCGTGGACGTGGTCGCGTCGGTCAGGGCTATCGTGTTGCCGAACGTGTCGGGGATGTAGTTCCTCTGAACACCGTTCCGGTCTTCTTGGACGATCACTCCGTTGATCGTCGTGTACACCACTTTCATCGCCATTTCAATATTCTCCTAAGTAGTCGCTTCCGTCCCAAACGAAGGTCGTCAGGCTCCACATAACTCGAAAACACTTCATCAACGGCCCATTTCCTCGAAAACGTTCACCTTCTATCGGACTTCCTTTTCAACTCATCTTCGACCGGTGGAGCGACCCGTAGCACGGTGTCCTTTTCAAAAACGACAACTACGAACCGCGTTTTGTCTCTGGGATCCAAATAAGTCCATGTCGATCTTTCCGGCCTGTCCGAATAGGAGGCTCGCTCGTCGGGCGGGCCAACCGCACGAAGAACCGTATTCATGTCCATCCCTACTCTTAACGATGCCACTATATCTGTCAGGTCATGCGATTTCCGAACCGGCGCACAGCCAGAAATTAATGTGCACAGGGTGGCTATCCAAACATCAATTTTTCTATTTCTAAGGATCTTCTCTTTGCTCCTAATAAACATAGAATAACATGCTTCAATCATAAAGCCACGCTGTTTTAAGGCATAAATAAAAGTTAAAGTGCACTCAGGGCTCACAAAAAATAGAACCAAAAGGGGCGCATCAGAGATTAGAATTATGGCTGGCGGACTAGGATTCGAACCTAGACTGACGACACCAAAAACCGCTGTCCTGCCATTAGACGATCCGCCAACTCTGATTACTTTACCCTCGCGGTATTCTCATTGTTATGACCGGACGGCCATTTGAGCCAACGATTGAAACCGATTTTAGCAATCGGATGGACTATGGAGGATATTTGGGGTTACCAGAGCTACTTAAGCTCCAAAGGCCACTTTCCCAACCCGAGCATCACGACGAAATGCTCTTTATCATCCAGCACCAAACCAGCGAACTTTGGATGAAACTCATTATTCATGAGCTGCGAGCAGCCCTTTCTTTTGTTCAACAAGATGAGCTTTCGCCGACATTCAAAATCTTAGCCCGTGTAAAACACATCCAGCGAATGTTGTTTGAGCAATGGGCGGTGTTAGAAACCCTGACCCCCAGCGAATATGCACAATTTCGCAATGTATTGGGCAGCGCTAGCGGGTTCCAATCCCACCAATTTCGGCTTATTGAATTTTTGTTCGGCAACAAAGATGTCGATTCGGTTCGAGTGTTTCGCCACAACCCAGCCATCGAGCAAACATTGCTTGATACCTTGAGATCGCCGAGCCTTTATGATGAATTTCTGAGGCATCTTGCACGAAAAGGGCTTCCTATTCCAAAGTTGGCTATCGAGCGGGATTGGAGCCAACCCTATATTGCCCGACACGAAATTGTCGATTGTTTCAAAACGATTTATGAAAACAACACGAGGTATTGGGACGCCTATGAAATGTGCGAGAAACTCGTGGATGTCGAAGAGCAGTTTTCACTTTGGAGATTTCGGCACATGATGACCGTAGAGAGAATCATCGGCCATAAGGTGGGCACAGGCGGAAGTTCTGGAGTTTCGTTCTTAAGGAAAGCTGTCGATATTCGTCTCTTCCCCGAACTCTGGGCCGTGCGCACGGAAATCGGCCGATGAACCTTGCTGAAATTCGGAAACGATTTAGTAAGGTTTTAGCTGCTGAACATAGTCGCAACGAAGTCTATCTAGCAAATCATTCCTTGGGTCGCCCACCAGATGCCTCGTTTGAAAACGTTCAGAAGGGCATGACCATTTGGTTTGAACGCATGGATCGAGGTTGGGAAGCAGGGGGATGGCTCGATGAAATGAATGTTTTCAGGTCTCAAATTGCGAAGCTCATCGGCCTTCCGGACTCTCGATGTGTCGTGCCTAAAACAAGTGCGGGCCAGGGCCTTCGAGCAGTTTTGAACACTTTTCGCAAACGGCCGATTCGAATTCTTACAACATCAGAAGAGTTTGATAGCATCGACTTTATTTTGAGAGCCTATCAATTTGAGGGAGAAGCGGTAGTTCGGTTTGTTCCGAAATCCAGACTCGAAAACGATTTGCTTCTTATGGATTCGGGTGCCATTGCGGGTGCAATCTCAAGTGATTTTGATCTCCTCGTGATCTCTGCGGTGACTTTCACAACAGGCCAAATAATCAAGGATTTGGGTGAAATAATTCAGCGCGCAAAGAACAAGGGTCTACTCACATTGGTGGATTCTTACCACGCTGTTGGGGTGATTCCGTTTGATATGATGGCGCTCGGTGCGGATTTCGTGATTGGTGGAAGCTATAAATATTTGCGCGGAGGCCCGGGAGCATGTTGGCTTGCAGTGAATCCTGCGATTGCCAACGATCCAAGTTTTAGAACGCTTGACACGGGCTGGTTCGCAAAGAAGAACTCATTTGGTTACGAAAGACCGGATATTCCCGAGTGGTGCGAAGGGGGCGACGGTTGGCTTGAAAGCACACCACCCATTCTCACACCCTATCAAGCCAATCCTGGAATAGCTTTTACCCTGGACTTTGGCGTTGAGAATTTGCGAATGGCCAGCTTAGAAACTCAAAAAGCGCTTAGAGAGGCTATGAAAGGAAAAGGTTGGAACGTTTTTGAACCCAACAACCCCCACGAATTTGGAGCCTTTAGCATCGGAATCTCAGATCATGCAAGCGAGGTGGCGCATAGGTTGAAAACAAGTGGAATCAACATTGATTATCGAGGATCAATTCTGAGATTTGGGCCGGATATTTTGACAACTCCTGAAGATATCGACCGAGTCGCGAGCTTTTGAAAAACGAAACCCGAGCATATTGCCCGGGCTCGTTTCTTTGTGACTGGAGAAGAAAAAGATATCCCAAAAGACCTGATAATAATACCAGAATCTTTGGTGTTTCAATTTCATTTTTTATTGACTGCGATTAATAATAATAAGTTCAGAATACGTAATCTTACCCAGGGCCAATGACCTTCTCGAATTCGCTCGCACCCGTAAAATCCTTCTGAGTTTTTTGTAGCCAATCATGTTTTTTAATAAGTTCCCTCATCCAGCCAATTTTGTGTTCATGTCCAGGTACGACGAGACGACCTCGAATGCAACACTTGGCAAACATCAAATAAAGTTCGAAATCAAGAGCTACGAAAACGACATTTTTCATATCCGAGCCTCATCGGAAAAGAAGTGGAAGCCAAATCTTAGTCTTGATCCAGTTACTCCTGATTCTGAACTTTCTAAGAAACAATTTCAGCCGACAAAGGAAGGCGATTTTGAATTGCAGCCAAAATCGGGAAGGCTCAAAATCCAAAGCTCTCCAGGGCATGGATTCGGCGTGAGCGTCGGAGCATCGATGTTCCAGTTTGAAGTTCCAGAAGACGCCATGTTCTTCGGGATGGGAGAAAAATTCTTCGGAAAGCTTGAGCTTTCAGGAATTCGCACCAAGTTTTGGAACACTGATGTTTGGAGCGATTTTCACTGGGCTCAGTGGAGCGAACATCCTGCCGATCCGCCCTATTGTTCTGTTCCCTATTTGGCCATGCGCACGAGCAACGGTTGGGTTGGATTTTTACTGGACAACCCTGGTGTGACCTTCATGGAAACACCGGGGAACGATTCCACCCGTGTCTTTGTGGAATGGCAACGAACTTCGCGTAATCTCATTCTTGGAAGCGAAGATGGCGAGCCAAACCTCTGGGTCTTCTTTGCCGATGACTTGGCGCAACTCACTAGGAAACTTCAAAGCCTTGTTGGCAAAACTCCACTTCCTCCAGCTTGGTCCCTTGGATTCCACCAATCGCGCTGGGGATATGGAGGCCACGATGATCTTTTAGAGCTCGATCGGAAATTTGAAAAACACGAAATTCCTTGTTCTGCTCTCTGGCTAGATCTCGACTATATGGTCGATTACAAGATCTTTACGGTAAGCGACAAACAATTTCCAAAAGGGGTGCAGGCAACTGCCGATATTCTCAAGAAAAATGGACGAAGAATCGTTCCGATCATTGATCCAGGCGTTAAGAGCCAAGTCGGTTATGACGTTTTCGATGATGGTGTCGCGCAAAACGTTTTTTGCAAAAACCCCGAGGGCCAGCGATACATAGGCCTTGTTTGGCCGGGCGAAACTGTGTTTCCAGATTTCATGCAAACTCGAGTTCGTGAATGGTGGGCCGACTATGTAAAGAATTTCCGCAAACTTGGATTTGGAGCAGCATGGGTTGATATGAATGATCCCAGCACTGGCCCTGTGGATCCCAGTGGGATGCTCTTTCATGAAGGCCGAGACTCGCATGAACTTCACCGAAATCAATACGCACTTGGAATGCAGAAAGCAACGGTTGCTGGATTCCAACAAGCCGCCCCAAACGAAAGGCCCTTTCTCCTTTCTCGCAGTGGCTTTATTGGTACCAGCAAATACTCTGCAATTTGGACTGGCGACAATGTCAGCAATGACTTCTATCTCAAGCTCTCCATCCCAACAACTCTTGGACTCTCAATCAGTGGCA
>CAZOVP010000011.1:0-39041 GCA_964583465.1 uncultured Fimbriimonadaceae bacterium | reverse complement strand
GTACCTCACGAAGGTCGGGTTCAAGGTCACCGCACCGGATCTGGCCGGATTCGGTGGCGATGCAAGTGACGAACTCATGATTCGATGGTTCCAGGCATGTATGTTGTTTCCTTTCTATCGCAACCATTCGACGCTCGATAGCCGAAAAGAAGAGCCTTGGGAATATAAAGCTAAGACGAGAAAATCTCTCGGCAAAATCATCAAGACCAGATATCAATTCTTGCCCTATCTTATGGAATTGTTCCGACATCAAGAGCAAACCGGCGAAGCCATAGTTCGACCCCTCATTTATGATTTTGATGAACCCGAGCTGTCAGAAATCTCCGACGAATTTATGGTTGGCCCGATGTTGCTTCATGCTCCCATTCTAGAATCAAAAGCTCATAATCGCCACGTTACGCTACCTGGAAAGACAAAGTGGCTAAACCTCTTAAGCAACGAATGGCATGCTCCCGGCACTTACAAATTGAAGGCAAAACTCAATGAAACTTTGATTTTCGGAAGGAACAATTCGATCGTTCCGATACAACGGACAAAACCAACCGAACCCAAGATTGAATTTTCAAATCCCCATTTTCTCATTATCGCCGAACCAGGATCCAAAGCCAAATTTACGGCTCAATATTCTGCAGACGATGGCTTAACCCTAGATTACACAAAAGGAAAAATTTCAACGATTCAAGTGACAATAAACATCGAAAACGACATTGTTCAGATTTCCACCGATTTGCTTGCAAACAACTATGGGAAAATTGAACCCACTTTTGCCCTTTTGGGTTTTGAAGGCGAGGTTTATGTGAATAAGAGCCACCGGAGCACCGCGAAAGAATTGATCAACATTTGTGGTTCCGAAATTGAGACAACCGTTGTTTCCTGATCTAATTTCCTGAAAATTCATTTCTCCATCATGAATTTTTTGAGAAGTTGATGTATACTAAGAATACGTATTCTCTAGCTGAATACTCGGTTCTTGACGATGCGAGTAACCCAACAAGACATTGCAAAATTTGCAAGAGTATCTCAGGCAACGGTATCCCGTGTCTTGGCTGGGGACGACCGTGTCGAGCCCGAAATTCGGCAGAAAGTCATTGAAGCCATAGAGGAGCACAATTACCGGCCAGATGTCCGTGCGCGCAACCTAAGAAAGCAATCGGCCGGGCTCATCGGGCTCGCGATTAAGCGCCCTCAAGGTGGACTGGACGGCGACCCCTTCTATGCCAGTCTCATCTCTCAACTTCTTGATGGACTTTCTGAGACCCACACCCACCTTTGCTTAGAAACCGTTCCAGACGGCGACCGCCAGTTTCAAGTTTACGACGAGATGCTGAGAACCCGGCGAGTTGACGGCTTGATTCTCGTTGAATCTGAAGCTAATGATGAACGGCTGGAATTGCTGCAGCGCGATCGCTTCCCTTTTGTGTTAATTGGGAATCCTATGGGGCAAAGCGTTTGGTCGGTTGATAACGATAATGTTTATGCGGGACAAATTGCGACTCAGCACCTTCTTGAAAGTGGCTACCGGAGTATTGGGTTCATTGCAGGTCGGCAGGGGCTCACAGTTAGTGATGACCGAATTGAAGGCCATCGTCGTATCATGCGCCAATATGAAGTTGAGCCAAATATATGGTACTCAGATTTCGGACTCGAAGCTTCGAAGGAAACAGCTTTAGAGGCCCTAACTTCTAAGGATAGGCCCGAAGCACTTGTGGTGCTCGACGACTTTATGGCGCTTGGTGTGATTATGGCTGCGAGAAATCTCGGGCTCAAAATCCCACAAGACCTAGGAATTGTGAGCTTTAATGACTCTTACGTTTGCCAGTTGCTCGAAAATGGGTTGAGCTCGGTTAGCCTAGATATCCCACGCTTGGTTGAAACTGCTCTTAATCGGTTGATGAACATGATCGACGGTGAAGATGTAGATCAGCCGAGCAGAACGATTGTTCCTTGCTTTCTTCAAGTTCGAGGATCTTCGATGCGAGGAGGAGGAATTCTGTGATCTCACCACTTGCTTCGTTCGCCATTTGGCAAGGCCAACAAGACCATGTCTTTGTCTATGATTCCGGTTCCCCCATAAATTCCGTAGCTGTTGCCGGGACATTTAACAACTGGGATATGAAAGCTAACCTCATGGTGGGGAGTGCCGACAAGAAACACTGGTCTGTCAATCTAAAGATAGTTCCAGGAAAGCATTATTACAAATTCGTAATCGACGGAAATCAATGGATCAATGATCCCAAAAACGCCAGACTAGAAGATGATGGGAATGGGAACGTCAACAATGTCGTAATCATTCAACCAAAAGGTTATGACAAGCCTGCAAAAATTGGAGACGGAATAATCACAGAATCTGCTATCCAACATTTGCAAGAAATTCCGTTTCTCAATTGGGATCGAGGTCGACTCAGGTTGACCGTTTCTGCGCGAACGCAGGATGTTTCAAAGATTCTGGTTCGGTTTATTCGACCAAATGGTTCAGTTGGCCAAAGTGATCTTAAACTCAGCAGTGGCGACGAACTGACAAGCAGATATTCCGCAATTATCGACTGGGATAGGAAGTCCAAAATCAAGTATTGGTTCGCACTAAACGATGGTCAGAAGTCCACGCTATTTTTGGGCCCTAACGGACTCTCCAAAACCAAAAATGCATTTGTTTTGAGCCCGGCGACCTTCACTCCTTTCCAGCCGCCTCGTTGGGTTGAATCATCTGTCGTCTATCAAATTTTCCCGGATAGATTTTGCAATGGTAATTTAATGAACGACCCCGCCGATGTTGTTGCCTGGGACGGGGCTCCGACGTATTCAAACTTCTTTGGGGGCGACTTTGCAGGAGTTCAAACGCAAATCCCTTATCTCAAAGATCTGGGAATTGGTTGCATCTATTTTAATCCCGTGTTTAGTGGCCCAAGCAATCATAGATATGAAGCCAGCGATTACAAGAAAATTGATTGGAGACTTGGATCAAATCATGAATTTGACCGACTCACCAAAGAATTGAAGGCAAACAACATTCGCACAATTCTTGATGGAGTTTTTAACCACACTGCCGTTGATTTCTTTGCATTCGATGATATTCTTAAGAACCAGCAGGCTTCGCAATATCTTTCGTGGTACTCGATACACAAATTCCCTGTCGAAGTCAAGGAATCTCCTAATTACGAAGCGTGGTTTGGATTTCCATCCATGCCAAAGCTTAACAATTCAAACACCGAAGTTCGCAAGTACCTTCTGAGTGTGCCTGAATTCTGGTCTAAAAATTCGGCTATTTCAGGTTGGCGACTGGATGTTGCCAACGAAGTTCCCCATGATTACTGGAAACTTTTCCGCAAGAAAGTTAAATCTCTCAACCCAGAAAATTGGATTGTGGGCGAAATCTGGGGTGACGGCTCACCCTGGTTAAAAGGAGACGAATTTGATAGCGTCATGAACTATCAGTTCCGAGAAGCCGTTCTCGGATTTGTAGCCCGTCGGAAAATCAAACCGACTGACGTTTGGTCGCGCCTGATTCAGGTCTATGATTCTTATGGGCCTCAAGTTAGTCGAAACATGATGAACTTGCTGAGCTCGCACGACACGCCAAGAATTTTGAATGAGTGCCAGGGTGATATCCGACTCGCCCGGCTAGCGGCCATGTTCCAATTTTCGTGGGTTGGATCGCCAAGCATCTACTATGGAGATGAGCTCGGTATGGATGGCGGTCGAGATCCAGATAATCGTCGCGGAATGAAATGGAACTTAGCAACATCCACAAACAAGACTCTATTGCTTTATCGGGCCCTGTGCCAATTGAGAGCCAAGAGCTTAGCGCTTCAAAGTGGAGACCCAGAACTCGTTCTTGCAGACAATGACAAAGATATCCTGGCTTTCCACCGGAAATTGGGTTCAAATGATGCCCTCATCATTTTCAACAGAAGTGAATCATCAGAGGAATTTCCTTCTCACCTCATAAACACACCAAGAACCTCAAAAATTCTCACTTTTTATAATAGCGCGCAAGATTTGGACTGGAAAATCGAGAACTTACCACCCAAAAATCAGTCCAATTCTGTGAAGATTCCACCACTTTCCATGGTCATCATCACAGATCATCAAACAGTTTCATCTTTGGCCGCAATTCGGCAAAAGGATGTTGATTCAAACACTCATGATTCCAGTCTATCAATGAGGATAAAACAATGAAAAAGAACCTACGCTCAGCGTTTACGCTCATCGAGCTTCTCGTCGTTATAGCGATCATTGCCATTCTCGCTGCAATTCTTTTCCCAGTCTTTGCTCAAGCAAAAATGGCTGCCAAAAAAATAACAGCAGTGAACAATGTGCGCCAAATCATGCTTTCACAAACAATCTATATGCAAGATTCAGATGACATGATTATGCCAAAACTTCGGTTGGGCTATGGTCCAGCCCAAAATGGTGGCGACCCAGAACAAGCAATGTCTTGGGATAAGTTGGTGCAGCCTTATATGAAGAATTACGGCATCATGATGTCCAGCGAAGACGCCAGAAGCAAATACAAGTCTCCCTATGGAGATGTCCGAAGGTCATATGGTGTCGCCAGCAATGTCTATCGTGCAGTGCAAATTTCGCAACAGTGGGGTTGGGGAAGCGGACCGTGGAAGGGTGCCATTTCGTCGACATCTATTCCTTTGCCATCTGAAACAATTGCTATCGGTGAAAAGCGACAATCGCTCACTTCCGAAGCCGACCCTTGGAACGGAAAGGATTGGTACCTCGGTGCTCAAATCAACAATACTCGAAGAGATGATCTTGCCAAAACAGATCCTCGAGCTCCCTATGGTGAAATTGCCAACAAATATAACAATGGATCGATTTGGGGATATGTTGATACCCACGCAAGGTGGATTCAGCTGAATGGACGCGACGGTAATGGGAACCTTCACGGCACATTGCTCAAAGGCTACGAACAAAAAGCTGCTCAGTGGGTTGGTGGAAACGGTGACCCCTTCTGGGATCGAGGCATTTCGTGTCTCGATTCGGGATGGATCGCAACGGACGGCGATTGCAAACTTCCTGGAGAATAATTCGTGAAATCTGAATTGCCCAAATGGTTGTTGCCCGTGGTCATTGCAGCTGGAGTACTTGTCCTCGTTGGAATCGTTGTCATGGCGAACAGGCCAACTTCTCAGTTGAGCCCCGACGAGCTCGATCTCGCAAAGAAGCAGTCCGACATTCAGCGACAACAATCTGAGCAATATGCTAAAGGTACGATCTCTCCGGGTCAAACAGGAGAAGCCGAAGCTAGGCAACAATCTGGATCTTCTGGGAAATAAGAGCAAAAACTTCTAGCCAAAATCACGTTTCTGATGACGGTTTTGGCTAGACTCTTTTCTAAGACTTATCGGGCCTCATGTCACAGTCCCCCTTTTACAAAAGATTAGCCTTTTCAACACTTGCCTTAATTTGCGCCGTTCAAGGAGCCTTGGCGCAAAAGCAAGTCGTTGCAGTCTGGGGCCTCAACACAGGGCCGGATTCAAAGGGAATCGAAGCAGTTATTGGCGAGTTCGAAGCCCGAAACCCCGACCTCAAAATCCGCTCCACAAAAATGGGAACAGGAGACATGAATCCCCAAAAGCTCATGACCGCAATCGTGGGCAATGTGCCACCCGATGTCATTGCGCAAGATCGATTTGCGCTCTCTGATTGGGCCAGTCGCGGAGCTTTTCGCCCCCTCGATGATCTTCTACTTCGTGATAAAAAGTCCGATCCGCTGTGCCCGTTGCCAGAGCAATACTATCCTGCCGCATGGAGTGAAACTCAATATGGAGGCAAAACTTATGGGATTCCAACCGGTGCCGATGATCGCATTTTATATTGGAATCGAACCATTTTTCAAAATCATGCCGACGAACTTCGAGCTGCAGGTTTGGATCCAAACCGCGCTCCCAGAACCTGGAGCGAGACGCTCAAATACGCAAAAATCCTGACCCAACGAGACAAGGCCGGCAATCTGAAAGTAGCAGGATTCATCCCAAATTTTGGAAACTCGTGGCTCTATCTTTTTGCGTTCCAAATGAACGCTAGTTTTATGTCTACCGATGGGCTTCGTTGCACTCTAGATTCACCGGAAGCAGAAACGGCCCTGCAATTCATGGTTGATGGTTATGAACTTTTGGGTGGATATGATGAAGCCGAAAAATTCAAGAGCGGATTTCTTTCCAACGAAAATGACCCTTTCATTCAAGGCAAGGTCGCCATGAAGATCGATGGAGATTGGATTTTGGCTTCTCTTAGTCGATATGGACCTGATGTTAATTTTGGCGCTGCCCCGCCACCAGTCCCTGATGATCGTTATGAGAAGAAAGGTGCGTTTGCTTCCGAAAAAGATACGTTTGTCACATGGATTGGCGGATTCAGTTACGCTATCCCTAAAGGTGCAAAAAACGTCGAAGGTGCATGGCGTTTTATCAAATTCTTTACGAGTCTTGAAGGGAGAATAATCGATGCCAAAGCACAGGCGAATTATGATAAGAGCCGTGGTCGCGAATACATTCCTCGAATCCAAGGGCTCATTGCTGCGAACCAGGAATTTGCAAAAGCCTTTCGACCGACCAACCCAAACTTTGCTCAAGCTTTGGATATGCATGTTCAAATGGCGCAATTCGGAAGGATTAGGCCGCCAACAGTTGTTGGACAAACCCTTTGGTCGGAACATGTGAAGGCACTTGAAACCGCTTGCAAAAAGGAGCTCTCACCAAAACAGGCGCTTTTGGAAAGCCAAAAGGCTGTTCAAAGAGATCTGGAGCTCCACCAGCGATATGACACTCTCAAGCCTTTTGATTTCCGTCCGCCAATGGTGGGTGCATTTTTGCTATTGGCACTAGCGCTGGGCTATTCAATATATAGATTTCAAAAGTTGAAGCTCCCCAAATTAGCAAGATATGAGGCTCTCTGGGGATATGCGTTCGTACTCCCGTGGATTATCGGCTTCTTAATCTTCACATTTGGCCCCATGATCGCTTCACTTGTCATGAGCTTCACTCAATACAATGTCTTAAGTGAACCACGCGCCGTTGGATTAGGAAACTATCAAGAAATCTTTCAAGGCGACAAAGACAACGTTCTCAAGGCTTTTGGGAATGTGTTTTACATCACAGGTATCGGAGTTCCTCTTGGCATAGTGACTGGATTAGTTATCGCGCTACTCCTTAATTCCTCAATGAAAGGGATCAAAGCCTATCGAACAGTGTTCTACATGCCTTCTATTGTCCCCGCCATCGCAAGCGCGGTTCTTTGGAGTTGGGTATTGAGCGGAGACCCAAACAAGGGCCTCATCAATTCGGTTTGGCAACATACGCTCGACCCTTGGCTAGGAGTCAAGGCTCCGGGCTGGTTCCAGGTCGCCGATTGGGCCAAACCTTCCATTATCATGATGGGAGTTTGGGGCGCTGGTGGCGGAATGATTCTATGGCTTGCTGGGCTCAAGGGGGTACCAACGCAGCTTTATGAAGCAGCTCACATCGATGGCGCGAGCTCTTGGAAGCAGTTTTGGAAAATTACGGTACCCATGCTCTCGCCCATCATATTCTTCAATATGGTCACGGGGCTCATCGCTTCTATTCAAATGTTCGATCAAATTTGGGTGTTTATGGGCGCGGACACGGGTTTGGCAGGACCAAGTGACTCCCTTTTGACACCAGTTGTCCATTTGTTTCAGCAGGGCTTCCGCCACTTCAAACTGGGCTATGCCTCTGCCTTGGCATGGCTTGTCTTCCTCATAATTTTCATCATTAGCATGATCCAAATGCTGTTATCTCGAAAGTGGGTGTACCTTGAGGTGGACAAGTGATCCCTTGGGCAGCAGCCTATTCCGTGTTGCTCTTTTATGGTGGCTTAATCTGGAGCTTGATATCCATCACACAGTTGATGCGATCAGAGCGAAAGAGTCCTCATCTTTTGGGTTGCATAGGGGGCGCGATCTCGCTAATTGTTTCGTATGCACTTTTTCCTTCGCCAAGTATTGGTTTGCCCATAGCTTGGCCAAAGATGTCCATTCAAGATTGGTTGCTCGCCTTCCTTGGTTGTGGTCTCCTTATTCAGCTTGTTCGAGCGATTCTGAGAACGGGCGAACAAACTTTGGTTCAACGGGTTATCGGAGCGACACTCACTATCATCTCGGGAGTGATTGTTGCGAATCTTCCGAGAGCAAACAAAGCCTCACCAGAACTTCTAAGCGGGCATATCATCCTCAGCCCATTGATGTTAGTCGTCTTAATTTTTCTGGCGATATTAGCTGTTCTTTGCATCATTTGGGCAAAAAAGTCAAGCGCAGTATCCGCGAAGTTACAGCTAGTTTCAAGACAGATTGCTCTTCTTGTAGGTTGCGTCGTTTTTGGACTCCCGTTTCTCTTTCTGCTTATCACAAGTTTCAAAGAAGATCAAGATATGGCGAGCCCCAATGGGATCATTTGGATTCCAAGAGTTGTTCAAACATTGCCAGTACTGAATCCGAATACGCCATATTACGAAGCTACATACAAAGGAATTCGAGTTCGGGCCGATCTTGACCGCACAAATCCAGATGGCACTCTGAGCCTTCGGATTGCGCATCCTGTTTTCTTTGGAGGATATTCATTTAATGCTAAGCCACAAGAGGCCAAGCTGATCCCACGAGATATGCCTCTTGTGACAGCAAACATCCGAGGTGAGAAGATAGAAGGCGTTGTTTTTGAAGAGTTTGCCGATGGTAGGCAGGACGTCGAAATTCTGAAGCCAGAAAGCCGAAAAGGAGAAAGGCACATCTTCGAACCTAAAGCAACAGAAAAGGTTCGCCCTGTGAGTTTGAGATGGAAGAACTATATCGAAGCCCTTGAATACTTACCACCCGAAGCCGAATATGGATGGACTTACCTTCGAAACACTTTGTGGCTAGTTTTGATGAATGTTTTAGGGGCTCTCATATCCACTTCTCTTGTGGCATACGGGTTCGCTCGTTTAAGGTTTCCTGGCCGTGAAACCATCTTTTGGATTATGGTTTCAACCATGATGCTACCTGCGGCTGTCACACTTCTTCCCCAGTTTCTCATCTTCAGATCATTGGGATGGATCGACTCACTAAAACCACTGTGGGTGACCTCTTGGTTTGGAAGCGCATTTAACATTTATTTACTTCGCCAATTCTTCCAACAAATCCCTTATGAATTAGAGGATGCCGCCAAAATTGATGGTTGCAGCTTTTTGAAATCGCTTTGGGCTGTGATGCTTCCACAAGTCAAGCCCGCCTTGGTCGTCATCGGTTTTATGACGTTTATGGGGGCATGGAACAACTTTATGGGGCCCCTGGTATATTCGTCGTCCATAGAGACATTGCCCATTTCGTATGCCGTCCAACTCTTTAATGGCGAACGCACTGGCGATCCAGGATTGCTCATGGCCTTTGTTACCATGTCCCTTGTTCCTGTCATCGCTCTCTTTGCCTTTGCGCAAAGATTCCTAATTGATAGCGCGAGTTTAAGTGGCTTTGGGGGTCGCTAGGTTCCCTTATTGAGAAGGGGGAACAACTCCACCACCAAATGGGTTCATCATGGGCGCCAGCCCTTCTTGCATGAGTTTAAGGTGCTTATTCACTGCTTCGAGAAAGTCTTTGGGAAGATCCTCAAATGCCATAGGGCGACTGTCTTTGCTGATCCGGTGATCTGTAAGGACGTGCTGTTGCCAAATTTCTTTTCCAACCCAGAAGTTAAATCTTAGTTTATCCATGTCTCCAATGCGCAACCTATCAAGTTTTGGCATCATGGAAGCAAACTGACCCATTTCTTTGGATTCCGAGAAAAACTTCATTGTTGCTAGCTCTTCTGGCCCCATGGCCCCTAAAATTGAGCTCATAAATGATTTTGATTCGGACTTCACAAAGCTTGAAGTCTTGACATCAAGTCGAATTCCCCCTTCCATCGGCAAGCCATTCGGAATGACCTCAGTCGGCTCTTCTTGAAAATTTGATACCGTTCCGGTTCTTGCCATAAATCCAGCAAACATTCCTCCTCCAGATGGCTCGTCCTTCATGGGGCCAACATTGATCCGAGTTCCCGCACCGTATATCATGGTTAAAACTAAGCTCTTTGAAGTCGGATTGACGCTCGAAAATGGCAAGAGCTGACCGCTTCTTAAAGTGTTGCGCTCAGCTGCACTTAGGTTTCCATAAAAATTGAGACAAGTCCACTCGCTTGATGATTTCATAAGCATCGAAAGATGTTGCGGACAAAGCATAAGGAAGCCCTTTATTGCTGAGCTTGAACCTGACGGATCCGGATTTCCCTTGGCAAATTGAGCAAGGGATTCAAGTGATAAAACATCTGATGAAAGACCGACCTCGATCAATTTCTTCAAGGACAAACGGTCAATTCTTGAAGACTCACAATCGATAGGATCTCGAGGTCTAACGATGCGAAATCCGTCTGAATCGTTAACCTGAATCGATTTCAATGATCGAAATTGTTGGTCGATCGTCGAAAGTTTGGCTCCGTCCCCTTGGCGCTCTATGGTTCCGAAGGAATCTAAATTGTCTGAAACAACAGCAATCAGCGACGTCTGAAGATTCTCGGAAATCTGAATAAGAGCCTCAGACATGACAAAAGACAGTGGGTCATGAAGATCTGGATTTTTGAGAAAATCGGCAAGTTCTGGGCTCAACGGCTTTTCAAGTTCAAGCGGATTGAATCCCATGGTTCTCGCAGATAATTCCTTTGAAGTGGAACTTAGCTCAAGCTTTTTGTCCAACCGAGGATCAACCTTTGGTTGTTTCTCATCCTGATCTTCGACGTCCGAAGGGATCGCGACAGTGCCACCCGCATCTGGAGTTGCTAGGGCCATGATGTTCGAGTCACCACCAATCATAAGCTGATCCATGGCTAAAACCTGACCCTTTGCATCAAACAAAACAGCATTGAGCATGACTCCTTCGCTTGTTCCAAACCCTCCATCAAAACGCTCAACAATGCCCAAAACTTTCGCAACTGGCGCTGTGATTTTTTTTGGCTCGTTCATTTCAATGCCGAGCCCTTTGAGAACTTGTTGGGCTTGTTCCCTAGCTGAAGGATCTTGTTCTGTTTCAACAGAGCCCAATTGTGAGTTATGCATTTTCACAAAATTGTCGATTATTTGATCCAATTTCGGAACCGACAGGAGACGCTGCATTTTCGTTGGATTGGTGGCGTAAACGACCCGGCCGCCCTTATTGATTGCGGCGAGATCAGAAGGTCTTAGACTCTTAGCAATGGCAAGTGCTGGTCCAATGCTAGACCGATCGATTGATTCTAGAGGCGCTTCGCTTGGAGTCGAGGAAGTTAATTTTTCCGGTTCGGGCCGTGCGTCGAATCGCGCAATCCAGTCCTTAAACATTTGAGTTCGTTCTGCTAAATTTTTTCTGGATTGCTCATTTCTTAGGGTCACGCTTGGTGTCAAAAATTCAGAGCCATCGGCTGCTTTTACCCATTCGGCATAAAGGGCAATGGCAAATTTTGCTTTGACTTGAGAAGCGGTTTGCCCGGAAATTCTGCAAACAACAATTTCATTCTTGATGGCAGGTGACACATTCCAAGATGTCCCTGCAATTTTGTTGATCTCCGAAAAGGCCCGTGAAACCGGTACGGCAACGGATCGATATTCAATTTTTGGGTCGGCGTCTTGCCGAGAGGCAAGCAACAAGAAGAGTGCAGACAGTGAACTCACAATGCTTTATACGATACTCGAACCCAAAAAAAGGTAAAAGGTCGGTATGCTTTTGCCCGCCCTACCTCTCTTGGCTCAAGAAAAGGTGTCCTTCGAACCCACTTCGTCCTACACAAATCTCAAAGTCGAAGGATTTACAATCAAACTAAGTCGGGCCGCAAAAAACGATCATGAAGACCTAGATCTGGCGATGCCATTGCTCAAGCTACGATTCCAAGAAATTGTTAAGCATGCTCCACCTCAGGCTGTCGAAAAATTGAGACTCATACCAATCTGGGTAGAGAAGAATGATGAAAAGATCCCTTGCATGTGCTACCATCCCGACGCAGGATGGTTGAAAGATAACGGATTAAATCCTGATAAAGTTAAAGGAGTAGAACTCGCAAATCTCAAAAACTTTGTTCTATGGTCTTACGATCAACCCATGATGGTTTTTCATGAATATGCGCACGGATTTCATGACACTGTATATGGATTTGAAAATGCAGAAATTCTCGCAGCGTTCAATTCAGCACAAAAAGCACATCTCTATGACAAAGTCAATTACTATCGGGGGCAATCGATCAAAGCTTACGCCGCAACAAACCAGATGGAATATTTTGCCGAGCTGAGCGAAGCCACCTTTGGCTACAATGACTTCTTTCCTTTCACAAAACCCGAACTGGAAAAATATGATCCTGAGGGAGCTAAGGTTGTTTCAGATGCATGGAACTTAAAAATTCCTAAGACTTAATGAGTTCTGTGACCGCAGTCACTGGCTTTGTCATTCTTCGCACTGGAAAATGCTGCCCAGCCTTCCAAGACTCACCCAGAAAGCCCCAAGCAAGCAATCCATCTGTGCTTTCGGGTTCTAGCATTGAAAAAGCAAGGATTCCAAGAGGTTGAGCGGTTCTCACAAGTACGTCTCCGGTATTGGCCATCAGATCCGCCCGAGTGTAATCACCATCAAGTGTCATGAGTTTATGACCTTGGAATGGCTGGCTGTCTTGAGAAAATTTAGAAATCGTGAACTCCTCTCCCATTCCATACCAAGCTGTCATGAATTTTTCACATCGAATACCATGCTTCACTAAAAGGTTAATTGCATGGGTTTCTGTGCTTGGAATGAGGTATCCAGCCGGAAATTTTTCAGACTTTGTAGGCTTGAACCTGTCGTAAATTTCCATGGGCACCGTCTCTAGATTTTTCGGAACTCCTTGAGCTTTTTCGCCTTTCTTTTCAAGCAAGACCCCTTCAATTCCTCTGGACTTTGCCTCGAATCTTACGCCCAATTCAGGCGCAATCGCAGGGTTCAACCCCCACGAAATCACCATTTGGTCAGCTGCTCTTGTTTGAGCTAAGACCTCATCGGCATGGTTTGCTGTCCATCGCACAATCGCATTGACAAACCGCTCTGTTGCCACTATTCGGTCTCTAAAACTCAAGTAAGTGAGTGCTTCACTGAGTACCCCAATTCGGTTTCGCAGCCCTGAATAATTCGTACTATATCTTGGTTCTGGGCCAACTTCGTACCAAGACACTTTGCCACCGCGATTTTCGGCGTTTCCGTAATCAAAGGTCTCTAAGCTGAATTGAGTTCTCAAATTCTTCCGAATCGTTGGCATCAAGACGTCGCGCGCATACGACTGCACAGGTTCGGCAGTGTTTGAATTAAGAGGCGGAGCATAGGTTAACGCATATCCATGGCGAGTTCCATCTGTCGTGTGTAAATCCATAAAAACGTCGGGATCCCAAGTCGTATAGATGGATGCCAAAGCTGAAGTGTGTTCCGGCGTCTCGGCTTTGATATAGTCGCGATTGAGATCCAGTCCTTGCCCATTGGCTCGAAGTCCCACCATTTCTGGACCTCCTTGCCCCGGTCTATTTCGACTTTGTGGACCAAATTTTTCATTCCCATCAGCGTTATAAATGGGGTTCACCAAAAGGATAACCCGATCAAGAACGCCGGTCTTTTCCTGACAGTATTTTCTTACCAAATGAAGAATGGCCTCCTTTCCTTCGACCTCACCGGCATGAATATTTGCCTGAACATAAATCACTGGCAAACCGAGACGTTTAGCTTCGCGAGGTTCCGTCACTCTCAAGCGGCTCACAATCATCAAGGGGATATCTCGCCCCTCAGCGGACTGACCAATAATCTTTAGGGCAACTGGAGCTCCTACCGCTTGGAGCCCCCGGATAAATTCCATGACATCTTGATAATGCGATGTTTCGCGAAAATTAGTCCTCTCGGCCAACGTCATTGGCCAGGTTTGGTTTGGGTAACTGGATGTTAACCCAAAGAGCAATGGCAAAAACATGGTTCTATTCTTGCCTAAATAGATCAAAAAATGCTTTATCCCAGTTTCGATGGAGCATTTCTCAAATGATCTTCAAGGCTAAATATATGTTCAATCTCTTCTGGCTTCAAAAGGGATTGGACTTGAAGATCTTGAGTCACACACTCTCGAAAGTCTTTTCCTTCCCAGGTTGCCGAAGCATGCCTTTGTGCCACCTTATAAGCGCCTTCTCGGCTCAAACCCGCTTTTATCAATGCAACCATGACATGCTCACTAAAAACGAGGTCGCCCATTTTTCTCAGGTTTAACATCATGTTTTCTGGCTTAACAACCAATCCAGAAATAATTTTGGTTAGCCGGGTAACCATAAAATCGACCAGCTGAAAAGTGTCTGGAAAAATGATCCTTTCAAGCGAAGAGTTGGTCAAGTCGCGCTCGTGCCATGTCATCACAGACTCCAGCATGGCATGTGCATTTCCGCGGACAACTCTTGAAAGACCACAAACTGTTTCACTATTCCAAGGATTTCTCTTATGTGGCATGGCACTGCTACCAGTTTGTCCAGCTGCAAATTCTTCTTGCACCTCCAATATTTCTGTACGTTGCAAATTGCGAAGTTCCGTGGCTATTCTTTCCAAGGTTCCCGCTAAAACGGCGCAAGTACAAAGAAGCTGGGCATGCCGATCACGAGCAATAATTTGTGTTGAATTTGGATCTGGTTTCAGGCCCAAATCTTCACAAATCCATCGTTCAATATCCTGACTGGCGTGAGCATGTATTCCAACGGCCCCACTGATCTTGCCAACAGCCACTTCGGCCCGAGAATCCTGGAGTCTAGAAGTGCTTCGTCCAAGTTCTTCCCACCAACCTTGTAGTTTGTGCCCAAATGTGATGGCTTCAGCATGGATGCCGTGAGTTCTGCCAATACAGGGATGGTGTCCATGTTCCTGAAATTTTTGTTCGATAGCTTTGCGCAGCAACTCAACCGAAGAAATCAATAGATCGCATGTATCACGCAACATGGCCCCGAGCGCTGTGTCAATCACGTCGTAAGAGGTCACCCCAAAATGAATCCAACGTGCAGAGGAGTTTTTTGTTGTCTCAAGTTCCGGGCTAAGGGCATCAATTCCAGAAACGTTTTCGCTGACGTTTCGCACAAATGCCATAAGATCGTGCCGAGTGACACTCTCGATTTCGTCGCAACGATCTAAATCAAATTTTGCTCGCGATTCGATTTCTTTGAGATCAGAATCTGGAACAACTCCGGCCCTGGCCCATCCCTTGCAGATGGCAAGCTCGACATCTAACCATCGCTGGTACTTACTTTTGCGACTCCATATCGCGGACATACCTGGAGTGCAATATCGATCAATCACAAAGCAAGGGTACCCGCCCTAATGCCACTTGTCAGTCTGTTTGGCAAGCTGATTGGCCAAGTCATAAAGTCTATCATAGCGCCGGCCTTTAAGAACTAAAACGTAATTGCAATTTGACCAAGTCAGACCGTCATCCAGTTGTCTAAAAGGATGTCCATGGTCCAGTATGAGTGGCCGTTCGTTGAGAGAGCTCTCGATGGGCCGAATGTGGAGAACTAGCGAACCACCTGGGTCGCTCAAGTGAAGCCTCGTCCAATGAGAGCCGATCTCAACCCGACAAATTTTCACATCTTTCGGCAATTCCAGAGACGAAACTTTCATTCCGGAAGCATCGCGAGTCGCATTTACCCAATTCCCTGTCGCCGAGCCCATGAATTGTTGGACAACTGGGCCAGTCTCTGGGTCTTGCACTCGGAACGCTTGGAAAGCGGCAAATGCTGCGCAAGAAATCACAATTGTGGCTGCAGCCACCCAAATCCAACGTGGCTTCTGGGGTTTGATGAGTGTGACCGTAGTAAATATAGATTCAAGTTTAGCAAGCGGAACATGCTCAGATACCCGAGCGTCGGCCATAACAGTTCGATACTTCTGAAATGCTCGCAATTCATTCTGAAGCTCAGGATTTCTTTGCAACTCCTGATGGATTCTATCCATTTCGGAAGGATCCAAGATCTTTTCTAAATATGCTTGCCAATCTATCGAATTCATTCGGATTCCTCTAGCCTCTTTCTGAGTTCCCCCCGGGCGCGTGATAGACGTGATCTTACCGTGCCAATTGGAACATCCATAGCTTCTGCAGCCTCTTCATAGCTCATTTGTTCAACGTCACATAGCTGTATCGCAACTCGATAATTCTCGTTGAGATCATCAAGATGATTCAGTATTTGTTCTAGGTTTAAATTTGACTCGATGATATTCCACAGCGGATATTCATCCTGCATGTGATCTGAAAGCTCTTCAGTTGGCACTTGTCGATGGGCAGATCGAAGCCCTGCGAGCCATTCATTTCGCAAGATACGAATCAACCAACTTCTCAAAAATCTGCCATCAAACTGATGCCAGCTCCGAAACGCCTTGATGAGGGTTGATTGAACGAGGTCTTCAGCTTCCTCAGCAGATCTGACAAGCCGCTTAGCAACTCGGTATAAAACGCCGAGCTCTTCTCGAACAGCCCTCTCAAAACTCGGATGATTATTGTCCAAATCTTTAACCCAAACACCTTGACGAAGTAATTTGAGAGGTTGCTCGCGAACAATTGGTTCAATTGCCAGCATATATGATTCTGCTTCTCCTAATGCAAAATCAGAATAGCGAGTTCCAAAAGACCCCTCAATGAAACCCATGGTACCAACTTTAGTCAATAACTATGAATCTCAGATATGACCCTAAAACTTGTGGAACCCCTCCAATCCAAAGACCGCTCACTGGCGGTTGCTGTACACATTTCTTCGATCTTCTGGCCCTTGATCGGCCCACTTGCTGGCCTCGTCCTCACAAAGAAAGGTTCGTTTGCTCATTCTCATTCTAAACAAGCTCTTTTGGAAACGATTGTCATCAATGTTGCTCTTTTTTGTATCGGTTTGATCTCAATAACCTATACTTTATGGCGAATTTCACACTTCATACAAACACATTGGGTTGACTTCCATTGGCAGGAATTTGTCATCCGGTTTATCGTGGGGTGGATATTGCTCGTCGTTCTCGAGATCGTGAACATCGCTATTTCTTTGAGACAAGCGCTTCATGCATGGCAAGGAAAATGGCCCAAGCGTTATCCACAAGAAATATCCGAGCGGTAGTGGTTGCCTTCAAATCGGATCTCCTTAATGGCCCTATAGGCAAGTTCTCGGGCCGATTTCATGCTCGAACCCATAGCGCTCACACACAAAACCCTTCCACCCGAGGTTCTCAATTGGCCATCCACCTGGGTTGTTCCTGAATGGAAGATTTGAACATCCTCTGGAATCTGGCCGATTTCAATTGGGATTCCCTTTTCATAGTCACCTGGGTAACCGCGACTTGACATGACAACACTCACAACATGAGTATCCAAAACCTCTATTTCAGGCATAAACCTTCCTTCTGCCGAAGCTAGCAAAGCCTCTCCAAATCCAACGCCCATTCTTGGCATCAAGCTTTGTGTTTCAGGGTCGCCAAATCGGACGTTATATTCAAGACATTTTGGGCCATCTGGGCAAAGCATGAGTCCACTAAACAAATTGCCCGAAAACGATGCTCCTTCTTCTTGCATGACATTCAACAGTGGCCGAACAATGAGATCTTCAACCTCTGACAACAGGAAATCTGAAATATTTTCCACAGGCGAAAAAGAGCCCATCCCACCTGTATTTGGCCCGCGATCAAGATCAAAAATTCGTTTATGATCCTGTGCGAACGGAAGGCTGCGAATCTGACGACCGCTCACCAGTGTCATTAGAGAAATCTCTCTACCCGCCAACATTTCTTCGATAACAACTGTTTGCCCGGACGTCCCAAGGGTTTTGTGAATCAAGTAATCTTCAAGTGCTTCAAATGCTTGCTCCATTGTTGGGCAAACAACGACCCCTTTGCCTTGCGCAGGTCCGCTGGCCTTGATAACAGCTCCACCTTTCTGATCAAAAAGCCTTCGAACGAACTCCTGAGCTGGCCGCAACTCACGAAAAGTTTGGGACTGCGCACATGGAATTGAAGCTTTTTGCATCAATTCTTTCATCCAAGCTTTGCTTCCTTCGAGTTGTGCTGCCCTTTGGCTTGGACCAAACACTTGATGTCCGTCTCGTCGCAAAAGATCTGCCAGTCCCATAATGAGAGGATCCTCTGGCCCGATAACGATGACATCGGGTTTCACAGTTTTCGCAAGCTTAGATAGGCCATCTTGGTCATTAACGGCAACATCGAAGGTTTGATATTCCGCCTGAATTCCCGCGTTACCAGGGGCACAAAAGACCTCACCATCTTTCGAAAGGCGCCAACAAAGCGCGTGCTCTCTTCCCCCCGAGCCAATAACGAGGGATTTCATAGTTCTCGACGAAATTCGAGAGCACTCAAGAGAGTTGCAGAATCGGCGTAATCGAGCTCGCCTCCGACAGGCATACCGTGAGCCAAACGTGTGACACGAACTCCAAGTGGTTTGATAAGCTGAGCCAAATACATAGCCGTGACATCACCCTCAATTGTAGGGTTCGTCGCGATGATCACCTCTTCGACTTCGTCCCGAAGCCTTTGGATGAGTTCGCGGATTCTCAAATTTTCAGGATTCACACCGTCCATGGGTGACAAAAGACCATGTAACACATGATATCGGCCCTTGTATTCGTGGATTCGCTCCATTGCGGCAATATCTTTTGATTCTGCAACAACGCAAATCACATTGGTTAAGCGTCTTGAATCATCGCAAATCTCGCAAGTTTCGCCTTCACTAATGTTTTGGCAAACAGAACACTCTTTCAGTGTTTCTCGAGCCAAAATCATGACATCAGAAAGCCTTCTCACATCATCGCTTGGCATACGCAAGACATGATAAGCCAAACGCTGAGCAGACTTTGGCCCAACCCCGGGGAGCTTCTCTAATTGCGAGATTAACTCGGCAAGGGGCCGTGCAAAGACCATTCCCAATTACAATCCTAGTTGGCCCATGCCTGGGATATTTGGCATGATAGATTGAAGCCTCTCGTTGCGCATTTCGACAGCCTTTGAAAAGCCGTCCCTTACACAACCAACGATAAGATCTTCAAGGGATTCCACATCTTCAGGATCAACGACAGACTTGTCGATTGAAATGGAAACAATTTCGCCTTGGCCATTGAAAACCGCTTTAACCGGACCCTTATCGATCTCAATTCGCTCTTGCGAAAGCTCAGTTTCAAGAGATTGAGCTTTGGCCATTGCTTGTTGAGCCTGTTGCAAGTAACCGCCAAAACCTTGACCACCAAATCCTTTAGGAAGTTTCATTTTTTGTCCTCGGACGCGACACCGAAAATCTCATGGACGACTTCGACCAATCGCTCGCCATCTAATGGCAATTCTACCGCTGTTGGCTTATCGTCGACAGGAAGGACGGCGGCCTTACCGGCTATGAAAAAAAAACTGAGTTCAAGTTCCTGCCCTGTTGTTTTGGACCAAGCTTCACGAATCGCTTTTTCAAGCTTGGAACCCTGAACCATCTCAAAATGGACAATCTTTGTAAATTCAACATGAGCAGTTCCAGACTCAATTTTGTGAATTCTTGTTTGGGCCAAGCGCTCTTTAGCTACCGCAGATTGGCTGGCTAAACTGGCCACAACAGTGCTCCAATCTTGCCGAGCCTGTGCCAGCACAGGGTCATTTGTGGATTCGGATTCAACAGACTTGGTGACCTTTACTTCAGTAATCTTCGTGGGCAAAACTTCCTGTGTGCTCTTCTTTACGGATTCTTTGCTCTCAGATTGATGATCCAAGAGTGAGATTCGAATCAGCTCCGATTCCAACCAAACTCTGGGCAGAGTGATGTCTCGAATAATCCGATGCGCATCCGAAAAGAGTCCACGCAATTTGAGAATGTTCTCGGCACCAAGCTGGGCTGCTGTGGACTTATGCGATGCTTCTTGGGTGGCATCAAATCCCGAAGCACTTTCAAGTCCTAAGGAAGCTCTCGTCAGATCGGAAAGCCGAAGAATTAGCGATTCCAATAGTGAGCGAGGATCTTTACCCGACTTATATGTCGATTCGATCAGCTCAACAATTTTGCCGATGTTTTTGTCCTTGATTGCCACTAAGATTGAATCGACAAGATCGTTGGTTACGAGCCCCAATTGGTCATAGACCTGCTGCAAAGTGATTGATCCTTCGCATGTCAATATGGCTTGTTCAAGCAAAGTTAGTGCATCTCGAAATCCGCCATCAGACATTCTTGCAATCGCAGAAAGTGCCGCTGGCTCAAACTCGACAGACTCAGATTTTGCAACATATGTGAGCCGTTCAACGAGCTCGGCGATCGACCCACGATGGAAATCAAATCTTTGGCAACGCGATCTGATCGTTGGCGGAACCTTTGTCAATTCTGTGGTCGCTAAGATAAAAACAACATGACTCGGTGGCTCCTCAATCGTTTTCAAAAGAGCATCAAACGCATTTCGAGAAAGGTCATGAACCTCGTCTATGATATATATTCGAAAGCGACAGAACGCAGGCTGGTAGTCAACAGTTTCAACAATCGACTCTCGGATATCATCGACCCCGCTTTCACTGGCAGCGTCGAGTTCCAGCACATCCATACTGATCCCTTTTGAAATTTCTTCGCATGCCGTGCATTCATTACATGGCTCTGAAGAGGGCCCCTTTTCGCAATTCAGCGCTTTGGCCAGGAGTCGCGCTGTCGATGTTTTTCCCGTTCCACGAGGGCCTGTAAAGAGGTACGCATGCGAGATTTGGTCTCGTTGTATGCTGTTCTGAAGAGTGCGAACGACATGATCCTGCCCCACCAAATCTCCGAAAGTTTGGCTTCGATATTTTCGATAAAGGGCAACACTATTCATGTTTGTTACTATCTCAATCCAAAAAACATTTTACGCAAAAACAATCTTAGAAAAGGTGCCGGGGATTATGCGTCGCACGATGTATCGACTTACCGCTGCTGCCTTCCGGCCCTGACGGGATTCACCAACCTATCGCCGCGCAGTCCCCAGCGAAGCAAGCACCTCGCTTCGCTGGTTTCCGGCACCAAGATTATTGTTTTGGCTCAGAAAGAATTCCGGGCACTTTGATCACATCGGAGCCTATGTTTCTTGCTCCAATACCGACAAAGTTTTTCGTCCTTTCTGTCGGCACTCTTTCTTTCCACTCTCCCCGCCTAAGCAGCTGGTCACGAGTGAGACTCATCATCGTGTAAACGACCCTGGTTCCAGGTCGAATTTCCGAATTTAAGAAATTTTTGTCGGTCAAACCTTCGCCACTCCACCCAAACTTGTCTTGGATATAGGCCGGTGCTTGGCGAGGGTTGTAATAGAACTCAACAACATATTGATCTGTCGTAAACGGGTACATGAGTGGATCACGAGACATATCTATCGTTCGATCAAAAGTTTGATTCTTGACAAAGAGCTGATCTTGCATGAAGGTCAAGTCTTTAGGGGGATCCAACTTAACCTCGCCTTGATCCCATTTCAGACCTCCTGGTATAGCATTGGGATAGGATTTGTCTCGCAAAATGCACCGAATTCGAGTTCCAACGGGCAAAACGTTCCATGTTCCCGAGACTCGAATGACTTTAGGTTCGATCACGGAAACTTGTGCACTGAATCCAACATCGAATGGAGGTTTTGTGTCGTATTCGCCTTCGTTGTAATAACCTCCCTTTTGCGCAAAATATCCGCGTTGAGACATTCTTACCAACAGGTTATCAAAGTTGTTTTCGATTGTGTCTCGATTCTGCTTGGATTGATACTCTGTCGCATCTGAAACGCGTTTTTGAGCCTCTTCCAAATTCTTCTCCATATATTCCGCAGCCTTGTCGACTTGACCAGTTCTTTGGAGAGCATTATTAAGAATGTTCTTTCGGGCGATCACGACGTCTTCGCGCTGCATGGCTTGTTCAAACCAATTGACGGCAACAGGGTAGTCATCTTCGATCTTATGAAAATAAAGCCAACCCGTGTCGTAGAACAACTCGTAAGTGCTGGGGTTGTTTTTCGCACCTTCTCGACCTAAGGCAACCGCACTTGGCACATAGCGCCGATCTGAACGTGAACCCTCGTCGGTGAAATTATATGCAATGTGCCACATACCCGTGCCATAAACATCAATCTGGTGGGGATCTAGAATCGTGACAAGTCGAATAATAGGCAGAATCGCATCGAAATTTCCTTCATCAAAAAATGCATCAGCTCGAACCCATAAGATGCCTGCAATCAATTCTCGAAAACCTGCAAATGCAAAAATGAGTTGATCTGGAGTGAGTCCATCGAGGCTGGCAGACGTGATTGGAGCATAGTTCTTTTGCCAATTGGGAAAAACGACAAACTTGTGAACCGTCGCCTGGATAAGCGCGGCCCCAGCCATCATTGCGTAAAGCGGTTTGAGATTCAATCGCATGGCTTACTAAACTTCTCTGAATTCGAAAACGGCTATACCCGCGATCAATAAGATCAGAATATAAAAGAGCGCATATACAGTCAAACCAAAGTACATCATGCCCTCGCCTTGAATCACTTGAACCGGGTTTATGACGGAATTTTGGACATTAAACGATTGGAAGTTCGGAACTATGGCGTGAATGATGGTCACCAAGACTTTGAGAAGTGGGTTAAGTCCGTTGTTCTTGCTTAAAACATCGAAGAATGAATCAAAGACTGTTCCAACGAGATAAACACCTCCCGACAAAAAGAAATTAACGATCGGCGACGCAAAAGTAGAAAAGAATATTGAAACTGCAGCCAAAAGTGACATTTGGATAAAGAACGCAAATGGAACTTTGGCAAGACTAAAGAGGTCTGGCAATCCCTCTACCTTGCGTGTGATCGCAAATACGATCAGCATGATCAGCGTCATCAGAAGCATCATGAGTCCGAGTGCGCCGATCGCCCCAAAATACTTTCCTATTAGGAACTGCCAACGTCGGACTGGCTTTGAAAGGATCGTATAGATCGTCCTTCTCTCAATCTCATTTGGAATCAAATAGACCGTAAGAACCACAGCAATGACTGCACTCGTAAGTTGAATAACGCCCAACGTGAGAGCCTTAAGAACGGTGAGTTCTTGGCGAGGGGAAAGTGCTTCAAGAGCAGGTGCTATCGCCAAAATAAGAATTCCGATCAACGCAATAACAAGCAACACTTTTCTTCGAATCGCTTCGCCCAAGGTTGTCTTGGCTATAGATAAGATCACATTCATAAGTCAGTTTCATCCCCAGTATCTGTCATCACGCCTGTTTTTCGACCCTTGGCTTTGTTGTCATCGCTCACAGCTTCAAGGAAGAGATCTTCCAGCCTCTTTCTGCGAGGAATGATGCTTACGATTTCGCCACCGCCCGAGTGAATTTTGTGAACCACGGTATCGGGCCCAATGGCGTCCGAAAGGTCAATAATCATGCGACCATGATTAACAGAAACAATCGCATCATCACTTCGCAAACTTGCAGCCAGTTCGTCGCTACAATTGTTGGCCGTAATCTCTATGCGACCACCAATGAGGAGGTCTTCCAATCTGCCTTGCGCAACAATTTCTCCCTTGTTGATAATGGCAACTCGATCGCAAATTCTCTCGACATCGCTGAGCTCGTGGCTAGAGATGAAAACGGTCTTGCCTTCATCACGAAATTGGAGAATCAAGTCTCGAATTTCAATATGGGCGATAGGATCTAGACCGCCTGTTGGTTCATCCAAAAAGAGAATCTGAGGATCATTCAGCAGACTTTGCGCCAATCCAATACGTTGCTGCATTCCTTTGGAATATTGACTTATGGGTCGATTCATATCATTGCCCAGATTCACTCGCTCCAACAATCGAATGCATTTCGCTTCATCGTTGATTCCAAAAAGGCTGGCATAGAAGCGCATGATCTCTAATCCAGTCATGTGCTCATAGTAATAAGGCTTTTCAGGCAAATAGCTGATATGTTTGTGAACATTGATGTCTCCAGACTCTTTTCCAAGCACAAACGCATCGCCAGATGTCTGATAAATGACTCCTAGCAAGATCTTGATGGTCGTTGTTTTGCCAGCTCCGTTTGGCCCCAAAAAGCCAAAAATTTCACCAGGCTCCACTTGCAAGTTCAAGTTATTAACAACGTTGATCTCGCCGCTCTTTGATTTATAAGTTTTTATTAAGTTACGGGTTTCAATGGCAAGGCTCAAACTGTTCGGGCCTCCGAAAATAATTGCGAGTCGAGTATACCGGTGATCCCTTCCAAGCAGTGGCCTAACTGAGACTGTTTGTTAATGACAAATCTGCCGCTCGGACTGCTTGTACAAATTCAAGCATGAGCTCAACAGACTTTTTCCCAGGAAAGTCTTCTATGCCCCCACTGACGTCCACGCCGGAGGGTCGGGTTGCAAGGATCGCGTCGGCTACGTTATCGGCGGTCAGTCCGCCAGCAAGAAACACAGGTTTAGTGCACCTTTCGATGAATTCTTGAGCTAAATCTAGTGGAACCCTTTTCCCGGTTCCTCCCCCTAATTCTGGGTGAAAAGCATCGAGAACAACGGCTTTTGCCTGCGGATCTATCGAATCGAGAGCGGTTTCAATCTCCTCTCTACTTTTGATTTGGATAATTTGCAACTTCTTTCCGTCGTAGTTTCCAAAACTCTTGGCTTGAACAAGATCACTTCTGGGAATATGGGATTCGGGATACATTTTAAAGACTTCGACAACTTGAGCCCTCCCCTGCACTCCTTGAATCAATTCAGCTCTTTTCTTTGATTCAACGAATCTTGAAGAGCTTGATTCGCCAACAACCCCAATCATATCGACGCCAATTTCGATTGCGAATTCGATATCTTCTAAACATGTAAAGCCGCAAAATTTTATGGCAGTGGCCAACCCATCACCTCTCTCACTTTAGATTCAATATCTGGCGATTGACAAAAAGCTGTTCCAATGAGAACCGATTTGGCTCCACAATGTGCCAATTCTTGAATGTCATTGTGCGTCTTGATCGAACTCTCGCTGACAACATGTGCCCGAGAAGAAATATTTGGGATGAGCTCGAATGCGGTTGACATAGACTCCTGGAATGTCTTCAAATCGCGATTATTGATTCCAACTAAGGTTGCACCTGATTTCAGGGCTCGTTCTGCCTCTGATTCGGTATGAGCTTCTACGAGCACACCCATCCCTAGACCTTCAGCGATCTCGCGGAAATTCAAGAGCTCCACGTCGTCGAGCGCATATACGATGAGAAGAATCGCATCAGCTCCCATCGCTCGCGCTTCATATATATCAAATTCTCCGGCCGTGAAGTCCTTTCGCAAGATGGGAATCTTCACAGATTCTCTGGATAATTGTAAGTTCTTGGTCGAACCTTGGAAATATCGTTCGTCTGTCAAAACACTAAGACAATGTGCTCCAGCCCGCTCATATGCTCGAGCAATTTCGGCCGGATCAAATGGATCTCGGATTATTCCTTTTGAAGGTGATGCTTTCTTGACCTCTGCAATAAGTGTCATGTCCCCAGAGTCCGATTTGAGCGAATCAAAAAACGGCCGAACTGGTGGCGAATCAGCTATCTTTGATCTAAGCTCAGCAATACTCGCCATAGTCGATTGCTCGGCGAGCACGGCTCTTTTATATTCAAAAATCTCATCCAAAATATGCACTAATCGTTTCGTCCTTGCATTTTTCTTACCAATTCAATGGCACTGCCCTTTTGAATTGTCGATCGGGCCATCTCGCTTGCTTCCTTTGAATTCGATGCTAAACCTGCCAGCATAAGCACGAGAGATACATCGGGAATAAGAGCTTCCATCCTGCCTAAATTCGAGCCTGAAATAGCGTCCATTAGGATTGAAGCGTTTTCTTCTACTGTGATGCCTGGCAAGAGGTCACTTTCTTCGAATTCATCAATTCCAAAATCGCCGGGTTCAAAACTGAGGGTTTCTAGTTCGCCATTCCAAATTCTTATGGCATGAGTGGTGCCACAAGGGGAAGCCTCGTCCATATCATCAGAGCTATGAACAATAAACCCCCGTTGGCACCCCAATAATATAAGTGCTTGGGCCATTGGTTGCAGTAATTTGAGATCGTAGACTCCAACGAGTTGACGAGATGCGCCGGCTGGATTCGCCAATGGGCCAAGCTGATTAAAGATTGTCCGAATTCCTAAAGATTTTCTCACAGATCCAACCTCTCTTAGAGAAGGATGATGCTGGGGAGCGAACAAGAAGACCAATCCAAATTCGCGCATGGGTTCGGAAATGTCATCAACTTCAGATAAAAAAGGAATTCCAAGGGCTTCCAAAACATCAGCAGAACCACACTTGCTTGTCACGCTTCGGTTGCCATGCTTGGCAATTGGAACACCTGACGCTGCTGCCACGATTGCCGCTGCGGTCGACAAATTAAAAGAAGCTCGACCACCTCCAGTTCCGCAAGTATCAACAAGTTCAATGGACTCAACTTTCACTTTTCTCGCACGTGACCGTAAGACTTGCGCCATCCCAGCAAGTTCTTGGCCTGTCGCACCTTTCATCTGCATAGCAACGAGAAAGCCACCTAATGTTTCGGGAGAAAACTTCCCATCGGCGAGCGCTTCCATCACTTCAGCCGCTTCATCTAGTGTGAGATCTTCGCCCCCAATCACTCGCGCAAGAGCCTCGTTGAGATTCATGTTGAGATATTACTGCCGGAATATCCCGAAAATCCCTGACTACCAGACCCATGAGATGGGTATTCTCGCTCCCATGTTCGGCGAATATGTGCCGATAGTGATTTTGATCGCAGTTGCAGGTCTTGTTTGCGCAGCGATGGTCACTCTCAGCTACGTTCTGGGCCCTAAAAAGGTGACGGCTTTCAAGTCTTCTCCTTATGAATGTGGTGTTGCACCGTTGGGAGATGCCATCGAGCGGTTCCCGATAAAGTTTTATCTAGTCGCAATCCTCTTTGTACTCTTTGATATTGAAGTTGTTTTCCTATGGAGCTGGCTCACCATTTTCAAAAGTGCGCCTCTTGAATTTCAGATTTTCAGTGGCATAGATGTTGCGATATATTTGGGGCTGTGGCTTGTGGGCTACTACTATATTATTAAGATTGGGGCACTCGAATGGGACGAAGCCGTCAGCCTTGCACCCGAAAAACTGGATTCCTTTAGAGAGGTTGCCCAAGACAATGGCTAATCCCATGGCAGGTTCAGAGAGACTTGAAGTCAAAAAGGTGCGCGAACAATTTCCTGCGGGTTTTTTAGGATCAAAAGAATATCGGGGCGACACTTTTATTTTTGCGGAATCCAGAGACATCGTAAAGATTATCGAATTTATAAAAAATGACCCTGACCTGGATTACTCCTATTTTGCAGAATGTGTGGGAGTTGATTATTCGGCTTGGAACCACGATAGAGACCTAAGCGAAAGATTTGAAGTCATCTATAACCTGTTTTCACTTAAACACAACTCAAGGATATTTATCAAAGTTGGGGTGAATGATGGGACTCCGATTCCAACGCTCAAGAACGTTTTCGCGGGTGCAGAGTATCCAGAGCGCGAAATCCAAGACCTTTATGGCATTCCATTTTCTGGCAATGAGGAAAACCCTGGAATGAGATTTATGTTGCCCGATGATTGGGTCGGCTACCCTCTTCGAAAAGAAGTTCCTCTTGGAGGAGAAGACGTCGTCTTTGCCCACAAAACTAAGGGCCCAGCCATTGAAGACAGACCAAGCCCCCACGCAGGCGAAAGCTGGGAAGGCAAGACCGGAACCGGTGAGGTGAGCGGTAGGTAATCATGAGTACACACACCTACATTCCGAGCACAGAAACGATTTTTGAGCGCACGGGCGAAAACACGATGATCGTGAACATGGGGCCACAACACCCCAGCACACATGGTGTTTTGCGAGTCATTTGCGAACTCGAAGGTGAAGTGATCATCCAAGCCAAATGCGTGATCGGCTATCTCCATACTGGAATGGAAAAAGAAGCCGAGAACCAGCAATATCAGAAATGCGTGGTTATGACAGATCGCATGGACTATCTCAATGCGAATGGCAACAATCTAGCACATGCTTTGGCAGTCGAAAAGCTACTTGGCATCGAAGTTCCTCGGCGGGGCAACTATCTCCGAGTTATCCTTGCAGAGCTATCGCGAATTGCTTCCCATTGCGTTTGGCTTGGTACACATGGCCTTGATCTTGGAGCCATGACCCCATTTTTCTACATCATGCAACAGAGAGAGATGATCTTGGATCTGTTTGAGATGTTCAGTGGTGTGCGAATGATGCCATCTTGGATTGTCCCAGGGGGCCTTCGTGGCGACATGCCAGCCGGATTCGATTCTCGATTACGCGAATTCCTCAACCAATTCGATAGTGAACTTGCGGTTTGCGAGAACCTTCTCGTTGAAAATCCGATTTGGAAGGAACGTACTCAGGGAATTGGAGTCATGACTGGAAAGCAAGCCTTAGAGCTCGGCTGCTCTGGTCCAATTGCAAGGGCCAGCGGAATCGCCTGGGATCTCAGAAAGAGCAACCCTTATAGTAGCTATGAGGAGTTTGATTTTATGATTCCGGTCGGATATGAAGGAGACGTCTTCGACCGATTCTTGGTGAGAATTGCAGAAATGAAGGAATCTGCCAAGATCATTCGTCAAGCCATCGATGGTCTGCCCGAAGGGCCCTGGAATTCTGAAGATCGAAAGGTCGTACCTCCAGCAAGAGCTGAGCTCGACAATTCCATGGAATCGGTGATACATCATTTTAAACTCTGGACAGAAGGTTATCGTCCACCGGTTGGTGAAGCTTATGCTGCTGTCGAGGGAAGCAAAGGTGAGCTCGGATTTTATATCGTTTCGGATGGAACAAATCGCCCTTATCGATGGCATGAACGTCCGTCTTCTTTCATGAACCTGAAAGCCTTGGAAGTCCTTGCTGTGGGGAGGCTGATTGCCGATCTCATTGCCATCATCGGATCGGTGGACATCGTTCTTGGAGAGATTGATCGATAAATCTCGGTTTCAAAGTAAAATCAAACCATGCTCATGATCGCAACTTCGCTGGCCATTCACATGGCTCTTGATATACAGTTTGTCGGCAAAGGGATTTCCGCTCAGATGGGTTATATGCCGATTCGGGGACAGCTTAAGGCTGGTACTCCAGCCGGGGCCACGATTCCAAGCGGACTGACAAGTCCTCGTTGGACGACATTCACATTTGGAAATTCGAGTTTCGATGTCATCCTCGATACTTTAGGTTCTGGCTCGAAAATATATGTAGATAGCAATGGCGATCACGATTTTACAAACGACGAAACTCCGGTTTGGGCGGGACGAAAATCTGGGGACTACACCATGTTTTCGGGGACATGCGAAGTTACGCTGCCCCAAGGAAAAGCTACGCTCGGGATCTATAAGTTTGATGAAAGCGATCCGCAGAGAGCTCAGTTGAAAGACATCATTCTTTACTACTCGGATTTTGGTTACAAAGGATCGATGACATTTGGTAATGAAAATTTGAATGTCCAAGTGGCTGGCAGCTTGGCAGAAGGCAGCAGAGTTTGGGTCGATCGAAACAAGAACGGCAAATCGGATGGCAGGTCAGAATCGCTAGCTATTGGCAGCGCGTTCAACTTCGGAGGAACGACTTATGAATTTCAAGTCTCCGGAATGAACTTGAAAGTCGTCGAATCTGAAAAGTCGGTTGCTGAAGTTCCAATGCCTCCTGATCTTTCCGTTGGCAAAGATGCCCCAAAATTCTCAGCAAAATCTGTTGAAGGAAAATCGATCGAATTCCCATCGACCTACAAAGGAAAGATCGTCATGATCGATTTTTGGGCAACTTGGTGTGGACCATGCATCAAAGAACTTCCCAATGTGATTGCTGCTTATCAAAAATATCACGAAAAAGGATTCGAAGTTCTTGGAATCAGCTTTGATAAAGAAAACATGGAATCCGAGCTCAACAAATTTACAAAAGAGCACAATATGCCTTGGCCACAAGTTTACGAAGGTAAATTCTGGGAGACCACAATTGGAACTCAGTTTGGTGTCGAAGCTATTCCGTTTTGCTTGCTTGTTGATGGTTCGACAGGAAAAATTTTGGCCACGGTGGACAAGCTTCGAGGTGAAAATCTTGACAAGACGCTTGCGGAAGTTATGGCTACGCGAGAAAAGGGGCATGGAGTAAAATCTCGCCCGTGAGTGAGTTGATCCAAATTGGTGCGAATCGGCCCAAAGCCCCTCGACCTGAAGAACTGGAGCTCAAATTTTCGCAAAGTGCGTTGGACCAACTCGAAGAACTCAAAACTCACTACCCCGATCTCAAGAGTTGCATTTTGCCTGCACTTTGGATAGCGCAACGTGAATATGATGGATGGCTCCCGCCCGAATCAATCGCAGAAGTCGCACATCGATTGAATCGGAGCTACGCCGAAGTCGAAGGCGTGGCGACCTTTTATTCAATGTACAACACGGCACACAAGCCCGGCAAACACATGATTGAAGTTTGTACGTGCTTGAGTTGCCATATGTGTGGAGCCTATCGAATTGTCGATGCCCTGGAAGAAAAACTCGGAATCAAGCTTGGCGAAACAACAGAGGACGGCATGTTCACCATTCACGAAGTCGAATGTCTTGATGCTTGTGATCGAGCACCAGTCTTACAAATTGGTGACCAATATGTTGGGCCAGTTACTCCAGAATCCCTTGATCACATCCTTGATGAATTGCGAAAGACCGAAATTCCAAGCTCGGTTCAACTCGCGGACAGCATCGTTAAAGTTCAAATTCGCGGATAAATACCGGTATTTGTTGTACACTGTGGTTCACGGGGTAGACATTGTCACAGAATCGAATTCAATTTCGCCAAGTGATTCTTGGCGCAGTGATACTGGTTTCTACATTGGGAATCATTTGGCCAGCTGTGGGACAAATGACGACAAGAGAACAAGTTAAAGATTTTTCGAATCTTCAGGCCATTAATCACGCATTCTTGACCTATGTGACGCAATATGACGACTTTTTGATTCCTGGTCGATCCGAAGCCCCCGTTTGTCTGCCGACAGACCCTTCCAAATGCAACTTCGCCGGGATGTGGCACTTTCCTTTAGTTCCGTATCTCACAAACTACGATCAATTTTTTGCGCCAGAAGATTCGAGAACCGGCGACCCTGTCACCGATGCTTATCGAATCAGCTATGGTTATAACTATTCGAGGCTTTCGAAACTTTGCTTAGAGAATGATACATATAGCATTAAAAATTTAGGGTGTCCGAACTTGGCTCCGGGCCACCGTTACCAAATTTTCTTCGTACCTCATTCCGCCGCATATGCAGACGAACCTGGACGACTCATTACTATCACCGATTTCGACAAAACGGGCAGAAATTATCCTATATTGGAAGCACCGGACTTCTGGCCAAGCCCGTTCTATAGCTATGCCCCTCAGTTTTGCACGGTGGCTAAGTATTTCACCAAGTATCCGTTTTCGGTTGGTTTTGCAACCCGTTATGGTGGCCGTGCCAATGTTCTTATGTTAGATGGGCATGCTGGATCACTGACTGTTCAGCAAGCTTTAGAAGGGTTTGCCAAACCAAAAAGCGCTGATTGTTGGCTTACAAATCTTGTCGATATTTCTTTGAGCAGATGGGATCTCATTCACTTTAAATGGTGGTAAATGTCTAGAAAACTTGTATCACTCTCACAATCAATTACGGCATTGTCAGTTTTTGTGCTGACCACATTGATAACCTTGCCGGTTCTAAGTCAATCTACCGACTATAAGTCTCGAGCGATGATGAGGGATGCTTCCCATTTGTTGAAAATTGGAAATGCAATGGAACTGTATCTGGGCGACAATGACCAGAACTTTCCGCTCCACCGGCAACAATATGCAAACGGAGTCTGCGCACCATTTGCCCCCTCAATATGTGGTTTGCATTCAAGGTGGTACTTTCATATCTACCCTTATCTGAACGATTGGAGATCTTTATATCGTCCTGACAGGCTAGCCCCCCAACCCCAAATCGATACTCTTTCTAGAATTTCTTACGGATATAACTACTCCTATCTCAACGAAGTGTGCGTTGTTGGATCCAAAAGTTTTGTGATCCAAGGCTGCAATAGCCCCGATCCTGGAAATCCGAATGGAACGACATGGTATCTCTCGCGCTCTTTCCATCTGTCGTCAAATCCTTCAGGCCTAATTGTCGCAATGGACAGTTTTGGTGATTTCGCTCATTACTATCAAAGTGGAAGCGCCGTGAGCCCGCCGGATTCCGGAACTTTTAATAGAGCTACATTTGAGAGTCCGTGGGATGGGTGGGGAATGGATTGTTATCCACACTACGATAGCGCGAACATAGAATTGAAACCAAATTATGCGGATCACGAATTTTTTGATCCTCGATTTTCTGGTAAAGGGAACGTCCTTTTTGGAGACGGGCACGTAGAACTCTTAGCCCCAGAAGAGGTTGCTGCAGGAACAAATTACCACCCAGGAGCACCGTGTACTGATATCAGAATGACGGACCCCTCGCGCTACCTCTGGGATCTTAACTAAATTTGCTTGGAGTTTTTCTCGATGTGCCTTCGAGTTCGCTCGCCACTCGAAGTAAAATGAAAGCATCTCATGGCTGAGTACAAACTCCTTTTCGAACACGCTCACGACCCAGCCTTTGCGACATTGGATGGTTACCTTGCAAAAGGGGGTTACGAAGGTCTTAAGAAAGCTCTCAAGCTCGAAAAACAGGCGATCATCGACGAAATTAAGACAAGCGGACTCCGTGGTCGCGGTGGGGCTGGATTTCCAACCTGGATTAAATGGAACGGAATCGAAAAAGAGAAGACAAAACCTCATTACATGGTCTGCAATGCCGACGAAGGAGAGCCTGGAACCTTTAAAGACAAGCAGCTCATGGAGCAAGTTCCATTTCTTTTGATCGAAGGAATGACAATAGGTGGCTTTGCCACACAAGCTGATTGTGGCTTTATCTATATCAGGGCAGAATTTGTCGATGCTGCAAAGGCTCTTCGAAAAGCCATTGATGAAGCATACGCCAAAGGATATTTGGGCAAAAACATCTTGGGGTCAGGTTTCGATTTCGATCTCTATATTCACCTTGGGGCTGGAAGTTATGAATGTGGCGAAGAAAGTGCTCTCATGTCCTCTCTAATGGGCGAACGTGGAATGCCGAGACTCAAGTTTCCTCACGCCCCACTGCCAACCGTCGCCGGTTTATGGGATCGCCCTACCATCATCAACAACGTCGAAACCTATTGCTGTGCGCCCTTTATCATTCAGAAGGGCGGAGAGTGGTATGCCACTCTGGGCGCTTCGACCAAAAACTCGCGTGGCACCAAGATCTTTTCTGTGAGCGGACACGTGAACAAGCCTGGAAATTTCGAAATCGAGTTTGGCACCTCGCTTATGGAACTCCTTGAAATGGCCGGAGGAATGAAAGGTGGCAAATTAAAAGCATGCGTTCCCGGAGGTTCCAGCGTTCCAATCATCAACGCAGAAGCATGCGAGAAAGCTATTTTGGGTTATGAAGAAATGTCCGAAGTCAAATCCATGGTCGGTTCTGGTGGGTGCATGTTCTTGAATGAACACACGTGTATTGTCAGCTTTATTTGGAGAACAGCCCAGTTTTATGCGAATGAAAGTTGTGGCAAATGCACTCCTTGTCGCGAAGGAACCAAGTGGATGTTGCAGATTATGGAAAGGATCGTTCGGGGTCATGGCCAACCCGGCGATGCAGAACTTCTTGTGGATATCACAAAGCAAATTGATGGTCGTTCTTTCTGCGGTTTGGGCGATGCCGCCGCATGGCCCGTTGCCGCAGCAATACGAGTCTTTCCAGAGGAATTTGAATACTATATCAAGCATGGAAGATCCATGGTTGACACTCCCGAAGCTCGGGCCTTGCAACCTAAATTCCAGCAGTTAGCTACGAGATAGTTCATTCCATATTTGAACGAATCTTTCGGTTTCGTGCGTCCACAATTTACTGTGGTTCGCAGCTATCAACGAGACGACTGGCGAAAGAGGAGACATCTTGCCGAACAATTGAAAAAGGCTGTCGGTATCGCATTGATTTTCGATTTTCTACTCTATTTGTTCTTGCAGCCATTTCGCCCAGTCATGGTCATGGGTGAATCCATGATCCCAACACTTTGGAACCATGAAATTGTTTTGGCAAAGAGAATCGACTCAATTCCGAAAAGAGGCTCTGTTGTCGTTTGTGATTTTGACAATGAACTCATTGTCAAACGAGTTGTTGGGCTACCTGGAGATGGCCAACTGCCAGGTATGTTACCAAACCAAATCGTTCCCAACAATTCTGTCTATCTCTTGGGAGATAACCGCGAAAAGTCTATGGATTCGCGAATTTTCGGCCCGCTGCCACAGGATCAAATTCACTTTGAAGTCATCTTCCCAATTGTGAGCTCGTACTAAACTCCCTTCTCGATTTGATTGAAAAAGGCATCTGCGATTTTTGTGTAACCCGATTTATTTGGATGATAGTCATCTGATAAGTCTGAGTTGTAGTCAAAACTTGTATATGTGTCTGCAAATCCGATTCGAAATCCCCGTGCCTTTCGGCTAGCAACCACGGTCTTCACGATATCATAACAAAGTGCTTCGCCTGTTGCTTTGCCCGTTCGCGGAGCATAAGATTTTGGGATCGAAGCAAGAATGACTCGCATATTTTTATTGTAAGCAAAGATTTTGTCGAGCAAAGCTTCGTATTTTGCTGTCCATTCTTGTCGCGAAACCCATATATCGTCGTTTGTTCCAGTCATCACAAGAACCATATCTGGATGACTTTGCGTCAGCCAGGTCGAAACTTTCCCTGCACTCGGGGCTGAACTCTTTCCGTTGATCAGATCCAGAGTGGACCAACCTCCGTGTCCTTCGTGAAACTTTGAACGCAAAGACTTGGAATTTTCGGAATCTGATCCCACAAAGGAAAACATACCGCCAGCAGCACGGATTCGAGTTTCCAGAATCCCTCGATATCCACCATCATAGCCCGCACCCCAGGTAATCGAATCACCTATTGCCAATATTCGGCTCGGGATAACGTTTCCAAGGAACACCTTTGGCGAGGATTGTGCGGCGACTTTTAGAGTCAATGCCAATATGAGAATCGATAATTGAATAGCCCTACACATGTCTCAACCTCAAGAAAGTTCTTCCCTATTCGCAAGTGCATGTAAACTAGTAGGCTCACGAGGATGGGTCTGAATTCAATAATTCCGAGTCCTGAGCTCAGTACTGAACAAAAGTCGATCATCAACAACTTATGCTCCTGGAACCCAGGACAATTCAGCTTTGTTACGGGACGGGCTGGAACTGGAAAATCGACGATATTGAGAGAGTTCACGCAGAGTGTCCAACTCAAAACCATTGTTCTCGCACCAACTGGGCTGGCTTCCATTCAAATTGGTGGGCAAACAATCCACAGCTTTTTTCTTTTTCCCTTTGGGCCACTCACCAACTCTTTTGATCAAGTCCCAGTTTTTCGAAAGGGACACCCAAAATCAAAAATTCTTAACCAAATAGAAGCCATCGTCATTGATGAAATCTCCATGGTTCGGGCGGATATCTTAGACGCAATCGATTTTTCTTTACGGCAGAATGTCGATGCACAACTTCCATTTGGTGGCAAGAGCATTATTGCATTTGGCGATCTGAGGCAACTTGAACCTGTTGTTCAATCTGGATCAGATTCTCAAATGATTCAAGATCGATTTGCTAGCCCGTTCTTTTTCGACGCAGTCTCTCTTCGAAATTACGGCATCGATGTCTATGAACTTACGCAAATCTTTCGCCAAAATGATGAGGATTTCCTATTCGCACTTGAACAAATCCGAAAAGGAAACTCTAGCGAGCTTGGATTTTTAAATGACCGCGTCGGAGCGAGTCTGGATCACCCACATCCGATTATCCTGACTGCGACAAACCGAAGAGCTGACACGATCAATCTACAGCGTCTAAATGGACTCCCGGGGCCTGCTCGAATCTATAAAGGAGAGATTATCGGTGATTACAATAAAGACTTTCCCACAGATCCATTGCTCGGTCTTAAGCTCGGTGCTCAAGTCATGACGATCAAGAATGGGCGACAATTTGTAAACGGAACCATGGGAAAAATTGTTGAACTTGACCACGACATGGTGAGAATCCAATTAGCGAATGGGCAAATAGTCGACGTAGAACCTGACAAATGGGACAAAAATCGATACACATGGAATTCAATTGAAGGCACCATTGGCAAAGAAGTCGTCGGTTCATATGTTCAGTTGCCATTGAAGCTCGCATGGGCCGTGACAGTCCATAAATCTCAGGGTTTGACTCTAGACGCTGCCATCATCGATATGGATGTAAAAGGCTTTGCCCATGGCCAAGTCTACGTGGCCTTGAGCCGATGTCGCTCAATATCTGACATATCTCTAGTTCGACCCATCGAACCTGAAGATATCGTCATCAATTCCAGAATCGAGGATTTTGAGTCGATGGCAGGTTTAACTTGATGAGCACGAAGGAAAAATCTTGGGGTAGCGAATGAATGCCAATCTTTCCTGCGCAATACAAAGTTTGAAGGAAAGCCGGCAACGAGCCCTACTCAGTGGTTCAGGAGTCGCAGTCGCATCCATGGCCATCATCCTGCTCATGAGCATTGGATTAGGCGTTGAAAAGGATGTCAAAGGGCAAGTGGAAGATTTGGGTGTGAATCTGCTCATTGTGGTGCCAGGTCATGTCGACATGGCTTCTGGGTTTAATCCAAATTTGGGTGGTCAAAGTTGGTTTAAAGAGCACCATGCGCAAGACCTTAAAGCCATCAGCGGAATCCGAAATGTGGCCATGCTGACCTTTGCTGGTGGGGGTGTGCGCTATCAAAATCACGATGCTTACCCCATGGTTATTGCATGCACTCCAAGCTGGTTTGAAATAAGAAAAGTCGAGATGCTAGAAGGCCGAAATTTCCAGATTTCGGATGGGGCCGCAAAGGAAGTCGTTTTGGGGCAAACTGCCAAGGAAATTCTATTTAAGTTTGAATCTGCTCTCCAAAAGACAGTCACGATCAACGGACAAGAGTATCACGTTGTTGGGGTCACCAAGGAAAAGCTCTCTGGGCAATCGATGTTCAATATGCAGTCTTTCCAAAATGTGGCTTATATTCCTATGGCGACGATGAAAGCAATTTCTCCAAATATGCAGATCGATCGTATTATTGCGAGCTCAAACCCAGAGGTCAATCCCAAGAACCTCGTGTCCTCTCTCGAATCTGTTCTTGGCAAGACTCTTGATCGCCAGCAATATAGTGTTCTGACACAGGAAGACCTCCTCGGTCTCATTTATCAGGTCATCGGAATTCTTAGCACACTCGTGATAGGTTTAACAGCTATCGGGCTCTTCGTTGGTGGAATCGGAGTTATGACTGTCATGCTGATGTCCGTTGGTGAACGTAAAAAGGAAATTGGAATCCGGAAGGCTGCTGGAGCCACCCACCAAGATATTTTCCTTCAGTTTCTAATGGAAAGTGCAACAATTGGGTTTGCTGGCGTCGTTTTTGGGCTTTGTATGAGCTTGATTGTTTGCGCCCTTTTGGAGAAATTCACTGCCATAAAACCTTTAGTGACATTTCCAACAATTGTCTTAACACTCTTAGTTGGGCTAGGTTTGGGATGTGTTTTTGGGGTCTGGCCTGCGATTCGAGCTTCTAAGCTAGATCCTATCGAATCTCTTCGCCTGGAATGAGTGGTTTGCCCCGCAAAACTACTAACTAGTATTATTACTAGTTCTTTGAAGTCTTTGAACCTAATACTCTTGAAATCAATGAACTTTTAATTTCGATGTGGGATTGGCGCGAACTCTGCGTGTAAAATAGTCGTCTGGAATTGTGCTGAGGCTATATTGCCAAAGCAAGTTCCTTGTATCGGAGCAATCATTATGCGGAAACGTGCATTTACGCTCATTGAGCTTCTCGTTGTTATCGCGATCATTGCCATCTTGGCAGCGATCCTCTTCCCAGTTTTTGCACAGGCTAAGCTTGCAGCGAAAAAGGCTTCTGACCTTTCGAACACCAAGCAAATCGCACTTTGTGCAAACATCTACACAACCGACACAGACGACGTTCTCCCAACACTTTGGTGGAACCTCGGCGTTTGTCTCCCACTCGACCCAACGCAGTGTAACTATCGACAAATGTGGCAGTTCGCGGTATATCCATACCTCAAGAACTACGACATCCTCACAGCTCCAGGCGAAACAAAGTCTGGTCAAGCACTTAAGGATTCGTTCAACATCAGCTATGGTTATAACTATGGCTATTTGAGCACCCTCTGCGTTGCAAACGACTCTTATTCCCAGTCTGTTCTCGGCTGCCCAGCTACCGACCCTGGTTCACCAGGTTCTGGCCAGTTCTACCTCAGCATTTCGGCTACAGCGGTCACCCGACCAGCTCAAATCGTGATGTTTGCTGATGGTGGCGGTAAGGACTTCTTGAACGCAACCACAATTGGTAGCATGGTTAATGCTCCTGACGCATGGCCATCAGAAAAGTACTTCTACGGCCCAGTCCAAGTCGGTTGGGGCAAGAACTGCTCGAACTACTACTACAAGCCAAACGGTCAAGTTTCCAGCGGCAAGTGGGCTGACACAGACGGTTTTGCTCCTCGCTTTGGCGACACAGGCAACGTCTGCTTCGTAGACAGCCACGCAGCACCAAAGAAAGCTGGCAACATGGCAACAGGTACCAACTGGACAGCTAACGGACTCTGCACAGCTCTCCGAGTCACAGACTACGGCAAGTATCAGTGGGATCCACGATACGAGAGCGGTATTCAGCGACCGTAAGGTATCCTAGCACCCTATGAAAAAACTCACAAGTTTATTCATCTTGGCCGCAGCCATCTTCATGGTCGCGGCCGGGTGCGGTTCAGGCGACACGGGTGCCTCTGCTGATGCACAGCCAGTCTCCAAAGAAACTCAGGATGCAGTCAAGGATAAAGGAGCAACTGATAAGCCCCAAGTCCAAGCACCCGATGTAAAGATGGATTCAGGAAAGTAATCCCGGAACCAA
>CAZOVP010000010.1:42441-102036 GCA_964583465.1 uncultured Fimbriimonadaceae bacterium | reverse complement strand
TAGTGACGCACAATCCTATGACAATCGAAAGCGCCGATGTTTGGTTTGGAGTGACAATGCAAGAGCCGGGAGTCAGCACACTCGTTCCGTTTAAAGTCCCTGATAAAGCCAGTGTAAAGGCTGTTGTTCCCGATGTCTATCTTAAGGGATAAAGCTTGAAGAAATAAAGTGGGCAAAAAAGCTTTTCCCGAACCGGATCTCATTGAAAAGTATCAGATCCCATTTCCTGTTTTCCTCGAATCAGAGCCAAATGGTGATGCGTTGATCGATATCTATCGTTTAACCGCGATCTCATTTCTAAGGGCCATCGGACAATCGGTATCACCCGGGGCAATTGTCGAAGGATTGAAATATGTTTATCAAACTCTCGATGGCATTCTTGATGCAGCTCCTAAAATGCTGGTGTTTTCTGATGCCGGAAGGCAGAATCTCCAGTGTAAAACGGGCTGTAATCACTGTTGCACTTTCCGCGTAACATGCACTTGGCCATCGGCCATGGTGATTGCTCGAGCCATAAAAGATGCCCCAGAACTCATCGAAAAATTGCGATTGTATAGGGGTCAAATGGATGACCCATCTCTTGAGTCGCGTGACAACCAAAGACTCATGTGTCCATTGAATGTCGAGGGGCTTTGTTCAGTTTATGAATTTCGACCGTTGTCATGTCGGTCATTTCACTCCTTTTCTTTGGCAAGATGCATCGAGCAACGGGAGAACCCAAACACGACTTTGACGATCCCGATTGACCCCATGAGGCGCAGAATTGAGTCTGTTGTGACACTAGCGCTTGATGAATGCTTAAGCGCTCTCAATCTTGATACTCAAGAAGTGGAACTGATCCCTGCAATCCTTGCTTGCATCGATGATCCAAATTCGGCAGCAGATTACGCAAACGGGGTCAAGATTTCACCTTCCCCAAAACTTTTTCCAAGATTTAAAGTTCGATGATATGTCTGATCCATAAAAAGGCATAGAGTGTAATCGCGATCCAGGTTCCAACTTCGGCGGTAATTGGCCTCTTCGTGCGGGCATATTCAATGATCGCCACCGGTAGGGCTAAGAAAGCTATTTTCGCAAGGGCGAACGCGATTGATCCATGCGCAGCCAGTGTTGCGAAGAGGGGATTGGCTTCACTTTGCCCCATGTTAAGCCATATGAGCGTGGAAACCAAATCCACCATGCCAATTGTCACTAGCACAATCGTACTGAAATGCACTTTTCGGGCGGACGATGTGACGGCTATTCCCATGATTGAAGATAACAGTTAGAAAAATTTAGTGGGTTCCATAGAGGCGATCCCCGTAGTCCCCTAGGCCGGGCAAAATGTATTTCTGGTCGTTCAATTCGCGATCTAGTGCTGCCGTGTAGATTGGAATATCGGGGTGACTATCGTTCATTTTTGATACGCCTTCCGGTGCAGCGATGACGCAGGCCATTGCGATTGATTTCGCTCCATGAGCCTTGAGCAAACTTGCGGCCTGCGAGGCAGATCCACCGGTTGCAAGCATGGGATCCACCAAAAGAACAAAGCGGTTTTCAAGTTGTGGGAGCTTGCAATAATAGCTATGGGCAACAGCGGTATCGTGCGCTCGTTCAAGACCAATGTAACCGACGGCTACATTGGGGAAGAGCTGCAAAGCAGGTTCTAACATTGAGAGCCCAGCCCGAAGAACAGGAACAACAGCGAGCCCTTGTTCTAATTCTTCGGCCTCGCAAATTTCCAACGGAGTTTTTACTTCTCGCCTTCTGGTGCCGAGGCTTTTCGTGGCTTCGAGAATGAGAATCGTGGAAAGTGTCCATGCCAACTGGCGGTATCGAGAAGGTTCAGTCGCCACATCGCGCAATCCCGATACGAGATGTTTGGCGAGGGGATGGTCGGTCACATGAACAGTCACGACCATATTATGATTGTTTTCGTTTGTGGTCTCAATATTGTAAAAAAAGAAGTCGCTAACGAGGTAAATTCTGTGTTCCAATCATGTCGAATTCTAACCTCGCGGGCCTCATATTGGCAGCTGGAAAGGGAACACGCATGATGAGCGATCTACCCAAAGGGCTCCATGAGGTTGCGGGTGTCCCCATGGTTCAGCTCGTGGGTGATGCAGTTCTCAAATCTGGAGTCTCGAGTCCAATTGTTGTAGTCGGTTACCACGGTGATTTGGTGAAGGAATCCTTAGGCTCAAATTATCGCTACGCTGTTCAGGAGCAGCAACTCGGCACAGGACATGCCACGATGATGGCAGCGGATTTTCTCAAAGATCATCATGGGCCGGTACTTGTGACTCCCGGTGATACTCCACTCCTTTCTGCCGACACTTTAGCGCAACTTTTTTCTGACTTTGAAAAAGAATCTGCACAGGTTTCGATGGCGACTTTTGTCACTGTGGAACCCAAAGGTTATGGACGAATTTTGCGAGACCAATCAGGATTTGTTCGTGGAATTGTCGAAGACAAAGATGCGACTGAAGAAGAGAAGAACATTCTGGAAGTCAATCCAGCGGTTTATGTATTTGATTGCCAGTTACTTCTTGAAGTCCTTCCAGAACTCAAATGTGCAAACTCTCAAAACGAGTACTACTTAACTGATGCAGTATCTGCAATTTCTAAGAGGGGAGGCAAAGTTGTGGCCCGAGTATTTGATGATCCAGACGAGTTTATGGGAGTGAACGATCGATGGCAACTTGCAGAAGCCTCGAGAATAATGAGATTGAGAATTTTGCGTGAGCATGCCATGCGTGGAGTCACTATTGTTGATCCCACGAGCACTTACATTGGATTTGATGTCCAAATTGAGCCCGATGTTACGATCCAACCCATGACAGTCATCGAAGGCAAAACGAAAATTGGAAGTGGTAGCGCGATCGGACCAAACGCTTGGATCAAAGATTCGATCATTGAGCAAGGATGCCGCGTCTTTATGAGCCACATCGACCAGGCTCATATGTCGAGAGACAGTCGATGCGGTCCATTCAGCAATTTAAGGCCAGGAGCCAACCTGGGAACAAGTGTCAAGATTGGCAATTTTGTCGAAATCAAAAACACAGACATTGGCGATCAAACAGCGGTAAGCCATCTCACTTATCTTGGCGATGCGAGTATTGGTAAAAAGGCCAATATCGGAGCAGGGACAATTACTTGCAATTACGACGGATTTTCTAAGCACAGAACTGAAATTGGAGATAACTCTTTTGTCGGTTCAAATAGTACACTTGTGGCTCCAATCAAAATTGGAAACGAGACCATGGTTGCAGCAGGAAGCGTGGTGACACACGATGTTCCAGACGATGCAATTGCTATAGGACGAGCAAGACAGGAGAATAAAGAAGGATGGGTGGCTTTGTGGAGGAAAAAGAAATCAAATCAGGCTTAAGTAATCAAAATAGCCGTATCGACCCGATACAGCTTCAGGACATGAAGCTTTTTAGTGGAACTGCACATGCCGATCTTGGCCAACGTGTTGCCGACTATCTCGGAATTCAAATGGGTCGAGTCACTTCCACCAGGTTTAGCGATGGTGAAATCCGATTCCAGGTCGATGAAAGCGCAAGGGGCAATGATGTTTATATTGTTCAGCCAACTTGCGCTCCTGTTAACGACACACTCATGGAGTTACTCATCATGCTCGACGCCTTTCGAAGAGCGAGCGCAAACCGGATAACCGTAGTCATGCCTTACTATGGCTATGCCCGTCAGGATAAAAAACTCAAACCTCGCGAACCTGTTACCGCAAGATTAGTTGCTGACCTTATCGAAGAAGCGGGTGCGCATCGAGTGGTCTGCGTTGATCTTCACGCTGAACAAATTCAAGGCTTCTTTGATATTCCTGTTGACCACCTCTATGCCGGCCCAATTTTAGGTCGCTACTTTATTGAACAAGGATTCAGTAATTTAGATGACGTTGTGGTTGTAAGCCCAGATGTTGCAGGTGTCACCAGGGCAAGAGCTTTGGCAGAAATGCTCCATACATCGCTCGCAATCATTGCCAAACGACGCCCAGAACCCAACAAGGTCGATATCGTTGAAATTATTGGTGAGGTCGAAGGCAAGCAGTGCATCATGATTGATGACATGATCGACACCGGGGGCTCAATTATCATGGGTGCCGAAGCTCTTTTGAAACGTGGAGCAACTGGAGTGATGGCTGTTTGTACTCATGCTGTTTTCAGTGGAAACGCGCCACAAAGACTTCAAGATTCGGTAGTGTCTCGGGTTGTTGCACTCGATACGGTTCCGATTCCTAGCGTCAAGCAATTTCCAAAACTCACGGTTTTGCCTTCCGCTCCATTGCTAGGAGAAGCTATCGTAAGAATTCATACAAATGAATCCATTAGCACTCTTTTTGATGGCTGGAGATGATGGCAGAAGACCATTCAACAATTGTGCCTTTAGAGTGGCAATTTTGTGCCTGGGAATCTCAACCTCAAAAGAGGACAATTGCCTTGGTTGCCATGGTCATAGCTGCATTGGCTGGATTCTTCATTCTTCACCACATACTCTTTGCGATTCTTGGAGCTGGAGTCGTTTTTGTTTCCACCGCTGAACTTTTTTTACCTGTCAAATACCGTCTTGATGCAAACGAAGCAAAACAAAGAATCGGTATTTCAATTACTTCGATCACCTGGAACGATGTGAAACGTCTGATTCCTCAAGACGATGGCATAAGACTTAGTCCTTTCGAAAATTCGAACCGTTTGGATGCTTTTCGCGGATTGTTTTTGCGATTTGCTAGCAACGGAGACGAAGTATTGTGCAAAATACGCGAACTCTGGCAAAACAATGCAAGCACTTTGGAACGAACAACTGACTCCGGATCAGAAACTGGAACTTGTGGAGAAGACGGCACAAGCCATCCACAAACGTAAAGCGGAGACCCCAGCTATTTTGTTTTTAGAAATGCACAAACCTGTTGCCGGACTAGCTTCACAGTCATTAATTGTTTTTTCGCCTTTTCTTGCACCGTTTGTAGGAATTGGAAACGTCAATAACTACAGCCAATTGGCTCAAGACCGTGAGGCAATAGAACTCTTGATTCGGAGGCTAGAAGAGCTCCGAGAGCAACCCGAAGGAGGACAATAAACTTCGATGCAATGGCACGACACTGGTTGGTTTGGAATGATCTTTTCACTTGTTTTGGTGGGGTTCATCCTTTACAATATCTACCGAAGCGAAAAAAAGAAAAAAGATCTCTACATTCGACGAATTCCTGGGCTCAATGCCATTGACGATGCAATTGGGCGTGCAACAGAAATGGGACGCCCTGTTCTCATGGTTCCAGGAATTGGAGATTTGAATGCGATCTCTGTTCAGGCTCTCAATATTTTTGCCCATGTCACGAAATCAGCTGCGCAATTTGCAACTCCAATTCGTTTATGTGTGGCAAACGCAGCTGTTTATACAGTCGCTCAAGAAGTAATTCGAGATGTCTATCAGCAACAGGGTGTCGAAGAGAGGTACGACCAAGATTCTGTTCGATTTGTGACAGACAGACAGTTTGCATTTGCAGCAGGTGTTGCGGGACTAATTCACCGAGAAAAAGTAGCTGCTGCATTTTTCTTGGGCGAATTCTTTGCTGAATCCCTGATCTTTGCAGAAACAGCAAACAGCTTAGGTGCGATTCAAGTTGCGGGGTCAACAGAAAAATCGCAAACACCATTCTTTATTGCAGCTTGCGATTATGTTTTAATCGGAGATGAGTTTTATGCAGCGAGTGCTTATCTCACTCGTCAGCCTATTCTTGTTGGAAGTCTTGTGGGGCAGGACTGGTGCAAGCTCCTTATGGCAGCGTTTGTCTTTATCGGCTTGTGGATCAATAGTAGTCAGCGACTGAGCCAAACAGATATGCACCGTGTTCCCCTAAAAGATGCCGAGCCTGAAATTTGGAAGGCGTTTAGTGACGACGAAAAGCAAACTTATGCTAATGCTGAAACAATGCAGAAAGCCGAAAAAGTTGAACCAGCCGCAACAGAGGATACGGGCCTTTATCGGTTGTTTAATCCTTACTTCACCAAAGAAGATTTAGAAGTTAAGAGAGAGCAAGAGCCGACATCGCCCGCACCCGCTGGAGGAACTCAATAATGGAACTTTTAGCCCAATCCGCTCCTAAGCTCACGTTTTGGGGTGTACAGCCTGGTTCACAGGAAATGTGGATCAAGATCATCATCGCTTTTCTTATTGGAATAGCCGCAATTTATGGGCTCATGGTTGCCCCAACAAGGCTCAGGAAACCAGTCGTTTGGACATTGACATTTATTGCAGGAGCGTTTTATGTTCTACTTTGGATTTGGCCACAGCCCATTAGTCGTGGGCCAGCAGATTTGCCTCGAAATGGAGTCGAGGGTGTAGGATTTGTACTTAACGATGCCTTGCCGAAAATTGCCGATGTTGCGAACATCCTAACGGCAATCCTTTTGGGACTCGGAATCTATTCGCTCATGCGAATTCATTTGGCAAAGATCTTCAAAAGACAAGCGGACCGACAATTTAGCGTCGTGCTGATTGTTTCTATGCTCGTCATCACGATCTTTGGCTATATCGACTGGAATTTGAGAGAGTTTCAAGATCCCGCTGGAAAACTCAATGACATGGCGAATTGGGGTCTAGCAAATTTTGGAAAGGATCTCTTGTTTGATGGATTCTTGATGCAAATGGACTCCGCGATGTTTTCCATGATCGCGTTCTTCATTCTTTCAGCAGCTTATCGAGCCTTTCGAATCCGTTCCATTGAATCGACAGTGCTTATGGCGAGTGCACTCATCCTCATGATTAGTCTTCTCGGGGCAGTTGTGTTTACTTGGAACCATGGAGTTGCGAATATGGCCCATTCGATGAATTTGCCCCAGGCAAATCCAGATATCAACGAAGCGAGTTATCTCAATTCATTTAAGCTCACATCGATTGCTGGCTGGGTGAGAGGATTCCTTCAAGTGCCAGCTCTGCGAGCTGTTGACTTTGGAATTGGGCTTGGAGCTTTGGCTATGGGCCTCAGACTCTGGTTAGGACTCGAAAAAGGCGGTGTTTCGGTATGAGCGATCAGAAAAAATCGATGCTGGATATCTTGCAAAACCTTGATCGTAGAGTTCTCTATGTGATCCTGGTTGCAATGACGTCTTTGCCACTCTTTGCGAAAATCACAATTCCAGTTGAACCCGATCCTTACTCGAAGGCTCTTTACTATCGATTGATGACGGCACCACCGGAACAGACGGTGTTTATCCAATCTGACTGGACAATCTCGACGAGAGGAGAAAATGCCGGGCACTTGGAAGCTCTTTTGAGAATCTGTATGTCTCGAAAGCTCAAGTTCGTTATCTATTCAGTTGGTGACCCACAAGCTCCTGGAGTTTATCGAGACGTGATCCGCAGGATTAACGATGAGCGCAAGAAATCTGGTTTAGCAGAAGCTAAACCATGGGACGATTACGTTGATCTCGCTTATTTCCCAAATGCTGAAGGAACTCTGAATTCCATTGCATTCGACGTGCGTAAAGTTTTTGGTGGTCGGCAGGTTAAAGACCCGAGCAAAGGCGTCGATCGACCCGTTTTCGAGTCTCCCGTACTTCAGTCTGTCAAGAAGGTCGGAGACTCCTCGCTCTATGTCATTGTTACGGCTTCAAGTACAGTCGACCGAGCTGTTGAGAGGCTCAATGAAAAAGCAAACCTAGCGGTGATGTGTACGGGCGTTATTGGTCCATCGACTTTGCCGTGGTTCCAATCGGGGCAGGTCAAAGGTGTGGCAATCGGGCTCAAGGGAGTTTACGATGTTGAATACATGATGAAGCATGGGCTGAATCACAAGGACGCCAATGGCCGGATCGAAGTCCCTTGGGCGGGTAAAGAGGATAAAGAGGCTCCACCAGTGAGTGAGGGCGTGGATTTTGCCCGGGGATCAATGTATTATCTCTCTTTCCACTTTGCCATTGTGCTTCTCATTCTTGCCGTTGTCGCTGGCAATGTCAGCATGATCCTATCAAGAAAAGCAGGTAAGGCTTCCTAATGGTTACGCAGCAATCTATGGATATGTACAATTTTGCAAAACTCACCTGTGGTGTGATTGCGACAATTGGACTCTATTCTGTACTCTACAAAGAAACGAAATTCTTCCGCTTTTTTGAACATATCTTCCTTGGGCTAGCCGCGGGGTATGCCATTGTTGCGCTCTGGAAGGAGACACTCTATCCGTTGTGGTGGCAAAAAATGACAGGCCAATTGGATGCAACGACGGGTGCGGTTGCAACACCGGCTTATTGGGTCTATATTTTCCTTTTGCCGATTGGGCTCATGGGATATATGGTCTTTAACAAGAAGCACAATTGGATGAGCCGAATTCCGATCGGAATCATTATCGGATTATGGGCAGGTCAGCAAATTCAAATCTGGTGGCAAACATATGGGCCACAGCTTTATGCAAGCATGCAACCTATTTTCCCAACGACGATGAGTAGTTTTGTAAAGCCTGTAACTGCGGGATTACCGCCGGAAAAAGTTGCTGAAATCAATAGCAACCTTTATATGTCTCAGGCCATCAATAATCTCATTTTTGTGGTGACTTTGCTTTCTGCCTTCACTTACTTTCTCTATAGCTTCGATCTCAAATCGAAATTCCTATCGGTCTTTAATAAAATGGGCCGTTGGATGTTGATGATTGGTTTTGGAGCCATCTTCGGAAGCACGGTCATGGCCCGGTTTGCTCTCGTCATCGATCGAATGTTTTACATTTGGATCGAATGGATTCAGAGCTTGCAACAATTGAGTGGGCGCTGACCAAGCATCGGAGGCGGTCGTTTTACGTCGGATTGATTCCGGTGAAAACGACCGTCGCCTTGTCTTGCTCACCCGTGATTTCGGCAAAATCGATGTCATCGCCAAGGGATCAAGAAAGCCCGGGTCGCGACTTTGTGGAAGCAGCGAACCTCTTGTTCGAGCGAAATTTGGCTGGGCGTCGGGGCGAGCACGACGGTTCGTCACTCAAGTCGAACCCATCACTTCTTTTCCAAGATTGAGACAAGATTACAACCGGCTGCTTTCGGCATTGGCTTTTGCCGAAACCGTTTCTGTGGCCGTCAGCTATGAGTCCGTTGGTCCAGATTCGATTGACCTATACGGGCTGGTTATCGATTGTCTACAGCAAATCGAATCCTTTTCAAATTGGAAATCGGCTTTTGTGTGGGCTCAAGCTAAGCTCATGGAAGCAGAAGGATTGCACCCGAGTTGGCTCGTTTGTTCTGCCACTTCATCGCCAGTACAAGAAAATCCGGCATTCGTATCACCATCTGCCGGGGGCTACGTCTCTAGCGAAGTTCGAGCGCAATTTAATGATGTTGTCATTGCTAGTGTGGAAGCCCTCATGGCCATGGATCGTATCGTTGAATTGGAGAAACCACCTCAAAACATTCTTGAGGCAGATGAGTGTCTCAAGCTCCTTTTCGTGTTCTGGCAGCATCACCTTGAATCAAAACTGCCAAGTTTTCGATCTTTGTTACAAGGGATATCTGCCAATAAGGGCTAAAATAGAGTTCTCATGAGACGAATCGGCTTCGCAGCTCTAATGGCCAGCCTTTTGTTTGTATCATCCTGTGGGCCAGGGAAGTTTTCATCGACCGCCCAGGCCGGCAAACCCGGTGTGTTTCGATACTCTATCGTCACGAACCCCACAACAATGGATCCGCATAAGGTTCAGGATGGCGACACGATAGACCTGTTGCAGCAGATTTATGAAGGTCTTGTTGGGTGGGATACAAATAACAAACCTGTGGGTTACTTAGCCGAAAAATGGGATGTGAGCTCCGATGGTCTCACTTACACTTTTACATTGCGAGACGCCAAGTTTCACAACGGGCGAGTAGTTACAGCAGATGACGTGAAGTACAGTTTCGAGCGAACGGCAAATCCGAAACTCGCATCTCCTGTCAGCGATGCCTATTTCAGTGGCATTGTGGGTCTTAGCGATAAGTTTGCAGGAAGAGCTCCTGAAGTCAGCGGAGTACAAGTCATCGATCCAAAACATGTTTCAATAACACTCAAAGCTCCGGATCGACTCTTTCTCGGTAAGCTCACTTATTTGGCGGCCGCGGTTGTTCCAAAAGAAGATTTCCCTGTCGACAAAGAAGTAAGCGAAGTCAGCCAGATGGTCGGATGTGGCCCGTTCAAGCTCAAGTCTTATCAGCCCCAACAACTCATTACATTAGAAGCGTTTGAAGATTATCATGGTGGAGCACCGAAGGTCAAAACCATCGAAAGGTGGGTTTTGGGAGACCCTGTGACCCGATTAAATAAGTTCAAAAATGGTGAACTGGATTTGGTTCAGCTGGAGAGACAAGATATCGCTGGATTGCAGAAAGATTCGAAATTCAAAGATCAAATCCATTTTTATCCGCGACCTTCGATCTACTACATCGGGATGAATTCATTGATGTATCCGCCCTTTAAGGACAAGAGAGTTCGGCAGGCATTTGCTATGGCCATCGACAAGGAGAAGATCGTGAATGAAAGGTTGGGTGGAATCAATCTTATTGCAAATTCAATTGTTCCTCCAGGTATTCCGGGCGGGGATCGAAAAGATGCCAAGAGTTTCAAATATGACCCTGCAGCTGCCAACGCGCTGTTGGCTCAGGCTGGATATGTGAAAGCAGTTGGATTACAGCCTCTCACCCTCACTTTCCGCGAAGATCGTCCAGATATCAAAATTGTTGCAGAAGCCGTTGCCAGCATGTTGAAATCGAATCTCGGAGTCGAGGTCAAGTTGCAGTCTATGGAATGGGGAGCTTATTTAACGAAATACAACGAGAAAAAGCAAACCTTTTATCACATGCGATGGGCGGCAGACTATGTTGATCCAGAAAACTTCTTAAGTCATATGTTGGCGACATGGGGCCCAGAAAACAAAATGGGTTATGCCAGCCCTGAATTCGATGCATTGTGTAAGGAAGCTGATGCCATTCAAGATATTGATAAGGCCGTGGGGGTTTATGCGAAAGCCGAAGACGTCGTACTCCAAGATGCTCCTTGGATCCCGATTTACTTCCAACGAGATGCCGAACTCATCAATCCTAGAGTCAAGGGTTTGAGAGAGTCAATATTCGGTCATTTGCCTCACACCACGGTCTCGGTCGACTGATATTTGACCGAAAACGAGAGCTTTATGCAACAAAACTCGCATAAAAGCCTGGCACAAAGCTCTCGTTTTTGTGGTCTATAGGAATTGGAGAACTTCTCCAATAATCAGAACCGTGCTAGCAGCCACATTAGGATTGGTATATCTTGCAAGTGCAGCGATCTTTTACTACAAAGCTGCACAAACTGCGATGTTGGTCGAAGACAACAGAACCAATGTCGGGTCGCACGTTGAGTTGAGCATCGTAGAAGGTGGAATCAACGAAACGACGGATGTTCCAAAAGCTGCTTAGTGCTGCAACGTTTGGTTTGCCACTAGGTGGCGACCAGATCCAAATTCAGAGACTTTTGCCCTTGAGAATCACAGGATTCTTGGGGCATAAAGTTTTTTTTATGACTTGATTCTTTTCAGAGTGATCAATTCACCCGTGGAAGTTTCAACCCGGATGTCACCGCTCTTTTTCAGTTCCACGCGACGCTCACGCTTTATAGATTTTGCAGATTCGCCTAAAGTTTCGATTCTGCGACCCAGCATAGTTTGAATATGGAGTGTGCCCGTATCAGAGCCTAAACTAAGAGAACCACCAAAGCCAAATCCGCTTTCTGTGTAGCTGAATGTTCCATCCTTCTTGATTTCGAGCTTGATGGCTCGCATGGTCTCCAATAACGAAGGGTCAATGGAAGGATCCGAATCGACATTCATCGTTCCGCGAAAAGATCCGATCCAATTTGCGGTTGGCTTGCAACTGCAAATGGTCAGGGACACAATAACCGCCAGAGTTATACTTTGCTTGATGGTCACGCTCGAACCAGATGTATACCTTTCAATGGGTCTCAGTGATCTTGAGTTTCATGAAATCTGTCGATTGTTGGGCCGAACTCCAACTTACACTGAACTTGGGATGTTTAGCGTGCAATGGAGTGAACACTGCTCTTACAAGTGCTCTCGTCCTGTTCTGGCCTATTTTAAGAAATATAAAGAAGCCATAGAAGGCGAAGGGCTTGAAAACGCCGGAATTGTCGATATAGGCGATGGTTTAGGGATTGCCATGAAGGTTGAATCTCACAATCATCCTTCGGCCGTCGAGCCATATCAGGGTGCAGCAACGGGCGTAGGTGGCATTATTCGAGACATTTTCACAATGGGTGCTCGGCCCATTGCTATGCTCAATAGCTTGCGGTTTGGCCCCATTGAATCTGCGGATCTGGAACCTGCGATCGTGGCACGTAATCATTATCTTTTTGAGCATGTCGTCGCAGGTATCGGCGGTTATGGCAATTGCGTGGGGGTGCCGACTGTGGCTGGCGAGGTGACTTTTCACCCTCGATATTCCGGGAATCCACTTGTGAACGCCATGTGCGTGGGTTTGCTCCCTATAGCAGAAGCCACAACATCGTCTGCTGAAGGATCTGGCAACCCAGTGATCTATTTAGGTTCGGCTACTGGAAGGGACGGAATTCATGGTGCGAGTTTTGCGAGTGCAAATCTCGATGAAGATAGCGCAGAAAAGCGACCGAATGTTCAAATTGGAGATCCCTTTGCTGAAAAACTTCTGATTGAAGCGACACTTGAAGCTTTAAAGACTGGAGCCATTCAGTCGATTCAAGACATGGGAGCAGCTGGACTGACGTGTTCTACAACGGAAATGGCTAGCAAAGGTGGCGTTGGCATGGAGATCAATTTGGATCTTGTGCCAATGAGAGAAGGTGATATGTCGGCCTATGAACTGATGCTCAGTGAGAGCCAAGAGAGAATGCTTTGTGTAGCGTTCTTGGGTCGGGAGCATGAGGTCATTCAAGTCTTTGAGAAATGGGGATTGAATGCCGTTGTCATCGGAAATGTGACAGATTCGGGCAGAGTTCGGGTAAGCAGGAATGGCATCCAAGAAGTTGATGTTAATGCTAGCGACCTAACGGATGGTTGCCCTGTTGTCAATCTTTTGGCCCAAGAGCCTCAATATTATCGCGACGCTCTGGCCTTTGATATCTCTCCAATTCCAGATTCAGAGCATGAGATGGCCTTGTTGAAACTCCTTTCTCACCCATCTTTGGCATCGAAAAACTGGATATTTCGTCAATATGATCAGCAGGTTCAAACTCAAACAACGTTAACCTGCGGAGAAGGCGATGCAGCAGTTTTGGCTCCGCGCGGAACTCAAAAGGGACTAGCGTTAAAAATTGATGGGAATTCTTTGTGGGTCTATCTTGATCCTTATACTGGAGGTCAACTTGCCGTTGCAGAAGCGGCCCGAAATGTCGCCTGCACTGGGGCGCGTCCAGTCGCTGCAACAGACGGGCTCAATTTTGGAAACCCAAAGCAGCCTCATGTCTTTTGGCAATTCGAAAGGTCTGTAAAAGGCATAGCAGACGCTTGCGAAGCGATGAACACGCCGATTGTCAGCGGAAACGTCAGTTTCTATAACGAGAGCGAGTTGGGAGAGGTACTTCCCACGCCTTTGATTGGCATGTGTGGCCTCATGAAAGATGCTTCCAAGCGCGTGGGATCGGCGTTTCTTGAACCAGGTGTGGATATCGTCCTACTTTGGTACAAACGAGAGGTTTCAGTACAACAAGGCATTGGGGCAAGCGCTTATCTTTCAATTTGCCATTCAAAAGAGACCGGAATTCCAGAAAAGCCCATTATGTCGCGAGAAAGAGAGCAATGTGAATTCCTTGCGGAGCTCGCAGAAGAGGGACTCGTGACAAACATGCACGATGTGAGTGAAGGGGGACTGGCATTCGCATTGGCAGAAATGTGTATGGGTCAAAACATCGGATGCTCGGTTTCGATAGATGACCTTTCCTGTTTCGGCCATCGTATGGATTCCAAGTTGTTTGGAGAATTCCCGGGTCTCGTCCTTATGGGAACCCGCAATATTACTAGACTTTCGAAACGATTACCTCAGGGATTTGAGGCCATGTCGATTGGGATGACAACAAATGACAATAGATTCAAAATTGAAGTCAATGGAGATGAGTTGATCAACCTGAATCTAGCAGAAATGATGGGACGATATATGAACTCAATTCGGGATATAATGCAAGAGTAAGTTCGGGGTACATGTGGATTGAATTCCAACTGGCACCACAATTGCATTTAATTTGAGAGAGTTATAGAGCTTCGGGGCATTAGGGTCATGAAGAGAGTTTATTACACCATTAGTTTGAGCCTGCTTTTGCTGGCAGCATCGACGTCGTTCGCGCAGACCGAACCGGCGAAACCAAAAGTCTCGCGAGGATCAGCGCAAAAAATCGTTGCAGCGATCGAATTGTTTACCAAGAAGAACGACCTCGCTGGGGCTGTGAGTGCGCTCAACGAAATAAAGGCAAAGGAAGCGAACGATTACTATGTCAATTCATGGCTTGGTTATCTTTTCATTCGAGATGGCAAATTCGGTCAGGCCGTTGAACCCCTCAAAACGGCTTTACTCGTTCAACCAAACGATGTTGATCTTATGACCAATCTGGCATTGGCCCAAGACAAAAGTGGCGACAAAGCTGGGGCACTGCAATCATATAAGTTCCTTGCTCAATCCAAAAAGGATTCTGGAATTCTCAATAAGATGGGTGTTCTTTGCTTAGACATGGGCAAAGTTCCAGAAGCGATAAGTTACTTTGAACAAGCAGATCAATTAACACCAAATGACAAGGTCATAACTCTTAACCTTGCTGTGGCTTATCAAAAGAGTGGCGACTCCAAAAAGGCTCTCGAAACCTATCGGAGACTTCTCACCATGTCGCCTGATAATGAATCCAAATCTCTGGCTTTATCGTGGCTGGGTTATGCTGCAATCCAGAACGGTGATTATTCAACAGCAATAAGCCATCTAGAGGCTGCTATGGCCATTCGTGGTGATGATTTGGAAGTCATGAATAACTTGGCTAATGCTTATTGCAACGCCAAGCCCGCGCAGGAAGACAAAGCGTTGAGCATCTACCAAAAAATGGTGTCCGCAGATTCAAGCCTTTATGAACCCTGGTACAACATGGGAGTCATCTATCTCAAAAGAAAAGATGCGAATAACGCTGTGATGGCCAACGAAAAGGCCCTTGGTATTCGTCCAGATGAGCCATTTGCGCTTAACAACCTGGGGCGAGGATATGAAATGCAGGGAAGATTCGCGATGGCGGGTGATTGCTATGCGCGTGCAAGTAAGGCCGAGAAAGCAAACATGGTCTTTGCACACAATGCCGGGTCTGCTTACGCGATGGCAAAAAGCGATGAACTTGCTATTCAATACATCGAGAAATCGATTTCACTAGGCGATAAAGACAACAATATCGTCCTTGTTTTGGCTGAACTTTATGCAAGACAAGGGAAATTCGAAAAGGCCATGTCTCTCTATGAGATGGCAGGTAAGTCTGTCAATGATCGAGCTGACATGTGGTTCAACATGGGCGTCTTGAAGCAAAAGGGAGGCGACATGGCAGGAGCAGAAGAATGTTATCGAAAAGCTCTTGATCTAAAACCAGACGATCTTGATGCCAACCAGAATTTGGCTTTCATCTTTTTAGAAACCAAGCGATATTCTGATGCAATTCCTTACTTTGAAAAAGTTTCTGGAGCCAATCCGAGCAGCGTCGACGCCAAAATAAACCTTTCGGCGCTCTATTTTCAAACGGGTCGCAGTCAAGATGCTGAAAAACTTTGGCGCGAGATCTTGAAGATAGATTCCAAGCGGACTGACATTCGGTTGAACCTGGCTAACGTTCTATGGAATCGAGGGGATCACGATGCAGCTGCAGAGCACTACATTCTTGCAGCCAAGCAGCAGCCAAATAATGCCCAAGCACTCAATGGATTGGGACTTGTCCAACTGAAAAACGGAAAGAACGCAGACGCAGAAAATTCATTCCGCTCAGCGGTAAAATTCGACGCGAAATACATGCCATCCTACAACAATCTCGCTGTTTCACTTGAACGGCAAAATAAACGAAAAGATGCGATTGTGGTTCTCACAAAGGCTTTGGAACTTGATCCGAATTTTGCTGATGCCCGCAAGAACCTCGAAAGGTTAAAATCTGCTGAGCACTGACCTGTGAAGGTCAACCTGATTGTCAACCTCTACCGGCCGGACGCGATTCGAGCAGCAAAGGCAACTGCTGAATGGCTCCGGTCTAGGGGTTTTTTTGTAGGTTCAGATCGAGAAGGAGCCACGGCCGTCGGCGTGGAGGCTCTTCCGCCCGAGCAATTGGCCCTTGCTGATCTTATGATTAGTTTTGGGGGAGACGGAACTCTTATCCGGGCTGCTCATATTTGCTCAATTACAGGCACCCCAATATTAGGTGTCTATTTTGGAAGGTTTGGATTTGTCACTCAAGTTCACCCCGAAGAAACCGGCGCTGCTCTGAGCCAGTACATTGACGGACAGGCCAAGATAATTGACCGAATGATGATCCAAGCTGAACTCATTCGTGAGGAAAAGATTGTCGCTGTTTTGCATGTACTAAATGAGGCCGCTGTGCAGCGTTCGGCAACGACCCGCATGTTGACTTTCGATACGCGAGTTAATGGGCGACCCTTGGCGCAATATCCGGCCGATGGTGTTATGATGTCGACTCCAACAGGTTCAACAGCGTATGCACTTTCGGCCGGTGGGCCAATTATCGATCCTCAATTGGATGCCATTCTTATCACCGCGATCATGCCCCACACTCTCTCAGCCCGACCTTTGGTTCTCGATCCAGACAGTGTCATCGACGTCCAGATCGAAACGCGCGGTGATGCCGTTCTCTCGTGCGACGGTCAAAGCCGTCTCCATTTGCTTAGCGGAGATCGTGTTCGTGTGACTCGCTCACCACGTAAAACGAGGCTCGTCTGCGTTGATGAATATGACTTTCTCGATAAGCTATCCGAACGACTTCAATGGAGCAAAGGTCGTAAGGATGGTGATGGATGAGCTTGCTCAAAATCGAAAATGCTCTTGTCACGTTTCGGCAGGGAAGCCGAGTTATTAATGCTGTGGATGGAGTTTCTCTTACGGCGCAGAAGGGCGAAATTTTGGCTGTCGTTGGCGAATCGGGCTGCGGAAAAACGACATTGGCTCGGGCGATTTTGGGACTTCAACCCCTTTCTGGTGGTTCGATAGAGCTGAATGGAGTCAAAGTGCAAGGGGTTCGGCGCGGTCAAGCCGAGCAGATTGGAATGATTTGGCAAGACCCCTATGCGAGTCTCGATCCCCGCTATACCATCCGTGACATTTTGTCGGAACCCCTCCACCTTGCTGGCAAGAGTAAAGACATTGGGCAGCTTCTCGTCGACATTGGCATGAATGAGGAGTTGGCCGATCGATATCCTCATCAATTGAGCGGGGGCCAAAGACAGCGGGTGGCAATAGGACGGGCATTGGCGCTTCGTCCTCCACTTGTGATTTGCGACGAGCCTACCGCTGCTCTGGATTTGAGTATGCAGGCGCAAATTTTGAATTTGTTACGAGACCTTCAAAAGTCACTAGGTTGCACGTTTCTTTATATCTCTCATGACCTAGCCACGGTTCAATTTCTTGCTGATCGCGTGGCTGTCATGTATATGGGAAAAATAGTCGAAATTGGAACTAGCCATGCCGTTTTCGAGAGCCCAAAGCATCCTTACACTCGCGGGCTATTGGCATCCGCACCAAAGATCGAATCATTAGGGAAACTTCCGCCTGCCATTGAGGGTGAAATTTCGGGAGAAGTTCCTTCTGGCTGCCGATTTTCTAATCGGTGCCCATTTGTCCAGGAAAGATGTTGTAACACTGAACCGGAATTCCAAGAATTTCCGAACCAAAGCGTTGCCTGCTTCTATCCGCAGAATTGAGCCTATATAGCGACAAAAGTGTGTCTGTGGACGTCTTAACAATCGACATTCTTATATACAAACGATGGAAAGCAGTAGTAGAACAGTTTATAGTCGCGAAATTGGTGAATTAGAAACGAGTGTCCTCGAGATGTCAAGTTTGGCAGAGGATATGGTGGCTCGTGCCGTCGATGCCCTTCAACGCATGGATCCGGGCCTTGCCAGGGCCGTGATGCAAGACGATGATGAGCTCGACATAAAAGAAATTGGAACTGAGCAACGGTGCCTCCGGCTTTTGGCACTCCATCAGCCTATGGCCACGGATTTGCGCGAGATCGGTACCGTCATCAAAATCATCACGGATATCGAGCGTATGGGAGATCTCGCCGTTGATGTCGCAAAAATTTCTCTTAAGGTAGAAGCTGAGTTGGGTTCGACAAACTACGTAGATATCCCACTGATGTCAAATGTCGCGCGACAAATGTTAAGACAAGCTACCCAGATGTTTGTCCAAAAAGATGCTTCTATGATTTTTGAAATTCAAAAGTTGGAAGATCGGGTGGACGAACTTTATAGGATCTTGAGAGGGCAAATTTTTGCACATATGATCGATCAACCAGACGAAGCTGTGAGCGCAGGTTGGTTGCTTTTGGCGATCCATCATGTCGAGCGAATGGCTGACCATGCGTTGAATATCGCCGAACGCTGCTATTTTATGGTCACAGGTGATGTCGTTCCAAGGGTGGAAGACTGATTTCCATCGCTCCGTTTGCAATTTGGGTAACGTCCCTTTCGATAACGCCGTGATTTTCTTAGCGCCCATTATCTTCGCTCAACACTTGCTGAACGCTGGTTCCTCTAAACCTGTTGTCAAATCTGAAGTCGGAGATATTGTTGTTGTGCATGTTCTTGCGGTGAATGACACGAAAAAGGTTGTTGTTGACACTGTCAAAAGAGGTCTTCCTCTCAGATTTCAATTAACTCAGACTCCTAAAGAATCATGGGAGGTGCTGGCCCTGGGGCTGGAGCCCGGTCAGCAAAAAACTGGAGAAATCGAAGTTTCTGAAGTCAAACCGGTGAAGCTCACAGTTAGTGTCAAACTCATTGCAATTATTAAGAAACAAGTGGGAGCCATAATTGATCGGCGAACTTAAGGAGCTTTGGAGATTCCGCGAGCTTCTCTGGGCCATGGTCGAGCGCGAACTGAGGATACGATACAAGAATTCGTTCCTCGGATTTTTTTGGTCTTTGATCAATCCCTTGATGACTGTTCTTGTTATGACACTTGTTTTCAAGTTCTTCTTGAGAAACACAACTGAGAACTATTCTTCTTATGTCCTTGCAGCTTATCTCCCGTTCATGTTTATGAATCTCGCCATAATGGATTCGGCGCAATCGGTATTAGCGGCTCTTCCGGTAGTTAAGAAAGTCTATTTCCCTCGGGAAATTCTTCCGCTCGCTTCGGTTCTTGCGAACTTTATCCATTTCTTGTTAGCGTTGTGCGTGTTTTTTGCGTTTTTGTTTTTCACTTGGGCTCGAACGGGGTTCATTGAGAGCCCATTCACTTGGCGAATTGGCTTCTTGCCGGTCATGCTCGTCGTTACTTTAGCTTTTACTTTGGGTTCAGCACTCATAATTTCAGCACTCAATGTCTTCTATGAAGACGTGAAATATGTTGTTGGTGTGATGCTTTACTTGGCTTTCTTCATGACTCCGGTTATGTACTTTAGCGAAAACGTGTATTCTTCGCTTCAAAAATTTGGGTCTACGGGTCAGGCCTTGTATACGATATATCACTTGAATCCTTTGGCCGAACTCGCGACGACTTACAAAAAAACCCTCGTTCCACCTGGAATGATCGATATTGGCTCGGGGGAAAAAATCGCCCCAATTCCCCATAGTTGGATGCTCTTTGGTGCGTGCGCCTTAATTTCTTTCGGTGTTCTGATTTATGGGTATTGGCTCTTTAATCGAATGAAATGGAGGTTTGTCGAGCGACCATGACGCCGGTTATTGCAATCTCCCTTAAAGATGTCCATAAAGAATTTTCGCTTTATCACAGTGGAGTTGGTTCGATCAAAACTCTAGCTCTTTGGTGGAGAAAAAGATATGTTGAGCGGCTCCAGGTTCTCAAAGGGATCAATCTGGAGGTTCCCAAAGGCCAATGCATTGCCGTTGTAGGAAGAAATGGTGCAGGGAAGAGCACCCTCTTGTCGCTTCTCGCGAGGGTTTATCTGCCGACTTCCGGAAAGATTGAAGTGGCCGGAAGGATCGCGCCATTGCTAGAGCTCGGTGCTGGGTTTCACCCGGATCTTTCAGGTCTAGAGAACATTCTCTTCAACGGCATGATTCTAGGGTTAACCCGAAAGCAAGCTCTAGATCGCACAAAAGAAATTGTCGAATTTGCGGATCTTCACAATCATATTGATGCGCCAGTTCGAACTTATTCCAGTGGAATGCAAGCCCGACTCGGATTTTCGATCGCCATGCATGTCGATGCTGAGGTTTTGATTGTGGATGAAGTCTTAGCAGTTGGCGATTATGCTTTTGAGCAGAAATGCTACGAAAGGATCGAGTCCTTTAAGAACACTGGTGGCACCATCCTCTTTGTTTCGCATAACATGGATTCCGTTCGCCGCGTAGCCGATCGGTGCGTTTGGTTGAAGGAAGGGCTCATTGTGGAAGATGGCAAACCAGAACATGTGATTTCTCATTACGAGCATGGATAATTTCTCTGGAAAATTGATTCAAAAGGGCCGAATATTAAGATGATGAATCGTTTTTTGGGTGGATCGTTGCCACCTAACCCTCGTATCGCTCTTGTGACGATGGACAATCTCGGAAATTTTGTCATTGGAACTCCCATGATGCAAATGCTCAAGGCGCAGCACGGGGGAACTCTGGATTACTACGGGGGTTCCCGTGTGATGGAATTGGCCTCAACAAGCGATCTCGTCGATTTTGCTTACCCACTCCATGGTGCCAATGTTCGTGAATCTGCCGCCCTGCTCACCACAAAATCCTATGATCTGGTCATTAATGTTGAATGGACAACCTGGGCGAAGGCGGCGACTTCCATCCTGGCGTTGAGTGGTGCCATGGTTTGCGGTCCATGTTTAGCAGAAGATGGGAGAAAAGATCTGGCCTTTCCAGACGATGAACGAGGTAATTTGTGGCGAGATCAGGAATGGATATCCCCTGAAATTCGAAATAAGTATCCATTTTTGAAGTCAACTTACATCGCAGAAATTTTTTGTCGCTTGGCTTATTTGGAAGGTGAAATACCCCGATATCGATTGCCAATGGTGACCCCAAATCGAGAGCTCCCGGATGTTTGGGTGAGTGCATCTGCCAGCCTGCCTGATAAACTGTGGCCATTAGATAAATGGCTTCAAGTCCTCAACTTCCTTCATTCTCAAGGCAAAAGAGTTGGTCTTTTAGGTGCAAAACCGAGCACACAGTCGCAATTTTGGAAAGGTGGTAGCGACGAAGATAAATTGGTAGAAGCAGGTGTGCTCGATTTTCGAGGAGAATTTACTTTGCCTGAGGTCGTGGGTGCGATCTCTCGATCCAAGCTAGTCTTTACGCTTGACAATGGAATCTTACACCTCAGTTGTGGCACAAATACCCCCATAATTGGACTCTTTAGAGAAGGGATTCATCGACTCTGGGCACCGCCAAACCCACATCTGACAGTGCTATGCCCTCGACCTGAGGAATATGTGTCTGAAATCGGAGTGGATCAAGTCATAGAGAGTATTCAGTCTTTGAATATTTGAGCCAAAATAGTAAAAAAGTAACGAATTCTGAAACGGCACTTGAAAGTTTCGCGTAGGGAGAATCGTTACCACAACGAGAGTCTGAACCATCATGGACGAAAAAGATCTACACGATATTCCGACAAGTTGCCCTGTCACAGGTAGTCCGCTGTATGTCAGCGAGCTATCTTCGATTGACAGTGGAATCAGAATTCAGGGCAAATTTAAGTTGCCCGAAACGGCCAGGCTTAGCAAAGACCAGAGAGACTTTCTAGAGGTGTTTTTGCGGTCCCGAGGTGTGATAAGCACTGTCGAAAAGGAACTCAATTTAAGTTATCCCACAGTGAGAGCTCGGTTGGACGTCCTGCTCGATGCCATGGGACTTGTTCCTTACAAAGAATCAACTCGGGCTAAGCCGAGATCGGCCGACGATAGACGACAAATTTTGGATGACCTGGAGCAGGGATTGATAACGGCTGAAGAGGCAAAAGCACGCTTGAAGGGCGCATAAAATGAAAGAAGAGATCAAGAGAATAATGAAATTGGTTCAAGAAGGCAAACTGTCTGCGGAAGACGCCGCGGAGCTCATTGAAGCCTTCAACGATGCTCCGATGGTTGAAGAACCCGTTGGAGTCAGTTCAGATTCTGCTGGGACTACACAAGCTCCTAAAGATGGCGAAGCGAGCTCTACCGAAGACCCTATCAGCAAGTTCATCGGTTCCATTGAGAAGATTGGAAAGGATGTTGCTAAGAATGTGAACTGGCAAGATATTGCGGGACAGATTCGGGAGGGCGTGACCAAAGGTGTTGATGCTGTGAAAAAGGCTGCAGAAGAAGCTCGGAATTCGGGTGGGTTCGCAGTAATTTTTGGAATCGCCCAGACAAAACACGTCGAGCTACCGCTTTCAATTCCAGAAGGAAAATCATTTCTCATCGAACTCAAGTCAGGCGACATCACAATTGAAGGCGGATATGATATAGGGTCGCTGGCTATTGATGCTACATTTCGGTCTCACGACGAAGGCGAAGCCCAAAACATGGCCAACTTGTTCACACCGGTGATCGAGGAAAGTGAACATGTCGTTGTATTTCGAATCCCAGAAAGCCCAAATATGAGCGCGAACGTGATAGCAAAGATTCCGACCGGAACTCCGGTTGAAATTAGGGTAGCTTCGGGCGACGTCAAAGTCACTTCGACAAAGGCCGCCATTAGAATTGATGCAGCAACAAGTGAAATCAAAGTTGTGGATGCATCGGGTTCGATTCAGATTTCTGATCGTTCGGGAAATGTTAGCGTTTCGGAATCTCCAGCCAGCATTTTGGCCGTGGATACAAAATCGGGCAACGTGAAGATCGACAAGTGCCAAGGAGTCATCGAGGTCAAGACTTCTAGTGGCGATGTGAGTATTCTTGGTTCGCAGCCAAAGAATCTCAGCGTGGAAGCAGCATCTGGCGATATCAAAGTTATGCTTGACTCCGCGATTACGACCACGGTTCACTTGACTGCGGTTTCGGGTGACATCGCCCTTTATGCACCTGATGGCAACAACTGCCGAGTTAATCTTTCCACTTTGCGAGGCACAGTGAAGAGCGGTTTTGAACTGCTTGACCCAGTGATTGAAGAGCGAAAGGTTATTGGCAAGTTGGGTGAAGGTGAAGGTTCACTCGATATCAGCGTTGTCACTGGGGATGTCTTCTTTGGGTTAGCAAATTCGTCGCAGACTTCTTCCGAAGGGTGATGATGTTCGGTCTTCTCTGGTTCCCTTAGAAACCAGAGAAGACTAAGACTTCTTAATCTTTAGAATTGTCAATGAGTATGCCGGAAGCTCGCGAGTGATCATTCCATTTGCAAGCCTTGATCTAAAATGCTGCGGATAGACATTCTTGGGAGATTCTAAAGAGTTTTCAGCGAGTGGATCGTTCTTCGAAAGAACGTCAATATCTACTGTTTTGACGCGTTGAACATCCCGAGCCAATTTGATATCAATCAATATTGGAATTGACCCAACGTTTGTTACTTTCACAACCGTCGAACCATCGGCTGCGATACCACTAGAAGCGAAAAGCGTCTTCCGAACACCTAGCGAAGCCGTATGCACGAGTTTTGAATCGAGAAAGCACTCGATCTTATCCCGTGAGTACCGAATTTCGATGTTGTACCAGTGGCCATTTTCGACCGAGAAGTTTTTGGTGTCGCTGATCCTTCTTTTGGACCCCATTTCAGATTGCTCAATAGTATCTAATGTGTTGCCCCAACCGCCGATATTCCACCAAATGTAGTTATTGTCGTCTGTCTTGCCTATGACAATGAGAAAGCCTTCACGACCTCCGAGTTTTCTCGCCTGGCAGCGGATCGAATAATTCTCTGATTTGAGATTTGACGTCCAAGCAATTGCCGGCTCGTCCGCACCATTTTGTTGGAAACTTTGGGCTTTTTCGCTCCATTGTCCCCTTTCAAATGTTAACTTTGGTTGGGGGCTCAAAGGCTCCAATTTTTGATTGAGAACGACTATGTTTCTGAATTCTGCCTGAGTGCCCCAAGTACCTATTCCGACACCGCCGGCGGGAAATTTAGGCGCAGGAACCACAGGAAAGTCCGAGTTCTGATTCAATACGGCCTTAATGCGGTTGTGAGAGAATAACCTTTGAACATAGTAGCTCGGAGTTCCGTAACTCCTTGAAGAATCGAAGCAGATCATATCCGGGTTCCATGCTTTGTTATGAATATTAGCGAAAAGTGGAGCATAGCTGGCCATGATAACATGATCACTATTTCGTTCCATTCCTTGCATAAAAACGCCTTCTGCTAAAGCGGCGATCAGGTTCCCATTTCCACAACCCTGGGTTACGGCATATTCGCCAACATAAACCTTGGGGCCCTCTCGTGACTCTTTGTCATAGCGGTTAAAGTTGTCGATAAAGAACTGCGGAGAGTTATAGTAGTGCTCATCAACAATATCCACGGGTGCCGATTTCGGAATTCCTCCCCAATCATTGGCGATGATGTGCATTTTGGGATACCTCTTTTTGATTGCGCGATAAAACAGAGGGTATCGCTCGCTATACAAGGGACCACCATTCTCGTTTCCAACTTCAATAAATTTCAAATCAAATGGCTTCGGATGGCCGTTCTTTGCTCGAATCGCTCCCCATCGAGTATTGGGTGATCCCGTAGCATATTCGATCGCATCAAGCGCATCCTGAACGTATTCATCCATGGAAGGCAAAGGAATGAAGTCTTTGTGGGCCATTCCACAATTGATAACAAAGAGAGCAGTTGCCCCAAGTTTTTCACAGAGCTCTAAATACTCGTGATATCCAAGGCCATGTGACGACGTGTAATTCCACAGATTGGGCAGCGTTATGCGATCCTGTTTTGAACCAATGGTAGTTTTCCATCGATAGCTTGTCGCGCATTGGTCACCTTCTACCCAGCAACCGCCTGGAAACCTGAGGAACGCGGGTTTTAGGCTATTTAACAAGTCGAACAGATCTTGTCGAAACCCAGGATAGTTTTGGTTCGAAAGAGATTGATCGAAGAGTGAGACAAAACCGATATCAAGTTGCCCCGAATCTACAAATTTCAGGTCTAAACGAGCCGTTGCCGAACTGGAGTTTGGTTGGAGAGTCACTGAAATCATCGAAAGCCGGTCAGATGCCTTGACGATCGAACTAGCCAGGATCTTCCTTTGGGGTGATACGAGGCTTGCATTTAAGGTGCCATGACCTCTTGTTAAGATCTTGAATGTATATTTGTGGTCTTTTTGGACTGAAATTCCCCAAAAGCCGTCGTTGCTTAGCCCTTCGCCTTTTTTGCCAAGGATTCTCAGAAAGCTGGATTCCCTTGAACGATCGATAATGGGATTCCCGAGGAGTTCCCAATTGGTCGGGACATTCTCACCTTCAAGCTTCGTATTTTCAACGAGTTCTCCGTAAATGCCTCCGTCTCCAGCGTGATTGATTTCTTCAAAAAAGACCCCAAAGAGGTTTGGACTCGATTCGTGAAGAATTTCATCGCCATGAATTTCCAATACGGCATGGCCCATGGCCAATCCAACAATCGCAGCAAAAAGCATTGAGATCTGTCCCGGAGATATGATACTAAGTATCTCTTGAAAAAGCATGAGTGTGATTGAGTTATGACCATAGGATTGATCATCGGGAATCGGGGTTTTTTCCCTTCGCATCTTTGTAAGCAGGGCCGTGCAGACATGATCGATGTCTTGACAAGGGCGGGATGTCAAGTTGTCGTTTTGCCGGAATCTGATCCGCAATTCGGATCCGTAGAAAGCTACGAAGATGCAAAAAGGTGCGCTGATTTGTTTAAGAAAAATCGAGATAACTTAGACGGAATAGTAGTCACCCTTCCGAATTTTGGAGATGAACGGGCCATTGCAAATACATTGAGGCTTGCAGAACTTCATATCCCGGTGCTCGTTCACGCCTTTTCAGACGATTCTCAAAGGATGACGATTGCTGACCGGCGTGATAGTTTCTGTGGCAAGATGTCAGTTTGCAACAACTTAAGACAATATAAGTTAAAGTATTCGCTAACAAAGTTGCACACAGTAAATCCAAAGAGTTCTGACTTTGCACAAGACCTTCAAACCTTCTTATCGACTTGTCGCATCGTGAAGGGCCTCAAAAGAGCCAGAATTGGCGCCATTGGTGCCAGGCCCCAAGCTTTCAACACGGTGCGGTATAGCGAAAAGCTTCTCGAATATTCGGGAATCACTGTTGAGACAATGGATCTTTCGGAGATTCTTGGGCACGCGAATAGGCTAGACAATCAGGCGCAACAGGTTCGAGATAAGCTCGCCTCAATCCAAAGCTATACAGAAACAAAGGGTGTCCCAGAAGAAAGTCTCTACAAAATGGCGAGGTTAGGATGTGCGATCGACAATTGGTGCCATGCACAGTCGATCACAGCGACAGCGATCCAATGTTGGACAGCTCTTGAAGAATTTTATGGGGTAGTTCCATGCACCCTTATGTCAATGATGTCCGATTCACTCAATGCTTCCGCTTGTGAAACAGATGTGGCAGGTGTTTTAGGAATGATAATTTTGCAATTTGCTTCGGGACAACCTTCGGCATTGCTAGACTGGAACAATAACTTTGGAACTGACCCAGACAAAGCCGTTGTTTTTCATTGTTCGAACCTTCCCAAATCTGTTTTTGCAGAACAGAAAATGGATTATCAAGAGATCATCGCAGGGACAGTAGGTAAAGAAAACACCTATGGAACAATTGTGGGGCGAATGAGAGCCGGTGCATTCACCTTCTGCCGCGTTTCAACGGATGATGTATCGGGCAGGATCAGAAGCTACGTAGGGGAAGGGGAACTGACAAATGACTTGCTCAACACTTTTGGCGGTTTTGGAGTTGTTCGAGTTCCTAGAATGCAAGAGCTCTTGAATTACATTTGTAAGAACGGGTTTGAACATCATGTTGCAGCGAATCTTTCTCAAGTTCAAGATTCGGTAGTAGACGCCCTGGAAAACTATATGGGTTGGGATATCTATATTCATGGCTGAGCCGCTTCTGAGCCTCGGACTCGATTTTGGAACATCAAGTTGTCGAGCTCTGATTGTCGATACGGCCACTGGCGAAGAATTGTCGACAAGCATATGCGACTATGCGAGTGGAACCGAGGGGGTTTATTATGAGCCTCGGAATCCCGATCTAGCCAGGCAAAACCCACGTGACTACTGTTTGGCTCTCGAAGAATCCGTCCGAAGTGCCATTGATTCACTTAACGCGGATCATCCCGGGCTCTCTTCGAGGATCGTAGGGATCGGTGTCGACACAACGGGTTCCACGCCTATTCCGGTAGATTCGGATGGAATGCCTTTGGCATGGATACCTGAGTTTGCCCAAGATCCGGATGCACAGGCTTGGCTTTGGAAAGATCATTCAGCTCACGAAGAGGCCGAAGAGATTACTCTGCTGGTCAAAGACCTGGATTTGCCGTATTTGACCAAATGCGGTGGAGCCTACTCTTCTGAGTGGTTTTGGTCAAAAATTTTGCACTGTGCGCGCACAAATCCTCGAGTCTTCGACTCCGCTAAAAGCTGGGTGGAATGTCAAGATTTCATACCAGGCTGGCTCACTGGCAGGCTCGAACCATCGATATTGAAGCGCGGAATCTGTGGGGCGGGTCACAAAGCAATGTTCCACAAATCCTGGGGTGGTCTACCGAGCCTATCTTTTCTTTCAAAGCTGGAACCTGGCTTAGGCAAGCTTCGCGGAAGACTCTATGAAGAATGTGATGTTGTCGGTCAAAGTGCCGGGAATATCGCACCTGAAATTTCCGATAAGCTAGGATTGCCAAGGCAAATTCCGGTGTCTGTGGGCGCCTTCGATGCACATCTTGGCGCCATTGGAGCAGGAATTAAACCTGGCACGCTCGTCAAGATTATGGGAACGAGCACTTGCGACATTTTATTGGGATCTGAAGCCACGCCTGACATTCCGGGAGTTTGTGGAATTGTGCCTGGATCGGTTCTTCCAGGTTGGCTCGGCATTGAGGCTGGCCAAAGCGCAGTTGGAGACTTGTTCCAGTGGTGCGTGAACAATTTAGGATCAAAAACACATTCTGAGCTCACAGAGCTCGCCTCTCAGTTGCGCCCAGGAGAATCGGGGCTCGTAGCCTTGGATTGGAACAATGGTAATCGCACAATTTTAGTAGACCCAATGTTGAGCGGTCTTATCATGGGCCAGTCGCTTCACACGACACAAGCAGAGATTTATAGAGCTCTCATAGAAGCCACAGCATTTGGAGCGCGAATGATCATCGAAAGGATTGTGGAGTACGGAGTAAAAATTGATGAAATCGTTGTTTGCGGAGGAATCGCGGAAAAGAGCGCCCTCGTCATGCAGATCTATGCCGACATATGTCGCCGTCCAATAAAGATTAGTCGATCGGCCCAGACATGTGCGCTTGGTTCTGCCATTTGTGGGAGTGTCGTGGGGAAAGCTCATGCCGGTTTTGCACCAGCTATTGCGTGTATGACTGGAACTCGACCCAATTTTGTAAGCCCTATTCAAGAAAATGTGGCAGTTTATGATGAATTGTTCAAGATTTACCGAGACCTCCATGATTCGTTTGGGGTTCCTGGATTCAATTTCGATATGTCTGGGTTGATGCGCACACTAAAAAGAATTCGGCAATCTGCAAGATAACGATCACGAATCACGACAAAACAAGGGACAATATGAGTATGACTTGGGAGGCCGTTCTCTTGACCGGTGGTCAGAGCAGCAGAATGGGATTCAATAAATCTCTGCTCGATATTGCGGGTCGACCTCTCGGAGAACATCTCGTAGACATCATTTCGGAAGTCGTGACTCAAGTCACGGTGTTGGGACACTCTCCCATTGGATCAGCCAGGTTCCAGCCAGACACCGAGAGACATGGCGGAGCGTTGAAGGCCCTTTCAGAATTCTCGCCGGAAATGGATGCAGTTTTCGTTTGCGCTTGTGATATGCCACTCTTAAATTCAAAGCTGATCGAAATTCTTCAAGCTCGGCTGGAAATTCATGAAACCGATCACGCAATTGTTCCCATTTATCAGGGTCAGTGGCAGCCACTTTGTGCCTTATATCGATCTTCTGCGCTAAGACTGATTCCAACGGTCTTGGCAGAAGGTCATAAAAGCCTGATGGCATGGTTGGATACCTTGTGGGTAGAAACAATCGACGAGGCTGATCTCTTAAATGAAGGGGTCAATCCTCGCACCCTGGAATCTGCAAATACGCCAGAAAAATGGGCATCGCTTGTTGCAGAGTTCAACCTCAGATAAACTGATATCTGTTCGGCATGATTTCGACGCGTGCACCACTAATTGATCGATTTGGTAGAAAGCACACCTATCTCAGAGTTTCTTTAACCGATAGGTGCAATTTTCGTTGCATCTATTGCATGCCCGAAAACGGCGCAGAGTTTCGTGAGAAAAGTGAAATTTTAACCATTGAAGAAATTGTTCGAATCGTGCAAGTCTTGTCAGAATGTGGGATGAATAAGGTTCGACTGACAGGGGGAGAACCGACCGTCCGCCGAGGTCATCTTGACTTGATTCAATCAATCAAAAAAATCCCTGGCGTCGATTCGATCCTCATGACGACGAATGGATACACGTTAGATTCGATGGCAGGTTCATATCGCGATGCCGGGCTTAACGGGCTCAATATTAGCTGTGACTCTTTCGACCCAGACAATTTCTCAAAGATTACTCGTGGTGCCGAGCTTAGTCGAGTTCTGGCTGGAATCTCTGCGGCTCAGAAGGTCGGCTTTGATAGTCTCAAAATCAACGTGGTTGTCATGAAGGGTCTCAATCATTTAGAACTTGCTGAAATGGTGGATTATGGAGTTACCAATGGGATTCATATTCGTTTTATCGAATTCATGCCTTTTGCTGGGAATGAGTGGGAGCGGAGCCTGGTCTACGGTTACTCCGACATGCTAAACGATATTCGAAGTCGATTTATGCTCGATCCGATTGAAGTCGAATGTAGCGCCGTTGCCAAGGAATTTAAGGTTCGAGGAACAGATACTACGATTGGATTTGTCACATCTGTAACAGAAGACTTTTGCGATTCGTGCAACCGGATTCGGATTACAGCTGAGGGTCAGGTCAAAACTTGTCTCTTCTTAGAATCTCGTTCGAGCCTTCGAGACATTATGAGGTCAGGAGGCACAGATGATGAATTGGAGCAAGCCGTGCGAAGCGACCTCCAAACAAAGTGGCAGGGCCACCCCCCTATGTCGACTTGGAAGAACTTCGACCACCGAGCCATGGTTCAAATCGGCGGATGATGCAATGAGAAACGTGAGTCGTAAATTCGAAACTTACCGCGAGGCTACTGCTCGATCAGTTATCCGAGTCTCGAGTTCGTCAATTGCGGCCATGAACGCTGGATCAGTTCCTAAAGGCGATCCTTTGCCTGTGGCGAAAATTGCAGCGATTCAAGCGGTTAAGAATACGCCTCAACTCATCCCTTATTGTCATACAGTTCCAATTGAGCATGTTGAAGTTCGTTTCGAAATTGAAGGGAATCAAATCATTTGTGACGTTACTGTGCGAACAGTCTATAAGACAGGTGTCGAAATGGAAGCTATGGCAGGAGCCATGGTCGCTGCGCTCAATATCTATGACATTCTCAAAATGATTGATGATGACATGGAAGTTTTAGAAGTCAAGTTGCTATCCAAAACGGGTGGCAAATCGGATTTCAAAAAAGCTGCCCCATGGGAATTTGCAATTCTGGTCGCTTCTGATCGAGTGAGTCGCGGAATTCGGGAGGACAGGAGCGGGCTAAAGTTGCAAGAATTGCTCGAAAATCGTGGCGGGACAATAGCAGAGACTGCCATCGTTCCAGACAGCATTGAAGCTATCCAGTCTAAAGTTCAGGGCTGGATTGATCGAGGCATTCAGCTTGTCGTGACTACCGGTGGTACCGGGTTAAGCCCTACCGATTGTACGCCCGAAGCTCTCGAACCTCTGATCAAGCAGAGACTGGGTGGAGTCGAAATCCAGATTCATCAATATGGCCAAAGGCGCACTCCGTATGCATTTTTGAGTCGACTCATTTGTGGAGTCAATGGTAAGACGGTTATCTTAGGTTTGCCTGGCTCGCCAAAAGCCGTCGAAGATGCAATCAACGCTTCGTTCCCAGCTTTGACACATGTTTTTGATATCATTCGCGGGGCAGATCACACTTGATGACGTTTGATGAGGCCAGGAAAATTGTACTGGATTGCGTCCCCGAACCTACGCACACGCAAGTCTCCATTGGCCAAGCGAGAAATAGAGTGCTTGCCAAAGATATTATCGCAAATAGCGATTCTCCCCGATTTGATAACTCGGCCGTCGATGGTTTTGCGCTTGGTTCGACAAAGCCAGGTGCGTTTGAAATTATGGGGCAGATTCAAGCGGGTTTGTCAAAGGATCACGCGATTACAAGCGAGAATCATTGTTTCCAAATCTTTACAGGCGCAAAAACTCCGGCCGGCACCCAATGCGTCGTGATGCAAGAAGACACGCAGAGGCTTAAAGAGCAAATAGTTGTGTCAGAAACATTGAAACTAGGAGCAAATATTCGGGCTCGGGGCCAAGAATATCAAGAACACGACGTTGTTTTGAAGTCGGGCCAAATGATCACGCCACCTGTTCTCGCGGGTATTGCTGCAATGGGCTTGGATCAAGTTGCTGTTCGCGAACGACCATCAGTTGCAGTGTTGTCAACAGGTAATGAACTCATTGAGCCCGGTTGCCCTCTAAAAGATGGAGAAATTTATGACTCGAATTCGCATGGAATCTTGGCAATGCTTCAGGATTTAGGGCTGCCATCACAAAAATTTCGAGCGGTCGATGTCGAAAAAGATGTCGTATCGCAAATCACAAACGCCCTCGAAAATTATCAGATTCTATTGACATCCGGTGGAGTTTCTGTAGGTGAATTCGATTTTGTGAGAGCAGCACTCGACCAAATGGGTTTTGAAATTCAAGTGCACAGAGTTGCTATTAAGCCTGGGAGACCGTTTCTGTTTGGTACTCGAAATGACGGCAAATATGTTTTTGGGTTACCTGGAAATCCCATGTCGGCGCTCACAACATTTTCATTGTTTGCTTACCCATTTTTATGCCAATGGCTTGGATTGGAAGAGCATAAACCAATCTCTGCAACGTTGAAAACGACCATTGAAAATGGGGGAGATCGAACTGAATTTCTTCCAGCACGCACAGAATTCATCCAAAAAGATTCGGGTTGGAGCTGTCACCCGACCATCGGTTCACATGCAACACTTGGGCTCGTAAACTCCAACGGCTTTTTGAGGCTTGAACCAGAAAGCTGTGCCATGAGCGGAGACGAGGTCGTCGTTTATCCAGCACCTTGGTGGTGCTGTGGTTAAGAACATCCATATTCAATACTTTGCGATCCTTAGAGAAGTCTCTGGGCAAAGTTTTGAAGTTTGGCAAACCACAAGCGAGACACCTTACGGACTCTACGCTGAATTGCGAAATCGTTATGGATTTGGGCTCACTGAATCTCATATGCGCGTGGCGATCAATGGTGAATTTGTTGACGGGAATGACTATCAGCTACAAGATCAAGATCACGTGGTTTTCATACCACCGGTAGCCGGGGGTTAAATGCTTTTTGAACTGACCGATTCGCCGATAAAGCCTGTTGAATTGTTGTCCCCGCAATCCGGCGGATTCGTGATCTTTGAAGGAAGAGTCCGAAACTCTCATAGGGGGCGTCTGGTTCAAAGATTGGAGTATGAAGCCTATGAAGAGCTTGCCGTTAAAGAAGGGTTTAGGCTTGTTGAAGAAACGAAAGAAACCTTTGGTTGCGATCATGTGCTCATGATCCATCGATTGGGAACACTTGAAGTTGGCGAAGTGGCTGTTTGGATTGCAATCGCGGCTCCGCATCGCCAGGCGGCCTTTGAGGCTTGCCAATTTGCCATTGATGAGCTCAAAACCCGAATTCCCATTTGGAAAAAAGAACACTATGTCGATGGCGATTCGGGCTGGATTAATACAACCGAATGAAAAACTCTTCCAAACAATGACATAGATCATAGAACCGGGCTCGAATTTGGCAAAGAATAAGTTCATGAGCGAGCAATTTCATGCCCCAAGAAAGATCAATGAAGTCAGCTTTCGGTTAACTCGAGAAGATCCGTTCAAGATGATCTATCGCGAGCCCGAAGAAGTTGTCGATTTAGGCAACGATCGTCCAGCACTTACAGATGATGAAATCGTCAAACTGGCCAAGTTTTATATCCAACAAGGTGCTCAGGAAATTCAGTTGAAAACACCGTTGATTTCTTTGCGCCAAAACGTTGCCGAACTTGTGAGAAGGCTCAAATTAGAAGCGAATGCGCCAAAAGTGATTATTACGACTTCGGGCACGGATTTGACCGACTGGATTGCTGAATTGAATGTTGCTGGACTCGATGAAATCCGGTTGAACATCGACACACTGCGATGGGGAAGGTATTCAAAGATCACAGGTCTCGCTTTAGTTGATACCGCCAAATCCGGTTTGCAAGCTGCTGTAGAATCTTCGATTCCGAAAATCGTAATAAATATGGTGGTCATGAAGGGAGTCAATGCAGACGAACTTTCTGATTTTGTCGATCTTGTTCGCGAGACAAGAATCGAGCTTAGACTTCACGAACTTATCCCGATTTCGAACAACGGATGGATGCCCTCTGCAGTTATCCCATGGGCTCAAATGAAAGAAGATATTGAGTCATTGGTCGCTTTAGTTCCGGTTCCAACATCACCTAACGAAGATGCTTTGCGATTCAGAATTCCGGAACAATCTGGAACGATTGCTTTTGTGCCCCACATGGGTCGTGAATTTTGCCCACATTGTGAACGATTGAGATTCAATGTAGAAGGAGGAGCTATGTGTTGCCGGTTTTCGACTCCAGATTTTGGTTTGATCGAAGGAATTCGATCGGGCAAAAACGAGGAAGAACTTTTTGCGATGTCGCAGGATCTTTGGGATCACAAGCCTACATCTCGAATTCCAAAGGAAGAACTCATACACCTCGTAACAAAAAAATAACAGTAATCGGTGGATTCTGAGCTGAGTCATGAATCAGAATCCATGTCATGAAGTCTTTGTTTTTAGTGGGGCTCGTTGTTTTGAGTCTAGCATTGGGCTTAGCTTGGGCCGGCAATTCACAAAAGTTGTTTAACCTCACCCTAGGCCCGCAAAGAGATGGCACTTTCATTGTCTCGACAGGTCAGAGGATCCGAGCTGGATCGATTGCTTTTCCACAAAGACTCAGTGATCTGGCACTTCACCCAGATGGAAGAACTGTAGCGGTGGTCGCAAAAAGTAAGGTGTTTCTTGTGAGCGACGGCCGAATCTTGCAAAAAGATGGGGTTGCAATTGGGGCCAATGCTGGCTTTCATGGAGCAGTTTGGTCTCCTGATGGTCGCAAGCTCTATTTAAGCACCGATGCGGGTCATGTTCAGGAATTTTCATATGCTGCGCAAACGCTAACGGCTACGCGAAAGCTGGATTTGCGCAATTCCGGAAGCAAAGTAAATCCTGTTCCAGGCGGGATGTGTGTGTCGAATGATGGTGCGTGGTTGTACGTTGCCTGCGTGAACCTTGGTGGCGTGGCTCTTGTCAATCTTGAATCGGGTCAACGCGAAAAGCTCATCAAGACTCAAAACCTGCCATTCACAGTCAGACTAGCCGAGGGCGAGACGAAACTCGTTGTGAGCAATTGGGGCGGTGAACCACCAAAATCTGGCGATCTAACAGATAAGAGTGAAGACGTCGATATCAAGGTGACCAAGGACGGAAGCGCTGCAACTGGCACGGTTTCAATTGTTGATCTAAAGACTGAAAAACGTCACGATGTTCAGGTCGGAATTCATCCTACGGGAATTGCAGTTCAGGGGAGACTGGCTTATGTGGCCAATTCGCTGAGCGACTCAATAAGCGTTGTAAATCTTACATCGAGCTTGGTCGAAAAGACAATTCCGATTCTTTTTGGCGGAAAGAAAGTCCTCGGTGCTATGCCCAATGAGCTTGCGATTTCCGGCAACACACTTTACTCTTGCGATGGTGGGGACAACGCACTTTGCGAAATCGATCTAAAAACATCAAAAGTCAAGGGGTATCGACCGGCTGGATATTTTCCAACAGGCGTAGCCATTTCTTCAGATGAAAGACAAGCTTTTGTTGTGAACACAAAAGGGAATGGGTCCGTTAGAAATACACTGGCTGGCTCTAACAAGAGAAACACACACGACTTCCAAGGAACCCTAAGTTATGTCGATTTGGGAGCGGATCTAAAGAAGGAAACAGAAGTCGTTTCAGAATTCAATTCTTGGAGTTCAGGTTCAAACAATGACAAACCCAACATGGCTGTTTTCAAAGGCGCGATTAAGCATGTCATTTATGTCATCAAAGAGAACCGTACTTATGACGAAATCTTTGGGGATTTACCAATCGGAAACGGCGATCCGGAGCTCTGTAGCCTCGGCGAAAAAGTTATGCCGAATCACAGGAAATTAGCACGAGAATTTGGACTCTTTGACAACGGATATACCAGTGGTACAAACAGCGCAGATGGCCACCAGTGGTGCGACCAAGCGATGGCCAACGAATACCTGGAGCATTTCTATGTGGGGTATTCGCGTACCTATCCTGATGATGGCGAAGATGCCATGGCATTGAATCCATCGGGCCGGATTTGGGACGCTGCAATTGCGGCCAAGAAGTCCGTGAGGGTGTATGGAGAATGGGCAGGAGATGACCAAGCAGAATATCAACCAAGACCTCCGAAGGATTGGTTTGAAGCATGGGAAGACCGTGTTTCGGGTGCGAATGTGTTCCGCTACAAAGCTCATACGCGGGTAAATTCGCTCAAACCGATTCTGTGTCCAGACTATCATTACTGGCCGTTAATCCAGAGCGACCAGGGCAGAATTGACGTTTTCGAGCGTGAATTCAAAGCCTTTGAGAGAGAAGGTCAAGTGCCAAACCTTATGGTCATGAGCTTACCAAGTGACCATAGCGAAGGTCTTGATCCCAAATACCCGACACCAAGAAGTATGATGGCCGACAACGATTTAGCTTTAGGGCGTCTTGTGGACACAGTTTCCCATTCATCGGTATGGAAGGAGACCTGCATTTTCGTGGTTCAGGACGATTCTCAAGGAGGCCCAGATCATGTTGATGGTCATCGCTCGCTCTTTTTGGCTATAAGCCCCTACAGCCGAAGGGGTCGAGTTAATAGCGAGTTTATGACACACATCAGCATATTGAAAACGATTGAGATCATGCTTGGTCTTAAGCCCATGACGCGCTTTGACACGGTCGCCCGGCCTCTTGTGGAGTGTTTCAGCGACAAGCCAGATCTCACGCCATACTCGAAAACTGCAAACAACGTGCCTTTGGGTGAGCGAAATCCAAGCAAGGACAAGCTTACAACTGAGGACAAAAAGTGGGCCGACATTTCCGCAAGTTTGGATTGGAGCGGAATTGACCGAGCAGATTGGTATTGGCTAAATAGGATTGTGTGGTATTCGATTCACAAAGGGGCTAAGCCTTATCCAGATCGCGCCCATGACATGCCCGGTATTGTTGAGTCTGACTAATCTCGTGCTGACTTGATCGCTTCTTGAATTGCAGATACATCCTTTTCAGTTGGGTTCAAAAAGGTCTTGAAAACTGTGCGAGATTTGGTGATGTAAATTATCGTATCCCACTTTTCAGCGGTGGCGATTTTGTAGTCTGTCAAGCACTGCTTTGCATTCGCTACGCGACTGAGATAACTGATATGTGGTGTATTCCAACTCGTATTGAGTTCGCCAAGTAGCTTGCGAGAGGATTTATCTTGGCCGTCAAAATTTGGATCAACCAAAAAAGCCATCTGCGATCCCGAAGGAGCTGTGGCTATCGCCTTTTCAATTCCCAAGATCACCGGTTTAAGTTCTTCTTGTTTCTTGAACTGAGACCAAACAAATACCAAGGGAAGCGCGCCGTATTCGCAAACGGGGCATTGTCTAGTTTCGGCATATGGGCCGGAAATCCAGTAAGGCTCAAACGGTGAGACCTTGTCCCCTGGTTGCAGACCAACGGAATCGAGAACAAATGCCAATGCAATCAAACTTGTCATCGAATATGAACTCCTGTTGAAGCGAGATCAATTGTTATTTTATCGCCTATGAGCTCGCTGCTCAGATCTGGAGCGATTCCAAAATCTCGCCGGTTGATTACAAATTTCGAATGAATTTGGATCAGATCGCCATCTTTTGGAATTCCTCCGCGAGTCTTGAGCTTTCCTTCTAAATAAAGAACTTGCGCATCGACTGTCATCGCCTTAGTTGAACCGTGAAGAGTCATGTCACCTGTTACTTTGCCCTTCAAACTGCCGTCTTTCTGCCTTTTCATATTTGAAATAGATTTCACTGTAAAAGTGATGTTCGGATATTTCGCGACATTCAGGCACCAGTCACTTTGCATGGCATCGGTCATTCCTTGGTTGCCAATGAATATGCTCTTTGCGCTGACAGTGATCGTTCCCGAGGACTTCTCGGGGTGCTCTGCGTCGAATGTCACGGAACCAGAAAGTCCATTTGAAAATCCGCGAACAGGTTCAAGAGGGGCGTCGATTGAAATTGCGAGTCCGGCCACTCCTTTGGGGTCTTTCATATCAAATTCTATTTGCGAGGAGTTCGAAGCAACTCCGGCCAAAGCGACAGTTGAAAATAGAATTGGAGTGATGCGAATCAGGCTCATGGACGTCATAATCCGCGACCATCGCAAGAAGTTCCCTGGATTAGGGCTCACGCTCCTCAGAAAGTGTTCATTAAGAGTGAATGTTTTATGCCTTGAACGGAACTGCCGTCTTTTTTGGGGGGAGCTCATTTGCTTGCTTGAGAAAGATTGTCAAGCAAACGTAATCCTTTGAAAATAGTAAATACGCTTGGAAATCAGTGATCCACGGTGATCTGCAATCTAGCTCTTTAACGCGGGCAAGCACTAACGAAGTCACGGTTAAGAACAACACTCCATGAGGAGGAGTTTCAATTTCAACTGCCTCTTCTTGGATTGAAGAAGCGAAAAAAGAGCCCCTCGTTCAACGCGAGGGGCTCTGTTGCAATTTTGGAAAGAAACTTAGTTTTTCAATGCAACTTTTTCTTTCGCAGAACCACCAGAAGATTTCTTGGTAAAGACAATTTTGTCTTCTGTGCCTTCTGAAAGGTCGGCGACTATAGTGTCACCAGCTTGGAAGACATTGAGCAGCAGCTCTTCGCTAAGCGGATCTTCGATGTATCTCTGGACAGCTCGCCGTAGAGGTCGTGCACCCATGTTAGGGTCATAACCCTTGTTGACAAGAAGGTTTTTAACAGCTTCACTGAGTTCGATCGAGATTCCGATGGCGTCAGCTTGCTTGTTGACTCTTGACAGATAAAGATCAGCGATTTCCAAGATTTCTTCTTTCTGGAGGTGCTGAAATACGATGACTTCGTCAACTCGGTTTAGAAACTCGGGTCGGAAGGATTTTTTCATCTCTTCCAACATCTTGTTCTTCATATTCTCATATGTTTTGGGATCATTGATATCCATGGCTGTATCACGGAATCCAAGCCCCTTTTCGAGTTCAATCGGCCGAACGCCAACGTTGGAGGTCATGATGAGGATCGTATTTCTAAAGTCCACTGTGCGACCTTGGCTATCCGTCAATTGGCCATCTTCCATCACTTGCAACAAGATGTTAAAAACATCGGGATGCGCTTTTTCAATTTCGTCGAGAAGTACGACGCAATATGGATTTCTGCGCACTTGCTCGGTAAGTTGGCCTCCTTCATCATATCCAACATAGCCAGGAGGCGCGCCAACCAATCGAGACACCGAGAACCGTTCCATATATTCGGACATGTCGATCCGAACCATATTGGTCTCTTTTTCGTAGAGATATTCTGCCAGGGCCTTGGCAAGTTCTGTTTTACCGACACCTGTTGGGCCAAGGAACATGAAGCTTGCGATCGGTCGCTTTGGATCTTTGAGACCGCTTCGGGCCCTTCGAATCGCCCGTGCCACGGCCGAAACGGCGTCTTGCTGGCCAATGATTCGATGATGCAAGTCTTCTTCCATACGAAGGAGCTTCTGCTGCTCACCTTCAACGAGCCGGCTCACAGGGATTCCTGTCCAACTTTGAACAATTCCTGCGATTTGTTCTTCGTCAACGACAGCCTTCGGTTTCACTTCGTTTGCCCAGTCCTCTTCTCGGTTGGCGATACTATCGCCAAGCTCATCGACTCTGGTTTCAAGAGCTTGAGTTTCTTCTGAATCGGGCTCGTGACGCCTTGCGTGATCGAGTTCAGCTTTGAGCTTGTTTAATGTCACCTTGTCAGCGCGGACATCACTAGGGGGCAGGCTTTGCGATAGTCGAACTTTACTTGCGGCTTCATCAATCAAATCGATGGCTTTGTCAGGTAGAGTTCGGTCGCTGATATATCGCTGAGAAAGTTGCACGGCAGCCGTGATCGCTTCGTCGGTGATTTCGACGTCGTGATGAGCCTCGTAACGTTCGCGCAATCCTTTCAAAATGTCGATGGCCTCTTCTTCGTTTGGCTCTCGCACTTTCACACTCTGGAACCTGCGTTCCAAGGCTGCGTCTCGTTCGATATACTTCCTAAATTCGTCTTGAGTGGTGGCACCGATGCATTGAAGTTCGCCACGTGCAAGGGCGGGCTTCATAATATTGCTTGCGTCTATGGCGCCTTCTGCGGCACCAGCTCCCACAAGGGTATGAAGTTCGTCTACAAAAAGGATGATCTGGCCTTCGGCCTTGCGAACTTCTTCCATCACTTTTTTCATTCGCTCTTCAAATTCACCTCGATATTTGGTTCCTGCAACCAACCCAGCGAGGTCAAGCGCAACAAGACGCTTGTCTTTTAACAAATCGGGAATGTCGCCACTCACGATTCTAAGAGCCAAACCTTCGGCAATGGCTGTCTTCCCAACTCCAGGTTCTCCTACGAGACATGGGTTGTTCTTTGTTCGACGAGTCAAAATCTGCATGACTCGCTCAATCTCTTGTTGTCGTCCCACAACAGGATCGAGTTTGCCTTCTCGGGCCAAATCTGTCAGATCTCGCCCAAATTCATCGAGAGTTTGAGTTTTGACCTGGCTACCACCGTTGGAGCTGCTTTTTGGAGAAGCCCCTCGAGACGAGGGATCGTGTTCCTGAAGTGCTAGCACCTCTCGTCGAGCTTTTTCAAGTTCGATACCCATTTTGGCCAAGACTCTACCGGCCAAACCATCGCCTTCGCGAATAAGGCCAAGCAGAAGATGCTCTGTACCAATATAGTTGTTGTTTAAGTTTCGAGCCTCGTCATAAGCTAGGTCGATAACCCGCTTCGCTCTTGGAGTCAGAGTCATATCTTGACTCTGTCTTGCGTCTCCACGCGGGAGTTGTTTTTCAACTTCCGCGCGGATTCTGCTTAATGCAACACCAAGTCGATCGAGCACTCGCGCTGCGACCGAATCGGTCTCGCGTACTAATCCTAAGAGAAGGTGTTCGGTGCTGACATAGCCTTCACCAAATTTTGTTGCCTCTTCTTGTGCAAAGAAGACCACCTTTCTTGCTCGCTCTGTAAAGCGTTGCCACATAATGTTCTCTTTTGTTATCCTTGGTTCGCGACTTTTGATCTTGAACCCTGTCTTAGGGGATACCCCATCCTCGTTACTTTACTGGGACTCGGTTGGGATGTCCTCATATATTTGACGTTTAGATCAATTCTTTCGGGTGAACTTTTGATCCAAACCCACGCCTTTCGGCCTATCTTATTAAGGTCGGCTGATCGACATTCAAAATTGACTGAAACTGGTAATTTTTAGTTCCCAAGGCTATTTGAGTTCTCCAGAGGCAAATGCACTGACGCCCGAGTCGTCGAATTCAAGCCTTGGCATTTGACCTGGCCCGAAATTTAGTTCGACGAGAGGCCTTATGATCTGTTCGTTGACCAAAGAGTCTGCCAATTGTTTTCGAAGAGAGTTGACTTGCAAGAGTAGGATCTGAAGGTGAACCTTTCCAAGTGCTAAGGAACCCACTCTTCGACCTTCGTCGGTGGTCAAGGTTTGGCCCAACACGGAGCGAGCGATTTCTCGATTGTGGAACTCAATGGCCTCCTGAAATCCAGTCGATGGCCCCCTATCGCCTCCCAAGAGCGAGACATCAATCTCCCGCGGATAAACAACTGCCGTGTTGTTTTGGATGTCTTGCAAGGCTCGCAAGATCGATGTCTGTTCATTGGGAGGAAGACCCCGCTCGTACCTGCCCAAAACAGTGGGCATGGCGAACTTCTCAAGGTGGACTTTCCATGCGGAAAGTAGGCTCTGTTTGGAGACCCAGTGCCGATGAGCTGCATCAAGATCGCTCACGCCCTTTGGCTTAGAGTAGCTTGGGCGATTGAAATGTATAGCAAACTTTGAGCGTGGAATCGCCTGTTCTGATTGGCCCGGCAAAAACAGAATGAGACCCTCGATTTTGCCGAACGAGTTGACCTTAAGACCGAAAAGGCTGGGATCCTTTGGTCGAACTGCTTCAAGCCAAATCTGGCCATCCTTGACCTTATAGACTATTTCTTGGATGCTCCATCCTTTGACAAATGAGTCCATAGCATGAAACAACAACTCGAACACAGAACCTTCCATCTGCTCAAAATTGTCTATCACAAATTGTGCTTTGGCGTGAGCTTGAGGTGAATTATCGCTGCTGACAATAGAATATTTGCCCGAAAGGACCGCGAGCTTTTTGAGCGTGATGACAGTCTGAACCATCGAGTCCTTTAACATTTCATCGTAAAGTGAGGTATCGAGCATCCCTAGCGAGCTGCCGGGTTGCCGGAGAGCGCCGGACTCCCATAGGGTGAGCTGAGGCGCTGATTCTTCAAGTTGTCGTTTGAGTTTCTTGGAAAAGGGGTTTTTCATGATTCCTAAAATGTGCGAGGCTGCCCCAGAGTAATCTGGGTTCGATAGGGGCGATCAAGGCGATAAATGGCAAGAGCCAATGCAATGACGAGGTCATCGTGATAACCTCCTCGAGCAGAAAGCCGAACGTGGCCAGTTTCCGTTGTAAGGGCTTCAAAATGCTCGAGCTCACGCAAAAGCTGGGGGTGGGGAGTCATGGCCAGGCCATGCTTTTCTATGACCCAGGCCAGAGTATTGATAAGTTCAGACTTGAGACTGGCGGTGAAGCTGAGACCCTCAATTTTGGTTTCTGGTAAAGAGTTTTGGAGCTGTTCAATGACAGGATCGCCGACCCCTGTAGCGTCACAAACGATTCGAGCATGAGGGTATTTCTCGACGATTTCGGCCACTCGCCGCACAGTTTCAGTCCAGGATTGGCCGTTGAATCGCTGTAAATCGATGAGTGAACAAGAATCTTGGTTGCCTTGCACAACGGCAATGGCTGTGAAATCCGTGTATCTTGCCCAGTCGATTCCTATGCTTATTGTCTCGCTGACTTCAGGGAGCTGGCTTACAACGCAAGCCTGGACAGCATCCGTTTTGAATACCTGGCCTGCAGAATCCATAAAGTCAGCACCATATTCGATATCGAAAGCGCGTTCGCTGATGAGTTCCTTTTGGTTAGCCAGAAACGAGTCGGAGACGTAAGGAGACTCGGAAGTCGGAGCTCTTCGGCTCCAGACTCCACCCTCACCCCTCTGCCCCATCTCAAAGAACTTCCAAAAGTGGTTCTTTCCATGGGGAGTGCTAATGAGGGTGAGAAATCCATCAGTGGTCGCCAACATGGGCATCGCCACCTCGGTCACTAAGCTTTCAGGAAGGTAGGCCGCCTCGTCGACAACGATATGTGTAGCCTCATTTCCTCGCAATGCTCTGGGAACATGACCAGATCTTGCTGTGACACGGTGCTTGCCAAAGAACAGCGTGGGATAAGGCGAGCGCTTACATTGGATCTTGAAATCTCGATCCTGCGAGTGCTCCTGAAATTCATCGAGTAGTTGGATGGCCCGATCAAAGAGCAGGGAAGATTGATCCATTGTGGGGGCAAGAATCAAGTGCTTTGTTGGCCACGGTCTAAAGAGAGCGTGCAAGACTTGAACAGCACAAACATCGGTCTTGCCCCAACGACGCCCGCAAGCGAGAACTTTTACTTTTGAAGGATTGATGAGAAATTCGAGCTGACCGGGGTGGGGTACCCAAATCGGCTCAAGCTTTTGGAGAAAGCTTTGCACATCACTCTTTGGTGATGTGGTTCTAAAAAGTCAACCACACTGGTCAAGCGACGTTTTGCATGGCATCAAGAATTTGATCGTATGCCAGGCTGCGGATAAACGCGTTCCATGGATGGTCTGCAGAAGTGACTTTGTCTAGGGTCAAGCCGATACTTTCATTGCGAATCCAGCCGACGACCCCCTCGTGACAAAACCGAATTCCTTTATGAACTCCCGAAATCTTTGCCGACTTTCCCGCCTCAATTGTGAGTGGCATCCGGCTTTGAGGAATCAGCTTTGCTCCCCCAAAGCTGGCGTCTGACAGCAAACACTCGAGATAATCCATTCCACATTCAAATCCAATACCAATGGATTCTTCTTTGAGCTGAATCCTATATGTCTGGCGTCCTTCACCAGAGATGAGCATTTCTGGCATGCTCAGTTGAACCCTATCAGATTGATCTCTTGAGAGCAACATTGTTGCGAATGAAAGGTGGCAACCAGTGAGGTTGACACTAAATTTCCAGCTTGAAAGAGGAACATAGAGGTCGTCTCTTATTGGCAATGTAGTTTCAACAGTAAAAGTCTGACCAGAAACAGAGACGACCTTAGCTTGGGTTCCTGCAGGAAGCTCCTTGGCCGTCACAGAAATGAGCTCTTTGCTCAAGGAAAGATCCTCAATCAGAATCTTGATCACCTCCGATCCTGAAAATACTAGTCGTTTGTCTTTTATGAACCTCATAACATCCCCATTCTCAAAATCACGAAGCTTCAGATTGCTGGGTTCGCCCCATGAAATTCTCATAAGCCATTCGCCGAACGACATGGCTCCATGTTTTCGATTCCACAGGGTCATCCTTTCCTTGGCTCACAATTTCAAGTCCCCCCACTCGGTTACCAACCCACTTAACAACAGCGTGATCTTGAAACATGATTCCCCGGAATCGCCCCATGATTTGAACTTTCTCATCAATTTGAAGCGCAAATTCATCCTTTGGGTGGAATCGAACTCGTGTGCCACTGAAGCTGGCATCCATTACTTCGACCTGAAAGTTGCCCATACTCGTCGCCAAACTCACTTGAACCACTTCCTTAGGATTTGTGTAAATTCGATAATGGAGTCTTCCTTTTCCGCTTACGATTTCGTCTGGAATGAGCAATGCAAAGGTTCGCGAATCGGTTTGAGCCAACAATGCGGTCGTGATGCAGATTTCAGCGCCATCAAGTTTGACAATCATCCGCCAGGATGCCATGGGCGCACTAGGGAGAATCGCATCCTGATCTGTTGAAACTTCAAAGTGATTATCGGTGGCCTTTGTCACCTTGACGGTGGTTCCACTAGCAATCTCAATAGCATCAGCCGTAATCTCGCAGTTGGATTCTGTAAGATCAGAAATGAAGTCTCTTATAAACCCCGGATCTGTCAAAACCAGACGGTCTGAACGTAGCACCTTCATGAGAGCCTTGAGCAATCTTTGGCTCGTCAATGGTGTGGCTTCTCGGTGATGTTGCTAGGATTCTTGTAGAAGAAAAGAAAACCCCGCAAATGGCATTGCCAGTTTGCAGGGTTTTGTTGTCAATCGAATTCGAAATTACTTGAGTTCGACTTTTGCGCCGGCTTCTTCGAGCTTCTTCTTCAGCTCTTCTGCCTCGGCTTTCCCAATGTTCTCTTTGACGTTTTGTGGTGCGCCGTCAACTAGATCCTTGGCTTCTTTGAGGCCGAGACCTGTCACTTCTCTCACAACCTTGATGACATTGAGCTTGTTGTCGCCTGCGCCAGAAAGAACGACTGTGAATTCAGTCTTTTCTTCTGCTGCTCCGCCTGCGTCTCCGCCACCAGCCATCATCATGGGCATGCCCATCATAGGTGCTGCTGCGGTTACACCAAATTTGTCTTCGAGCGCTGTTTTGAGCTCACTCAATTCGAGCGCAGTCATTCCTGCGATCTGATCAACGATTTTTTCAACGGTAGATGCCATTGTCTTTTTTACTCCTCAGTTCTTAATTTGGGTTAGGCGCCAGCCTCTCCCTCGGTGGCTTCTTCGGCGGGTGCCTCAGCCGGGGTCGGTGCCTCTTCAGAGGCTTGTTCGGTCGAATCTTGTTCGGCGGTCACGGATTCTTCTGTTGGTGCTGTAGCAACGGGCTCGGCTGGTGCCGGAGCGGCCGGAGCAGGAGCACCTTCTGAGACCTTGTCTGCAGCAGCGTAGATTGTTCGAATCGGCTTTGCATAGAGGGCCTCGATCGTTCCCACAAGGTTTGTCAATGGCGCAACGATTGTGCCGATGACCTGTGCAATCAAGACATCCTTTGGTGGCAACTTGGCCAGAGCTTCGACTTGTTTATCGTCGAAAAATGACCCTGAAATATAGCCGCCTTTAATCACTAAAGACTTATTGGTCTTAGTGAAATCGCTGAGAACCTTGGCGCATTCGGCTTCATTCTCATAGATAAATGCGATTGCTGTTGGGCCACTTGTCATGGCTTCCGGCATACTCGCAGCGGCATCGCCGGCAGCGATCTTAAAGAGCGTGTTTTTCACAACGCTAAAATCGCCACCCTTGGCTTTCAGTTGCTTTCGGAGGTCTTGAATTTGATGCACCTTGAGTCCTCGATATTCTGTAAACAGAACACCAGCAGACTTCTGGAACTTCTCCTTCGTTTGATCAATGACTTGAGCCTTTTGGGCTGTTGGCATAGTTTTTCTCCGTTTGAAACCTCATATTTGTGGTTCCAAAAGTGATTGGGCTCCCGTCCGTGTAATCGTGGAAGCGGGAGCCCAATCTTAAGACATGCCAATTTGGCAAGATAAAACCTGTTCTCGGCGCCTGCCTCGGTCGGATTTATTCATGGCCATAACCATGAACCGACTGTCTTCGGAGAGCTGAAATCAATTATGACATGGGATCAACAAGAAGAAAGGGCCCCCAAGTCTTGGATGGGGCCCTAAAGGGTTGGATCAGCGAATTGCCTTAGCTCAAGGAGAAGGAACTCCATCGGCCGAGAAAGATCTCAGACCTTCTGCTCCAAAGCAAATTTTCTTCATGTTCAAGCTGACTTTAATGTGTCCAGCTTCGCCCTTTTCGTTTTTGATATTCACAGTAAAAGGATCGAGGATCTTATTTATCTCCGCTTTCACTTCGGATTTGCCCCTTTCCGGCTTTCCTGAAAGGTTCGCATTGCCAGAGGAATCCACAACAAGTTTTCCGCAAACGAGGTACTGGCTGTCAAAAGCAATCGGGTAATCGACTCCTTGATCGTCCTTGAAATTTAGCTCAACATGAACTGGAATCACTGCAATCGGAATCAAGAAGTCTCCTTCCTTCGGTTTGGCAAGAAACGATCGGATAGTCGCGCCAGACTGAGTCACGAGAAATTTATCTAGCGTAGCGTGGCCGGGAATTGACTGATCTTCCTTCTTCTTGAATCTTCCAGTTGGATTTTTAGTCTTAAACCCTTCGTGGTTCGGAAAGAACTTGCTTGTGAGCAAAAGTGGTCCACCGGCCATAAGGTCTGCCGAGTAGTTCGTAACATCGACCTTCTTGGCATCCTTATCAATTTTCATGTCGAATCCACCAGAAGTCATCATTTTTGCAGTTGCTCCCATGCAAAGCTTCGGGTTCAGCTTGACAGCGATATTTTCATCAGAACCCCAATCTCCTTTCCATCCAGGCTTTGTCATGGTGCCAGTCGGGTTTGTGGTGGCATCCCAATCTCCGATGAGATTCCCAGTTAATTTCGATTCAAATCGAATTTTGCCATCAACGCCGGTTTTTGATTGGTCGATGTTAAAGTGCCAACTTTGAGCGTGAGAAAGTGCGGAAATTGCGCAGAGGCCAAGGATAGAGACTCGAGAGAGGTTCATATGGGTTATCAAACTCCGTGGGAATCGCCGCACACGAGTTTGAAAATTTTGATCTCGCGCTGACGCGACCCAACCAAATTTCATGTTCCTGGTTTGCAATGAATTTCATTCCCTAAGGATTACCAGTTTCAGTCCCAAAGATTTTTGATTTGGTGAAAGTCTCTAGGAATTGGCGTCGGGATGCCAACAATAAGACTGGTATGCCCGAGGTTCAACCTGAATTCGAGTGGCCTGTTGTGCTGGAAACAACAACCTATGCATTGGTGGGATCGCGAGTCTGTGAACCCTACCTTTCAGAGCGAAAGAAGCAAAATTTTGAATCTTGGCATAACAAAAATAATTGGTTTCTCGGCTTCTATTTTAGTAAAACCGATAGCCGATTATGGGTTCCGCGCAGACTCAAAAATGGTACTCCTTGGGATGCCGAAAGAGTTATCAATTTTTCGCATAGACAAGCCAGAAAGGCATTTCGAATCCTTATGCTCGCTTATGCCACCGGCTTCGCTCTAGCGACAACCTTGGTACTTTACATTCTAGGCGTTCGCTGGTAGATCAGCTTTTCAATTTGGAAGCGGCAGGCCCATAGCCTGAAGCCATTCGCGCAACTTTGCAATGCGTGTGGCGTCGTCACCAGGCAACACAAGAGGACGGCCACGAGCATCAATCATGATTCCAACGGTTCCTCCTTCGAGCTTCATTGTTCGAACTTTGCCTTTGCCTTCACCCACATCCATATTCTTGTGTGGTGTAATCGTGAGATCCATGAACTCATTTCGGCCTAAAGGAATGACCTTTAGAGTTCCATATGGAACCGATTCGTTGAGGCCTTGGCCAGAAACTGTCACGGCGACCTCTCCTGGCTTGCAACTGCCCACAGGAGATATGCAATGGCCGGCTTTTACGATACAGTCGTATTCAAAGACTTGCTTTGCCGCTTCATAAAAGTGCTCGGAAAGAACGCCTAGGTGTGGCATCATAAAGATGGAGTCCACGGTGATCATCGTGATGCCTTCTGGTTCATATGCGTCTAGCATCATGAGTGCGCTCTGCGCCCTCTTTGGTGCGTGAGACAATACTCCTCCTGAACCAATGATCATGTCAAGATTCATCATCTTGATCAGCGTTTGTCCGGTAGCTGTCTGATCAAAAATTTGCCCAACGTCTCGCTGTTGTTGAGTTCCTTTCAAAGATCGAGCAAGTGATTTGTGATGATCGAACGCAAGTCGGAGAGCCTCCCTTGCAACAGCCTGTTCAATAAGCAAATCCTCATACGTTTGTGGAATCGTCGTGGGACGGATCATTTTGTTTCGCAACCGATTCCTTACCTCGAAAGGGTCGATTGCAAAGGGAAGCCAGCGAACGATGTTGGTCGTACCGGATTCCTTAAGCACATTGCAAATGGAATAAGACATCCCTAAGTTGGCAGAAACTGTCCTATTATAGGTGCCTTCAAAAACTGAAAAAACGTCGGTTGTCGCCCCGCCAATATCCACTCCAAGAATATTGATATTCTCTTGTCGAGCATAGCTTTCCATGAGCTTGCCCACAGCATTTGGCGTGGCCATGACCTCTTCGCTAGCCCAATCCAAGAGTTTTGAATAACCAGGAGCCTGCTGCATGACATGCTCAAGAAAAAGTTCGTGGATTTCATCGCGAGCGGGGCCCAGGTTTTCAGATTCCAAGGAGGGACGAATGTTGTCCACTATTTTGGTGGCGATTCCTGTCCCAAGAACCTCTCTCACATCGCTTGCCGCTTCGGTGTTACCTGCAAAAATAACGGGGAGCTTCATGTCTCCAAATCTTGGTTTTGGGTCGGCTCGGTGAATGACCTCGGCCATCTCGATCAAGTGGCTCTTTGTTCCCCCGTCAGTGCCACCAGACATGAGAATGATATCTGGACGAAGCTGGCGAAGCCTTTCCACTTTTTGATATTCTTTTCGGCCGTCATCGACCGCAAGGGTGTCCATGAGGATGGCGCCAGCTCCAAGTGCGGCTCGCTCAGCTGATTCAGCAGACATGGATTTGACGACGCCCGCAACCATCATTTGGAGGCCCCCGCCTGCAGATGAAGTTGAAACGTAAAGATCGGAAGCCTCGTTGGAGTCGCTTCTCTGACTTGTCACATTTCCGTCTTTGAGAAGTCGCCAGACCTGTCCATCTTTGATTAGCTTCCTTCTGGCAGGAGTGAAGCCTTCGGGAACTGTTGCCTCCGTAATTTCTTCGAGCTCGGTGATGGAATTCAGAACTCCAACAGTGACGTCTTCAAAAGGCTTTTCAACCGTCGTGGGCGCCTCTCCTCTTGCAACCAACCGATATTGCCCCTCAGGGTTTCTTTCGATAAGGATGGCCTTGGTTGTCGTTGACCCGCAATCTGTCGCCACGATTCGGCTGATGTTTTCCGCCATGTATCACAAATTATGGCTTGAATGAGAGTTGAGATGCCAGGCATGTTGCACCATTGACTATTTGAATTTGAATGCAAGTCTGCATACGAATTCTGGGTGCTATACTACGGATGGTTTGGCTGGCGTTAAGTTTCAAAATATCAATAAAATCTTTGGCAAGGATGTCAAAGCTGTCGACGATTTGAACCTCGAAATCAAGGATGGCGAATTTATGGTTTTGGTTGGCCCTTCCGGTTGTGGCAAAACGACGGCCCTTCGAATGATTGCAGGACTGGAAGAAGCGACCAGCGGAGATCTTTTTATTAGTGATCTCAGAGTCAACGATGTCCCACCTAAAGATCGTGATATAGCCATGGTTTTTCAAAACTATGCGCTATATCCACATATGACAGTTTTTGAAAATATTGCTTTTGGACTTGGACTCCGGGAGCTTAAAGGATGGTTTTGGCAACTTACTCACCTTGCCGAGGCCAAGGAAAAGAAGAAAGCTATCCAATCTCGTGTTCACGAAGTTGCAAAGATGCTTGACATCGAAAAATATCTGCATCGGTTGCCAAAAGAACTCTCTGGTGGGCAAAGGCAGCGCGTGGCCTTGGGGCGAGCCATTGCTCGAAAGCCCCGAGTCTTCTTGATGGATGAACCACTTAGCAACCTCGATGCAAAACTTAGAATTCAAACACGTGCCGAGTTGGTTAGGCTCCATCGCAACTTGGGCATTACGACAATCTATGTCACTCACGATCAAGTTGAAGCTATGACCATGGGGCAGAGAATCGCAGTCATGTGCAATGGAGTACTCCAGCAATGTGATGACCCCGAAACTGTTTACAACAAACCCGCAAATAAGTTTGTTGCGGGATTTATTGGCGCACCACCCATGAATTTCATGGACGGAAAGATCGAGAATGGTTCAGTTCAATTGGGTTCCTTATCTTTAGGAATCCCAAGTGCCCATCCGGTCCGATCCATGGAAGGTCGATCAGTGACTGTCGGCATTCGTCCGGAAGATATCTACGACACCTCGACAGATTCTTCCATCAGTCTCACCCAAGATAACAAGATCGAAGGGCATATTGATGTGCTTGAAAAATTAGGTTCAGAAGATACGGTCTACTTTGTAATGGGAGATCACAACATGATCGCTAGTGTCAGCCCATCTGCCCGAATAAGCGTTGGCCAAACAACAACTTTCGCCGTGGATCTTGATAAGCTCCATTTCTTCGATTTGGAAACGGGTTCAGCGATCCGGTAATCGCTCGACCTTCACTTTGGGTTGCGAATATTCGAGCATGGATTCTTGGATGCCTTCACGACCTCGGCCACTGGCTTTGCAGCCTCCATATGGCATGCCATCAAATCGCACACTTGGAGAGTCATTGACGATAACTCCTGAGACGTTGAACTGGGAAATACATTCCGAAATAACCATCTGATCCTTCGAAAAAACAGAGGCCTGGATTCCAAAGGGTGATGCATTGATTCTTGTAATAGCACTTTGTAACGAAGAAACAGGGTGGAAACAAACGACAGGGCCAAAAACTTCTATTTTTGAAAGTAGTGCCACATCGGGAACTCGCTCTAAAACGATTGGATGAACGAGATTTTTCTCCCTCACAATCGGAACGAGGCAAGTGGCGCCCTGAGCCATCGCGTCTTCTACAAGAGATATGATGCGATTGGTGGCAGTTTCATCAATTATGGGGCCGCAAATTGTATGAGAATTCTTTGGATCGCCGACCTTGATATGACTCAATGCACATTGAAAGTTCGTTCGGAATTCAGAGTAAATAGATTCATGAATCAAGATATTCTGGGTCGAAATACAGACCTGTCCGGCATATGCAAATGCACTTGTTGAAAGCTTGGAAGCGGCATTTTGCAAGTCGGCATCATGCCAAACGAGTGCAAAGGCATCACCTCCCAGTTCAAGGATCAATTTCTTGTTCCATGCAATTTTGGCAATGTGCCAGCCAACATGATCAGAACCAGTGAAGCTGATCATAGGAATGCGTGAATCGAGAACAGCCCGTTCTGAATCTTTATCACTGCAAGCGATGGCGTTATACACGCCGGCGGGACATCCTGCCTCGTGGATGATGCGTGCGAGTGCGAGGCTTGTCAAGGGTGATTTCGGAGAAACTTTGTGAAGTATTGTGTTACCCATGGCTAGACCTGGAGCAATTTTGTGAGCGCTCAGATTTATGGGCCAGTTATAAGGTGTGATAGCCAATACTGGCCCCACTGGAACCCTGAACGTTTCAGCGTGATATTGCGAACCGCGCGAATCGTATGAAAGATCTAGCGCTTGTGGCCCATAGGTTTCGAGTGCTTCACCAGCCAATCGGAAAGTGGTTATAGCCCGATCAATCTCGCCATAAGCAAGTGTGATTGGTTTTCCGATTTCATCGCACATCAAGGATGCCAGGAAACTCGCTTGGCTTTGGATTCCATCTGAAATCCTGAAAAGCAAATCTCTTCGGGTTTCTATCGGAGTTCTGCTCCATTCTAAAAAGGAAGTACTCGCAAAGTCAATCGCGGAATCAACTTCGGTCCAAGTTGCTTCGGCATGAGTTCCTACAACAGAACCTGTATATGGATTGTGAATCACACCCTTTGGAATTGAGCTATCGCAAGGACCACCGAATAAGTGCCCACCGATCAGCATCTCAAAATGGTTCATGTTCGATCTACATTAACTTCAAAATCGAGTGTTCGCTCCATGAGCTCATCACGAAATCGAGTGCACTGAAAATTCAAAACGACCATCCTCAAGCTGAACGCGAACATGACAAATGCAGCTATCACGGGAATCATGTAGCCCAATCCACCGAGATTATTTGGCAAGGCCGAATAGTGCCCCGTGGCAATGATGGCGAGATTGATTAAACAAAGTAGGCAGCCTGCATAAAAAGCTTCGAACCGAATTGCTCCAGTATTCTTGAGACCAGGATGGAGATCCTCGGGTGGAATTCGCGATTCGGTGTCTCCATTTGGGCGCTCGCTAATCCACTTTGCCAGAACTTTGTCAAATTTCATCGATCTTCTTCTGGCTCCGTAATCTTCAAACGGATCAATCGGATCGAGCTTGATCTGCATTGGGTTGTAGCTTCCAAGAAGCCGGAGAAATCTTGGCGGGCGACCGGCATCAAGGTTTGGGCGCTGTTTTCGGGGCCATTTCTTAATGGGCTCCAAATCAGAAGCATTGAGTCGAAAAGTCGATTGCAGGCCTTTGAAGTAAAGCAGGTCGTTTTGAATCCAAAAATAGCCTTCGTCATATCCTGTTACGACTGAATTCTGATAAATTTCAATGCTACAGGGGCAGGCGTCTTCTGCAGGAACTTTTGTCTGCAGCTTCCTCATACTATAGCGAAGCACAATCTTGTTCACCATGCGCCAATAGAGTATGTGAAGGACAAATTCCGAAAGTCCAATAAGCAATGTGACTTGAATGGAGGAATTGAAAACAGCGTTTGGTTCTGTTAATAGTCGGTGTATTCCGAAGTAATATGTCACACCAAGTGCGAGAATTGCCCAGGCATACAGCCTCAACCAAATGGTTTCATAGGGTGATTGGTTGACTTGTTCAAGAGAATGCGGTACCTTCCATTCAGCCGAAGGTTTGACCCCAGAGGTGGCTTTGAGCTCTTGCAAATCAAAGGATGGAATCACACCCTTAGTCTACATTGAATTTTTCATGATGAGGGAAACGACCTCAGTGTGATTTTGCGCCTTAGCAATATCCAATGCCGTTTGCCCATCGCCACTTTTCATCGAAGGATCAGCTCCAGATTCAAGAAGAACTCTCACAAATTCCACGCTCCCATTCTGGGCAGCCCCCATGAGTGGAGTGAATCCGCCAACTTGCGGTGCATTGACATCGGCCCCAGCCCGAATGAGCAACTCTAAAGAAGCGAATTGTCTCCCAAAAATCGCGGCATGAATAGGAGCAACCTCGCCGAGAGCAGTTGATCTCTGATTAGGATTTGCGCCTTTCAAAAGTAAGACTTGGACACATTCGGGGCCACCAAAAGCGCTAGCTAATGCCAGAGCGGTAAATCCATCTTGAGAGAGAGTCTCGATGTTTTCACCTTTGGCATACTCGGCAACCTTCTGTGAGTCACCAAAACAGCAAGACGTATAAAGATCTTCCCTAGAACCATTCTCGACGAGCCAACGAGCAGTGTCTCTTTGGAAGTTATAGATGGCCCAAGAAATGGGAAGAACCCCGGATTCATTGGCTAATTGCAACAAAGAGGAATCTTCCTTAGCAAGCGTTTTGATAAGGTCTAAATCACCCTTTCCAATGGCTTCGAAAAATGCGCTCATGAATTTTTCGCCTTCCAACCCCAGGTGACAAATTCATGTTTGAAATCGCCATTCGGGAAAAGATCGATAATGACATAACCAGGCTCAAAATCTTTGTTCTTTCCGAGCCACCATCCACCGCAAACCGCACCGTTGCAAAGGTAACTCACATTGTTGTAATCGTATCTGTCGACCAAATGAATGTGTCCACTTATGCAGACCTTTACATTTTTCCGGGCATCAAATAGCTTTTTAACTTCGTTGAAATTAGATATGACCTGACTCGACCCAACCTTCCAAGTGGAATCTTTTGCATCGAAACCATAAACCATAGGCGAAGGCGAAAATATTGGAATATGTGAAACGACCAGAATCGGTTGAGTGTGAGGAGTAGCATCAAGCTCAACTTGAAACCACTTCATTTGTTCCTCATCAACATATCCATCATAAGCGTCCTCGCCTTTTGGTTGAACTGTATCAAGCACAATCACTTTCCAAGCGCCGGCTTGGTATGAATGATAAGCTCTTTCAAGTCCAGCAACTTTAAGAAACCAATTTTTGCCCCACAGGGCCTCGTTTCCCGAGGTCTTGCTTTTTGATTTGTTCCAGCCCCAAACATCATGATTTCCGATGCAATATTGCACAGGCACCTTGCAATGTTGGACAAGCAACTCTTGAAAGATCTTCCATTGAGTTGCAGTTCTAGCCTCATTAGCTGAAAAACCATCCATGATGAGGTCACCGCCCAACTGTATGAGGTTTGGTTTATGCGCCATAGCATGGATGAGCGCCTTTTGCATTCCATCAGGGGCGTTTAGCTCTGGTTGAACATGAAAGTCTGTGAGGTGGATCAGGCGAAACGGGCGCACCACTGAGCCAAAACTTAACCGAGGCGTGGAAGCCACTAAACCAAGTGAAGCCGAAGCTAATAATAAGTCTCGACGGGTCATAGACATAGTACTAATTTACCGCCGAAGCATAATGGCAATATGAGAGCCAATTTTTTTGTCTTGTGTAATTTTGCTTCGCAGCTTGCAAATGGCTCTCCGATCATTGCCGGAGTCTTTCGTGGTGTCGGAATGCACCGCTTTCCGGGGACACTTGATCCTTTCTATATTGCAACAGAAATTGAAGCAGATCATTTGGAAACTGGCGACCAGGAATTCGAAGTTCGCCTCATAGATGAAGATGGTGACATCTTTTACAAGAATGTCATCATCACGAACTTTGAGAAAAGGCCGGACTTCGCTCCATCTTATATGTATTTTTGTGGCCAAGTATTTGTCGATCGGGAAATTCAGAAGCCAGGAGTTTTTCGCTTTGATCTGGTTTGGCAAGGCGAACCGATCGGACAAGCTCGTCTCGAAATTCAGGCATAAATTTGCCCACACTTAGAAGTCGTGTGGGCATGTTGATCTTACTTGTCGATAGCCACTGAGACACGATCACGAATCGCCGCTTGAGCCGCAGAGAGTCTAGCAATCGGAACCCGGAAGGGCGAACAAGAAACATAATCCAAGCCAAGTTCATGGCAGAAATAGATTGACTCTGGGTCTCCTCCATGTTCGCCACAGATCCCGCATTTAAGGCCATTCCGTGCTGCACGGCCTTCTTCGACAGCAATTTTCATGAGCCTACCAACGCCCTTTTGGTCGATGGTTTCAAAAACATTGCTGGGCAAGATCTTGTCTTCGACATATCTCTGCAGAAATTTGCCTTCGGCATCATCTCGACTATAGCCAAAAGTCATTTGCGTGAGATCATTGGTACCGAAGCTGAAAAATTGCGCATATTCAGCGATTTCGCCCGCAGTCAATGCCGCTCTTGGAATTTCGATCATTGTTCCAAACAAATACGGAATTTCCACTCCTTGCTCTTCCATAACGGCTTTTGCCACGGCTTCTAGTTGAATCTGCACAACTCTAAGCTCATTAACATGCCCCACCAATGGAATCATGATTTCTGGCAATACTGAAATACCCCTTTCTTTCAGCTTGCACGCCGCTTGGATGATCGCTCTGGTTTGCATTTCGACAATCCCCGGAAAGATTACGGAGAGTCGCACGCCACGAAGACCCATCATTGGGTTGGCTTCTCGCATCGATTCTACAGCTCGCAATAGAGTCTCCTTCTCTTCGAGCATAGACTTCAATCCTGTCCCTTGAGTCATGTTGACTGCGAGTCTCAACTCCACGACTTCAGAAAGAAGATCATCAAAAGAGGGTAAGAACTCATGCAGAGGAGGATCAATCAGCCGAATCGTAACTGGTAAACCATTCATCGCGGTGAAGATCCCTTCAAAATCAGCTTGTTGAACTCCCAAGAGTTTGGAAAGTGCAGCATCTCTTTGAGTTTCAGACTTAGCAAGAATCATGTCCCTAACGATGGGCAATCGATCTGGTTCAAAAAACATGTGCTCAGTACGGCAAAGCCCAATTCCTTGGGCTCCAAATTCTAGAGCTTGCTGGGCATCTCGCGGGTTATCGGCATTGGTTCGAATAGCCAATTTGCGGAATTCATCACACCATGACATGAGAATCCCAAAATCTCCAGAGACATCTGGCGGAATAAGAGCCAACTCCACGGAATAGACCTTCCCAGTTGAACCATCAATTGTAAAGAGCTCTCCTTCCTTTATTGTCACATCACCAACGGTGAAGCATCGGTTGTGCTCATCGACTTCAATTTGCTCGCATCCTGCCACACACGGAATTCCAAATCCGCGGGCCACAACTGCAGCGTGAGACGTCTTGCCCCCGCGCGCAGTGAGAATGCCTTGAGAAGCCAACATTCCATGAACATCGTCTGGATTCGTTTCGTCTCGAACCAGAATGACCTTCTTGCCTGTTGAACCAATGTGCTCGGCCGTGTCGGCATCGAAAACAGCGATTCCAACTGCTGCGCCAGGCGAAGCTGCCAGTCCCTGTGCAATATGTCGAATCTTGCGATCTGTGACATAAACATCATCAATTCGAGGATGCAAAAGTTGATCCAAGTGGAATGCAGAAACGCGCTGAATCGCTGTCTCCTTTTCAATTAGTTTTTCTTGAACCATTTGCACAGCCATGGTAACCGCGGCAGGGCCGGTTCGCTTCCCAACTCTACATTGCAACATGAAGAGTCGGCCACGTTCGATCGTAAACTCAAGATCCATCATATCCTTGTAATGATCTTCGAGTCGATCACAAATATCTGTAAATTCTTTGTAAACTGTTGGATTCTGTTCTTGGAGTTTGCTGATAGGCACGGGTGTCCTGATGCCAGCGACAACATCTTCACCTTGAGCATTCATTAGATACTCTCCGTAAAGGAGCTTTTCACCAGTGCTCGGATCACGCGTAAAGGCCACTCCAGTTCCGCAGTCGTCCCCCAAATTTCCAAAGACCATGGCTTGAACATTGACGGCCGTCCCAATATTGTCTGGGATTTTCTCTGTTTTCCGGTAGACAATAGCTCGGTCGTTATGCCATGACCTAAAGACTGCTTCAATAGCAAGTTCAAGTTGTTTCCAAGGATCGCTCGGGAAGCCCTGACCCGTTTCTTGAAGCACCAAGGCCAAAAACTCTGTGCAAAGTTCGCGAAGATCGGTCGCGGTAAGCTCAGTGTCGAGCTTGACTCCCTTTTTCTGCTTTTTCGCATCGAGAATTTTTTCGAATTTGTGTTTCGGGACATCTAGCACAACATCGCTAAACATCGTGATGAATCTTCGGTTGGCATCATATGCAAACCGCTCACTACCGCTGGCGGCAATCAATCCTCTGAGAGTCTCTTCATTCAGTCCCAGGTTCAAAATGGTGTCCATCATTCCAGGCATTGAGAACTTTGCTCCGGATCGCACCGAGAGAAGTAGTGGATTGTTTGGATCCCCAAATCCTTTTCCTAGATCCGATTCCAGTGATTTGACAGCAATACGAACTTCCTCAGACAACCCGGCAGGGAACTGTCTCTGATTTTCGTAATAGGAATTACAAACTTCGGTCGTGATGGTAAATCCCGGGGGAACAGGCAAGCCGATGTTACTCATTTCGGCAAGGTTGGCGCCCTTTCCTCCGAGGAGGTCGCGCATTGTGGCGTTGCCTTCTTGGAAAAGATAAACTCGTTTTTCACTCATAGTTCTGTCTCGTGCACGACCCAATCTCTAGGAGCTCGTGCATGTGTGCCACTGTGGCACTTGGGGAATGACAGGACATGAAGTCGCCATTGACAATCAAGGCATGTCGCATGATAGCTTACCGACAAGCTTGAACGCCGATGGGTATCGCGAACCTTAGGCAGCGAAGCTACTTAATCCCGAATTGAGATTAAGAAACTCTTGGACAACTTGAGGATCATAAGAGATCCCTGCCAATTTTCGCATTTCGAACTCGCCCTTTTCTCCCAAAGTCATATCGACAGATATCCGGAGAATTCTAGAGACCAACGGGATATCCTCACCAGAAAGACCAAATGGCTCTCCGCTGCCATCCCAGTTTTCGCTCATATGGGTAAGACATTCCGAGACATACGACCCAAGGCGAAACTGGCCCAAAATAGCGTCTCGGTCTATATGGCTTTTGAGCAAATGCTGGGCCACGAAGAGCGATGCGGACAATTGAAGAATCTCGAACTCCTCCGTACTTAATTTGAGCTGAGACGAAAGATCAAGAGTGAATTGTGTAATTTGACGTGAACTGAAGGGTCGAAATCCAGTCGCCGATTCGAGAAAGGCATAGAGAAATTCTTCGGTTGTCCCACATTTTTCTGATCCAATATGGAGTTGGGCTGATTTTTGACAGCTTTCCGCAAGTGTGCGAACCTCTTTGGCAGAAAGCGGTTTGGCCGTAACAAATTGGGCACCAGATTCAAATGCAGCAACTCGATTCTCTCGATTGAATTCTTCGAGCATGACAATGACTTGTACAAATTCTTGGTCCGAGTGAGATTTGACCCACTGACACAAAGTGAGCCCATCGATTTCGGGCAAAGAGTCTCGAACAATGAGAATCTGTGGCTCTTCAGCTTCGATAATGGCCCAAGCTTTGCGGCCATTGTTGGCTTCAAAGATTTGCATCCCTAACCCATATAGTGCGTCCTGACAAAACTCTCGATCCTGGCTCGCCTGATCCGCGATGAGAACCTTGATTGGAAACTTTGAACTCATGACCTTTTTCTCAATTGTCGGCTTCAAAGGGGCACGATAACAGAAGAGTCCCGGAGCATTGAGCGGAAAATAGCCGATATTCGTCATAATGTGTTTCCGAATTCTCATTTGAGGAGCTTGACCACCATGAAAACTGCTATCCATCCCGTGAACAATCCTGTCCTTTTTGTCGATGGTGAACATGAGTGGCAGGGAATATCGACCATGAAGTCCAATGAGGTTCGCAACATCGGTGGTATTGATCATTTCGTGATTAGACTCGAAATCAGTGCATTTACCCATCCTTTCTATACCGGCCAAAAGAAAATTGTCGACACAGCGGGCCGAGTCGAAAAATTTATGCGACGATATGGGAACCAAAACAAGTCCTAAAAAATTCGGACTCAAAGGTCATATTGCAGATCGTAGGCAAATTATCATGTTTGCCTACGATTCTTTATTAAACGAGTCCGTTTGGACTCACTATCATAGCGCGTGCTTCGATTTTTGACAATCAATCTT
>CAZOVP010000010.1:0-42431 GCA_964583465.1 uncultured Fimbriimonadaceae bacterium | reverse complement strand
CAATTGCGAAAGGACTTGCCTAAAATGGTTCTATGCCTCGCAAAGACGCGTATAAGGATCGATCCGTACTCATTCATGGCAAGTTCAAGAGTGAAAAGTGGGATTTTCAAGACCACATTTTGCCTCCCATTACAACAGCAGTGAGCTTTAGGTTGAGAAGCGCAGAGCGTGGAGCCGAGGCATTTCAGCAATTCGCAAATCCTGGAATTGATCGCGACACTTCTGAGCCAATTTATGTTTATGATCGCCTAGAAGAACCTTGCGTCGGCTTGCTAGAAGAGACTCTTGCTTTTTCTGAAAAAGGAGAATGTGCTGTGTGCTTTGGAACTGGAATGGCCGCTATCAGCGCAGCGATTGGAATCCATGTGAAAGCAGGGAGCCATGTCATCTATCACCCCGCAGTCTATGGATGCACCTATAGTCATATCACCAATTGGTTGTCCCGTTTTGGAGTGACAAGCTCTGCTGTTTTGATGACAGATCTTGAGGCATTGAGAGTCGCAATCCAGCCCGAGACTCGGGTTATTTATTTTGAATCTCCTTGCAACCCAACCATGGAATTGATCGATCTTCAAGGTGTTGCACAGATTGTCCAAGAAGTGAATTCAACTCGCCCCGAAGAAGACCATGTCGTGTCAATCATTGATAACACATTTGCCTCTCCTTTCGGGCAAAGACCAATCACACAAGGTATTGACTTTGTCGTCCACAGCTTAACAAAGCATATAGGTGGATTCGGAGCAACAATGGGAGGTCTGGTCGTTGGGCCAAAGAAGAGCGAATCGAATCTGTTGGTTTATCGTAAGGACTTTGGAGGTTCGTTATCGCCAGATGCCGCTTGGCACATTCTGGTTTATGGAGTGCCGACTCTCGCAGTTCGACTTGAAAAGCAGCAACAAACGGCCTTGGTCGTTGCAGAATTCCTAGATAAACATCCAAAAGTGGCTAGAACTTATTATCCAGGGCTTGAAAACTTCCCACAAAGAGAGCTAGCCGAAAAGCAATTGAAAGACATCGATGGAAACTTTGCACCAGGAGCCATGATTTTCTTTGAACTCAAGGGCGACCCAGAAGTGGCTTATGAAAATGCTAAGAGGCTTTGCAACAACTTGGCCTCCAATGCTTTGGCAGTGACGCTTGCGGTGTCACTTGGCCAAATTCGAACCTTGGTCGAACATCCAGCATCTATGACTCATAGCGCGATCCCACCGGAAACACAACGATCTGCTGGGATTTCTCCAGGCGGTATACGGTTATCGATTGGGCTAGAAGACGAACGCGACTTATTAGCCGATCTCGAAGAAGCACTTAATGGCCTGAATTAGGGTGATTAGACCGAAGGCGATCAATTGTGACCGCAGTGACGATGATCAGCCCTGTAGCAATTTCTTGAATCCAATTGGGCATTCCCAACTGGTTTGCTCCGGTTTTAATGGTCGTCATAATCAGAGCTCCTATTAGCGCTCCAGCAATGGATCCTTGGCCCCCAGAAAGAGAGGCCCCACCGATGACAACGGCGGCAATGACGTCAAGCTCCAACCCAATGGCAACGGTCGGGTCTCCTACGGTTAACCTTGAAAATTGGAGAAGTCCTGCAATGCCTGTGATAGCTCCGCAGAGTACGAATATGAGAACCATATCTCGTCGAATGGGAAGCCCGGCTAAATAAGATGAGTCTTCGTTAGAACCTGCAGCGACTACATTTCTACCAAAAACAGTCGACTTCAAGATGAAAGTTGCAACAATGGCAAACAAGATAAGAAGCCACACACCAGGTGGAAAAATCATCCATTGATCGCGAACATCGAGCCTTGCTAAAATGTTTTTCATCCAGAGAGGGCAATGATCAACATCGATTTTTTGCTCGTTGCCAAGCCCTTTGGCCACACCCCGGATGGCCAAAAGTGTTCCCAGAGTAGCAATAAAAGGACTTACTCGGAGCTTTGAAACCAAGAGTCCGTTGATCAGTCCGCAAAGTCCTCCAACGCTAATTCCAACCAGGGCAGCCATGGCTCCATCGAGTTTCAATATCTGGAGACACCAAGCGATAACGACAGTGACAAACGCCAATATTGAACCTACGGAAAGGTCTATCGCTCCGCGGATAATAACGAAAGTCATTCCGAGTGACGCAAACCCTACAATGGCCGTTTGCCGAGCAATGGTTTCAATATTTTCGCGCGTAAAAAATTTATGTTCCGGAACAAGCATGGAGAAGGTGCCAAATACGAGCACCCAAGCCAGTAGCAAAATAATTATGGAAGCGTTAGACTTCCAAAAGTTGGATGTCACAAGTTCAAGCCTTAGGTGGATTCAAGACTTTCTTAACGTCATCAGAGCCCATGTTGGCTTTAGTGACGAGCGTAGCACCGGTATCGATCCTTGGTTCAACCTTTTCCTTTTTAATTGCTTTCACCATATTTTCAATAGTGAGTTTGCCCATGTTAAAGGGATTCTGAACGACCAACCCGGAAATTTCATCTTTCTGCAAAGCTTCAATGAGCTTGACCGAGCTGTCAAAACCGTAGAACTTAACACTTCCTGCGAGCTTGGCATCTTGTAGTGCTCTCAACATTCCGAAAGTAGAAGATTCATTAGGACAGAATATTCCACCCACAGAGAGCTTTCCGTCTGCGCTTTTGAACCTATTGATAAGATTTTCAGCTACCTTTTGAGCGGACTCTACTGTTGCACCGGCGTGCTGATCTTCGCTCACCACTTCTAGACCGGCTGTTTTAGCTGCCTCAAGAAATCCATCTTCTCGCAAGGTAGTGCTGGCAGAACCTTCTTGGTATCGAAGCACCAAGACCTTTCCACCCTTGCCCAAGTCTTTTGCAAGAGCTTCTCCGGCCATTCCACCAGCTTTCTTATTGTCTGTGGCCACAAAACTGGCGGTTCCAGATGTATCGGCAAGTCCAGAATCAAAAATGACAATGGGAATGTTTGCTTTCAGTGCTTCATCAACGGGCTGTCGAAGTGCTTTGTCATCGAGGGGTGCTAAGCAAATGCCTTGCACTCCTTGAGTCGTAAAAGTTTCCACAACTTGAACCTGAGCCTCGCGATCATCCTCTTTGAGTGGCCCCTTCCAAATGAGTTCAACGCCAAGTTCCTTTGCAGCTTCCTCAGCACCAGCGTGAACAGATTTCCAAAATTCGTGTGTCGTACCTTTTGGAATCATGGCAATCTTAAGCGACTTGCCAGCCACAGGACCACCTGCTCCACTAGGCTCATCCTTCTTTGCACCTTCCGGGTTTGGTGTCGAGCATCCGAAAGCGAGCAATACGATTGCCGATGCGAAAATGGGCCATGGTTTCATGTCGCAAGTTTTACCCTTTCCTCCAGCAGAATGTTTCAAGTTTCGATCTTGTAAAAAATCGGCAACGGCTTGAAGATAAAATAGATTGATGCCAAAGACGTCAGCTCATCCTCATCGAGTACCCCTTCAAGATTCCGACCCAGCAGTCTGGGATGCAATACAGGCGGAAGAGAATCGTCAGGAGCACAACCTCGAACTCATAGCGAGTGAGAATATTGCGAGCCAAGCTGTTCGAGAAGCAATGGCCAGCGTAATGACGGACAAGTATGCCGAGGGTTATCCTGGGCGGCGTTACTATGGTGGATGCGAAAATGTAGACGTAGTTGAGCAACTTGCAATAGACCGAGTGAAAGAGCTTTTCGGAAGCAATTTTGCAAATGTGCAGCCTCATAGTGGTGCTCAAGCAAACATGGCGGTTTACCATGCGTTCCTTAAGCCTGGTGACACTTTGATGGGGTTGAGCTTGGCCGAGGGCGGTCATCTGACACATGGGTCGCCAGTTGCATTTAGTGGCCAAATGTACAACATCGTGGCTTATGGAGTCGATACTCAAGAAAGGATCGACTACGATCAACTCAAAGCAAAGGCACACGAATTTCGGCCAAAAATAATTGTCAGTGGAGCATCGGCTTACAGCAGGGAGATCGATTTTCCTTTTATTAAGAAGGTTGCAGATGAGATTGGAGCTCTACACATGTGCGATATGGCGCACTATGCCGGGCTCATTGCGGGAAACGTGTATCCCAGCCCAGTACCACATGCTCATATCGTCACATCGACAACTCATAAATCATTGCGTGGTCCTAGAGGCGGGATCATTCTTTATAGCAACGAGGAATACGACAAGGCCATTCGAATGTCCGTTTTTCCGGGTCTACAAGGTGGCCCTCTGATGCATGTGATCGCGGCTAAGGCAGTGGCCTTTGGTGAAGCTCTCCGTCCCGAATTCAAAACCTATGCAGCCCAAGTTAAAAAGAACGCTGTGGCGCTTGCCGATGCCCTTGTTGGTGAAGGGTTCCGAATTGTTTCGGGCGGGACAGATTCCCACCTGATGCTCGTTGACCTTCGATCATTTGGAGTCACTGGAAAACTTGCCCAAGAGGTTCTTGATCGTGTCAACATCACAACGAATCGAAATGCGATTCCGAATGACCCAGAAAAGCCATTTGTAACGTCTGGCATTCGCCTCGGAACTCCGGCGATCACAACACGAGGAATGACGGAATCGGAAATGATCGTCATTGCATCGCTCATTGCCAATTCATTGAGGAGTCATAATGAACCAAACACGTTGGCGAAAGTTCAGCAAGAAGTTCAAAAGCTTTGCTCGCGATTTCCAATCCACAAATTCGATTGAGATTCGGTAATCTTTTGGTGTGAGAATCGGTCTCTTTTTAGCACTTTTTGGCGACAAACCCTTGAGCGAAGCACTGGATATTGCCAAGAGTGAAGGTGTCACTGCGGTCGAGCTCGGGGCCGGAGCCTATCCAGGCTCAGGGCACATTGATGTTCCAAAGCTTTTGGCCAGTCGAGCCGAACGTGACTCACTCATGAAGATGATTTCGGATCGCGGAATGATCTTGACGGCCCTCAGCGTTCACGGGAATCCACTTCACCCCCAAAAATCAATTGCACAAGAGCACCATGTCGCATTTTTGCAAGCTGTTGAATTGGCCGGCATGCTTGGCGTTGAGTGTGTGAATGGCTTTAGCGGATGCCCAGGAGACCATCCCGGCGCATTAAATCCCAATTGGGTGACATGTGCATGGCCAGACGAATTTAGGGACATCCTCGATTACCAGTGGAACCAAGTTGTCTTTCCCTATTGGAAAGAGCAAGCGACATTTTTGAAAAAACATAAGGTGAAGTTCTGTATCGAGATGCACCCGGGATTTGTTTGCTATAGCAATGACACGTTGCTAAAACTGAGAAATGGAATCGGAGCAAACGGGGACGCTATCGGAGCGAACTTTGATCCCAGTCATCTTTGGTGGCAAGGAATTGATCCAATTGCAGCAGTTCGCCAATTGGGCCAGGAAGGGGCCCTCTATCATGTCCACGCAAAAGATGTGCGCATCGACCCCTACAATGCATCGCTCAATGGCAACTTAGATCACAAGTCATACGGCAAGATTTCGGAAAGATCCTGGGTTTTTCGAACTGTTGGGTACGGACATGGGAGCGAATGGTGGAAAGACTTTGTCAGCAATCTAAGGATGGTTGGATATGATTTCGTCGTTAGCATTGAACATGAAGATGGGTTAATGTCTTCTCGTGAAGGATTGCGCAAGGCTATCGAGTGTTTGAGTCTAGCCGTGATCCAGGAAGATGCTGGCCCCATGTTTTGGGCCAAGGACTAATTTCCGATAGCTAGAAGCGCGTGGAAACCATCCAAAGATTCAAACGTTTGCATCAAAGTGATTTTGGAGAAAATATGAAATTTGTGTGTAGAGTTTTAGGGGTGCTGTGTTGCTTTTGCACTTTGGCGATTGCTCAAGCGAACACTTATGTCCTTTCTTATGGGATCAATGATTACCCCGGAGACGAAGAGGACTTGCATGGTTGTATTAATGATGTCAATGAACTTCAATCGACGATCCACGCAAAGTTTAATGTTCCAACTGAGAATATGAAGTCATTTTTGGACAGCCAGGCAAACCTCGAAAACTTTTCGAAAGGCGTAACTTGGCTTGTCGACAACGCAAAGTCTGGCGATCAGGTTATTTTTCAATATTCTGGTCACGGAGCACAATTAGACACGACAGACCTTGTTACAGAACCCGATGGAAAGGATGAAGTGATAGTCTTAGCGGATGAGAAACTGATTTCGGGCAAGTTCTTTAAGGAGATAGGTGAAGACTTCAAATCTAGGGGAATCGACATCACTTTTGTCATGGATTCCTGTTATAGTGGAGGGCTCTCTCGAGATGTTCAAGCTTTTGAATTCCACGGCAAATCTCATCCCATCGCGAAAATGTCCGGGAGATCCATTGGAAATGTTTCTGGTATTTCAAGGTTCAAAAAAGCTGATCAATCTCAGCTCAAGAAACTTAGGACTCAAATTAAGGCCATGTCAAAGGATCGAAGCAAGGGTCAACTTGGTGGTTCGACCGCATTTTACTTGGCAGCAAGCGAAAACAAACCATCCTCAGATTTGGAGTTCAAGGACAACAAGACCCCAGCTCATGGAGCGTTCACTTACATTTTGCTCCTGATTTTGAATGAGGCGCCAGAAACTCCGATGCACGAAGGGATGAAAGCCATACAAGAAATCCTCTTGAAAAACAAGTTTGAGCAAGGCCCGTTCGACGAGTATTCAACGGATCGTCGGGGCCTTTTGCCATTGGTCATGAAACCTTCAAAATGAATTTGGTTTGAACTTGAGAATCAGGTATCTGCAAGTTTCTCTTATCGCCATTTTTTGGGTGCTGGCGCTCAGAAGCGGGGCCCAGGCGCAAGAAGATTCCAAAATTCGGGTCGTGCCCCAAACTAGCCAAAGTCTGATTCTCGATATTTTTCAATCAGCCGATGGATCAAGGTTACTCACGCATGACAGAAAGCTTTCTCCGAGGCTTTGGGATGCCAAGAGTCTCCGACTTTTGCTGGTTCTTCGTGGGCACAAAGAGCGGGTTGTTTGGCTCGACTTTTCACACGATGGAAGCAAAATTGTCACCCTTTCGCAATCTCAAATTAAACTTTGGGATAGTCGAAAGGCAAAGCCAATACGCGAATACACTTTAGTTGGCGACCGCGCCAGCACTGCAGCCATCAGCCCTGATGGAAGCACTTTGGCAGTCGGCGGACTAGAAGGGTCTGTTCGTTTTATCGACCTCAATTCAGAAAAGCAAACTTTGGTTTCAGGGCATTCGCGAACAATTGTGTCGGTCTCCTTTTCGCCCAATGGCAAATGGCTAACGACTTGCTCTTCAGACAACATCTCGAAAATTTGGGATCCTCAAGAACAAAAGACTAAATTTGAATTCCACGAAGCCAAGGATCAAACCCGGTGGGCCAACTATTCAGCCAATAGTCAAAGGGTTTGCGTGACCTCTATGGATGGATTTGCTAGAGTTTATTCAACCAACACTGGCAAATTGCTGTTTACAAAACCCCATGTGGTGGCATCGAGAGGCTCAGTAGGCAATGTGCTCGCTGGAGGATGCTTTGTTCAAGGTAATTCGGAGATGCTCTTGACTTCCGACGATCACGGAGTCATGCATTTATTTGACCCCGAAACCGCCCTAGAGTTCGGAAAGCTAGAGGGCCACACCGAAGCTCTTCGGGAGATCAGAGTGAGCCCAGATCGATCCAAAATTGCAACATATGGAGATGATTCAAACCTGTTTGTTTGGGATGTGAAGTCGCGTTCAAAGTTGCCCTTTTCAGAAGGTGAGGAAGGCGCAACCGCAGGTCAATTTTCTTTCGATAGCAACAGCTTTTGGGTTGGATATCAAAGGGGGACGATTCGCTCTCATGACCTCAAAACTGGAAACGCCAATGCAGAAGCTCTTGGATCAATTTTCCCAAGTTATGAGGTTCGTTCTTTTGACGTGGGTCATTTCTTAGGATTACAACTGAGTTCTGGTTGGTGGATGCAGAACTATGCAGCATCGAATGAATCCGTTTTTCTCCGAGCTTGGTTCGATTTCGAGCCCGTGATCTCTCCCAATGGACGCTGGTCTGTGTTTGCGGTTGAAAGCGATTCAGAATTTCCATTTCGGCTTGTCGATGGAAAGCTGGTAAAGGCCCTTCGAGAATACAAAGGTGTTCGTGGAGCAAGTTTTTCGAACGATTCACAGAGGTTTATGACATGGCACGAAAATGGTGCGGTTTGCCTTTGGCGATCAGCAGATGGAGAAAGTATCAAAGCATGGGTTTTCGATTCCAAGGATTCAATTAGCGATATCAAATGGCTTCCGAAATCCGAAAATATTGTTTCATTTTCAATACTCAAAGGCATTGAGATTTGGAATCCTGAAACCGGCAAGGTGTCGCAGGCATTCTCTTGGCCTCAAATATCCATCGGTGGCTTGGCAGTTGGCGCAGATGGCTTGCAAGTTGCTGCAGCTTCCGGATTGGGATTACGAGTTTATAACCTCAAAGACGGGTCGTTTATCAAATGTGACGGGGCAGAGTTCGAAGATATTGAATCAAGCAAAGTTTGCTTTTCGCCGAATCAAAAGTACGTCGCTTGCCGATGCGGTGCCTCCATTGCAGTCTGGGAAGTTTCTTCAGGCAAGAAAATATGGCAAGATTCTACGGTATCCACTTCTCAACCTCTGACAAGTGACGAGGTTTTTTCTCACGACAGTGAGACACTTATTTCACCCCTGGAGAGCGACTTAAGGTTCGTCAGCTTGGCCACAGGCAAAGTTGTAAGCTCGATTCCGCTTGCGGGGAACTGTTTAAGCGGTTGCTTCGCCATGAATGGATCGCGAATTGTCACATTGGACGATGTAGAAGGCTTAACTATTTGGTCTGCCGAAAAAATTCCAAGAAAATTAGGCAATTACGTCATGCTAAGAGATAACGGATGGCTTGCCTATGATCCCCAGGGTCGATTCGATGCAAGTGACCCAAGTGATGTTCGTGGCGCTTACTTTGTCAAAGAATGGGATGAAGGGCTCGAGGCCATTGGCATGGATCAGCTCAAGGCTGAATTTTATGAGCCTGGTCTTTTGGGCAAGCTCCTTGGATTCGATAGAGATCCGATTCGAGATGTGCCTAAACTCGATGATTTGAGACTATATCCAACGATTAAATGTGGTTCAAGTTTCGATGACAACGGCAAACTCAGAGTCGAACTCACAGAGCGCGATGATGGAGGGGTCGGCCGGATAAGCATCTTAGTTAATGGAAAGGTCGTTTTGACGAAAAATTCTGTGGGCTCATTTGAAATTGACCAAAGCACTCTTGTGCCATTTCTTCTGCCACAAAACTATTTGCCAATGGGGAATCGGCTCGAAATTGTAGCAACCAATGCCGATGGAACCCTGACCAGCCCGGCCACAACTCTAAACATCGGATTTCCCAAGGAGTTAAAAGTTCCTGAAGTTCGACTTCATGCTTTGTTTGTTGGGGTTGGAGATTATGTCGGTCAAGCGGGCGATCTCAAGGCGCCTCCAACCGATGCGAAAGCATTGGCAGATGCGCTACAACATTCCGCAGAGGCCCTCTTACCCAACAAAACTGATTTCACAGTGATGACCACGGATTCAGATAGCAAAGAAAGGCCGACACGCGAAAACATTAAGAAATGGTTCGCAGATTTGGCCTTAAACTCTGCTTCGTCTGATATTGTCTTCGTGTTTTTTGCAGGTCATGGAACAAATATGATCGGTGACAAAAAGGGCTACTTCTTCTTGACCTCGGACGCTGATCCCGGAGACATTGCTGTCACGTCCACCGCGACGTCCACGATCTCAGGAGATGATCTTAAGGACTTCTTGAGTAAAATCCCAGCTTCAAAACAGGTGGTCATTCTCGACACTTGTCATAGCGGAGCTGCTGCAACCAACATTATTGGCAAAGACCGATCTATTTCGGGCGACTATCAAAGGGCGTGGGAGTCAATCAAAGATGCGACAGGAACCTGGATGTTAGCCGGTGCTGCATCGGATCAACTCAGTTATGAATCTCCCAATGTTGAGCATGGTATTTTGACTTATGCCTTGCTTGAAGCGATTGATAAAGTGACTTCAGACGGGCTCAGGCCCTCAACAGGCGACGATTACTTTCTTGACGTCGAAAGATGGCTTCGATATGGCGTGGATCGGGTTGAGAGTCTCAAGGCAGAAGTTGGGCTGGGTGGAATCCAGAAACCAGAGTTTAAAAAGTCAAGTCAAGGAGCGACTTTTGATTTAGGAGTTGCCAAGATTTTGGATCGCGGAAGATTGAATCTAAAAGCCCCGAGGCCCATTGTAATTCTCGGTGAATTCGAAAAAGACAAGGAAGATCCGCTTAATCTAGAAGATGTCATGTTGTCGCAGTTCAAGTCTTCGCTTCTGCTCAAGTGCTGGCAAGATCAAACAAAGCACCCAAATATCTACCGGGTTGCGGGAACATATGACACTGATGGAGACACCATTCGACTCAAAGTCTATCTACAGTTTTACAATCCAGAACAGATGCGTAAAACGCTTGAGACATTTGAAGTTGAAGGAAAGCAAGGCCAGTTAAGTTCACTTGCAGAACAGGTACGAGCTCAAATCGAAGTCAAAGTTGCAGGTTATGAGGCTGCTCGTAAATCAGTGCAAGGCGAAAAGAAACCGGAACTTTTGGGTCTTTACTATGTCCCCCAATCGTAGAGATGGGATCGGTATAATCCAGGTTTGGTCCAGCATGGGCCATTCTCAGGAGACTCAACGCTTTGAAGTCAAGAAATCTGTCGTTTCTCGCAATAGTCATTGTGCTGGCCGTTGCTTCGGTTTTCATCATGATCAAAAAGCCCGTTTCGTATGGGCTCGACGTAAAAGGCGGTGTCCGGTTAACTTACAAAATGAACCTGGACAAGCTGACTACGGATCAAAAATCTCGCTTGGGACAAATCCAAAGTGATCTTGTCAAAATTATGGAACGAAGGGCCGGTGGCATGCTTGGCGCCACAGAAGCCTCGATCAGCAAAAAGGGCGAAGATAGTTTTGTAATTGAACTCCCGGGCCTGACAGATGTTGATAAAGCCAGCCAAATCCTGAGTAGCACAGCAAAGGTCACCTGCTTTTGGGCAAAAAACGTTTCGACCGATCTATTTCCAAGTAGGCGATACACCCATGTAGGCTCAAAAGAATATCCATTTGGAAAGGAAGGACAGAAAGTTAGCTATGAAACCTTTGCCAAAACGGTAGATCCTGGAAAAGTTATTGAACCCAACTTGCCAGATGGAACACCCAATCCTGATTATTTGGCGATTTCGGAAGGGTGGGAAGAAATTCTCTCTGGAGACGAAGTGGCCGACGCCAAGATTCAGGTGAACGGCACGTCGTATCGTCCAGAGTTCTTCTTTAGCACCAGTGGGAGCCAGAAGCTGGAAGCATGGAGTCGCAAGTATTACAACAAGCGAGAGCAAATTGCTTTTGTTCTTGATGGCAAAGTTCTCAACATTGCACACGTTAAAGATGGAGCCATCCTTAGCAACGAAGCCGTTATTGAAGGTTCGTTCCCGGCAGAATACGTTAAGAACTTGACAGAATTGATTAAGGCTGGTTCTCTCCCCGTTGAGCTTATCCCGCTGAGCAGCGAACAGGTCGATCCTACGATTGGAAAAAGTGCTCTGACGCAAATGGAATCGGCAGGAGCCATAAGCTTGGCAGTCGTGGCCGTATTGTTGGTGTTCTACTATGCGTTTCCAGGTGTGATCGCTGCGCTTGCAATGTTGCTTTATGGCTTGTTCACACTAGCCTTTTTGAATGTTATCAATGCAACTTTCAGTTTGGCTGCGATCGCGGCGTTTATCCTGTCTATGGGTATGGCGGTCGATGCGAATATCTTGGTGTTCGAACGGTTGAAAGAAGAACTTCTCTTGGGCAAGCCGCTCGAACGCGCTATCAGCATTGCGTTTAAGCGGGCTTATACAGCGATATTTGACTCTAACGTCTGTACCATAATGACTTGCGCCGTTCTTTATGCATTTGGAACTGGAGCGGTTAAGGGATTTGCAAGTACCCTCGGAGTCGGTGTTTTCATTTCGTTCTTCACAGCATTCTTGGTCACTCGAACGCTGATTCAAGGGTTAATTGCTCTTGGCGTTGGAAAGAATCCAAAGAGCTATGCCTTAAATCGGGGCTGGTTTAGCCACCACCAAGAAGCAAAAGAAGGTGAAAAAGTCTTGGATATCGTGGGGCAATCTAAGAAGTACTTTCTTATTTCTGGCGTCCTCATCATTCCCGGTTTGATCGCACTGTTTATGGGCGGGCTTAAGTTCAATGTCGAGTTCCAAGGTGGATACGAAGCGACATTTCTTAATCCACAAGGCAAATCAATGGAATCGATCCGTTCTGGGCTCGATAAAGACGGTCTTGTCGGATCGAACATCAAGTTTGCGGAAACCGGTGGAAACAAAGTTGTCTATGTCACGATTCCCCCAATCAAAGGCATGTCGGTTGCCGATCCTGCCGCGCGAAAGCGTATTTCTGATGCATCTGGATTGCCATTAGAAAATGCAAGTTTCAATGCTGTGGGCCCGACGATTCAAAAGGAAACCATTGAAAACGCGATCAAGGGTGTTGTCATCAGCTCGTTGCTGATCATGATCTACCTTGGAATTAGATTTGCCATGGGTGGATTCAAAAATGGCGTGAAATTTGGAGCTTCTGCTGTCATTGCCCTGGTTCACGACGTAGCTTTCGTCATTGGTTCAGCGGCTATTGTTGGCATGACATTTCATTGGGAAGTGAGCGCTTTGTTTATCACAGCAATGCTCACGGTTATCGGCTTTTCTGTCCACGACACAATTATCATTTTCGACCGGATTCGAGAAAACCTCTTACGTCAGCACAAAGGAGAAACCTTGGAGCATCTTTGCGATCGTTCGGTGTCACAGTCGCTTGCGCGTTCGGTTAACACATCGTTCTCGGCGATCATTCCACTGGCTGCACTTATTGCCTTTGGAACTCCGACGCCAGAACTCAAATTTATGTGCGTTTCAATGTTACTTGGAATTTCGATCGGTGCCTATTCCTCAATCTTTAACGCCACGCCAATACTATATCTTTGGGATAAAGCTGTTCGAAAGAAGAATGGCGAAGCGGCTGGTCTCATGGCCGAGGCTGCCCAAGAAATGAAACTTCGAGCCCAAACTGCAGCAGCAGCATCCGGAAGCGCATCAGTGGCCAGTCAGCAAGCACCGCAATCTCAAGCTGCAAAACCACTTTCGAGCGACTATGGCCAAGTTCGACGACGTTCAAGCGCTATCGACAATTCTAAGCAGATCTTAGATGAAGATGACGACGAAAAGTGAGGAGCTCTCATGCCAGGAATGATCAAGCACACAGGAAAGCTGGCTGTCTACAACGAGGACAACGTTGATACGGATCGAATTATCCCAGCTCGCTTTCTAAGCATGGTCACGCGTTCAGGTTATGGCGAACTCCTGTTTAACGATGTTCGAAACCAAGATTTTGTCTTGAACAAGCCTGAATCTAAAGATGCTTCAATTTTGGTGACAGGGACAAATTTTGGATGTGGCTCGAGCAGAGAGCACGCTGTTTGGGCCATCCAACAAGCCGGTTTCAAGGTGATAATTGCCAAAGCGCTCCCCGATAGCCCAGGATACAGCGATATTTTTCGGAGCAACGCCGCAAACTGCGGGCTTTGCCTCATCGAAATCAATGAAGAGAGCCACAATTTCCTTCTACAAGCAGGTACTGGAGCCAGTGTTACGGTTGATTTAGACAATCAAACCATTGATGTCAGTGGTCAAATTATTCGATTTGATATGAATGAGGCGACCCGACAGCAGCTCATGGCGGGACTCGATCTCATTGGGACCACCATGCAACTGGGAGACCAAATATCGCAATTTGAAGGCTCTTGGTCGAGTTTTTCACCATCAACCGTTACACCATCGTCATAAGAATCGTCTGAAAGGCAAGCATAATGCTTATTAAAACTATGAACGCCCTCATTCTCGCAGCAGCAATTTCCATTGTCGGATGTCAGTCAGGGGGTGCGTCGCTCAGCGAAACTCCCCTCAATAAGTCATCCAAAATTGAAGATACTAAGTCTACAAGTTCAAATTTGAATTCTGTGCCGAAAGATAACCCTGCGAACCAAGATCAGACAAAGGGTCAATCCGAAACTAGTAAGGGCCAGGATGATAAGCCACGATTCGTTCCGGAGCGGGTGTTTCAAGTTTCAAAATTGCAAAAGGCCAAAATAAAAGTCGGAAAACATCCGTTCAATCTCTGGGTCATGGATACTGATTCTAAGCGGCAAGAAGGAATGATGTTCCTCAAGGATTCAGACTTTAAAGATGATGAAGGGATGGTTTTTGTCTTTGCTGGTGAGGATGAGCGAAGGTTCTGGATGCACAACACCCTTGTAGATCTAGACATTTGCTATTGCGATATGAAAGGCAAAATCATCAAAACATATACAATGGCCAAGTTAGACGAAACTACTGATTATTCAAGCCAAGGCGGTTCGATGTACGTTATCGAGCTCAAAGCTGGAATATTGAAAAAACTTGGAATAGAAAAGGGCATGGCTTTTGAAATTCCAGAAGACGTTGTGAGCAAAGACAACTAATTGCTGCAATGAGCTCAGTTCACCTCCATAAAGTAATCAAGTCGACGCCTCTGAAAGTGTATCGCGCCTTCTTGGAGCCCCAAGCCCTAGTTCAATGGATGCCACCATACGGCTTCACTGCAGAAGTACATCATTTAGATGCAAAGGAAGGGGGAACTTATAGGATGAGTTTTACCAATTTCGGAACCGGACAAACACATTCCTTTGGTGGAACCTACAGAAAGCTTGAGCCAGGTTCTCTTCTCGAATATGATGATCAATTCGATGATCCACATTTGCCGGGTCAGATGAGCGTTTCAGTAAGAATTCAGCCTGTGATGTGTGGTGTTGAACTCACAATAACACAAGAGGGCATACCAGAAATGATTCCAGTTGAAATGTGTTACCTTGGCTGGCAAGAAAGTCTCAAAAAGTTAGCTCGACTTGTTGAGCCCGAAATTCCCAGTTAAGAATAATCGGGCCTTGAGATTTGGCGATTTTCATACCAGCTTTTGCAGTATGATGAAAAACTGACGGACAAAGTTTAGTCCTGCAAATAAGGTATGTCTCCAAAAACTAATCGCAACTCTCTTTTCCGTCGGCTCAAGCACACGGTTTTTGGTTCTCCCATTCACAGTTCTCAGGCTCATCACGAACGGTTAGGCGTCGTCATGGGACTTCCAGTTTTTGCAAGCGATGCTCTGTCGTCATGTGCCTATGCAACGGAAGCCATCCTGGGAGTCCTCATTTTAGGTTCGGCTGCGTTCACACAATTTCAAATATGGATTGCGCTTTCCATTAGCGCTCTTATCGCGATAGTGGCTTGGTCTTACTGGCAAACGATCCATGCCTATCCGGGAGGTGGTGGCTCATACATTGTGGCCTCGGAAAACCTTGGTGAAACACCGGGAATGATCGCTGGAGCAGCCCTGATGATCGACTATGTCCTCACGGTTTCGGTCTCCATTGCTGCGGGCGTTGCCGCACTCATTTCAGCATTTCCAGCGTTGCATCCGTTCCTGGTTCCAATGGGAATTGGTTTTACTTTGTTTGTGGCTTTGGCAAATCTTCGTGGCCTACGCGAATCAGGCGCCCTATTTTCAGTTCCCACATATGGATTCTTGTTCACTGTCTTCCTTATGTTGCTCTTCGCAGCATTTAGAGCTTTCCAATCACACCCAGGAACTCAAACCATAGTAGGTGAACCAGGATCAATCGGAAGTGAAATGCATCTTCCGTTCTTGTTCATTTTAACTCGAGCATTTGCAGCAGGTTGTACCGCGCTTACGGGGATCGAGGCTGTAAGCGATGGAACACCAGCTTTCAAGAAGCCAGAAGCAGACAACGCCAGCAAGACGTTGCTGATCATGGCAGTCTTGTTAACCGTTCTCTTTTTGGGAATTGGCTATTTTGCAACCCATATTCCAACTTTGGAACTTTATGCGGCAAAGAATCCAAAGTACTCCACGGTACTATCTCAAATCGCTGGTTGGGCTTTCGGGGGTACACACACCTTTGGATTTTATGCTGTCCAATTCTCAACGGCTGCAATCCTCATTCTTGCGGCTAACACAGCATTTGCAGATTTCCCACGACTTGCCAGCTTTTTAGCACGAGATGGATTCCTTCCAAGAACTTTAGCGCGACAAGGTGATCGGCTCGTTTTTCAAAACGGCATCGTCTTGCTTGCAGTTGCGGCTTCTTTACTCATTTGGTTATTTCATGGAGAGCTCGATCTGCTCTTACCACTTTATGCTGTTGGGGTCTTTACGGCCTTTACTTTGTCCCAATCAGGCATGGTGCAACACTGGAAAAAGAGATCTGGTGGAAAGATACCGCTGGGCATGATTGCGAACTTTGTAGGCGCGCTCCTTACAGGCATCGTCGCTATCGTACTATTCGTCACCAAGTTCACCGAAGGCGCCTGGCTCATCTTAGTACTTTCAACCGTGTTCTTTGTGCTGTTTCGGGCGATTAAGAGACGCTACACGAGCATCACAAAGCAGCTTACAGCGCATCTGGAACCGGTAAAGATCCTTCGAACGATGAACGTTATTGTTCTCGTGCCAAGGATCCATAAGGGGGTCTTGCAAGCAGTTCAATATGCCAAGACATTGTCTGCGAATGCCCGAGCGATCCATATCACAATTGCTGCTCCTGCGACTGATAAGTTAAAAAACGAATGGGGAAACTATGTCGACGACATGCCTCTCATCATCCTGGATTCACCTTATCGCTCACTTATCGACCCGATTCTCGAATATGTTGACGCCATTATTCAAGAAGATCCTGAGAGCGTTTTGACCGTTGTGATTCCAGAAGCCGTGGTCACACATTGGTATCACCGATTCTTGCAAGAAAACCTTGCTTTCCAGCTTAAGTTTGCCCTTGGTTCACGAAAGAACGTCGTAGTGAGCAACGTGCGTTACTTCTTAGACTAAAGTTGGAATCAAAAGGGGGGCTGCGTGCCCTGCATCTGGCGGATCTGGGTGATCCGACCCAAATGGTAGGCATCATGGATCAGATGATAGGGAATTCGATGCATCTGGTTCCCGTTCACCTTAATGTGCTCCAAGATTTCGTTTTGGGTTTCTTCAAGTTCAGCAAGCGTTTTGGCCCACTCTTCTGCTGTGGGATTTGCCGGAGAAGCGAACTCGAATTCCAAAACTTCGTCTTCGCTTGGGCTAGTGTCGCTGTGGACTTTTTTCAGAGTCACCCTTCTCCAAAATATCACATGATTCACTTCTTGCCAAATGGAATGAGCACCTGGGCCTGGAATCCATGACGCAAGCTCGGGCGTAACATCTTTCAAGACTTCGGGCCAAGCTGGAACCCAGTTTCCACTCTGATACATGTCTTCCCACAAGCTTTGTAAATTCATAAGTGAATAAAGGGATACCTGTTTCTGCTGTTTAAAGGCTAGACATAAAACTTAAGGTTTCTTTCTTTGAAAAGTGGCGGTAGCAAGCGGGCCTTGATGGGCCCGAATTTCTGAAGGGGAGGCTCCAACAAACTCCTTAATGAATTGATAAAACCTCTGCGAAGTTGACATTCCAACTGCTAAGGCAATGGACTTGATGGAGTCGTCCGTGTCTACGAGTCGGCGAACCGCTTCTCGAATTCTGCACTCACGCACAAACGAAGCCACTCCCACCCCATGTTCATGCTTAAAGAGTCGCTGAATTGTTCGTTCGGGGACATTGATGTGGTTTGAAATGTCGTTGACACTCAATGGCAAAGCTAGGTTTTTCCTAATGAATTCTTCACACTCATAGAGATCTGAGCGCATCCGATAGACCGATTCAGGTTCGGCAATATGCCATAGCAACGCCCAAACAACCGACTTGATGTATCCAACTTTATGGCCTGATGAAAGTTCGGCAGAGATAAACATTTCTTGAAGGGGTTTCGGGAGGCTGGACTTGACTGGGACTGCCATTCGACCGCCTGTGCCTTCCAACGGAAAACTCACTCGGTTGATTCTGAGGTGTTCACCAATTTTTGGATGGGCAATCTTGCACCCTGGCGGATAGACAAGCAAGTCCCCCGCTTCATAAAGAATTGTTCGAGCATTGATATGAACCACACCGTTGTGATCATAAAGAACAAGAGACCAAAGTTCATTTGATTGAACCCATTCTTCGTGGTGATGAAGCAACGCCCCGTCTTCCGCCCAAATGTGTGAAGGCGGCAGTTCCAGGTTAGCAATCCAGTATCGTTGCATATCTGATTATTGTTGGGTAAAAACCCGGTAACTCAACGTAGATGGTGTTGTTCCAGTACAAAAAGTATGGCAGAAAAACGATAAAGATGGCATGAAAACGATAAAGAACTGAATGGAGACCACTGTAGAATGATGTCATCTCATTGAGGCATAATTTTTAATGAACAACTTTAAAAAAGTCATTTTCACCATCCAATTGGCTCTCACAGCATCGTTAGCCTTTTCGCAAGCTGTAATCAGAAGTTTTTATCAAACTCCGGTTCCATTGCAAAAAGTTGTGAACCGCAACGACACCGTAATCTACGCCGGCTCAGGCACCATAAGTGGAACTCCCACGATGAGACTTTATGTCGGAAATCAAGACGCTGAACCCCAGTTCTTCCTTGATGGTGTCTTGCCAGAAGAGCGAAAAATTAAAGATATGTGGGTTTCTGCTGATGGAGGATTGGCCTATGTTTTTGTGGGAAATGATAGTAGCACAACTCTCTCGATTTTCCGTTGCGATCTGGTGTCACACTCCATTTTAAGGCGAGATCTTGTATTTTCAGCGGGCACTCTTCCAATCGCACGATCATTGAGCGTGGACTCAACGGGAAGGCTCTTTGCTTGTGGTTCATTTCGAGAAGTGGGATCGACTCAAGCCGGATTTATTGCCAAATATGATTCTAGCTTTAATCTGACGAGTTACTACACCTCACCATTTAACAGCACCGAAAATGTTTCATTTGATCACATCGTGGCCAATACCAATGGACAACTTACAACAATCGGGAGCCGTAGAACTGCCACTCAGAGTTTCGGTGAAGTGAGAAAGTGGACCAGCACATTTACACAGATCGGACTTCAGTCATTTGCGATGCCATTCACATTGATGTACTATGCAAATGGAGACTCGGATTCTGGAACCGATTATTCTGCTGCAGCTCTCGGTACAAACCAAAGTTTATTCAGCCGGTCGAACCTCAGTGGGACAACACAATGGTTCTTAACGACATCTTTTCCGAGTTACATCTCACAAAATTGTGCGGTTGCAAGTGATGGATTTTATGTCGTCGGAAGCAATCTCACGGGTTCGACTTATGATGCCACCGTGATTAAAATGAGCCCGGATAGTGGTTTCAGTCCGATTTGGCGACAATCTTATGGAGTTCCAAGTGTTTCAACTGTCGGAACCTGTATCACCCCGAAATCTGGAGGCACGGCCTTTGCAGGTGAATCCATAGAGGGTTTTGTTTACAATGGGTTTATAAGTTGGTTGGATGTCAACGGTCAGCAGATCTATCGAGACTTGATTCCTGGCGGCCAACAAAGTCCTAATTCAATCACATCGAACCCTTTTCAAAACAAGGTCTATGTGGCTACCGAAACACGAAGCACCCAGAGTTATAAGGGCCAACTGGTGGTTTTTGTTGATGAACCGGCGATTGACCCTTCGACCTTCACTATAACAAAGGGGTGGGTTGTTTCCGGAAATGCCTCAAATCTGACAGCTTCCGACGGAAATAATCTGGTAATTCAGCCCCAAAAGCAAGACATCCAGGTTGAATTCACAGCAGTCAGCCCATATGATAATCACTTTGCGATCAACGTCAACCTATTTGGCACGACCGATTTTCAAGTTGATGTCAATCTCGAGCTTTGGGATTGGTCACTGGGCGAGTATGTGGTTGTCGGAACTGGTACTCAACAACCACTTTTCACCGCTGTCGTCGCTCCAATTGGTGTGAACCCGGATCGGTACGTCCAAGTCGGATCTCGTCAAATGAAAGGTCGGGTCAGTTATCATTATCCGCGACCGGTTAAGGCCGGTAAAAACGGCGTGGGAGAGACAATGCTGGCAAACATTGACATGTTCAAAATCTATGTCACTGCACCATAGAAGAATTCGCCAAGGGAAAATTTTTCTTAAAGTCAATCCCCATGATGAAGAGGCTTCATCATGGGGAAGAGAAGGATTTCTCGAATCTGATCTGCCCCGGTGAGGAGCATGACCATTCGGTCGATACCGATTCCGCAACCGCCGGTTGGTGGCATTCCGCCTTCTAAGGCAAAGAGAAAATCTTCATCCATCGGGTGCGCTTCATCGTCACCCCTTGTTCGCTCGCGAACCTGGGCTTCAAATCTCTCGCGCTGATCTAATGGATCGTTGATCTCACTAAAAGCGTTGCAAATTTCACGACCAAGAACATAGCCCTCAAATCTCCTCGTAAATCCGGGTCGATTAGGATCTTTTTTGGCTAGCGGGGAAGTTTCCAATGGATAGCCAACGACAAATGAAGGCTCTTGGAGCTTTGGTTCCACAAAAACTTCCAAAAGTTTTTCAATTAATCCGCCTAAATGCGCCTCTTCTTGAACTGAAATATGCTTCCCAGTTGCAGGATTCTTGACATTTCGATCTCCCAGCGCTTTCTTGGCCCTTTCAATATCAGAAAGGTCATCAGCCGTGAGTCCTGTCGCTTGTTCGATCTCAGAAAGAAGGTCAATTCGCTTCCAAGGCTTTCCAAAATCTAATCCACAGACTTCAGTTGTTCCTAAGACTTGTTTTGTAACGAACTTAAAGAGCTCTTCGACCGTATTCATCACGTCTTCCAAATTCGCGTAAGCTTCATACCATTCAAGAAGGGTAAATTCGGGATTGTGTCGGTTGCTCACGCCCTCGTTGCGAAAGACACGGCCGATTTCATAAACTTTGGGCACATCTCCACAGATGATCCGTTTAAGATAAAGCTCAAGTGAGATTCGGAGCTTCACATCTTGGTCGTAAGCATTATAAAATGTATTAAAAGTTCGCGCAGCCGCTCCGCCAGCTTCAAATTGAAGCATTGGAGTTTCGACTTCTAAGAAGCCATCGGCGTCAAAATATCTCCGGACGGCAGAAACAATCCGAGACCGATTCAACAAAATTTCCCTTGCTTCGGGGTTACATACTAAATCGAGATGTCTATGACGATAGCGCTGTTCAATATCCTCGAGCCCATACCAGTGCTGGCCATCCTTTTCCTTTCCTAGGGGCAATGACTGAAGCGATTTCGAAAGAAAATGGAAGCGATCGACGTGAATGGACTTCTCGCCTGTTTTGGTGGTGAACAAGACTCCTTCAACTCCCAAATGATCTCCCAAATCTGCGTAGCCGTAGCATTCCCACAGCTGATCTCCTAGAGCATCTTTTTTGAAATAGCATTGGATTTTGGAATCACCATCAGAAAGGTGAGCGAAAGAGGCCTTTCCCATCATTCGAAGTGAAACGAGTCTGCCCGCGAATTTCACTTGCGGCTTCTGGCTAGAATCCTCAAACCCTCCGCCGAGTTCATCAAATCGATCGATGAGGCCCTGGGCAGAGTCTGTACGTTCGAATCTCTCGATGGAAAATGGATCGTGCCCTAAAGATCGCAACTTTGCAAGCTTTTCTAGCCGGATATCGCGTATGGAAAGGTCTTCGCTCATGGTTATCTTTTGAACATCTCAGTATTCCAAATTCCTCAAATGGTCCCGGCCCTAGACGAAACAGGTAAGAGTAAGACATAATTTATCGCTGGCACGCATTCATTGCGGGCTCAGCAGGCTTTGTGTGAGGTAAGATCTTCAGCAAGCAGGACAAGAGTTGCAATGAGCTAACGAGTGAACCCGCTTTTCTGAAGCCCCTGCATGAAGCAAGGGGTTTTTTGGTGTATTTGGGCCAGTTAGAAGGGCTTGGGTCACTTAAAAAACACTTGAAATAGAATTTGAGGAACGAATGCCAACAGTCAATCAACTCGTGAGAAATGGACGAAGTCCGCTCAAGACTAAGTCGAAATCGCCTGCCTTGAAGAATAATCCCTTCAAGCGTGGAGTTTGCACGATTGTAAGAACCGTAACGCCAAAGAAGCCCAATTCTGCGCTTCGAAAGGTCGCTAGGGTTCGATTGACAAATGGCGTTGAAGTTACAGCCTACATCCCAGGCGTAGGTCACAATCTCCAAGAGCACTCTGTAGTGCTGGTAAGGGGTGGCCGAGTTAAGGATTTGCCTGGTGTTCGATACCATATCGTTCGTGGTACGCAGCAAACTGCTGGTGTCAATAATCGTCAAAAGAGCCGAAGTAAATACGGTGCTAAACGACCAAAGGCAGCAGCAAAGTAAAGAATCATGCCAAGAAAAGGATCTATCCCCGCCCGAGTCATTCTCCCAGACCCAATTCACGGGTCAGAACTTCTTCAAAGATTTATCAATCGCTTAATGTTGGACGGTAAGAAGTCCAAAGCTGAAGGCATCGTCTATGGTGCTCTGGAAAACGCCGCTGAAAAGCTGGGTGTCGAACCTCTTGAAGTCTTTGAAAAAGCAATTTCCAATGTCATGCCGACTATGGAAGTGCGACCTCGCCGAGTGGGTGGTCAGAACTATCAGGTTCCAATGGAAGTTCGTCCTATCCGCAGACGAACTCTGGCTTTGCGATGGATGGTGACAAATTCACGCAAAAGAAGCGGAAAGAGCATGGTCGAAAAGCTCGCAGGCGAGTTTTTAGATGCATACAATAACACTGGCCCTTCAGTGAAAAAGAAGGAAGATACACATCGAATGGCCGATGCCAACAAGGCATTTGCTCACTATCGATTTTAGTTTGCAGAACTTTTCTTGGTGAAATAGCGATGAGTGAGACCCAGGTTCCACTCATCGCTTTTTTTTGTAATTGAGCAGTTTCGGTTGAGTCCTAAGCTCGCCGGCCCCAAAAAGCCATAATATCCTGTAGAGCGAGTAGCTTTGGCTGCTCGCATGTTACTGTTTGAAAGCCAAACCGGCCAAACCAGGTGACCTCCATGCCCAGAAGCCATCCCATAGAACTTATCAGAAACATCGGAATCGCCGCTCATATTGATGCGGGCAAGACAACGACAACCGAGCGAATTCTCTATTACACGGGTCGAACCCACAAAATTGGTGAAGTTCACGACGGTGCAGCCACTATGGACTGGATGGAACAAGAGCAAGAAAGAGGGATCACGATTACCTCTGCAGCCACGAGTTGCTTTTGGTCTGGAAGCAACGACGACAAGCCCGAGCATAAAATAAACATTATCGACACTCCTGGGCACGTCGATTTTACTGTGGAAGTCGAGCGGTCACTTCGTGTTTTGGATGGACTTTGCGCCGTCTATTGTGCTGTTGGCGGAGTGCAGCCTCAATCTGAAACGGTTTGGCGCCAGGCAAATAAGTATGGAGTACCACGAATTGCCTACATCAACAAAATGGATCGCCTAGGTGCAGATTTCTTTCAAGTTGTCGCTCGGATGCGCGACCGCTTGGGCGCCAATGCTGCCCCAATTACGGTTCCCATAGGTGCTGAGTCCGAATTCAAAGGCTATATCGATGTTTTGACAATGAAAGCCACGGTTTACACATCGGACGATGGCAAGCAGTTTGAAATTCAGGATATTCCCGCAAACATGCTCGATATTGCTGCCGAATATCGCGAGAAGCTGATCGAGTCCATTTCTGATTTCGATGACAGCATTATGGAAAGGTTCTTGGAAGGAGAAGAAATACCACTTTCCGATCTTAAGAAAGCTTTGCGAGCGGGAACAATCGCAGGAAAAGTGGTTCCTGTTCTTTGCGGCTCTAGCTTTAAGAACAAAGGTGTACAGGCTCTTTGTGACGCTGTCATTGACTATTTGCCCTCTCCATTGGATATCGGTGCAGTCAAGGGATTAGATCCTCACTCTGAAAGCGAAGTCGATAGAAAGCCAGATGATGCAGACCCATTTAGTGCTTTGGCTTTCAAGATCCAAACCGATAAATTTGTTGGCCGATTGACTTATGTTCGAGTCTATAGCGGAGTTCTCAAGAAGGGAAGTCAAGTCACAGTTTGCTATCGAGATCCTCAAACAAATGACCTTCGCACACGAAATGAGCGAGTCGGTCGAATTATGGAAATGCACGCGAACAAGCGAGAAGACATCGAGGAGGTTTATGCCGGCGAGATAGTTGGTGTGATTGGCCTTAACGATGTTAAAACTGGCCAAACTGTTTGCGATAATGCAAAGCCATTGACTCTTGAAAGCATCAAGTTCCCAGAGCCTGTTATTCAGATTGCCATTGAACCTAAGAGTCGAGCTGATCAAGAAAAGCTTGGAAGCAGCTTGATGAGACTTGCGGAAGAAGATCCAACATTCCGCGTGAACACAGACCAAGAAAGTGGTCAAACAATCATCAGCGGAATGGGTGAACTTCACCTCGAAATCATTGTCGATCGACTCAATCGCGAGTTTGGAGTGCAAGCAAACCAAGGCAAGCCACAGGTCGCTTACCGTGAAACTGTTCGAGGAAAGTCGAAAGCGGAAGGCCGTTTTGTTCGGCAAACTGGTGGTTCCGGTCAATATGGTGTTTGTATTCTGGAAATGGAACCTATGGAAACAGGCAAAGGCTTCGTCTTTGAAAACAAAGTCGTCGGCGGTTCGATTCCAAAGGAATATATTCCTGCCATTGAAAAGGGAGTTCGCGAAGCGATGCTGAGTGGCGTGATGGCGGGCTACCCGGTTGTCGATGTCAAAGTCAGCGTCGTCGACGGCAGCTACCACGATGTTGACTCTAACGAAAATGCGTTTAAACAGGCCGGTATTCTCGGCTTTAAAGAATGCATGAAGAAAGCTAATCCGGTGTTGAAAGAGCCCATTATGCACGTGGAAGTCACGGCTCCAGAAAACAATACAGGTGATGTCGTTGGTGACTTGAATGGTCGTCGAGGACGTATCGAAAAAATGGATAGCGCGCCGGGAGGAGTGAGCGTCATTTCTGCTCATGTTCCGCTCAGCGAAATGTTTGGTTATGTCACGACCTTGCGATCATTGACTCAGGGCCGAGCGACTCCAAACGTGACTCCTTCACATTACGAAGAAGTTCCTGCAAACATCGCCAAAGAAATAATCGAGAAATCAGGAAACTAACTGTCGAAACTATTCAAGGAGCAGGATTCTTAGGATTGGTTCGAAGTGTCACTTTTCTTACGCTTAGACCATACTGATATTTAGTGCAGGGGGATCCCAAGATTGCCTGAAGGTCAAGTCATTCGTCGGTTGGCAGCAATTCTGTTTACGGATTTGTCTGGTTTCACGTCATTGACCCAAAAAGATGAACAAATTGCCCTCCAGTTATTGGCCGAAGCCCAGAAAATACAGAGAACTGAGTTTGCGAAATTTGGTGGCCGTGAAGTCAAAACAACTGGAGATGGGTTTTTAGCCGAATTCCCGAGTGCCCTAAATGCATTGCATTGTTCCCTAGCGATTCAAAAACAAATTTCGTCTCATAACGATGTGAATCCAGAGTTAGAAAAAATCAAACTTAGAATCGGTATTCATTTAGGGGAAGTCGTTGAAAAAGATGGCGATATCTATGGCGATGGTGTTAATATCGCTTCCCGAATTGAGCCTCAATCAGACGTTGGTGGCGTGTGCGTTTCTGGAGCAATAAAAGCTCAAGTACAAAACAAGATAAATGCGACATTTCAACCGATCCACGTAGGATCGCTAAAGGGACTCAATCATCAGATTGAGATCTTCAAGGTACTTGTCCCAGGACAAGGAGATCAAAGCCCATCGATCGAAAAAGTCAAGTCATTTCGGATTCGCAGAACCCTGAAATACCTGCTTGGTACTATGGGCATCTTTGCTCTAATTGCGATTGTAACCTTGGCAACTCGTAACGGAAAGGGAGATTCTGGCAAAATGACCCCTATAGATGATCCCAGTAGGTACCTATCGATAGCTGTACTTCCATTCGTCAATATGGGGCCAGATAAGGAAGATGAATATTTGGGGGACGGAATAACTGAAGAGCTTTTGAACGCTCTCGCAAAAGTTAAAGGATTCCGAGTACCTGGACGTACATCTTGTTTTGCATTCAAAGGCAAGAGCAATCCAAATATTTTCAAAGAAATTGGCCAAACACTTGCAGTGAGTACAGTGCTCGAAGGCAGTGTAAGAACGGACGGCAAGCGGATCCGAATTACTGCGCAACTAGTAAATGTTGCCGACGGATATCACCTTTGGTCAGAAACATATGATCGTCCACTAGCGGACATTTTGAGTGTTCAAAACGAAGTCGCGACGAAAGTTGTAACTGAATTGCGACGCCGATCCGGAATCATCGATACGGTAGAGCGGATTGACTGGCCTACTCGCAATCCCTCAGCATATCAACTCTACTTGAAGGCAAGATCACTGTCTGAACGTGAGACCCTGGAAGATAGTCGGAAGGCCATGGCGATGTACCGGCAAGTTCTTGAGCTTGATCCTGATTTTGCACTTGCATACTGTGGCTTGGCAGATGACTTTGTAGCCTATCTTGATGATCCCTCAACGTGGCGGAGTCAGGTCAAGGAATGGGTGTTGAAGGCCCTAGAACTCGATCCTAATCTTGCTGAAGCTCACAAGTCTTATGCCGTAATTCTGCAGTGTGACGACTGGAAAATTTCAGAGTCCAAGCTGGAATACGAAAAGGCAATATCTCTTAACCCTAATCTTGTTCTTGCAAGGCAGAGTTACGCAGGTTTTCTCAGATCGCAAGGAAACGTAGAGAAATCGCTCCGGGAGTGCGAAGTCGCGGCTTCAATGGATCCTCTTTCTCCCGTCGCACTTGATTATTTGTCAGTCGCTCAATATAGCGCGAGGCAATATCAGCAAGCGATTTCTACCTGCGACCGAATAAAGAAGTTGGATCCTAGTTATGATCGAATCTATTCAGTCCTCGGATGGGCAAAGTTAAAACTGGGAAATATTCAAGAGGCAATTCAGGCATTTGAACGTCGGTACGCTAGTTTCAAGAATTCGACAGGATTAAGGGATCTCGCATGCGCATATGTTGTTGCAGGTAACAAGCAGAGGGCGTTGAGTATGCTTGATAAACTCGAATCTGGTACTGCAGATAGCTTTGTTTATCCAAGTGAGCTTGCAATATTATATGGTTACCTCGATCAAACTGATAATGCCATTTCTTCGTTGCGCAAAGCAATCAGCATGAAAGATTGGAACGTTTTTGAATCTGTTTCCTTGCCAACTTGGGATGTCTTGCGTGAAAACCCAAAGTATGCTGAAATTCTAAAAGAGATTCGCAGCAAGACTCTTGCTAACTAACTGTGAAAGGTATGGATTTGTAAAGACCTGGTTGTCTCATTTTCAGGGCCGAGCGACTCCAAACGTGACTCCTTCACATTACGAAGAAGTTCCTGCAAACATCGCCAAAGAGATCATTGAAAAATCAGGAAACTGATCGCTCAGAGTCAACAAAATCTCCCCTCGCAAGCGAATTGAACGGGGGGAGAATTTTTTTATTAGCCACCTTTACTTACAGGAGAGGGAATATAAGATGTTCCATCGAGCTGAAAGGCAAGGGAACCAGTGATTCGTTGAAAAACCCAACCCGTGATAAAGCGAAAGTGCATTGAGTCCCTTCCATGAGTGGCAGTTGCAAGTCCCCAAGAGTTGCCTGAAACACAGTCTCCTTCGATTTTGATCCAATAGACTTTATTTCCTACCAAACGCAAAGGAGTTTGCAAATTGGCATGATACTGGGTCAATCCTCCTCCGAGGGATACCGTACTCAGTTGGCTCAAATTAAACTGATACCCTTTGAGGTAGTCGCTTGATGTTTCGCTTTCTGGAAGGGCTGAAATAAGTGGTTGATAATCGGGTGACGCAGGCAATCCGCGATAAAACCGAATGGTTACGCCAGTGATCGCGGCTCCTCCTCCCACCCAAGTGACCCCTCGCACATCAGATTTAAATGGAAGCAAGAAATTATCCCAGCTATAAGTGTCACCGTCGAGTCCATCTGGTGCATACCAACTGCTTGGAATAATTGTCGGATTGTACGCCGACATCTGATCATAAAGTGTGGTGGCAATGCAGGGAATCGCCATAACCGAAAGAGATGACAGCAGAATTGATCTCATAAATGAAAACGTCATTGTTGTGTTCCTTAATGACTAAGTGGTATTTCTGGACAAGAATGATTTGATGATCCTATAATAAGGGTCAATAGGCACGAGAATCATTGCGATGTTTTGTGACGTTCTTGTGACGATTGAAATCTCAAACTTGAGGAAGTATGAAACTCAAACTGAAAAGATCGGCTCTTTGTTTAGTCATTTTTGCCAGCTTTCAAGCAGTTCAGGCTATGCCAGAGCTCACTTATCGCCCTCTGGCTCATCAAGGTTTTGGCGGTGAGGCGACAGCCATTGAAGGCGCAACAGTTTGCGGTTACACCTTTGACGCTTCGGGAGCTCGCCGTGCATCTCAGTGGGACTTAGTAGACAATAGTTTCGACCAACTCGTTGTCCTTTTTTCAAGCTCTTCTGAAGCATTTGATGTAAGCCATGAGGTGCCCACTGGTTTGGCGAGGATTGTGGGACAAGCTACTTTTTCCAATGGGTTAAAGCGGGGCATTCTTTGGCGACAATCATTATCTGGAATTCTCAATGGAATTCTTATTCCCACTTCGGGTTCTTCTGGCAATGTTTGCCGAAGTCGCAAAGAAAATAGTTTGCCGTTAAGTCAGGGTGTACGTTCGTTCATGTGCGGTACTGGGATTAGTGGTTCACAGATTGGCGCGGAACTCTATATCGAAAACAATTCTGGAACAATCGGAGTGGTTTCATTGCCCCCACTCGCAAATGGGCTCCAGAGCTATGCAAATGATGTCATCCTTTATAACGACTCGGCTGGAATGGGAGCGAGCGTTGTTGGTGCTTCGGAAGTCGCCCAGGGAGTGTGGCACGCATGCACTTGGATCATTACAGAAAACACGAGCGGAACTGGATGGAATATCTCGGTTCGTGACGATCACAATCCACTCGCTGTGGGTTCAGAACTTTCGAGCCTCAATGAAGGCCCGGGTGGCTATGCAAGAACGGGCAATATCGTTCAAGGAAATGGTTTGATCCGGGGAGAAATCTCGACAAACAACTATCCCGAAAATGATCCATTGGCTGTTATCACGTTCCCAGAATCTCATGCCGATGAATACTTTAACCAGTCAACGACATTTGGCGTTCAAAAATCACCGAGTGGTGCTTGGGGTGTTGGTGAATTTCATCGAGATTCCGGTCCACCCGTTGGTTTTATCGCCTTCGCATGGAATTTGTCGGGTTGGTTCGAGCAGAATTGCTATTTAGCCAGTGATGCTTGTTTGCCTGGCTCAGTGCCGCTCATCCGACAGTTGCGAGGTTTATATCGAGATGCAGCGCTGAACAAGTGGCCCTATGTCGGTTCTGCATATTCAACATATCCTTCAAGCTTCGTGCCTTGTGTTTTAGATGCAAACGTGAGGCAGATGCCTGATTATGTCGAGCTCAATATAGGAGGAATGCCATCAGGAGAGCCTTCGGAGCAATCACTTTGGTGGGATGATAACAAGTGGTTCAATATGTTTGGATCGCTTAAGTTCCCGAAACAAGCTTCCATGGAAGCACATTTTTACAACCTTGGCGATACAGCAACACACGAAGTGGGGCATTGGGTTGGTATCGTTCGGGCTTATGGACCGAACGCTTCTGCAGATGTTATCGTCCGCATGTATGATCCAATCACACATATTTTTGAACAAGTGGCCACCTTCCAAGTTGGAAACACTCCACAATCCATCTCTGTAGACATTCCGACGAACAAGTATGTGCATCCAGACAATCTTTATGCTTGTGTTCAGGTTGAGTTTCGCCCCAGGAATTCCTCCACAAAAGCCTATGGAATCGGAAAAATGTCGTATTCTGACTGATTACCAACGTCACATGCTTAAACAAAAATCCAGGATGTCATTTGAATAAGGCATCCTGGATTTGTATTTTCTGATTTAGAAATCAATCATGGCAAAGCGATGGTTTCGGTGTATCGCCATCCTTGTTCTGTTTTGATAAGGGTCTCGACGTACTTTTCTACGAATTTGGTTTTGACCCACTTGGAACCTTGCTTCAATTCAAATTGCGAATTCATGGTGACCCAAACAATGGCTTCTTTATCTTGAATTGAGATACTTTCAAAAATGAATTCATTTTTCATGTTTCGCATCGTGGTTCGAAAGCTATTCGCCATTTCTTTCATCGATTTGACGAATTCGGTATATTCAGTGACTTTGCCATTAGCGTCAACCATGTGATAGCTGGGATGTAAGAATCCCATAACAGTATCGCAATCCTGCGAGCTCATACACATCGAAATACGTTTGTAGGTTGCTCTAATTTGATCTTCATCCGATCGCACTTGGGCTGAAGCCGAGTTGAAAAGCAAGACTGAGGCGAGAGCCATTGATGTCAGACAGAGGATTGAAGGTTTCATGCTAGGGATATTACCCAGTGACAACCTAAGATTTCTAACATCAAGCTTGAGTTGGCAATTTGCTGAGTGGCCCTAGGTCAGGTTGAAATTTGGACTGAAATCTGCAATAATTTCAGGGTTCGTGTGCAATGTTGAACGAATTTCGTTAACATGCGCCTTCGAATCCGGCCTTGGTTCTTTTTTGACCTTGGTGGCTCTGCAACGTGCGGAAAAAACCGGAAGAGAGACAAATAGGACAATAATCCAATGGCAAGAGCTAAATTTGAACGATCAAAGCCGCACGTCAACATCGGCACAATTGGCCACGTTGACCACGGAAAAACGACTCTGACAGCTGCTATCACAGGCGTACTTGAAACCAAGGGCCTCGCGAAAGCACGAAAATATGACGAAATCGACTCCGCTCCTGAAGAAAAGGCTCGTGGTATCACGATCAACATTTCTCACCAGGAATACGAAACCGATACCCGGCATTATGCCCACGTCGACTGTCCTGGTCACGCCGACTTTATCAAGAACATGATCACAGGTGCTGCCCAAATGGATGGCGCAATTCTTGTTGTTGCAGGAACCGATGGTCCAATGCAGCAAACTCGAGAGCACATCCTCTTGGCACGTCAAGTCGGTGTTCCTTATATCGTGGTCTATATCAATAAAGCAGACCAAGTTGATGACCCAGAGCTTCTGGAACTGGTCGAAATGGAAATTAGAGAACTCTTGAGTGCTTATGGTTTCGATGGCGACAAAACCCCGATTATCACCGGTTCTGCTAGAAAAGCTCTCGACCAAGTCGAAGCTGGTTCAGTGGATTACAGCGATCCAAACGTCATGTCCATTACCAACTTAATGGACGCCGTTGACAACTATATTCCAACTCCAGAGCGAGATGTTGACAAGCCATTCTTGATGGCTGTCGAAGACGTCTTTACCATTACTGGTCGAGGCACAGTTGCAACCGGCCGAGTCGAACGAGGAACACTTCAGGTTAATACTGATGTCGAAATCGTTGGAATCAGTGAAACTCGAAAGACGGTTTGCACTGGTATCGAAATGTTCCGAAAGTTGCTCGATTCTGCTCAAGCAGGCGACAACTGCGGACTTTTGCTCCGAGGTATCGACCGCAAAGACATCGAGCGAGGCATGGTCATCTGCAAGCCAGGTTCAATCAAGCCACACACCAAGTTCGATTCTGAGGTTTACGTTTTGTCGAAAGAAGAAGGTGGTCGCCATACTCCGTTTACCACGGGTTACCGCCCTCAGTTCTACTTCCGAACAACAGACGTCACAGGAACACTCCACCTTCCAGATGGGGTCGCAATGGTTATGCCAGGCGAAAACATCAAAATGTCGGTCGAGCTCATCGCTCCAATTGCTATGGAACAAGGTTCCAAGTTCGCTATCCGAGAAGGTGGCCGAACAGTTGGTGCAGGCACAATCACAACAGTCAAAGACTAATCTCGAAGACAGTTCACAAGAACACAACGCCTCAATTCCAGAATGGAGTTGGGGCGTTCTTTTATCTTGATAAGAATCTTGGCGTCACAAATTGAACGAATACTTACAATAATTAAATATGAAGGGCCATAAATTTCTTTTTCTTTCGCTTTTCGTCGTGGTTGCAGGTTTTGCAAATGCAAATTTGCTGAGCAACGGAAGCTTCGAGACCAACTCCGACAACGGTGGCGCTGACGACCGAGCCGACACCTGGACCAACTTCTTGGATGTATGCAGTTTCGGTTCGCCAGATGTGTGGGATAACTTCGGTGTCGATGGTTTGGCCCCAGGTTTTTCAGGCTTTTTCCCGCATATCACAGCCTATGATGGTTCCAATTTTGCGACTATTGCTTCTGGATCCATTTCGGGCTTTGCCGAAGGAATCGAAAGCCAAGCCGTGGCACTATCGACAGGAACAACATACCGAATCTCTGTGGCAATGGCTTATGATGAACATAATCCATCTGGATGGGTAAATCCTGCTCCGTTGACGGTTCGCCTTCGCCAAGGTGCAGGTGTTTCATCCGTTCTCACGACAATGGCGGCCAACACCGTTGCAGACACATGGGAAACACGCTCATTCGATTTCACAGTAAGTGCGACGGACAGCTATTCAATCATTTTGAGCAACGAGTTTATGCAGGTCCCGAGCTATTACGCAATTGATGCTGCAAGTCTGGATATTGTGCCGGAACCCGCAAGCTTGTGTGTCCTTGGTCTCGGGATCGTCGCTCTCGCGAAGCGACGAAGAAAATAAAGTTCGTTCGATACTTTGAAAATTACGACATGCCTTCACGGAATCGTGAAGGCATGTCAGGTAACTCACCCTCAATGCTCCGACTCTCTAAAAGGAAGTCGGGATTTTTGTTTTCTCAAGCCAAAGCAGGTGCGTTCTTGGCGCGAAAATTCCTTGGTCAAGTAACCTCATTTTTCTTCTGAGAGGTTTCGTAATGGAGCCCAGTATTGAAAGCAGCGAGGACAAAGCCATATCTGATATTCGCTACTAGCAGGATCTGAAACAAAAGCCTCTGATGCAGTTGGGTTGTCTTCATCTAGGATGATTGCGTCAAAACAAGACCCACAGTGTTCGTGATCCTGCACACGGTCATACTTCACTTTGTGAAAAATTAGGTTCCTAACGGAGTCGCCAAGACTTCCAAATGGGGGGTCAGACAGATGTTCTTCAATTTGCGCTTCAATGGTGGCAGCAAGCCACGGTAATTCATCCGGCATGTAGGATTCTAATGTATAGCAAGTGCCTCCAGATCGAATTCCGTCTCCTTTGAGCGAGACGAAGAAACCCGCTTTGATCGGGTTGCCTGGTGCCTTTATGGGATATGGGCCAACTAACAGTTCGCATCTTAGCATCTGGCCTCGCTCAAACATGCTCGCCCTGGCCAGATCAAGCATGGGCAACAATGGAACCAAGAACTCCCTCGCTTCCTTTTCGATTCGACGGTGCTCAGCGATCAATTCGGGGTCGGCACCTTCGAGCGACATTTTGACCTCCAGTTCCATTTTCTGCGGGAATTTTATCCTCAAACCTCTCGAATAGCGGTGGAAGTGGTGAAGTTTTGTTCACCATGGTCTGAACTGAAATGACACAGACAATCGATCATGCCTAAGCATGGACTTCGGACAAGGTATCATGGTCAGGTCGGGAGGTGGAGCCATGTTGTTGCAACAGGCTGAAATTTCCGGCCAAAGAGAAAGATATGTCTGCAACACCAACCATCCGCATTCGCGTTCGAGCATACGACCACAGAATTCTCGACCAAAGCGCAGAAAAGATCACTGATTCTGCCAAGCGAACCGGAGCTCGTATCAGTGGTCCCGTGCCCCTTCCTACCAAGATTCGACGATTCTGCGTGATTCGAGGTGCGCATATCGATAAGGAGTCTATGGAGCATTTTGAACTCCGAATTCATAACAGGCTCATCGATATCAAAGAGCCAACCAACAAAACCATTGATGCCTTGATGAGACTAGATCTTCCAAGCGGTGTTGATATCGAAATCAAAACAATTTAATTCTTACTTTCGCAAGGGGCGTGGGTCGAAGGTCAATGACGATCTTCGGCCCTCGTTTTTTGATCATAATATGTCCGATGTCGAATACTGAAAATTGGTTGCCAGAAACAATCTGCCAGCACCTGGGCGAAGAAGAATACATCTTAGGTGCCGTAGTTCCTCCTCTCTTCCAAAATTCGACCTTTATCTTTAACACTTGGGACGAATTCACCCAAGCCTCAGATCACAACCTTGGTGGTCCATATCATTACAGCCGGATGACGAATCCCACATGCGAAGTGGCAGAGCGCAAGATTGCCGCGCTTGAAGGAACCGATCGCTGCAAACTCTTTGTCAGTGGCATGTCGGCGATCACCACAGCCATCATGGCTTCTGTGCAAACGGGTTCGCATATTGTGTGTGTGGACTCTTGCTATGGCCCTACGCGCCAATTCATAGAAACGTACCTTAAGAAGTTTGGAGTGACTTCGACCTTTGTTGTAGGCGAGGATCCGCAGGAGATTTTTGATGCTTGTCGCCCCGAAACATCCCTCATCTATTTGGAATCCCCAACGAGTATCGTTTTTCGACTTCAAGATCTGCAAGCAATCGGAACTTTCGCCCGTTCAAAGGGAATATCGACCGCAATCGACAACTCCTATAGTTCGCCACTCTTCCAAAATCCTGCCAAGTTTGGAATCGATTATGTGCTCCACACTGGTTCAAAGTATCTGGGGGGCCATAGCGATCTCATTGCGGGTGCCCTTTGTTGCTCCGAATCGAAAATGCGGGAAATTATGACAAATGAGCTGCCAGTGTTGGGGCACTCCTTGCCACCTTTCCAAGCTTGGTTGATTCTGCGTTCGCTGCGAACCTTGCACATCAAGATCAAAGCCGTGCAAGAATGCGCGAACCAAGTTGCCGCATGGCTTGGGCAACACCCAAAAGTAGAGCATGTTTTTCATGTGGCAAGTGAGGATTTTGCTCAAAAGGAGATTCGAGATCGCCAAATGACCGGATCTACTGGTCTCATATCGTTTGTACCAAAGTTTCAGGATCGCGAGGATGTTCGAAAGTTTACAGAGGCCACAAAGCTCTTTAGGCTGGGAGTCAGTTGGGGCGGTCACGAATCTCTTATAGTTCCTCTAGAATTCCAAGCTATGGATTGGCCCGAAAAGAAATGGGTGATCCGGCTCTACTGCGCACTCGAACATCCCACTGATCTCATCAAGGATCTCGAGCAGGCTTTTACGAAATAAGCCTTTTCAACGTTTCATCTGCAAGTTCAAAGTGCATGGCATCTTCGCGCGGGAAGCCTGCGCCCCAGTACCAACCTTCGGCATGAAAGTGTGGATAAACGCGGAGAAGCCCGAGCTGGCAGCGTCCATCACCACGGGCGTCTACCTCTCCTCTAAATGTGAGATCTATGGCCGTGCCCCATGAATGGCTGGATAATGCAGATTTTGATCCCCGAACAAATCGGCAACAAAGCATCCCGGCGCTCCCCATTTGCTTAAACACTTCGGGGTCGTTCGTTTTGATTGATGCAAAAACCCTCATGAGTGAATCTAGCGCAACATTTAGCCCGGTCACCCGAATATGATCAAAGGTTTGAGTGTTGATTCGGGCTTTGAGCCCCGGGTTTGTAATCGGGCGACAGTCCGAACCGAAACTTTCACGGGGCAAACCAAGAAGCCTTTTGAGGGTGCTTGGCTTGGCAGCGGAAAGGCCAGTGTTGAAAGAAAGTCGATGAGGAAGGGCCACATATTGAGAGAATTCCATTGACATGTCGATCTCTTCTTTTGTGAACCTCAAAATGTCAACCTTACGTGAGACCAATCCAGGCCTAAGGGCAGTTCGTTAGCCATAATCAGAGAAGATATGGTCACCTTGCAAGAGCTGTTTCGCAAACTTCAAGATTATTGGGCGGAGCAAGGTTGCGCCATTTTGCAATCATATGATCTAGAAGTTGGTGCTGGAACAAGCCACCCAGGAACCTCACTGCGATGCCTCGGACCAGATGCTTGGAAGGCCGCCTATATCCAGCCGAGCAGACGCCCTGCCGATGGTCGATATACAAAGAATCCCATGCGCAATCAGCGCTACTATCAGTTTCAGGTTATTTTGAAGCCCAGTCCAGAAAACGTTGTCGACCTTTACATGGAGAGCCTGAATGCTATCGGTTTTGACACGAAAAAGAATGACGTGCGACTTGTGGAAGATGATTGGGAAAACCCAACATTAGGTGCTGCTGGAGTGGGCTGGGAAGTCTGGTTAGATGGCACAGAAATCAGCCAGTTCACATATTTTCAGCAAATGGGCGGTATAGAGTGTCGCCCAGTTTGTGCCGAAATCACCTATGGTCCTGAGCGACTAGTGCTTATGCTAAATAGGCAAAGGTCAATCTGGGAAGACCTCATGTGGAACGACTCCATGTCCTATCGTGACATTGAGTTTGATCAAGAAATGCAGAACAATGTATTTAACTTCGAGGTCGCTTCAACTGAATACTTGCTTCAACTCTTTGAAATGACCGAAGCGGAAAGCAAGCGAGTTTTGGAGACTCCTGTTTATTGGGATTCGGAACGCGATGTCCTGACTGCCGATGAATCTAAGAATAATCCCGAAGATGGACGTTCCTTTGCACTGGTCTATCCTGCATTTGAACTTACTCTCAAGTGCTCCCACATTTTTAATGTGCTGGATGCAAGAGGAGCTATCAGCGTCACGGAGCGAGCGGCATATATCAATCGAGTTCGTGCTAGGGCAAGAGCATGTTGCTTGAAATACGTGGAAAAATTCAAAGAAGATGCCGTTAAGGCGAAGTAGGTTCAAAAGTTTCGAAGAAGTCTTTTGCCTGAGCCTTTCTCCAATTGGAAGGTGGAGCAACTACTTCCAGATGATAGAACCTTTGCCCTTGGAGAAGGACAAAGTGTGAAACCATTGGGCCTCGAACTGAGCTACACCGAAACCGACGCCACAAACATCCGTTCTTTCGGCCCGAACCTTCCGCAAAAACCGTATCTTTTTCTGAAGTCCGGGCGCTGGCTTGCACTGCGAGGAGAAGGTTTTCAGCGTCATTCTGATTTTTGAGATCACCTAAATCCAGATCCACGAACGAAACTTGGTAAAAAGCCAGCCCAGATTGACATGTGAATACACTTTGCCTCAATCCACCGGCATCTGTATCGACAAAATTCGTTCTTTCATCGACGAGACCCGGCATCTTGATCTTAAATTCTGGGGTTCGGGGTGTGAAGCTTGGCCACTCGCACACCGGTCGCGCCGAAATGGCCAGCGTAAGGCCCAAAGCCAGTGGATAGAGCGACAAAATCATTTCCGATCCCTTTTGAACATGGCGACGGCGCAAGTTCCAAGTCCAAGTATTGTATCTCGAAACTTGCAGCCAAAAGCCATTTCAGCTTGTTTTTGATAGGTTATAGATGTCTTCGTACTTTCGTGAAATGCCATTCAAATACGGTTTTGCATCCATGTCTCGGCCGGCAATTTTGTTAATGAGCTCCTTGGGAGTGTATTTTCTACCGTAGCGATAGACATTTTCTAATAACCAATCGAGAATAGGCTTGAAATCTCCTTTCGCCATCAATGTGTCGACATCTCCGACTTCTGAAGCCAAACAATCCCAAATTTGATAGCTCAGGATATTGCCCATGGAATAGGTTGGAAAATAACCTGCGGAACCTTGTGACCAATGCACGTCTTGCAAGCAACCTTGCGCATCATTTGGTGGAGTAATTCCCAGATAATGTTCGTACTTGGAGTTCCAATAGTCGGGCAAGTCTTTAATTTTTAGCTCGCCAGTAAGAATCGCACATTCAACTTCATATCGAATCATGATGTGCAGGTTATAGGTGACTTCATCGGCTTCGACACGAATGAGCGACGGTTCAACTTTGTTAATTGCGCGATAAAATGTCTCAAGGTCGAGTTCTGGCAAGCTAGGAAATGTTGATTTCAGATCTCCCATGAACCTAGTCCAAAAAGCACGAGACCGACCTACGATGTTTTCCCAGGTTCGGCTTTGGCTTTCATGGAATCCCAAAGAAACACCACCGGCCAAAGGAGTCAGATCCCATTCAATAGGAGTGCCTTGTTCATACATTCCATGCCCGGCTTCATGCAAAGTTCCGAAAATCGCCGAACCTAGATAATCCTTATATCGTGTTGTGATTCGAATATCGCCGACGGACCACCCGGTACAAAAAGGATGCGGGGCCGTGTCCTGGCGACCTCTTTCAAAGTCAAAGCCAACAGCTTTTGCGATCATCTCTGTAAAATCTTTCTGTTTAGATTCTTCCCACTTTCCATAGAAGAATGAGTCGTCTGGTTGGTTGGGGCTTTCTTTGATTGATTTCACGAGGTCGATCATGGGCTGGCGAATGTCATCAAACATTTGATCCCAGCTCTTCTTAGTTGCACCTTCTTCATAGAGGTCGGTCAGGGCGTCATAAATGTGGTCTTTATAGCCCAAGCATTCAGCTTCTTCACGACAAATATCAAACATTTTTTCAAGAGTCGGGGCAAAGGCTTTGAAATCATTGTTGGTTCTTGCTCGTACCCAATCTTCGTGGGCAATTGCAGCAAGCCGAGTCTTTTCTTCGACAAGGGCGCTCGGCAGCTTGGTTCGTTGGTCAAAGTCTCGCTGCACAACACGAAGCAAGGCAATGTCGTCTTCATGCGTAGCATCACTCTTTGCCGATTCAATCAAATTTCGGGTTTCATCCGAAACAAAAGTTTCATGAGCTAATCTGCTGAGGATCCCTGCGTGTTGCGCTCTAGCAGGTGCTCCGCCTGGTGGCATGAGGCATTGTTGATCCCAATCCATGATAGCTACGGCGCTTCCTAGAGCGTTAACTTCGCTGAGTTTTTTCTTGAGCTTTTCAAGGTTCGACATGGATATCATCCTATCCAATACTCTTAATTGTTCATGATCGTTCCAGGCATTCTGACCCGTCTGTAACTTTAAGATGGTTTGGTGCTTACCCAAAGCAAGATTGATATTTGTAATCGTTGGATTGATTTTTGGTGGCTTTGGATGGGCACAAACAAGTGGCGACAAAGAACAAGATTTTAAGCCGGAATATCTGTTGCAGCGCATTGATACTTACAAAGCTCCGGTTTATACGGGCTCTAAGGATGATCTCGATTACAAAAAGGACTTTGTTGCAGGATATCTTCGCTACCTTGAAAAGAAGAATGTTCTCATTTGGGATTTTGTAAGTCGGTATCCAGAACACGATCGATCCAGAGTTCTTATGGAAGAGTGGTTCCAAAATCTTGGAGGTGGAACAGTTCCATGTACAACTCTCAGAATCCCCAAGGCTCAATTGGAAATAGACACCCTTCTTTTCAAAAAGCCCAAAGAGTGGATTGTGGCCATGGCCCAGTTCTATAAAGCCTATTTTAATCTATGCCTCCCATGGAATCAGCTGCGCGCTTATGATGCGATTCAAGTTCCATCTGATGACCGGCAAAGACGTCAAGTGATTCAGGTTGGCATGAATATCATCACGGAGTTCACAAAGTCTTATCCAGATGATCTAAGAGGCACAAAGCTCTACGATATCCTAGCCCAGGCTGGAAGAGACCCCGTTTCTGCCAGAGCTATCTATTCAAAACTTATAGCTTCATACCCCGATCATCCATCCATGCCGTTCTTTAAGGGCAAGCTGCATCGATACGACAAGGTTACGGAAGACTTTGAAATGGAATTTGAGGATGCTAAAACGGGGAACACAGTGACAACCAAAGACTATGAAGGCAAAGTTTTGCTCATTGTGTTTTGGGCTTCGAATTTAGACTTGTGCCAGCGTAACATGACAGAGGCCAAAAGACTTTGGTTTCGGTATCAACCCAAAGGCTTAGAAATTGTAGACGTGGCTCTTGATATGTTTGATAACGGTGATGGCAAAAAGAGATATCTCGATTACATCGAAACGAACCACCTCGATTGGAAACACTATTTTCAAGGGGGTGGTTGGGAAAGTAAGTTTTCACAGAGTTGGGGAGTCAACGCTTTTCCGACGATGTTTCTGGTGGATCGCCATGGCAAGCTAGCGATGGTCGATGCTCAAGATGACACGGAAGCAAAAATCAAAAGCCTTTTGGCAGGGTCCTACTCGCAATAATGTCGGGTTATTGAATCTGATTGAATCTGGCTCAAATGTGCTGGCACTGATACGGGCTGAGCCTAGGGTCCCGATATTCCGACGATATCTTGGGGCACCTTGACTTTGGTGTTGTGCCCTGGTATCATTTCTCTTTGCCGACGACCCAACTGGTCGGTTGGCGTGCCGCAGAGGCAAGAGCATTTTGACAACCGCATAAAGGTTTGTAGACTGTGCGTTAAAGGCACCGAGTGAAGAGCGCTTTAGTATATAAAGTAAATAAATTAAGCTACACAGGGTGTGCGACGAATGCCTAGGGACAAGTTGCCGAAGAAGGACGTGCAAGCAGCGATATGCTACGGGAAGCAGCACGAATGCGATGATCCGTAGATTTCCGAATGGGGAAACCCAGCGCGGGTAATGCCGCGTTACCCATATCTGAACACATAGGATATGAGGAGGGCACCGGGTGAACTGAAACATCTAAGTAACCCGTGGAAAAGAAACCGAAGGGACTCCGTAAGTAGCGGCGAGCGAACGCGGATCAGCCTAAACCAGTCGGCATGCCGGCTGGGGTCGTGGGGCATCTACTAACTTTCCCAAGTCGAGGGTTTGATCAGAAATTCTGACCATTCCTTGGACTTGCGAAAGTTAGAAAAGGGTATCGAATTGAAATAGAAGAAGAATTCTGGAAAGTTTTGCCATAGAGGGTGACAGCCCCGTATTTAAAATTTCAATCGAATTCAAGATGTACCCGAGTAGCGCGGAGCACGAGGAATTCCGCGTGAATCAGCCCGGACCACCGGGTAAGGCTAAGTACAATTTGTCACCGATAGTGCATCCAGTACCGTGAGGGAAAGGTGAAAAGAACCCCGGGAGGGGAGTGAAATAGAACCTGAAATCGCAACACCCGCAAACAGTCAGAGCGCCATGGCGGGAGCAATCTCGTCAAGCGTGATGGCGTGCCTTTTGCAGAATGAGCCTGCGAGTTATTGGCAGCGGCAAGGTTAAGTCGTTCAGCGACGAAGCCGGAGGGAAACCGAGTCTGAATAGGGCGTCGAGTCGTTGTCAGTAGACCCGAAACTGCGTGATCTAGCCATGGCCAGGGTGAAGTGGTGGTAACACACCATGGAGGCCCGTACTCATAGACGTTGAAAAGTCTCGGGATGAGCTGTGGTTAGTCCGGTGAAATGCCAATCGAACGCAGAGATAGCTGGTTCTCCCCGAAATGCATTGAGGTGCAGCGTTACGTGTTGTCATACGGGGGTAGAGCACTGAATGGGCTAGGGGGCTTACCCGCCTACCGAACCCAATCAAACTCCGAATACCGTATGATTAGCGTAGCAGTGAGACTGCGAGCGATAAGGTCCGTGGTCAAAAGGGAAACAGCCCAGACCGCCAGCTAAGGCCCCAAAGAGATGACTAAGTGTGAAACGATGTGAAGAAGCGTAAACAGCCAGGAGGTTGGCTTGGAAGCAGCCACCCTTTAAAAAGTGCGTAATAGCTTACTGGCCGAATGTTTTTTTGCGCGGATAATGTAAGGGGGCTCAAGTCATCCGCCGAAGCTGCGGGATCCCACAAGAGTGGAGATCGGTAGGGGAGCGTTGTATCAGCTGTGAAGCATGAGCGTAAGCACGTGTGGAGCGGATTCAAGTGAGAATGCAGGCATGAGTAGCGATAATACAGGTGAGAATCCTGTACGCCGAAAACCTAAGGTTTCTCCGGCTATGTTCGTCAGACGGAGGTTAGGCGGACCTAAGGCGAGGCCAGAAGGCGTAGCCGATGGACAGCAGGTAGATATTCCTGCCCCGTGTATAGTGCGATGGGGGACACTTCTTGATGTCTCAGACAGACCGTTGGTTGTTCTGCTCCGAGTCCTTCGGGACAAAGAGGTTGAGATTGATAGGGGTCGAGAAAAGCCCTAAGCTTCAGCTATATACGACCGTACTGCAAACCGACACAGGTAGGTGAGTCGAGGAGACTAAGGCGTTCGAGAGAACTCTCGTTAAGGAACTAGGCAAATGAGTCCCGTAACTTTGGAAGAAGGGACGCCCCGCAAGGGGCCGCAGCGAAGCATCCCAGGCGACTGTTTACCAAAAACACAGGTCTCTGCTAAGGTGAAAACCGATGTATAGGGGCTGACGCCTGCCCAATGCTCGTAGATTAACAGGAGGTGTTAGAAGCAATTCGAAGCACTGAATCGAAGTCCGAGTGAATGGCGGCCGTAACTCTAACGGTCCTAA
>CAZOVP010000009.1:0-119356 GCA_964583465.1 uncultured Fimbriimonadaceae bacterium | reverse complement strand
GTCGCTCATGTAGCTGTAGAAGTACTGAATCCAGAGGTAGTTGGCGTTGCTGACTTTGCCACCCTTATTGACTCCAGGAAGACCGAACGGCAAGCGTGGATCATTCTTGACCTTCTCGGCATCCACTTCATCCACGTTGAACGGCGGATTAGCCATGACGTAGTCGCATGACTTGAAGAGGTTTTGAGGGTCATTGTAGTAGCTGTTGGCGTCATTGCCGGACGAGATCGAACCTTCGAGCCCGTGAACGGCAAGGTTCATCTTGGCGAGGTTTGCAGTTGTTTTGTTCTTCTCGTAGCCTCGGAACGTGAGCTTCTCAGCCGGATTCTCATGCTTGCGCTCGACAATGTGAGCAGACTGAACGAACATGCCGCCCGAGCCACAAGCCGGGTCTGCGACGATGCCTCCCTCAGGTTCCAGGACGTTGGCAATGAACCCAACCAACGAGATCGGCGTGAAGAATTCGCCACCGTCGTGAGCACCCTGATCAGCGAACTGAGTGAGGAAGTATTCGTAGATGCGCCCGAAAATGTCGCCGTCGGCCTTTTTCAGCTCGTCAGGGTTAAGCTTGCGAACGAGGTCACCCAGGATCGTGTAATCGAGCTCTTGGTATTCCTGCTTCGGCAGCACACCCTCAAGCGTCCGGTAGTCCTTCTCGATGGACTCCATCGCCGCAATGACCATTTCCGGCAGCTTGGCGTTGCTTGCGTTCTCAACGAGGAAGTCGAACTGAGCTTCGGGCCGGAGGTAGATCGCGGAGCGTTCAGAGAAGTCTTCCTTGGTGAGTGGTCGAACAACGCCTCCTCGTGAAGGGAGCTTCGACTCGATCTCCGGCTTGACCGCGAGGTAGCGACTATAGGCGTGACGCAGGAAGATCAGACCCATCACGGGCAGGAAATACTCGTTGCTTGCGAGGTTTGAATTGGCGCGGAGATTGTCAGCCGCACTCCACAGCCGCCGCTCTATTGCCTCGATGTTCTCCAATTGCGCCATTCGGTTGAGTTTACTTGGCAGGAGCCCTGGGTGAGGACCCGTTTTCAGTAGGTTCAATCTAGCAGGAACTGGCGAAAGCAACCAGGGGTGGACGCAACACGACTGTCCTGATGCTGAGGGACCTAGAGGGGCAGATCAAGGTCTCGAACCGCGTGACCGATTTCGTGAAGCGTTACCGCATCGGTAGATAGGAGTCTCCCTGCAATTGCCGTGCGAATGACCTGTTGAAGTGCTTCGGATGGGGAACCCGGATAGTATTGCTCCCAGAGGTCCTTCGGCTTTGTCGACTCGACTTCTTGTCGTGCGAGCTCGATGAGGCGAAACTGATCCTCAATCGTGCACGAGACGGTCACGTCAATCGTGGCTCTCATGAAACTAAGCCTACCGGATGGCTCGACCAGGCGATGCAGAACAGAAGACTCGATGCCTCGCTTCAAGCTCTTTGATGAACTCAGCGAGTTGTGACGCCGTGATACGTCGGCTCCGACCGATCGTAACTGACCCGATCTCTTGAAGGTCGATCAGTCGGTACACATGAGCGCGGCTGAGGGACAGCATTTCAGCTGCTTCCTCGACCGTGTAAGCCAGCTTTGGGCGGCTTGAAATGCTCATGCCTCAAATTCTGAGCCGACCGAACAGACAGTTTTCTTGGCGATCTGAAACTTGAGCCTCAGCTCAATTCCTTGCACAAAGTTCTTGCGATTCGCACCAAGCCTCACGTGCAGGCATCATTGTGCGCGGATGGGGCTCCGCATGGGCCCGAATGCTAATGGCCCCCTGATCTGGGCGGGCATGTTCGGGCCCTTAGGGGCTCCATCCATGATCTTCATTCTTGATTCGAAGTTTCCCCTTGGCCGTCTTGTGGCCACGTCAAATGCGGTCGCTCGACTTCCGCCAGACATCGTTGCGAACTGTATTCAGCGACATGCGCGAGGTGATTGGGGTGAGCTATGCGACGAAGATCGAGCCGAGAACGAGCAGGCGCTGGTTTCGGGGAATCGACTTCTCTCCGCGTACTCAACCCCAGACGGGCTCACCTTCTGGATCATCACGGAGTGGGATCGATCCATCACCACGGTCCTTCTCCCGGAGGATTACTGACCCCGGCGGTCTCGAATCGAGGCCGCCTTTTTCTAATTCATCGCAGACGCCTGCTGATCTGAGAGGGCGGAGCCGTGCCATAATCTGAGCGTCCGGGCGGTTAGCTCAGTGGTAGAGCACTACGTTCACACCGTAGGGGTCACAGGTTCAAATCCTGTACCGCCCACCACCGAGAATCCAATATGACCACAGTAGAGTGCCCATATTGCCGCGAGGAAGCCGAGATTGACGCAGGCTTCTCCTGTCCACATTGCGGGAAACAGGAAAAGGGTGAGGTTGCCGCCAAAGACTACGTCGAGGATGTCATGGAGACTTCGCACTACCGAACGGTGAAAGAGGGCGGAGATTGGCCGATTTCACATTGCGATGAGTGCGGGTCGGAAGCATTCGTTGATCTGGGACCGCAAGAGAACCCCGAAGGTGGAAGAGCGGGCGTCTGTTTTGAATGTGGGCATGAGATCCACTTTCGAGGCTACGATGAGCCTGGCGGAGCAAGGCACTGCATGAAGTGCGGCAAGCTGTTCGAAGCTGAAGACGGCATTACGGTTTGTCCGGAGTGTTTCGCCGAAACGATCCGAAAGGATTAGGAAGCCTGTTTCAGAAGACGGTCTAGCCCATCCCGCAGAATTGTCTGCGCCGTGGATATTGGCCTCGTGTAGTTGACTTCCGTTACCCCCGTTGCGGCGTGGCCGACATGCTCTTTTAAGGTTGTTGACGATACTTCCGGTAAGAGCTTTTCGATCCAGTTGATGTGGGTCAGTCGGCAATCGTGGGGAGTCATCGAAGCAGGCAAGTCTGAGTCCCTCACGATAGTTCTCCAAGTGGCATAGACGAGCTTCTTTGCTCGAGGCTGATTCTCGGTGGCTGCTGAGAATACGAAGTCGGTGTCGGCCATTGCAACGGCATATGGCTCAAGGATGCCCTTTAGCGCGTCGCACATCACTGCTGAGCGAATCTTGCCGCCCTTCGGCAGACTGACCGACTGGGCTCCACCGTATTCCAGGTGGACAGCCTGATCGATCAAGATCAACCCTTCCTTGAAATTCAGTTGTCGCTTTGTCAGCGCCATCATTTCCGAAAGTCGAAGACCGCCTAAGAGCAACACGCCAAGGATCGCGCGTTGCTTCTCGTCCATCTTTGCAGACTTGAGCGCCATTCGTGCTTGATCCGGCGTGAGCGCCACGGCATCACGCGTTGGAGCCGAATCCATCGGCAATCGGAACGGATTGCCCCAGATCGTTGGGACTCGCTTGTATGGCGAGATAGCGAGGTTGAACGCTCGAACAAGATCACCCTTTACTGCTTCGCGTGTCGCATGCCCAATCCCGTCCTCGCGAAGCTTCCTATAGAATGCCTTGACCTCCATCGGGTCAATCTTAGTGAGCGGTACACCGCCCCACTCGTCCTCAACGTATTTCTCAAATCGCACGACCCGGCTTCGAACCGTCTTTGAATCGAGCGCCTCATTCCACTCATTATCGACCAGCCATCGAAACCACTGGCCGAGCGTGACCTCGCGTGTAGCCTCAATTGAGGCACGGTCAGAATCGCGATGTAGAGACCTAATAAAGGCCTTGGCGTCCCGCTGGGAGGGAAAGATGCGGGACAGCCGTTTCTTCGCGCCCTTGGCGTCCTGAACGACGATTTGGACTCGCCATTTGCCGGCGAAGCGCCCCTCCTTGACGGGTCTGCACGATCCGTCGCCGCTTGCACTTCGAGTGCTCATGCACCCAATTCTACCGAGGATTTCACGGCTGGATGAGAGACTTTTTGAGAGACCTGGGCCTGTTCCGAAGTGGTTAAAGGGAGTTTTTGAATCTATATCTCAAGATGATTGAGAGACTCTACTTTCGGTGTGAACGAGGTGCTCTACCGCTGAGCCAACCGCCCAAAAGACTCTCTCAATATACCATGATGGGTTCGGAGCCTTTCGACTTCGAACCCACCAGTACCTGAGAGCCTCAAGGTTACTTAACTGGCTGACCTGTTGATGGACAAAGAATGGCTTCCCCACCCTGGTTGAAAGCTTTAGTTCCCCACATGAAGTTATTGCAACTGAGAGTCTGGCTCACTTTGAGGTTCTTTGCATGGCCATCAGAGAACGAGAACGTCACTCCGTTTGATTTTCGGCCACTGTTCATATACACGATGTGAGGATAGGTTGTATGGCCAAAAGGCAATGTTGGCTGCTGATCAAAGAGTTTCTCTGCTGCCGTTGATGTCAAAGCATAAAGAGGAGCATTGTTTGTATTTGATGTGTCATATGGCACTGTGCCGTTTGTGTCGAGGGCAAGTGCCGATGTCGGACGATGAGCCTTGAATTTAACGCCACCCGGTCCACCACCGCTGACAGCATTTATATATTCTGTGAATTCAGTGATCACAATCGTGTTTGCTGGCTGATCGATTGACGTTGCACTGACGACATTTTGCGTTTGTCCAACACTAACACCACCAACCCCGCCCCGGGGTCTTGGCATGACTTGCTCATTGACTGTATAGCTGAGTCTTGGGGCCTGAACATCTTGGAAGTTGGGATTTCCGGAAGTCGCTCCGCCTGGAACTCCAAATCCATCATTGTTGCCAATAAAATTCGTTGGTGGCTGACCACCTAGCGGATCAAATGGAGAAATGAAGATCTGCTTATTTTTGACATAGGGCATTACCACACCGGACCAATTGTAGATTCCGGTGTTATCCAAACTGCCTGAGGCATTCGGATCTCCATAGTAATAGCAAGGCATGTAGACGTCTTCGTTATCTGTGAGATAGATCTGTACAGCCGTGTTTATTTGTTTGTTGTTGCTCAATCCAGAGCTCTTTTTCGCTGCGAATTTCGCCTGTGCGAAGACAGGAAACAAGATCGCTGCCAAAATGGCAATAATCGCGATCACAACAAGAAGTTCGATCAAAGTAAACGCTTTGCGCATAGGAATTCCCTCGAGAATCAAGGAGAATTTTCCGATGTCCATTTTAAGGCTCTGTTATGAAATCGTAGACTTAACAAAGCCTTAATTCAGGGCATTCAATTAATTCGACCTGAAAGATAGGAGCAATCCGATTGCAGCCAAACTCATGACTGTTGTCGCCAACCACCCTAACCCTTTGAGCCAAGGCCCGGACGTATGCTCGCCCATCACCGTCTTTTGACTTGAGAGCCATGTGATAACTGCAACAAGTGGCGGGGCCAGAATTCCATTGATGACGGCGGCCCAAAAGAGAGCCTTCATAGAGTCTATCTTGAGGAACAAAGTGAGCCAACTGCTCAGCAAAATTACTGCCAAGACACCATAAAACTTAGGGCTAAGTTTGGGCCTTTCATCGAGACTCCCATGCCAATGGAAAGTTTCTGAAAGGGCATAAGCAGCCGAACCCGCAAGAACCGGAATTCCAAGAATTCCCGTTCCGATGATGCCAAATGCAAACAACAAATATGCGTAATCCCCTGCAAGCGGACGAAGTGCCGAAGCGGCTTCTGCAGCCGAATGGATCGTCGTTACACCGTTTCGATGCAGCGTCGCTCCGGCTGTAAGGATGATGAAATACATGACGAGGCCCGCCCAGCCCATTCCGGTGACAACATCGGTTCGGGCTGCACGCAACTCTTCGATGCTGGCGCCCCGCCGTGAACCCACAGTTTTGTGACCATGAGCCCTCTCTTCTTCGACCTCTTGTGCAGCTTGCCAAAAGAACATGTACGGCGTAATTGTCGTGCCGAGAATCGCAAGAATGGATGAAAAATACTTGCTCGAAATTCCAACTTTGGGAATGAATGTCGATCTCAAAACCTCTCCCCAATTTGGTTGGACAATGAATGCAACAATGATATACGCCACAAGGACAAGAGTCAGCCACTTAAATGTTCTTGCAATCCACCGGTAACTCAGATAAGTCAAGCTCAACACAAAAAAGATTGGAAACACAAAAATCCAAATTTCACGAGGAATCTTTGTCACTAATGCGGCCGAATCCGCCATTCCGATGAGGTCGGCTCCAATGTTAAACAAATTCGCAACAATGAGCAACACTGTTGAAAGAATCAGAACCCATTTTGGACAGTGCTTTCGAATAACACCAGAAAGACCCTGGCCTGTTACGAGTCCAATGCGAGCGCACATGATTTGGACTCCGCACATAATTGGAAAGCTCGCCAGGACTGTCCAAAGTTGTGAAAAACCATAGACTGCCCCTGTCGTAGAATAAGTTGTGATTCCGCTGGGATCGTCATCTGCAGCGCCCGTAATCAGGCCCGGGCCAAGATTTGAAAAGTATCGCCGAGCTTTGTTGAGAAGCGAATCGCGGACTTTCATGACATCGATGGAAATCTACTGAAGAGAATGAACAGTGTACACTGGAAATCTACGGATGGATCATTTTAGAAACGCTTTCGCGACTTCAATTCAGCTCATGAATGTGGCTTTGAAAGATGAAAAACTTCTGACACAGCTCAAAGAAATATCTACGATCGTCGTCGAGGCTTTCCGGGCAAAAAGAAAAGTGATCATTTGCGGAAACGGAGGAAGTATGGCAGACGCCATGCACTTTGCCGAAGAATGCACTGGGCGATTTTCGAAAGACCGCGATCCGCTCCCCGTCATTTCCATTTCGGACCCGACCCATATGAGTTGCACCGCCAACGATTACGGATTTGAAAGGATTTTTGAAAGAGGAGTTCGGGCTTTTGGCCAAAAAGGAGACCTTCTCATTTTGCTCAGCACATCGGGCAATTCTCGTAATCTGTCTTTTGCTGCGGAAGCTGCCAGTGAACTTGGCATGATGACGGTAGCATTTTTGGCGAAAGATGGAGGAGATCTGTTGCCCCAATGCGACTATTCACTCATCTTTCCAGGGCAAACTTCAGACAGAATTCAGGAACTGCATATGTGTTGTCTCCATGCGCTTGTGGAAACTATCGAAGGTGAGCTTTTTTGAAGAACCACACAATTCTCGTTTATCAAATTGGTTCGCTCGGCGATACTATTGTGTCGATCCCTTGTTATCGAGCTATTCGCCGGAACTTCCCAGGAGCAAATATTCTCTTGCTCGAAGCAAAGTTGAAGTCCGGACGTGTTATGCCTTCCGATATGCTGATAAGGGAGGGTCTTATCGATGGAGTTGCGAGTTATCCTCATCGAGAATCTGGGACTGGATTGCAAGGAAAACTCGACGTTTTTCAAACTGTGAGAAGAACGAAACCCAAAACCGTTGTTTATATTGGGCCCGCAGAGCGTCCTCCTCAGGTCGTGGCCAGGGACAAAAAATTCTTTCGACTTTGCGGAGTTCGCAATCTCATTGGATTTCATGGAGTTGATTATGGGCAGTACTCACAACGTGATGAAAACGGATGGCTCCCGAATATGCCTCATCAATCGCAAATGAGATTGGATCGCCTTGCAAAAGATCAAGTGAATACTCAAGAATCTGATCTTCGTACTCCTTTGTTACACCCAAGCATTGATGATAGAGAACGAGCTCTCGATTGGCTCGCTGAGCACAGGCAATTTCCAGATCGAAAGTTGGTGACATTAGGTATCAAGACTGCAAAGCCACTCACCCAATGGCCCCAACAAAATTTCAAAGTTTTGGGGAAGCTCTTGGCCGACACAGGAAAAGTTGAACTCGTGGTCACGGGAGGCCCTGGCGATGTGGCGCTGGCCCAAGAGCTCGTCGAGTTCTGGGGTTCGGGTTCGGTTGCGGCAGGTCATTTTGGAGTTCTTGATATGGCAGCACTTTTGGGCTTTTCCGATCTCTATATTGGCTTGGATACGGGGACGACTCATCTTGCCGCTGCAGTTTCCGCACCAATATTGGGGATCTATGCGGATCACACTCAACCGGGAGAGTGGTCGCCGATGGGAGAAAAGGTGACATTGATTCAATCGAGACAAAAATGTGGTGGGTGCAGAGCTTTTGATTGCCCTGTTGCAGGACATCCTTGCATGTCACAAATCACTCCTGATGAGGTCGCCCAAGAAGCCATAAAATTATTGGGATTGGGCCGATGAAGGCTCTGGAAATTCTCGAAAAATTTTCCAGCTTGCAGGTCGGTGTCCTTGGCGATGTCATGCTAGACGAATATGTGTGGGGGCAGGCGACAAGAGTTTCGCCAGAATCCCCTGTTCTTGTTATCCATGTCACAAGCGAGAATTCGGTTCCTGGTGGTGCAGCAAACGTTGCAGCAAATGTGACTTCTCTTGGAGCAAACGCCCAGGTTTTTGGAGTAATTGGCAATGATGCAAAATCGCAAGAACTCATCGAGTCCATGTCGAATATGGGAATTGGAAGCAAGGGGCTGATTCTTGATGCCAGCAGGCCAACAACCCGAAAGACTCGAGTCTTGGCGCAAAGCCAGCAGGTTCTGCGTGTAGATCGAGAGTCGGTCCAAGAGCTTTCCGATTCAACTGCGAGTCAATTGATAGAGAAAATGCATTTGCTCAAGCCCTCAATGGACACTCTTCTCATTTCCGATTACTCCAAAGGTGTGGTCAGCGAAAAAGTTGTTCCGGAGGTCATAAGTGAATTTCGAGAAGCCGGTGTCTTTATCGCTGCCAATGGAAAACCACAAAACGCACACGTATTTTCTGGTGCTCACGTTTTAACTTTCAATTTTGCAGAAGCATGTGAAATTTTTGGAAAATCCCTTGGCTCCGATCTCATGTCCAATGGCACCATACTCCGCAAGCAACTTGGCGTAGACACTCTTGTGATCACTCGCGGAGCCGAAGGGATGAGCTTTTGGACTTCGCAAATCCCGGGTCAATCAGTCCCTGCGCATAAAGTCGATGTTTATGATGTCGCCGGAGCTGGTGATACTTCAATGGCAACATTCGCTCTCGCGATGTCTTGCGGGGCCGAACCTCTATTGGCGGCCGAAATGGCGATGTTTGCCGCAGGAATTGTTGTGAGCAAAGTTGGGGTTGCGAGAATTCAGTCTCAAGATCTAAAAGATGCACTTGTTCGTGGGGCCATCCATTGACAAACAGTGCTGAGAAGTTTGATTTTTTGGTTATTGGAAGTGGCCTTGCTGGGCTTAGTTTTGCAATCCATGCCTCAAAATTTGGTTCTGTTTGTGTTCTGACCAAGGCCCAAATCACGGATTCAAACACAAATTGGGCACAGGGAGGAATAGCAGCTGCAGTTGGAGAAGCGGACGATTGGCACTTGCATGAAGAAGATACGCTGATTGCTGGCGCTGGACTATGTGATCGAGATGCAGTTCGCTTTCTGGTTCAAGAAGCCCCAGCGGCCATCACGTGGTTGAAATCGATTGGAGCGAGCTTCGATATTGAGCTAGGGCGTGAGGGGGGGCACAGTCGCAACAGGATTGTGCACTATGCTGACAAAACAGGTTGGGAGGTTGAACGCGTTGTCTCCGATCACGTCCGAAGAAATCCAAAAATTTCAGTCTTTGAAAATGCATTTGTGACTCATCTATTGCAAGCCGACGGGCGGGTCGTAGGGGTCTCAGCCCATATTCAAGATGTGGGGATTCGCAAGTTCTTGGGTCGCGCTGTGATGCTTGCCACGGGTGGCGCAGGCAAGCTTTACTCCCGGACTACCAATCCCAGGATTGCAACCGCAGATGGAATTGGGCTCGCGGCAAAGTGTGGGGCTCAGATCGTTGACATGGAATTCATGCAGTTTCATCCAACAGTACTCTATCATCAGCAATCTGAAGGATTCTTAATTAGTGAAGCTCTTCGAGGGGCAGGTGCAACTTTACGGAATCATATGGGGCGTCGGTTTATGTACGATTATGATTCTCGATTGGAATTGGCACCTCGCGACATCGTTTCGCGCTCGATTGAAAAAGAAATGGCCAAGCTCAAAACATGGTGCGTCTATTTGGATAGCACACATTTAGATCCCAACGACCTTCAGCAAGAATTCCCAACAATCTGGAGCAAATTGCGCGAGATTGGGATTGATATGGAAAAAGTCTGGATACCTGTAACACCAGCTCAACACTATTCCTGCGGAGGTGTGACAACAAATCTCAAGGGGCAGACAAATTTGAAAGGGCTCTATGCAGCAGGGGAAGTCGCTCGGACAGGAGTTCATGGAGCGAACCGATTGGCGAGCAATAGTCTATTAGAAGCGATGGTTTTTGCAAAATCGGCCGCTGATGCTGCTGCCCTAGAAATTGAACCCGATTCAAATTTTGAAGATCTGCCCGAGCCCAAGTGCATCTCCGAAAGCCATGCTATTCAAATTCGACATTCGCTCCAAAAGTGCATGACGAAGAATCTTTCGGTCTTCAAAACTAACGCAGGCATCGCTGAATCTATAAAAACCATTGATTCTCTTCTTGCAGAATATGATGCCCTTCCAATGGCTCCATACGGATCATATTCGCTAGAAACACACAATCTTCTTTTGGCAGGTCGGTTTGTGGCAAGTGGAGCCCATTCGAGAACACAAAATGTCGGGCTTCACTTTAATGCTGATCTTGAGACAAATCCTCGCGATAGCGCGGTACCTGCGCCCCGGGGATAAACCCAGGAGCCCAATCGGGCAATTTGAGTTTTGCTTGACAAATACCAACTTGCTTCGATTGGTATCGAACTTGATACGCCCCAAAGAAGGATTCTGTTTTAAGGGAAGATAGGTTTGTTAGGATCTCGAGTTCCACGGGGAACGAAGACATCAAACGTAAGGTTCCGGGGGTCAATTGCCCACTGACCCAGCATAGGAGCCAATCGTCACCGCTTTTCTGTACCCAAGTTTGGTGTGTGCTTGTAACTCGTAATTGGCTCATCAATCCTGCGACGAAAGGATCTGTCGTAGGGTGCCCATAGAAGGCTTTGAGGATAGATTCGAATGGATGGGTAACAGATTCGCTTGGGATGGGATATGACCTCTTTTGACAATAAACCGATAGTACGTTTTGAGCCATCATCCCGGCCCAGAGCCAACAACCTTGTGCTCGCAAATTCGGCGAATCATCAAGGGTAGACAATACTGAAATGAAGCTTGCCGATCGACGAGCCTCTTGAGATGACATTCCAAAGAGGGTCATCGTCATAGGGTCAAACTGCTTCATTTTTTGTTGCACAATTGCGCCAGAATTGTATGTTGATCCTTCTGTTGCCGATAGCGAGCGATCAAGCAACGCACGAGCAAGTGGGTCGATTTGATTTGGAACAGGCTGATCACTGAGAATTCCGAGAGCCTTTTGAAACGCTGCATCTCCTCTGCCACCGACGAGGTTCGCTAGGGCGAGCTCGGCCACAGAACTTGCCGGGAGCGGAACAACGGATGGTGGGCTATATTGCAAAGGTTCGAGAACTATTGCCCTTCCAGCCGGCACTCGGTTGGCAGGAAAATGAACTTTGAGCGAGAGTTCGTTGCAAAATACAATCGGCCCCTCTTGGGTGCCCTTTCCCAAATCTTGGACATCGGAAAGAACTTGAACTTTGTAACCTCCCGCTTTGCAGAGAACTACAGCGGGGGGGACAACTGACCCGGGCGAATCGAAATTCCATTGAACACTGAGACCTGATTCATCGGCGGTTATCGACTTGCTTAGGAGCTTTGGCGCTTCGGATAAGAAATATGGCTCCCACTTCTTAACATGTTGAGCTAGCGTGCCCAGAGCTTCGACCCCACTAGCAGAAACCGATTCCAATCCAAATGGCAGGCACACCCTGACCCATCCTTTGTAAAGAGAAAGTGATTTTAGACTCCATTCTCCGCTTTGCCCCGAAACCATCATTTCAGGAGGATCGGACATAAAGCACAGCAGCAATGGAGGTTGGCTCGAGCCAAAAGTGACCAGCACCCAAGAGTGGGCGTTAGCAGGAGTATTTGCACCATAGCTTGCTTCTGGAACCGTGAGGATTGGAGCAGAAAGCGCTCCTATTTTCAACTGAATTCCAAGTGGAAAGTACATCTCAAAACCAGGAGATCGAACGGAAAATCGCAACTTTTGAGGAGCTCCCGCAAAGACAGAACTTGAATAACTTGCGATTTCGCTCGAGCGAGATATGAGCTTGAAGTTCATGGATTTGATGAAACTCAGCCGATCTGCGCCGGTGCCTAATGAGCGAAAAGACGAGGAGCTGACATCAAAACCTGGAACAGCCGGCAAATCCTCACCAAACCTCCCCATAGGTTGAGCAAAAGAGATCAGGCTGATGAAACTCGCGAGAACACTAGTTAAAGCGCGTGCCAAGGAGCTCCAGCCCAAGTCGTTTTGTGCGGGTTGAAATACTCAAACCTATCTCTCGGAATCCTAGTCGATAGCCAAGAACAAAGGTCTGTTCCAAAAATGTGTCTCCCGCATATCGATCTAGCAGGTACCCCGTGCTCACTCGCCAAAGCGAGCCCAGTTTGTAGTCCAAATTGAGGTTAGCTGTCAATCGATCTAGGTCAAGACTTTTGGAAAGATAGCTCCTTACATTGAATTTGCCGACATTGTAGAGCCCATCAATGCTGAGCCTGTGTCGCCCCAAGATGTCTTCAGAAAAGCCATCTTGGCCATATTCATAAGTTGTTTGAAGAAACAAGCCTGGCAACCAACTGGAGGAGAGTGACAGAGACCCACCATGAACAAAGGGGCTAGCCACATTGCTTCCATGAAGCTGACTCGCCATATAACTGATCGTGAGCGTATCCTTTGGATCGAGAATGATCGGTTGCGAGTCCATTCTTGCTTGCACGCCAAATGCAGTTTGAGATTCATTTGTTAAGCCACGAATCTGGCGAGAATTTGCTGAGAGTCCATATCTCATATTAAAGGGCGAATGGCCAATGCTAATAGGGTCAGAATCCAAACTCAAGCCAACTTGATCGCTTTGGAATCGATCTCCAGCCAGATTGCGGCCATGCTGAGCAGTGAAACTCGTTTGAAAACCAGTGAATTGGCGATTATATGAAAGGTTTGAAAACAAGCTCTTGTGGCTAGGAAGATCAATTTGAGCACTCAGACTAGACGAAGAATTCGGCTGCCAATATTGCCTCATATTCACGCCCCAATCATTGCGTGCCAAGCCCGTAACAGCTAGGCCACCTTCCATATTTGCTCCCCGATTCCAGTTGTATTCGTAATCTAGGTAGGTTCCAGAAGTCGCGCCCAAGCCACTCGAATATCTATTACCGTATCGAAATCTGAGGGCACTTGTCTCGCCTGGCTTAAGGCTGAGATAGTATGGGTAGTTCACGGCAACGGAACTATTGGAAACATCGAGAAATTGCTGCGTGACGATTGGATTTGAAGTATTGAGATCGATCTGAAACAGTGGCATAGTCATGACGGTTTGACCACCAAGTTTCACGATTGCCTTTTGAAATTGTATTGACCGACCTGGTTGGATGACCGCCTTCTTTGATTGAACGACTGAAGCTGCAGCCGAAAGATCCCCAAAAGTCAGAGAGTTCATATTGGAATCTTTGGCTTCACCAGTGATCCCTTGTGAATTGAACTCCACGAACTTGAGCGTAGATTCCTCTGTCATTTTCATAGTGGCCCCAAAGCCAACAGAATGAAATTGTGGTAGAGTCCGGAGCTCAGAAATCAAACCGACGCCCTTTCTTTGATTCAATCGAAAGTAGAGTTCACGAAATGGAATCGTTGTTTTTCCAAACGTGTAGCTTGCACCTCGCGCTCGAACCTCATAGCTTGCTGGGCGGTATTGCAAATGATCGGCTTTGATTACGAAATCGCGATAGCGAAGAACAACACCCCTGTTCTCTGCCGTTGCTTCAATGACCTTATCCTGAGTTGCATAATCAATTTGGCCTGAGGAGGAAATTTCGACAAACTCCTTGGCACTGTCGAGAACGGATCTGTCATTTACGAAGTCAATCTCCAAGAAGGAGGAGGCATTCAAGCTGAAAACACTAGCTCGAATTTTGGCAGTTCCAGGAATTCCGGGAGCCACAAGAATAACTCTGGCAAAGCCATTTTGAGTTTGAACGACATTGTTACCCTTGAACTGCCCTCGGTCAGTTTCAAAAACGATACTTGTTCCATTTCGAACAAAGGTTCCATCAAGGTCTCGAACTTCGGCTGTGATTGTAACCGTACTGTGTCCATCAGCAACACTTATGGATGGAAAGCAAGTGAGGTTAAGCGAAGCCTTTTGAGCAAAAACGATTTGGCAACAAAAGACCGCGAGAATTCCGAAGAGAAGAGCGCGGATTTGAAGATTCATTGCCTACGAATAGAACGAGAGAATTTTGAGCTCCACGATTTCCTCGTGGAGCTCGGATTGTTCACTATCGACTAATTGTGACCGGAACGATTCGGCGAACTCTTTCGCCTGTGAGCGTTTCAGCCACGATTTCGATGTTATATTGGCCTGGTGCCACGGTTCGGTTAGCACTATCTCGGAGAGTCCAAGTTGCTGTGTTCTGTCCAGAAGAAACAGGCTTGTTCATAGAAATGGTATTGATTTCTTTGTTCAAGTTGCTGAGAACTCGGACTGTGACGTTTGCGTCGGTGCTGAGCGAATAGCTGACACTGACAGGAGCGCTCGCACTCTTAGCACCGCCAGATCTTGTCACCACAACTTGACCAATGACAGGTCGGCTTGAACCACCAGGTTCGACACTGATCTTCAACTTGCGAACTCCAGGTTCACTTAGTCGGAAGGTGTATCCCGAAACGTTTCGAAGATCATGTGATTCACCTGAGGCTGGGTCAGTGATCTTGAATCGAAGATTACGTGGCATGGAAGCCAAGTTCGGCCAAGTCACTGTCACGTCGCCGGCCTCTCTAGCCTTGACATTCAAAGTCCATTCCTTCGTTGAGGTTCGAGGAACAAGAGCTTGAGTGAGCTTTGTAATTGCACCATCAATAGTGTCCTCAATGGAAAGTTCAACATTTTGACCAGGAGAAGCTGGCGCTTTTCGAAGGACATTCTGTGTAAGAACTTTTTTGTCTGAGGCCACACCGACGTAGTTTTGTGAATCGATACCGTTGACCGTTCGAGCCGAGAGTTGTAATCGCCATTGTCGGTCGCCTTGTGACCAGGTTGGGTCGACAATTGTGTTTTTCGATGGCTTTCGGCCTGAATTCGGCAATCCTTCTGCAAAGACAGCGGGCCAACTAATTCGAACAGGCTTGAACGTTGAAACATAGATCCAATAGCCACGATGGGGTTGGATGTTATCGGCGGAGCCATTGGTGTAGTTATATGTCCCGCCACCTGGCAACGAATCATCTTTGTTCCAATAAATTAAGCTCGATTGAACAAAATTATTACTCACCGCATCAGTCCAGGTATAGCTATCTTGTGGGCTATCCTCGACGACAAGAACCAACTGGTTGAGAGGAATAGCATAGCTATATGGGTTGCCAATGAGGTTCCAACCTTGGTGCAAACTGACAAGCAATCCGCCAGTAGCCTGATCGGCAGGAAGGACACCACCTGTCAAGGGTTTGAACCCAAGATTAGTTTTGGGAAGTATCCAGTACCCAATTCCTCGATCAACAGTCAACGCAGGGATGTACTGAGATTGATCCGGATCATATCGGAATGCCGTGTAATCAACGCCTGTTTGCATGCCAAGAATTTTGTCCATGGACGAGTCTTGGAAAGTGTAAGGAATTGTGACTAGATTTGCACCATTTTGCAATTCGATCTTAGGAGTTGCGGAGACCTTAATGATTCCATTGAGGATCTTAGATGGGCCAGGAGTGGGCTCAATCTTAATTTGATAAGGAAGGTCGCCAAAAACTTTGCCATCAGACACAACAGTCCAATTAACAGCTGCAATTTCATTCGGCTGAACCAGATCAAGAGTCTTCTGCTGGGCTTCCCCTGTTCCTAAGGTTAATCCGTTTGGCAAGAAGATGGTCATTCGAACCTGGTGAAGTGAAACTTCTTTGTCCAAGGTTGAATACTGGTTATCTACATAGGCACGGATCGAAAACGGATTTGGTGATAATCCGTTGACTCCAGCGGTATCTGTCGCGATCAGTCGCGGTGCGTCGATAACCGCGGTGTAAGGATCGGTATAGTCCGCAACGCCCCAGGGTGCTCGGACATAGTGAACGACGTCTCGGCTCAAACCAGGGCCCACCAATTGAGCAGGGAACCTCTGTAAGAAGCAAGCTTCATTCAAAAAGATATCTGCTTCTTCGTTGGGGCTCGGATTTGTTTCCACGTCTCCCGCAACAACGGTTCGAACAGTGTTATTAAACATCAAGCTGGCAACAGGGCCCTCGTGATTTCCGATCAGGAACAAGTCTGCGCTGGTTGCATCTGGGGTGTAGCTTGGAGGAATATTGTCAATGTGCATGCCATAGGCATCTGTTTGACCAAAGTTAAAGTTTGCAAAGGCCGGAAACTTGGGATTTGTAACGTCATATCGCCTCCAGTTTCGAACAGGCTTCCCTGTTGGCAAAGTGATAAATCCAATATAGCCTTCTGTGGTCCTCTTCGGATTTCCTGTCGCTGTTGCAAGAAGTGAGTCAGCCTGGTTAGCTCCGGTTGAATCAGAGATGCCTGCATTCTCGGTTCTCATTCCCGGATAGCATGCGAAGAATAGACCGAGGGCTTGAGCGTCTGCTTTGAGGTTACGCATTCGCCATCGGAGCCTGGCCGCATCACCAAGAATTTTGACCTGCAGCTCAACATCAACATCGGCATCGCCCCATGCAGTGATAAGGTAACGCTTACTTGCTCCAACATATGCCGTTCGGAGACCGTTGCTGCCGTACAAAACAGAGTTGGCATCTTTATCTCCGTCTTTTAGAATTTTCCCGAAACAGTAGTCACCAACAGGATCAGTTGGAGATCCGACGGTAAGTGCCAAGTTATCATCAAATGACGTCTGGAGTGAACCAGTCGCACCTACAAGGAAAGAAAGCCGTCCTTCAGCACGCAATGTTCTGGCTGTTGGACCATAGCATGGCCCGTTCGTACCGCCGTAAGTTACGGTTCCAGTCACACCAGCTCGAACGCCGAAAAGAGCGTCTCGAACACCAATGGTTCCGTAATCTGCTGAATACGGGGTCATGTTCATGGGGTCGATACATTCAAAAAACCAACCGTTAGTACCAGCTTGGGCGTTGGCCAGCCCACTGATGCCAACTGCCATCATTGCTGCGAAAGCTAATCTCATCGAACTGCACATCTTATTATTACTTCTAGTCTCCCTGTCATCTCGATTGGGTTTCGGTTGAAAATGTTCCCCGAAACCCATATCGATTTTGTTTTTTCGCCCTCTTATTTCTTCCCTGGCTTGGGAGCCGTCGGCCTTCGGAAGTGCCATTTGTTGCTCCAAATGTAACGGTTGCCCTGAGCGTCCGCTACTGGCCCTGGCACATCTTCTGGATTCCGTGCGCCAACTCTCCAATAAAGAACGCTGGCAGTCGGGAAGATTGTCGAGGTGTCAATTGTTGGCGAACTCACTGTTGCGCCACCAGCTAACACTAGTTCGACGAATGGATCGGTCGTAGAAGTTCGATCGGCAGGAAAATCTTGTCGATCTGAGAACTGAAGGACGTACTGAATCGGCACGCTTGAAACGCTTCCACGAACCGAAGTAAATGTAAACGTTGTTGGAGCTGCCACGACGGCATTGTCCACTGGGCTTCGAAGAGTTGATCTAACCAAAGGAGTGGCTTGACCGGCTGCTGGAACTCGGCTAGAAACGAAGTAGCAATAAGTACCACCAGTCGTGCTACCCGTCGTGCTACCAGTTGAGCTACCTGTTGTACTACCAGTCGTGCTACCCGTTGTACTTCCAGTTGTGCTACCAGTTGTACTGCCCGTTGTGGAACCAGTTGTGCTACCCGTTGTGCTCCCTGTCGAACCACCAGAGCAGGCGTCTGGAAGGTCGAAACAGCTCACCCGGTAGACGACTTCCACCGAATAGGTATATGGTGTTCCAGGGGCAGCTGCAACGCCAGCGGTGCCTCCTCCTGGCAGATCCGTGAAGTCGCAAGTATTGCCACCGACTACTCCGCCAAAGTCGTTCCATGTGCCAGTCCCAAAAGTACCATCACGGTCATTGTAAACCGAAGATGCATTTGCAGGTGCCACAGCAGCAGCATTGGCAGTGCTACCATCTCGCCAGACTTGGAAAACAACTGGGCCGAGGTTTGTACCACGGAAGAACGAGTCTCGTGTCCAACTAATCTTTACAGCTGGCACGTCATTGGCGAGCACCGCAGCTTCTGCTGTAACTCCACCAACGCCATCCTGGTTTGATCCATGACCGTTTGCGAGCAAGAACCCAAGGATCAATAGGACGATGACGACAGAAACCATTCCACTGTTGCCAGAACCGGAACTTGATTTGGGCTTTCGAACCTGGGCATCCCCTGCTCTGGACCAATCTGCCTTAAGATCAGGAACATCGAAAATGGCACGAACCTTATCTCCTGGTTGCACGCCTTTGAACGACCGAGTCATTTCAACAAATGAAGACTCAGGATCGATATCTCGAATGATTCCCTCTGCGACAGAATTCTTTCCTCGAGTAATCACGACTCGCTGATCTTTATTAAAGCCAGCTCGTGCGCCTTTGTTGATCAAAGCTCGATTGTTGAGAGTGTTAAGAACTGTGGCATTCGGCAAAGTCCTTGTATTGATCTGCCCTAATGCTTCAAAAACGCCTTGGTTCGCAGCGTTTTTGATCAATTCGTCATCTTTAACATCGCCAGAGAGAACATCGGAATTTGCTCCGACGGCTGCTCCGTTGACAGATAAGCCCGAAGCGACATCCCAAACGATCATTCGGATCAAAATTTGTGCCTGTCGGCCACCACTTTTTGAAACCACGCGCCAGTTTACGACTTCGCCTGTAACCACGGTCGCCGCCTGAAGGGCTTGACCGAGTCTTTGGACTTCTGAATTCTTAGTAATTGGTGGCTGGAAGCCCAGATCGGCAGCTGTTCGCGATACCGTATCTCCTGGGATTACATCCACTTTTGCCTGCCGTTGCAGCTCAGCGATGACAGCATCTGTTACCACCTTGCCGACGTTAATAGAATTCGAACCTTTGTTCGAAAACTCAACAACGCCCCAAGAAGGCTGTGTCTCGATTTGAGCGCTGGCCGGCTGGCCAGACAAAAATGCGACCGTTGCGGTCAGTACGACAAATAATCTGAGGGCGAGAGATCGCCTCCAGCTTCCAAGTTGCTCGCGTCTCACTATTGCGCGTCCTCCATGCGGTTCTTCCGATGTATTAGCATTTCTTCGCGTTCCCACGCCCTTCTCTGCACCCGCAGATAAGCCGATGCTCAGCATAGCTCAATAAGGCAGTCATTTTCAACCTCTCAACTGACAATTTCTATCAGCCACCAAGCGATTTATCACTGCCTATCACTGTGCCGTGAAGGGCCAGAGTATAGCACGAATTGAAATAGCGTTCTATTGGACTAGTCCAGTGCTCCGTGCTAACGCCTCTACTACGCTCTGGACGGAAGAAAGGGGCTCATCGGTTCGGATGATGTGATCTGCAAATGCACATTTCACTTCTGAATCCAGTTGCAGCGAAATTGTTTTTTGTGCCAGCGCGCCATCATTTAATCGAGAAGTTAGTCTTTCGAGCTGCAATTTGGGGCCGCATGTCACAACCCAAATGCTCTGAAAAAGGGACATCAGGCAACTTTCTATCAACAGGGGGACTTCATAAACATCTGCATCGGATTCCAGAATTCTTTCAACGACCAGTGGATGAATTATCGAATTGAGGTTACGGCGCGCTATATCGTTACCAGTTATGGCATCACGCAAATTGATCCGAGAAAAGTTGGCGGCGAGCCCCAGTTGATTCTGAATTTGCGATTTCACTTCTTTAGACTCAAGGCAATGTCTGGCAATTTCATCTGCCGAGATCACCTCAACACCCATATTCGCGAGAAAAGAAGCCACAGTGCTCTTGCCTTCGGCAATTCCTCCAGTTATGGCGACTTTTTTTATCATGACCTTTTCAGAAAAAACTATGGCACGGATTTTCCCCGTGCCATAGAAAGTCAACTAGCTTCAAGACTTCGAATCACTCTTCGGTCTTTTCTGCAGCAGGCTCCTCGCCTTCTTGCCTGAGCATGCCCTTCAACATTCCCAGTCGCTCACCAATGGTTGCACCACCACTCGGCGCTCGCATTGTGGCCGCAGGTGGCTCAAAGCTCGGCTCTGGTCGGCCCGGTCTTCTATTTGGACCACGGCTACCGGACTTCTTGTTTCGGTCGTAGCTATAGTCCATTCCTGGTTGGGCACCATCTCTCAAGCTCAAAACCATACGTCTATCGTCAGTTCGAAGATCAATAATTGTTGGCTCAATTTCTTGGCCTTCCACCAAGACCTCGTTTGGCTTCTTGATGCGCTTGTTGCTGCATTCGCTAAGTGGCAAGAATGCCTCTGCGCCTTCTGGCAACCGAACAAAAGCTCCGCTTTGCACAATTCGACTAACGGTGACTTTTATCTTTTGGCCCTGCTTATAATTTTCTTTGATAATGTTCCAAGGGTCTGGAAGGACTTGGCGAAGTCCAAGGCTCACCCGCCCAGAGTTCGAATCAAGTCGAAGCACCTGGACATTAATCTCGTCGCCTTCTTTCAGAACTTCTTTGGGATGGTCAATTCGGAACCAGCTCATTTCGCTGATATGTAGAAGTCCATCAATGCCTCCCAGATCAACAAATGCACCGTAATCGGTCAATCGGCGAACTACACCTGGCAATATGTCGCCTGTTTTGACTTTATCGAAAATCTCTTTCTTGACTTCTTCTTTTCGTTCACCTTCGGCAGCTCGGTTACTCAGAACAACTTTCTTGCGCTCTTTGTCAATTTCAATGATCTTAACGTTAAGGGTCTGCCCCAGATATTTCTCGATATTTCGAAGCTTGCCACTTCCAACATGGGTTGCAGGCACAAAACCTCGAACTCCGATATCAACTAGCAGTCCACCCTTAACTCGGTCAACAACTTGAGCCTCGAAGACATGCCCGGTTTCAAAGGCATCAAGAACTCTTTGCCAAATTTGGTCAAAATCGGCCTTCTTTTTGCTTACGATTGGGTTACCTTCGGCATTGCCAGTTTTCAAAACAATAACATCAAAGCTATCGCCGACTTGAACGAGCCCAACGGCGGAATCGACGTTTTGCTCGGTGAGTTCTGCTAGAGGTACAACGCCTTCTGCCTTGGTGCCAAGGTCGACGAAAACTCGATCCTTTTCCACTTGAATGACTTTGGCTTCAATGCGATCGCCACGGCTAATGCCGCTCGACGTTTCTCGCCCTGATTCTTCATTTTCAAGAGCAGCCATTGCCGCTTCAAAAAGATCCCCGTCGTCCGCGGTTGTTGTTGTCGAAACAGCAGGAGAAGCCACTGGCTGGGCGGGAGCTTGTGTCGCGGCCGGGACGTCGGTTGCAGCTGGTTCGCTTGCAACATCTGAACTAGGCGCGACGACGGTCTCCGTTGCAGAAGTGTTTTCTGCTGAAGTGCTGGCCTCGTCGACTGACTCGGCCGGTGTCGTCATATTTTCGTCTGTCATATCAGTTCCTGATGAAATTTAGAGTCCAAAATAAATCCGCTTGTGAAGGATCGTGAAAGTGAATTTGACTCTAGCGTGTATTTTAGCCCATATCAATTTTGTGTCACGGGCTTTTAGCCTTGACTCTGTTTCACATATCGATTTTTGATGCTCTTCACGCGTTCTGGATCGGGGATAAATATCTCTGTCTCTTTCACGATGTCCATTGCCTCTTGGACATTGTTCCAAATTCCAATCCCGACCCCAGCCAAGATGGCTGCTCCAAAGGCCGGGCCTTCATCGACTGCTAGCCGAACACATGGTATTTCAAACCAATCTGCGATGAGTTGGAGCCAAAAATCGCTTTTTGCTCCTCCACCGGTCACTCGTAATTTCGTAGCATTAACTCCGAATGCTCGAAGTTTATCAAGACACAGGTTCAAATGATGTGTCACTCCGGTATAAGCTGCAAGCGCTAAATCTTTGCGCCCATGGCTTAAACTCAACCCTAAGAGTTCACCACGTGCGTCTGGATCGACAAAGGGGCATCGTTCGCCTGCCAAAGTGGGAATAAATCGAATCGTTGCCTCCCTCATGCTAGCTGATCGAGCCATTTCCTCAAATTCCCCATAACTGGACTGGGGAGAAACCAAATCGCGCATCCATGTCATGGCTCCGCCACAACTTAGCATCACACCCATCGCATGCCAGGCCCGGTTCGAATGGCAAAAGACATGAACCGAACCACTTTCACTAGGTGATGGTTGGGAAATTGAACTGAAAATCACGCCACTCGTGCCTAAGCTTAGGCTGACGACATTTGGATCAACGGCTCCAACCCCGATCCCTCCTGCCGACTGATCTCCTGCTCCTGCTACGACTGGAACACCTGATTTCGTTGGCCCAATGACTTGGTCGGACTCCAAAACAGGCGGGAACAAGTCTAAATCTAGCCCCAGGCTTTCGACCATAAAGTGAGAGAACAGGCGTTGCTCGACGTTAAATAATCCCGTTCCAGATGCATCGGAGGGCTCTGTTGCAAAGTTTCCTGTGAGGTGATACGAAAGATAGTCTTTTGGCAAGAGAACTTTAGAAATCTTTCTAAAGAGGTCAGGATGGTTGTTTCGGAGCCACAGAATTTTGGGAGCCTGGAAGCCAGTTAAAGGGGGATTCATTGTTTCTGCAACGATGCTTTCGAGCCCAATTTTCGATGCCATTTCTTCAGTTTCTTGCTTTGTTCGCTGATCGCACCAGAGCATTGCCGGGGCGAGAATTTTTCCATCTTTATCAAGAAACACAGAGCCGTGCATTTGGCCTGATAGTCCAATGGCATCAATCGGAATCGTGATCTCACTAAGGCAATCGTCAACCGCTTTCACCCAATCATTTGGGTCTTGCTCAAACCACCCTTCGCGTGGCGAACTGAGCTTATAATCTTTCGTTGTAGAGAACAGTATCTGACCCTTTTCATCGATGACGATTACCTTAACCGATGATGTTCCCAAGTCGATTCCAGCCAAGTTCGCCATGCCCGTCAAGTGTACACTTCCTTTGTCATGGTAAAAGCCGTCATCGATGTCGGTTCAAATTCGGTATTACTCTTGGTTGCCGAGAAACGATTCGATACTTGGCACCCAATTTTGGAATCAACCCATGTTACGGGAATTGGGCGTGACACGAAAAACACAGGAATGCTCCATCCAGCTGGCATGATAAAGACCCTCGAGGCACTAAAAGTGTGTTTTGAGAAGGCTTATTCTGCTGGCGCTACAGAGGTTCGGGCTGCCGGAACAATGGCTCTGAGAATCGCACAAAACTCTCCGGAGTTCCTGCGCGACTGCGACAAACAACAAACTCCCGTCGAAATCATATCTGGTGAAATGGAAGCAGATTTGAGCTTCCTTTCCATTTCTAACGACCCCCTTTTTCAAGAATCTCCGGTTTTGACCATGATAGATGTCGGAGGCCAATCGACAGAAATCGCTACCGCTCGTCGCCAGAACGGCTCATGGAATTTTGAATTCAGAGAGAGCTTTTCGATAGGTGCATTAGGCTTAAGGGAGACCGAATTTCGTAATCCAAGTCCGAGTTTTGCAGATAGGCTCAGAGCCTTGGAAACTATCGACGAGGCCATTGGGATTCGCTATTTGCCTCATCGATCTGGAAAAGTGGTTACAGTTGGAGCAACAGGCACCAATCTCATATCCATAAGGGAAAAATTAGCAAATTGGGATGCCAACCATGTTCATGGCCAATTGCTGGATTACGAAGAAGTGAGCAAAGCCGTGTCGATGCTATGTGATCTTGACGATATTGGCCGAAGGAATGTAATAGGAATTGAACCCGGACGCGAGTTTACGCTCCATGCAGGTGCCCTGATTTTGGAACGAGCGCTATTTGCTCTTGGAGCTCATGAATGCTGGGTTTCGGTTCGAGGCTGGCGATTTGCCTATCTTCAAAAGTGTTTTTCGTAGAATTTGGTCTAGTTTTTTCGCCACTTTGCAATAAGCCATTATTCCCGTGAGGGAGTGGTCGATGTCATTTTTCTCGGGATTCGATTCAAAACAGAAAATTTCTCTGATGGGGCTGGCGGCCGTGGGGCTGGCTGGCTTGGGTGTAGCCGGAAATATGTACGTTCATAAAGGTGCGAACAGCCTTCAGCCCGCTCCAAATGCGCCGGCTAATGTCCAGAGATTCAGTTCTGCTTCTACGCAGCATTCAAGCTCCAAAGCAAAGTTTCGTCCGGCCTTGGGATCTATCAGCATTAACCAGGGAGATCAGAAGGAACTCGAACAGTTGCCCGGAGTTGGGCCGAGCATTGCTCAAAAGATAATCGAGTATCGATCGACTCACGGTGGTTTCAAAACGATTGAAGAAATTGATGCCGTTAAAGGGATTGGCCCCAAAAAGCTTGAAAACATCCGCCCCTATGTCCGACTTTGATTAACCGCCAATTTGCCGGGACAAGCATTTAACGATTGCGTATTTTTGTAAACCAGAGACTTGTTCTATTGTTTGATCCACTTGATAGAGTCTGCCCTTTGCATCTGTTTCTTCTCGCGAATATGGCTTAAGAGATGGATCTGATTGCAGGAGTTCCTTCGGACACCAAATTGCATATGATTGACCCACATTGAGCCAATCTTTCGATGAATTTGCTTCTCTTACTAGCCCATCGAAATAGAAAAAGAATGATGGATGGCTTGTATCTCTCAACGTAAGTGATATCGAAGTGTCGCCAGAACCTCCGATACGATAGATGTAGACCGGTAAAAGTTGATAATTGAGATGCTCGGCTGCAATTCTGACTTCTTTCATTCGATTGTTGTAATCGGTAGCAAATATAAATTGCGCCAGAACTAGAAGGAGTCCACTCCAACCCAAAAGGAGCTTCTCTATTTTCACTTGAGTTTGGATTTCTTGGAGCGTCGTTGCAAAGAGGATTGCGATAGGTGCCACGGCAGGAAGAATATAGTGTGGGAGTTTCGTTCCACTCAAAGAGAAGAATATCAATGGAACAAGAGCCCAAATCACGAGGTAACTAATACTGGTTCGCTTCGTCTCAGCATCCTTTTTTCGAAACTCGGCCAACACGAATTTCCAAAATCTTCGAATCCAGAACGAAACTGGGATAAACGAAACAAGGAGCAAAATCGGAAAGTAAATAGGTATCGTCCAGGCTGGAACCTTATGGGCCAGGTCGCCACCGGTAAATCGCCCGATGTTTTGGTTGATTAGAAACTCGTCAACGAAAGTTGATCCATTTTTGAGATAGCAAGGGATATACCAAGTTGAAGTGACCAAAATGGCCATCAGAAACCCCAAAATCCAGGGTGATCTTAAGAGGTTCTTGAATGATTCCAATTTGAACTTTGACCAAAAGAAAACGCCACCAAACAGTATCAGGGCGACTGGCCCTTTGGCTAACACAGCTAAGCCTACTAGGGCACCAATACCGAACCAACATTTCACCGAAAATGGTCGCTTTTGCGTTGAAGATTCGTAGAGGAGCATAAGAGCCAGCGACAAGACGAGAACCAAAACGGCATCGGTCATCATCATCCGCCCAATCCCCACAACTAAAAGATTCGTGGCATAAATGAGGCTAGCAAGTCGAGCCGCTTGTGGACTTACGTGCCTTTTCGTAAACCAATAGACCAAGAAGATCGTAGCCAGAGTACACAACACGCTAGGAAGGCGAGGGCCAAAATCTGGCCCAAAAATCCGAACCGATGGAATTGCTAACCAATAAGCAAGAATCGGCTTTTCAAACCAAGGCGTACCGTTAAGTGTCGGCGTAATCCAATCGCCACGATGGATCATATCCTTTGTGACTGCAGCATAAAATCCTTCGTCAAGATCAAGCAAGCCATACATCCAAAATCCCAAGAACGGAACGATACAGGCTAAAATCCAGCCCCATTCTGGTCTTGCACTTGCCCTTGCTTGCATTTTTGTCAGTTTGACACAGTCAACCGAGACGTACCCGACTCAATCCAGGTTCGATCGATCAAACTTGTTCAGTGAAGAGAAGTTTAATTGTTTGGGGTGGATGGGATGGTCATGAGCCAGAATCGGTCGCAGAATTGTTCAAAAAAATATTAGAGTCAGAAGGGCACTCGGTCGAAATGAGCGATTCTCTCGATTCTTTTTTGCAGCCACTCGAAGGTTTCGACCTTATCGTCCCCGTTTGGACGATGGGGGAAATTACTTTTGACCAATGTTCAGCAGTATGCCGCGCTGTTGCAGAAGGCGGAACCGGAATTGCAGGAGCCCACGGAGGAATGTGTGATGCCTTTCGTGGATCAACCGAATGGCAATTTATGACTGGAGGTCAGTGGGTGGCTCATCCTGGAGACGACAACGTGACTTACAAAGTCAATTTTTCTCGGTCTAACCCGCACGAAATCACGAACGGTCTCGAGGATTTCCAGGTGTCATCGGAGCAATACTACTTGCATACCGATCCCGCCAATCAGGTTCTTGCAACATGCGATTTCCCAAATCCTTCGGTTGAAATTCGTGGTGGCATGGATCCAACAACGACAGTTAATCCTTGTAAAATGCCGACAGTCTGGATCAAGACATTTGGCAAAGGTCGCGTTTTCTATAATGCTCTGGGGCACAAAAGACAAGTTCTCGAAGACTCGATCCCACTTGAATTGACCAGGCGAGGATTCGTTTGGGCAACCAGATCATAAGGTTGGACATTGGAGCAAGATACAAAGAGTACTAAGAAAATAGAGTTTGCCATTCTCGCACTTGCGTTTTTGGATCTATTCGGGTTTGGGATGATTATCCCCAATATTCAAATCCAACTCGATAAGCTCCAAGTACCTGGTTGGCAAATAGGATCCATTTTGAGTTCCATGTTTGTCGTTCAGATTCTAACAGCGACAGTTTGGGGCAAGATCAGCGATTGTACCGGTCGCAAAATTATTATAGTTGCTTGCACAATCATATCTTCTTTGTCGATGGTCGCTTATGCTTTGGCTCCAAATGCAGGCTTCATATTGCTTAGCAGAATCCTTGCGGGACTTGGCGGAGCCAATATTGCGATTGCTCAAGCCTACATTGCTGACCTATCTGCTTCGGGTTCCAAAGTCGCTGGCATGGGGCGAATAGGAGCCGCGATTTCGGCTGGATTGATCGCTGGGCCGGCCTTGGGTGGATGGCTCGGAGGGCTTGGTGGCCACCAACTTGTTGGCTTTGTCGCAGGAACTTTGTCATTGACCGGCGCAATATTGGGGATGGCATTGCTTCCAAAAGTGAAGCCGACCGAACGAGAAGCCAGAAAGAAGGGAGAATTGGGGCTCATCAGATCAGTTCCCGGATTGTTTGGTGTCTTCTTCATCATTGCAATTGGTTGGTTCTCTCTCGCCACTCTCGAAGGAACATTTGGAAGACTTATTCACCATCGCTTCAGTGCTGGTGAACGAGAGTTCGGGATGATTTTTGCCTTTGAATCGCTCCTTTCGCTGATCACGCAATCGTATCTCGTTGAGCGAATAGATAAGAAGCTTAGAACCAAAACGACCCTGGCCATAAGTTATTTGGGAATGGGTATTGGGTTGGTTATGTTTCCCTTTGTTCCCCAGTTCTGGATGCTTTTTGCGGCATCGGCAATTTATGCCATAGCAAGTGCAATGACAAATCCTTTGGTAAACGCATTGTGCAGCGAAATCACACCAGAGAACCGCCAGGGAGAACTCTTTGGGCTCATCCAGAGCGTGCGCTCACTTGGGTTTGCCATCGGGCCAACTATCGGTGGTTCGTTGTTCGACCTTTGGCCCGCCGCACCTTATGTTTTAGCCATGGGTGCATGTTTTCTCGCTGCGATTTCGGTCCCAAAACTCACACCAAAATTCGCGAACGTTTAAACCCAACCGCGCATTTTACAAGCATCCGCCACCCTTTTAACAGCGACAAGATAGGCTGCTAATCGAGTATGGACTTTTTCAGAGCTTCGAACATCATCTACAGCGTGAAATGCCGTTGTCATAATCTCGTCCAGCTTCTCAACAACACGCTTTCGATCCCATTTGTCTTGGGCCGCATTTTGAACTTGTTCCATCCAAGATACGGTCACACCGCCGGCATTGCATAAGAAATCTGGAATCACATAGACCCCGTTTTTGAAAAGAATGGCGTCTGCTTCAGGAGTTGTCGGCCCATTAGCCAGCTCGGCACTTATTTTTGCCTTTATCCTGCCGGCATTTTCAGCAGTAATAACGTTCTCTAAAGCCGATGGGAGCAAGACATCGACTTCGAGTTCGAGTAGGGCTTCATTGCTGATAGCATTTGCCCCAGGGAACCCAATGACTGTCCCAGTAGCTTGCTTGTGCTTTAGCAAATCTGCAAATGCCAGTCCATTGACATTAAACACCCCACCTTTAGAATCAGACGCAGCCACAACTCGCGTTCCAAACATCTCTTCTAACAACCTGTGTGCATGTTGGCCGGCATTGCCATATCCCTGGATCGCAGCAGTACTCGTTCCCAAATTCATTCCAAGCTTTGCAGCGCATTCTCGCAAGCAATACATTCCTCCGCGAGCTGTTGCATCGTCTCGGCCAGTTATTCCACCTACGATGATAGGTTTCCCTGTAATGATTCCTGGTGCATGGTGCCCCGCTGAAAATTGATATTCGTCCATCATCCAGGCCATGATTTGGGGGTCTGTATAGACGTCTGGTGCGGGGACATCGACTTCTGGGCCAATGAAGCGAGCAACCTGCCGAATGTATCCTCTGGCTAATCTCTCTTTTTCTCCCACGCTCAAAGACTTCGGATCACAAATCACGCCACCTTTTCCACCTCCCAAAGGAATATCAACGACGGCGGTTTTCCAAGTCATCCAGGCTGCAAGCGCTCTCACAGTATCTATCGTTTCTTCGGGGTGCCAGCGCAAACCCCCTTTGCATGGGCCCCGAGAATCGTTGTATTGAACTCGAAACCCTGTAAAAACTTTTGTTGAGCCATTGTCCATTCGAACTGGAATCCGAACTCTAAGTTCGCGTGAAGGTTCTCGAAGCAACGCATGTGTTGCTGGATCAAGCCCTAAGTGTTTTGCCGCTTCATCAAGTTGAGTCTGTGCAATTTCGAATGGATTGGCCATGATCCCAAGTCTACCGAACACATTTATCTCAACCCTCTCCATGGGCCTCTGCAGCGGGAACTGATCACCCGAACTGGTATCATTTGTTCGAGGCCAAGGCGACTTCTTTTCCCTGCATGTGGTTTTGAGGTGGTTTTGCGCCAATTCTGGAGCGTCTAGCAACTATGCCTCTCGACCCAACATTAAAACAAAACACGATTAAAGAATATGCAACCAAAGATGGCGACACTGGTTCTGCAGAAGTTCAAATCGCTCTTATGCAAAAGCGAATTGAACAAATTACTGAGCATTTGAAAGTTAACAAGAAAGACAACCACTCACGAACTGGGCTGTTGAAGCTTGTTGGTAAGCGACGACGACTTGAGGCTTATTTGCGAGCCAAAGACGTTGTAAAGTACAGAGAGCTCATCGCAAAGCTCGGAATCCGCGAAGTCCGACCGCGCTGAAGCCTGCGCCTATCAAACGATTTTGGGCGCCAAGCAAGATGCTTGGCGCCCAAAATGTTATTGGAAACTAAATCTGCTACTTTTTGACCCTGACAAGGTCGAAGTGACCGATCATGCTAGGTTTGCTTTGATCAAAACTCTGCATATCTACAATGATGTGGTCCGAAGAATCGAAATTGAATGTGATGCTATGGATGTGGAGATCGGTCGGCGCCATGTTGGATCCTGAGACAAAGTCGAACTTGATGACGTTTTCATTTGCGCCCTTACTAAACTTCAATCGTGGTTCGTTGCCTGCTGTGTTAAAACTCGTGACAACTAAATCCCCTTTATCGAGATGATAAACGTTCATAGTTTCATTAGGCGATCCGCTCCAATAGGTTTCTACCAACACGTTTCCACCAGCAATGAGCTTATATGTCACGTTGGCTTCCATTCCATCCAGTTGCTTGCCAGCTTGCCCTTTCCAATTCCCTACCAAGGCTTTCAGCTTGGCAAAAGCCACTTTAGCTGGGCTGTCAAATGCCAATGCAGGCATGGTCGAAATGAGAAACAAAAATCCAAGAAAACAATTACGGTTAAGCTTTGACAAATCTATCTCCACAATTTGGGACGAACGAATTCCGCAAAGACTTCGTTCTGACATCATTCTATTATGAGTCTTTTCTAATAAAACTTTCAGGTGGGATTTTCCAATTTTCTAACAAATCCGCACCCGCCCTTTGGCAAACGGAATCTCAATGGCCCTGGTATTCTCTTGTTCAGGTGGCCCTGGATGCGTGCCGTTCTTTGGAGATTCTTAAGGGGATTTGCGAAGAGCGGCATTCGGACGAGCCCCAAGAGACAGTTGAATATTGGTTTTCGTAACGCAGTTTTTCGAAATCGAGTGTTAGCTTTCGCGCAAGTTTCTGCGTCATATGACCTCCAACACTGTCTTACTGAGAGATAAAAATGATTCATTCACACTCTTTTGAGGTGGGCGGCAAAACAATAAATATCGAAACCGGGCGAGTTGCAAAGCAAGCTGGTGGAGCCGTTCTCCTCGGTATGGAACAAACCGTTATTCTCGGCACGGCAACAATGAGCCGAGAAGCAAGAGACCTCGACTTTTTGCCCCTTGTATGCGATTTTGAAGAGCGAAAATATGCTGTCGGAAAAATTCCTGGCGGCTTTATCAAACGAGGCGGACGCCCAAGCGATAAAGCGATTCTGATTAGCAGGCTCATCGACCGTCCGATTCGACCACTCTTTCCTAAGGGAACTCGAAACGATATTCAGGTCATCACCATGGCCTTTAGCGTGGACAAGACCGTCCCACCCGATGTCATGGCGATCAATGCCGCAGGTGCAGCTCTTGCTGTGAGCGATATTCCTTTTAATGGACCGATTGCTGGTGTGCGAGTTGGCTTAATCGATGGAAAATTCGTGCTTTTCCCCAGCAATGAAGAACTGAAGAATTCAGAGCTCGATCTTGTAGTTGCGGGTCACAAAGGAGCGATCAGCATGGTCGAAGCCGGAGCCAAGGAAGTTTCCGAAAAGGTTATGGCCGAAGCTCTAAAGGTGGGTCACAAAGCCATCCAACAGATTTGTGCCGAATTTGAAAAATTCGCGAAGAAAGCTGGCAAGCCAAAGCGAGAAGCCGTCATTAACAAAGTCGATGAAAGTCTTTCTGAGGAAATTAAGAAGAAAGACACCAAATTCATTTTGGCGAATATGTTTGACCCCGATAAAGCCAAGCGCGAAAGCGCAATGGACGATCTTGCCAAAGAACTGATCAAGAAATATTCCGAACTTTGGGCTAACGACGAAACCAAACTCAAGCAGGTCTCTGGTGCCGTAGATAAAGCCATTAAAGATCTTCTTCGCAAGTCTGTTATTAACGACGGAAAGCGCCCTGACGGCCGAAAAGTCACCGAACTTAGAAACTTGGAAGCGACAGCCGGGCTTTTGCCAAGAGTCCATGGTTCTGGTTTATTCACGCGTGGGCAAACTCAAGTCATGACAGTTTGCACCATGGGTATGCCGAAAGATGCGCAAATGATGGACGGTTTGGATGAGGAAGAGGGCGACAAGCGATATATGCACTTCTATAACTTCCCGCCATATTCGGTTGGAGAAGTAAGACCTTTGAGAGGTGCGGGGCGAAGAGAAGTTGGGCACGGCGCACTTGCAGAACGAGCCCTTGTTCCCGTCATTCCTTTCGACGATCCAAACTTCCCCTATACATTGCATTTGATTAGCGAAGTTCTGGAATCCAATGGCTCAACTTCAATGGCGAGCGTTTGTGGTTCAACTTTGGCTCTCATGGATGCTGGAGTTCCCATCAAGGCTCCAGTTGCTGGCATCGCAATGGGACTTATGAGCGATGGTAAGAATTTCACAATTCTTACAGATATTCAAGGAGTTGAAGATTTTAGCGGAGATATGGACTTCAAGGTCGCAGGCACCCGAAAAGGAATCACCGCGCTTCAGCTTGATACGAAATTGGATGGAATTCCTGATAAGGTTTTGGCCGATGCTCTTAACCAAGCCCTTGACGCTCGTCTTGCGATCCTTGATGTCATTGAGGGGGAAATCTCAGAGCCAAGAACCAGCAATCCCAATGCGCCTCGGCTTGAAACAGTCCATATTGAACCGAGTAAGATTGGCGCTCTCATTGGCCCTGGTGGTGCCAATATCCGAAAGATCACAGAGGCAACTGGGGTCGAAATTGACGTTCAGCAAGATGGACGTGTCCTTGTGTCATCTTCGAGTGGAGAAGCTGCCGATCGAGCTATTGCCATGGTTAGAGCAAGCACGCTTGTTCTCGAAGTTGGAACGGAATTCACTGGCTCAGTGACTCGTCTTATGGGCCGAGGGGCCATGGTTGAGATGCCTGGAGGAAAAGATGGAATGGTTCCTACCGATCAGCTGACTAAAGCCAAAATTGGTCGCCCCGATGATGTCGTAAGCGTCGGTGATGTTCTCAATGTTCGGGTCATTGAGGTCGATAGCCAAGGAAGGGTGAACCTGACGGCTCTCAACCTAAACCCTGACAATGCCAGGCTGAATGATCCTAACCCACCGGTCTCGCCTCGGCCACCAATGGGCGATAGAGATCGAGGACGAGGTCGAGACGATCGTGGCCGTGGAAGAGACGATCGCGGTAGAGGCCGAGGCGGATTTGGCGATCGGGATCGCGACAGAGACAGAGATCGGGGACATCGATCCGACGTGGCCGCTGTGGAAACAAACGGCGAAAATGTCCAAGCGTCATTTAGGAGTCGTGATGAATCGAGCCCCAAAGAAGGTCGAAGAAGTAAAAACAAATCCGATGACCTTCCTGAAGTTCCCGATTCGTTCCCAACTAAGAAGCGAGAAGAAGACGGCAACACACGCTTCCGCCCTAGGCGTTAATCTTCAAGCACCGAACCCATTCTGGGTTCGGTGCTTTTTTTTGTTTTGAAGGTAAAACTGATATCAAATGCGGTACTTTGCTTATGGCGCAGATGGAGCCAAATATGGTCCCGCAGACTTAGCAACACTTCAAGCTTGGAGGGCAGAAAATAGGCTCAATGAGGAAACTCTCTTGGAGCCCGAAGTGGGAGGATCTCCATTCCCTGCCAAGTCGCTTGCTGAGCTTTATCCCGAGTTGCAAGAACGCCAGAGCTATGGTCAAGCACCCTGGACAGACCAAAATACATCTCAATCACCGGCTGTTCGAAGTCAACATGATTCGCTTGCGACACTCAACTGGGTTCTTGGAGCACTTTCGATTTTCGTGTGCCCTCTGCTTTTGGGGATCAGCTCAATCGTAATTGCTCATAGTTTAGCGAGCAAGGGTCATCCCCAAGCCAAAGCTTTGAAGATTTTTTCAGTCATTTGTCTTTGCGCAGGACTCATTCTCAATTGGATTGCCATTATCGCTCTTCGCAAAATGGGAATCCAACTTTGATCATTACCAAGGGCCGACTTCGAGCTTCTGAATGCCAACAGAAAGCTTTGCTTTACCATTGCTGAGCGCTAGAACTTTGACAGTGTCATCGAGCTTCATTCCGGCTTGCGCATAGATCAATTCCTTATCTTTCGCAAAAACTCCAGTCGTCTTCCCTTCAACTTCGACGGTTCCTCTGAAACTCCATCCATGAAGGATGTCATTAAATGTCGGTTTTTCAGGTTTTGACTCGCCATTAAGTGTGGCCGGTGATTTTAGAGCCGATTGAACCGGTGTGCCTGCAATGCTCAATACACTAGCCTCTTCGAATCCATGAACAGGAGCCCCTGTTTTTGGGTCTTTCACCTGGCCGGCATATATTCCAGAAATAAACACGGGTGTCTTCTGTTCAATCTGAGGCATTGATGTGTCGGTCACATGAAATCCCATAACTTCGTATTTTGAATTCTCACCTGGCCGAACAATAAAAATCATCCTCTGGTTGTCTTGAGTTCCATCGAAAACAACCATTCCGGATGCCGTATACCGATGCCCCTTGATGGCCGATGCAGCGACAAATTTGTTTGAATTTGTCGAAAGAGCTGCACTTTCGCCTGCAACGGGCATTTGACTCCCTTGCAACAATGCTTCATCTTGTGCTCTTTGCGCATTAACCGATTTTTGGAGTGATCGAGTTCCCTTTGCGGCTTTAAGTCCGGCCTTTGTGTTTTGTAAACCCTGGAGCCCGCCTCGAATGGAAGTCGCGGCCATCGTATCGGCAAGTTGGGCTGTCGAAATTCTAGGAATTGTAATCCCTGCAGATAAAACACTAATTGAACCAAAAACGCACAATAATCCTCGGTAGCTCATACTTCCCTTATTCCATGAGCATGAGCCAATCAACCTAGTGGTTTTGCGGGCTAACTTTCAGTGCTCTCGTACTTCTCTTTGAGCGCCGAAACAACGCTTGGATCAGCCAGAGTTGTCGTATCCCCTAGAGCTCGACCCTCAGCAACGTCTCTAAGCAACCGTCTCATAATTTTTCCGCTTCTCGTTTTCGGGAGCTCTGCACAAAGAAAGAGATCATCTGGCCTGGCAATGGCTCCAATTTTTTTGGCAACATGGGCCTTAATATCCAAGACGAGCTCATCATCGCTTCGTGCTTCTGATCCGCGCTGAGACCTTAATATGACAAAAGCTGAAATACCTTGCCCCTTAATGTCGTGCGCCCGACCAATCACAGCAGCCTCAGCCACGGCTGGATGATCGACAAGGGCACTCTCAACTTCCATTGTCGAAATGTTGTGTCCACTCACAAGCATCACATCGTCAATCCTTCCTAGCAGCCAAAAATAGCCGTCTTCATCCACTTTCACACCATCGCCAGGGAAGTAAGCATTGGGGAACCTAGTCCAATATGTGGAGATGAACCGATCCGGATCTCCCCAAATCCCCCGCAACATGGAAGGCCAAGGATGATCGATGGCTAGGATTCCACCCACTGATAAACCTTGTTTCGGTCCGCCTGAATCCGAATAGTATCGAATCGCTCCTTGACTTGGTGTGACATCATGGCCGGATTCGGTATAGACCGAAACTTTGATGCCAGGAAATGGCTGTGTTGCCGAACCAGGCTTTGTGGCTGTTACACCAGGCAATGGGGAAATCATTATGGCCCCCGTTTCCGTTTGCCACCATGTGTCGACGACAGGGCAACGATTGTTTCCGATCACTTCGGAATACCATATCCATGCTTCTGGGTTGATCGGCTCGCCAACAGACCCCAAAAGCCGAAGGCTAGAAAGGTTGCAGCCTTGTGGATAAGATTCGCCCCACTTCATAAACGTTCTGATTGCAGTTGGTGCCGTGTAAAGAATCGTAACTTGATGCTTTTCGATAATTCTCCAAAATCGGTCTTTGTCTGGAGTATCTGGAGTTCCCTCATATACCACTTGAGTTACGGCATTGGCCATCGGACCATAGACGATGTAACTGTGGCCAGTGACCCACCCGCAATCCGCTGTACACCAATAAATATCGTTCGGTTTGAGGTCAAAGACTAATTGGGCCGTCGCATAGGTCTGAGTGAGATAGCCACCTGTTGTATGCATGATGCCCTTTGGCTTACCCGTGGACCCGCTCGTATACAAAATATAGAGCAAATCCTCGCTATCCATCTCTTCGCATGGGCAAAGATTCGACTGACCACTTACGGCATCGCCCCAAAGAATGTCTCTCTTTTCGTCCCATTGCCCCCTGTCGAATTCGGCTTCAGTTCCAATACGCTCATAAACCAAGACCTTCTCTACTCCAGGACAACCAAGAGCGATCGCATCATCTGTGATTTTTTTGAGCGGGATCACTGCCCCTCGACGCCAACCCCCGTCGGCTGTCACAACAATCTTTGCTCCAGCATCATTGATTCTTTCGTGAAGAGAATCGGCTGAAAACCCACCAAAGACGACACTATGCGCGGCCCCAATTCGAGCGCATGCCAACATGACAAATGGCAATTCTGGAATCATGGGCATGTAGATGCAAACCCGGTCACCCTTCTGCACACCAAAACTCTTGAGAGCATTGGCGATTTTACAAACCTCATCCTTAACTTGCTCGTAAGTGAAATTTCGCGTGTCGCCCGGCTCACCCTCGCCAATAATTGCGACTTTTGAACCTAAACCAGATTCGATGTGCCTATCAACGCAATTGTAACAAGCATTGATCTTCCCTCCAACAAACCATTTGGCGTGGGGTCGATTCCATTCAAGAACCTTGTCCCAAGGCTGAGTCCACACGAGCTTGCTGGCCCAAGATTCCCAAAATCCCATAGGATCATTCAACGCCTCGGCATAAATGTGATCTGATTGGACATTGGCCTTGGATTTGAAAATAGGGTTCGGTTCAAAGACTCGATCTTCTACAAGAAGCGTATCCAAAGTATCGGACATAGGTTCTTACAATCATATCCGATGGGAACCCCTATCCTAAAACTTCATATGCCCGTAAATTTACTGGTCAAACCCTGCAAAAGATACGGAACAAAACTTAGAGAGGAATACGGGCATGGCTTTCCAGTTGAGCAACTGTTTAGGCTTAGTCACACCAAACCCTGGTGAGGCCGCTCTCTTTTATGCCTCGTTTTTCGCAATGGATCTTGAGGATTCTCCTGTTACAGAATTGCTCGCAGGGCCATTTCAAATCTTTGTTGATCCAGGAACTCAGCGACCCATTGCCTTTGAATTGGTCACCGACGACCTCGAACAAGCCCGGTCTGATGCCAGAAATTTGGGCTTTGAAGAATTGATTTGGCGGGGGCACAACCAATCTTGCCTCGTGCGTGATCCTTTTGGGCTCATTTGGAGTGTTCATGAAGACAGAACAGCGTTCGAACCACATATTGTGGATTATCCGAACCACGGCATAGTTCGATCGTGTTTGGGCGCACAAATGGTCGATGCCAAAGGTTCTGCAGAATTCTTCTCCCAAGTACTCGATATTCCGTTCTCACGCATTCCTGGACGCTCTTTTCTTTTGGATTCAGGTGAGTTAAGGCTTATCATTCAAGATGGGGCAAAAAACGAACCTCTTCTCTTTATTCGACCCGATGCTGATCGAAAGTCATTGAAAGCTGCGGGTTGCCGCGAAGTCCAAGAAGGGCTCCTTGTAGACCCATTTGGAGTTCATTGGAGATTTGAAACTACACCCGTCGCACTAATGGCCGCCGTCTCTCCTCTATAATCTGAGGATATGGTCTTACAGGTTGAGTTTCAACACCTTCTCGAAGAAATCAATCGCCTTGGTCTTAAGCCTTGGGTTTATGTGAGTGCCAAAGGGCACCGAACGTTGGTTTCATGCGGTGAACCCCATCAACACTTGGTCATTGAGTCGATCACAGATCTCCCAATAGGAGCGGCACAGGTTGAACTTTCGAATCAGGGCCTTCTCGTGGCACATGGTCGCTGGGTTCCAGATCCGCTTGCCGGAGAAATTCAAATTGAAGAGTCAATTTCAGTGGCCTCGGTGGCATATATTAGTTCAGAAACCAAGCCTGGTCTTTGGGTTCATGCTTACCGAGGAGTGCCAACTCCAGGGGACGTACTCAAAGATTTCTTTCTTGAAATGAGCCAAGAAGCTGGACTGGACAATGTACCGATGGAACAGTTTTTGCAAGAAGTAGAACCAAATGTTGTGATCCTATCGCCAGACGAAATGGTCGCAATGGCCGCGCAAACAAGGTAGATTCGTTTGAGCATGGTGCCCATCGTTGTTTTTGCCGCACTCGTGTCAACGCCCTTTCAAAAGAAGCCTGCAATGCAAGACGTGATTCAACTCTTTTCTGCCGACCAAGATTCGATTCAAAAGTATTACAGTGTTCCTCTCTCGGCGCATGGACTTGATCGCTATGAATCTTTTCTGCTTGATTGGAGCAAGAAGTCTGCTAGTCTGCCTTTCGAGAATTACGATGTTGATGGGCAAGTCGATCTCGTATTACTCAAAAACTACATAAGAGCAGAACTCGCAGATATCCCTACCAAGCGAGAACGGTTCAAAAGCATATTGACCCTTATGCCTTTTGCAAATGGAATTATCTCGCTCGAAGAAAATCGGTGGGAGCTTTCAAATTTCGATCCAGAAACGATTGCCGGCAAACTCGATTCTATGAGAATCGAAGCTCAGGCCCTTGTTGATCAGCTTAAAGATGAATCAAAACGAAAATCCGTCAATCCGTCTTTAGCACTCAAAGGGGCAGAAGAACTTGGAAAGCTCATCCAAACGCTCAAAAAGTGGTTCGATCATTACAACGGCTATAAACCCATTTTTTCCTGGTGGTGCCAAAAACCTTATGACCAACTTGCAGCTGTTCTGGAGACATATCAAAAGGAGCTTAAAGAAAATGTCGCCATGCAAAAGGGCCAAGACGATGACCCACTTGTCGGAGAACCCATTGGTGCAAAACGCTTGGCTAATGATTTGGCAAGAGAAATGCTTCCCTATTCGCCAGAAGAGCTGATCTCGATAGCTGATAAGGAGTATCAATGGTGCCTTACTCAGATGAAAAATTCATCGCAAAAGCTCGGCTTTGGCGATGACTGGAAAAAGGCACTTGATCACACGAAAGCTGACCACGTTGAGCCAGGCATGCAAGACGAGCTCATTATGGCGCAGGGAAAAGAGGCCACAGAATTTGTCGAATCTCACGACCTCGTCACGGTCGAACCACTTTGCAAAGAAACCTGGCATGTTAATATGCTTAACGCCCAGCAACAAAGAAATTGGCCGTTTGCTTTTTATGGTGGTCAGCATATGGCAACCTCTTATCCATTGCCCGAAATGGATCATGCCACCAAGCAGATGTCCATGCGCGGCAATAACAAGCACTTCATGAGAGCTGTGACTTACCATGAGTTGATTCCTGGGCACCATCTTCAAATCTATATGTCCTCTCGTTACAAGAACTACCGCGAACGATTTTCGACTCCATTTTTTGTGGAAGGTTGGGCCTTGCATTGGGAGATGCTCATGTGGGATCTCAATTTCGCAAAATCTGAAGAAGACAAAATCGGAATGCTGTTTTGGCGAATGCATCGATGTGCCCGAATCGTTGTTTCCTTAAAGTTCCATTTGGGCGAAATGACTCCCCAACAAATGGTCGACTATCTCATAGACAAAGTCGGGCACGAAAGATGGACGGCCACATCAGAAGTCCGCCGATACGTTGGAGACATGTATTCCCCGCTCTATCAATGCGCCTATATGATTGGTGGATTGCAATTGAGAACACTCTATAAAGAGCTCGTGCCGAGGTCGATGAGTTCAAAGCAATTCCATGATGCCGTCTTGCATCTTGGAGCTATACCGATGGAAACAGTGCGATTGAGCTTGCTTGGAAAGAAATTTCAGCCAGATTTCAAAATAGAAAAATGGCTGAAGTCATCGTATGAATCTGGCCAGTGAGATTAATCCCCCTGGCCAGTTTTAGAGTTTATTTTTTGCGAATGACTTGTGGCCTGCCGGCTGGAGTCTGAATATTCACAAAATAAGTGTGGACAATAGAGCCCGAAGTGGCCGTGATTGTAATTGATTCTCCAGTTTCACCTTTTGGCTTAGGAGAACGAAGCCCGAAGTCATAACTGAATTCAGCAGCCCCAAAGTTTGTAGGCGTAATCGATACAGTACTGGGGTTCGGTTGTGTTGAGATCAAGCCACCGGTTTCCTGCCCCGCTGATAATGAGACTACACCCGTAAATGGACCAAGAGGCTCGACAACGACAGTCATGGGAGAATTGGTTCCACCGGTAAATGGATTAGAAACGCTATTTGGGGTGAATCCTTGGCCATTTCCAACTGTTTCTGCATCGGCGTTATAGACCGTGATCTTGAAATCGCCGGTATCGTAGTTTACATAGACCTTGTGGATTTTTGATCCCAGGGTGGTTGTCACCTTAACATCAAAACTGCCCACAAACACAGCTTTGGTTCCCTTTCGTGGCTTCTCACCAACTAACGAGTAAGAAACCTCGGAAACAGCAAAACTGCCCTGCGGAACATTAATTGAAGCGGGTGAAGCTGGGTCGCCCACAACTTGCCCTTGGCTGTTTTCAACAGAGATATCGGCCTGTCCGGAAAATGTTCCAACAGACTTAACAATGATCGCCATTTTATCGCCGGGGGCACCACCAAATGGATGGGCTTGATCGTTCGCAGTGGATCCGGTTCCATCTCCAATGCCATCTGCACTCGCGTTATAGACGACGAAATTGAAATCCTTTGTACCGCCCGAATAATCTGGGCTGTAATCGTTTTTCCCACCGCAACCTGAAATGAAAGCCACGAGGCTACAAACGAAAAACCCGACTATTAAATGCTTGAACATTAGAATCGACCTCGGATAGATATGAACACGCTACTGGAACCGCCAAGTCCAGGAGTCAAACTGAATCCTGTTGTCCCACCTGTTGCATTGGTGATTCCAAAGGTCACCATTGATGGGCTCCCAGCATGTTGATAGTTAAACGCAAAAGTGTAGAGATTTCGTCGCATGAGCTTGCCATCGAAAACATCTCTTGTATTGTCGCCGCTTAACATGGGAGTGTATTCAGCCGTAAAATCCAGTCCAGATTGCAAGCTGAGATCGAAGCCCATTCCAAACCCCACAAGAGCATTATCTCGAACAAGAACTGCTCGTGGATTGACCGTCAGCGATAGCTTGTCGTTCAATGTCTTAGAAGTTGAAAGGCCCAGCGTGAGTATTGGGCTTTTTTGCGCCGGAGTGAACGGTGTAGCAATTCCAATCTGGCCCACAACCGTCGAGGTCAATCGATATCTGAGAGCTGCTTCGAAATCGACTCCGCCGAAGAAGATATTACCGCCCACAGCTGCAGGTGTAGACTTAGTGCCAGCAATCACTGCTCGCCACATTCCTTCCATATTCCCGGCCATGCCATACCGATGACTTAAAGTTGCATATGTCAAATTCTCATGTCCACCGAAAAATCGAATGGAATGATGGTCGTCTGTTTCTCCTAACTTGAGAACAGAATTTGGATCAAGGTTGGAATAATCATCTTGGCTTTCGGCCTGTCCAAAAGACAATGCTGAAAACATGATTCCCACCCCGAGCAGAACAATTCTTAAACATTTCATAGTGGTTTGCCCTGTCTTATGATAGCATGGCCGAAGATTGTGAGTCGAGCATCCCCTATTCGCTGGGAAAACCATGTGAAGTTCTTAATGTGAGCAGTGAAATTTGTGGCCGACAGAATAATCGAGGATGCCAGGGCCCGACAGCTCCAATCCCGCGGCAAACATAGACCATATGACGAGCCCCTTGAACGATGCCTTCTCGAAACTTGTTGCCATATCGGCTGGGAACCCGGGGGGCAAATCCCCAAGGCATCCTAATTTGGCCCCCATGCGTATGACCAGAGAGCTGCATCGAGACATTGAATTCACTTGGCATTTCTTCCGCTAAATCTGGATTGTGTTGAAGCAATATGCGTGGCATATGATCCGGAATCCCGCGAAAAGCTTTATCGAAATTGAGCTCACCAGTCCAAAGATCTCCCAGTCCAACGAGAGCGATTTCGCTCTTTCCACGTGAAATGCGGACATTTTGATTTTCAATACTCTTAAAGGGAGTTTCGTCTGCAACAGCCTTCCGAACCATCTTTCCGTTTCTCCAAGCATCATGATTGCCCAGAACAAGAAACTGCCCGTCTGGAGCGCTCACGTCTTGAAATGGATATTTGAGGTCTGGAAGCTTAACCGGTCCATGACCATCCACTAGGTCGCCTGTAAAAACGATTAAGTCGGGCTTTAATTTGAGTGAATCTTTTATAGATTCGCGGATGAGTTGCGGGTCAATGTAAGGACCACAATGAGTATCTGTGAGATGAAGAATTTTGTATCCTTCAAAATCCTTTGGCAAATCTTTGATAGGCAAATCGACGTGGTCGATGGCAATCCAACGAGGCTCTAACGCATAAGCATCAAGCGTTAGTCCTCCGACGATCACCGAAATCGTACTTAGAATGACTCGCCGACGCGATACTTTTTTTGACTTTGGATTTCTCAAATGTACTGCCTATTAAGACCCTCGACGATAAAGATCAAGATCTTCTTTTGCCTTGGCGCCCACAGATTCAAGGTGCTTGAGCCAATCTTTTTCATACTCTTCAAGAGTTTCAACAATAGCTTCTGTAATGGCTAAGTTTCGAAACCATTTATGGTTCGATGACACGATTCGCCAGGGGGCGTGTTTCGGCGAGCATTTGCCCATGGCATCAGAATATGCTTCTTGATAGTCGTCCCAAAACTCGCGTTCTTTCCAGTCTCCAACTGAAAGCTTCCAAGATTTCTCAACTTCCTTCTCGCGTTCAAGCAATCGTTTCTCTTGTTCGTCTTTATTGATATGCAAATAAAATTTTAGAATGATAGTGTTGTTGCTTGCGAGAAGGGACTCGTAATGGTTTATTTGATCATATCTCTGAGACCAGATCTCCTTGGGAACCAGGTTGTGAACTCGAACGACCAAAACATCTTCGTAGTGCGACCGGTTGTAAATCGTGATTCCACCGCGACCAGGCGCGACCTTATGCGCTCGCCAAAGAAAGTCATGCGCAAGCTCTTCTGGTGTTGGAACTTTGAAAGGTTCGGCCCGAAAACTTTGGGCATGGCTAGATGCCATGAGGTGCCGAATCGTACCATCCTTTCCGCTAGTGTCCATCCCTTGAAGGACAATGAGCAAGGCATGCTGTCCCGCAAAATAAAGGAGATCAAAAAGTTCTTCCATTCGCTTGGAGGCTTCTTCTAGTGAGCTAACACTCGCCAATTTGTCTCGTCCGCACGTGTCATCTGGATCAATCTTTTTGAGATGAACCGAAGAATCTGGAGCGACAATGTGACACAAGGACATGGGGTTATTATTGCTTGAAATCGTGGAGGAGAGGGTGGGATTCGAACCCACGGTGAGTTGCCCCACACCGCATTTCGAGTGCGGCGCACTAGACCACTATGCGACCTCTCCGGGAACTTTTATTATGCCTGTCACGCCGAGCTTGTGTCTAGGGCGATTGTTGCAGCTTTGTAAGGACCAAGTCATCTGGGTAAACGCCTTGTAAGACTCCTCGTTCAAAGAGAGCCACACCATTATTGGCTTTGATATCGTTTCGAAGGCCCTTGGAACCCGGAATCACGAGTACCCCAGGGTTCAGCTTGGACAAAGCCGCAGCTCGCTCGACTGCACTTGGCCCCATAACCACGGCGTATTGGTCCGAGACAATTTGAGACATCGCTGTGACGAGACCTCCGAGCCGCAACTTCAATTGATCCGTTATCGGAGAAAATATTCCAACTTGTTCCAGAGTCCATTGGCGCTTAAGCTGTCCTTGCTCCTTGTCTCGATAGAGCACCGAATAACAATGCATTACTCTTAAGAGATCGGACTGGGTTGATGCATGGATGGAGTCGATGATATTTGGCCAAAGAGTCCATCGGGAATCTGGGAGCACTCGCGAACTTGCGACCTGGCCTAAAACATTTGAACCAGGGATCTTGAATATTTCAGTAGCGCGATCCAATACTTTGCCTCCATATTCAAGAGCCTTTTGATCGCCAGAGAGCAAGAACCGCTGAAAGCAAGCATCAGAAAAACCCACATAGTCTTGTAAGAACGATCCCAGCTCGACTTGGTTGTCTCGACTATGTAACACGTCCTCTGGACCAACACGAAACGAACTAACAACTTGGAAAAGCGGTTCAATGGCTTCCTTGAGGTCTTTGTCACCTAGAAGCCGTGCAACTTCTGCGAGGCGAGCATAAACTTGGCAAGTCACATAAGCGTAATTTGCCTGACTTCGGTTTAGAGAGCCGGAATCCACAAGGGTTCGCCATTTTTTTATGAACTCGTCATATTCCACTTGATTTTGGACAAAATCATTGAGGTGCTTTAGAATTGGAATCAAACGAGGATTTTCACCAAAGTCGAGCCGAAAATTCTCTCGTGCGAACGACTTTTGATGAGCATCAAGATTTCGTTCCATTGACGACGGATTTAGCGAGTGAGCAGGGCTACGACCCAAAGGATCCGCTGTGACATTGATGCATCCATAAACTTGTCCATCCACAAAGAATTGATCCAAAACAGATTGCGCCGTCCTTTTTGCCATGACTTTAAGAGGAAGAGAGTTGGAACTGGCACCTGCCAAAGCCAAAACTGCAGCCATATCGGCGTTTTCCATTGCAGTCTTGTCGTAGCAAGGCGAAGTGCGAGAATCCAACCTAAAAAAGCCACCATAGACCCAATCTACGCATGATGTGGTGAGCTTGCTCTCCAAATTGTGAATGAAGATTTGCCCATCTGGATGCGACAAAACCATGCGCCATTCCCACGGGTAAAGTTTGGAATAATTGCCTTCTAGGAACGATTGAGAAGATGTGACTAAACCTTGAATGGAAGAGTAATAGTCCGAAAGATCTTTCCCAGCTCCCTGCATTTTCCCCAACAGAAACTTTTCCTGGGTATCAATCATTGGCTGCAATTCTTTGTTTCCGCTCCTACCATTGGTTCGATCGACTTTCAAGCATTGGCTGAGAAAAGACTGAAAGCCGTTTGCATCGTATTTCAAATTTCCACTGGACTGGCCCACCCATCCAATCAACTTTCCATCTGGCTGAAATACACCACACCACCAACCCGGATCAATTTGCTGACTGGCCATTATAAGCTGAACTGGGCTAGAAAACCACTCAGGATTTTCGGCTGTATCTACCCGGACAGGGATGAATTCGTGGTTCAGCCTTTCCGCAACATCGTTATCGGCAAAAATCGCTTGGTCAAAAAATCGTGAAGTTTGGTTCCACTCTTCGCCGGCTACAACAAGCAACGGGCGATCCGATCTTTTCCCTTCAGCGTATGGCTTATCCCTTAGAGATCGCCACCGTACCTTCTGGTTCTTGGATTGCTGGAGAAATCCGCCTCTTTGCTTGGCAATTGGATTGAGGTCTGGGGGTGGAATCAATGGTCGAAAAATTGCCGTAATCGTAAAAACAAATGCCAAAACCAACATGACTGTGACAACTGCGGGATAGGTTTGACTCGCATATCGACCTGGCATATATGTCCATTATGAGGCGGATATAATACTAGAGTTATGTCAATTTCCCTGGATGAGGTTCGCCACGTTGCGCGATTGGCCCGTCTCGACCTTAGCGAGGCCGATTTGCTGGCTTTTCAAGGCGAGCTCAACGCGCTACTAGGGCACTTTACAGATATCCAGGGTATCGATGTGGAGGGCATTGCTCCTAAGCCACACGCTGTTTCGATGACCAATGTATGGGCACGCGATCAAATTCGGATGGGGCTGTCTCGTGAAGAAGCTTTAAGAAACGCGGCTGTCACCAGGGCTGGACTCTTTATTGTCCCAACAATTATCGAGGAATAAGGGTTGCTGAACCAACTCAGTGTTTCCGAACTCCGCAAGTTGTTGATTTCAAAGGAAGTTTCTGCTTCGGAAGTCCTTGAGTCTCATTTGGCCAGAATCGACAAGTTTGATGGAGACCACCATGCATTTTTGGGGCATGATCCAGAACTCGCGCGTAAGCAAGCAGTATTGGCGCAAGACAAGATTGACAAGGGCGAAGGTGGAGCACTCGCCGGAATTCCCATCGCTCTAAAGGACAACATCTCAACCATTGGGTTGCCCACAACTTGCGCCTCTCGGATCTTGGAAAACTATTGGCCACCATATGATGCGACAATTGTTTCTAAGCTCAAAGAATCTGGCGCTATTGTCATCGGCAAGACTAATCTCGATGAATTTGCAATGGGCACCTCGTGTGAGAACTCTGCCTTTGGGCCTTCGCGGAATCCTTGGGATCCAGATCGGTCACCCGGAGGAAGTTCTGGCGGTTCCGCAGTGGCTGTGGCCGCCGAGATGGCTCCACTTTCTTTAGGATCAGATACGGGAGGTTCGATTCGGATGCCGGCCTCGCTTTGCGGAATCGTTGGGTTCAAACCAACTTACGGGCGAATTTCTCGGTATGGGCTGATTGCGTTTGCTTCAAGTCTCGATCAGATTGGCCCGTTCGGTCGAAATGTTGAAGATGTGGCCCTAGCCTCTGAGGTCTTGAGTGGTCACGACCCGATGGATAGCACCTCCCTTCAAGATTCCCAAATTCGAACTCAGGAACTAAAGAACGGTCGAGTCAAGGGTTTAAAGGTCGCTTTGCCCAAGCAGCTCTTTGGGGATTCGATTGAATCTGGAGTTCGAGACTCCATGGAACTCGCGATTCAAGAACTTACGAAAGCAGGTGCCTCGTTTGATGAAGTTGATCTTCCCAGCATCGATCTTGGGGTGACAACATACTACATCATTGCTCCAGCTGAAGCAAGCAGCAATCTCGCCCGTTTTGACGGGATACGATTTGGCCCTCAGGTGGCCGGAGAAGGACATATTGAAAATGTATCGGCGACGCGAGGGCAGCTCTTTGGGAGAGAAGTCAAGCTCCGAATTATGATCGGAACCTATGCGCTTTCAGCAGGATATTACGACGCGTATTATCTTCGAGCACAACAAATTCGAGGCATGATGGCAAGCGATTTTGAAAAAGTTTTTCAAGATTTTGACTGCATCATGTCGCCAACATCACCAATCGTGGCGTTCAAGCTTGGAGAACTTACCGATGACCCACTTGCTTTGAAGATGTTGGATTTATGCACAATTCCAGCCAATATGGGAGGGTTCCCAAGCATTTCGATTCCCTGTGGATTTGCACACGATTTGCCAGTTGGAATGTGCCTTACGGGCCCAATTATGGGTGATGAGACCCTGCTTCAGACGTCTTACAGTATCGAACAGAATCTGCCTTGGGGTTACCGAAGACCACCGATGCCATAGAACATGGACGAAATCCGACGACGTGATACAAATCTCTTTCTCAAGGAGTTTTTCTCGGGATCCCGAATCGTACTCACGGTCTTTTTGATCTTAGTTACCTTTGCACTTGCCCGCCCAGGTGTTCAAATTCGGGCTCCTCTCGTGGCTGTTTTTTGGTTGATTTTTTTGGGATTATCAGCTTGGACGGCCTTTAAGGCCAGTGTTACCAAGCGCTTTGAGTTGACGAAATATGACAGTCTTTGGCAATCTTGTCTAGAAAGGCATGAACGTTTCGGGGCCGCACTTAAACAATTGAGCAAGCGAGGGATTGCAGATCTGCAAGAGTTGCCAGAAACCATCGAAGGCTTGCTACAAGGTCTCTACCGAGCATTGAGGCGAGCCGACATTGTGGCTGGTGAAGTTGCCAAAAGTGAAGATTGGCTTGTAAGGCAACCTCGTTTCAGCCATCAGCAAAGTTCCGACCTTCAAGCCCAGGAACTCTACAGGCTAGCAGATAATAATATTGCGGAATATCGACAGCACTACCAAGGGATTATGGCCAGCGTGGAGCGGACAGAAGCTCAGGCACATGTCTTCACGACGACTCTCGATACTTTGAGAATGAAGATGCTTGGTTATCGGCTCGTGGGTCGGGAAACAGAAACCCCAACACAAGAGTTTCTCATTGCTTTGACTGAAGCCCGCATGCAACTCGATTCGATCGACAAGGCATTGGACGAACTTGAGTTGACCCCTTTTCCAAAGACGATTTCCATAATCCCCGAGCCAGGTCAATTTTCTGAAGAACAAGAGGCACAAATAGAGGAGCAATCTTGAGGATCAGGGCGATTTGCCCCGCAAAAATCAACCCATTTCTCGCTGTCGGATCACCTCACGCCAACGGATATCATCCGATAAGAACGATCTTTCAAGCGATTGATTTGGCTGAATGGATTGATGTTTCGGTCTCTCAAGAACCTGGGTTTGTATGCAATGACCCAAGTGTTCCAGCCCACAACACGGTAACAAAGGCCTTGAGGCTTGCGAGAGAATATTTCGAAGTTCCCCCTCTTCGTATTGTCCTGACAAAGTCCGGCTGGACACAAGGAGGTTTAGGATTAGGAAGCAGCAACGCAGCGGGACTCTTGAGAATTTTGATGACACTTTCCCGAGGTCAATTTGAACTAGAGAATGCCTTGGAAGTCGCTGCAGCTGTTGGGGCCGACGTCAGCTTTTTCCTGATCGGCGGAACAGCTAGGGGCGAGAATTATGGAGAAAGGCTGACGCCCCTACCTGATTCCGAAACCGAGCATTGCGTCATTGCAAAACCCAGTCTAGGTGTCAACACCGCCTTAGCCTACCAAGCTCTAGATTCGGTCAGTCGTCCGTTTTCAATGTTTCCCACGGAAGGACTTGGATGGCAAAATGATTTTGAATCTGTTATGCCCAAAGAATGCCTCGTTCTCGTTGAACAAATGAAGCAACTTGGCGCGACGAGGGCTCACCTTTGTGGTTCGGGGTCATCAGTTTTTGGCCTGTTCGCAGATTTCGAGGAAGCCCAAAGTGTGGCAAAAGAAATAGCAAAGAACAAGTCTATTCAAGCTGTGCCGTCAAAATTCCTAAGCCGATGCGATAGCTTGATTCAAGAGGTAGAACCCTAGTCGATGGATGTTTTGATCCTGGCTGGAGGTCGATGTGATGCTGAGTTGGCCGAATTTTCTGGCGTTGAATTTAGATGCGACTTGCCGTTTTTGGGACAACCTCTTTGGAAGATCGTATTCGAGGCGACTCAAAAATTTGGAAATCCAATCTTAGTAGGTGGACAACCGGAGTATTCCTCTCGAAGGTTCGAACCGGGGCGATCCTTTGTAGAAAGCATGAAAATTGGATTGGAACAGGTTCAATCAGAGCAGTTCTTACTTTGCACCGCGGATCTGCCCTGTATAACAAGCGAAGCGATCGAAGACTTCATATCAAGGTGCAAAGGTAATGCTGGGCTCTTTTATCCGATCATCCCTGTCGAAGACTGCGAAAAGGAGTTTCCAGGTATAAAGCGCACCACCCTGAGAATAAACGAAGGACACTTTACTGGTGGAAATATCGCCCTCATCGACAGGACATTGATGACAACATCACTCCCGATTTTGGAGCAAGCATATCAAGCCCGTAAGAGCCCTCTCAAACTCGCGTCCATGCTTGGATTTGGGATGGTGTTCAAGCTCATTCTGGGAAAACTTTGGCCCACAACCCTGAAACTTCCAGAGCTTGAAAAAGGAGTGGGGCAATTTTTGGGAATGCCTGTGAAGGGTATTCAGACTCCATTCGCGAGCATTGGAGCCGATATTGACAATTTAGAACAGTATAAATCCCTGATTGATCTTAAGAAATCCTAAAAATATGGCAATAAAATAATGTGCATCTCTACATTTCTCAACATGACGAATGTGACTTTGCCCGAGTCGAGTCGTTTTTGATGTCTCAGACTGGTGTGGTTGATGCTGCCGTTTGGGAAAAGAAAGGAACGTTGATGGCCTGCGTGACTGTGATCGACGAAATCCAGTGCGAAGAGAACGATCTGCTGAGAGCTTGTGAAAAGGCACTCGGCCCGGAATCAACCCCGAGGCTTATCATGCTTCAGCGCACGTTACGCAAAGTAGCTTAATCCTCGTCTTCGTCTTCCGACATATCCATGTCGATTGCGCCCGTTTCGTTGGCTTCAGGATCTTTTGCAACTTCTAATGTCACCTGAGTAATCGCTTTCACTGTGCGATTTGGGCAGTTATTGCAAACAAAATTGACCGCTGTCCCTTCCAACCAAGTGGGAACTTTTTCTAGTGGCTTACCGCATGAACAAATGACCATTCTTCTCGTCCTTAGCTTTCCTCTTCCATGTCTTCTTTGAAGGTCTGCTCTGCTTGTTGTTGGCTAATGAACCCATGAACAAGCATAACAGCTGCTCCACCCAGGTAGATCAAAAAGAGGCCTCCTTCCTTGATTTGGCCAGGGTCTCGAATGACTGACTCTCCTCCCACAAGCGAACTGAGGGCCAGCAAAATGAGAGCTGCTCCAAACCAGAAGAAAGTATTCTTCCACCAGACGGGTTTCTTAAGGGCTTTTGAACCCACGACAGTGTACAATACCCGGCGATTCAAACGGAAATGTCTAAGAGTCGGCCTTTCGGCTCTAGCGCTTTGAGTATTTCGGTGGCTTCCGCTTTTTGAGAATCAAGCGCTTTTTTCAAGGTTGCAACCTGAATTGCCTCCTTTGTTGCCTCTGGAGCCTGCATCGCGGCTGTCAATGTTTGAACCGCATTGGCCACATCCACTCGCATACTCATAAGTCAATTATTGGAAGAGAATTCGAGATCAACAGTACCTTTTCGACGTATTTTAGAATATATTTGGGAAGATTTGGGCTATTGAGCCTTCTAATATCGTCCATGAGATTTGTCCTAATCACCCAAGACCAAGAGGTCATCAAAGCTACCAACGGAGCTTTTCAGCCCGATGACGAGCTATTGATTTTTTCAGATTGGCAGGCTGCTCTTGATGCCTGTGATGATGTCGACCTCCTCTTTGTCGATATGATTGCCACTTTGAAATCACCACATAAGGTTGCTGGATACGAAAAGTTTGCAGAAGCAAAGATGGCCCATGAGATTGCGAGTTCAGTTCCGTTGATTCTCATTGCACCCCCAGAAGACTATGCCATGGACTTTATGGTTGGGTGGCCCAATTTTGTCTTCGCCCACCTGAGACGACCGTTGACCTTTAAGCTGTTTCGCCGCGCCACAACTTGGGTCTGAGCGATCCTAACGGGGAACCTTGCTTTTTGGGTGCGCCTTTTCTACGGCGGATCTCAGTCTTTCAATACTCACATGAGTGTAAATCTGGGTCGTAGCCAGGTTTTCGTGTCCCAAGAGTTGTTGTACAGTCTTTAAGTCTGCGCCGCCATCTAGGAGATGCGTCGCAAAGCAATGTCGAAGTGTATGCGGTGAAGTATCTGGAGGGAGCCCGGCCTGTAATGCCCAGCGCTTAAGAACATTTTGAAGTGTTCTGGTGGTCAGTCTCTTACCTTTTGCGTTCGTAAATAGAGCCTGACCCGATTCAGGGTTGACTCTTTCAGATTTAAGATAGTTCTGAACCGCCACCTGACAATGATCACCAAAAAGGACAATCCTTTCTTTGTTTCCCTTTCCTATAACAGAAATTGTTTGTTCTTTGAAATTGATGTCAGTGAGATTCAACCCAATCAATTCACTCGCTCGCAGTCCCGATGAATAGGCAAGTTCCAGCAACGCGCGATCTCTTAAAGGGGTGGCGCTCTTGGCTGCCAAGCTCAAAAGCGATTCGGTCTGTGATCGATTGAGAACTTTAGGAAGGGTCTTTCTTCTGAATGGAGCCTCAAGCGCTAATGTTGGGTCCGTATCAATAGCTCCAATTTGCAACAAGAATTTGACAAAGGATTTGATCGTGCTTAGCTTACGAGCCCTCGTGACAGGGGATTTTCCGTAAGTCCGCAAATACTTTTGCAAAGATTCCGATGTCAGCGTAAACTGCCCATCTAAACTTACACTGAGTTGAGCCAGATCGCTTCCATAACTTCGAACGGTATGTGGAGATCTCATTGATTGGAGATAGTCGAGAAATTCCTGAATTCTGCCGTCAAGTTCACCCTTAGGGTTGGGCATAGGGTCAAACCTTTTTGAGAACCAGGGTCACGTTATGTCCGCCAAAACCAAAACTGTTTGACATGGCATATTGAATATCAGCCTTTCTTGATTGATTTGGCACGTAGTCAAGATCGCAGTCTGGATCAGGATCTTTCATGTTGATCGTTGGAGGCAATATCGAATCACGAATGGCAAGCAAGCAAAAGAGGGCTTCGATTGCTCCTGCCGCACCCAACGTGTGGCCAATCATGGACTTAGTGCTGCTGACAGGTACCCGATAAGCAGCTTCACCCAAAACCTGCTTGATAGCCCGGGTCTCGGTTTTATCGTTAAGCTGCGTAGAAGTGCCGTGGGCATTGATATATCCCAACTGATCTGGCCGAATCCCCGCTCTCATGATGGCCATGGCCATGCTTCGCGTCGCGCCACTGCCTTCAGGATCTGGCGCAGTGATATGGTACGCGTCCCCGCTCATCCCATAACCCACAATTTCACCTAGAATATTTGCTCCTCTCTTTAAGGCGTGGTCGTAATCTTCCAACACGAGCACGGCAGAACCTTCTGCAATAACAAATCCGTCACGGTTTGCATCAAAAGGTCTGCTTGCTCCAAGTGGGTCGGAATTGTTTGTTGTCATAGCTCGAGCGGCGCAGAATCCTGACATTCCAATTTCGTTAATTGGAGCCTCTGTGCCACCAGCGATCATGACCGTTGCATCACCACGCTTCACAATGTGATAAGCCGTTCCAATAGCATCGGCGCCCGTTGAGCACGCTGAAACAACACAAGTATTCGGGCCACGCAATTTATGGAGAATAGAGACGTATCCGCTTGCCATGTCTGGAATCATAAACGGAACGAGAAACGGAGATACCTTGCTGGGGCCCCCCTCAAATAACTTATGGGTCTGCTCGCTCATAAAAGTGAGTCCGCCAATTCCAGAACCAATGAGAACACCCGTGTCCAACCTTAGGTCGTCATCTTCTGGGAAACAGGCGTCATCGAGCGCCATTTTTGCACTGGCAACTGCAAAAGCAATGAACCGATCAACCCGCCGAGCTTCTTTCTTTTCCAGCCATTTTTCGGGGTCAAAGTCCTTGATCTCGCCAGCAATTTGGGTCGGATAATCGGCAACATCGAATAACTCGATCTGGCTGATCCCAGAATGTCCAGACACAAGACGCGACCATGAATTTTCGACTCCGATACCCAGTGGAGTCACTGCACCAGCACCGGTGACGACAACCCTACCCGAGGGATGAGGATTCGGCATTTTTCTTAGACTTTGTTTTCGATGTATTGAGCAGCCTGACCAACGGTTTTGAGGGTCGGCACGTCGTCATCTGGAATTTCAATTCCAAACTCTTCTTCAAAGCCCATCACGAGCTCCACAACATCAAGAGAATCGGCGTTCAAATCGTTTTCAAACGACGAGGATTCGTTGACTTCGGCTTCATTGACCCCGAGCTTTTCGCAGGTCACCTTAATTACTCGCTCTAATACAGATGCAGACATCAATGCTCCTCTTGGGCCAGTGAATTCACTTGTCCAAGTCTCAAAAGATATTACTCCCGATTTGCCAAATCTCTCAGGACAGAGTCCACTTTCAGAAGACTTTTTTCAAAAAATTTCGTCCTGATCTCGCAGAATTGGACTAAAGTAAGACTTCTGGCACATTTCACGCATGAGCTGAGATGTTCAGTTCAATTTCAATGAGCGTCACCCAACAAAACCTCACTGGAAAAGCCAAACCAGATCAGCAAGCGAAACCTCAGCTCGCTGGAGAGCTCTTTTCGCCTAAAGTTGACTGCATCAACGGTTTGAGAGCTTTGGCCGTTTTACTTGTCATTTTTCACCATGTCGTTGGCGTTCATAAATTCCAAGCAGGGTTTGCTACTCTGAACCTTGGGAAATTGACTCTCTATCCAGGCACGATCTTAAGCAACGGGTGGATCGGGGTTAAGCTCTTTTTTGTTCTTTCGGGAATTGTTCTCTTTTTGCCATATGCCCGAGGACAACGTGCTTTTGTCGGCCCAAAAGACACCTTGGAATTTTATAAAAGGCGAGCCATACGCTTGTTGCCTCTCTATTTTCTTAGCGTTTTTGTTTGCCTTGCTATTGGCCCAACTGCAACCGATTCAAAGTCGACACTCATGTGGCTTGTGATCATGGGATCAATGGCTTTCGGGCTTTCGCCTCGCACCTTTTGCCCCAATACCAATTGGGTTTTGTGGTCACTGGCCACAGAGTTTTATTTTTCACTTGTATTTCCTTTCCTTGCTAAGTTCATTCAGCGTTTTGGCATCGTCAAGATTTGGGTTGTGACGATGCTGTTTTCCTTGGGAATTCGATATCTCGGCATTGTCCTGGGGTTTGGCAATGACCCCAGTCCATATATGGATTTCGTGAGTTCTAGTGTCTTTGGCTCCCTCGATGATTTCGTGACCGGGATGTTTCTTGCGCATCTGATGGTGCAAAAGTGGGAAATCAAACTCAAAATTCCACCTATATTTTTAACACTTTTGGGAGCGATTCTTCTCAGCTTTTCCTTGATGCTCTGTGATGCATGGGTGTTGCATGTTTTGCCCCTCTTCATGCGGCCACTCATTGCCACTTGTATCAACTTATCTCTTTTTGTACTTGTAGGGAGCATCGCACTTTATCCACAACAAATCGTATCCAAGTTGGTCAGCAATTGGCCATTACAGCTTATTGGAATGATGTGCTACAGCCTTTATGTGTGGCATGGCATCGTCATGAAAAGAATGGTGCCAGGGCCAGAAGCATTCAGTGCTCTCAACTTCGTTGCTTATGTTGTTATTCTCTTCGGCCTTTCTTGGTGCACCTATCGCTGGGTTGAATTTGGCACTGAGAAAGATTGGAAGAAGCTGCTACCCAAGTCACTTAAGAAGGAAAAGGCTGTAAGTCTGGCGTGAAGCGATTTCAGTGACGCCCTCCCAACGAAGAACTGTGTTTTTTTCAGTCTCAGGGTGAAAAACCAAAACATAAAGCTTCGTCTCTGGCAGTCCACTTTTGCGGTTCCAAGCGTTCAAATCGCTTTGAAGTGCCTTCAAGTGAGGCAGCTCAGCTCTGACTTCGTCATAAGAAATCTTCTCGACAGGATTGTTTTTTTGATATTCGTGCCAAGGAATACATTTATCAGCGAACTTAATCGGCTGCTGCCCCTGTTTTGCAAAATTTTGAGCAACGAACACCGACTTCTCCAATATGATCCAATCAGGAACATGTCTTTGATAATCGAGCATAGAGCCATTCCTCAAGCCAATATCAAATGAGGCCAAAGTTGAACGGCTTTCAATGGCGCGAAGATCTTCGACAATTTGTTCATTGCGAATCACGAACATTTGCAACAACCCCAGACTTGCACTCAATATCGAAGCAAAGGCGATAAAAGTTATGAATTTCTCTTTGACTTGAAGAGTTAAAGACAACATTAGGGCAACAATTGATAAGCGATCTGAAGCAAATGCCGTTCCGGCAACAAAGCTCGGCCCAATGATGGGCGCAAGGACGCAGACCCAAATCAGAGGCTTCAATGGGTGGATGCTGTCGGCTGTCAAAATTAAGGCAATTCCGGCCATAAGAATTGGAACCAACTGGTGTAATTGGCAAAGTGCGCTTAATCTCGATTCCACACTGATCGGCGTTTTATGGAGCAAATAAAGTCCAAGGTCAATTCCCAGAAAAATAGCAGCGATAGCAACTGGCCAAACCTTTGGATTGACCCTTGCCATCCAATCTGATTTTGCCAAACTGAAAATTGCAAAAGCGCAAAGCAAAAAAGCCAATAAGTGCGTTATGAGTAGGCCAAAAAAGAGGATCCCTATTATTGGCAAAAGGATTTTTGAATTTGCTTCCAGGCGCACTTTCCAGAGCCAGATGATCCACATCATAACCCCGATACCTAGTAAGAAATTGACGAATCCCATCAGAAACCAAAGGCTGAATACGCAACCAATTGGCCATGTTATGACTAACCAACTGTGATTTTTGAAGCTTCGCGCAAGGGCATGTCCTCCAGAAATGATGAGAATTGAAGCCAACGATAAAACGAGCTTGCCTGCAACGATCGCTGGGAAAAACTTGCAAAGAAATGTTCCAAGTAGATCAATTCCTAAATTTGGAATGGCCCGCCAATCTGCCAGAAAAAATTCGTTGATGCCAGATCCATCTTGCTTGTTGGCCAGAATATGGATTCTAGCGATGTGCATAGGTAGATCTATGAGCGGTGGAAAGTGGATCACCCAAATAGGCACCATTGCCAAAAATATGCTGATCACCAATCCGATCTTGATCTTTTGATCTTCAGCCATTGGCTGATCCTGAACTGGAAGACCCATTGAACCCCCAGTTTACAGCGGATCGACTCGAATGGTCTCTAAAAAAAATTGGGATCTCCGAAGATGTAAAGTAGAACAATGGCAGGGCTGATTCATTTACCAGGAGTCGCCGGTTGCGATGAGGCTGGGCGAGGTCCGCTAGCTGGGCCGGTCGTTTGCGCCTCTGTTGTTCTTCCGCAGGACTTTGATATTCGAGGAATCAATGACTCGAAGTCTTTGACTTCGCGCCAGAGAGAGGATATGGAGGGTCGGATAAAATCAAGCGCCGATTGGGCCATTGAGGTTGTTTCGGCTGATACCATCGACAAAATTAATGTGCTTGAAGCATCACTCTTGGGCATGCAAATCTCTCTTGAAAGGTTGGCCAAAATCCCGAGGCTGGCCCTGATAGATGGCAACAAGCTCCCAAAAGATCCAATTTGTCGTTGCGAAGTTCAAGTGAAAGGTGATGCAGCTTATGCCTGCATCGCTGCCGCAAGCATTTTAGCCAAGTGCGCTAGAGATCGGATCATGATTGAACTCCATAATCAATTTCCAGTTTATGGCTTTGATTCGCATTTTGGATACCCCACTCCCCAGCATCTTCAAGCACTTTCTGAATTTGGCCCTTGCCCTGAACACAGAAAATCTTTTGGTCCAGTGAAGAATCTCATACTCCAGCCGAGCTTGGATTTCGAAACCACCAACAAGGATGAATCTTTGCTATTCTCACAAGGAGATGGCGAATACCAAAAGTCAAGGTAGAGAGGCCGAGGATAAAGCCGCTCAATTCCTAATTGACAAGGGTTACACCTTGATCAGCAGGCGTTTTCACAGCAAAAATGGAGAAATTGACTTAATCGCCCTTGATGAAGACACTCTCGTTTTTATCGAAGTAAAGTTCAGGAATCGCGGAGTCCCTGAGGTTGCTCTCGACCATACTAAAATGATTCGCTTTAGCCGTGCTGCACAAGATTATCTTGTCAAAACACAAAGTCAAAATCTCAAGATTCGGTTTGACTTAATCGCCGTGACTCCCGATGATATCCGGCACCATAAGGGAGCATTTCACGCAACCGACTAAGGCTTTTGCTTTGAGGACTCCTCTGCGAGTGCCGAGAGGCCCTTTAATTCCTTTTTAGCTTTGTGTTCATACATCCACTCGTCGGCGCGCTTAACAACGTCCTCTGCATTTGGACCACTGTGAGCGTATCCCATCGATACAAAAACAAGCAATTGCTTTCCATTCTCTTCAATTTCCAAATTGACGTCACGTTTGATTCGATCCGCAACTTCCGACAGCTCTGAGATCGTGATGTTTGGAAGCAAGATTGCAAATTCATCGCCGCCGATTCGTGCCACAAGATCTCCTTCGCGAACTAAACTTTTTAGCCGATCACAAAACACTTTCAAGACTTTGTCTCCGACATCATGTCCAAACGAATCATTGATGGTTTTGAAATCATCGAGATCAAGGATGATGACTCCAAACCGCTTAGCTTGTTCTTGTTTGATATGCTCAAGTGAAGATTCAAAGGCTCTCCGGTTTGCCAGGCCCGTCAAAGGGTCTTCGCCTGCAAGTTTTGCAAGAGACTTTATTTCAGACACCAAGAGATGTTCAAATGCTTTTGCAGTAGATTGGTCGGCAAAAATTTGGAGAGTGCCGAGCTCCGATCCATCGCTTGCCTTAATGGGTTCGCTTGTCCATTCAACACGTCGAACAACCCCAGAATGGCTCGCGATTTCCATTTCGTCGGATTCAGATGCTTCCCTTGCAAATTCCTGCCAATCCCGACCCGCAATGTCCTTGATCTCAAGCCATTTGAGCAAAACATCGTTTGCAACAACGACTTTGCCAGCTCTATCAAGGATCCATATGCCGTTGCGACTAAAGTTAAAAAGTTGATTCCAAGTCGCATTGATAATTTCTGAGTCCAGCATTTTTTGTCTTGGCCCCGGAATACCGGGTTACGATAATTGAAAAATAAAACGTGCATTGCCGAGGGCTATCTCGTCGCCATCTTTCAATTCCGATTGTTCAATTTTTTCAAAATCATCTCGCAAAATGTATGTCCCATTAGATGAACCTAAATCAATCAGCATCCATTGGTCATTTTCAAAAACAATCTTTGCATGCTTGCGACTGACATATGACCCTTCGGGAATAGCACCAAGATCGATATCAACGGGGCCCACAGAAGGATCGAATCTACCAATGGTTGCAGGTGGATGTAGCTCAAAAATGTCTTCCGTAAGAGCACCATTTCTTTTGACAATCAGTCGAGGATGAGCCGTCGGTTCTGCTACTGAATCTGCTGGCTCTGTCTCGGTTTCTTCGGTCGCGACCTCGGGCTCAACTATCGCATCAGTTTGTTCGAGAGATTCCTCAGGAATTTGGCTCATATTGCACCTATCTCATTCAATCGTACCCGTATTGATTCAGGTTTTTAGAGAGGTCCAATCTGGTTCGGCCTGTGGATCAAACTCTCTCATAACTAAGGCAGTTCCGGATTCAATTTTTGCTCGAACCAAACCCTTACTCGAATTCGAAATGCTGTAGAAACCGTGCCATGACAGTGTCCGATTTTCAAACTCCCACTCAACTCCTTCCAGCGAAGCTCCCGAGCAAATTGGGGTCGGAATCATTGAAACTCGATGACCCGGAATTGTGGAAAACTCGATGTGCTGTTTGCCCTTTAGAACATATCCCATCATTCTTCTCGTGAGAATCGTGACATCGAGGTCACAGCGTACGAGGCTCGAAAGCGATGAAAGGACGTGGTCAAACATGTCGCCTTCTATTCCTGCAATCGTAATGGACTGGTGCCCCTCTCGACTGACAAGCTTCAGGAGCTTATCGCAATCTGTCGTGGAATCATCTGGATCATGCTCGACTCGGTGTGATCTGTCTTTGGATCTTGAAGAAACGCTATCTAAATCACCAACCAGAACTGGATTGAATCCCAGGTCATGCATAGAATCAGCTGCCGAATCTGCCGCATATAGGACATCTGCTGACAAAGCCCAATTGTGCAATGCAACTTTCGGAAAATCGCCTCCAGCGAGAACGCCTAAGACTTTCAGGTTCACTTGGTCATTGTGGCAGAATGCAAGGTCCCGGGGCCAAATTCTGCGTATAAAGAGCCCCGTGAACTTAGCGGGAAAAATTCTGGAAAAAGTCTATAAAAAACTTGCAAGAAATAGTCCTGCTTCATGTGTATAATGCCGTCCTTCTTTCCTTTTTTTGGATTTTGTTAAACCCATGTCGGATCAATATACAATCGATGACCACGAAGACCAAGTCGTACTGCGAAGTGCTTGGGAACAGGTTGTCAGGCAACTTGAAGGGCAGTTGCCTGAGACAGTCATCAAAAAGTTTCTGAAACCGCTTTCTCCGGTCGGTTATGACCAAGAGACAGCCACATTGGCAGCCCCTGGACAATTCATTCAGGAGTGGGTTCGCGAGAAATATTTAGATTTGTTGCAATCCACATTGAGTGGGATCCTAGGGCATTCAGTGCGCTTGGTTCTTCAAGCAAATCCACGAGAACGGGTTTCTGATCCTGAGGATCAAGGGGTTGTCACTCGACAGCCGATCTCGATTGACCCATCTCAAGAATTTAAGACTTCCTCCAAATATCGATTTGACAATTATGTTGTGGGACAAAGCAATCGATTGGCCCACGCCGGCGCCAAGGCCGTTGCAGCTCAACCCGGAACCAAATATAACCCGCTCTTTATCTACGGAGCCAGTGGTTTGGGAAAGACGCATTTGATGCATGCCATCGCACACGAGATTCACAGACGAGATGCTCGACATTCAGTGATGTATGTGAGCGCTCAGCAATTTGCGGAAGAATTCGTCATGGCTTTGCAAAACAATCGCATCGACCAATTTCGAAAGGCGCAAAGGAGTGTGCAGGTTTGGCTCCTCGATGACGTCCAATTCATCGCCGGGAAAGAACGCACTCAAGAAGAGATTTTTCATACCTTCAATTTCCTACATTCGCTTGGCAAACAAATAGTCTTGTGTTCAGATCGCCCTCCCCGAGATCTCCTTTTGATGGATGAGCGACTCCGGTCTCGATTTGAATCGGGTCTAGTTGCGGATATCATGATGCCCGACACTGAGACCCGTTGCGCTATTCTGCAAAGTAAAGCAGAGCAAGAAAACGTAGATCTGCCACACGATGTCGCTATGTATCTTGCAGAATCCATCCCGAGCAATGTTCGAATTTTAGAAGGCGCCTTGACCAAGGTTGCGGCTCAAGCAAGTTTAGAAGACACCGAAATCACTTATGATTTGGCTTGCCAAATTGTGAACAAACACTATCAAGCTGTCGGGCTCACAAAGCCGAGCTTTGAACAGATACTCGAATCCGTTTCTAAGCATTTCCAGATTTCCGTGGCAGACATTCGGGGGCTCTCTCGCAAAGCTCCAATTGCACACGCACGCCACGTGGCCGTTTTTATTACCCGTGAAATTACGAGAGATTCATGGAAGCACATCGGCGCCCTTTTTGGGAACCGAGACCATACGTCCATGATGCACGGGTACCGGAAGATTCGCGAACTTATGAATAGGGACAAAGAATTGACTTCTTCTGTTCAATCTTTGATCCGCGATCTCTACCCAGAAGTCTAATACTGCAACTGGTTGCAAGTGGTACAATATCGCCTTTCGTGAACTATCACGATTGATTTCGATTCCTCTTGCTGTCCAATGCGTGTCCTCTTTGTTGGGAGCCATAGATCTGATAAACAGTTCAGCATTGTGGGCTTTGAAAACGTTCTGCAACGCGTTTTGAGCCCCCGACTGGACTTCAAAGTTGTTTATCCCCAAGTGAGTCTGCCTGGAAGTAGCCAATGGAAGTGGGCTCGTTATGTGGAAAAGTATTTTCTCTTCCCGAAAGTTCTTAGATCTGAAGCCAAGAATTACGATCTGATCCACTTTTGCGAGAAAGGCGCCGGACTAAATATTCGGCATGTCATGAACAAGAGAACACTCGTGACGACGCACGACTATTTGGCAATTCGCGCAGCCTTCGACCAATTTCCGGGCTGGAGCGTCTCACCAAGTGGCCGGATTTATCAAAAGATGATTCTTAAGAGTGTGCAAAAGGCGACCGCTTTAGCTTGCGTATCAGAAGCCACTCGATTTGATCAGAAAACCTTTTTGCCAGAGTTTCCCGGTTTAGTGAAGACAATTCTTAATAGCACATACAAAGAATATCGAAGAATGGAGAGTCTTCAGGCTAAGCAATTACTAGATAAGATTGTTCCGATAGGAGATGTTCCATTTTTTTTACATGTCGGTGGCAATAAACCGTATAAAAACAGGAAAGGAGTTCTTGAGATTTTTGCGCGAACCTTGGAGCTCGACCCTCTGTTGCCTTGGTGTCTTGTTATGGCCGGAGGCGCAAAGTCTCTAGAGCTTGCGCACAAAGAAGCTGAACTGAAAATTGGATCTAGAGTTTTATGGGTCACAGAACCAAGTGACACACAAATTGAAGCGCTCTACAGCCTTGCTGGGGCCCTTATTTTTCCATCTTTCACAGAAGGATTTGGCCTCCCGGTGCTAGAAGCCCAAGCTTGCGGTTGTCCGGTCTTTACCTCGAATCGTGGCCCTCTCAGCGAAGTTGGTGGAAATGCAGCGATCTACTTTGAACCAAGCGATATTGAAGAAGCCGCGACACAGATTCTTGCTAACATAGACAATCTCGAGCATCTTTCGCAATTAGGTTATGAAAATGTGAAGCGATTTGACCCTCAAACCATGGGGGACGCTTACTTCGACTTCTACTCAGAAATCATGGCGCAATCACGGTAAGAGATAGAGGTAGTATCGGATCATGTTGCGAGTACGTTCGTTGACTATGCTTTCGTTATCTGCTTTGGCCCTGGCTCCGACCTTGGCTTCAGCCCAATCTAGCACCTATGTCGGGCCATCCGTGGGAATATTCTTCCCCGCTGATTCAAAAATCCGCGATGCCATGGGAGATTCTTGGATCAGTTTTGGTGCGAGCCGAGTAAAAATCGATCCAAATCGCAAGCAAAATCTGGGATATGACTGGAACGCCTTTAGTAAAGGTGCCAATGGAAACAAAGTTTTCATGCTTGCAGGAACTATGGGTTACACGATCCCACTTGGTCAGCCCGGTGATTCAACCCGACCATATTTTGCTATTCGGGGTGGACTTTCCTACATTGATTACGCGCTGAATACTGCACCAACCACACGACTCTCTGGCAAGAGGATTGGGTTTGACGCCAATGTGGAATTCGGAATAAACGTTGGAGATAGGCTGAATATTAGCGCTCGATATGACATGTTCCCGGAATATGAAGGATTGAGGTTCAGCGGGTTTAGCTTGGCTCTCAAGTGGGGCGTAGCTCGGTTCTAAAGGAGGTTCATGGCCCAGCCGCATGACACTCAAAGCCCGCAAGAAAAGCTCATTCTCGTTTTTGTTAATGAAGATGACACCGAGGACGAACTAGTTGAACTTGAGTTAGAAGGGCTTGTTGAAGCAGCTGGAGGTCATGTTGTGGGGACGATTCGACAAAGGCTAGATCGTCCCCACAAAGCCACTTATGTGGGTTCGGGAAAGGTTCTCGAAATTCAAAATTTTGTAGCCGAAGTGCAAGCTGATTGCGTCGTTGTGGATGCCGAACTTTCTGGAATCCAGGTTCGAAATCTTGAAGAAGCATGGGGTTGTCGAGTCATTGACCGTACAACTCTCATTCTCGACATCTTTGCATCCAGAGCCAAAACACGAGAGGGTCAACTTCAGGTTGAATTAGCTCAACTCAGCTATCGCTTGCCCAGGCTGATGAGCGTGTGGACAAAATTCGAACGTCAAAAGGGTGGAATTGGAATGAGGGGGCCCGGCGAAACACAGCTGGAAAGCGATAAAAGGATGATCAACTCCAGAATTTCGAAACTCAAAGAAGATATCGAAGGAGTGAAGCGGCACCGGCAGTTGCAACAAGCGGCGCGAAAACGCGAATCCATCCCTACTATTTCAATCGTGGGATACACGAGCGCGGGTAAGAGCACTCTCATGAACAGCGTTTGCAAAACTGATCTTTTAGCCGATGCCATGCCTTTTGCAACGCTAGACCCCACCACCCGAAAGGTGGAAACTCATGAGGGGCTCCAGTTCTTCCTCACAGATACTGTAGGATTCATTCGTAATTTGCCCACTTTGCTTGTTGCCGCATTTCGAGCAACCCTAGAAGAGGTCGCCGAATCTGATCTTCTGCTCATCGTTATTGATGTGAGCCACGTCGACTGGGAAATGCAACGTGATGCTGTTCTCGAAACTTTAGAAGCCGTTCATGCCGATAAGGTGCCGGCTGTCACGATTTTTAACAAGATCGATATAGTTGAAGATCCAGCCATTGCTCGTCAACTGGTCTCTCAATGGCCTGGCTCGGTTGCTATCAGTGCGAAAACGGGTCAAGGAATTCAAGAGCTCTTCCGAGTGATCCGTAAAAAATTAGCGAATCGATTTAATCTTCTCCACGTAGTCATTCCTTATGATCAAAATAACTTGGTTGAAAGCTGCCATCGATTTGGCCGAGTGAAGAAAGAAGAATATCGAGATTCTGGGACTTATTTGGAAGTGGAAGTTATTCCCGAGTGGCATTCGAAGCTCCAAAAATTCGTTGTGCCATCCTAAATAATGAAACTTGCGGAGTTCATTGCAGACTGGACACTAAAGTTTGAGCAAGCAGGGATTTCTGAGCCCCGGCTTGATGCCCAACTCATTGTGGGTTTTGCTTTAAATAAGTCGCGAAGTTGGGTATTGGCGAATCCTGAATTTTGCATAGAACCAGAAACGATCAATCCTCTTCTCCTTCGCAGATTTCATCGCGAACCGCTACCATACATCACGGGCACAAGAGCTTTTTTTGGACGAGATTTTGTCGTGAATCGAGATGTTCTGATCCCCAGGCAAGAAACTGAAACGGTCGTTGAACTTTGCCTCAGGCAGGCCGCAAAAAGCGTACTGGATCTGGGTACTGGTTCTGGATGTATTGGTATTACGATTCAACTGGAAAATCCTGATCTTCGAGTTACAATTTCGGATCTGAGTGATCCTGCCCTTGAGATCGCAAAACAGAATGCCAGGGCCCTCGGCGCAAAACTAACGATTGTACAAAGCGATTTATTTGAAAATCTTGGAGGCCAACGATTCGATCTCATTGTCTCAAATCCCCCTTATATCGATCTCGATTGCAAACTTCAATCCGAAATCGTGGACTACGAACCCCATATCGCACTCTTTGCAAAGAACCGGGGACTCCATGTCTATGAACAGATTGCAATGCAAAGCCCAGCTCATCTCAATCCTGCTGGCGCCGTCGTTGTTGAATTTGGGGACCACATGGCAGAAGATGTTAGGAAACTCTTTTCAGAACACGGTTTTTCAAGAAGAGAATCCATGAGTGATCTGGGGGGAATGGAAAGAGCTGCCGCATTTGAACTCGCACGGGCCTGAAAAGCGCACTGCCCCGTCCGATATAATTTCCATAAGCTCTATGCAGATTGTCGTCCCAGATGAATTCAAGTATCTCTATGTAAAGGATCAAGATCATCCTGTTGTCAAAATTCCAGACAATGTATTGCGCGAGACAGCAATGGCAATTCCAAAATTGACAAAAAGACATTTTGCCATCGCTGAGAATATGTTGCGTATTATGAAAAAGGCTTATGGCATTGGCTTAGCCGCCCCGCAACTTGGAATCCTAGAACGTGTTATTGTCATGGCACCTGAAGGGCGAACCATGGTGCTTTTCAACCCGGAAATTGTAATGCGAGATGGAATGATCTGGGGAGAAGAAGGCTGTTTGAGCATCCCTGGACTTTATGGGGAAGTGGAGCGTCCGGAATCAGTTCGTGTCAAAGCTCTCGACCGCAAGGGTCGCGAAGTTGAATACGATATGGAAGGCACTGCAGCCAGAGTTGTACAACACGAAATTGACCATTTGGATGGAATCTTATTTATAGACAAGGTCAATCCTGCAACACTCCATTGGATTCATCCATATCCAGACGACCCGAGGAATGAATGAAGGTTGTATTTTTCGGAACTTCAACTTTTGCTGTTCCGATTTTGGAATCCATAAGGTCTCACGTTTGTTTGGTAATTTCCCAGCCAGATCGACCTTCTGGCAGAGGTCTGAAGATGACCGCATCGCCCGTCAAAGAACTCGCTCTTAAGCATGGTATTGAAGTGAAGACACCTGAGAGGAGTCGCAACTCAGAATTTATTGCAGAAGTCCAATCACTTCATGCAGACTCGATAATTGTCGCAGCTTATGGGCAGATCTTGCCGAAAAATTTATTAGATTCAGCCAAATATGGCTCGTTCAATTTACATGGTTCTGTCTTGCCTCGTTATCGGGGGGCAGCTCCAATTCAAAGAGCACTTGAACACGGAGATTTAGAAACGGGAGTCACGCTCATGCAGATGGACGCCGGTATGGATACAGGTGACATCATTGACATTCAAAAAACTGTAATTGATAGGGATGAAACTTCTGGCGACCTACTTTCTCGACTTGCAAACTTGGCGGCTCAAATGACTTCAGAATGGTTACCTCGCTTGTGTTCGGGCGACTATCCTCGAAACCCACAAGACAACAACCTCGCCACATATGCAAAGAAAATCGAAAAGTCAGAAACGGAGTTGTACACTGGCTCTGATGCGCAAGTTCAATACAATAAGTTTCGCGCGTTCACACCAGTTCCGGGGGCTTGGCTGAAATCGAAATGGGGAGTCATCAAAATCAAGGAGGCTAGATTGAACTGTGAATTCAAAATTCAGCCTGGGGAATTACAAATACACGGGGGAAAGCTTTTTCTCGGATTCGAAAATGGCTCATTGGAACTCCTGATGATCCAGCCAGAAGGTAAAAAGGCTGTGAGCGGAGCGGATTTTGCAAATGGAATCAGAATTCAGTCTGGCGAAAAACTAGTCATCCCAGGTACCGATCTATGAGTGAACGACCACACGAGATTTTAGGAGTCTCTGAAAATGCAACTGAGAGGGACATTCGCCGGGCTTTCCGTGCACTGCACTTTGACCTCGAAGATCATGGACAAAGTGATCCTGAATATCCTGAGAAGAAGGCTCGCCTTGAAAAAGCGTTCGAAGAGTGCCTCAGGATAGCTTCAAACCGACAACCGGAAGAGGTCGTTTCAACATTGCCGGAGAATATCGCGGACAAAGATGCCATACAGCGGAAAATGTTGCTTCGCGTTGTCGTGGGGCTCTTTGCTATTGCGGCGATCTATATGGGTTACCAATATTTCAAAAGCCAAAGTCAAGATTGGGAAGGCGAGACTCCCACTGACACCAAAGATATGATTGCTGCAATCGAAAATAGCAGTGGCAGCAATAGAATCATCATTTATAAACCAGATGGTTCAAAACTTCAAAGTCCGGGAAAGCAGGATGGTATCGTTGACAAAGATATCGCCTGGAGACCAGACGGACACAGGGTTCTTTTTGTCAGCAATCGACAGAGCGGAAATTTTGATATCTATCGATGGGACCCCAAAGCGGATCATGTTCAGCTTCGATCCCAAGGCGGGCGAGCCAAGAGCAACCTATTTTATGACTACAACTCTGAGCCCGGATACCGCGATTTTGGACTCTATTCAGCAGGTGGTTTCATCATGAAATATGACCAAAAGACCACGGTTCCCGAGCAACTTTTGCCTCCTCCACGAGTCAAGACAGAAACAAGTAGCGATGAGGGTGAGGGCTCTACTGGGCAACTGGATAACATATACAAAACAATTGGCGAGGCTTTCATTAACAGCAAGTGGGGGCTCGATCGAACTATTCTCTGGGCAACCATGAAGAGAGAGGCCGATATGGTTTTCATCATGAACCCTCTCACAAAAAATGTAAATAAGGGGCTTCCAAAAGTGCGGTTTGCAGGAAAGAGTATCGAATATGATACCGATCGAGATGGCAATTGCGTGGTTGCTGTTCGCGAATTTCAGTTTGTGAATTCTCAGTCGGTTCCAGAAAACTACTTGAAGGATGGGAAACCGGTTTTGCCTTTTAATAGTGGTCTCTATTTTTGCCCAGCCGATGACAGAGAGCCCGCAATTATTTGCCACACGATAGGAAGCTCCATGTTTGTGGGGGCCGTGGGTCAGCAACCAAAGCCAATCTTTGTTCAAAATGGGGTCACACTGGCTCTAGCCCAACCTGTGATTTCGCCAGATGGAACGACTCTTGTCTTCGTTTTGGGAAAACTTGTTGGCGAAAGGGATTTTGAGGGGCTCTCTCTCATCGCTTTCCCGCTTAAAGAAAAAAGCCCGCTCAAGGGGCCTGGTCGCGTCGCATTGGGGCCCGTTGCGGAGCCAAGTTTTAGCGCAGACGGATTGAAAATTGCTTACACTAAGAAGGAAGCGAACGGTAAACACGCTATTTATGTTGCTAATCTGGAAGGTGGCGTCGAAAGTAAAGTGAGCGATAATGGCGACTATTCAAGTCCAAAATTTAGTCCGATGAAAGCTTCTTTAGAATCGAAGTCGTAGAAATTCCTTCGCTGAAAGGCAGTATCACGACCTGCCCTCCATAACTTTCTACGATTGGAGTCTCGATGAGTTCTTGTGCGCGATAGTCACCTCCCTTTGTGTGAATATCTGGGCGCAATACGCTAATAATATTCCGAGGATCAGTATCTTCGAAGATCACTACAAAATCAACTGATTCAAGAGCAAGAAGCACTTCCTGACGATTGTCTTCAGTGTTGATGGGACGATCTTCTCCTTTCCCGAGTTGCTTCGTGCTTGAATCAGAATTGAGCCCAACAACAAGAACATCGCCTAGCGCTTTTGCTTGTTGAAGATATCTAACGTGACCTACATGAAGGATATCAAATACTCCATTTGTAAACACTAGAATTTTGCCTTTTCGGGCGATGGAAATTTGGTCGAGAATAGCTTGATTAAACATATTGAATCACCTTTTCAAGCACATCATCCACAGACGGATCTCCTTGGAAGCAGTTTGTAATCTGACCATATGGACAAGACCGTTCCAATCGGGTGAGAGTATAAATTCCGATTGCGGGTCTCCCCAAGGCCGCTGCAATATGGGTGCTTCCTGTGTCTCCGCCAACATGGCAAATACACTGGGATACGAGAGCGACCAGTTCTCGGACACTTGTTGCGCCAATCATATCAACGGTTTCTAAAGCTCCCGCTTTAACGACCTCTTCATAAGCAGGGCGATCAGATTCTGCGCCAAGAAATACAGATGTGCAATTCGCTCGACCAAGTCTTTGGCAGAGTTCGGCGAATTTTGTTGGGCTCCACCTTTTGGTGACCCAGCCGGCACCAGCATTGCAAAGAACGAAGGGGCCCACTACTCCCCGACTTCGAAGTTTCTCACTGACATTTTCCATGTCTTTTGGCTGAGGAACAAGATGAAATTTTGTATCCACACATTCTACACCTGCCGCTCTCGCAACATCGACATATTGATCGGTGACATGAACCGAACTTGGGTCTGGCAACACGCGTTGGCTAAACAACCAAGACCCTTCGCGTTGCCAATGGTAACCAAGCTTTCTCAATGAACGAGAACAGCCGACAATCACTCCTGACTTAAATAATCCTTGCAAATCGAGGCCTAAATCGAATTTTCCATTTTGCCGAATCGAGAAGGGATTCTTTGGCCTGATTTCTACTCTATCAATGTCCGGGCAACATTCGACTATGCCCCGAAAGCGATTATCGACAACCCAAGTGATTTCAGACTCTGGCCACTGCATCTTGAGAGAACTTGCTACTGGAAGACTACAAACGACATCTCCCAAGCTGGAGAGGCGGCTAACGAGAATTCTCAATCGCCCCTCCTAATGATTGCCGCGTTGCTGCTATGATTTCTTCAGGTGAAGCCATTTGCGTACTATTTCCAACCCGTAATACAGACGAATACTGACCATAAGGTTGAAACCGACTAGGTTCTGTGCGCCCAAAAACTGTCACAGTTCTTACTCCTAATGCTGACGCCATATGGGCCGTACCTGTGTCACCAGACAAGTGAACTTGGCTTTGATTGAGGATGCTCATAGTGGAGCGAAGGGTCTCTTGCCCAACGCGATTTGTTGCAAATGAATCTTCAAGCAGCGGATCTCCTTGTCCACCAATAGCCACTACTTGATACCCCTCTTTGGAAAAGTGATGAGCGACTTTGTTCCAGACCTCGGCCGAAACTCGTTTGTCTGCCTCGCCAGCCCCAGTTTGAATTGAAATGATAGGCTTTCCAGTTCTCGCTAGGTTTGATACCTCAGGCATTGGGCAAATTGGGAGAGGTGGCAAATCACATTCGACTCTTTGATTGATCAGATACCACGCTCGATCAACTTCATGAACAATGTCTGGCGGAATCGAAATTGGTGGAGTAAGTCTGGAACTGAGTGCATCTGTTGCGCGGGATGAGAATCTCTCTTTACAACCGGCAAGTCTCAGGCAAATGGCCGTCTTGCTATGTCCCTGAAAATCAAAACCAAGTTCAAATTTTTGGCTCCTGGCCCAAAGGTAAGTTCGAATCTGATTCCACCAAACGGTGGGATCAGCTCGGTGAGATCGCCAACGTTCACGTGGGAATTCCTTAATGTAATCGACCAATCTCGTATCATCGATCACTGGGATGCATCGGGATTGAGACGCCCAAACAATTGTTGCATCAGGGATTTTGTTCCTGAGAGCTGTTACGGCCCAAGAAGTCATGACGCAATCACCGATAGCCGAAAACCGGACGATAAGGATTTTCACAGAAGGCCCGCGTCTCTGGCATTTCGCCAACGGTCGTGAAACCAGAGCCATTGGTCTGGGTTGTCTCGAATTTTGGATTCGAGCCAAATGTGAAATGCCCTCAATGTCCCCTCACCACGCGTCTCGTATCCTTCGAGCGGTTGTAACAAAGGGTCAAATTGAATACGATATCTTTGTTGACCCTGATATGTACATGTGACAGGCAACAGGGCGGCACCAGTTCGTTCTCTGAACACACCAACCCCTAGGTTTGTTCCAGCAGGTTTTCCAAAGAATGGCAAATAGATATCTTCTGCATTTTGGTCTGGCAAGATGCCGACTATTTCATTTGATCTTAAGGCTTCGAGGATCGGTCTTGCCGCATTCCCTCTTGGAATAATTTTTGTTCCAGAAGCAGTCCTGATTCCATTAACTATTTGGTTAACTTGTGATTGGTCGGCATCACGAATGACCACAGAAACGGGAAAGCCACGAAATGACAACCAGGCAGACGCTCTCTCCCAATTTCCAAAGTGACCGGTGACCAAGAGAACTCCTTTACCTAAGGCCAGGGCTTCTTCTACATATTCTCTTCCGACAATTTCTGTTGAACTTTCCAATTGAAACAAGTCCCGGCATCTTGCGGAGAAAAAATCTGCACTCGTTCTACCAAAATGGGTAAAGACTCTCTTTGTGATATCCGCTCGCTCCTTTGGGCCGAGATCTGGCATTGCAAGTTCCAAATTATTCAAAGCTCTTAGTCGCCGGCGCTTACCAAATTGATAAAATGCTTTGCCTAGTCTCTCGCCATATCTTTCGAGATCGGCAGGGGATTTGCGCTCTAGTTTGCGTTGCAATGCAATTAGAACTGTGCCACCGAGGCTATCCAGCAACCATTTTTGAGTCGAACTCATCGATTTTATGTTTTAACCATTTGGTAAATTCGTCTTGTGGTTCTATCGTCACGCTGTATGAGCAGATCACGAAAGTCCACTCCTTCAAATCTGATCTCTTTTTGAGCTTGACCCAATCTTTTGTTGTCACAACAATGGTCTCGCCTTTTTCAAACCTGTCTAAAAGGTTACCAGCCAAGAGGTCATTATGGTCGGGTTCAAAGACGGCCTGCATTATGTCAACAGACTTGTTTTTGAGGGCTTCAATCAGGCGATTGGGTTGGGCGATTGCACAGAGGACATAACAATTTGCTGGAGCATCTACTTGTTGGCCCATTTGGTCAAAGAATTCAAGTTCACTTGCCTCGATGCTATATTCAGGATTGGGCAGTACCAAAGTGCTCCTCTTTCTCCCTAGAGTACGAGGCTCGCGATAGGGCCCCGCGGGCAGACAAAACTTATTCCTTCGATCTGGATCCAGGATGATTGAAAGTGGCTGCCAAAGTCTAAGGTGTTGGAAACCGTCATCCATGAGCAATATTGATGAAGGATATGCATCACGAGCCAACTGGGCCGCCAAAACTCGATCCCTACCCACGATAATCGGCACGCTGGCAAGCGCTGATCGAACAAGTGCTGGCTCATCTCCCCAAGTGTTGGCATCCAAATCTCCTTCTGGCGCCAATTGAGCATTGTGCTGCATCGGCGAACCATACCCACTGCATCCAATGACAATTTCGTGGCCCAATTCTGTGAGCAACTGGGCCAAAAACAAAATCATGGGAGTCTTGCCAGTTCCTCCCGCCACTAAATTTCCAATGGTGATAATTCTAGTGTGAGCCCTCGTAGCCTGCTTCAGTCCCAAAGAATAGATCGAGGCATAGGCGATCCAGCAAAGGGAGTAAACAATGCTTAAGGGCCACAAAACCCAAGTTAAAACTGATGCCCTATTCCAAGATGCTTCGATTTTAGACAGGGTGCGAGTTTATCTGATGTCCTTTTGGAGATTCGCGACTCACAAGTACACTGAGAGCCTTGCCAAAGGCTGCATTCACGACACTCGGTTGCAAAGTCAACCAATATGAAACCCAACAAATTCTCGAATCTTTTCATGCCAAAGGATTCGAAATTGTCCCATTTGAAAGTTGCGCGGATGTCTATGTCATCAACAGTTGTAGTGTCACGGGGCAGGCCGAATCCAAGAGCAGATACACAGCAAGAAGAGCCAAGAGATTTAACTCAAATGCCAAAGTCGTCATGACGGGGTGTGCAGCCCAAATGTCCATCATGACTCAAGAGTCCCTCGAGGGTATCGACCTGATTGTCCCGAATCCCAAGAAACTCGATACTCTCCAAGAATTCTTAAGCACTTATCCAGAGCTTGCTCCACAGGATCGGCCCCAATTGCAGTCCATTCCCAGTGCACTTGGCCGGACAAGAGCCACAGTCAAAATACAAGATGGTTGCAATGTCTTTTGTAGTTATTGCAGTATCCCTTTCACTCGCCCTGGAATGAGCTCCCGTCCAGCGAGAGAGATCGTTTCAGAATGTCAAAGACTGGTGGAGCAAGGATTCCACGAGGTCGTACTCACGGGAGTTCTTATCGGCGAATATGGCGAGTCAACGGGAAGTGGCGGGCCAGGTTTTGAAGAACTTGTCGCAATGATCTCGGCAGAATCTGGAGTTTCGAGAATTCGCATCAGTAGTATCGAAATGCATCAGGTCACAGAGCCAATTGTGCAACTTGTATTGGATGGAAAAGTTGTCCCGCACTTTCACATCCCCTTGCAAAGTGGCAATTCAACTGTTCTTCGAGATATGAACAGAAGATACGACCAAGCGCAATACATAGAACTTTGCAAACGGCTTCAGCGTGAAATTCCAGACCTAAGCCTCACCACCGACATATTGGTCGGCTTTCCAACTGAAACTGAAGAATGCTTCCAATCGAGCATTTTTGTTTTGGAAGAAGTCAAATTTCTCAAAGTTCACGTTTTCAGGTTCAGCACTCGACCCGGCACACCTGCCGATCAGTGGGGAGACCCAATATCGGTTCAAGAAAAACAACGAAGGGCCAAAATTCTGGCCGATATTAGCCAAAGAACGGGCCACGAACATGTGCAAAAGTTTGTTGGCCAAACCCGCGAAGTTCTTGTAGAAGGAAAGATTGCCAAAGATGGAATCTTGGAAGGGCTCACAGACAATTGGATCACTGTGAAATTTGCGGGTGCACCCAGCCTGGCCAGAACTCTTCAAAAGATTCATCTCTCGGAAGTTCACGACGGAATCGCTTTTGGGGAACTCGCATCTGAACCTTTTGCAAGCCGAACTCAAATCAAATTGTACTAAATCTCAGATACAATGATTTTATGGCTCGGAAGCGATGGCACCAACTTTTGTCGCCCATTTTCGGGTTGGCGACTTTAAGTTTTGCTCTCGCTTCCTCATCCGGCCCTCAGGTTCAGTTTGAAGGCCAAGTCGAAAGCATATTGCGGGCACATTGTGGATCTTGTCACTCTGGAAAGGCCCCAAAAGCCGGTTTAGATTTGACAACTGCAAAATCAATTTTGAAAGGCGGACGCTCTGGCCCTGCAGCTATTTCTAAGAACTCTATAAAGAGCTTGCTCGTGATCCGGCTATTAGGAACGGACGGGAATTCTGTGATGCCTTTAGGCTTTAAGCCTCTCAACCCCGATAAGATCAATTTGATCAAAAAGTGGATAGATGACGGTTGCATTAGCACGGGCAAGGAGACAAAACATTGGGCTTATGTCGCACCAAAAATGCCACAAATTCCTAAAATCGAGGGGGATTCTTGGAGCAGGAATGACATCGATCGTTTTGTCCTTTTGAAAATGAAGGCAAACAAACTGAAACCATCCGCACCAGCCTCAAAATCGACCCTTGTACGACGCCTTTACCTGGATCTGACAGGCCTTCCGCCTTCAGTTGATCAAGCCAAAAAATTCTGCGAAAGCAATGATCCTCAGGTGTACGAAAAGCTTGTCGATGAACTTCTGGCTTCGCGCCACTTTGGCGAACGCATGGCTCGACCATGGCTCGACCTTACGCGTTATGCAGATTCAGACGGTTACGAGAAAGATCTCAATCGATCTGCCTGGAAATATAGGGACTGGCTCATAGAAGCATTTAATAAGAATATGCCTTATGATGAGTTTTCGATTGAGCAGATTGCCGGAGACCTTCTGCCCGATGCCACCATCGACCAAAAAATTGCGACGGGGTTCCATCGAAATTCCATGTTTAATTCCGAAGGTGGAGTTGACCCAAAGGAAGCCTATTTTAATGTGGTAATTGACCGAATCAATACAACTTCGACCGTGTTTCTAGGCTCGACAATGGCCTGCGCGAGGTGCCACGATCACAAGTACGACCCGTTTACCCAGCGTGACTTTTATCGGATGTATGCTTTCTTAGCAAATACTGATTATGAGAAACAGGGTGACCACAATTCGGGAGAAGAAAAATGGTATGAACCCAATATCGAAGTTCCAACTCGGGAACAAACTCAGGAATTGAACAGGCTTCAAAGAGCAATCGACCAATCCTCAAAAGAGCTCAAAAACTGCAGCGAAGGTGTTAAGAAGGAATTTGAATCGTGGCTGCAATCGGAATCAAGTTCGAAGCTATGGGTTGCTCCAACGATCAAAGTCAAAACCAAGTCTGGAATGGAATTCACACGCATCGACGATGGTTCAATGATTGCTGCCGGCGCACCCCCAGAAAATGATATCTACACGATCTCGATACCTGAGCAGTCTTCGCCCATCACAGGCATAAAAATAACTGCAATCCCAGACTCTTCTTTTGTGAACTATGGCCCCGGAAAATCTGTGAGTGGCAACTTTATTTTGACCGGAGCATCCTTGAATTCGAATGCTTTGCCGATTGGTCTTTTGCGAGCCGATGCCAGCTACTCGCAAAGTGGTTACCAACCATCCAATCTCATAAACCAAGCAAAGAGTGATGCGTGGGCGGTTTATGGAGCCGTCGGCCAAAAGAGTTCTTTGCTGCTAGTCCCCAAAAACCCAATCCCAAGTGGGCAGGGCGCGACTCTGAATTTGAGATTTGAATCGGACATGTGGAAGCAACACATCATTGGCCGGTTCAAGATCGAAGTCACGTCGGCACAAAACCCTCGAATCTACTCGAATTCAATACAGAAACTATTGGATTCTTCAAACCTGGATGCTCAGCAGCGAGATGCTCTTCTCATCGAATTTCAAAAATTCAATCCATCCACAGCACCAATTTTTGCTCGCTACATGAAGGCGATCGAAGATCTTAAGAACGTAAAATCAAGTATTGCAACGGCCCCCATCATTGTCGAAAAACCGAACCTAAAGGCTCTCGTAGCTAATATCCACATCAGAGGAGAATTTGGACAAGTCGGAGACCCAGTTCAGGCCGGACCGCCAGAATTCTTAAGCCTTGCGAGTTCAAGCGAGAACTTCAACAGGTTATCGTTTGCCAAGTGGCTCTTTGTCCCTGGTCAGCCACTCACAGCCCGTGTTCAGGTCAATCGTCTTTGGGAGATGATCTTTTCGAAAGGGCTTGTCGAGACCAGCGAGGATTTTGGAACACAAGGCTCAGCACCATCTCATCCCGAACTGTTGGATTATCTCGCTCTCAGTTTTGAAAAGTCGGGCTGGGACAATAAATCAATCATCAAAAAGATGGTCATGAGTGCGACTTATCAGCAGTCGTCTGGCTCTAATCCCACCAAAAATCAAATAGACCCACAAAATCGTTGGCTCTCTCGGGCTCCTCGATATCGGATGGAAGCAGAAATGATTCGTGACAATATGTTGTCGATTTCTGGACTTCTTTCTACAAAAATTGGAGGGCCGAGCGTGTTCCCTGATCAACCTGAAGGCGTATGGGACACTCCTTACAACGGTCAAAAATGGATGACGAGTTCGCTTGGAGAAAAATATCGGCGAGGAATTTATACGTTTTGGAAGCGATCTGCGCCATATCCTTCGTTTGCCGCTCTAGATGCCACGAGCCGAGAAACTTGCACTGTTCGACGAATGAGAACAAACACCCCGCTGCAGGCGCTGGCACTTTTGAACGATGAAGTGACTATCAATGCGTCGCAAAGCTTGGCCAAAAAAGTGACCTCAAAAGAAAGAACATGGAATGCTCGGATCTTTTTAGCTTTTCAATCCTGCACACTAAGAAAACCATCTGTGGCTGAAATGCAGAGGCTCGAAGCGCTCTTTCAACGACTTGTTTCAAAATACAAAACCTCGCCAGATCTAGCCAAAAAGCTTGGTTCTGAACCAGAAATGGCAGCGCTAATATTGGTTTGCAATACGATTTTCAATCTGGATGAGACCTTGAGTAGGAGCTAAAAATGAGAGATTTCGAATCACTAAGGGACATCACGAGAAGAACTCTTTTCAAGGAGATTGGATACGGAATTGGGGGCATTTCACTTTCTTGCCTCTTGGCCGAAGCTAGCGAAGCTCAGACTGCTCCACAAATCAAGAAGCTCCACTTTGCTCCAAAAGCAAAGAGCGTCATCTATCTTTTTATGGCCGGAGCACCATCACAGGTCGATCTATTCGATCCGAAGCCAACCCTGATGAAATATGATGGACAAAACTGTCCAGATGAGTTGCTCAAAGGCGAGCGTTTTGCGTTCATCCGAGGAATCCCAAAGCTCATGGGTTCACCTTACAAATTCAATCAAGTGGGCAAGAGTGGTCAATGGGTGAGCGAACTCCTGCCCTATTTTCACGAGATTGCGGATGATGTGACTGTCATTCGATCCATGACCACTGAGCAGTTTAATCACGCCCCAGCACAGCTTTTTATGAATACAGGATTTCAAGTTCCTGGGAGGCCAAGCATGGGTTCATGGTTATCTTATGGAATTGGAGCGGAATCTAAAGATTTGCCGGGCTTTGTGGTTTTAATTTCGGGGGAGAACAACCCTGATGGTGGCAAGGCCTGCTGGAGCAGTGGCTTCTTGCCGACCGTGCATCAAGGAGTCGAATTTCGATCCCAGGGAGATCCAGTTCTGTATGTCAACAATCCGGAAGGAGTCTCAAGCGACATCCGCCGAGATACTCTTGATGCACTCAAGGATCTCAACCAATCATCCTATCAAGCAACATTTGATCCCGAAACCCAAACTAGGATCTCACAATATGAACTTGCTTATCGCATGCAAACGAGTGTTCCAGAACTCATGGACATCTCGAAGGAGACAAAGGCCACCCATGAGATGTATGGAACCGAGCCTGGGAAAAAGAGCTTCGCTAACAACTGCCTTCTTGCTCGCCGATTGGTTGAACGTGGCGTCCGGTTTGTTCAACTTTATCACCGCGGGTGGGACAATCACGGCACAAGCGAAGGCGATGACATCATGCATCGGCTACCTGCCCTCTGCCGAGAAACGGATCGAGCCGCAGTTGCCCTTGTAAAGGATCTAAAACAACGTGGTTTGCTCGATGAAACCCTTGTTGTTTGGGGAGGAGAATTCGGTCGAACTCCTATGAATGAAGCTCGTGGGGGATCCACATTTAAAGGACGAGATCACCATCCTCACTGTTTTACAATGTGGATGGCAGGTGGTGGAATTAAGCCTGGGCTCAGCTTTGGAGCCACCGACGAACTAGGATACGGAGTTACGGAAAATGAAGTTTCTGTCCATGATCTGCATGCTACAATTCTTCACCAACTCGGTATCGATCATACAAAACTTACGTATCATTATCAGGGCCGAGATTTTCGACTCACTGATGTTTTTGGAAATGTTATCGACGGGATTTTGAAATAAAACTTAAACAAAATGTCCACCCTTTTTACTAAGATTCTTCATAGAGAAATCCCTGCAGATATCGTTTACGAAGATGAACATGTTTTTGCGTTTCAAGATGTTAACCCACAGGCACCACTCCACATACTCATTGTTCCAAAGCAAGAAATTCCTGGAGTTGCAAGCGTTCCAGATCAAGGAGATCACCAATTTTTGCTCAATGCAGCCAAGAAAATTGCAGAGCAATTCAATATCAAAAGTGGTTATAGGCTCGTGATCAATCAAGGCCAAGATGCTGGACAAACCGTCGATCATTTGCACGTACATTTGCTTGCTGGAAGACCTCTCAATTGGCCACCCGGCTAAACGATTGAACTTTCCACAGGGACTGTGGTCCCGTTCTTACTCAGCACTTTCACTAAGTCCCATGAATATTTTCAATATTTGTTCGTAACTCATGTATCCTTAACATGTTGCTCCTACAATGGAGTAGAAGTCGCTTGCGCCTTAGGATTGGTAGAGCGAGGGCGATGAACAGTGAGGAAAGTTAAATCCATGCGAAAGGCGTTTACCCTTATCGAATTGTTAGTCGTGATTGCGATTATTGCAATCTTGGCTGCGATTCTCTTCCCAGTCTTTGCACAAGCAAAGACCGCAGCAAAAAAAGCTGCGATGATCTCAAACGTGAGTCAGGTTGGCAAAGCCATGATGATCTACACGACCGACTCCGACGACTTCTATCCTAGAAACGATGATTGCTATGACAAGTCTTCATTGAACATTGACTTGAACAACAAGCCATTCAATTATTCTGGTGTGGGCTGCGCAGCTGCTCCGTTTTATTTCCGAGTCAATCACTTTTCTTGGCAAAAATGGCTCGTGCCTTATACCAAAAATGTCGATATTTTCAAGCATTCTGGTAGACCACCCATTGATGTCTCGACCGCAAGTTGCCCCAGCGGAGTTTGGTCCGGTTGTGGTCAGCTTGGTGGTTCAATCTCGCTCAACGTAGCTTTGACCGGTGCACTGAACACTTTTGGAGACCCAACGAGAAACGGCGCTTTCCGAAACAGCTGGCTTGGCGGAACTCAAACAGCGATTCCAGACGTGGCACAAGCCATGCTCTTTATGGAGTTCTTTAACCCAGATGTGACCTTTGCTCCTGTTTTCACAACTCCAAGTGCAAACGTTCAGAGCGCATGGCCAGTCGCGATTCGCGAACTTTGGATTCCAAACTTCATGGAAGGCAATGCTTCGAGCTGTGTCTACACCAACAAGGTTGCGACATCCAAATATCCTTTTGGCGAGCAGATCACAATTGGTCGTGCAGATGGTTCTGCAAAGACCATGAACATCCGACAGTTCTTGGCGAACACACCGACAGCCGCCCAGTATCAAGTCAGCTCTAAATGGGGTTGCACCTTTACTGGCGGAGCTTGGACAATTAGCGCATCCCCAACTTACACTGGCAAGTGGCCAATGTGGGCTCTCGACTAATGAAAGTTAAAGTTGTCGTTCTCTTGATCTTTGGTTTGATTGCCATTGTTCTGGCTGGTTGCAACCAGCCAATGGGACAGTCTGACACTGACTTGAAGAAGCAATCGGATGCCTGGAAGGCCTATCAAGCCGAAAAGGACAAGACAAATCCGCCACCTGCTGGCGACGGTCCATCAAACTAAGAGGTTTCACCTCGACTCTCCCGACAAGAAATTGCGGGAGAGTTTTTTTTGTTTGAATGTGTTGACTCATGTCTACTTAAAAAAGGGTAAGATAGGAAAATGTCGCAGGAAAAGATTGTTGTTGTGGGCGCCCGCGAAAACAATCTCAAAAACATAACGGTCGAAATTCCCCGAGACAAACTGGTTGTCATTACCGGACTCAGTGGGTCTGGCAAGTCGAGTTTGGCATTCGACACGATTTATGCTGAGGGACAAAGACGATACGTTGAATCTCTCAGCGCATATGCGCGGCAGTTTTTGGGGCAAATGGATAAGCCTGATGTTGATCATGTGGATGGACTCTCGCCAGCTATTTCCATCGATCAAAAGGGAGGCTCGAAAAATCCTCGTTCCACTGTGGGAACAGTCACAGAGATCTATGACTACTTGAGAATTCTTTTTGCCCGAATCGGGGTTCCGCATTGTCCACATGGTCATGGGCCAATAGAAAGACAATCGACGGACACTATTGTTGATGAAGTTGGCAAGCTACCCGAAGGCACAAGAATTCAAATCCTTGCCCCGGTTGTCCGCGGACGAAAGGGTGAATACAAGAAAGAACTCAAGGAGATTCAACTCGCCGGTTTTGTGAGAGTACGAGTTGATGGAGAGAATTACGAAGTTACCGACGACATCCCCATGGATCGGTACAAGCAACACACAATTGAAGTCATTGTTGACCGGATCATCGCCAAAGAAGGCATGGAACGTCGTCTCGCAGACTCCATTGAAACTGCTCTCAAGATGGGTAAGGGCCTCATCACAATTGTGAGTGAATCTCAAGATCAAGGCTCCTCAACTGAAAAGACCTTTTCCGAGCATTATTCTTGCCCTGAATGCGGATTTTCTATGTCCGAGCTTGAACCCCGTGTGTTTTCTTTTAACTCTCCATATGGCGCATGCCCTTCTTGCACTGGTTTAGGAACGAAAACAGAGTTTGATAAAGATCTTGTGATTCCAGATCGTTCGAAGCCCCTTCGAGATGGTGCAATATTGCCTTTCATTTACAAATCCGGCGAAATAAAAGAATGGTGGCCCGACGTTTTGGATGGCGTTGGATCGGCGATCGGCTTCGATTCGAATCGTCCTGTTGAAGAACTTACTGACGAACAAATGGACGTCGTTTGGAATGGAATAAAAAGCCCAGTTCAAGTGACGATGCGGTACGGCAAATCTGAGAGGAAATTCAACTACAACTGGGAAGGCGTACTTGGAGTTCTTCGCAAGAAATTGGATAACACAGAAAGCGAATGGGTGCGGAATGATTTGGGGCAATACATGCGCACAAGACCCTGCCCTGATTGCCAAGGTTCACGTCTCAAGCCCGAATCGATAAGTGTAAGGCTTCCAGGCACTTTACCGATCAAAAATGTCGATGAAAAATTTTCTGGCATCTCCATTTCAGATGTCACTCAAGTTCCAGTCGATACAGCCCTTGCTTTTTTCTTGGGGTTATCCGATCGCCTGACAGTTCGACAAAAAACTATTGGCGAAAGAGCGGTCAAGGAGATCATTGAAAGGCTCCGATTCCTGTTTGATGTTGGACTCGGATATCTCACTCTCAATCGAAACACGAATACCTTGGCCGGAGGTGAAGCTCAAAGAATTCGACTCGCAACTCAAATTGGGAGTGGTCTCATGGGCTGCCTTTACGTTCTTGATGAACCTAGCATTGGATTGCATCAAAGAGATAATCACAAGCTTATCGAAACTCTCAAACGGCTACGCAATTTAGGGAACACGGTTCTGGTTGTGGAGCATGACGAAGACACCATGATGGCTGCCGATTGGTTAATCGATCTCGGGCCAGGAGCGGGTGAACACGGCGGTTATGTCATCAACCATGGTCGTCCTTACGACTTTATTAAAAACGACTCTCCAACTAGCAGGTTTCTCAATGGGACGGAATTTATTGCCGTACCATCTAAGCGGCGTCAGCCCAGGACAAAGTATCCCATGGCTGCAAACTAAAAAGGTATATTTACGTCTACATGTCAAACGGATGGCTGATCCTAAAGGGAGCTCGTGGCAACAATCTACGCGATGTCGATGTTGCTATTCCACTTGGCCTCTTTGTTTGCGTGACCGGGGTGAGTGGAAGTGGAAAATCGACACTTGTCCAGGACACTTTGTTCCCGAGACTCATGTATGAGGTCTACGGCACTCGTGGCACTTGGGCCGATCATGACGAACTGGTCGGTCACGAAGACATCGATAAGGTTATCGACATTGATCAATCACCCATTGGTCGAACTCCACGATCCAACCCGGCCACCTATACCGGAACATTCGATATGATCAGAGAACTCTTTGCAAAGACTCCGGATGCCCGGCTTAAAGGGTTCAAAAATGGCCGATTTAGCTTCAACGTGAAAGGGGGCCGGTGCGAAGCTTGCAGAGGAGACGGCATTATCAAAATCGAGATGCACTTTTTGCCCGATGTCTATGTGCCTTGCGAAGTTTGTAAAGGAAAGCGATATAACCGCGAAACTCTCGAAGTTAAATATAAAAACAACTCGATTTCGGATGTTTTGGAGATGACAATCGAAAATGCCTGTGAGTTTTTTCAACCGATTCCAAAGATTCACCGCAAGCTTTCAACCCTTATGGATGTGGGACTGGGTTATGTTCGCATGGGGCAGGCAGCAACCACTCTTTCTGGAGGAGAAGCCCAGCGAGTTAAGCTGGCCGAAGAGCTTTCAAAACGATCGACTGGCCGGACACTATACATCCTGGATGAACCCACAACGGGGCTTCATTTCGAAGATGTCCGCAGACTTCTAGCTGTCTTACATAGGCTGGTCGACCAAGGAAATACAGTGCTGGTCATCGAGCATAATCTCGATGTCATAAAGACTGCTGATTGGCTCATTGATATGGGGCCAGAAGGGGGAACCGGCGGTGGGCAAGTCGTGGCCATCGGGACTCCCGAAGAGATTGCCAAAGTCCGAGAGTCGCACACCGGTCAGTTTTTGGGGCCACTCCTCAAGAAAAATCGAACCTAGAATTGATGCAACCTAGTGCATGGCTCAAGCGTAGCTGGCGATATCATGAACGAAAGCTTGCCAGCACGCATTGCCTCGAATGTAGGTGGCTTCTTCTTGTTGAGTTCCATTTTAGGAATGTTTGTCGTTCATCCAGCCATGGCACTGTTTGCAGCGGGTGGAGCCCTGACTCATTTCTTGGTCAGTCTGTTTGTATCGAATAATCGTGTTACAAAGCGGAGGAACCTCGGCCAGGCTTGGACGACATTTGGCCTGATCGGCGTACTCGGGCTCGGGATGGTCTCAATTGTTTCTGGTCTCCTGTTTCTCATCTTTCATTCCTGGGTTTCGCTCCCCTTCCTCGCGATCGTTATCTTGGCGTGCTGGATGCCACTCATCCTTCGCTGGAACAAAGAACGAATGTAAGGCGCAGAATGCATTCACAATAGTGTCATGAATCGTCGGGATTTCATTATGGCTTCGGCACTCGCTGTGCCAATGATTTCAAGTCTGCCGGCAACAAGACATGAGCAAAAGCCAATCAAACCAAAGCGGCTGAGTCCAGGCGATACCATTGCGATCGTCTCTCCGGCCGGAGTCCTGCAGAACCCAGAATCGCTTCAAGGAGCCATCACTAAGTTGGAATCCCTTGGTTTCCGCACGAAGGTCGGAGAAAACATTTCGAAGCAATGGGGATACTTTGCAGGTCGTGACGAAGAACGGCTCGCTGATCTCGTTTCGGCATTTCAAGACCCGGAAATAGCAGCAATCATTCCCATTCGCGGAGGCTATGGGAGCTCTCGCTTGCTTAATAGGTTCCCATTCGACATCGCTCGAAAAAATCCAAAGATCTTAATGGGATACAGCGACATAACTGCTCTCCTCATTGCAATCACTCAAAAAACCGGGCTCATCACTTTCCATGGGCCGTTGGCTGACAGCACATATTCTGATTTCACGACTACAAGCATGAAGCAACTGATTTGCGAACCAAAGGATCCAATCTCTGTATCTGTTCCTGATTCGGCCAATTGTTTGGTTTCTGGAAAGGCCAAGGGAAAGCTCATCGGTGGCAACCTCAGCGTCCTCACTTCTCTTCTTGGAACTCCCTACTTCCCTCGCCTCTCAAATTGCATTTTGTTCTTGGAAGACGTGAACGAAGATCCATACCGAGTGGATCGGATGTTAACAAGCCTATTGCTCAGCCCAGATCTCCAAGGTCTTTCGGGTCTTATCTTTGGAGGATTCCGAACACCAGCTCCAAAGCCCGAAAATCTACCCGAGCCCGGATTTACAATGTCCGAAGTCTTGCAAGAGAGGGCTGGTGCCATGGGTGTGCCTGCTATTTCTGGTCTTAAAATTGGACATATGGCAGAAAAGTGCACTCTCCCCTTAGGTGTCTGGGCCGAACTCGATGCGGACAATAGAACTTTACAAATCTTGGAATCAGCCGTCAGTTAAACGATGCGATGGGGGACAAACGAGGCTAGATCGTCCGTGATCAGAGACTCAGATTCGCGAACTCCAATACCACGAGGGTAGCCATCAATCACCCAGCTTCCTATCACTGGATGAAACCCATCAAATTGTGGAAGTTCATAGGCTTGTTGAAACACATATCCCTCTGCACCATAATCTCCACCTGTTTTGATATAGATTCCTTCTGATTTGAACATGATGTTCGCGCCTTCTCGCGATAGAAGCGGCTTCTTGACATAACTCTTTAGACCTTGAGATCGGTCAAAAAATGCTGGCAACAAATTGGGATGATCCGGATACATCTCCCACAATATGGCAAGGAGACCCTTGTTTGAAAGAAGCATTTTCCAAATTGGCTCAATCCATTGCATGAATTTGAAAGATTGTGTAGCGAGCCTTCCAAACTTGTCGGTGATTAGATATTCCCAAGGATAGAGTTTGAAAATTGTCTTGATAGGTTTTTCATCGAGATCTGTAAAAGCTCCCAACCCAGGATTCCATCCAATATCTCGCATGTGAATTCCCTGGGTTTTGAACCCTGCCGATTCAGCTGTATCCCTTAAAACCGAAACCGTCATCAGATCTTCATAAGACTTTTCATGGGCAAAATAGATCGTCTCTCCCATAATGCATTTCTCGTCTTTCAAATCAGACCATTTCGCGCACAAACCTTCCCAAATCGAGTTGAACTGGTCGTGATCTGGAAAGAGTTCTTGTAGCCAATGCCACTGAACGACGGCTGCCTCTAAAAGCGATGTTGGGGTGTCGGCATTGTATTCAAATAGTTTTGGACTATCGTCGCCACTAAATCCGAGATCAAACCTGCCATAAATCGCGGGAGGGTCTTGCTCCCATACTTCGATAATCACATCCTTCAGGTGATCTGGAATAGCGAGTTGGGCAAATCGATTATTTTCAATAATAAAGTCAACAGCCTCAAGGCACATGCCATGGAGAGTGAGAGTGGCTTGTTCGAGAGCATCAATCTCTGACGCAGAAAAATCGTAGTGCGCCGATTCATTCCAATAAGCGCGACCCTTATGGGTATGAAAGGTCAAGCCCCAAGATTCAACTTTTTCAACCCAATCCTTTCGGGGCTCAATTGCAATGCGTTTCAAGTGAGGCGTTCAGCTTAGCTGCCAAATGAGCCCGTTGATCCAAATCCGCCACGGGACGATCCACTTGAAGATGATCCCCATCCCCAATATCCCGAACCAGAACCGGAACTGCGCGGAATGTAAACCCAGTGAGGATACGTATATCTTCCGCTAGGCGACGTACATTCTGCATCGGGAATGATTTTCCCTGCCTGATCCAAGCATCGCTTTGAACTTGAAGAACAGCCCGTGAGTGAAACAGCTGCCATGGTTGCAACAAGGGTTGCCGGCACTTGCGACGATTTTCTCATAGTTTCAATTCAATCATTCGTATGATATCTCAAGAAGACAAAAGCAGTTACGATTGAACCATGGACGGGGTTGTGAATTGGATAAACTCAACCTATGAGCTTGCCATACGATCGCAGTTTCAACTTTTCCGCGGGCCCTGGGGTCATGCCACTTGAAGTATTAGAGAAAGCCAAAGCCGACTTGATCAACTACAAAGGTGCTGGAATGAGTGTCATGGAAATGAGCCATCGTGGCAAAGATTTTCTGAAAATTGCAGAGCAAACAGAAGCCGATTTGCGAACTTTGATTGGCATTCCAGAAGACTACAAGATCATGTTTTTGCAAGGCGGTGCTAGCTTGCAATTTACAATGATTGCAAAAAACTTTATGAGCGATGCCGGCGCAGACTATCTTGTCACAGGATCTTGGGGCGAAAAGGCCGTTGAAGCAGGAAGATTAGAAGGCGATGCCCGAGTGGCCTGGACGGGAAAAAGCACAGCATATAATTCGATTCCGGACTTAAATACACTCTCTGCGCCAAGCAATTCTAGCTATTGGCATATCACAACGAATGAAACCATCCAAGGAGTAGATTTCTTAACAGACCCTCATCTTTCGGGCACAGTCATTTGCGATATGTCGTCGTGCATCGCCAGTCGGCCGTTTGATATCACCAAATACGCCATGGTCTATGCGGGCGCCCAAAAGAACCTGGGCCCAGCCGGAGCCACGATTGTCATTATTCGAGATGATTTACTCGAAAGAGTTCCTGGGGGATTGCCTCCCATGCTAGATTACAAACTTCAAGCGAGCAACGGTTGGATGTACAACACTCCTCCATGCTGGGCGGTATACATGTGCGGATTGGTTTTTCGGCATTGGATCGATTTTGGAGGTCTTGAAGCAGTTGCGAAAAACAACGAGGCAAAGGCCAAGATCATATATGATGCCATTGATGGTTCAGGTGGATTTTTCAAAGGTCATGCACTTCAAAACTGTCGAAGTTTAATGAACATTTCATTTACTCTGAGCGAGGATTCGTTGACTGATGTTTTTGTCGGCGATGCCAAAGCAGCGGGGATGAGCGAACTCAAAGGCCATCGAAGTGTTGGAGGCTGCCGGGCAAGCGTCTACAACGCATTCCCTATCGAAGGATGCAAAGTCCTCGCTGAATTTATGGCAGATTTTGCAAGGCGAAACGGATAATTCTCACCTTTCGCCGGGAAGTACGATTCCTCTCATGATTACTTTTTGGCTAGCGAGGAAAACGATGAGAGTAGGAATGGCGGCTAGGGTCACAGCCGCCATGACAACCGATTTTGGCGCTAATATTTGGAGTTGGTAAACCAAAACCATGAGTGTCCACATTCTTGAATCCTGACAAACAAGAAATGCATAAATGAATGCCCCATAAGACGCCATGAAAGCCATAAGGGCGATGTAGCCAAGCACAGGTTTGCTGAGTGGAAATGCAAGTTTTAACATCATGATCCACTCAGGTGCTCCGTCAACTTGCCCTGAATCAAAGATTTCTTGAGGCAAAGAATCAAAAAATCCCTTGAGAAGATAGATCGTGTAGCCACTTGCGGCTGTGGGCAAAACGAGGGCTGCAAAAGTATTGAGCAAATGTAGGTTTTTGAGCAGCAAGAACGATGGGATCATGGCCACCTCCGCAGGAAATGCCATGGTCGCAAGCAAGAAAAGCAAGATTTTTGCAGTCGCTTTCATTGGGAATCGAGAGAGCGCATAGGCGGCCAATGGATTCACGATGAGTTGCACCAAAATGGCCAAACTGCAAAAGAAAATGGTATTCCAAAGGGCACGGCCATTGATCGCCATATAGTCGATGACATATCCGTAATTTCGCCAAGAAAACTCGGATCTGATAGCCATTTCATGTTCCTTCACCCAATCCCGATCGTTTGCCAAGAGTGGTAAAGGCAAATTTGAATTTTTTCTCCAAAGAACCTCGGCAGTTCGCCCTCGAAGAACCTGGGGGATCTGCGCTTGAAATTCCGCTATTAAAGGATTGCCATTGGTTGGTTGGTATTGGATTTCTCCAAATGCCTTTGCGCCAAGCCTTAGCTCAGGAGCAACGTTCTCGATTCGATTTTTCGATTTGATTCGCAAATATTCTTGGAACATCCAAGTTTCTCGAATAGGAATTCGAAATTCTGCAGGCAAACTAGTTTTAAATTCAACCCAGTCTTTCCACTTCTGATGAGTTGGTGCCTTCCAAGTCGGTCGTTCCCAAGCTTCAACTGGCACAGGCACCTGCTGAAACCCTTGATTGAGATCAGTATAGGCCAAATTAAGCTTGTCAATTTCTTTATACTTCTGCTTTAGAAATCTCTGCCAAAGAATTGCGAGGCGACTCGTGACGCCTTGTGATGGCACTCGAAAACCGACTTTCCACTGTTCTGGGCTAAGAGTCATCAAAAACCCACGATATTTTTGAATCTCCTCAGGACTAGCTGGACTTTCTTGACCATATGAAGCCAAAAGATCGGCATCGCCTGCAAACTTATCGTCCCGATATTTTACTAGTAGCTCCTTTTCGTCGGTCCAAAAAGCCGGAATGATTTTGTTGTCGTTTTGATCTGTCGGGCCCTTGAATCCGGTCGAGGCCATAAAAACAAATGGATAAATTGTCGTGACCGCTCCCAAAATAAGAACGCAATAAATCAAAGTCATGGCCAAGCGCGACCTCCATGACTTGCGGCCAACTTTGGTGATCAACGACATCTCTTTCGATTATGTCAGAACGCTCAAGATTCGACGCTCTCGCGCTAAACTTGTGGCTATGCGCCTCTCCTTCCGGCAGATCTCCATAATCATTCTCTGTCTTTGGCCAATTCTCATTCTTTGGCGCTGTCTGTTCCTGGGAGAGATCGTTGGGCCTTGGGATCAAATCATGCATATGTCACCTTGGAATGGCCCAAAGCCACAATCGGCATGGGATGTTTTGCAAGCTGATGGCGTGCTTCAGTTTTATCCATGGCGCGACCTTGTTTTAGATTCTTGGAGCAAAGGACAAATTCCCCTTTGGAACCCTTACCAGCTGGCAGGGACACCTCTCCTCGCAAACTCACAAAGTGCTCCATTCTATCCGCTCCATATTTTGTTTGGGATTTGTCATTTGCCAACCCCATTGGAAATCACTCTCTTGGCTTGGATCCATTTGGCCCTTGCGAGCGTGGGTGCATGGTTTCTGGCACGAACAATAGGAGCAACGGAAAACGGAGCGTTGATAGCAGGAGGTCTATTTGGAATGTCTCCTTTTCTAGCCTCTTGGCTTCCATTGGCTAGTGTTGTCACAACTTGTTCTTGGATTCCTTGGGCATGTGCTTTCACTCTTCGATCTATAAGATCGAATCGTTTCTTGAACCCAGCGGGAGCCATGGCGGGATTTTGCACGGGAATGATGTTGCTCGGAGGGCATCTTCAATTTGCAGCCTATGGTCTCATTGCCATTCTGGTCACGGCGTGTCTATCGCTCTTCCAAATCAAACCACAATTTGGTGCAATTTTGGGCACAACTCTTGCGATTTGCTTAGGTTGTGGCCTCTCGGCACCTCAAGTTCTTCCAGCCTTAGCGTTTTCGAAAATATCTCATCGCCAGGTCAAAGTGACATCCGAAGGATTAGAGGCATATTTGGCGAGCAAACTTGGCTTAGATGAACTCACGGGGATTGTTTTTCCCTCTGCAACGGGTGTTCCCCTCATTCCTTATAGATCATCACCCCAATCCGAGCCACTTCCGAGTTATTTTCCGGCCTACACAAAACGTGGGGCGGCCTTTGCCGAGGGAGCGATCGGCGTTTCGCCAATTGCTTTCGCTTGTCTATTTCTTGTCTTTGGTCGGAGCCGAATCCGGGAAAATCTTTGGGGAATTTGTTTGGCAATTGTAGGTTTGCTCTTAGCTCTTGGACCGCTTTCCGCCGCAATGTATCTGAGCGTTCCTGGCTGGGCAAACACGGGAAGCCCTGGCAGAGCGGCTGTTCTGGTTATTCTTGCGCTTTCTGTCTTGGCGGGATGCCTGTGGAAGCACCTTGAGGATAATCCTTCTGAAGCTCGAAATCTGTTCCTTGGTATTGGGGCTGGACTTGCTTTGACTGTTGTACTCATCGTCGTCAACAGCCAAAAATCATCTTGGATTCCAGGATTTGAAGGCGTTCAGGAAGTTGCATTTGGGGTTGCATCGTTCAAAACCCTTCTCATCGGGGTTCCCCTTCTTTTGTCTGGTTTTGTGGCCTATTTTGCTCAAAAATCAAAGTCTGCATTTGCTTTGACTGGCACACTTCTGGCTTCTGCATTTTGTGCAACTCTTTGTTGCCCCATGGGTAAAAAGTTGCCTAATCCCATAGTCTTCACTCCGGAGGAAAGGATTGCTATTGTGAATCAAGATTGGGATCTTCTTGCTCCAGCGAAAGCTACTTTGCCCGGGAATCTGGCCTCAGTGGCCAGAATTCATGAGCTTAGTGGCTACGATTCTTTACTCAGTGCTGAAACTCTTGAAATCCTGAGAAAGGTCAATTCCGGTCAAGACCCGGCACCTCCCGCAAATGGAAATATGATGTTTATTAAATCAAAAATAAACATCGATTCCCTTAGAGATTGTGGGGTGAGCCGGCTGCTCAGCCAACAACCGATCGAAGGGCTTGGTGAATACAAAAACCTTCCGTCTGGCTTGCTAGAATATTCAGTTGGCGGGCACAGAATCTCGTCACCTTCTGGTGATTTCGAGCTGAAGGAAGACGGTTACGATCACCAAATGCTCTATGCGGATGGCCCTGGGATCGTGACAATAAAGGATCGAAATTTGCCCGGATGGGAGGCCACGGTTGATAGGCAGAAGATGGAGATTTTGCCTGGCCCTTGGAGACAAGTGAAAATTGGAAGCGGAAGACATCAAATTGTTTTTCGATATCATCCTCCTGGACTTCGGAATGGATTTCTGGTCTTCGCGGTTGCAATAGCGATTCTCTCTCTGAGCTTCGTAATGGCCATCTTGAGAAAAAACCCTGAACCCGAAAATGACCAAGACGGGGTATAATATTAAGATTATTCGTGGAGATTCCAGTGATTGGAAATACGACATCCCCGCAGCTCACGCCACTTGAGCAAGTAGTACCTGGTTTAGCCGATCGGCACAAAGTCATCATCTTCAACAACGATGTCACTCCCTACGATTTGGTCGTTCAAGTTTTAATTGATGCCACAGGTTGTTCGATAGATGAAGCTATGATAGAAACTTGGGAGGCGCACCATTTTGGAAAAGCAGAAGTTCACTTCGCCGGCGAACCTGCATGTCTGGCTGTCGCTGAGTTTATCAAGACTTTCGGAATTCGGGCCGAAGTTGCCAAGGAATGGAATGACTGAATTGCCTCCTCACCTAAGATTTGCAATTGAGCTTCCCGAACGCGAAGTTCTGCATTCTAATCAGCACGAAGACACTTGGTTGGTCACAGTTTTTAACAACGACACGAATACCTATGAAGAAGTCATGACGGTGCTCATGCTATCGACAGGTTGCTCGGAAGAAGAAGCCTATATCGAAGCATGGGAAATTGATCACTATGGCCAATGTGTCGTGCATAGATCTAGCGAATTAGAGTGCCAGGGAGTCGCAGATGTGATTGCCGTCATTGGAATTCGGGTCGAAATATCGCCTGAGTATTAAGCTGCAATGCCCGACCCATAAACGAGTTCCACAATGTTTGGATCGTATTTTCCTGGTACTTTATCCAGCGGGTCAACCCACCCTTGAGCGTGAGCCTGGAGCACAACCAAAACCCGAGCAAGCAAAGGAATTTGTGAGCCAGAAAGTTTTTTTGGGCCATTGCCATTAAACATCTCTTCAGAGTCAATCAGGATCGAAATCACAGGCTTAATCTGGTGATGAGCTTTTAGCTTTTCAATGCCTTCTCGATCGCCGGTCGCATGAAACCTTTGCCATAGAGGAAAGAGATAGGCCGCAGCTCTTAAGACCTCGAATTGATTTGTGGATAAATTGAGTTCGCTCGCTGCAAATCCGATCCTGTTAACTAAGCGCTTAAGATATTTTTCGCATTGATCTAATAAGTCTGAAGGAACTATAGTCCTCGCAATTCTCATCTGTTCCGCACTGTGTTTTGAATCCTCGGCAATCTCTGATCCTTGGTAAAGCACGACTCGATTTCTGCTGAGCCTCTTTGCCTCATAAAGAGCCAGGTCCGCAGTTTTGAGTAGCGATGCCGACTCTTGCCCATGGTGGGGATAAAGAGAAACCCCGAGGCTCGCTGTGATTTGGCACTTTGTTCCGTTCGCCGAGAAGTATTCGATTTCGCTGATCCGTTTTCGAATTCGCTCAGCAACAACGAGAGCTTCTTGAGCATTAACACCTGGCATGACTACCGTAAACTCTTCGCCACCATAACGAGCCCCAAGGTCATAGGGGCGAACAGAGTTCTTTATGACATTTGCGACTAGCTTGAGTACTCGATCTCCGGCATCGTGACCTTCCTCTTCATTGAACTTACGAAAATGGTCGACATCCAGCATGATGACTCCAATAAGGGAGTTCGATCTTTCAGATTCCAAAATTCGCTTCGCCAAGAACTCCTGCATGGTTCGATGATTTGCAATTCCAGTTAGCGGATCGTATGTTGCGAGCTTTTCAGCATTTTCAAACATCAATGTAGAATTGAGTGCCAACGACATGTGCTCAGCAATTGTTGCAAAGAGGTCTTGGTTTTCTAAAAAGGCGCTATCGTCTTCTCGAGACACGACTTCGAGCAATCCAACCAGTCGATTCCCGATCATCAAGGGCCATACCATCATTCCACCCGGGTTCAGATAGCAGAATCTTCCTTCAATTTCAGAAGTTAACGGATTCTGGTGAACATCGGGCACGATCACAGGTTTTTGCCTTTGGGCAGCAAGCTCGGCTGCAAATTGAACCTTGCCTGTGTGCTCAATCTTAGCCATCGAAGTCGTTCCTGACCGATTAGCCCCCACACTAGCCACTAATTCAAGCGAACCCGATTCTTGACCCAAAACCCAGAGCAAAACGGCAGCTACATCTGTGGCAGCGCTGATAGCATGCGTTGCCGCAACCGTCATAGGCTGCAGTGTCTGATGCATCGTAAGCGCTTTTCCTATCTTTTTAAGAGCATCAGCTTTTCGCTCACTTTGAGCTGCTCTTCGCCTTATCTCTGCTTCTTCCTTGGCCTCGACAACCAAAATATTGAATGCAAGTGGAGTTGTTCCTGGAAGAGGCGTGGCAAAAAAGCGGTATTCGTCTATGAGCGATGACGCGAGTTGATTTCGACCTGTTGACCTGACGAGCGACTTTATTGTTGAGTTCACACTTGCGTGACCAGGTTCAAAAATGTCTAAGGATGAGGCCAACCCCCACTTAGTAATGACTTTGCCCGTTTCTTCTATCACGAGGAATCCGATTTTTAGGGGATCAAAGCACTGCAGAATCGGAGGTTGAGGAGCCTCAATAAACGTGCCTCTAAGTGGCCCGTTAGGGAAATATATTGGAACGCCACCTTTGAGGTTGCCTGGGTCTAACACCATCGACCACCCCGCCTTCTGGAGTTCAGTCGCTAGATCAATAATCGGATTTCTTTGCTGCAAGTCGTTATAGATTTTCGGATGTCAGGAACCGCAAATTGCCAAGTAAATCGAGGAGTTTCTCTTACTTGTCTTGTTCCACATAAAAGTCAAAAAGATGGCCCCAGAAACTGGGGCCGATGGCTGGGAGGGTGTCTATGAGACTGGACGGGCAATCCAGTACTGTTTTTGTGTGAAGGAATCAAGTTCACTTGCCTTCACAACCTCCATTCCCCATCTTCAAGAAATCCGACCTCGTAAGGGTACGTGCGTGGTTCAAATACCTAGGAATTACGATGGTGGACTTGCTGGGATGGCCCGCTGGTGAATTCGGCCGAAGGTACAATTGGGATTCGCCAGGCCGGAAAACGGCACGAGGATGACCAATGAGCGAAGAATTAGAACAGAACAGTATGGAACTCGATGCGCTCGCAGAAAAAGCAGCTGCTGACGAGGGCCGAGGTGATGGCAAGAAAGCCAAACGCACGAAGCGGAAAGTGAGCATTCTCACTCTGAACAAAATTGATTACGTCGACTACAAAGATGTGGCCATTTTGCGAAAATTTATGACCGACCGAGGAAAAATTGTCTCAAGTCGGCAGACCGGGAACACCGCCAAACAGCAGCGAATGATTGCCAGCGCCATCAAGCGAGCTCGAGAAATGGCCCTGTTGCCATTCGTTGTAACAGACCTTACCGATGACGGAAGAACTCCGCGACCAAGCCGAGACTAGTTCGAACTTAAATGACAACGAAAGAGTGCCAGAGTTCCTAACTTTGGCACTCTTTTTTTGACTCGTGCAACTCTCTTCAATCGCCTCTCGTAATGACCCTAAAGCCTCATCGTGGGCTGTTTCGTTCATATTTTGAAATTACATACGAGTATGATTTGTATGAAAAATGTGATTGGTTATGCGAATCTGTGGTGGAGCTCAATTGGATATGAACAGCTGCTTTTATGGTGCGATGACAGTAGGAGATCGAGGTCAGGTTGTCATCCCAGTTGAAGCCAGGGCTGATCTGAACATTCATCCAGGAGACAAACTTATTTTGCTTAAGCATCCTATATATAAGGGCCTGGTAGTTACTAAAATTGAGGCTCTTCAAGAGTGCTTACAAGATTTCTCAGAGATCATCGAAAACCTCAAATCGACGGAGCCAACAGAATGACACAGTGGTTTGCAATTGTTTGCTTAATTTCTCAAGTCAGTTCCCAAAATTTGACGATTGAGGACGCCATAAAAATCGCCGGAGAGAATGCGTTTGGAGTTCGAATCGCCGAAGCTCAACGAGCTAAAGCTGCTCGATTTGAATCCCAGGCCAAGGGAGCATTTGGCCCAAATATCTCAACTTCAGCCACTTTATCTCGATTTGAAAGCTCTCTTGATGGTTCTCGGGACACCAAGTCTGCTTCGCTGAACCTAGTTCAGCCAATCGACATCAGTGGTCTCAGCAGAAAGGCCCTTCAAGCCACTGAGTTTAATCGCAAAGCTGCCGAAGCCGGGCTGGGCGTGGCGAATAACAATCTAAAGCTTAATGTTCGGACCGCTTTTTACAACGTTTTGCTTTCAGCCGAACTCGTAAACGTTCAAATAGAAGCGCTCAAAGCTACAAACGAAAGGTATGAAAAAGCCAAGATTCGAAAGCAAGAAGAGACTATTTCTCAATTCGACCTTCTAAGATTTGAAAACGAGGTTCGCAAGGCCGAACAAGCACTCACACAGGCTCGCGGAAATTTGGAGCAAGCCAAACATGGTTTGAATAGTGCTCTCTCGCGAAGCATAGAGACCGAGTTTGATGCTGAACCCGTGACCTCTTTGCCGACGATTCCAGAAGACCCCGCAGGATTGGTCAGCACGGCCATATTAAATCGGCCCGAAATAAAACAGTCAGAGTTTACGATCGTATCTTTGACCAGGACTGCAGACGTTCAAAGTGCGAGCATCAAGCCACAACTGAATATACAAGCCAATCACACCAGAAATTTCAATCCTGGGGTTCAGCAAGCAGATCACAGTTCCACAGCGGGTGTCTTTCTCACTGTTCCACTGTTTGATTCCGGAATCACACAATCAAAAGTTGAAGCCGCAAAATTTGATGTCGACATCGCAAAAATCGGACTGGAACAGCTTATTCTGGGGATCGCTTTGGAAGTTCGGGACGCTTATTCCAGAGCTGGAACCGCGAGAGCCAATTATTTGACTGCCGAAGAGAGCGCCAAACTCGCGAGGCAGACCCTAAAGCTTGCCGAAATTCGGTATGACGAAGGGGTTGGAATTCTTCTGGACGTGATCCAGTCCCAAGCCGATTTAACCGCCGCACTTGGTGCGGTGCAAACAACTAAGTATCAATTTATGCAAGCATACTCGGCTCTGCTTCGAGCCCTTGGCATGGACGACATCCAAATCAAACAATAATGAAAACTTCCATTCTTATCCCTGTTGCAGTTCTTTTGCCTTTGGCTGTTGGCTGTGTTGATAGAAACGCCCAGAAGCAGGCCAAGAAAACCCAAGAAATTTTGGGAGACAAGTCGGTATCAGTCATTGTCGAATCTTCTAAGTCCATGGATCTCCTTGAGAACCTCGAGGTCACCGGGTCAATAACTTCATCGGAGCAATCCAATATCGGTGCGTCAGTTGCAGGCAGGCTCGTTTCAGTTTTTGTTCACGATGGCCAAATTGTCCGAGCAGGACAAGCCATTGCTCAACAAGAAACTGAGGACCTTTATGCTCGATTGAGGCAGGCGCAATCCCAGGCGAGTAGCGCACGTTTGGCGCTTCAGCAGGCTCAAACAGATGCGCACTTTGGACCCACGAAAACTGATTCAGGTGTCAAATCGGCCGAGGCTCGGCTATCTCAAGCTAAGGCGCGATTGGCCAAGGCAAAGAATGGATCGAGATCTGAAGAAAGAACCCAAGCTCAATGGAGCGTGAAGCGGGCGAAATCTGACCTGGATACAGCCAAGATTGCGCTCGATCGTGCTAACCGCTTATTTGAAAAAGGAGCCATAGCCAAGGTCGAAGTCGAAGCTGCCGATAATCGCTACCAGAATGCTCTTGCGGCATATCAGGGTAGTGTGCAAAACCTAAGCATGGTGGAATCTGCCACGCGACCGGAAGATCTTGAGGCCGCCACTCTTGAAGTTCGTGTTGCCGAGGAAGCCCTAAGGACAGCCAAAACTGACAAGAATCTTGATGTACATTTCGACGAGAAGGTGAACGCTGCTCGGGCCAATCTTATGTCGGCTCTAGAACAAGTTCGGTTGGCACAGAAAGCCCTCTCTGACGCAACAATCAAATCACCATTTTCAGGCAAGGTTTCCGGAAAGCCACTCCAATCCGGCACTTTTGTTGCTCCTGGAACTTCGATCGCTACCATTGTCGGGGACCAAGGAACATACTTTGAAGCCAATGTTCCGGAATCTAAGATCTCCAGGATTGCAACCGGGTCGCAGGTAAAAGTTACAATTGATGCCCTACAAGGCCGAACCTATACAGGAACAGTTCTAGCGGTCAACCCATTGGCGAGCGGACAAGGACGGCTCTACACGGCGAGAATCATTATCAATGAATCTGGTGGTATTAGGCCTGGAATGTTTGCTCGTGGACAAATCCAACTGGGCATAAGAAAGGGTGCCACTGTCGTTCCGGTTGCGGCTGTCATTCGAGATGGAGAAACCGCTTATCTGTTCACAATTGCCAATAAAAAAGCCAAAAAGCAAATTGTGAAAACTGGGTTACAGAACGGGGACTTTCTGGAAATTCAAGGACTAGCCACGGGAGAGAAAGTCGTGACCTCTGGTCAATCGACCATTGTCGATGGCTCCGACGTGAAGGTCAAGGAAGCCGAGAAAGGCAACTAAAATTATGGGTCTCACCAAAACCGCGATAACGCGACACATCTTCATATGGATGATCATCGCGGCATTTGCCCTGCTGGGGATGATCTCCTTTAGTGGACTGAGAAAGGAGCAAAACCCCGATGTAAGCTTTGGAGCCATTACGATTCTGACGGTGTATCCGGGCGCAGGTCCAGACGAAATCAACGAACTTGTCTCTCGGCCCATTGAAGAGTCGGTTTCGAGCGTATCAAACGTTCAAGAGGTCACAAGCACCTCTCAAGAAGGGGTATCGACGGTCGTCGTTCGGTTGAACGTCGGGAGCAACGAAGACACTGCACTTAATGACGTCCGTTCAAAGGTCGATGCTATCGTAGGAGCGCTACCAAGAGATGTCCAGAAGCCCATCGTTTTAAAACAAGACACATCAAGCAGTCCAGTTTTGACCCTGAGTGTTAAGAGTAAAGGTCTTTCGAATCGCCAACTCAGGGATCTTTCCGAAAACGTTCTCAAGGATCGATTCGCGAGAATCAACGGCGTTGCACAGGTCGAGGTTTCAGGTGGTGACGTTCGTGAAATTCAAATCCGAATCAAGAAAGACGCACTGCTGAGCTACAAAATTGGGATTACAGATGTTCAGCGAGCTGTTCAAGCGGCTGCAATCAATATCCCAAGTGGGCGAGTCGTGACCGATCGTGAAGAATATGCCGTTCGAGTGAACGGCGAATTCAAGTCGGTCGAAGAAATCGGGCAGATGTGGTTAACCTTCAGTGACAAGCAGAACAATGGCCCCAACAAAAGCGTTCGACTTTCTGATATCGCTACCATTGTAGACACAAATGCAGAAAGACGATCTTTCAGTCGTCTCAATGGCTCTGAAGCAGTCACCATTTCAATTGCAAAAGCTAAAGCTGGAAATGCAATTGAGATCAACCACGCTATTGCAGAAAAAGATGGGCAGACTCCTTCTTTGCTTGATCGACTCTCGAAGGACTATGGAATCGAATTCGAAATTACTCAAAACGAGAGCGAACAAATTTCGGAATCACTATTTGATCTTCAGTTTTCTCTTGCATTTGGAATCCTACTGGTCATGGGAGTTGTCTGGCTCTTTCTCCACAATTTCCGCGGAACGATGATTGTTGCACTTGCGATTCCGACGTGTATCTTTGCAACTTTTATCGTCTATTCTGCACTCGGATTTACGATAAACAACATGTCGATGTTGGCACTGTCGTTGGCAGTAGGTGTGCTTGTTGATGACGCTATTGTTGTTATTGAAAACATCTATAGACACTTAACGATGGGTGAAGACCCTGTTGAAGCGGCCATCAACGGGCGTTCTGAAATTGGCATAGCTGCCATCGCGATCACGCTTGCAGATGTCGTCGTGTGGGTGCCAATTGCCCTCATGGGGGGTGTTGTGGGTCAGTTCTTCCGCCCTCTTGGATGGGGCTTCGCCACGGCCGTTATGCTTTCACTCTTTGTTTCGTTTACTGTGACTCCGATGCTTGCGAGCCGTTGGTATAAAAAGGGTGAAGATTGGGAGCATCCTAAAGGGCGCTTCGCTCAGGCTTTTGAAAAGGGATTCCACAACCTTTCGCTCAAGTATCGCAGCATTTTGGATAAGTCTTTACAGCGTCGTTGGTACACATTTGGGATCGGGTGGACAGTTCTCTTTTCAGTCTTCATGTTCATTGGAGGATCAAACCAACCGGATCTGAAATCCGCTTTGATGAGTTCAGTTCTCTTTGCGGGAATTTCTATCATTATCGGTGTGCTCATTTGGTTGGTAAACCTTGTCAGAAGGCAAGCCAAATCACGAACGCTCATCCACATGTTCTTCTTTGCGGGATCATTTGCTTTGGCCGCAGTTTTAGGATTCTTCTATCATGCATGGAAGCAAGACAGTCTCTTTAAGTTTGTGTTTATCCCTCCGACAGATTCGGCGAGTGTCAATATCAGCATCGATCTACCACCCGGATCCAATTTGGCTCAGACTCAAAAAGTCGTAAGTGGAATCGAACAGACCGTGAGCAAGCACCCCGAAGCCAAGTACGTTCTTTCTCGCGTGGGTCGGCGAGGCGGGGGTTTTGGCCCGGGGCAAGAAGGCACAAATTACGCTTCGATCACGGTGACTCTTTACGACAAGAGTTCGATTATCGACAAGCTCATGTTTTTCAAGAAGCATTCCGAGCATCTTCGCGATATGTCTGATACTGCTGTCGCTGGCGATATGCTCCAAATGATCGGCAAAGTGGCCGGAGCAAACGTTTTAGTATCCTCGGGTGCCAACCAAGGTTTTGGCTCGCCAATTCAGTTGTCTTTGCGGGGAGATAATCATGACCTCCTCTTTGCAACTGCTCTAAAGATCAAGCAAGGAATCCATGATCGAGTGGTTCCTGGAGTCATTTCTCCTGATATTTCGAGCAAACCGGGCAAACCAGAACTTGTAGCCATCCCAGATCGAGCGAAATTAGGAGATTTGGGGCTCTCGACATCGGAAGTTGGCCTGGCCCTGAGAACGCTTTACGAAGGTGATATTCAATCGAAATTCCGTGTCAATGGAAGGGAATACGACATGAGGGTTATGATGGATCTGTTGGATCGGAACAATCCAGATAACTTAGCCAACGTTCCAGTAGCTTTCAAAGAAAATATGCCGATTTATCTGGAAGATGTCTCGAATCTGAAAGAGGGCCAGTCTGCAGAAAAGATTGATCGGCGAGATCGACAGGAAGAAATCTTGGTCACAGCGGATCTTTTGCCAGGTTATGTTGCAGGAACTTCGAACGAGCTTGTGAGTAAGTGGATCAAAGACAACAACATCTTGCCGGATGGGGTTCGCCTTAAGGAGCTGGGGCAAGCCGATGTTATGGCTAGAGAGATGGGTTTCCTTTTCGGTGCCTTCATTATCGGCATCGTTTTGGTCTATATCGTTTTGGCATCCCTTTATAACAATTTGCTTTATCCATTCATAATTCAACTTGCTCAGCCACAAGCGATGGTTGGTGCGTTGCTGGCACTAGTTCTGACTGATAAACCGCTCAATATTGTGGGATTTGTTGGCATTATTGCTTTGGTTGGAATTGTGGGCAAGAACGCCATTTTGCTCGTGGATTATGCCAACACCTTGCGTGAACGTGGCGAAGACCGCCACACAGCCCTTTGTGATTCTGGCCAGACCCGATTGCGCCCGATTATCATGACAACAATGGCTCTCATCTTTGGAATGTTGCCCGTTGCGCTGGCGATTGGACGAGGATCTGAGTTCCGAGAAACAATTGGTATCACAATTATTGGTGGCGTTGTCCTTTCGACATTCTTGACTTTGCTTGTCATTCCCTGTTCCTACACGATCTTTGATGATTTGAGCGTGTGGTTTAGCAAGAAATTCAAGCGATCTTAGGCCGTTCAAAGAATGTAGGCAGATTATCTTGATGTTCACTACAGTTCAAAAAGCCCTAAAGTTTGTACAATGAAGGAACTCGTCAACGATCTCACCAACTTACTGAGATGAGGAAACTAACATGAAAGTCTTTTTAGTTATAGCAATCGCTGCTGGCATTGCTGGTTTCATCAATTTGAACAATCACCAGGATAAACAGGAAGCGCAACAAGCTACGAAGAATGTCGTGAATCTAAACATGGAAAGTCCAAAAAGAAAAGACAAAGTTATTCATACAGATGAAGAGTGGAAAAAATTACTGACTCCCGATCAATATAAGATCCTTCGACACGCGGGAACAGAGCGTGCATTTTGCGGTGTGAACTTAGAATTTAAGGGCGAAGGTGAATATCGATGCGTGGGATGCGATCTGCCGCTCTTTCGTGCAACAACGAAATTTGATTCGGGATCTGGTTGGCCATCATTTTATGATCCCATAGACAAAGACAACGTTTGGTATAGAACCGATAAGGAATTTGGCATGGTGAGAACAGAGATTCTTTGTTCTAGGTGTGATGGACACCTAGGTCACGTTTTTGATGACGGCCCTCCACCCACAAATTTGAGGTTTTGCATAAACGGCACCGTTTTGAAATTCGTGCCCAAAAAGAGCGACTAAGAGTTATTGAACAGAATCGCGAAAGCTCATGGCAGCGGTCGCGATTCTGTTCATCACTGTTGTGATGTTCCCAGCTTCTTCGTCACTCATTTGAGCTCCAAAAATTTCTTGAATGAGACTTGAGAAAAGTGGCCAAGTCTCTTCTCGCACTTTTTGCCCTTTGTCTGTGAGGATGGCATGCAAACCTCGCTTGTCTGTTGGGCAAGTTCGTCTCACAACAAATCCCTTTTGCACAAGTTTGTCCATCAATCGAGTGAGGCCACTCCGGCTTAGGAGAACTCTCTCTGCAAGTTCGCTCATGCGCAATGAATGGCCATCGGCATATTCCAAAGTGACCAAAACGTCATACCAAGTTAAGGGAATCATATTTGCTTTGGCCAGTTCTGCGTCAACGACCTCCATGATTCGCGCATGTGCTGCAATAAATTCTTTAAATGCGAGATGTCGCGACTTTTCAAGTTCAAGCATTTTTTGCTAACCTACCATACTTATTTGCACAAACAAAGATGCTGGTCGGACTAAATCCTCTGTTTTGTACCTGAAATGGTCGATATCCGGTTCCTCAGCCAGGGGATTGATTACCAGTTTTTTCCAGATTTGGACCATCCCAAACAGGAGCATCCACCAACTCTTTGCGAACACTTTTGTCTTGCCATCCCGATTTTTGCTTCGATACTCTCGTCGTCTTTTCGACCTTTTTCTGCTTGGAGGCTACGACTTCTTTCACTTGTTGCGCTTGCTGCTGTGGGATATGAAACGCATTTGATGCGACAACTACCGGCCTAGGGAGCCGTGCCAGCATCTGTGTTGTCGTGACGAACGAGTAGCCTTGAGATTTGAGCGCCTTAAGAATTTCTGGCAATGCTTTCGCAGTGTCTGGAGAATCATGTAACAGGATAACGGAGCCATTAGATGTCTGTTTCAAGACCCTTTGAATGATGATTTTCGGGTCGATCTTTACGTAATCTGCCGCCACAACGTTCCAATGTATAGTCACATATCCCATGTCACGAGCTAGGCTCAAGACATTGTTGTTGAATTCCATTCCCGGTGGGCGCATGAGTGTCATTTTTGCTCCCGTGGCACGCCACACACTCGCTTCACAAGCTGCAAGCTCTTGTCTCGCACTGGTCAAAGACATCTGATTCAATCTTTTGTGTGTGTACGTATGATTTCCGACCTCGTGCCCTTCAGCCAACATCTGGCGCACTAGTGAAGGTTGCCTATCGACTTGGCTCCCGACAACAAAGAACGTTGCACGAACGTGGTTTTCTCTAAGGCACGCCAAAATCTCGTCCATCGACCCTTTGTGGGGCCCGTCATCGAAAGTCAGACAAACCTCTTTAAGATTAGGATTTCCACTGACGAGCATGTCAGAACCAAGATCGTAGGTCGCTCTTGTCGGCTTGAAATGCCGGAAAATCCAAAATGACATGGCGATGACTCCTATCAGTGAGCAACCTGCCACAACTTTTAGCCAAAAAATGCTTGTCCGAGTCATCTGTATCCTCTAGACGTTTTAAGAGCTTATCAAATTCGCCAGAACGACGCTAATTAAACAGCTCTTTCGTCCATTTATTCAGTCATGTCCCCAATTCAATGGTGCCAGATTTTGATCAATTTGTTTTTGGCAATAACATTTGTACAATCTGGTCTTGATAAAGTGATTGATCGCAGGGGAAATCTAGATTGGCTCAAGGGCCACTTTGCCAGTTCTCCTTTCAAGAATGTTGTTCCGATTCTCTTATCAATCTTGACGCTCGCAGAAGTTTCCTCTGGGATTCTGTGCGGACTTGGAATCTTCGGAGTCTTCTTTGTGGATTTGTCAAACATGAAGACCGTAGGGCCAATTGTTTGTTCGATAACTCTCTGCATGCTTTTTTTAGGGCAACGGATGGCAAAGGATTATGCAGGAGCCGCAAGTTTAGTACCTTATTTTCTCGTTTCCATATTCGGAATTTACATAAACGCGAGGTGATTGCTTTTGCAAGCAATCACCTCGTCACTCCCCCCACCAAATGGTGAGGGCGCCATGATTTGTCTACTACTTCAGTTCATTTTCGTCGCTTTTTCAGCATGGCAACCAAGCCAAATGAAAGTGCAACCATCGATGCTGGTTCAGGTACCACGCCAAAATGATCGTAGTGATCCCAATGAACGGTTCCATTGCCGTTGTTGTCAAAACCTAAGTTGCCACCTGAAGCAAAACCTTGTCCAGGAATTCCTTCGTTCGACATATAGTTTGTATCTGAGCCGTATCCGACAATGAAATCGAACCCCTGGCTCGTGTTGATGCTAAATGCGGATTGCCCGATTGTGTATTCTCTTGCAAGTCCGGCTGCATTTCCAGTGAAGGTTCCATTGTAATCAATGAAATTCAGTGATCCTGAGGTGAGCTCAAACGAGACAATCCCAAAACTTCCAATGACAATGGAATAGTCCGGCAAGAATGTCGAAAAGAATTGATCATCGACGTCCCTTGTCAAGTTGGTGCTAAGGTTCCTCCCAGGGTCTCCTGTATCGTTCATCTGAGCGTCTGTGAAACCACCAGCCTTAGAATCAATAAGAATCACAATGTTGTCGTTGAGATTGTTGCCAAGCGCGGCCCCGATATTGAGGTTTGTACTGCTGAAATCCATGTACATTGCACCATTCCCCAACGTTCCTCCAAAACCGGTACCAGCTCCAAGGAAACTTTGGCTATTGCCTAGCCCATATTCGTTTGCACTGATATTGCCGTCTGCCACAAAATTTGAATTCGAACCATCAGCGTCATATTTCGCATCAACCAACTGAGCGTGAGAAACTGCAGAAAGGGCCACCAACAACAACGGCAAGCTCTTTCGAAAAAATGAAGAATTTGTCATGATCATCCTCTTTGTGGAGAGACACAGTTCTTCCGTGCCACCACTCACCATTGAGTTATTGAGTTAAGAATACGTATTCGTGACAAATTTTTCTGGCAAATCTACTAGGGTTTGCCCTTATTCCCACGCGTAAAGGCAATCCACAAATCGAGAACCATTTTTGTCGCAAAGCGCAAATCGCGAACCTTTGTTCGTACTGATGCCAGCAGATCGCCCTTTGGCATCTAAAACGTAATACTCCATGCCGATTTTGGGGATACCATTCTCACCGATCAAGCGCTTCTCAGCCGTCTGCCTCACTCTTTTCATAGCTGCCCGAGCCGCGTCTTGTGGATGCGCACCCCGCCTTAATTCTTCAACAATAAGAAAACAAGTGCAATTGTAAAGGTTAGATTCTCCTCTTCCTGTCGAACCACTGGCTCCCACAGAATTATCGAGGTAGAGGCCGGCGCCGAGAATTGGTGAGTCGCCCACCCGTCCAGGGATCTTAAATGCCAACCCACTTGTCGTTGTGACAGAAGCCATGTCACCATGTCGATCAATCGCGCTGCAATGGATCGTTCCATAAGCATGGATGGGATCAATCAGTCCCTCGGCAATCATGGATTCGAGAGCAAGATCCAATCCTCCTCCTTCACGCTGCTTTGGGTCTATGTAATGATCAGGATCAGTACGCCTCTTCCATTCCAGCCAAAGCTTTCGCGATCTTTCTGTGTTCAGATCCGGAAGTATGTCGAAGCCCAGCGTCTTGGCAAAGTCCTGTGCTCCCGCTCCCACGATAAGGTGGTGATCTGTTAGCCGGGCAACCGCACTTGCCACTTGACTCGGAGTTTTGACACCTTCAAGCGCAGCGACTCCTCCCGCTAACCTTTTTGACCCATGCATACAACAAGAATCAAGTTGAACCACCCCATGGGCATTTGGCAAACCCCCATATCCCACGCTTGTTTCAGCAGGATCCAATTCAACAATGTTTACCCCGGCAATAATCGAGTCCAATACGTCCTCGCCTTGGACTATTCGATTGTAAGCTTCTTCTACACAGGTTGTTTTGCCTCCGTTCTTGAAGGAATTTCCATTGCTACTTGAAATAACTATCGGCTCCGGGTCACCGTTTGGCACGAAGACGTTGAGAGCTTGGGCCAGAGGGGACAGACCGAGACTTGACGTTGCTGCTAAAACCGAACGGCGGGAGGGACGTGAATCCATGCATCAAATATAGCTAAACTGGGAACCTTGAAGATATAAAATATCATTCTCTTTACTTGGATCACATCAAAAAAATGAGAGCGGTACACTGGGCCATGATCGGAATTCTTGGAATGACCATGCTTTTCTTTAAGAAACAAAATGCGCCAGTGGCCGATATCACAAGAGATGTGAAGTCCTGGCACGAATTTACATGGAACGACATTGAAGGCAAATCAACATCGATGTCTTTGTTTAAGGGCAAAACTGTACTGGTCGTCAATGTTGCCAGCAAATGTGGATTGACCCCACAATACGAAGCCCTGGAAACGCTTTACGAGAAGTACAAAGACAAAGGCTTTGTGATTCTTGGATTTCCCTGCAATGACTTCATGGGCCAAGAACCCGGGAGCGAAGCAGAAATCAAGGCATTCTGCACAGCTAATTACAAAGTCAGCTTCCCCATGTTTTCCAAACTCCACGTGAAAGGCAGCGAGCAATCCCCGATGTATCAATGGCTCGTGAAAAAGAGCGGAGGTAAAGATATCGAATGGAACTTTGGGAAGATCTTGATAGACCAAAATGGTCAATTTGTGGCCCGATTCCACCCCAAGGTTTTGCCCAACTCTTCTGAACTTGAAGAAGCAATTTTGAAGGCACTGGATTCCAAGAAATAAACTCAAAATGTCGCAGACTTTTGGGGTTGTTGAACTCAAGAAAGGCAAGGAGCGGAAGATTGCCAACTTTTATCCATGGGTTCAGAAGGGGGAATGTCGATCGCTTGGTGCCGAGAATGGTTTGCTGGCGCGGCTTGTGGATTCAGAGGGTCGATTTTTGGCAATTGGAACCTATAACGGTCAAAGTCGATTTCAATTTCGCGTTCTGAGCTACGTTGATGAGCCCATAGACGAAGAATTCTTTGCAACGCGGTTTCGAAAAGCCATTGAGCTTCGAGATCAACTTATTTCTGGAACTAACGGGCGCAGGGTCGTCTATAGTGAAGCCGATTTGCTACCAGGACTCATTGCTGATCAGTTTGGAGACCATGTCGTGTTGCAGGTTCGATCACTCGGAATGGAGAACCTGAAGCATCTTTGGATTGGGCCACTTCAGGAAGCAGCCAAAGCCAAGACGATCTATGAAAAGAGCGAGATGGCCGGGCGAAACGAAGAAGGTTTGAGTTCTTTTTCTGGACTCCTTCATGGAAACGCCCTTCCAGAAATTACCGTTGAAGAAGACGGACTTGTTTTTCCTGTTCCAGTCCAATCGGGCTTGAAAACAGGCTTTTATCTTGATCAGCGGGAAACTCGGCGACGATTCGAACAGCGGATCAAACCCGGCGAAAAAGTTTTAGACTGCTTTAGTTACACTGGGAGTTTCTGTTTGCGGGCTGCGCGAGCCGGCGCCCAAGTATACGGAATCGACATTCATCAACCTGCGATTGAAGTGGCTAGAGATGCGTCTACAAGAAACGGGCTCGAAGCTGTGTTCTGGCAAGCAAACGCATTTGAATATCTACTCGAAGACTCTCTCGGACCTTATGATTGGATCGTTCTTGACCCTCCGGCAATAGCCAAAACTTCTGAGAAAAGGGATGCTCTTAAGTGGGCTGTTTGGAAGCTGGTTCACGCAGCGATACCAAAACTAAAACCCGGAGGTCGCCTGATCGTCTGCTCGTGTTCATATCAGCTCGACTTAAAGGAACTTATAGAAACCGCAAGGCTTGCTGCCAGCGACAATCACAAAAGGATCTTTTTCGAAGACGTGACATATCAAGACCTCGATCACCCAGCTCCGCTACAATTCCCAGAAGCTTTGTATCTCAAATGTGCTTGGCTCAGGGTTCATTAAGATCGGATAAGAATCATATTGTAAGGTTCCTTAACCGCGAAGTGTAAGGCTGTGCTGCCCGCAAAAATTCGCTCGACGAAACCATGGCCGTGAGCGCCCATAACCAGGCAATTGGCACCCGTTTGGTGCATCGCTTCATTGATCACAGGCGTAGCATCTCCATCCATAATAATAGATTCAACATGAGACGTGAGCCCCCCGAGCACTGATTTGAGCTCTTCGTGAGCTTGCTGAACATCGGAGGTAAGGGTTGCGTCTTCAAGATGATGGGCCGTGACGACAGTGATTTTTTCGATTCCACGTGGCGCCATGGCCACAAACCTTTTGATCGAATTCTCGGAATAATTCGACATATCGTGTGCCAAAACGATGGACAGCTTCCCCGGGGGCGTTTCTGCTTTCCCTATCATTAATGGCGTGTGCGATTCAATTGCCAGTCCCCGCGTTGTTGAACCTGCGAACATGGTTTCGAGAACGGATTTTCTTCCGCATCCGACAACGACAAGATCGGCGCCATATGAGTTGGCTTCTTCAACCAGGATTGGTACAGTGAATCCAAACTTAACCGAAGTCGTGGCTAACACCCAGTCTTGTTTGGCTTTTTCAAGTGCGGACTCGCCTGCTTTTCTAAGATCATCTAAGATTTGAGCCATTGGATGCCCAACCGACAATTCCGGGAAACCTCCTTGTGACAGCAATGGCTCGACGACATTGATGAGTCGAATTTCTGGCGATTCAAAATCCATTCCCAACAACAAATCTCGGCCGAGTTCATATAAACCCATCAAATCGACGCCAATTAACGCTCTCATTTCTTCGTTCCTTACTTAATCTTTTACTCCAAATCAACTCACTTTCTTGTTCTTTTACTTTTTTGTGAAGATCGATTCCGAATTTCTTGAAGAACTTTGGGCTGAATCATTCCAAATTCGCCATTCGTGTACGCCACTTGCCCAGCCCTCTTGTTGATTTATGACAAGCCTAAGAGCGTTGGTTTCAACCTTTGGAAAATTGATCTGGCACCATGTATTCGGCTCAATAACAAAGTCTTCTCCTATTTGTTGGAACGAACCGTTGATTAAGGCCTCGACATGAGCAGACTTTGGAAATCGGCACTCCCCCCGTCCGGTGTCGTCGAACCAATAGGCTTCGGTTCTGCTGACTTCGATAGCGTTGCTCCATTCGTACTGAATCCACTCTTGACCGCCTTTGTGGGGCCAAAAATGAAGGAGAGCTCCAGGCTGTTCCCCACTCGACTTTGGTTCTTGCCCATCGTTAATTCCGGCCAATTTCGCATAGCTGCTGACGAATGAAGCTGAAATTTTGGCTCCTTTCTCTAGTCCTTGAAGGAGAGGTGGTTGTGGGGAAGTTGGCATCCAAACGGCCATTTCTCCAGGTTTTCGATTATCCCAAGCGTAATATGGGATTGCTCGCATTTGCACCGTACGGCCCTCTTGTGCTTCGCGATAGAGTCCACCTGGCCAAGTCGAAAAGGTGCTCGTCTGGCCATATCCAGATAACACCACAACTCCATTGAGTAAGTTGGGTTCAAATTTGGATTTCCAGGCCGTTTGGAAAGGCACACTTAGCGTTGAAATTGAATCCGAATTATCGGTCTGTTCAAAACAATAAACAATGGGGCCCCGCATGAGAGCCAATTTTCCTCGGTTATCTTGAACACTCGGGTTGCTCATCACCTGTCTTGGCGTCATATCCATGTCAAGTTCGATTTTGTCCCCATTGCTCCACGTCCTGGTCAATTCGAGATACCCATTTGCACTCGGATCAGATTTAATGGGCTTGCCGTTAATTTTTAAGGAGATGCTATTGCACCATCCGGGTTTTCGCAAAGAGATTCCAAAATCTTGCGGTCTTTCAACATTCACTTTGAATCTCACTCGGCCATCCCAAGGGTAATTCGTTGATGTTTCCAGACCAACTCGATGATTGCCAACAACTGTTTGAAGGCTGCTGTCCGCAAAGAGGTTTACAACGATTCCAGACTCGGATTTGGCAAACATATAACCTCCCAAACCAGCCAACGTGCGAGCAACATTTGGCGGGCAGCAAGCGCAACTGAACCATTCAGACCTGTGATGATTCCCTGTACTGGCAAGCGGATTGACATAAAAGAACTTAAGCCCATCAAGCGAAACTCCGGAAATAACGCCGTTGTAAAGCGATCTCTCCATGGCATCGAAATATTTGGAGTCACCGTGCATGAGCCCCATTCGGTAATCCCACAGCACCATGGCCACAGAAGCACAGGTTTCTTGATATGCCGTGAGATTCGGAAGATCATAATCAAAAGTAAATCCTTCATTACTTGCACTTGGCCCGATCCCTCCTGTCAAATACATGTTTTTTTCCGTGGTATTGGCCCAAACCCGGTCCAACATGGTTTTCAGCTTCTCGTTCCCGGTCTCCATGGCAATATCCGTAGCCCCACTCATCAAATAACCTGCTCTCACAGCGTGCCCAACGATTTTTGTTTGATCACAAATTGGCAAATTGTCTTGATAATATTTGCCATCATATTTGTCTATGGGGATGTGCTGCTCTTTGGCAAAGAAGCCTTCTCCACGATGCATGATAAAGAATTGCGCAAGGTCGAAGTACTCTCTTGAACCCGTGACTTTCCAAAGCTTGACGAGAGCGAGCTCAATTTCCGGGTGCCCCCCATACCCCTCCCTTTGCCCGGGTTTATCTCCAAAAGTGCGACACAAAAAATCTGCATATTTCGTTGCGACATCCAACAGAGACTTCGTTTTTGTGGCTTTGTAATGGGCCACGGCAGCTTCTATAAGGTGGCCTGCGCAATACAACTCATGATTCCAAGCCAGGTTCGTCAGCCTATTCTTTGGCTCGTTGACTTGATAGTAAGTATCAAGATATCCATCGGGCATTTGAGCCGAAGCAATTTTTTGGATGACTCCTTCCACCCTTTCTTGCAGATTTCGATCGGGATGCGTGGCAAGACTGAGCGAAACCGCTTCAAGTGTCTTATAAAGATCAGAATCCATAAACACTGGGCCCGTATAGCCCTGATGAGCCTGAGACGCTGCTAGCTCAAAATTTTTGATATTCCCAGATTTCTCGAGCATATCCAAGCTGTGAATAAGGCTGATTTTTCGGTTCGTTTCAATTTTCGGGGCCCAAAAACGGTCATGAATTTGAACCTGTTCCATGGGAATCGGTTCAAATGCCACGAACTTCGAAACCGAGAGAAGCGAGCCCAAAACAACTAAACTTGCGACCATAACTCTTATCTTGTCCCATAGTTGGCCAGCTACGACATCAATAGAGAGAGAAATTTCTAGTCCGACTTAATCCTTACATTTTTGTACACTTTAGCCCCAAGATGCCTGATGGGCTTGACCTCTCGTCACGTAAACTAGGTTCATCATCCATGTTTGAGATTCAAAATATCCACGCCAAGGTCGCAGAAGACGAGAAGCAGATACTCAAAGGCGTCAACCTCACCGTGCGTCCCGGAGAAGTTCACGCGATTATGGGTCCAAATGGATCAGGCAAGTCAACTTTGGCCAATGTGATTGCAGGGAGGGATACTTATGAAGTAACTCAAGGGGAAATTGCTCTCTTTGGTGAGAGCATCCTGGAAGTTGAACCCGAGGAGCGATCACACCGGGGTGTCTTCTTAGCCTTCCAATATCCTGTCGAGATTCCAGGAGTGAGCAACACTTACTTTCTGCGGGCGGCACTCAACGCAAATCGAAAAGCAAATGGAATTGAAGAACTTGATTCCTACACATTTTTGCAATACATCAAAAAGAAAGTTGAGCTTTTGGGATTGCCCCAAGACATGCTAAGCCGAAGCGTGAATGAAGGCTTTTCTGGTGGCGAAAAGAAACGCAACGAGATCTTTCAAATGGCTGTTTTGGAACCTAAACTCTGCATTCTTGATGAAACAGATTCGGGCTTAGATATTGATGCGCTTCAAGTTGTTTCGCAAGGAGTCAACGCCTTGAGATCTCCCGACCGCATGTTCGTTGTTGTCACACACTATCAAAGGTTGCTCAATTATATCGTGCCGGATTTTGTCCACGTGATGATGGATGGCAGAATCGTGAAAAGTGGGGGTAAAGAACTGGCCTTAGAGCTTGAGGAACGCGGTTATGGCTGGATTGAAGACGAGGTCGCGCAGAAAAACTAAGGGCCATGATGACCACTTGCGATGCAAAATCGATGATGTCCTGCCTTCAATCTGTTTTTGAGACTGCGGATCAACACAAAAATAATTGGCCCGATTGGCTTAAGGAACTGAAGTCAAAGAACGCGAACAGTTTTCTTGAAGCAGGCTTGCCTGACACTAAAGACGAGGATTTTAAGTACACATCTCTGAAAGCATTTTCACAAACAAATTGGCAATTTGCTGAGCCAGGCGCTGCATTATTTGAATTTGCATTGCCGGAATACAGCACCGATTCGATCAGAATCGTTCTCGTAAATGGTCGATTCGACCGCAACCTCTCGAATGGATCCGCCCTTGGACTTCATTATTGTTCACTTCGAGATGCCATTCTGGAGCGCCCAGAGGTTTCTGATATGCTTGATCAAGCCAAATCACACTCAACTCAAGTGGTTGGCAGAACTATTGAACCTGATCGATATCCTTTTGGCGAACTTAACACGGCATGCTTTGTTGACGGTGTTTTTATCGAAATTGAGGAAGATTGCAAAATCGGATCGATTATAGAAATTGTGCACGTCGCAAGCACTGGAGCCTTTCCTTCCCTATCTACTCCGCGAATTCTTGTTCATGCTCAGAAAAATAGTCAAAGCAAAATCATAGAAACTTACATCACTGACGAGAATTGTCAAGACGCTGTGATTTCCGTGACCGAATGCTTTGTGCGAGAGAATGCAACTCTGGAGCACGTCCGAGTTCAGGATCAAGGCGAAAAAAGTTACTCCATCGCTGTTTGGCAAGTCATGCAAGAAACAAGCTCAAATTACGTGGCGTTCAATGTTTGTTTCGGGAGCACTTTAGGAAGAGTTGATCAAAATTTTTGGATCGGAGGAGAGACCTGCGAAACTCGATTAGATGGAGTTGTTTGCGCAAGCAATAATCAAATTCTTGATAACCACACGAGGCTCGACCATGCCTTCCCCCATTGTAATAGCTTCGAAATCTATAAGCAGATCATCAAAGACGAAGCCACTGTGGTCTTCAACGGAAAGATTTTTGTGCATCAGGACGCACAAAAAACTGATGCCAAACAGACAAACCAAGCATTGCTCTTGAGCCCGAAGGCGACAATTAACTCCAAACCACAACTTGAGATTTTCGCCGACGATGTCAAGTGCACACACGGAGCGACTGTTGGTCAACTTGAAGATTCTCCACTGTTCTATATGAGATCGCGAGGCATTTCAGAAGAATCAGCTCAAGCTGTGTTGGTTTATGCTTTTGCGGCCGAAGTTTTAGAGTTGATTTCGGAAGCAACTGTTTCTAAGGCATTGGAAACAAAACTTTATCAAAAACTTGGAATTGATCTTTCCTGATGAAGGAGGGAGGATGAAGTTGTGAACATTTGGCGCCAACACTTCCCCTTTTTTGAACCAGGCAAAAGCGAAACAAAAGGCGCATATCTGGATAGCGCGGCCACAACCCAGCGGCTTGGAACCGTCCTGGAAGCTATGGATGAGTTTAACCGGTGTGGAAATGCCAACGTCCACCGAGGCACTTACAAACTCAGCGAAACGGCAACAGACTCCTACGATCAAGCAAGAAAATCAATCGCCAAATTTGTCGGCGCAAACTCAAGTGATGAGATCGTTTTCACAAAGGGCTGCACAGAATCGATCAATTTCATAGCTGCCACTTGGGGGCGAAAAAATATTGGATCAGGTGATCGCATTTTGATTTCTGAAATGGAGCATCACGCCAATATCGTTCCTTGGCAAGTTCTGGCGCAAGAAGTTGGCGCAGATATCCAGCCTATCAGAGTCTCCGATAGGGGCGAAATAGACCTCGGCCTCTATGAAAATCAACTCAAAGTCGGCAAACCGAAACTCGTGGCGATTAAGCACATCTGCAACACGATGGGCACGATCAACCCGGTTGAACAGATGTCGGAACTGGCCCATCGGTATGGGGCAACTATCGTTGTCGATGGTGCTCAAGGGCTTGCCCATTTGCCACTTGACCTTAAGTCAACTCAGATAGATTTTTATGCTATGGCACCACATAAAGCTTATGGGCCCATGGGATTTGGAGCGTTTTACGGCAGGCTAGATCTTCTCGAATCAATGCCCCCTTATCAAACTGGGGGTGGAATGATACATATTGTCGAAATTGAACGCTCAACTTACGCTCCCATTCCTGAAAAATTTGAAGCAGGGACACCAAATGTTCCGGGTGCCATCGGATTTGGGGTGGCCTGCGATTGGCTCGGTACACAGAACTTCAAATTGATCAAAGAGCATCACACAAATCTAAGACAGCAATGTTTGAGTGTTCTTGCAGAAATAAAAGGGATACGAATAATCGGAGAGGCCGAAAGGACAACAGGAATCGTGAGTTTTGCCATGGAGGGGGTGCACCCGCACGACATCGGAACAATCCTCGATCATTTTGGCGTTGCTGTCCGAACTGGACACCACTGTTGCCAACCTTTGATGAAGCGATTCGGAATTGGAGCAACAACGAGGGTCTCTTTTGGGCTGTATAGCACGCCAGAGGAACTCGAATTGCTTTCTTTGGGATTGAAAAGAGTTGTGGAGGTCTTTCGTTAGTTTGCGATAATGAAAAAAGGTACGCAAATGAATCTTGATGAACTCTATCAGGATATGATCTTGGATCATAGCAAGAATCCGCGTAACTTTCGCGAATTACCAGGGGCTACCCATTCAGCCCAGGGCTACAACCCGTTGTGTGGAGATCAGATCACGATTTGGCTTTTGGTCGATCAGGACACCATTGTTGATGCAACTTTTACTGGTCAAGGTTGCGCCATTAGCCAAGCAAGCGCTAGCATGATGACCCAATTGATCCAGGGTAGATCAGTGACAGACGCTGAAGAGCTTTTCCAACTTTTCAGAGCGCAATTAGTTCCCACAAATGGAACGGAATCCGATTCCCAAATATCAGATTCAGAGGTAGAGGAACTCGGAGTTTTGAATTCTCTTTTAGGAGTGCGTCAATATCCGAATCGAATCAAGTGTGCCACTTTGGCCTGGCACGCCATGCATTCGGCCATGGAGACGAAAGTATGAGTGAAACGCCAGCCGAACTCAATTCTATCCAACGAAACGTTTTAGAGCACGAAGTTATCGAAAGTATTCGCACTGTTTTTGACCCCGAAATTCCGGTCAACGTTTACGATTTGGGGTTAATTTACGCGGTTGATGTTATGCCAGATGCAACAGTGGAAATCAAAATGACCCTTACGAGTCCGGCTTGCCCAGTGGCGGGAACCTTGCCCGGAGAAGTGGAAACGGCAGCACGATATACGAAAGGTATTAAAAACGCCCATGTCGAGCTTGTTTGGGATCCTCCATTTTCTGTCGATAGAATTCCAGAGCACATTCGACTTGACCTTGGACTTTATTGGTGATACTCTTAATACAGATCCATGAAATTTAGCACGCAAGAAGAATATGGCCTGAGATGCCTTGTGACCCTGGCGAATGAGGGGCCAGGTGGCTTTTTGACAATTCCAGAAATAAGCGATCGGGAGGGTCTTTCATCGTCGCATGTTGCAAAATTGCTCAGCATCCTTCGGAAGTCCAAATTTATCAAGAGCATTCGTGGCCAAGCGGGAGGCTATGTCTTAGCATCGGATCCTGAAGACATCTTGATTCGAGACGTTTTAGAAGCATTAGGTGGAAGGTTATACGGGCTAGGATTTTGCGAAAGACACTCCGGACTCTTACCAAGCTGTTTGCATGAATCGAGATGTTTGGTTCGACCACTTTGGGCCCAGGTTCAAATGGCAGTTGACCAGGCCATAGAAAAAGTGACCTTGAAAGACCTTATTTCTCAATCTTTAGATTCTTCTGTTCCCCTTGAATTTCGGTCAGTTCGCGAATTTCGCGAAAAACTCACACATTAATCCATGTTTCCAGTTCAAATTTTTCCTGAAGCGCTAGCGCAACTCATAAGTCTTCTCAAAAGAAAGGGACAGCAAGGAGATGTTATCCGGCTGGGAGTGAAAGGCGGCGGATGCAGTGGTTTGGAGTATCTCATTAAGATTGAGTCAAAGGTTAGAGACTCTGACATCATAGCGAATTTTGAAAACATCACCGTAGTTTGCGATCCCAAGTCAGCCCAGTTTTTGAATAACTCAGAACTCAAATGGACGGGAAACCTCATGCAAGGTGGATTTCAATTCGAAAACCCAAACGCAGAGAAATCGTGTGGATGCGGTACGAGTTTCACTCCTAAAAAAGCTTAGCGCCATTGGGCACGGCCAGATCGGGGGAAACAAGCACAACTTTGTCTTCAGAATCGGCCAATCCGCAAACTAAGCACTGACTCATAAATGTACCAATCTGCTTTTCCTCGAAATTAACCACGGCAATGACTTGCCTTCCAATGAGTTTTTCGCGGGAATAGTGGGCGGTAATTTGTGCGCTAGATCGAAGAATTCCTAATTCTCCGAAATCAATCTTGAGCTTAAAAGCTGGTTTCCTCGCCTCTGGAAATTCTTCAACTTCGAGAATTGTGCCTGCTAGAATCTTAACTTTCTCGAAATCGCTCCATTCGATCTTCGGCGTCACTTGCCACAAAGTTCCTTATAGATCGAGATCACTTTTTTCACATAGTTCTGTGTCTCTTTATAAGGTGGAACTCCGCCATATTTTTTCACGGCACCATCGCCTGCGTTATAGCCTGCAAGAGCCAACACGAGAGCTTCAAACGAGTCTTCTGTCTTGGCGTTGTATTTGTCTATGTGGCCACGAACCAATTTGACAGTTCCCCAAAGATTTTGTTCAATATCATATGGATCTGATATCCCGAGCTCTTTCTGATTGACCGGCATAAGTTGTCCTAATCCCATGGCTCCGGCTCGACTCGTTTCTTTAGGATCAAAGTCACTTTCAGTAATGACGATGGCAACAATGAGCCTGGCATCAACGCCAAAATGAGCGCTATAAGCCAGAATGCTTTCCGCAATTCTGCGGCACTCATCATCGGTCAGCTTCTTGTTTCTCTTAGCAATAAATTCAACATAAGATGGCAAAACTTTAGCCATCTCTTCGGTTATGCCTTCTCTTGGTTGTCCAATCGGGTTTGTTTTGGGATTCGGAACATCTCCTGGCATCGGGGCTGGTCGCCCTGATTTTGCTCCCCGCGACGGAGACTTAGAACCGATGCGCCCTTTGATTGGGCTGGATGCTGAATTGGCCGAAGAATCCTTCTTTTCATAGACTGCACCTTCAGTTTCAGTACAAGCAGCGACAAACTGAACGGTCATCAAACCTTGTGCAGTGTCTCGACTGGCTTCAACTATGATCCTTGCAGGAATTGAGCCCGTTCGAAGCCAATCGGGCGTGTTTGAGGAATGGATATAGAGCTGGGTGCCTTCTTGGCTCACAAACATGAGCAACTCAGACTCCGAAGAACCAACGATTCCTTTTACCGTTCCTTGCACTTCAATAACTTTGGTGCCCGTAAAATCATCCAGCGTTCGGATATCGGTCGGCTTTGAAATCTTAAATTGCTTTCGAATCTTAGAATAATCCGAAGCTGTTTGTGCTTGAACACCAACAAAGGCGAACAAGGCCACCAGCATTGCAAGTAATCTCAGTTTTCTCAAAATCAGTTTTATTTCTGGCGGACAGGTCGGGATTCGAACCCGAGAGAGGAATAATCCCCTACCCACTTAGCAGGCGGGCGCTTTCGTCCACTCAGCCACCTGTCCGCAGCCTCCATATTTTACATTGTCGGAGTGCCTCTCGTCTACGAAAAGGGTCAATGGGTATCCCGCGAGTTCATCTGTCGCTTCTTATGGCTAGACGTATAAAAATCCACAAGAGTTTGGTTCTTCAAGCAAAAAAAAGGCGCCTTAGACTCGTATGACTAAGACGCCGATACCCTATCTCGCTTGCGACTTGCCAGAACGGCAAGGCGTTTTTCACGGTCATTCTACGATGACCTTTCACGAGATGTTCGGATAAATTGTCGCCAGCCTTTAGGGTCAAATCGCTTATTAGGGCGAGATTGCGCCAAAAACAAGTCAATCCTCGTATAATTCGAGGCATGTTATTGAAGGGCAAAAAAGGGCTCGTCCTCAACGTCACAAACAAGAACAGCATCGGATGGGCTATCGCAGAAGCTGCCCACGCGCAAGGTGCGAGTGTGGGAATAGGTGCTCAAAACGAAAAAATGTTTGGCAAGGTCAATGAGCTCATAGCTGGAATGGATCGCATGAAAACTTTCACGGTCGATTTTGCATTTGAAGACCAACTCGAATCTCTGAAAGTCGCTGTCGAAAAAGAATACGGACAGATCGATTTCTTGGTTCACTCGGCAGCTTTCGCCAAAAGAGAAGACCTTCAGGGACGCTTTATCGAAACCAGCCGAGACGGCTTTCAATTGGCCCTCGACATTTCCGCTTATTCGCTCGTGTCTCTGTGCCGTGTTCTCGAACCAATCATGGCAGAAAATGCCAGTGTCATGGCGATGAGCTACTTGGGGAGCACGCGTTCGGTCGGGAACTATAACGTCATGGGTGTGGCCAAAGCCGCGCTGGAATCTTGCGTTCGATATTTAGCAGCCGATCTTGGAGCTCGAAACATTAGAGTCAACACCGTGAGCCCGGGCCCAATCAACACAATTTCAGCCCGTGGTGTCAAAGGATTGTCTGACATGATCGACTACGTTCACGACAAAGCACCTCTCAAACGACCATTTGGGCAAACTGAAGTGGGTTCGACATGCGTCTATCTCATGAGTGATCTTTCATTTGGAGTCAGTGGCCAAATTATCTTTGTCGATAACGGCTACAACATTGTCGGATTCTGAGTCCCGAAATTCAGCCAGTTCTTGGAGTGTGAATTGAGCCTCTCACCGGTACTGATTGTATCGGAGTGGTCTTTTGGGCGAGACCGAAGACTCTTGGCAGACATTGGAGATTTGATTAGCCAATTTGCTGTAGAACTCCATTTTTGCCAAAGCGATATCGATTTCAATCGTACTCACATTGAATTTTCCGGTGAGATGCAGATCGCCAGCGACTGTCTCAAATCACTTTGCAGTCTCATTTTGCCTTTCATCAACTTGCAACGTCATTCGGGGTCACATCCTCGCATCGGGGCGCTCGATTACGTTCTCTTTGTCCCACTTCAAGAAATCGGGCCCAATTCGGAACCGGTTGAAAACTTTTCGAACTGGTTCGCCGATAAATTTGATGTTCCCGTGTTTTTGTGTGAACAATCGGAAAGTCCAAGGCATGAAGCCGAACTCGCGAACCTCAGAAAGGGTGGTTTTGGCGGACTTCTCGATTTAGAATTGAATCCGGATTTTGGCCCCACCAGAGCTCATCCTCATCTTGGCGTCTTGTTTGTTGGGCTGTGTCAATTTCGCGTATCAATTCTCATCCATTTTTCAACCCTAAACTTCGTCTCCGTCAAGCAAATTGCAGATGCCATCAAACATCATCGCGTTTCGGGTGATCCGCGAATGGCCGGGGTTCGCGCTCTTGCCCTGCTCCAAAATAGCCAGGAAATGTGCGCGCTCAGGCTCACATTTATGAATCCTGGCGCGGGCTCAATCGATGGTGTTTTGGAATACATTGATGATCGCGCTGATCAACTTAAGATCCCAATCGCCTTTACGGAGCTCATCGGGAGTATCCGCGTTCGAGATCTCGAATTTACGACAAGAGTGTTTCCAAGGCCACAACAAACAATTGATGTTTCTTCTCACACACTGACATAAGAACCTTTCAGGTATCCCCTTGCCACCAATTGACCGAATCGTGAGTGGCATATTCAGACATACTGTTGTTTCAAAAATGCGGCACTACGATCTTGGGATCCTTGGCGGGGGGCAACTCGCGCGCATGTCGATCCAGGCCGGCCAGCGAATGGGATTAAAATGTCTTTCTCTAGACGAACTTCCAGATTCCCCAGCAGGGCAAATTGCGGACTCCATCTTGGGTTCCTTGCAATCGCCCGAAGACATTGCAAATCTCTTGACCAAGTGCGATTTTGTCACTCTAGAAAACGAGTTCATCAAACCGCACGTTCTTCTTGAAGCTTGCGCGCTTTCGAACTTTGAGATCGATCGATTGACTCCTTCACCTTCAACTTTGGGGATGATAAACGACAAATTTGTCCAAAGGCAAAAGCTGTCAATCGCAGGAGTCCCGTCCCCCCAGGCCATGGAATTATCCAAAGATTCACTCGCGCAGGTCGTTTCGGAATTCTCGTTTCCGTTCGTCATAAAGTCACGCTTCATGGGTTACGACGGCAAAGGAACGCTCGTTGTAGCCAATCAAAAAGAGCTCCTTGAATCCAGGAACCTTTGGGAAACTGGTGGATGGCTTGCAGAAGAGTTTGTTCCATTTGAACGCGAATTGGCGGTGATGGTCTACCGATCGAACACTCAGGAAGGGGCCTTCCCCACCGTTGAAACGGTTCAGAAAAACCATGTTTGTGATCTTGTGATTCCGAGCGACCATGACGGTTCGAAAATTGCAATTGAAGCAGTGAAAGCCATGGATGGATTTGGTCTGTTCGGGGTGGAATTGTTCCTAGAGCCTTCCGGAAGGCTCTCCGTGAATGAAATAGCACCGCGACCCCACAACTCGGGCCATTACACTCTAGATTGGGGGGGCGTGTCTCAGTTCGAGCAACATGTTCGATTGGCTATGGGATGGACCTGTTCTATTCCACAAGGTGAACCGACATGTATGGCCAATCTGTTTGGACAAAAGCAATCTGGAGACTTCAAGACTGCGATCAAGGCAGCACTAGAAGCGAGTCCAGAAAGTCATGTCCACTGGTACGGCAAAAGTGAGAGTCGCCCAGGCAGAAAAATGGG
>CAZOVP010000008.1:50213-128973 GCA_964583465.1 uncultured Fimbriimonadaceae bacterium | reverse complement strand
ACTGTTAATCAGCGGGTCGTAGGTTCGAATCCTACTGCGGCAGCCACTAATTTGAACCTGCTTGGTTTGGAAAGGGCACTACTCTCCAAGCTCAATACCTAACACACTTACGTTTACACTTCAGTTCAGAGCCTTAAGATCACGGGGATTTTGAGTTGGACATCATCTGACGAACGGCTTCGATGGTCAGTGCCTCAGGACCCTTGTGGATCACCGCGTGGCAATTAGGGCAAACGGGGCGCAGATCCTTTATCGGATCAACAATGTATGAAGTCTTGAGCTTGCCCAAGGGTATTAAATGGTGGACGTGAATTATGGTCGCAGCCTCGGCCCCATAGCGACTCGCAAAATCCATATCGCAAACGCTACAACGGTAGCCATAGTGCAACAAACACTCAGCTCTGGCCTTCGAGCTCCGCTCATAAGCGTTGACGGTAACAGTCTTTAGTGCACCTTCCGGTTAGCCTTCCTTTCGCATCTCTTCTTCTGTGGTAGGTGTCCATGCGTTCATATCGACCGCATACCATGCCCCAATATCCCGTAACAGTAAACGCTCAGTTAAAACTGGCTCAAAGGACTTGATCTTTGCGGGGCCGTTGTTGTCCTCACCCGAGTGCTCGATGGGAAATGTGAAGAGCCGGAAGTCCTCGGTATGAACTAAGCGCAGATGATCCTGGGCCTGAGCGTAACCCAGATTTCGCCGTCCTTTTGCACTGAACTCCCATTTGTCTCGCAGAATGACTGCCCGATCAAGTTCAGTATTTATATCCCAAGCCCCAAAGATCACGAACCGCTCAGCCTGGTTCACGAACGACCAGCTCCAGTTCCAGTTCCGACAAGTCGCTCCGTGCTCTTTGATAAATTTTTTTCTAGACACTTAGCCCTCTACAATAGGGAGGATACCGAGCCTTAGTGGATCAAATAATGGCAATGTGCCAAGCGAAGCCAACTTGAATGCAGGCAATAAAAAATGAGATTATTGAACAAGGCTAAAGGATGAACTACTTGGATGTCATTTAGGTAATCGTATTTCTGATCCAAAGCCAAATCTTTGGTGCACGCCTCCATACTTTGTTGCCTCTGACTTTTCTCAAGATCTTCAGATTAGAGAGCGCTCAAAATGTTGCTGTTTCTTCGTCCCTTCTTTCATATGACAAAAGGGCGGATGGAAGCGTTTAGCGACGGCGTGATTGCCATCATCATCACGATTATGGTCTTAGAGTTTCACCCACCAAGTCAATATGATTTAGCTAGCCTTTTCAAACTCACACCAGTTTTTGTGAGCTATGTAGGCAGCTTTGTATTTTTGGGAATTTATTGGAACAACCACCACCACATGTTGCATAGTGTGAAAAAGATAAATGGAGCAGCGTTGTGGGCGAACCTCAATCTCCTCTTTTGGCTCTCTTTAGTTCCTTTTGTTACGGCCTGGATGGGGCAATCACACTTCGCCATTACGCCCGTTGCAGTTTATGGGTTCATTTTGCTTATGGCAGCCATCGCTTATACAATTTTGTCTCGCGTGCTCATCAAACTCGAAGGGTCAGGCTCCATCATCGCTCGGGCCATCAACTCGGATAAAAAGGGCAAACTTTCGATCTTGCTTTATGTTTTGGGTATCGCGCTTTCAAATGTCCAGCCCTGGATCGGGTTTTTGTGTTATGCGATTGTGTCTGTTATTTGGCTTGTGCCTGACAGTCGATTCGAGCGATTGTTGGTGGAAAATTCTGGCTCGAATTAAGCTCATTTGAATATTTCTCCCGGGATGCATGCATTTGGCGTTTTGGTGCTAGAAGTTGTGGCTAAGTTGTAAGCTATAAGAATGCAAGATTGTTTAAAAGGAAAGGTAGCAATTGTCACTGGTGCAGGCTCTGGAATTGGCGCGGCCATTGCTTGCGCGCTTTCCCAAAAGGGTTGCAAAGTCGCCCTCTTGGGCCGGCACCTGGAGACTCTAGACAAGGTCGCGAAATCTTTCGATGGCACAAATTTGTGCGTACCTTGCGATGTTCAAGATGAAGCCAGCATTGCAGAGGCTGTGCGAAAAGTTCAAGACACCTTGGGGCCGATTGAAATCCTTGTGAACAATGCAGGAATCTTCACTCCAGCAGAATTTGGCCAGATGACAACCGATATGTGGGATCGAATCATGAATACAAATCTGCGCGGAACCTTTCTCATGTGTCGCTACTGCTGGTCGGATTTGTGTAAGAATCATGGCCAAATTATCAACATAAGTTCGATTGCTGGCACTCAAGGGTATGCCAATTCATCAGCATATTGTGCTAGCAAATTTGGTATGAACGGCCTTTCGGCTGTGCTTGCGATTGAGGGCCGAAACCTAGGTGTTCGCGTTAACACGATCTGCCCAGCGGAAGTTGAAACCAACATTTGGGGCGATCTTGCAACGGAAAATGAAAAACGCCGGATGATTCATCCGGGGCAAATCGCAGAAGTCGCAATTCAAATGTTGGAATCAGGGAGAAATATTCAACAAAATCCCATCATCATCACGAATACCACAAGCCCTTGGAGTCCTGCCAGCTAGCCCTGCCATTCTTGAAACTGATCCATAGCTTTGTTGGCGCAGCAATATTGACAAAGGACTTCGCAATTTTCTAGCCTGTCAGCATCGCCCAATACTGTTTCGCGTTTTCGCACAAATTCAGCAGTAATCATGTTCAAGTTTGAGGGACAACGTTGCATATAATGAGTTGCGCAATTGTTGCGATGACATTCGCAGCGAAATTCCGCTCGCTGCATTGCTTGTTCTTTAACTTCGTCTGAAAAAGCCACGGTGGATAGACCAATTTACCTCGAGAAATTGTTCGAATCTCTTGTCGATTTTCATAAATTTGGGAGAATTGGCTCTGTTCTAATTCATGATTTCCGGAGCGAATTTCCAATTTCGGCGAAGCAACCCATAAATTTCGCTATCCGAAACTTCTCCAGCCACAATCCACCGTTCGGGCAAATATCCTTCTAATTGAAACCCGAGCCGCTTCAAAACCCCACGTGATGCCTCGTTATCTGGATGAATGTCGGCTTCGATGCGGTTAAAATCCTGTTCAAAAAAGAGAAAGTTAAGCAAGCGGCAATTTGCTTCATGCATAATGCCTTTTCCTTGATATGGGGCGCCTAATGAATAGCCGATTTCGCCACGTTTGTTCTTTTCGCTAATGGCATGAAAAGTGAGAGTTCCGATTCCTCTTTGCCCACCTTTCAGATCAATCATGAGTTCGATGACTTCACCGCTCTGAGAGAATTTTATCCCTTTGGCTACAAGCTCTTCGGCTTGCTCCAATGTTGTTATTGCAGGAGCGGACCAATACTTCATTTCTGCCGGATCGCTACGAAGTTGAAACATGGCTTCAACATCACTTTCTTCAATAGGGCGAAGAATGAGTCGCTCAGATTCTAACGTAATAAGCGTCTCCATATTTCGTTTTAGCTACATCCACTCGTTTCGCCACAAGTGTTGCATTTTAAGCAAACGCCATTCCGGACGAGTGTATATGATCCACAATTAGTGCAAGGATCGGCCTCATACCCCTTAAGCTTGGCCACCCTAATTGCCTCAACTTTAGTCGCTTGGGCAGTGTTTCCGCCCCGAGATCCCGCCATAACAGGGTTCTTTTGTTCGCCTTCAACATAGGCAAATCCATGTCCATTGCTCTTTGAATTCGGCACCGGAGCATCCTCCTCGGGTTCTTCCTCGACTTCAAGCTCCAGGGTTGGCTGATTCCCTTGACCCACATAGTCATGACGTGTGTCTTCGGGCCGAACCTGAACCAAATCATATCGACCGAGATAGGTCATGGCAAGCTCTCGGAAGATGTAATCGATGACTGAGGTTGACATTTTGATGTTGTCGTGGCCCATGACAACGCCATTGGGTTCGAACCGCGTGAACGTAAACGCATCTACAAATTCTTCCAGTGGTACGCCATATTGCAAACCGAGCGAAATAGAAATAGCAAAGCAATTCATCAGCGAACGGAACGCGGCACCTTCTCGATGCATATCCACAAATATCTCTCCCAACCGGCCATCTTCATATTCTCCTGTTCGCAGATAAACCTTGTGGCCTCCCACCATGGCTTTTTGTGTGTAACCCTTCCTTCGTTGGGGCATGGGATTGCGTCTCGAAATATATTTATAGATGAGCTTAGTTGCGGCTACGCTCGCAGCATCATGCGTTCCTGTATCTCGAGGACTCACCAGCTCGGTTTCGGCACCTTCAAGTGATGCTTCTAAAATTGCTGCCACGGAATCACTTGAACTTGCGTTCAGGGGTTGGCTGAGCTTGCATCCGTCACGATAAAGAGCATTAGCTTTAAGCCCAAGTTTCCAAGACAGAAGATAAGAATCGCTGATATCTTTCAGCGAGGCATCTGAAGGCAAATTAATTGTCTTGCTGATCGCTCCGCTTAAGAATGGTTGGGCCGAAGCCATCATTCGGATATGGCCCTCAGAATGGATAAACCGCTGCCCATTCTTTCCGCACTTGTTGGCGCAATCAAAGATGGAATAGTGCTTTGGATCAAGATGAGGGGCGCCTTCGATCGTCATCGTTCCGCAAACGTAGTCATTAGCCTGCGATACTTCGAAGTCTCCAAAACCGAGTTCTCGGAGCATATCAAAACTCCAATCGTTAAGTTGCTCATCGGTGAATCCCAATTGTCGACAGAATTCATCTCCGAGATTAAATCTATTGAACGCAAATTTCAGTTCAAAGGCATCTTTCAAGCCGGCTTCGAGTCGTTCAATTGAATCATCATTGAATCCTTTTTTGCGAAGCTCATCGTGATCGATTCCAGGAGCATCTTTCAGGGTTGCATGGCCGATGGCATACGAGACAATGTCCTCGATTTGCTCTTGGCTATATCCAAGTTTCTTTAATGCAACTGGAACAGATTGATTAACGATCTTGAAATATCCACCTCCAGCTAACTTCTTAAATTTGACAAGAGCAAAGTCTGGTTCGATTCCAGTCGTATCGCAATCCATAATCAAACCGATTGTTCCAGTGGGGGCCAAAACGGTCACTTGGGCATTACGAAAACCATATTCTGAACCCAGTTCCAATGCTTGATCCCAAGATCTTTGAGCTGCGCGGAGCATCTCGGGTGGGCAGAACTCAGAATTGATTCCGATTGGTTTGATTCCAATGTCCTCATATTCTTCTTTGGGAGCGTTATATGCAGCCCGGCGATGATTGCGAATGACACGAAGCATGCTGTCTCGGTTCTCTTCAAATCGAGGAAACGGGCCAAGATTTTGGGCCATTTCTGCGCTTGTCGCATAACTCTCTCCGCCTAGAATTGCCGTAAGTGCTCCAGCGATCGAAAATCCTTCGGGAGAGTCGTATGGAATCGCCATTTGCATCAGGAGGGCACCAAGGTTGGCATAGCCCAGGCCCAAGGTTCGAAAATCGTAGCTCAGTTGTGCAATTTCTCGGCTAGGAAATTGAGCCATTAATACGCTGATTTCGAGGACAATGGTCCAAAGCCGAATCGCATGGCTATATCCTTCAAGATCAAATTCTCCTGTTTTTGGGTTATAAAGGGTGACCAGATTGATGGAAGCAAGGTTACATGCCGTGTCATCGAGGAACATATATTCGCTACATGGGTTGCTTGCATTTATGCGACCACTATGAGGACAGGTATGCCAATCGTTGATGGTAGTATCGTATTGGGTGCCAGGGTCGGCACTGTGCCAGGCGCTTTCACAAATTTCATCCCAGAGATCCTTTGCTTTTAAAGTTTTGGTAGGCTCACCCGTTGTTCTCGATATGAGATTCCATGCCTCATCTTTTTCCACAGACTCTAAAAATTCGTTAGTAACTCTAATTGAATTGTTAGAGTTTTGTCCTGAAACTGTAACATAAGCCTCACTTTCATAACCAGTATCGAAGTCTGGAAAATCGATAGCTGTATAACCTTGGGATGCCAGTTGGATGACACGCTGGATGTAATTTGCATTAATGCCAACTGACTTCGCTTTCGCAATGGCATTCATCAATCCAGGATTGTGTCTTGGGTTAAACTTTTCTTCGCTTGAACCTTCGTGTGCCGCCCTCATGATGGCGTTTAGGTGGTCACTATTGAGCTTTGAACCCGTGACAAGACTGGCAACTTTCTGCTCTTCATAGACCTTCCATTTGACAAAGTCTTCAATATCTGGATGATCGACATCAAGACAAACCATTTTGGCGGCTCTGCGGGTTGTGCCACCGCTTTTGATGGCACCGGCGCTACGGTCTCCGACTTTTAAGAAAGACATCAAGCCGCTGGATCTTCCACCGCCAGAAAGCTTCTCACTTTCACCTCGTATTGAAGAGAAATTTGTTCCAACTCCGCTGCCGTATTTGAAGATTCTGGCCTCTCTTGTCCACAGATCCATGATTCCGCCTTCGTTGACCAAATCATCTTTGACAGAAAGAATAAAGCATGCGTGGGGTTGCGGTCGTTCGTAAGCGTTCTTGCTTCGCTCTAGCTTTCCACTTTCGGGGTCGACATAGTAGTGGCCCTGAGGAACCCCTTCAATTCCATATGCAAAATGAAGACCTGTGTTAAACCATTGCGGGCTGTTGGGTGCTGAGATTTGCCGGGCAAGCATGTAAGAAAGCTCATCGTAAAATGCCTCGGCATCCTCGCTCGTCTCAAAGTAGCCATAATTCTCACCCCAACTTCGCCAACATCCAGCGAGCCGATGAAACACTTGTCGAGAATCAGTCTCGTAGTTAATTTCGCCTGGAACTCCAGCTTTCCTAAAGTACTTTTGAGCCAGAATGTCTGTCGCAACTTGTGACCAGAAGTTTGGAACCATTACATTTTCTAGCTTGAAGACGGTAGAACCATCTGGGTTCCTTATCTCGCTTGTTCTGGGCTCAAATTGGATTCCTTCGTATTTGTCATGCCCCTGTCGCGTAAAGTACCGATTAATTTTCATATGCCCGATTTCTCTTTCAATTATGTGTATTTATGTCTACTAGTTTACACTAGCCGATGCTTTCATAGCATCTGGTAGTTCCAAAAAGTCCATCGCATCATGCGATTTCATTCTCTGAACCATTTCTGCGAACTCCTCAGGATCACAGAACTCCTTATAAACGCTGGCGAATCTCACATAGGCGACCTTATCAAGTTCATAAAGGCCAGCCAAGACCCGATCTCCGACTTTAGAAGAACTCACCTCGTCTTCACCAAGATCAAAGAGCTCACGTTCAACCTTAGAAGCGGCATTTCGGATCTGATCCAAAGTCACAGGTCGCTTACCACAAGCCGTTACCATTCCGCTAAGAACCTTTTCTCTATCAAATTCCTCACGACTCCCGTCTCGCTTGACAACAAACAACCTTGGCTTTTCTGGAGCCTCAAATGTTGTAAATCTTCTGCCACAATTTTCACATTCGCGCCTTCGTTTGATCGCCTCACCATCTCTGGCTGGGCGACTATCAAGTACACGATGTTCGATATGGTTACAGTACGGGCACTTCATGAGCTGTCATAAGGCAAACGATAAAGGCCTTACCTCTCACGTTTGAGTAGACCCCAAGATATGGGGGCGTAATTCTAATGACGGCACTATATACAGTAGAGTCGCAAGTTTTTTCTCAACAAGTTTTCCAGGTTCAATGTTGAAATCTCATTGAACCTGGAGCGAATTATTTTGGAGGAGGAGAGACTTGCAATCCCATCTCTTTCCACTGAGCATCATCGATTTCTGATGGAGCATCCATCATAGGATCGTAGCCTCCACCAAGTTTTGGAAAAGCGATAACTTCTCGAATATTCTCTTCGTCGTTCAGGAACATGACCAACCGATCAATCCCAGGAGCGATTCCACCATGAGGTGGAGCTCCAAATGTAAATGCTTCAAGAATATGTCCAAAACGAGATTGTTGCTCTTCGTCCGATACACCGATCAACTTAAATATTCTCGATTGAACATCGGGACGATGAATTCGAATTGAGCCACTCGCCCATTCTGTCCCGTTGCAAACAACGTCATAGCAATCGGCACGAATCCTTCCCGGGTCAGTATCCAAAAAGATAAGATCCTCGGCCTTTGGCGATGTAAAAGGATGATGGGTGGGATCCCAGCGGTTTTCGTCTTCGTTCCAATCGACAAGTGGAAAATCGAGAACGAAAGCAAATGCCAGTTTGGACTTATCGCGCAAACCGCACCGATCGCCAATAAGGAGTCTGAGACGGGCCAAAGCCTCACAAGTGACTCGATATTGGTCGGCCACAAAGCAAACCAAATCTCCAGCATTTGCCTTAGCCGAAGCGATCAGTTTGAGAATTAGCCCGTGATCCAGGAATTTGGCCATCGCTCCACGCACAAAAAGCCCGTTGCCGAGCTCAATAGAGCCTTCGTGGGCTTCGCCTTCCACATAGAGACTGGCCATACCTTTGGCACCATAACTTTTACAAAGTTCTTCTAATTCAGAGATGTCTTTTCTTGAAAGTTTTGCACCACCTGGGAACAGAACTCCGCGAACCGAACCACCTCCTTCAACACAAGACTTGAACACTCCAAATCCGCAATCTTTTACTAAGTTCGTGACATCAAACAACTGCAAGCCAAATCGCAGGTCGGGTTTGTCATTTCCGTAAAGTCGCAAGCTTTCGTCGTATGTCAGTCTTTCGAATGGGCCGATATGGTCTTTCTCTAGGGAAAATTCATCAATGAGTTCGTTGATGACTTTGATCGTCATTCCTTCGATGAGTTCTAAAATGTCCTCTTGGGTGCAATAAGACATCTCAAGGTCAAGTTGAGTAAATTCGGGTTGACGGTCAGCGCGCTGAGCTTCGTCCCTAAAGCACTTAGCAATTTGGTAATAACGCTCGATCCCAGCTACCATAAGAAGCTGTTTGTATTGCTGAGGAGATTGTGGTAGAGCATAAAATTTGCCTGGCTCTAATCGATAGGGAACAAGATAGTCCCTGGCCCCTTCTGGTGTGGATTTCGTAAAGATTGGGGTTTCAGTTTCAATAAAATCGCGTTCATCCAAATATGCGCGAATCTTCCGAATCGAAGCGGCTCTTAGAGCAAGCTTTTTGTACATCGACGGACGCCGAATGTCGAGATATCGATACTTCACCCTGAGCTCTTCGTTGACCTTAAGCATCTGTTCCTCATCACTAATAGGAAAAGGAAGAACTGCAGATTCATTGAGTATTGTGAATCCGGTGACAATGACCTCGACTTCACCCGTTTCAATTTTGGTATTTATATTTGCAGGATCGCGGAGTGCGACATGCCCTGTCACGCTAATGCAAGACTCTGGACGAATCAATTGATTCCTGAGAACCTCAGGGTCAAACATGAGTTGCACAAGGCCGGTTCGATCTCTCAAATCAATAAAGTAGAGGCCGCCGAGGTCGCGAACTTTGTGGGCCCAACCATTGAGGGTGACTTCTTGGCCAACGTACGACGAGCGAACCTCACCGCACCAGACTGTGCGCTGGGGGAACATCATGGGAACACCTAATATACCTGGATGACCGATCGATCAAGGCTGAAAAGGTCTCGAATTGGTGACGGGTTGATCGGGATCCGATTCGTGTCCATTGAGAAGTTGATCTTTGAGCCCATCGTATGCAATTTGGGCCAAGACTTCAAGGTTCACAACGTCCTCTCGGTTATAGGCGATGAGTCGATCCAGCGAGGCTGAGTTTCCATGCTGAAATTCTCGCCATAATCGAATGGCATCCATACCATTGAGGCCATCGGCTTCGTCCTCACGTTGAATTCCAATCTGCCTTTCAATCTTTTTGAGTCCACCCCGATATCCCAGCCTCTTGAGAGCAGGGCAGAGATCAAGATGAATTTGATCGATCGGGCAACGAGGGAAGGCTCGCTTGATCATGGGAATATCAAAGCCGGATCCAAAGAACGTGACTATCATGCTGTAATGCGAAATGATGTCAGGGAAAAGGGCCAAGTCTTGGCCCGCGACAAGGCAACGAAAAGCTGTGCCGTCATAGAGCCCAATACACGTTATAGAATCTCCAGACATCCCCCCGTTGGTTTCGATATCTAAGTAGACGCAACGATTTCGGAATTCAGGCCAGGCCCTCCAAGCTTCTCGCTGGCCTAATTTCGAACTGAAAAATTGATGATGTCCTTTGTCCAATGCGTTTTGAGACAACCTTATGGATTGAAGAACACTTTCGCGAGTGCAACCGGCGGTTTGGAATCGCTCCGGTTCTTGAAGAAAAGCCTTCCAATCTGAACATCCTTGATTCCAAAGATCGCGTTCGGTATGTGCCCCGAGTCCATCGATATGGATAAATGTTCGTTCGAGCAAAACTTAGCCCTTTTTCTTTATCTTCACGTTTGGGTTATAGCCAGGCGTAATTGAAGGCACCGGAATATCCATGGTCGTTCCCCCGGGCCAGCCCATGATCTTGTTTGGGTCGTCAAACCAATAATCTCCCGTTTTTTGGTCTTGGTCAAATTCGCCACTTAAGCGGATGATGCCTTTTCCAAACCAGACTCCGTCTAGATTTCGACCGAACCACTGCAAGCCGCGCCAATGGCCATATCCCACAAATTTGCCGGTTCCGTGGTATATCACGCGGGTTCCTTTTTCATATTCTTTTCGCACATTGCCAGTGATATCGAACTTGCCTTCAAATCCACTCAAAAGTAATGTGCCACTAAAAGTGAACTCACAACGACCCGAACCGTCGATAATCTTGAAACTTCCTAGCTTTGTTCGAAAGTGAAGAGTTCCCATTCCCGAATCATCAGTGACTCCGGCTTTCTGAGCCTGAGTTGCGGGCTGTGCAAAACTCAGAGCTGCCAAGAAGGAAAAAACAAAAACCACGAAAACCCGCATCATGTGTCCACTCATTGTACTCGCGAATTGAACTGTGTGCTGTTTGATGAATCGATCTGAGGACTTTGGCGTACAATATAAGTAACCATGAAGCGACGAAATACCGGAGCAATATTGGCTGTTATTTTGACTTTGTTTGGCTTATCAGCTGTTGTCTTTGCTTTTATGAACAACTCAAGTCCCTATGTTGATATCAAGACCGCCAAGGCACAACCGGCCGATAACCAGCACTTGAGTGGCGATATCGTGGCCGGGAGCATGCAAGTGGATTACAAGTCCGGGTCGGCTCAATTTCTGCTCAAGGATCAAAATAGTGATCAGATTCAGGTTCACTACCAAGGTTCGATTCCTTCGAATATTTCAACGGCGACTAAAGTGGTTGCCGTGGGTGGCGTGAAGAACGGCTCATTTGAATCTCAAAAATTGCTACTGAAGTGCCCCTCGAAATACGAAAGCGAAGGAAAGAAATAGCCCGTGCTCACTGATCCAATGGTTGGAGCCACAGTTGCCCAGCCCTGGTCTCTTCTTTTGGGAGAGATTGGCAAGGGCTTAGTTTGGCTCGCAGTAGTCCTACAGCTCGTATCGATAGGAATCGGGATTTCTGGGGAATCACGATCAAAGCTGAGTTCAAGGTTTTTTTTCGCTGGTTGTGTTTCACTTCTGCTTGCATTCGGAGTTGTAATCAGCCTCTTTGTTGCGGACCAATATCAATACAAATATGTTTTTGAGCACGGAGCAAAAGACAATGAGCTCAGATACAAAATAGCTGGAACCTGGTCGGGCCAAGAAGGTTCGATTTTGCTTTGGGGTTCAATGGCCGCTATTTTCGGACTTTTTTCTCAAAGAGTTACTGGTTCGTATCAACGTTGGTACACGGTCTTTTATGCTGCATTTATAGGTATCGTCGCTTCCATTCTCGCTTTCGAATCTCCATTCACACTGAGTCCCTTGGTTGATGGGAAAGTGATGGTTCCATCCACAGGACAAGGTCTTAACCCGACGTTGCTCAACTATTGGGTTGTGATCCATCCCCCCGTGATTTTTGCGGGGTTCGGATCGCTCACCGTTCTGTTTTCTTGGGCTGTTTCTGCGCTTGTCAATCGTGATTTGAACACTTGGGCGAACATGATAAGGCCATGGGCCATGGTTTCCCTGTCGTTATTGGGGCTGGGCCTTGCGATGGGTGGTTTTTGGGCTTACGAAACTCTGGGCTGGGGCGGCTTTTGGATGTGGGATCCAGTAGAGAACACGTCATTCGTTCCTTGGGTTGGGGTCGCGGCATTTCTTCACGGACTTTATGTTCAAAGCTCCCGCCAAAAATGGATGATCACTAACGCACTCTTAGCAGGATTGCCATTTATTCTTTTTTGTTACGGGACATTTCTCACGAGATCTGGCTTTTTAGGCGATACAAGTGTTCACAGTTTTGCTGAAATGGATCGGAAAGCTTTATGGCTCCTGATTTCACTTGTCGGCGTTTCTACTTTTGGATTTTTGAGTCTTTGGGGCGCACGTGCACTAAAGTCGACCAAGACTCAAGATTCTCAAGTCTATGGGTTCACTCGACAAAAAGCCATGGGTTTGGGAATCTGGCTGTTGGTTGGAATCGGAGTGATTACTTCCATTGGAATGAGTCTTCCTTTTATCCAGTCAGTTTCTGGACACAAACCAAAAGTCGTCGAAGAACCACTCTATAACACGGTGCTTGCCTTTCTCTATGTGCCACTTATTTTGCTCATGGCGGTCGCTCCGTTTTTGGGTTGGGGGAAGGTTCATACCAAAGATTTTTGGAGCAAGCTCGTCAATGTCTTTTTCGCGACTATGGGACTTGTGGGTTTCACTTTGCTTTGGGTGAAGTCCGATTTTCATGGCTTACCGGCAGACATGACCGCCACAACAAAACTTCTTCTCAAATATCCAGTCAATCGCGTGGCTTGGGTCATGTTCTTGTCGTTCGTCACGATGTTTGGAATCGTAGGAGCATTCTTTAGGCTCGTAGAAGTGTCCTTTGTGAAATCCAAAGAGGACTTGGGACGCAAGATCTTAGGCCCAGGAAGTCAAGTGGGAGGCTACTTGACTCATATTGGAGTGGGCGTTGCCATGCTCGGATTGATTTTTAGTCGAGGGTTAGAGCAGAAGAAAGACGCCTTTATCATTAGCAATAGGCAAAGTGTTGATGCGATGTCACACACTTTCCAATCTAAAGGCCCAACTAAGGATTTTGTGGATAAGAACAACAGAATTCTCATTGATGTCAAAGGTCCATCTGGAACCTTTACGATGACTCCTGGCCTCTATTTCCGTGGCATGGACGAGTCGGGGCAACCAATTCCATTCATTTGGCCAGCCATACATGGTGCTGGGTTATTCGATCTCTATTTGGTGCTTCACAACATCAACTTTGATGCCAGCGGAGCAACTGAAATGAAGACTGGCGAGCAACGCCTTCTTAAGGATGAAAATATGCTCGTGACTTATCAAGGACTGCGATCGGCAGGCCCACTTGGCCAGCGTGGTGCCGAATTTTTTGCAAAGGTTAAGGTCGATACCCCTCAAGGAACCTTCAATGTCGAGCCAAGTATCAAGCTCGGTGCCCAAGGGATGGAATCCAACCCAGCTAAGGTTGGAAGCGATTATGCGATCGAACTGGTAAGCATGAATGCGGCTGATAAATCTGCAACGCTCCAAGTCAAATATGTTCAGCCGACATATGTAGCTGAGCTTTTCTTTAAGCCTTTGACCATCTTCGTTTGGCTGGGTATTGGTATCATGACTGCCGGAGGATTTCTGGCCGCTTGGACTCGCAGGCGTTCAAACAAATCTCGGAACGAAGACAGTTTTGTTTCCGGACAAGTTCCTCAAGGATTCAGTGAAGAGAATGCGACTCAGGAAGTTGCTCAAGTCTAAGCTCCACCACGCTCATATTAGCTATGCGAACCCCGATTACGTGGGAAGTATTGAAATTGATGCCGATTTGATGAAACAGATCGGCATTGAAAATGGTGAATTTGTTTATGTTTGGGCAGTTGACCATAAGTCGCGAATAGAAACTTATGCTTTCTCAGGCCCACCGGGAATCATTGGATTAAATGGTGGAGCTGCACACCATTTTTCAGCAGGAGACCGAGTTGTGATCGCTGCCTTTGCTTGGACCGATGAACATATTGTTCCAAAGGTGTTGCTCCTGGATGATTCGAACAAAGTCATCCGAGATATGTCTCCGTTTTCGGTTTCTGGAGAAGCTCTTAGTCCCAAGGTCTAAGTTCGCCGACAACTAACAAGCCAAACTGATTTTGTGGATATTGGTGAGTTGCTTGAATCTTCTGGCGCTATCCTCAAGGGTCATTTTCTACTGACTTCGGGCCGACATAGTGCGGTCTACTTCGAAAAGTTCAGAATCTTAGAACAGCCTGCAGTACTTTCTGAGCTTTGTCGCCAAATGGTCGAATCCCTTAAAGACGAGGAGTTCGATTTGGTGGCCGGACCTACAACGGGGGGAATCATCATTGCGTTTGAAGTCGCGCGCCAGTTGGGGATCAAGGCTCTTTATGTGGAAACTGAACAGGGAAAAAGAGCGATTCGAAGAGGAGCAACTATTGAAACTGGAAAGAGGGTTTTGGTTGTTGATGATGTCCTGACGACTGGGCTTAGCGTCCACGAAACGATGGCGGCAATTCAAGACCGTGGCGGAATTGTCAAAGCTGTTGGGGTGCTGATCGACCGGGCGACAATGGATCCCGGTTTTGGAGTCCGTTATGTCTGTGGGTACAAGGTGGAGGCAGAATCTTTCGCCGAAGAAGAGATTCCAGAATGGCTCGCTGCAATTCCAGTAACAAAACCCGGAACTCGAATCCAGCTCCAAAATTAATAAATCGCATCGTTTTTCTGGGCTTTCTCGTCCTGATGTCAGCGAGGATTTTTATGTTCAATCTATTTGCACAAGCCAATGACAACGCTGCAGCTGCACTCTTAGGAGGGGCTCTGACTGGGGTCTATTTCATTTGTGGAATTATTGGCTATATCGTATTTGCGGTAGCCCTAATGACAATTGCTAACAAAACTGGCCTGGCAGAAAAAGCGTGGTGGGGATGGGTTCCAATTCTCAACATCCTTTTGATGCTTGAAATCGCCGAACTCCCAGTTTGGTTTATTGTTTTGTTCTTGATACCTTGCTTTAACTTCTTTCTTGGAATCTATATTTGGTGGAAAATTGCAGAAAAACGTGGTAAGCCAGGGCCAATTGCATTGGCAATTCTATTTCCAATCCTCGGATTTTTTGTTCCACTTTATATAGCCTTTTCAGACTAAGGACAAACTAAGTTTAAGGCGCTAGGCACACATTCAAAGGTCGCGGGAGTCTCTCCAATGACATCGCCATCGATATGCAATTTGGTGGATGGACTCGTCTTTATGGAGACTTTCCGGGCCTTGCGAAATTGAATATGTGGGTCATGGATATGCGTCCCTTTGTAAATTTGCGACATGAGTTTGTTCAACTGTGCCAATCGAATATCGGCTCCCCAAACAATATCCAGGATGCCATCCGTTGGATCTGCCATGGGAATGATGTGCATCCCTGCACCATAGTATTGAGCGCAACCCGTGGCCAAAAGCAAAAGATTATCAACGATCTCGATGTTTCCGTCCCACTCAATCGTCGCACCGACACCTTTATAACTGGCGAATGTTTGAAAGATTGAAAAGTAGTATCGAATTTTTGTAGGCGCTCGCCTTAAGACCTTGGGGGGATGGTTAAAACGTGTCATCACCTCGGCATCGAATCCGCAACCTGCCAAATTTACGCAATAAGAGCCTTGGCTTGACAGGCAGACATCGACCTTTTTTGGTTCGCCTTCAAGTGCGATATTCATAGCAAGTATGGGATCCATTGGAATTCCAAATGTCCTCGCAAAGTCGTTGCCTGTTCCGATGGGAATTGCGGCGAGATGAGCTTCTGTCCCGATAAGAGCTTGGGCCACTTCAGAAACGGTTCCATCGCCTCCCACTGCAATGATGGTTTTGCATCCTGCATTCAAGGCGGCTCGAGCCTGATTTGTACCGTCTTTGGATCCGGTCGTGTGAAAGAGCGATTCATCTGAAATGCTAGGGAAGTGTGATTGTGTTTTCTGCCAAATTTTCATCAATCGACCTTGCTGACCTTTTGGATTGATGACGATTCCGACCCGAGACATGGGGTTATTATGCCGAGATCGTGGTAAATTAGGTAGTCATGCGAGAGCCCGTCGTTGAGGACAAATATTTTGTAACCTGGCAAGAAATCGGTTCGCCTATCACACCTGGTGATTACGAAATTCCTGGATTAGGCAAACTAGTCTTCGACGATACAGATGTTCACTACGCGATGACGGGTCGCGCAACGGGATTTTTTGTCCGTAGATCACGAGCACTTCACGGAAGATTTGTGGTTGTTTCTCGTCAACAATCTGCTTAAGAGTCACATCACGGTTAACTGAGCCAGGTGAGTCTCGAACTGTGGATAGCTTGTTTCGATGCATTGGGAATTCAGGATGGTCGTTGTACCTTTAGCGATGAGTCCTGCGATTGCAAACGTCATTCCAATCCTGTGATCCCCTTCAGAGTCGATTGTTGATCCATTTAGTAGAGTTGGGCCTGTGATCGCAAGGCCATCTTCAAATGTCTCGACTTCCGCACCCATTCTACTTAGGCCGCTTGCTATGGTCTCGATACGGTCAGATTCTTTAACTCGAAGTTCTCGGGCCCCACGGACAATCGATGTCCCTTCGCATTGAGTGGCTAGGACGCACAAAACAGGAATTTCATCGATAAGTCGGGGAACTAGTTCGGCGTCAATCGAAAATGGCTTTAAGTTCCCAGATCCTTTGATGAGCAAATTTCCGAGTGGCTCACCACTGCTTTCATGCTCGTTATTGATTTCAATTTCAACGCCGGCTTGATTCATCACATCAAGAATTCCGGTTCTGGTCTGGTTCAAACCGACATCAGTAAGCTCAACTCGAGAGCCCTCAAAGAGGGCTCCGGCCACGATCCAATAAGCAGCACTTGATATATCTGCTGGAACTTCGAAATCGATGGGCGACAATTGGTCTGTCTTGCTCACACCAACTCGATTGGGGCCATCTCTTAAAATCTCTACTCCCATGGCAGAAAGCATTCGCTCGGTGTGATCGCGACTCTTTGTAGGCTCGGTTACCCATGTCTCGCCGTTTGCACGCAAGCCAGCAAGCAAGATGCAACTTTTGATCTGGGCACTCGCCACTGTCGAAATGTAGTCAATGCTTTGCAAAAACCGTCCTGAAATTTTGAGCGGTGGATATTGACCTTCCACAACAGCTCCCATAAGTTGCAGAGGCTCGGCAATCCGCTTCATAGGGCGCTTAGAAAGCGATGCATCTCCTGTGAGTGTGGCCACCATTCCAGGTTGAGACGCCAATAATCCAGCAAGCAACCGCATTGTGGTTCCGCTATTGCCACAGTTAAGGTCAACATCAGGTGAATCCCAAAAATTGCGACCCTTCACCAGTGCAAACGGATCTAGATCAAATTCTCCGTCTTCAAAAACCTCGATATCCAAACCAAGGTCGGTCAAACAATCGATTGTCGAAAGACAGTCGTCACCAAGAAGTGGTCTGACGATACGACTCATTTGACCATCGCAAAGAGAAGCCAAGAGGAATGCTCGATGGGTGAGAGATTTGTCGCTAGGTGGGCGAATTGATCCTTCGAGAGATTTTGGGTGAGGCACAACGAGCGATTGATTGACCATTGACAACAGTTTGACAAAATCGAAATGTAGGACAAATGACCTGAGGACAACTGTATAATAGCGTTTAACCGTATATAGGGTGAAAGAACAAATGAATTCGAGCCGAAATCCGATTTTCAAGAATCAAGAATGGTCGCACGCCGCAGGAACCGGGCAAATGACTCTGGGTGGCACGATGGCCAAAACCGGAATTTTATTCTTAATTCTCATGGTGACCTCTGTCTTTAGTTGGATGAGCCACAACATAATATTGATGCTTGTCGGATTAGCGGGTGGAATTGTCCTCGGAATCATGACTCCATTCAAACGGGAGTGGGCTCCAATCACTGCTCCAATCTATGCGGCATTTGAAGGATTGCTGGTCGGCGGGCTGTCTTATTTTTATGCGGCTTCTATGGCTGGAACAAAGTATTCCGGAGCTGTCCCGCTGGCAATAGCAGGAACAATCTTGGTATTTGGTTTGATGCTGGCTCTCTATTCCGCGAGAATCATAAAGGTCACTTCGACATTTATGATGGCGGTATTTGGAGCAACAGCGGCGATTGCAGTGCTTTACCTGGGCACGATGCTCATTGGATTCTTTAACAAAGGAATCTATAACATGCCAATTTACTCTGCGAGCCCCATTGGAATTATTTTCAGCATAGTTGTCATAGGAATTGCAGCGTTGAATCTTGCCATCGACTTTAAAGTCATTGAAGATGGATGCCAGAGTGGTGCACCAAGCTATATGGAGTGGTATGCAGGATTTGGGCTTCTCGTCACATTGGTTTGGATCTATCTGGAAATCCTTCGGTTAATTTCCAAATTCGCTCGAAGATAAAATTCACCGATTACGAAACTATGGCATCGGAATTAGGCATACTTAATTCCGATGCTTTCAAGTTTGTTGCTCAGTGCCTTACTGAATCAAGATCCGCCGCTCGTTCAGCCGGAATCCAAAAGCCAAGTTAAAGCGCGATTACATACGCCCGACGTTGTGAGCATGAGTGCTTCAGAACGATTAAAGGGATACGAGATAAGGTTGCGACGCGAGTCCGATTCTCCTTTTCAAAGAGTGATGTGGAGGAGCCTTGGGCCCGAAATTCAGGGAGGTCGAGTCATCGACATTGAATCTCCAGAATCGCTTCCCAAGCAAACCTTGGTGGCTTATGCCACTGGTGGACTTTGGAGAACGAACGATGACGGAATAACTTGGGAGTCGCTTTTTGATCATGAATCCTCATTTGGTATTGGAGATTTCGCGGTTTCGAAGGATGGCAAAACGATTTGGGTGGGTTCTGGAGAGAACAATAGTCAGAGGACGAGCTACTCCGGAACTGGAATCTTCAAATCAAACGATGCTGGGAAAACCTGGAGCAATATGGGCTTGCCAGAGAGTCATCATATTGGTCGGGTTGTTATCGACCCCAAAAACGAAAGCACGGTATGGGTGGCAGCCCTTGGCCATCTCTATTCACAAAACGAAGAGCGCGGTGTCTATAAAACGACTGACGGTGGAAAAACCTGGAAGCAAATCCTCAAAGTCGATAAATACACGGGCGCAATTGACCTCATTCTGGATCCCCGAGACTCCAAAATAGCTTATGCTTCGACTTGGGATCGTGATCGGAGAGCCTGGAATTTTAGAGAAGGTGGCTCTGGTTCCGCAATTTACAAGACCACCGATGGTGGCTCAACTTGGAGAAAGTTGACATCGATTCCGCTCAAGGACGATTGCGGGAGAATCGGGCTTGCAATTGCTCGATCGAAACCAGATCGGATTTATGCTTTTCTCGATAACCAAAATCCGGATCAAGATACCGACACATTTGATGAGAGACAACCGGACGGAAGACTCACCATTCAAAGGTTCCGTTGGGCACCATTGGATGCCTTTCTTAAAGTCGATGAATCGAAGATCAAGCAATTCTTGAATATCTATTTGCCTGACGATCAAAAGTCGGAAGATGTGCTCAAGCAGCTCAAAGACGGCAAGCTCGATAAGGCAGGATTGAGTCAGCTCTTTCTGAAGAAAAGCCCAAAGATCTTTGATCAAAAAATTCGAGATGCGGAAGTTTGGCGATCTGATGACGGAGGCAAATCGTGGGTGGATGCGAGCAATAGAATGGGGGCTCATGGTGGCTACTATGGTGGAAATATCACCGTGGATCCTAAGAATCCTGATCTTGTTTACACTTGTGGTCTGTTGTTGCTGAGATCAAAGAATGCCGGCAAGAGTTGGGAAGCCGTTGCTCGAAACAGTCATGTCGATTTTCACGTCGTTTATGTTGATCCGCGCGATTCGAACAAAGTATGGGAAGGTTGCGATGGAGGACTTTATCTCAGCGGAGATGCTGGCGAAAATTGGAAAGCCATCAACAATTTAGCAGTAGGGCAATTCACAACCATTGCTGTAGACGATAAATCCCCATACAATGTTTATGGGGGATTGCAAGATAACGGAACGATGAAAGGTCCAAGCACCTATGTTCCGGGTCGATCGAATCCGAACGCATGGACTTCTATTGGAGGCGGGGACGGAAGCTGGATAGCAGTTGATCCAAGAAACGGCGGGGAAGTTGTTTATGTTGCAAGCCAATGGGGCGACCACTCGGGTTTGAACCAAACAACCAAGGAATCATGGTCCGCGCGGGCACCGGGTAGCGACCTCAGATATAACTGGATTTCTCCTCTAATGATTTCAAACTTTCATAGTGATATCATATATCTTGGTAGCCAAAAGTTGCACAGATCATTCAATCAGGGCAAAAAGTATGAAACGATCAGCCCAGATCTGACAAAGAATCGACCAGTAGGAAATGTCCCTCACTCTACTCTGACAACCATTAGCGAAAGTCCCTTCAAATTTGGAATGATCTATTGCGGAACAGACGACGGGAACGTGTGGTTGACACCAGATGGAGGGAATTCTTGGGTGGATATCAAGACCCCACAGACCGAAAAATGGGTCACCCGGATCATGGCCAGTAAGTGGGACGCCAACACGGTCTATTGTTCGCAAAACGGATATCGAGAAGATGACTTTAACCCATATGTTTGGAAATCTATTGATAATGGAAAAACCTGGAAATCAATCGCTGGAGATTTGCCCGCAGAGTGTATCAACACTGTTCGCGAGGATCCGGTCAAGAAAGACATCCTCTGGGTAGGAACAGACATGGGAGTTTATGTCTCGACTGATGGTGGAAAGCATTGGGATACTTTTGGTGGGGGGTTGCCACATACTCCAGTCCACGATCTTGCCATTCAGCCAAAAGCTAAGGAGATGGTGATTGCTTCCCATGCGCGCTCTGTTTGGGCTGTAAGCACCGAGCCAGTCTATGATCTCAGTGAAGAAATCAAAGCAGCTGAATCCTATTTCTGGACTACTTCTGATATTAACTGGAGTGATAGATGGGGCTATAACGTTCGTGGTGAATGGGACAAGAATGACCCTCAAGAACCTCAGGTCACCATAAAGTTTTATACGTCACTCCGTGGTTCTGGCCAAGTGAGTGTCAAAGACAAAGAGGGCAAAGAAGTAAAGACAATGTCATACGATGTTGCTCCTGGCTATAACTTCTTGACAATTGGCTTACAATTGCAACCCGGAAAACCGTTTGAACCCGGCAATTTTAGCCAGGCTAAGACTGGCGAAGATGTTGTTCGCGATCCTTATGGCGATCGAAGAGCCAAGTACCTTGGCAAGGGTGAATATTCGGTTGAAATTTCTGTGGCTGGAAAAATCTTAAAGACGAAATTCAAAGTAAGTTAAAGCCAAGTCTTTTGAGCTTCGCTTGAGTTTTATGAGCTTCCTCAAGTCCTTGCCAACGAGGTTGTGGGAGCTCAGAGTCTTCAAAATTGGTGAATCCCCAATCTGAATTTGATGAAGTCACTAGGGTTGGCGGAATGTCCTTGCCAAGTAGAGTCATGATTGCTCCCAACCACATCCGTGGTACAGCGCTCAGCGAATATCCTCCGCCTCCCAAAGCAACAATCGGGATTCCTAGGGCGACGACATGTTTGACAGCCTGAACCCACTCTTGTGCTGTGACTTGAAGATGCCCCAGTGGATCAGAGAAGTGCGGGTCGGCGCCCATTTGCAAAACAATGGCTTGAGGCTGAAACGCTTTGAGAGAGGGAATGATAAGTGATTCGATTGCCCAGAGCCAAGTGTCTCCAGTGGTCATCGGCTCTAAAGGCACATTGAGACTCGAGAGAGATTTTCCAGTTTCATGTTCAAATCCAGTTCCAGGATAAAGAAACTTTCCAGATTCATGGATCGAGCACGTGAGAACGGAGGCATCATCATAGAAAATATGTTGAACTCCATCGCCATGGTGAAGGTCTATGTCCACATAAGCAACCCTTTCAAAACGAGTTTTCAAGATTGAGCAAGCCAAAGCACAATCATTGAAAACACAAAACCCAGATGCACTTTCGGGGCGAGCATGATGCAAGCCACCCCCAATGTTGAATGCGATCTGACCGCCTTCGATAATCGCTCGGGCAGCGGCGATACTCCCTCCGCTATAGGCAATTGCAGCATCATACATTCCTAAGAACGGAGGATTATCACCGCTCAAAAAGCCAGTTTTGTAACGCAAGTCTTCGTCCACTCTTTGTCCTAGGCTAAGCCCTTGCACCGTTTCAATGTATTCGCGATCATGGACAAGTTCAAGTTCGTCAAACGTGGCGACTGGGCAAGTCACAAATTCAATATCTGGGGCATGGGCTCGCACGAGTTCCAGGGTTCGAGCCAATCGGATTGGCTTGAGCGGATGGTTTGGACCAAAACTGTAATCCTGCATGGAAGCATGCGTGAAGAACATTCAATTTATCATAGCTCGAGTAGACTTTCTACACGAGTACAAATTGTTCATACTGATGGAATGGCAACAGCTCTGAGAGGATGGCAAGGATTTCGCGCATTCTTAGAGATGATAAAGTTTGAGCACAGTATTTTTGCTCTGCCATTTGCAATGGTAGGGCTTATGTGGGGCTCTTATTTTGAACACCAAACCATGTGGCCAGGATGGTGGAGATTTGGATGGGTGGTAGTCGCCATGGTTTCTTGTCGCAGCGCGGCTATGGCCTATAACCGAATCGCTGATCGAGACATAGATGTCATTAATGAGCGAACAAAATCTCGAGCGATTCCTGCTGGAATATTGACCCTGAGAACCTCAAATCTTTACTTTTTGGGGAGCTGCATTCTGTTCTTTGTATCGGCGGCGATGTTGAATCCTTTGGCACTTTCACTCAGTCCGTTAGCACTGGCGATAACCTTGATTTATTCGCAAACAAAGAGGTTTACATGGGCATGTCACTTTGTTTTGGGGTTAAGTCTTGGAATAGCTCCTGCAGCGTCATGGATTGCATCAAGTGGACATCTCAATTGGGCCATCGTCCCAGTTTCTGCTGCGGTCATGTTTTGGACTGCCGGGTTCGATATTATTTATAGTTTGCAGGACGAAACATTTGATCGAGAGCAGGGCCTCAAAAGTATTCCTGTCAAGTTTGGTCCGGTGCGTGCTCTTCTGATTAGCCGTATTTCTCATGTATTAGCCCTATCATTACTGGCCTTAGCTACGGTGCTCAATTCAGGTGGCTTGGTTGCCTGGATTGGTGTGATAGTGGTAGGAGTGTTATTGGCCTATGAACAATCGCTTGTAAAGCCCCATGATCTTAGCAAAGTGAATCTTGCCTTTTTTACACTCAATGGATTCGTTTCTTTAGGGTTCTTTGTTTTTATTCTTGCGGATGGATTGACCAAACATCCATGATAAATTCCTTACAAATTGGAACCTGGTATGAATGTTTTTGGCCCACTGAGGGCATGACCACGGCCCAAGACATGCTCAAAGAAGTGGCGAATCGCAATGGAATCGCAGATCTTTCACACAGCACTTTGCTATGGGGCCAAGCCTTTCGAGAATTCCGACCGGAGATAGCCTTGAGAAGCAAAATTGACCTGACGGGTTGCAAGAGTTCTATGCAAGCCAGCGATTGGGTCGCCGCAGAAATAGTGCAATTTCTATCGGCTTTGCAGGGACTAACTCGACCCATTTTTTGCATTCAAATTTCTGGAGACGTTGCTCCTGAGGCCCTTCAAGGTGCCATCGATTCTTGCCAACTCGCAAAGGCCGATGGACTGATTTCATCCATTGGGCTCCATATCTCTTGTTCTCAAGAATTTGTTCCAGACTTGCAGGAAAAGTGGTTCATGTTCGATTATTTGCTCACTCCTTCAAATTCGACGGCTATCAGGCAAATCGCGATTTCTCAAAATGTCAAAGTCATTGATACATCGAATTCCCAAGAATTCTGCACATTTCGTGCTGGAGATTTAGGTCAGTGATTATTCATGGATTAGAAATCCAGAATGGGAGGATTGTTTCGATTCAGAGCCCTGGTTCAAATCGAATGGTCGTGCCTGGGTTTGTCGATGCTCATTGTCATATCATTCCGATGGGACTCGACCTGAAAAAGCTCAATTTGAGTGCATGCAGTTCGCCAGACGAAGTCTTGGACTATTTATCAGACTGGACTAAGACTCATGAAGATGAATGGGTTCATGCCGTGCATTATGATCAAACGAAATTTGATGGCGCAAAACACCTGACTCGGCATCAACTCGATGCAGTGATAAATGATCGACCGGTCTTGTTAAGGCATTCAAATGGACACGCCAGCGTCGCAAATTCCAGAGCGCTAGAGTTTGCAAAAATCGACCGGAATACTCCCGATCCACCGGGGGGCGAATATGTGCGTGACGAATCGGGCGAATTGACTGGTGTCTTGTTGGAACGATCCCATGAACATGTGACAAATTGCGCCCCGGAACCAACCTTGGAAGACATGGTGGATGCAGTGATCTCGGCATCGGAGAAAATGGCAGCTTATGGCGTGACCTGCGCCACTGACATGATGACGGGTCGGTGGAACCTTGAAAAGGAGCTGTTAGCCTATGATTTGGCCAGCAAAAGAGAGTGCCCTGTTCGGTTGAGAATGTATGCCCAATGGTCTTCTGTTTTGGGGCCACGGTCGCTGAGCAAGGCACGAATCGAAGAGATATCTAAGGGAATGAATCCTGAATTGTGCCGTCTCAATGGATTGAAAATTTTTGCAGATGGTGCCATTGGGAGCGCAACCGCAGCAGTCCATGAGCCCTTTATCACCACTGGGGCGTGTGGTCAATTGATCTACTCTGAAGAGAAATTGAATTCAATGGTTCGGCTTGCCGATCAATCGGGCTGGTCAATAGCAATTCATACCATTGGAGATCGCTCAACAGATTTGGTTATGAACGCTTTAGAGGCGACCGAAGATCCGAGTCGTCACCGTGTTGAGCACGCCATGATTTTGTCTGATCATCAAATTTCACGATTGGCAAGTCTCGGCTCGGAGGTGTCCATGCAGCCAGAGTTCTTGACAGCCTTTGGGCACGCTTACGTGAAGCAACTCGGCCCCCAAAGGGCCTCGCAACTCAAAAGGTTCAAGAGTATTTTAGAGGCGGGAATTCCATTGAGCTTTAGTAGTGACCGACCCATTGTCGAAGGCAATCCATGGGATGGTATTAGGGCCGCCTCGAATCGACCTATAGGCTTTGATGCTTCTGAGAATATTTCAAAAGAAAGAGCATTCGAACTCTATACAAAGGATTCTGCAAGAGCCAACGGCGACCACTTGGATCAAGGAGTCATCAAAGTAGGCTCACATGCCGATTTCCAAATTTATGAAGGATCATGCGAAGCCGAAAACTTGATCGAAGTTTATCGTTCAGGTGTGCGGAGATACTGTCGAGAATAAGAGCCTCGTGGTGCGATCAAACCAGCAAGTGGTTCCACAAAACGAATCCTGACTTCTCGTCCTAATTGCCCGTCGATAGCTGCCGTTCGAGATTCCAAAGCGTAGCCCGTTGTCAGCTCATTTTGATCAATGAGTTCAATGGTTACCAGGTCACCTGGAACGACCCGTTCTGAAGTCCTGACCCTCATTCCAGAAGCCGAGAGGTCTTCCATTTCGCCGAATTGTCCGTTGATTTTTACTGCTCGTCCCGCTACAGATTTGATTCGATCCTCACATCGCCTATTTGTCTTTCGAATTCTTAAGGGTTGTTCTAGAAGAAATTCGTGGGTCATTGAATTCCGATCGATTATTTGGCTCCGAAAGGTTACAAGACCGCCAAATGAAGGAATTTGCACAACGACGAAGTCATCCACTCTCAACGGAATGTAGCGATTGTCATATAGCGGAGAAGACACGACGAGCCCCTGTTCGGATTGGCGAACGAGGGTCGACCGGTAGCCACCTGTAGGAGTGAGAATCTTGATCGTTGTTCCGTCTGGGAAATCAACTGGAGTATATGCGGAACTTTGAACCCGGTTTCCAACCTTGGTGAGCACAAAAGCGAGAAGCGTCACAAATGCAAAAAACGTAATCATTGTTCCAACTTCTGTCATCAGCTATCCTCATTTATTGCACTCCGTATTTTTGTTCGAGTCGAAATTTGTTCTGAACAGAAGGAAGTAGTTTTGTCGCTTGCCCGAGGGTCACGACAGCTTCTTCGCCAATGTCTGGATCATTTGTCTTTGCGAAGTTGAGTGCTTCTAAAGTAGATTGAGAGAGCAAAATATATGCCAAGGTTCTTGCTTCATGTGAATCTTGGTGAACTTTAGGTGGCTTAATGGCAACAATGAGCTTTCGCAACCCATCGACCTTGTTATTGCTGTCCTCAGATGACTTAAGAGTCGCATCTTCACCAGGGTGAATCCGGATAAGGGGAACGATATTTGCTGCCGTTTTTGCTAATGAATCGATCCATTGGTCAAAAAACGAAATGAGGACAACATAATCGTTAGGGTCAATCGGCTTTTCTTTGATGCTTTCTATGAGTTGACTCTCGGCTTGATTTTGGCCACACATAGCCATGGCAAAGGCTAGCCGATAGGCGGTGTCGTTCAATTCGCACTTTTGATAATGCTCTACAGCTTTGGAAAAATCACCCTTTAGCAGGGCAATATCCGCCGCGAGACGATTAGCAGTTGGGCCATCAGCTCCGCGAGATTGGGCTTCTTTTAGGGCTTCGAGTGCTCCATCTGGATTCCGATCTGCGACTCTCGCTGTCGCCACAGTGAGCCACAATGATGGATCAGATGGTTGAATTTTGGCTGCCGCCAAGGCAATACTTCCAGCTTCTGTTGGCATCCCGGACTGTATGAGCAAATCGGCAAGAGCCTTTCGGATTCGTACTTCAAAGGGACGAAGATCACATGCCTCGCGTAGCAAAGAAAGGGCACGAAAAGTCTTGCCTTGAAGGACAAGTTGATTGGCAATTTCAACGACATTGTCCGCTTTGGCCTCCGGCCGAGAATCAGTATTTGTGAGGGCATTATTCGTCGTCGTGTTCGAATTCTCAATCCTTGGCTTAGCTGGCAAGGCTTTGAGTGGCCCTTCGCCAAGCAGTGCGTTCCAGGTGCTTGCGAGGGCTCTGGCTGTGCCATCCCAATCGGGAAGACCGCCGGTCATAACTGTGAAAGTGCCACCTCCAGCGATTATTTTTCCAAGCCGTGATTGTAAGTCTCGTGTCGCCTTATCGTCATATTTACCGTCTGTCGAAACAACGATATCAGATGATTTGTTAGGGTTTCTTGGGCCAAACCTCCATTTTAGTGAACCATTTTGATATAACTCACCAATGCCTACAAACTCTGTGTCCTTTTTGTAATTTTGAATAGCCAAAAGGTAGGGAATGCGGAGTCTTTTGGCCTTATCTAATGCCATTTTCAAGGTCGGCCTGGGCGAATATTCACCGAATTCTTTTCGATCGACCCATTCGCGAAATGTTGGATCGAGTTCAGACCAAATCACAGGAGCGACCCTGCCCTCTTTATCAAGTTCTTCGGCGATGTAGGGAGCCAAAATCAGCTTCGGATCGTATTCGGCACGCTCTGGCTCAAGCTGAACAATGAGTAGATTTGGGCTTGTCGCGCTTTGATATGGCCCCTGGAATCCAATAGCCAATGCGACAGCAATCGAGCCAATCATTGGAGAAGTTTGATCGCTTGGCGACACTCTTCGATATAACTTTCGACGAGTCGTCGGTCGCCGGAGCCAGATTCCAACATTCGCTGATAAGCCGAAAGTGCGCGCTGATAAGCAGCCAAAGCATCTGATCTTCGGTTCAAATTGACATAGCATTGTGCCAATCTGTGGTTCGCACTGGCCGAACTTACACCAGTTCTTAGAGCTTTTTCATAGGCCTTTGCAGCCTTATCATATTCGCCAGCAAGAAAATATTGCCTTGCAACTCTTATAAGTGCCGTACCTTCATTCGCATCTGATTTGACTTGGCTCCCCGATCCATTGATATTTTCTTTTGATCCCGAACTTGGTCTTATGTCGATAATGGGTTGGTGATCGCCGTTATCTGGTTTTGTAACTTCCTTTTCTGGCCTTTCCACCTTAGGATCTGGGTCGCCACTTGAATTCTGATGGTTGTTTTGAGCTATGGCGTCAACATTTGGAGAAATAGGAACAAACCCGTTGTCCGAGCTAGCTGCATTTGCTCCAATTCCCTTGCTATTGGGAACGTGGGCCATATTCGGACGAGAAACAGATGTCGATGGCTCTTGTTGCTGATCGGCTTCTGGTAGCTTGCCGTTGGGCTGAAGAGTTGGGTTAGAACCTTTAGTTGGATCTGGTTTTACAACATCCTTTTCCTGGGTTGGAACAGGTGCCGGAGTCATAAACGGGCGACTCGAATTCTCGTCGACTGCAGCAACTTTCTGGTTCGAGGGAGTTCCTTCCTTCTTGTTGGCCAACACAATTGCAGATGCTGTCGAAGCAATAAGAACACAAGCCGCACCAATTGCTAATATATTTACTTTTTTGGCAGGGTTTTGAACGATATCTAGGGGAGATGTCGCTGCGAGCCTACGTAGTTGAGCTAAGCGAATCCGATCCAAAGGTGAATCCGGCTTAAGCGTCACGAGCTGTTCATATGACTCTAGAGCACCAGAGAGGTCGCCTTTTCGTTCGAGGCAATCGCCTTTGAGAGCGAGTGCCTCAACGCTTTCAGGATCCTTCGCAAGCGCAGATTCTGCAACTGCCAGAGCCAAATCAAGCTTACTCTCGCCAAAGAGTTTTTGGCCTTCTGCAATCATTCGAGACATGTCCGACTGAACCTGAACGAGGTCATCAGGCGATGTGGCAAATCCACATTGCGAACAAAATTTGCTCGAAAGCATGTTGGTGGTTCCGCATTGGCGACAAGTAAGCATGATCCTGGTGTATGGCTCGAGTAGAACTCTATTTTACCGTCTTAGATGAAAAATAGACGTTTTGCCAAACCCTTTGAGTTCAATACAGTGAACTTGCTGGGACTTAATGGGTTTTTGGAGCCCCTCGGCGAACCTCTTCACGAAAAACTGTTGAGAGTCCTCGATAGGGGTATTCGATCCATGCCTTCATCAGTTTCTTTGCAGCTTGAAAGAAAATTCTTTGAGCTCCCTGCTTTGAATGTCCACAAATGATCCCGATATCCTCGAAGGTATATCCTTCTAATCGAAACCCGATGATTGTTGCTTGCTTTTGTGTGAGGCAGGCGATCTTGACGACTTCATCCCATTCTTTCCGGAGAAGATAGTTCGATTCTTTCCCTCCGAGAGGAAGGTTGAGCTTGAGAGCCCTTCTATTGGAAAGATCGATCTTTCTTCGAAAAACCTCCTCAGAATAGTGTGGCGCCGATTGGTCTCGCTCAATACCTGCGAGAAGGCGATCAGCTTCATAATTAACAGTATATTTTTTCATTGATGCTCTCCCAAATAGTATACATATGTACACTATTATTGACTACCGCATTTTCTTAAACTGAGCCCAAAAAAAGACCATAGATGTCGCATTGATCCTTTTTGTTGAACCTAAATTCGATAAATGCAGAGTCAAATGCAAATTTCTTTGCATCATTCAAATCTTCGGCAAACCTAAAGTTATCCTTTAGAGTTCCTTTCACAATCCTTTCACCTGTTTGTAAGGAATGAACCTGAGCACAGTTTTGGCAAACAGACGGATATAATTCGCATATGTCCAGCCCTTCCGCAACAAGTCAACGCACTGCTCTTTTCCAAAGTCATATTGAGTGCGGTGGCAGAATGGTCGAATTTGCAGGATTCGAATTACCGGTCCAATACACGGGAGTTATTCAAGAAACCCTTGCCGTGAGACAAGCAGCAGGGATGTTTGATGTCAGTCACATGGCTCGGCTGCTTTTTTCGGGTTCTGGATCTCTCGAATACCTTGAATTTGTAACGACCAACGATGTCGCAAAACTTGAAGTGGGAACGGGCCATTATTCGCTGATACCCAATGCAAATGGCGGGATTATTGACGACATCATTCTTTATCGAATCGGAAAAGACGAATACAAGATGGTGGTCAATGCTGCAAACCATCAAAAAGATGTCGCTCACTTTTTAGCCACAAAGCCAGAAAGTGTGACTCTGAACGATTACACATCAGAGACCGCAATGATTGCTGTGCAGGGCCCAAAATCAACTGAGATTTTGGCTGCAGTAAGTTCGGATCCCAATTGGATGCATTCAACTACACTTTTCGGATGCAAAGAAGTTGAAATTGGCGGTGTCCAATGCTTTGCTGCACGCTCTGGCTACACCGGTGAGGATGGATTTGAGCTTCAATGTCGCTCCCAAGATTCTGCAAAACTCTGGAAATTTCTCTTAGAAGCGGGCGTCGTGCCATGCGGTTTGGGTTCGCGAGATACCTTGCGTGTGGAAGCGGGCTTACCGCTTTATGGCCATGAACTTAATGATGAACTTTCGCCAATAGCATCGGGCCTGGGCTGGGTTGTTTCCAAGACTAAATCATTTATGGGGTGCAATTTTGTCAACCAAAGCCGGGTTGAAGGCACAGAAGTTAAGCTCCATGGAATTGTGTTGGAGAGCAAGCGCGTTCCAGCCCCAGGAATGAACGTCATGGCAGATGGCCAAGTGGTCGGAACGGTCTCTTCTGGAGTCTATTCTCCAGTGCTTGAACGCGGAATTGCTTTTGCATTTTTGAACCCTGGCATCAAAATTGGAACCCCTTGCCAAATTGATATCCGGGGCACATGGATGCCGGGGGTGGTAACGGGCAAGCGGTTCCTAAAATCCAGCTAAGAAAAGTCGAGTCTTTGAACTATTTTTTGGAAGATGCCACGCCTTTCGTTGGGAATCCCAGAAAAGCGAAAGGCTAAGTCCCGCACATCTTTTGCGGCTTTGCTTTTACTGGCCGAAATAAGAAGTGGATTTCGTGATCTTGTTGCTCCTTCGACAGCTCGATCCCGATGGATAAACCCTAGGAACCTCGGTTGACAACCTAAATGAAGAGCAGAAAACGTTTGGAATTTGGTCGAAACATCCATGGCTTGAGCACGATCCCGAACATTGTTGACAACAAAAGCCACTCGCATATTTGGACGACGCTCTGTCAAAACTCGTAATGTAACATAGGCGTCTTGAACACTCGAGGGGTCGGGAGTTACGACAAGCAGGGCTTCATCAGCATTGGTTAAAACGCTCAAGACCGATCGATTAATTCCCGCTCCTGTGTCGAGCAGTACGATATCGAACATGGACTTAAGAGACTCCATAGAAATCCCGCCTTTCTGGAGTCTTGCGTAACTCAGTTCTGCTAAATCTGGCGAACCTGTGGCGCCAGCCAGAACTTTCAGCCCACCTGGCCCAGACTCAAATCCATCAAACAACTTTATCCTGCCTTGAATGACATCAGGCAATTTGTGAACAGGTCTCATGCCAAGCATTACGTGCAAATTCGAGAGCCCAAAATCGCAATCCATAACTCCGACCTGCAAGCCCATTTGTGTCAAAGCAAGTCCCAGATTAGCGGTCAAAGTTGTTTTGCCAACTCCTCCCTTGCCACTGGTGACAGCGATGACTTTTGGAGCTGCATTCCACGGACGATGTTGCTGACGGTGTGCTCCCTTTGCCCTTACTTCGAACGATTCAGTAACGGCGGAAACGAGGTCTTCAGTTTCCGGGCAGGGATCTCCGCCGTATGCTTCGCGGAGAGCTTCTTGAAATCCTGCCCTCGCTTGGATCAATCGAACGTCCCTTTGCAGCTGAAACTTGAGCCGAGATTGAAGATAGGGATCATCGGGTTCTTCTGCCATGCAAATAAGAACATCATCACTTAAGCCAATGGGAAGAACTTGATTTCTAACGGCGACCTTGCTTGGAACAAGATCGAGCAATCTAGGGTCATAAAGTGTGTCAACCATGGTTTTGGTTGCCGAGGATTTGGTTTCTTCCATAGGGTTACTCCAAACAAAAATACTGATAGTCTTAGACGACGAATTACAAAATGATGTTTCAGGCAAGAAATGGGCCAAACCCCCTCAAAGAGCTTTCGCGACCTGCCGATAATCGAACTAAATCAGCTATGTCGCAGACTCTCCAGTGCCCTTTTTTAGAAATTGAGGATTCCTTTCCAGAAGTTCTCTATGTCTTGAAACATCCTCCTTCAGGCAAGTTTGGTTGCTATTGCCATCTTGGAGTCCACGGCTTGGCATGCTTTAGTAGCGAGGCTGGTGCCTTTCGGTTTGGGGAGTGGATCGATCTTTGTGGCATGTCTTGCATCGAAGTTACTTTTGAAGAGGCACGTGATATTGCAAAGGCTCGTCCCATGCCCATCATTTCGCTTATGTTGCTGGATAACCTCGTGGATCCACAAATCCACTATATTCGCTGAGCTCAATAGTTAATTCGCCACTCAACTTGATCTAAGTTGAAGCACCAATTGGGTGATGGCACAAGCCCAGTCGTTTTGATGCTGATTTTTGCTTTCATGGATCCTGTTTGAGATTCGACATACCGCGAAAGAGGAAGACCCGGCTCTGCATTTGCGATATTTTCCAGGCTGGTGCCGGCCAGTCCGATTGCGGTTGAAACCGTTGAATCAAAGTTTTGGCTATCAAAGTTATACAATTGAGAACTCATCTGAAAACTCCCCGCTGAGCCCATCTTGCCGAGAGCGTTTATCAAAATCAATGTAGGGTGGAGTTTAGGTGTAACGGTTGTCACGACAATCTGAATTGGTGATACTGTTAAATTTGGTACAACCGATTTGCAAATTTGCACAGAATCGCCATCGAATTGTTGTAGGCTTGTCAGCGTTCCTCCCGCCCACCGACCCATGTTCACACTCATGCTATCAGGTGCCAGATTCATTGTGTCCGGCTGCAAAATAATGGCGTATTGTCTGCCGTTCTTGGTTGCACTAGCGGCAATTACTCCATATTTGTTGATCGATCGAGCATCAACGATAGACCATTCACCATCGCTTGCGTAGAGGTGGCTATTAAATTCCTGCATCCCCTGATCTTCAGTCCAATAAACGCCACGTGGTGAACCTGAAAGTTCCGTTCCTGCACCAACTGCAAAGTTCGAATCGTTGAGCCCAAAAACTTGCCCACCCTGATAGATTTCAGAAATGGGAAGTCTGTATAGCCCCGTATTATTGAGATTCCATAAAGCGGGCCGCTGGCCAGAGTATTCAATTCGGCCCCCAGCGAGCCTCCTGTTGGTCACCGTGTTGATGCTACCGGGAGTTGGCATGTTTCCAGCAAATTTCCAGCAGCCCTGAAAATAGGCTGCCACGGGAGTTCCAGACATGATGCAATCCCCCACGATGTCTAGGGAATCGTTGATTGCAAATGCATTAGATTTAGAAGATCCGTTAAGTTTTCCAAGCGCTGAACCTTGTGCAAATTCCGGAGCCCACCAAGTTGCCTCGCTGACCTGAGTCGAATTGAAGGCTCCCCCAACAATATCGCCTTCGTTATTAACAAAAGCTGCGTAAGAATTAGGGAGCGAAGAGGGGTTGCTCAGCACCAAATAGTTGCCATTTTCATAGCGATAGGCTTTGAAACCCGCAGTCAAAGTGATGATTCCAGAGTTGTTGATGCTACTACAAGCGCTGGAACCCAGGACACTAGGCGGATGAATATCTCGGGCGGATCCGTCCCAGAGAGTTGCGTGAGAAGCGGCCCCCACAAAAGAAAGCCCAACGACCACATTTTGGTCGTTTATTGAAAGCGATTGAGAGTACATATTTCCAGGAACGCTGGGTAGCTCAACAACATGAAAGTCGGCTCGGCTCGCGACCAAACTTCCGATTGTGACAAACGCCAGTAGGGCAAACCGCTGCGATGTTCTCTTCAAACTCACACTAGTATTTGTCCGTGAACTTCCAATGTGTGACAACCAACCTGAAGTTTATGCTAGGACTTCAGACTCGGCACTATTAGCACTCTGGACCCATTTCTGCTAATCGAGTAGTGGCGAATGGTCAATTTGAAGACATAATTTAGCAGTCACTTCGCCGGAGTGCTAATAGCACGAACGGATTGAAGGAGTTAAGAACTATGGCAAATATCACACCATTGGGAGACAAAGTCGTTGTCGAACTCATAGAAGCCGAAGACAAAACCTCGGGAGGCATTATTCTTCCGGATTCAGCCAAGAAAAAGCCAACAGAAGGCAAAGTCGTTGCCGTTGGCACAGGTCGAGTTCTCGATAATGGAGAACGAAACAAGATGACCGTGAAAACCGGCGACCGCGTCCTCTTTAGCAAATATGGCGGAAACGAAGTTACGCTTGAAGGCAAAGACTTTACGATTTTGGACGAAGACCAAATCTATGCGATCGTGAAATAAAGAATACGAGACAAAAGGAGATACAAATCAGATGGCAGCAAAAACACTATTATATGATGAGAATGCGCGAAGAGCGCTTGAGCGTGGCGTCAATAAAGTCGCCGACGCGGTCAAAGTTACTCTCGGCCCCAAAGGTCGAAATGTCGTACTCGACAAGAAGTGGGGAAGCCCAACAATTACAAAAGATGGCGTGACAGTCGCCAAGGAAATTGAGCTCGAAGATCCATATGAAAATATGGGCGCTCAACTCTGCAAGGAGGTTGCCAGTAAAACAAACGATGTCGCTGGTGATGGAACAACAACTGCCACCGTCCTCGCGCAAGCCATCGTCACCGAAGGTCTTAGATATGTCGCAGCAGGCGGTAACCCTATCGCAGTGAAGAGGGGAATCGATTCCGCTGTTGCAACTGTTGTTGAGCACATCAAAAAAGAAGCCAAGCCAGTAAAAGACAAGGAACAGGTTCAATTTGTCGCGACCATTGCAGGCAACGATCCAGAAATTGGAACACAAGTGGCAGATGCTATGGATAAGGTCGGCAAAGACGGCGTGATCACTGTCGAAGAAAGCAAGGGTCGAGAAACTACAGTTGAAATCGTAGAAGGCATGCAGTTCGACCGCGGTTATATCAGCCCTTATTTCGTGACCGATCCAGAGCGAATGGAAGCAGTTCTCGAAAATCCGCTCATTCTCATTCACGAAAAGAAAGTGAGTTCGGCACAAGACCTTTTGCCGTTCCTAGAAAAGGCTGCTCAGGCTCGAAAGCCGATCGTCATTATTGCAGAAGATGTGGAAGCTGAAGCTTTGGCAACCATCGTTCTCAACAAGATCCGAGGGGTGCTCCAAATTGCAGCAGTTAAGGCTCCTGGTTTTGGCGACAGAAGAAAAGCCATGCTCGAAGACATCGCAGTGCTCACAAAAGGTCAATTCATCAGCGAAGATCTTGGCACTAAGCTCGAAAATGTCACTCTTGATATGCTCGGCACCGCCAAAAAAATTGTCATCACCAAAGAAGAAACCACGATTATCGAAGGCGCTGGTTCAAAGCAATCGGTTATGGGTCGAATCAGCCAAATTAAGTCGCAGATCGAATCAACTGATAGCAACTACGATCGAGAAAAGCTTCAAGAAAGGTTGGCAAAGCTGAGTGGTGGTGTGGCAGTCATCAAAGTTGGTGCATCCACAGAAACCGAACTCAAAGAGAAAAAGCATCGATACGAGGACGCCCTCTCTGCAACTCGTGCAGCTGTGGAAGAAGGAATCGTAGCTGGTGGTGGAGTCACTCTTCTTGGTGCACAGGCTGCGCTCGACAAGCTCAAAGCTGATGGCGATGAAGCGACAGGAATCGCAATTGTGCGAAGGGCTCTCGAAGCTCCGCTTCGAACCATCGCTGAAAACGGCGGTTGGGAAGGTTCGGTCATCGTTGGCAAGGTCCGAGAAGCTAAAAGCGGATTTGGGCTTAATGCAGCGACCGGAGATGTCGTCGACATGGTGAAAGCTGGTGTTGTAGACCCAGCCAAGGTCACACGATCAACAATCAGCAACGCTGCTTCGATCGCCAGTCTCGTTCTCACGACTGAGGCTCTAGTTGTCGAGAAACCAGAACCTAAGAAAGCAGCTCCTGCCATGCCCGGCGGTGGCATGGACGACATGGGCTTCTGAAGAAGTTCAAAACCTTGAGCCCGGTCTGCCAAGAATTGGCCAGACCGGGCCACCCGCCTGCCATATGACGAGAAGAAAAATACGACTGAAGGCAGCCGCAGTCGCAGATCAGGAGGATCGGGTGCGGGAATTGGTGAACCATCAACTCATGCATGCGGAGCTCTTAAGGAAGAGTCAGAAGTTCAACCGCGTCACTTCCTCCTTGGATCTCATTGGTGACACTGGATTGGCTATCGGCACTTTGGGCGACGAACCACCAAGTGAGGACGGTTCAAACTATATGTTGGTACATGGACTGTACCAAAGTTGCGCAAACATGCTTGACGCTTGTCGCGTCATTGCTGACCAAGTGGGAACCAAATTCCCGAAATCGCTTGTAGAGCAGGCCCAGGCAATTCAAGACATCAGAGTTCGAGTTACTGGGCATCCTCACTCGGCGAAAGGAGACCCTACAGTCGGCCGAAAAGGTGGGAGCTACAACATCGGGCGGTATGGGCTAAGTGGAGAGGGCTTTCCTTTGCATTCCTGGCACGATGACGACACCACAGACATAGTGGGAGTAAACAACCTTGAAGTCGCGTTTCGAACCCTTGATGTTACGAATCGCGCCTTGAAATTACTCTACAAGTGGTTCGAAGGGCGCACGAGGGAGCTTGAAGAAAAGTGGACTGCTCTTCCAAGCTCACGCCACTTGAAGCAGGCACTATATGCCAGTGAGAAGCTCATGGAGTCGGTCCGACGATATTCGTTGAAGCCCCTTGGCAAGTGGGGCCTTGAGCACCTCCAAAAGTGTATTGCTTCGATAAGAGCTGATAAGTGGTTTGTTGAAATCTATGGAGCAGAACTGAAATACGAACTAGAAGGCGTTGATTGGACTATTTCACGCCTTATCGCCGATATTGATGGTGATTTGGCTCTGGCCCTCCAAGACGAGGAGCGCCTTGTGCTCGCCCGATATGTTCGCGACCGAATTTTTGGACTTGTGATGTTTTGCAAGGAGGTTGATTCGGCTTACGCTCCAAGCCCTGAGGTCGCGTTCGACGCTGACTAGGAACCTACAATGGCGACGTACGGGTGGCCTGGTCTGGCAGCACGAGCTTCGTGAATTCTTTTCATCTGCGCCAGGCTGCTGCAGACCGGGATGATCAACCCTGACTAAGACGCTAACCGTAATTAAACCTAGCATCGCGCCACACGCTGAGTCTTCATCGGGCCACCAGATTTCAATGATCGTATTGGTCTTCTGGTCCGGACACGAGCCAGCCCGTTGGGTGCAGATAGAGTTCCGGCTGGTTGAATATCTGGGACAAGCACAGCCACTCCATTTCGCCCTCGGCTCTCAGGGTCTTGAAAGATCCGTCCTCGAGCCTCAGTCTCACCTCTCCTACTTTCAACTTTGGGTGATATGACAATCGGTGTTTTTCAATGCGCATAGGTACCGATAGCGTACTCACTCGATCTGCTTTCCACGAGGGAAGGTGGCGGATGGCCCGGTCTGGCAGCACGAGCTTTGTGATTTCTTGGCACAAGCACGAGGGTTGATGCAGACCGGGACGATCCATGTCGGCCGTACAAGTAGACTCATCAAGGTATGAAGCGGAAACGGTACGAGACTCAGGGAGAAGTCCGGTTTCTCACGTTTTCTTGCGACCGCCACGCCCCGCTCTTGCGCGAGCAATGGGCGAAAGACATCTGTGTTGATCACCTGGCTTTGTGCCGTGACCGGCTGGGGTTCCGGGTCTATGCCTTTGTGTTCATGCCTGACCATGTGCACTTGTTGATCCAGCCCGATGTCGAGGTCGCGACTGTGCGCCGGATCCTTTCTGCTTTTAAGACCCGGACGGCGACAAAAATTCTGGAACGTCTGAGAGAGGACAGCGTAGTTGCCCCCAGGCTGTGGGAACCGGGAGGTGGCTACGACCGGAACATTCACTCAGACAAGGAGTTCCACGAGAAGCTGGATTACATCGAGTCAAACCCTGTGCGCAAGGGCCTTGTCTCTAAGATCGAGGACTATGCTTGGTCGTCGGCCGGATCGAGACTTCTGGGCCGCGATGTCTGGTAGCTGTTCGTATCCCGGTCTGCCACTAGGTCGGGGTAAACGGAAATCAGAAATATTCCAGTGGCCAGACCAGGGGTAGACTCCCTCGGCAATGAAAATTTTAGCTTCCGTTGCCTTTGGACTAGTTACCTTCGCCCTCCCCAACCACCAGCCCTCGCGCGAGGCGACCTACAAAAAGGCAGAAGTTTTCTCAGCTGACTATTCAAAAGTTCTCTACTCGGACATCATCGTAACTGATCAGGGCTTTTACTTCAAAAGGTATCAATACAGCATCGCTGCAGGTGATGGAGAGACCGAGGCGAAGATTGATATCCTCGGCTCGATGCGAAAGGAGCTGGAATCGCGCATCGATCTCAGCTTTTACTCTGCTTCGCCCTCGCTGGACAGAGTTATTCTCGTGAGCTTTTCAAACTACAACAACTATTTGTTGTCCGGTCAGGGTCTGGAGAAAGTGATTGAGACGCCGGAAGGATACAGACCCAATGGAAGCGCGTGGATGCCTAACGGGGAGACGTTTGTTCTGGCTCGCTCAAAAGAGGGAGATGCGACGGTGAACTTCCTCGACATCTTCTCAAAAGACGGATCGAAAAAGAACACGATAAAGTTACCGACAGGAAACTGGCTTTTGAAACGTGTAGTCGGCACGGAGCAGTTCCTGCTTTCAAAAATGGAAGAGAAGACGTTCGATCTAGTAAGTTATGACTCTAAATCCGAAAGACTCACACCAGTAGCCAATGGCTTGCCTTTGGCGGGTGCCATGTGCTGCGTTGGTCAGGAATCCATGCTTTGCACGGAAACGAAACTGGAAGGGAAAACGTTCGTGACGACGATCAATGAGCTGGATTACAAGACTGGAGCGCAAAAGAAGCTCGGTTCCGTGGAGAGCCAGGACGTGCTAATTGATCCGGTAAAGAAGCGGTTGGTCGGCAAGAAGTTGAGAGAGGGAGTAGAAGGGTTCGTTCCCGAGTGGTTTGATGGCACGACCTATTTATCCAATGAAGTTGTTGCCCGTTATTTGCCTGGATCGTCAGCTGACATGGCAAACGGCTCACAGCTCGGTGTGAAGTTCTCAGGTACTCGCGGAAGTGAGTACGGCGAGTCAGCATCAAAGACTCAGGGCTACACTTGGTCAATCTATCTTGAAAATACGACAACAAAAGAAATCATGGTTGACTACTCGTTGTCGAAGACGAAGGATGACTATTGGTTTCATGGACCGTTAACGATCCCGCCTGGAGAGAAGAAGGAAGTAGTATTGAATGTGCCGCACGAGGATTCACCTGATAAAGTCAGCGATGCGATAGTGCTGCTCCGTGAAAGCGCGGAATACACTGGGACTTGGACTTTGCTCGGAAACAACTTAGAGTGGACCTATTGGCACGATGGACGAGTGATAAGGTTTTTTATACGAAACCGTGGGACGACCGATGCAAAGGCCGAGATCGAGTTCAAGTTTCAATCTTCGAAGGGCAGCGCCAGTTCGTGGAAAGAAGTTTCGGGGACGATGAGCGGTTCAGCGCTACCGGACAGCGTCCACCGAATATCGAGATCAATTGATGTCAAGGGGAAGCCGCCGATTACTGTTGGGGATTTCAAGATCTCAAAAGTTGGGGCGGGAGGCAAGTAGGGGTTGTCGGCGGGTGATTGCGATCAGCTGTCCCGTGGCCCCACCTGTTACCTGTCTATCGGTCTCTGCAAAATCGAGCACTGGATCATTCTTATTTTGCTTAGCATCAATGGAGCCATCCGGCAACGGTGGAAAAACCGATGATACAAAGCGCTAATACGCTAATGAGCACGAATGCGCACCCGACAAGTAACACTTTGTCCGAAAAGATCCTTGGTTTGCTTTCAGGCGATGCGCTCCTTTCCCTTTCGTCTAACTCGAACCTATCGAACATGATAAAAGACTGATCGTCGAACAAATAGGTGAAGTCGATCGGAAGCTGCTCGGATTTGGGGATCTTGGGGGCTACAGAGCCAGCCAAGATCTCCAACCCGAGACGTTGGAAGCCTGCCCGATTTCCGCGCAGTCCAGATTCGTCTGGTCCCCCGCCGTATTCAAACGAAGTCAGCCAAGCTCCGTCTCGAGGGACGAGTTGGTCGAGCCTTTCGATCAGATCTTTAATCTCGCTTGCGGGTTCTTCCAATGTCACTCTCTAAGCGGATGCTACCTGAGGTGCGCCCTTTTCCTGGTTCCTCAGGAGTTCTATGAACCATGACTTCGCACCGAGGTGTAAGTGGGCATGAACTATCACCTTCACTCCACGACGGCTGTTGTCTAAAAGGAAAATCATCGAAGCAAAATCTTTTGTTCATTTTTTGTTCATGCAGGAATTGAAAACTAGATATCTATGCGAAAAGCACTCTTAGTAGCGCTGACTTTGGCAGCGACTCTCAGCCATGCAGATCAGGTTGTCATAAATGGCTTCAACGGACCTTTCCGAAATGTCACTCTGTTCGACGACTCGAACAATGTCCGAGCTATGGGTGGCTTCTTTTATCCTTTTGATGGAGCAATTAGCCCAGCAGGCGAAATCTATTACACTCCCGATAGCCAATACATTTACAAGTTTTCTGTCGACGGCAGTAACGGTTCGGTTTTTGCCGATCTTGGGTCTGGCCATGCTGGCCGTGGCATTGCTTTTGATAGCATTGGTAACCTCTATGCTGCCGACTACAATGGCGGTGGTGTCGTTCGCTTCAATCGATTTGGAACAAGAACAGGCTTCTTTCCTTGCCCAGCCGGGGCGATAGCAGTTGCCGTGAAAAACAACAAACTGTGGGTTGTGTGCTTTGACTCACAAATCGTTCGGACATTTGACTTGGGGACTGGTGCGTTTCTCGATCACGTGACAGGGTTTCGCTCGCCGTATGGGATTGCTGTTGCAGGAGACGACACTTGGTATGTCTCTTCGTACTTTGACAATTTTGTCCGCAAATTTACAAATAATGGATTCACGACTTTCGATTACGGCGGATTTTCATTTCCAATTGGGCTCGAAATTGGCCCAAACGGTGCAATCTTTGTCGGCGACACGGGCCACGATCGAATTGCTCGAATTGCAACAGATGGAACTGTTTCAACTTACTTGTCACTGCCTGGTCAACACAGCGGAGCCATCCGTTTTGGCAAGGTCAAGCGATTTTTGAGCAAGATTGGCCACTAGAATCCCTGTTGCGTCTGGCGGGTGGCCGGCAGCTTCTTGTTTACAGTGCCACTCGCTCAAAAGGGTGTGCCGTCTCAATGATTCATCCCAAATCAAATGAGTAATAATTTGGCAAGTGCAAATTTGCTTTTTTCGATAACGTGCAAATTTTTATCTCGATGGATGATTTTTGGCCCCGTAGCTTTTGCGAGAATATGCAATCTTTGGCTTGGTCTGACTTACCCACTGGAGTATCAGAATTTTTCAGAATTCGCGCTCTTGCTTTGGGTTTCCTAATTCATCCAAGAACCTTTTTCAAAGATTGTAGGTGTCCTCATCGTGAGTATCTCTATGGGTCAAATGATCATTGCCATACTTTATACCTTTGGCAAGAATTGATTGAAATATGGTGCAGAGGGCTGCACCACGTTTATCTCGGCCGTCTCTCCATTAGGAATGGGGGAGCGCGTGCTAATTTTCTTTCATTTTGTCTTTGGCCTCCATCATCGTGGCCAAGGATCACATCTCGAAATCTTCATGAAGAGGTTCCCAATTCACAAACGCCAACTCCATGTCGCTGAGAGGAAGAGCAAAGATTTGACTACTTCTGATTGTTGATCCGCTTCAATTCGTTGATTAAGAAATCCATATTCGTGAATGGGTCTCCACCAGTGCGCTTCCACCGAACACAACCTAGCTTATCAATTAGAATTGTGGAGTGAAGCTCCATGTCTTCAAAGTCATCGTATGAAGAAAATCGACGAGCGTTTTCGTGGTTATTGTCCGAAAGGAACTTGATGTTGACTTGGTCAAGAGTCGATGATTCTTTGATCTTTGCTGGAGTCGCACTGCAAACGGCCAGAACAACCGTATTTTGAGCTTCAAAGTCAGACATTCGATCATTGATCGACTTTAACTGGCCCACACAGTGCACGCACGCGTCTCCTAAAAAGAACACCAAAAGCACGTTGCGCCCAGCGTAGTCAACGAGTCTGACCTTTTTGCCTTCAACATCCAATACCTGTAGATCTGGAGCAACAAACGGACGCCAATTCATGGGCCCAAGGTTATCTAAACTTTTCGGCACGTAAACGCGTTCCTTAGCGGGCGTAATTGCAACTGGTTTTGCATTCAACCCAAGTTTTCGCACTTCTTCAAGCCATTTGAGCTTGGGATCCGCTTGCGACCACACATATTCTAGTTGCCCAGCATATTTTGTCGCTTCATCTTTGTGTCCCAAAGCAAATTCCGCTAACGCTATTCCTGCCAGCGAAAATGCGTCGTTTTTCTCTTGCTTCAAAGCACGTTGATAACATTCGATCGCCAGCTTATTGTCGCCACGTTTGCGATAGTCGTCTCCAAGCAACCGGGCGATCGGCCAAGCCTGCTCCGGGGGATCTCCTAAGCCGAATTCCTTGTCCTGCTCAGTAGCATTCAGAAGCGCTCGCTGCCCTTCGATCAGGCGGCCATCTGCGGAAGCAACTAAACCTTCGGCCACATTCAAATACTTTGTTGTCATCAGATATTCGTAGCTATCCTGGCTTTTGCCCGCTATCATTTTGAATTGCAATGCTTTGAGATCAGCCAGCCTTTCGTTTGCTTCTTGCCGCTTGCCTAAACCGTTCAAAGCAAGAGTTTCTGCAAATGCCTGTTCCCACTTTCCGAAGTCATCCTTGGAATTCCAAAGCACAACCCCTGGAGTCATAATCTGATCCCACTTTTCAAACTTGATCAGGGCTCTGACAAGTGCGATATGTCCTTCGAGTGCAGTCCGACCCGACTCGTCTGAGTTAACTTCAGGGTCGCGGGGCGAAACCAGCATGTCTCGAGCCCCTTGTAACGAAGCATCCGCCATTCCAAGTTGCTCCTGGATGTAGCACAGATAATTGCGATTGTGGGGATAATTCCACGTTTCAAATGGAAGCGCGAGCCGATCATTCATGTAACGCAATTCAATTCGAGTTGCAGAATCCATGGCAATCGCGGCCTCATGCCACATGCCGATTTTGCTATAAATATGACCTGGCATATGCAGCGAGTGGCCAATCCCGGGGGCGGCTTTGCCATAGAGTTCACAACTCTTGATTCCTTGTTCCGACGAGACTCCGTCCCAGTTGTGAATTGCCGCATGATGTGCTCCGGGATGCATCGGATTCTTGGCCAAAACCTGGTCGATTAAGAGCTGATTCGCATATGCACTACCGTTACCGATGTTGAAGAGAGCCAGCAATGCTTTAGCTTCGACATCGTCAGGGTATTTAATCACGATTTCTTGCAGTGATCCAACCAAATTTTTCACTCGCTCTTTGGTTTCTGGTGCCGTTGCTTTCTCCCAGGCCTCGATATAGCTCTTCTCCCGATCGGTGACAAAGTTCTTTTTGCGAACTGCTTCTTTCAAGAACGCCTTATAGCGGTCGAACCCCTTATCGTCAAAGTTTGGGGAAGCCATGCTGAACCAGTTGAAGCCGCAACGGGCTAAACTCCAATAGGCCATAGCACAGTCGGGATCAAGCTTGAGGCACCACCTGAATGACCGCTCCGCTTCTTCAAACCAGAAGGAATGAAGCAAAGCATTACCTTGGTTGAACCACTTTTGCACTTCTGGATTCTTGGACGTAATGGGAAAAGGGGCGTCTCCAATTCCACTCATGATCCAAGGTCGAGTTCTCATTCCAGAATCGAAGGCCGATCCATGTTTCGAATGGCCGTAATCGTCGTCTGCCGTTGCAAAACCGGATGCGATCAAGAAGACCAATATGAGCCAATGTTTCATCTGAATTTCCTGGCAGTATGCCACAACAAGACATAATCTGCGAACTTGAATTTGTGACTTACATACTCTCAACAATGTCCCTTGGGGTCTTGTTGAAAGCGTTTAGTATTCATCCAATGCGTCCGGAAATTCGTCGATCTACCGTCTGGGAAGTACACCATTCAAACTTGCGACGCAAGGTGGCCCTGCGCGAGACGGCTATGCAAGTCTCACTTTTTTTGCAAACAATAGAAGCAATTTTCAAATTTACAGCGTGAATTTCGTATGATGGCACTGGTCAATAAACCTAAAAAATGAAGCGACCAGAGTTCATTCTGGCTTGAGTTCCGATGGACAAAAATTGTGTTAGCTTCTAACCCGATTGGCACATATCGAATCTAGATGATGAACAGAGACGGCTCCAAAGGAGTTCGATTCACAACTCACAACGCGGAAGATGCGACACCGTCAATCTCCTCAGATATGAAGTATGGGGTTAATACCAACAAAAATCTTTGTTGCTTGCTACTCCTGCTTGCGTCTCCGAGTCATGACAGCACCGATTGCCAAACTCGTCACGAACAAAGACATTGGCTCCGGCACTGGGCGACACTCTACATCAAACCCCCAGGCAAACCCTTCGTAAGTCGTCAAAGTTTTGGTATTGAAATTTGCGGAAGAGATCAAGGCAACCGCGACCCAGGATACGGTCGAACTGTCGACACATTGTCTCCCGGGCTTGTCATAGAAGTGCCCATCGGGATAGCTGAACGGGTAAAGAGGCGGCTCATTGTTGCCGGGAATGTTGCAGTCCATATAGGATTTTCGATCCGGTACTGGCCCCCCATGCGCAACATTGGTCGGTGTAGCAAAGAGACCTTGTGACCATCGCCAATCTACGGGATCGTGACCCATCGGTCGAAATGAGGCGCTGATTTCGACCCCTTGATTATCTGGGCACGAGCTGTATGGGGTGAATTTGTCGATCGTAATTGTGCCTTCAAGGGCTCCTCCGTCGACATTTGTCCATCCGGCATGCGTGGATTTGAAATCTTCCCACGCCGACGAATAGAGAAGTGATGACTTGTTTTGTGCCGTTGACGAACAAAACGCTGTCGTCCGGCACTTATCGCCATCATTATCTCGTTGACACGTAATCCAAGGGGTTTCAGCGATGCTCTCTACGCCGTTTGCAAAATTAATTGTGAGAGCGCTAGCTGAAGTTGTCCAGCTTGTTACTGACACTCCCAATGCCAGCACCATGATGCGATGCAGACCATATCTATTCTTCATTTTTCTCCGCCCTCTGGGCCAATGTCGGCCCTTTTCTTAAACATTATTGCTCTCGAAAACGAAAAACGCCGATGATAATTTTGAAAGTTATCCACCGGAGGACATTTCACCTTAGTTTTTTAAGTCTTGTTGATACGCCATTCATGTTCAATTTTTCCAGGGCCCCTAACAATAAAATTGAAAAGATTGATGGTGGCAAACTACTTGATCAGCACTTGGCAGATTTTCTTTTTTTCCCGACCGATCCTCTGGCGATGACTTTTGCGATTTGATCCGACGAAACCGGAAGCGCGCATCCGCCTCTTCTATGTACTGTGACCTTGCCAATTTCCTTAGCTTTTGATACAGCATATTCGTGTAAGGGAAGGACATAGGAACCCACAAAGGTCACGAATTGGTTCATCGATGGTTTGAGAGTGTCCGATTGGTTATGGATCGTCGTTGCGACTCGATCAAGAAGCGTCCTTATCTCTTCAAGATCAAGTTCCGAATCACTTGTGATCGTGAGAAAAGAACTATAAGTTGACCATCCTATGGACTGTACAACTTCATCCTTGGAATTGAGCCATTCAAGTGCAAGCTCATGGCCATGATTGCTACTTGCCGCGACCCAGGGCACAGTGAAATCGACCACCCATCCAGGTGCCGCGGTATCAAGCCATTGCTTTAAGTCTGCTTTGGTCATCTTTCGATCATCGACAAAAAGGCCAGCCATGTATTGCGCATCCGCGATACCTGTTGCATAGAGTTCGAGTGCAAGAGGATAGTTTCCTTTAAGACCCTTCATGAGCCTTTTCATGTCCTCAACTTTGACTCCAAAACAAGGTTCTTGCGCCCCATAATTCATCCAAGTCTTTTTGGTCTGTGGATTCCCGAGTTTCTCAAGCTCCTTCACAATCTCATTTGCGGTCATGCTCGTTCAATTTTACCGTGGCTAACAGAGGGGATAATGGAGACATGAATTCAAATGAGCTCTTGTTAGATTGGCTAGAACACGAGATACATGCAAGCAAAGAAATGATTCGGTGGCTTGAAAATGCTGATTCGAGTGCCAAAGAAAACGAATCATTTGGAGTGGCTCTTGAACTAGTTGCCCACATCTGCTCTTGCCGACATAATTGGCTCGATCGTATGGCCCAAGGTTCTGGGTACCAGATGGATTGGTGGCCCAAAAATTGTGATCTTCAGACCATCAAGACTCAACTTCTCGAAACATTAGAAAATTGGAGGGCCTTTCTCATGGAAAAGTCTGAACTGGACTTAGATCACGACTTTGAGTTTCCCGTCGGTGAACAAACATGGGCCTTTAACATTCGGGGCCAAGCCATGCAAATGGTTGGTCATGGATTCTATCATCGAGGTCAGGTGGCGATGATTCTCAAGAACATCGGAGTTGAGGTCACTGATACCGATTACTTGTATTGGAAATTCCCCCAGCAACCGAGTCGCTGGGGTCAGATCTCCTAGATTAGGGGCGAAACCCACCTTTGGCTTTTGTTATTTCTTCTTCAAGTTCCTTTATCACATCCAAAGCGTTCCCTTTCGGAACATCAGGGTTCGCTTTTTGGAATGCGAAAATCGCTTGCCGAGACTTCTCAGCATAGGCAAGACCTTCATCATATTCTTTTAGTTTCAATGCCATTCTTGCTCCGTTAAGGTACGGATACCAATTGTCGGGAAACTTTAAGATGATTTGCTCTAATAGCCATTTGCATTCGGATGGAACAATGGTTGCGTTTTCGTTGATGAAGGAACTTAGCGAAGAGCCTTGGTCTTGGGATTCTTCGATCCTTTTGGTGGCCTGAATTCGCCATTCTGTTGGGCTTTCTATAGCACACCATTTAAACCTCATATTCTGAGCCATTGCTTTGTTCCCGGTTGACTCATCAACACTATCAAGGAGTGCTTTGGCTTCAGATCTCTTTCCAGAAAGAAAAAGCTTGTCAGCCCGAGAAATGTCATCAAAAATCTTGCGATTCTTTTCTAGAGTTTCGAGATTTTTTTGAAATCTCTGTCTCGAGGCTTTGACATCGAAAGTTCCTTTCTTGATCATCTTCAAGGGATCATCTAGGTCGATCGGGTGTCCAATCCACATAATGACACCGTCCTTAACGATGAACGAAGTAGGAATTGCAGGTTGCTTAGCCGCAGACATCCAGGTCTTGGCCATGCGATCCTTGTTGCCAGAATATCCTACTGAATAGTCCATCTTATTGCCCATAAACTTAACGAATTCTTGAACCTGTTGTTTGTCATTGTCTTCGAAAATGCTGACACCAACGACTCGGATGTCCTTATTTTCTTGGGCGATTTTTGTGAGATGCGGAATCATGTCATGGCACGGCCCACACCAAGTCGCCCAAAACTCAACTATCGTGATGCCATGATCTAAGCTCTCAGGGGCAAATTGGCCCTTGACCCACTCTTTTATTTCGAGCTTGGGAGCCGCTGATCCGGGACCAAGTTGAGCGAAGGCCTGCGCAATGCAACAACAGAGCAAGCTTGCCCAAAGCAGTCTATGTGGAATTCTGCGACACCGAGTTTCGTTAATTTTCGCAACAGGCCTTACTTGGTTAAGTCTCGTCGAAATTTCCCCAAGGCTGGCTTGAACCTTGTTCCAACAGATATGCATGATTCTGGGTTTTGACTCGTAAAGGAAATGAAGTTTTTTCATCGCTCACCTACAGTTGTAGGTGATAATACCTACAACTGTAGGTGTTAGTTGCATAAGTACCATAGGTAGCCTTGAAACTAGTATTATTGCTTGGAAAGCATGCATGATTTCATCAAAAGGAACCATTATTGACACCAAAGTTTTTGTGAGGCAGTATCAATATCTGATGGCTTTTGAAAAACCGATTGCTTACGCAGCCTTAATTTTGGCGGGAACAGCTTGTGCTGTGGCCTTCCAGAAATTCGGGATTGAAAAACGCCAGGCTCCAGCAGTTCGAAATCCGCAGGTCGTGCAAGCTCGAGTTCAACCAAGCGTTCAAATCATAGATTTCACAGGGAGATTCGTTGTCGATCCAAAAGGAATCCAAAGAATTGGGCCAATTTTGCCGGGTCAAATGAAGCAAGTCAAGGTAAAGCCCGGCGATCGCATTACGAAAGGTCAAACGCTTGCAATTTTGGTTCCGCAACCTGCAGCTAAAACCGTCGAACCAGCCGTCAATTCAAAAGCAGAAAAATTGCATGCGGAACGACTTTCAAGTGCACTTGGAGATGCACTACAGGGTCATGAACAAGCATTGAAAAAAGCCGAAGCCAAATTCTTGCGAGTTCAAGCTGAATCGAAGGAACAAATCCGTAACGCACAATCCCAACTCGATCGAGTGTTAAACTCATTGCCTCAAGAAAAACTAACCGAGGCACAATCTAAAGTTGCTGGTGCAAAGTCTGCCAGAGACAAGGCAAAGACGATTGCCGATCGAGACAAGAGAGGTTACGAGCAGGGCTGGATAGCCAGAAATCAGTCAAAGGCCTCGACCATCGCTTATGAAATTTCAGAAAAGGCGCTTTCAGATGCACAAGGCGAACTCGAAGACGCTCAGCGTGGTCCAAGCAAACGGGAAATTCTAGATGCGAACCAAAACTATCAACGAATAAAGGAGCAAGTGGAATCGCGATTGCAAGAAGCTCAAACAGAATTTGATCAAGCTAGAAGTTCTGGTCTTGCATATCAAGATTCATCCCCGCTGAATTCAATGCCTTTCTATGAATCCAATTTCAAAGGAACGGGGGGAAGAATTATGTCTCGATCAGATCTCAAGTCGGTCTTTGATGGCCAAGTCTTGTCTGTACCAGATAGTAACGGGCACAATGAATTTGCAATTCTAATGCCACAAGCAACTTGGGAGTTCGTGGGGCAAATCTCTTTGGAACAATCTTACAATTTGAGAATTGGCACAGTAGTTAATCTTCCTGGAAAAGTGCAAGGATACGTGTGCAAAATGGAACTTATCAAGCCTGAAAGTCATACGGTGATGGTTCACATAAAATCAGAACTACCACTCGGATTTGATGCAATCGGAAGGGCTCGAATATACGTTCAAAGCTCGCAGTAGCCATTACGAATACACCAGTGGTAACCTCAAGCTGTGAACGGGTTCAAGTGTCTCAATAGCTTCTTGTTAGTACTTTTGTTGCAGGGGGCAGTCATGGCCCAGCAGGATCAATCGCAAAAGTTTAGCAAGGAACCAACCGAGGTTCTTCGAGAAGGGAAGGAATACACCCATGCCACAGGTGGCAAATTCAAATACCCAAAGAATTGGACAGTGAAAGAAGGCGATGGATATCTTTTGCTGTCTCCTCCTGATGCAAAAGAAGGCGAGATTATTCTGATCACAGCGGAATCTGCAGAAGGTCAAAAAGATCCTGGATCGGCAGAAGTGTTAGCTTATTTGGATAGCCAAATCGCTGAAAGTATCCCCGACGCCCGAAGAAGTGGAAAGATCGAAAATACTGTCGCTGGGGCGGGTAAGGGTGTCATTGTGACTTGGAAGGGATCTGTTTCAGGAACCCAGGCAACCATCAGATCCTACGTCACGATTGTTAAAGGTTATGGGGTTGCGCTGACAGTTATTGGTTCTCAAGTCGATATTGAAAAACGAGATCCCATCCTTAGGCAAATCTTTCAATCGATAGGATGGGGACAAGGCAAAATCGACGAGAGGCTTGTTGGTACATGGAACTATTGGGGATATAAAGGGACGAGCGACGGAAAATATGGTCGAGAAGAAAAGGTCAGGGCTGTTTTAAGAGCGGATGGAACGTTTACTTATTCAAACCAAGCTGAAACATCAATCACAGCAAGTGGAGAAGGATGGTCTGGTGGAATGGCATCTCGTAGAGGCGATGGCTATGCTGGAACTTGGACCGCAGACGGATCAACGATCTATTTAAACTTTGAAGACGGAACCTCAGAAACTTTTGAATATCGATTTGAGCAACAAGGTGCAAACGTATTTTTGGTCACCAGTCCAGAGGATAAAAAACATCGAATGGAATGGAGCAAAGGCTAGCTGGCATTTCGAATGGAAGTTATTCGGAACATATCGGATTTCGACATTCAACAAATTACTGATATTTATAACTTTTATGTTAAAAATACGGTGATATCGTTTGAAACTGAACCAATTCTTGTGGAAGACATGAGATCTAGAGTTATGGCTGTTCAAAAGAGTTGCTTACCCTGGATCGTTATGGTTGTCGAAGACCAAGTTGTAGGGTTTGCTTATGCATGTGATTGGAAAAGCCGTTGCGCCTATAAAAAATCTAAAGAAATTTCTGTATATTTTCACAGCGACTTTCAAGGGAAGGGTCTGGGGACAAAACTATATCAGTTTCTATTCGATCAGATGAGGATTCTTAATATTCACACTTTGATTGCGGGAATTGCATTGCCGAATGAGGCCAGTGTTCATTTACATGAAAAGTTTGGATTCAAGAAAGTTGCCCATTTTGAGCAAGTGGGCCACAAATTTGGTCGATTCATTGACGTTGGGTATTGGCAATTGATTTTGTAATTGTTTAGAAAGCGATTATTAGAATCGAAGACTTTTTCGGTAATTGTGCCTGTTAATCGAAACAAAAGGTCTCATTTCGCCTTGTTTGCAATAAACTGTCTAAAGTAAATCTCGAATAAAGAGGTGGAATTCTATGATGAAACGATTTAATTTATTACTCGTTCTCGCAAGTTTGGCTGGTGTATCTCAGGCTGTTGTTCTCACGCAAAGCGATCTCATGGTTACTCCTGGTGGATCGAGTTATACTTATGCAGGTTTTGGGGTGACCGCATCAACTTCAACTCTGCTCCTCGGCCTTGATTCTTCAAATAATGATTGGGATGGTCTTTGGGTTGGAAGCAACAATATCACGGGAACATATAAGTTCACCTTTGATAGCCAGGTCACAAACTTCCAGATGAAATTTACAGCCCACTCCGGTAATGATCCTGGATTTGAAGAGCAATGGGATACTTTCAAAGCAGATGGCTCATCTGCTGCAATCGCACTTTCTAATAACAATATTTCAGGGCATGAAACGGTGCTTACAGGTGGTGCGATTCGGTCACTCGTTGGAGATGGCTTCGGAACAGTGTCATATGCCGGCAACCTGACGACATTTGAATGGACTCACGACGTCATTACGGGTTCACCAAACGGAACTGTGATAACCGAAGTCTCTTGGGATGTTGTTCCAGAGCCCTGCACACTCCTTGTCATTGGTGCTGGCTTGGCCGCAATAGCAAAGCGACGAAACCGAAAAGTCTAATCCCCGATTTCTGTGGAATGAAGTCGCTGGTCAAGTTTCGACCAGCGACTTTGATTTTTGAGAAGGACTTTTTCAAGAAGGGGAATCCATAGCCGGTATCCACTTTCATTCACATGGAGTTGATCTTCAACATAAATTTCAGCTTTTGGTTTTCCGTTTGGGTTCAGCATAACGGGCCAAAGATCGACAAAAGCAGATTGAGGGTCATGACTAAGGATGGATTCGATTTTCTGGTTCGCTTCTTGAAACTTTGGTGCCAGCGACCATCGGCTTGGGCTCGGTTTCATGGAAACGTACACGAAATTCACATGAGACAACCGCTTTCTGATGCACAAGTAGAGAGTCTTAAACCTCGAAACTAAAGTATCGACGCCAAGATTTGGGTCTGTGGCAAAATCATTCTCACCACAATAAACAACAACCTGACGGGGATCATAAGGAAAAACGACGTCATCGACACGTGCAATGACGTCGAGAAGAGTCGAACCACCGAACGCTCGGTTCAATATTTGATAACTTGGGAAATCTCGTGAAAGTGTGCTCCATCGGACAAATGAAGAACTCCCGATAAACAAAATTTGCCCCTTCGCTGGGGGATGTTCCGCATCCATTTTTCGGAAAGCCCTAATTTCATTTTCGTATGGCTTAGTTTCTTGGAAAGAAAAAAACTTAAGCAAACAAAGGCTTAAAATAAACACTTTCGCCAGATTACCAGTGCCAATCGTCATCTCCGAGGAGAGTCTGGATGAAGTTAAGTTGACCGCTGTGATACCACATGTGAGACGCCAAAAATCGTAATCTGTGGCCCCGAGTAGTTTCGCCATTCTCAGAACTTATGGTTTCAGTGAGCTGGTCTTCAGTAAATGTTTCAGCAATCTCTAAAGCTTTGCCGGCCGAACTCTCAAATGCTGCAATGCAAGGATCTTTAGCCTTGACATCGTCTGGAGCAGTGATCCAGCCATCGGGCCACTCGAAAGTCTCTTGCCCGGTGACAGCACGTCCAATATGGTCGTTCACCAAATTGACTTCATGAACAATATCGGCCACAGTGCGTGCTTTGCCACCAAATTTTTGATCAAAGGCACTCTCTGGAAGTGCTTTGAGATCCTCGGTAAAGACCCTTATAGCGCTTTCCAAACTCTTTATGACAATCGGTTTGATATCAGCTGGCATGAAAAAATTTTATCACGGCAGTCAGAAATTGATGCAACCATATCGACCGCTTTCCAAGTAATATTTGACCATGGAATCGGTGCAGATTTCAAATTGGTATGAATGCTTTAGCCCAGATGTCAACGCGGCCAAGGCCTTTTATAATAGTGTTTTTGGATGGACAAGCCAAGAAATTCCGATGGGGCCAGACAGGATGTACCCTTTGATCAACGACGGTCAATCTGATTTTGGAGGTTTCGTAGATACCAATAATCCGGTTATGAAAGATGTTCCTGCGCATTGGGGAAGCTATTTTCACACGGCAAATTGTGCCACTACAGTTGCAAAGGTTCAAGAACTCGGTGGAAAGATCTCATTTGGTCCTATGGATATTCCCGATGTTGGAACTGTCGCAGGATTTTTTGATTGTTGTGGCGCTCATTTTAGCGTTCATCAACCTGTAAACGAACAAAAGACCTTGGAAACTTGTCCGGTCAATTGGCAAGAGCACATGGGCCCCAATCGCGAAGGTGCCGTTTCATTCTATAGCTCGCTTTTTGGTTGGGGCTCTATGGATATGGATATGGGCGATGAGACAGGAATTTATTCCATGTTCCTGGTCGACGAAATTCCGGTTGCGGGTTGTATGCAAGTACCAGATGAAGCCGTTCATCCCAACTGGTCAATCTATTTCAATTCAAACAATCTAGAAGAAACCTGTGCAAAAGTCATCGCAGCTGGGGGGAAAATCGTCCATGAAATCAAAGATATTGGACAATTTGGAAGAATCGCAATTGCCGCAGATGTGATGGGAGCGGTTTTCGGAATTCACGAACCACCGAACCAAGGTTAATGCACGTTATCTAAAGGGCTTCAAGCCAACTCATGAATTTTGAAGTATCGGGCGAGATCTGGCATTGGCGCGGGCCAGCTCCACATCACTTCATCACCATACCGATAGAATTGGCGACAGAACTTAAAATTCTGTCGCCAAGTGTCACATATGGATGGGGCATGATCCCTGTCAAAGTTACAATCCAAAACATCACATATGAGACTTCGCTTTGGCCAAAAAATGGACTCTATATTGTTCCGATCAAAGCAGCAGTGAGAAAGGCTCTTGAGTTAGAAATTGGCGATCATGTTATCGCGCTTATTGAAGTTCGAAAGGATTAAAGTTAATGACATAATGCAGGAATGGCTCTTGCTCGGTTTGCGGCTTTGACCCTTCTTCGGTTTGAAGATTTGACTGAATATCAAACTCTAGAAGAAGAAACGGATCGAGACTTACTCTTTGCAAATGTTGGCGCAGATTTTCGTGCATCTGGAATGGATGTCCGTTCGAAATTGGCCCATAAGCATTTGATTTGGAGCCTACATTCCAGCCTTCCTTCCGCAAAAGCATTTACAGAAAAGTACCACCAACACGTTCCTTGGGGAAATCCTTGCGAAACTTGGAGCGCAGTGCTACAACCCTTTCGTCACATTGGTGAAATCAATCATTTGGATCCTAAAGAACCTTCCAGAATTTATGAGATTGACATGGATCCGCCCGATCCATCGACTCCTGTCCTCATTGTCACCAGCGTGGGTTGGAGCAGTTTTGAACCTGATGACATCGAAAGAATCAAGGATTTTGGTGGCCGTGTGGCCGCCGTTCGAATTGGGATGACAGGAATCCCAGGTCTGATCTCTCAACAATCTTTCAGCTTAGATGGTGGCCTAGCTTGGGATGGATTGACCGTGACAATGTGGGACAAGCTCGCAACAGCAATGAACTTCGCCTATGGCCCCGGATATCACTGTTCCCAAGTCAAAATGCAACGAGAAACTTCTTTGGGAGATCGAACATCTTTTACGCGTTTTGTTGTTTTAGAAAGTCATGGCACTTGGCACGGACAAGTGTTTCCTTAAAGTTGTCTCAGCGCACTTTCAGCAACTTTAAGATTTTCCTGAAGGTTATCTCCGTGGATCGACCAAGAGAGCCCACGAGATTCAAAGGCAACAACAGAACCCTTCACCCTAACATCATAGCCAGCCAGCTTTTGCGAACCAAATCCCTCTTTCTCTGGAGTTCGCTTTTGGTATGAAAGGTGGATAAGGTGCCCGTCCACAAGCATGCAATAGCATCCTGAATCAGCGGTGCGTTCAGCAGAAACCAAAGTAGCTCCATCAATTTGCACAACTGGAACAGCAAAATGTGTTCGTTCTTCCACCCAACCCGCAGCGGCCTTGTAACTAGAAAATTCATGCTCCTCGTGTGTTGGGCGATTGAGTGTGAAAACCCCCAAAAACAACAAGGATGCCGCCAGCGGAACAGCCCAAAACAAATGTGAAATCTTCTTAGGTCGAGGAATCTTAGCATGGAGCTCGGCGAGCGGAACAGGTTGAGACATTCCTTCTGCCTTAACGGCATGAACAAAGGCCTTCATTTGGTCGACCTTGGCCCGCAACGATTCATCAGTAGCAAGAGCTTGTTCGGCTTCTCGATGAACTTCTTGAGTCAGCCGTCCATCTACATAGTCGAACCAATTCCAGTTGCTCAACTTTGAACCTCCTCGTTAGAAATCATTTGGCGAACTGCCATTCTTGCCCGAAAGAGCCTAGAACGGACCGTGCCAATGGGAATTTCGAGAATATCAGCGACCTCTTCATAGGTCGAACCCTCAACATCGCAAAGTTGAATGACAACCCGCTGACCAACAGGAAGTTGCTCAATACTCCGAAGGATCATGGAAATCTCTTCTCGCTGGATCACTCGATCCCAAAGCGAGGAATCACAAATACATTCACTCTCATACTCCGAGAGTTGTTCTGGTTGGGCTCTCAATTCTGCCCGAGATCTGCACACATTTACAAGGATTTTAAGGAGCCATCCTTTAATGTTTGCCCCATCAAAGCGGTTCCAACCCTTGTGAGCACGCATCATTGTCATCTGTACTAGGTCTCCGGGGTCGTCCCCTGGCCTGGCCATCCGAGAGGCCACTCGATACAGCATGGACATTTCTTGCGTCATCGCTTTTTCAAACTCGATCTTGTGAGGAAGGGTATGAATTTTGAGCCAACCTTGGAGCCCAAGAGGAACATTGACGACATCTTTGGCCACACTTGAAGAACTCGGTCAGCAACAGAATGGTTCCATGAGTCTTATGGAACTCTTTTTTGTGACTGCGAGTTTCTGGTTCGAGACCCCAATCTCACAACGAGACAAATCATGAAAACAATCCTCATCGTAATCGGAATACTCACTGCGCTTGTGCTGGCTCCCTTTGCTGTTGCAGATAAAGGAAGCTCTATGAAGATGCATGCTTGCATGAGCTGCAAAATTGCTTCAAAAACAAAAGAAAATTGCCCCAAGTGCAAAGGAAAAATGACCACAGTTAAGGGGAAAATGGTCTACGTCTGCAATCATTGCGGAACAAGTTCTAGCAAGCCAGGTGACTGCAAAATGTGTCATAAGAAAATGGAACAGGAGTTCTGTACATTTTCATGCGACGCTTGTCATACTTCCTCGGACAAAGCTGGCAAATGCTCGAAATGCCAGAAAGACATGAAGAAAACAATGTTGAAAATGTAGAAATCGACTTTTGCAACCTAGCTTGGCCCAAGCTGAAACTTGGGTCGAGCTGAGGTCTTAGTCCGCTCGGCGAATCCAACGAAGAGTCACATCACCATCTGGTTCGACAATGCTTTCTGACTGTTGAAAACCGCACTTTTCCATCACCTTGCAAGAGGCAATGTTCTCAGGATCAATTGTCGCGCAAATCTCCTTAAGATCCCATGCATTTTTGGCATGTTCGCATAATGAACTCACGATCTGAGTTGCAAGTCCCCGTCCCCAATATATCTGCTTGAGCACGTACTTAATTTCTGGAATCTCAATTCCTCCTGGGTGTGTCAAACCCACGAATCCGAGACATTCTTGAGATTCGGGCGACTCAACGAGAAACATTCCATAGCCACGATTCGAGTAGTTATCGAGAGTAATTTGAATCCACTTTCGGCAATCGCTTTCTGAGATGGCTGAACCATCACCGACAAAAGTCATCAAACTCATATTGCTATACACTTCAAACATGGCTTCAAAGTCGGCTTCATTAATTTGTCTGATCTTGAATCGATCGCATTGCAAAATAACCATGATTCTGTCCGTCATCTTGCCACGAATTAGTCGCTAGCTCTGGGTTTGGAATGATCCACTGAGGTTGCTCTGGTTCAATTTCGACATACTCCTAACCTAAGCCCTCGGGGTCAAATCCAATCAGTCTCAGATTCACTTGCTAGTGATTAACCCGTGTTTTTGTTTCACCGCGTGCAAAACCAATAACCATTAGACTATTGGAATTCACGCAATAGCTCTGAGGATTGGCATGGTTCTACCTAATTCTGCAATCGTATTTGCCCGGAATCATAATCTCCTTAAGGTTCGGTGCACTCTAGTTGATGGAACTTATGGCAGCCCTCCAGTTCGACCAAGTCCAAGGCATCACCATGCGTATTGAGGTCACAATCCTATTTAGCCATGATCGAACCGAAAAATTCCAAATGTCCTGTACCTTCTCCTAGAGTTCAACGATTCGAATCTCTTGCATTTGGAATGTTTGTTCACTGGGGGCTCTATTCGCAGCTAGAACAGGGCGAATGGATTCAGCATTTTCGCAAGATTCCTCGAAATGATTATCTTGAGCTGATGTCGACATTCACAGCATGTGATTTTGATGCACCAAGTTTGGTTCAACTCGCTGTGGATTCAGGAATGAAATACATCACACTGACCTCTCGGCACCATGAAGGATTTAGCCTCTATAACACTCGTGGATTATCAAAGCTCGATGTCACTCAGACTCCCTGTCAAAGAGACCTCATACTCGAATTCGTTACTGCTTGTCGAGATCAAGGAATCGTTCCCATGCTATATCACACAACGCTCGATTGGAACGATGAAAGGTTTGAAAACGATTGGAAAGGATATCTCCAATATCTCCGAGCGAGTATCGAAATTCTCTGCACTTGCTACGGAGAGATTGGAGGATTTTGGTTTGATGGAAACTGGAGTCGCCCCAATGCCGATTGGGAAGAATCGGAACTTTATGGCGTTATCCGCAAATATCAGCCTCAAGCGATGATAATCAACAATACAGGAGTCGATGAGCTGGGTCGCGGTGGTCACCCAGAAGTTGATTCTGTGACTTTTGAAAGGGGCCGACCGGAACCTCTTAATAGGCTCGGTGCAGAAAAGTATGTGGCTTCTGAAATGTGCCACACCATGAACTTTCATTGGGGATTTGCAAAGCAGGACTATAACTTTTTATCTCCGGCCCATGTCATCGAGGAGCTTTGCTTTGCCAGAAGAGCAGGGGCCAACTTGCTCATGAATCTAGGTCCGGAACCACAGGGAAAGCTCCCTAGTTACGAATCAGCTGTCCTGAGAAAAGCGGGGCAGTGGCTGAAAGACATGGGAGAGATCTTATATCGTGGCCACCCGAGTTCTGTGGCTGGCGAGGGTTCAGACTTTGCGCTTGAACTTGATGGCCAAGTTTATCTCTTCGTGACAGATATTTCACCAACAAGCAATACTCAGTTTCATAGTCAGGGACATCGCGGGGCAGGAACAAGACGGTGGGAATTTAAGCATCGAGAGCCAAAAAAGATCACATGGGTAGAAAGCGGGGAACAAGTAGAATTTGATTTCCAAGAAGGTGTTTGTTTTCTGGAAGTTCAACCTTATCCATATGGTTCAAACCTTGTCATTCGAATTGCAAAAGTAGAATTGGAAGACGAGGCTCGCTAATGATTGTCGCGAGCCCACTTCTCCACAATTTCCCTTTCATCTTGTGTAGGAATTCGGTTATATTGTCCTTTTAATTGGAGAACTTCTCCTCGATTCGAGACTTCTGCAGTTAACCTTTTGGTGATCACAGTTTCACCTCCACCGCTCACTCGCATCCATCTGAATGACATGATCCGAATTCTCCCTTGTTCGCAAGATCGAGAGTAGAACCGAACGCAATGACGTTGCTTCTTGCCTTCTTCTGCAACAGCTCGAGAAGTCGTCAGCTCTATTGCCATCACGGTTTCGAACTCGATCTTAAAAATCCATGGGCTATACCTTCCTCTCCAGGAGAAGTACGGTACGTCCCTATTTCGGATATTCCAAATTGTCCGCTCGCCTTCGAGTGCTCTTAGGGAGCGAACAGTTCGACCTTTGAGCGAAAAATCCGGATTTTGCATTTGCACCAGTATGAAATCGAGAAGGTCAATCAGCTCTCCTTCAACCATTTGGTCATGAAATTTGCGTACAAAGTTTAGAATTTCAGCTTTCTTTGAGGAAATAGCTGGTGTTCTCAACATTGTCGCAAGTCTTTCAACAAGTACTTGGCACACATTCGGTGGCAACCCTTCTGCGCGGCATTGTGACCAAAGCAAGTTTTGACCAACTGAATGCTTTCCAGGAGCTTGCAACAAAAAGTGTTCTGCCCTTCTAGTCAATCTCTTCCCAACAATGTGGGAGATCGATCGTCCTTGCGCTACATTCAGAAAGAGATCCAAGTGCCAATGAGGGCTTGGAAATTTTCTTATCACGCGACCAAAGAAGTGCTCTTGACCATTTGGTGTGAGAGCAACTTGGTAAAGATACAACGGTAATGGATAGACAACAAAAAGGTGGTCAACGAGTGACCGAACTCTCTGCCCTTTATCGATGCGTTGCGAATTAAAGGACTCTAAAGGTCGCAAATATTCTATTTTCAACAGGGGCTGTTCGATATAGGTCATCAATTCATCGACACTGAGCCTCTTTTGCTCAAGTTTCTTTCTTGATTTCTTTTCGTTTGCCCGAGCGAGTCGTAGGGCCTCCACAAGCCTTTCATCCAAAGCTTCTTTGGCCAAGTGACGATCTTTTAATGGAAGTTTCGTCGGCATTTGAATTTGGTTCTGTAGAAACAGAAATGGTTCGAGCCAGATTAATTACTGGATGACAGATCGGTAGGAGGGCCAGGGTGATCCTGGCGGATCTGATCCTAGCCCTTCGAGTTAAGAATTCGAAGGCATTGCTTCATGACGGGTTGGTGAGTATGACGCAAGAGCTCCAAGAAAGGTTACTACTCATAGGTCCTTTCTTGGAGAATTGGTAAAGAAGTTAGCTTCGAGTCTTGGGATTGAGAATGCCTTCGGCTTCAAATCCAACAGCATCTACAAAGTAGATCATATCTTTAAGGTGGGTGACTTCGGGGGATGAAGCCGTGAGTTCGTCTTTCAAATTCGAGGAATCATAGTGACAGCCAAATCGAATTGAAAACATGTTTTGACTGTCTTTGTAGATATAAAAGCTACCAAACTTTTTGACCAACGGTAAGATTTTCCCCATCAATTCCGGATTCGGCGCTTCTGTTCCATACCAACATTGTGTGTAAATGTTATGGGAATTGATGCTAAGAATGGTCGAAGGTTCCTTTTGGACAAATACTTTCCGATTCTTGGAATCGTGCTGGAAAATGAGCTGGAAAGTATTTCCAGAATTCATGAGTTCATAGCTGAATCCGGTTTTCTTTATCCCATCCTCGATGGAAACAGGCGGGAAAGCAACGGCCGCAACAAAGAGAATTGGAATCAAAATTTGTCCTCCGATCCTGGATTCAACTTCTTTTCGAGATCGTCACCTGTGGAAGCGACAATTTCACAAATATCTTTCAGCCGATCTCCAGTAGTATCCATAAATGCCATTGTTCGGTATCGAATTCGATAGTGGGATTGGGTTTCCGAAGGAAACTCATAGACTAAGCCTCCGAATTTGAAGGATCTTGAGAAAGTTTCGACCAAGAAATCATTTGAAGGAGCTGTCACCGAATCCCAGCAGATAGTAAAAACTTCGAATCCTTCCAAAGAATTATAAGACTGAATCGTTTGGCGAGCGTAGACCACCTGCTGACGATTTTGATTGGTTATGGAAAATGTCACCTTGAAAAAATTATTGATAGTTTTAAAATCGAGCTTGGAATCTTTTATGAGCCGCTCAATTCGCGAAACATCAGTTGTCGCTGAATTTTCTTGCGCTAAGCAAAATTGAGTGTTCCAAACTACAGCCAATACTAATGCGCCAGAAAGAACAATGAGTCGTTTCACGAACTTTAGACGAATCAGGTGAAAGGTAAGTATCCAAAAATCTTGTCTATCAATCACTTAAGGTCAATCGAATAAAGGTCGTCGATGACCACAAGGTCACCACGATGTAACTTTCTTCCTCGTTCATCGCAAGACTGCGAATTCACGCAAACTTGATGGTCTGCAATGTAGTCCCGGGCTTCGCCTCCACTTGAAATGAAATCCATAACCTTGAGCAACTGACCCAAAGTTATGGAATCTGTTCGAAGTCTAAATTCAAGTTTTTGAGACACGAAAAGGATTATGACTTGCTCTTAAGAATGTCCTTCACCCACCCCGTAATTGTCTCTAATACGACTGGGTTGAATGTGTTTCCGGGTCGTCCCCACTTGTTTCTGCTATCAGTAAAACTCTCTGTCAGAAAAAAGCCATGGTCAGATTTTGGTAGCGAAACATACTTGGCATTTCCGGGATGAGCTTGATTGACAATGCGCTCAATGATGGGATGATCCGCAACAGTGGCGATAAAGTCATTCTCTCCGCAAAGTACAAGCACTTTCGAATCTACCTTGGCCCAGTCGGCCGCCAAATCGTGTTGAGAAAGTTCCTTAAAGAACGGGAATCCAACACCAGAATAAGTGAGTTGATCTGGTGACAGTATCGTCACAATTTGTTTCAGCGAAGGATCCTTTTTTAGCATTTGTGAAACCGTCAGGCCTTCATAAAACATGTAGTGTTGAAATGCAGAAGCCTGGCGAATAATCTCACTGATTTCGGATTCTGGCGTTCCGCCTAGGCCAAGTTGAAACCGCAGACTTTCCATAAAGTATTCAGCCCAACTCTTGACAAATGTCGAAGATACAATGACGCCAGCAAATCGATTTTCACGGCCTAGAATCGGTCCGAATGCCCCACCCATGCTATGTCCAAAGATAAAGACACGATCAAGATCGAGATAGTCATATCGAGATAGACTTTTGAGCGCTTGCCGGTAAGCATCGAGTTCTGAATTGAAGGTCAGCGAAGAATAGATTGGCCCTTCGCTATCTCCTTGGCCGGGCTTGTCTATTCTAACGGTTGCCCAGCCTTCTTCCTGAAAACGAGCAAGAAAATTGCCGTAGGGAATCGTCGAAAATTCTCCATCAGAGCTATAGGCACCGATTCCGCCAATGAGAAAAATGACTGGAACTTTTCCCTTCTTGGCTGGATGTGTCAATATCATCCGAATTCGTTTCCCTTGGGAAACAACTTGGTCGTATTCAACAACCATGCTCTCTGTCGATTGTTGTTTGGGGCGTCCAAGCAAAACAATATCCTTGGTAAGCTTTTTCTCGCCCGATTGCAACTCAATTTGGATTTTATCTCCCGCATATTTTTTGGACATAATTGCGACAAAGTCGCTCGTTTGAGCCAAAGCCTTTCCATCGGCTTTCAAGATGATATCGTTCTCCTTGATTCCACTAGATTCTGCTGAAAGCTTGGGCAAAACTCGGACAATCTTCAGTCCCTTCATATTTTCGTTAGGGGCAAATTGTGCTCCAAACGTGGCTTTGCGTTGGAGCGGTGCCCCGCGATCGTCTGCAAACGAGAATCCGAATAAGGCGAAGAGTAAACAAAAAACTGCGAAATAACGCATAGCCGGGATTACCATATTCATGCAGTTTTGAGTTCCCTCTACTAAAACATTTAGTAAAATGAATCTATGTTTTTTTGGGCTCTTGTTGGATGTGGATTTCAATTAGTGCAGCAAAGCCCTAAGGCCCGTACACTTCCAGACCTGCTCCATGTTCGCGAGATCCAAGTGGAGATTCACCTTTCTGAATGGCAAGTCAAAAAGGTGAGCGAAATTGACCCCTTACCACGATTTGTTCACCCTGGTACTTTTGTTCAAGAGCAGTTAGTCGTCTCGCTCCCAGACGATTTTGAAGCCCGATCCACTCAAAGGGAGGCCAAGGTATGGAATGTGCTTAAACCCGATCAAATCGCCAGACTTTGGCAGCTATATCTCCAAAGAAATGGGATCTATTCCATTGCACGATCGGATGTCCAAAGCCAATTGGACTTCTCTGAAGATCAGCGACTGAAAGTTTCAAGGGCAAAATTGACCTATAATTTGGCCATCAAAAATCTCGCCTTGAAGCAAAGCAAAATGGCCCTCGACCCAAAGAAAGTTCGCGATGTCTTGGCAAAAGCTGAATCGGAGTTGTATGACGGACTCATGGTTGTTCCGACTTCGGAACAACAAAGGACGCTTGAAGAGTTAAAGGGAAAAGAGTTTAAGTTTCCGAAAGAAACATAGACAAAACAGATTTCATTTCAGCAATCCTTTGGCGATTGGGTTCGAAATCTGCTATTCCAGCATATCCCGGCATCGTTTCGGCTCGACTCGAAAAGTGAAGTTCACGGGCACCAACTTTGAGGAGATTCAGGGCATTCGTGGGTCGCACGCCTCCTCCCGGCAAAATCGTGATCCGGTCTCCTGATAACTCAATCAGAGATGCGATGGCCTTTAACCCATCAGTCACGGTGGGCGATCCTCCACTTGTCAAGACACGCTGAAATCCAAGCTCGATTATTCGATCAAGCGACTTGTGAAGATCAGGAGTCATGTCAAAAACTCGATGGAATGCCACAGGCCGGCCCTTGGCAGCGCTCACCATTTCGCGATTGCGAGTCATATCGATTTGATGGTTCGGATCCAAAACACCGCAAATGATTTCATGGGCTCCGTGATCCACGAGGAGTTCGATATCTCGGAGAGCGGCACGGAAATCCTCTTCAGGAAGGCAGGGCCCACCTTCTCGCGGTCTCACCATCGCAACCACGGGCACACTTGTTCGCTCTATTACTTCAACAAGCTGACCCAAGGTGCAAGTCACGCCTCCTGTTGGGAGCCCAGAACAGAGTTCGATCCGATCGACACCCGATTCTGCAGCAACAACTGCCTCTTCAACTGAGCCACAGCAAACTTCCAATATCATAGAGGTTGTTCCATTTGTGTTCGCGCTCGTGAACCTGCCAGTCCATATGCAGCCAGCTTCAAATCGTCTGTTTCCTTTGCGCTTTCCAAAAGAGTTCGCATCGCTTTCAATCTCTTCACTTCGGCCTGATGATCAATCCTTTCGGCTTCAGAAATAAATTCATCAATAGCCACAAGGGTTTCGGTTTTGGAATCATAAGTCAAACGCAAAAGTGTAAGTCCTGATACTGGAAAATACATAAATCGATCTTTCAGATGATTCCTCATGGCCTGACTTTGTCGTAAATGAAATCGAATAGTTTCTTTGAGCGATCCAATCGGATAATTCGGAATCATCACGGACAAACTTATTGCAGTCGCAAAGTTCGTCAAAATCCATTCGGCCATCGAATTCACTTCGTCACGAAGCAATTCATCGTCTGCTGGCACCTCCAAATCATCATAGAAGTAAGGGCGCAAGTGCGGTTTCTCAACGAAAATCTGAAGAAACTCTGACATTTCGATAAATGCATTGCGTATGAGGTTCATCTCTGATTGGCTTTCTGCAATCTCTAGTTGTTTTCCAACTCGTATGAGAAGCTGCCTTGATGTGAGGAGGCTAAGTATTGCGACGAGAGCAATCACAAGAGATCCAATGAGACCAACAAGGGATATGACCAAACTCTCTGACATGTCCTGATGTTACTTTCGCAAAATACAGGAAATAGGTAACCTCGGATCTATGCTTTTGAAGTTGAGCCTTATGGCCATTTGCACATTAAATGTGGCATTTGCCCAGACTGAAAGTGAACCCAAACCTGGCAAAGAGCAGGAGTCGAAGTCGATGCTTTCGACACTAGCGCGATCGGAAACAGATGGAACTGTAGTTGCCGGGGGTACAAAAATCAGCTACAAGTCTGTGGCCAACAGAATCGTTTTGGAAAACGACATGGGAGACAAAGAATGCGCCATGTTCTATGTGAGCTATTGCCAAACTGGCGCCAACCGCGACTCCCGACCTGTGACTTTCGCATTTAATGGCGGCCCAGGTAGTTCCACGATTTGGTTGCATATGGGTGCACTTGGCCCAATGCGAGCACCTATGAAAGACGATGGTTCGTTACCTGCACCACCTTATCAGGCCGTTCCCAATGCAGAATCATGGCTCGATTTCACTGATGTCGTTTGTGTGGATGCACCCGGAACAGGCTATAGCAGAATCGCCAGGCCAGAGCTCGCAAGCAAGTTCTTTGGAGTTGATCAAGATGTCGAAGCATTTCGTCGGTTTGTCATCAAGTGGCTCAAGGACAACAATCGTTGGACATCTCCTGTCTTCATCGCAGGCGAAAGTTATGGGGGAATTCGCGGTAGTGCTCTATCCGCAAGGCTTTTTGATTCTGGAGTGGCTGCATCAGGCTTTATCAGCATTTCTGGAACCAGCAACTTCATGACACTTGATGGGATGAGAGGAAATGACTCAACTTATGTCGGATTTCTTCCTTCTATGGCAGCCTGCGCCTGGTACCACAAAAAGCTCAATCCTAAATTCAAGTCCGTTGACCAAGTTTTCGAGGAATCCAAAACCTGGAGCGACAACGTTTATGGACCAGCATTGTTGAAAGGAGACAGTCTTAGCCTAAAAGAAAAAGTAGCTATCGCGGAAAAAATGTCTGAGTTTCTTGGCTTAAGTCCAACCTATTGCTTAGGAAGTAACCTTAAAGTATCAGAATTTGCCTTTTTCCGAGAACTCATGAGGGATCGAAGGCTCACAATCGGACGCTATGACGGTCGATTATTGGTCAAGGAAGAACAGACCGTTGGAACAGATATCATAAGTGACCCTAGTGATGATGCTGTGACACCACCATTTACTTCGGCAATAAACGATTTGTTTATCAATCAGCTCATGATCAATACGCCCATGGACTATTTGACTTCCGGAAATGTTTATCCCTGGAAAGAGCGCGAAGGTGCATATTCCGAAAGAGCAAGTGACCTGCGAAATCTCATATCTAAGAACCCGCATTTCAAAGTTCTTTACTGCTGTGGTTATTACGACTTGGCATGCCCCGTGAATGCCACGATGTATACGGTGAATCATATGGGACTCGATCCTGATCAACGAAAGCAAATCGGATTTGAGTTCTATCCAGCAGGGCATATGATGTATATCGAGAAAAGTTCTCGAATCAAGTTTCACGATGATGCAAGATCATTTGTGAAATCTTGTACCAATAACAAATAAGTTCAGCAGGCTCCCATCGGCTCACAGCCTCCGATGAGAGCCTGTTACTACTACTTTGCTTTCTTATAGATGCCTTCGCCCATTTTCACAAATTCGTCGCCTTGTTTCGCTTCTAAAAGGAATCCGACTCCTTCCTTGTGGCCAAGATCAAATGTGATTCTTGTGATCATGCCCCCCTGGGGGTCGCTGACCATAATGAACTTCTTTCCTTCAAAGTGCCCGGTTTCATTTCTTGGTGTTGGAGCTTGCGTATCAAAGTTCCAGCCTTTGTAAGATTTTGATAGTGCGTCCCAAGACACAAATTGATGTCCAGTAAATTTGCCCATTCCTGGAATGTCCATCGTATAAATGGTCTCTTGATAAGACCCAAAAGTTGTGACATTTACAACTGTCTTTGCGGTGGCGGGATTGTCTGGGCCAGCCATGTATATCTTAATGTCTCCTTCCCACTTCCCAACCATAGGTTCAAGCGCTTTCATTGGATCAGATGTAGCCACTTCTTGAGCAAATGCATGTCCAAAAACCAAAGCTGAAGAAACGATGAATAATGTCCTCATAACTGAAAGACATTACCTGTTTTCTATCAGTGGTCAAATCGAGGATAATGGAGTGAATGCAAAGCAAGGCCACAACCGTTCATGACTATCTGCAAGAGTTACAACCTGAAAGGTTGGAAGCGATTTCAACCTTGCGAGATCTCATATTGAAAAACTTGCCTGAAGGTTATGAAGAGCAAATGATTTATGGGATGATTGGTTATGTTGTCCCACACTCATTGTTCCCTCAAGGCTACCATTGCGATCCTACTAAGCCATTGACCTATCTCGCATTGGCCTCACAAAAGAACCATATGGCGCTCTATTTGAGTTGCTTCTATGGAAACGAGGAGATCAAAAAGATGATTGAAGACGGATTTCAAAAGGAGGGAAAGAAGATGAATGCAGGAGCGGGGTGCCTTAGGTTCAAAAAACTTTCTGATCTCCCCCTCGAAGTTATCATTAAAGCGATTGCAAAGGTGCCAGTCGCAAAGTATGTAGATACATATCAAAAGGTTTTGGCAGAACAAGAGGCAGCCAGAAAAGCTCGTAAGGCTAAAAAGTGATTAGGCCCATGGGAACTCAGACGGCATATGAGCAAATTATCATGGTGTGAATATGATGAAATTTGGATTTATTGGAATCGGAGTCCTTGCTACGGCCATGTCACTCGCCATTTTTGCGAGTCTGAAATCGCCCCAGGAGCAAAAAACCGAAGCGATCAAAATGAAGAACGAAGTGGGACAAGATTCGATTGTTGTTGCGGGCGGATGCTTTTGGTGTGTTGAAGCCATATATGAAGAGCTCGAAGGCGTAATTAAGGTCGAAAGTGGATACACGGGTGGATCAGTCAAGAATCCAACTTATCGCGATGTTTGCACAGGTGCAACTGGCCACGCCGAGGCCGTTCGAATAGTTTTCGATCCTCAAAAGATTTCAAAGAGCGATTTACTCCATATTTTCTTTACGACCCACGATCCCACAACTCTTAACAGACAGGGCAACGATTTCGGAACGCAATACCGATCCGCAATTTTCTATGCCAGCGATGAGGAAAGGGCTCTGGCAGAGTCAGTTTTGAAAGAAGTTGATCAAGAAAAGATTTGGAACGACAAGATCGTGACTTCAATAGAACCACTCAAAGAGTTCTACATGGCAGAAAGCTATCATCAAGATTACTTTAACAAATTTGAACAAGCAAGCGATGCTGAAAAGGCCGAAATGAATGTTGGTTATTGTAGGGCTGTTATCGAACCTAAAGTCCGGAAGTTCAGAGCCAAATATGCCGATAAGCTCAAGAAGAAAACTGTGGGCTGAACCTATCGAAAGTGATATTCCATAATAGATGACGTGTGGGTTATTTCGGCTTTTTATAAATTTGTTCCTATTGAGAACCCCTTACAGACAGTTGCGGAACTGCGAAATTTGTGCAAATCGAATGGAATTATTGGCACAATTCTCGTAGCACCCGAAGGCATAAATGGAACTGTCGCCGGAGCATCAGAAAACATAAGACAATTGCATGTTCATTTGCATAGTGACCCCCGATTTGAAGGAATAGAAACAAAGGAAAGCACGAGCCCAGAAGCCCCTTTTGGTCGGCTACGAATAAGGCTGAAAAAAGAGATCATTTCTATTCGAGATCAAAGGGCAAATCCCAACATAAGGGTTGGCGAATATGTGAGTCCCGATGATTGGAACGCGCTGATCAGCGATCCTGAAGTATTAGTGCTCGATACACGAAACAAATATGAAGTTGAAGCCGGTACGTTTTCCGGTGCAATTGATCCCGAATTAAATAGTTTTGGAGAATTCCCAGACTATGTTCAAAGAGAATTGAATCCGCACACTCATAAAAAAGTTGCCATGTTTTGCACAGGCGGAATTAGGTGCGAGAAGGCTTCTGCCTTGATGCTAGCCTGCGGATTCGAAAATGTATATCATCTGAAAGGTGGGATCCTCAAATATCTCGAGGTCGTCCCAGAAAACGAGCGCCTGTTTAAAGGAAAGTGCTTTGTTTTTGATGGCCGAGAAACTCTTTCTCAGGTTCAAAATCCACTAAATTTAAGCAATAATTGATCTTTTCTTTATTGAGTGTCGTCTAACCCAACTGAGCCCAATTGATGGGCTAGGAGAAAAGATGTTAAAGAAATCTATTTTGGTTGGGCTCTTGTCGGCATCAATGGTTGTGATGGCAGCTCAAGACCCTGTGATCGAGGGTGCAAGAGGGCATGGCAGACTTTTGAATGGAGACAAAATCAATGCACGATTTGAGTTCAATGCAGTGAGATTGCGGGGAAAAGATGGAAAGGAAAAGGTTGAAGGTCAAAGCCATTTCGAAATTCCACGCGATCGCAATGTGCGACCAGTGGTCATCAATTTCCGAGTTGGAGATATCAAAACAAATGGAACACAAGCCAGAATAGCCGGTCCAGGAGTTCTCAAGACGCTGAATAACGAGGGCAAGCCAATTGAGATACAAGGCTCGGCCGTTCTGGAGGTCAACGACAAACATGCACCGGGCGGTCCAAAAGAACCTCGCGACCTTTATGCCATCCATTTCGAGGATAAAAACGGCCACAAGTTCAATTATGCTGGCGCCGTTGTTGATGGCGAACTCACTGTCAAGCCTCGAAGCTAAATCCGATCATAAGGTCAAACTCCATTGGCCCTGAGCTCGCACTCAGGGCCATTTTCTTAACTTAATATCGATATTGATCGCTTTTGTAAGGGCCATCAACGTCCACGCCAATATATTTCGCTTGGGTCTCAGTCAATGATGTCAGTTGAGCATCAAGTTTTTTCAATTGTAATCTCGCGACCTTTTCGTCAAGAATTTTGGGCAAAACATATACTCCGGGCGCATATTCGCCCTTTTGGGTGAACAATTCGATTTGAGCCAAGACTTGGTTGGCAAATGAGGACGACATCACATACGATGGGTGACCAGTTCCACAACCAAGGTTAACGAGCCGGCCCTTAGCAAGCAAAATGATCTTGTTTCCGCTTGGCAAAGTGATATGGTCAACCTGAGGCTTGATCTCTTCCCAGTGGCAATCTGAAAGTGAGGCAACATCGATCTCGTTGTCAAAGTGACCGATGTTACACACAATAGCATTGTTCTTCATGGCCCGCAAATGCTTGCTATTGATCACTTGGAAGTTGCCCGTCGCCGTTACAAAAATATCGGCTTGGCTGGCGGCTTCATCCATGGTCACGACTTTGTAACCTTCCATTGCCGCCTGCAATGCGCATATAGGGTCAATTTCAGTGATCCACACTTGGGCACTAAGCGATCGAAGCGCCTGTGCCGAACCTTTGCCAACATCCCCATAACCGCAAACGACGGCGATCTTTCCTGCGATCATCACATCAGTTGCACGCTTGATTCCATCCACCAGACTTTCGCGGCAGCCATAAAGGTTGTCGAACTTACTTTTGGTCACGCTGTCGTTGACGTTAAAGGCAGGGAAGGGTAGCTCGCCCTTCTTTTGTAATTCATAAAGTCGATGGACGCCAGTCGTAGTTTCTTCGCTCACACCTAAGATATTGGATCTTATTTTTGAATAGAAATTAGGAGTTGTAGATAACTTATCTTGAATAGACTTAAACAAATAAGTTTCTTCTTCGCTTTGTGGATTGTCCAGAATCTCTGGGTTTGTTTCCGCATGAGAGCCAAGAAGTACCAAAAGCGTTGCATCGCCACCATCGTCCAAAATGAGATTCGGAGCTCCTCCGTCGCTCCACGCCAAGATTCGATGCGTGTAGTCCCAATATTCAGCTAGAGTTTCGCCTTTGATTGCAAACACAGGATGTCCTTTGGCAGCAATGGCCGCCGCGGCATGATCTTGAGTACTAAAGATATTGCAACTCGCCCATCTTATTTCCGCGCCCAAAGCAACTAGGGTCTCCATGAGAACCGCGGTTTGAATGGTCATGTGCAAAGAGCCAGCAATTCTCGCTCCTTTGAGTGGCTGAACAGCAGCATATTCTTCGCGGATGGCCATAAGGCCAGGCATCTCGGTTTCGGCGATTTGAATTTCCTTGCGGCCCCAATCGGCGAGGGCCATATCTTTCACAACGTAGTCGTGCTTAGGAGCTAAGTGGGCAGCATTCATTGTTTCATCCTTTTTGCAGTTCCTCAAGTGAGATCGGATAAAACCAATGCTCATCTCTTTAGAACCCGAGATGAGCGCCGTTATTTTTTGATTGCTCAAGCCTGGCCCTCAATTTTTGGGTCGCAACGCTCCTTGAGCAATACTTTCATTGTCTGCTAAATTGCCGTGTGCCGTTAGGTCTTCTTGGGAAGGATCGTCACAATATCTCCCACTTTTATTGGTAGCTCGATCATGTTTTCTGTGATCACCTTTGGAAGAACGGCTCGATTTCTGTTCGTGATTTTTACACCTTGATTTACTCTTATTCTAACGGGGCCAGAGCTTGCAACTCGTTTAATAGTCGCAACTTCAAGTTCCTGACCTTTCCACTTGATATCGACAACCAGCCCGCCTCTTGCTCGCAGCCCAGTAACCTCACCTTCAGTCCACTCGTGCGGTAAGGCTGGCAAGAAGTGGATCACAGGAAGCCCACCAATTCCGCCTTCATGGCTCTGGAGCAACATTTCGGCAATTCCAGCGCAAGCGCCAAAGTTTCCATCGATCTGAAAGGGCGGGTGGGCGCAAAATAGGTTCGTATAAGTACCTCCCCCAGAAACATAATCATAGCCAATGTTTCCAACGGGTGTCCAAAGATCATGCAGAAGTTTCAAGCAACGGTCTCCATCAAGAAGTCGCGACCAGAAACAGACCTTCCAGGCAATACTCCAGCCGGTGCTGCGATCTCCCCGAGTGTTAAGCGTTTTTTCGGCGGCTATGGATAAGTCCTTTGAAGTAAACCTAGAAATATCATAGCCAGGGTACAGCCCGTATAAATGAGAAACATGGCGGTGTTGAGGTTCAGTTTCTTTATAGGGTTCAAGCCACTCTTGCAATCGTCCATCGGGACCAACTTTGTTGGGCACAAGTCTTAATCTTGCTGCCTCAAGTTTCCGGCGAAAATCCTCGTCCCGACCAAGTGCTTTAGCAGCCACAGATGTAGCTTGAAAAAGCTCCCTGACAATTTGTTGATCAATGGTCGGGCCGAGACACGTCGATGCGGTCTTTCCTGAAGGTAGGGCAAATGCATTTTCAGGTGAGTTCGATGGCCCAGTCACCAAATATTGGCCATCGGGAGTTGGAACAAGCATTGCTAAAAAGAATTCCGCAGCCCCCTTAAGCGACTCATAATTGGCTCGCAAAGTCTTGAGGTCTTGTGTGAAGGAATAATGAGTGTACAGATGGTTCGCAAGCCAAGCACCGCAGGTGTTGGTTGATCCCCAACTTGCGCTTTCCCCCGGAGCGGTGTATCCCCAAGGGTTCGTAATCGTATGTGCCACCCATCCTGGCGCGTTGTAATAGGCTTTCGCCGTGAGATTCCCTGGAGCCACGAGAGACCGACATAACATATGAACAGGCAGGGCACATTCTGCGAGGTTGGTCACCTCAGCAGGCCAATAGTTCATCTGTACATTGATATCTAAGTGATAATCCCCATTCCAAGGGGTTTGCAGTTCTTCGGCCCAGAGTCCTTGAAGATTCGCAGGGAGCCCCCCAGGACGTGAAGAACTGATAAGCAAATATCTTCCAAACTGAAATGCGAGACTCGCGAAGCTCGGGTCAGGATTTCCTTTTTGCATGGACTGCATTCGTTTAAGCGTCGTGCCAGACTTAGCTTCACCAATCCTTAGGGAAACCCGATCGAAAAGGCTACGAAAATCCTTTTGATGTCGAAGATAAAGATTTTGCCAGCTCTTGTTTTGTGCCTGGCTCAGCTGCTTTTTTGTGGCTTCGAGGTAACTCTGTCCCATGAATAAGCCCGGAACTGGGCCCGAATAGGTTGTTCCAGCACAGATTGTGACGATGGCTTCTTGCCCATTCGAAAAGCAGATCTTGTTGTTTTCGCAAGTCACCTTGCCATGACCGATGGGTCGAACTTTGATACGGCAAACATATTTGACACCATCTTGGGGGTTTTTGGCCGTCCGACCCTCCATCAAAAGTTCGTCACGACTTACGGCCTTCAGATACGAGTTTTCATCCCGAGAAAGACCCAGTCGAAAGTTCAACATCGAATCTTTGTCAGCTCTCAATCTAAGAATGATGGCCTGATCAGGATGGCTTACGAAGACTTCTCGAGTGTAGCGTGTTCCATAGGATTCGAACTTCGTTGTGCAAAGAGCATTTTGCAAATCCAATGTTCTCTGGTAGCCAATCACACCAGATTCATCCAAGCCGAAATCAATGGACAATTTGCCCAAGACCTGATAGCATCCATATGGGCCGTCCTTGCCAGATCCAGATCCGCTACCTGGCCCGTCACTCACAAAGGTCTGGTTCACCAATCTTTCGGCTTCGTCATTCTTGCCTGCAAAGAGTAACCTTAAAATCGCATCGCGACTCTTATAGGCATCTGCCTTGTTTTGGCCGTAAACTCCACCTGACCAAAGTGTGTTTTCGTTAAGAACTATCGTTTCAGTTTGAATCCCGCCAAATACCATCGCACCGAGCCTTCCATTGCCAAGTGGACAAGACTCGGTAAAGTGGTGAGCGGGCTGATCGAATCTCACAAAGACATCTGCTGAGGGAATTCCGAGAGACAAAAGAGGAATCACGAACCTATTCTGAAGTTCTGTTTATCTCAAATACAATCTCCCTTGCCGTTTTCAGCAAGGGAGATCGGTTTTCGAATCAATCGAATAGATTATCCCATCCAGTGGACTTTCTCGTCACCTAGCAAGCTTTGGATGTAGTTCAATTGTCCATCGTGATACCAAATGTGGCTCACCATAATTTGGGCAATCATATAGACTGGTGCGTCCATTTGCCATGGTGGCGTGATAACTTTGTTCAGTGTTTCAGGAGTCGCACTGGTCAAAGCTGTCGAGAATTCTGCGATCGCATCTTGAATTCCCTTCACAAGAACAGCATGTGTTGTCATTCCATCGGCAATTTGTTGCAGACCCTCCATTTCTTTAAGTTCGGGTTCTTCTCCACGACAAATTGAAGCTGCATATTTGCACATCATGATGACTTCAGCCGTAATAGAGTTCGCAGGTCGAGCGCATCCGCCGGGAACCCAAGTCAATTTATCTTCTGGAATTGCGGTGATATCGGCGGTGTACATATCAGAAAGGCCCTGGAGCCAGCCATTCAGCATAGCGACCGCATCGACGGAATTTGTTATGGTACTCATGAGTTGTCCTCAGTTAGGATATTATTCCAAGTATACATTTGTCTGGGTATTCTGACCCAAGCCGAAGCAAGCTCAAAATTGCCGTATATCCAATTCTTAACGATCGGCCGAAAGACTTTGCACGCACTTTTCGAGAGGTAGCCTGGAGCGCTTATGAGCGATCTCAAAGAGGTCGAAATTTTTACTGATGGAGCTTGCAAAGGCAATCCCGGGCCAGGAGGATATGCCGCGCTCCTTGCTTATGGAGATAAAAGGCGTGAGATTTCAGGTGGATTTCGCAAAACCACAAACAACAGGATGGAAATGCTTGCCGCAATAAAAGCTCTGGAAGAATTGAGGTACCCATGTCGAGTCACGCTGTGGACAGACTCGAAGTATCTTTCGGACAGTATAAAGCTTGGTTGGGCTAAGAGTTGGAGATCAAAGGGTTGGAAGCTCAAAAGCGGAGACAAAGCCAAAAACATTGATCTTTGGATTCGATTGCTTGAGCAGTGTGAAAAGCATCAAGTGGAGTTCGTTTGGGTTAAGGGTCACGATGGACATCCTGAAAACGAGAGATGCGATGAACTATCGGTGGCCGCCTCACAAGCGGAAAATTTGCCCGCAGACGAAGGTTACGAATCCGAAACGAGTCCCAAATGAAAATCTAGTCCTGATTTTCAGGGCCATTTTCAGCCTTTTTCCAGTAAACTGGAAGCATAAAACTGAATGGGTTCAACTGAAACGACATCGACTGTCAAGCGGCGCCCACGATTCAAATCTCAACCAAAATCAAAGACAAAAAAAGGGCCACAGAAGTTTCAACATACTCGGGTGGCGTGTTATTGCCTCATTTTTGACTCTGAAAAAAGAATCTTACTTTGTCGCTTAAATATTGGAGAGCAATCGGAAGGGTCTTGGACCTTACCGGGTGGCGGGATCGACTTTGGTGAGATACCACAGGAGGCCGCCATTCGAGAAGTCTATGAAGAGACCGGCCTCAACGTTGAAATCGATCGAATTGTCGATGCGCATAGTGAACTCTTTGTGCACCCAGAACGAGAAATGCACGCCGTTCGCATGGTCTTCTTGGCCAACGTGACCAGCGGTGAAATTCGATTTGAAGAAAATGGTTCGACCGATCGTTGCCAATTCGTAACTCTAGAAGAGGCCGAGTCCATGCAATGCGTTGGTTTAGTGCGAAGGTGCATCAGGCTCATTCGTTGCACAGATTTGCTTTCCTTAAATCCATAGCCAAATGGACGCTTCTCAAGTCAGCTCAAGTCCGATCTTCGAAATGTCTTCTGAAGATCTTGCGGATCACTTGACAAAGGCTTTCGAAGGCTACATTGTCCCTTTTCATTTGGATGGGCAGCAATTTGATTCTCGATTGCGCCCGGAATCGCTAGATTCTTTTGCAAGTCGAATTTGGTTCTTGAAAAAAGAGCTGTTAGGAATCTCTTTCATCGCTCGCCGTGGATGGACATCGCGGCTTGCTGCAATGGCAATTGCTCCAAATTTCCGCAATCTAGGATTTGGATCTTACTTAATGAGGAACATTATTGGCGAAGCACAAGCGCGTGGAGACAAACGAATGGTTCTCGAAGTGATCGAGCAAAACCCGCCTGCCATTGGACTCTATGAATCTGTGGGGTTTAAGAAGAGGCGCCGACTCGTGGGATATGCCAGGAAGAATTCTTCTGGGAGTCTTGGTGCCTTGAAAGATATTGATCCCGTCGAATTCACAAGGATAATGGGGCAAGAATGCAATCTTGATCTTCCTTGGGATTTTTGGCCCGAAACTCTCTGTGCAAAGGCTCCACCCTCTCGGGCCCTAACCATTGATAAAACCAGTTATGCCCTAATTACTCCGCTGCCAAGCGGGTCAGTTGTCCTCTATGGAATCTTCACCTGCGCAAATAAAAGGTCACAAGGAAATGGTTCTCGGCTTATGGAAGCTGTTATGCATGAATATCGTGGCTTGAATTTTGTGACTCCAATTGCAGTTCCCGACCAATTGGCACCTGGTTTCTTTTCAAAATTGGGCTTCGTAGAGAACACAATTAGCCAATTTGAAATGGAGCTATCTCTGGATTCCTAAGGCGTATAATCGGCAATATGAGATGGAGTGATCGCGAGGAAAGCTCGAATATTGAAGATATTCGAGGAGCGTCAGGAGGCCGAAGGTATGGTTCGATTGGAGTGGGCGGAATTATTATCGTCCTCATCATTGCGTTCATCACAAAACAAAATCCCTTATCGCTTTTGAGTCAAGTCAGCGATTCTGGCACATCGGCTCAAACCCAGAGAGCGCCTTCTCAGCATGAAGAAGATCTCAAGAAATTTACAGCCGTTACTCTGCGAGATACGGAGGTTGTTTGGAGCCAAGTCTTCAAGGAACTCGGTCGTGACTATATCGAACCGAAACTCGTCATGTTTACCGATCAAGTGGAATCCGGTTGTGGCCTTGCGGATGCGGGCATGGGACCCTTCTATTGTGGCAATGACGAGAAGGTCTATATCGACCTTTCGTTTTACGATCTTATGAAGCAACGATTCGGTGCAAGAGGAGATTTTGCACAAGCTTATGTCATTGCACATGAAGTTGGCCATCATGTCCAAAAACAACTTGGAACTCTAGACAAAGTCCATGCTTTGCAGGGCCGAATGAGTGCCAAACAATACAACCAAGAATCTGTAAAATTGGAGTTGCAAGCCGATTTTTATGCTGGATATTGGGCAAGAAGAGCCGAACAAATGGCTGGAATCAACGAAAACGATATCGAAGATGCCTTAAACGCGGCGAACGCTATTGGTGATGATACGCTACAAAAGCAAGCTCAGGGGCATGTAGTTCCCGATGCTTTTACTCATGGAACTAGTAGCCAAAGGATGAGATGGTTCATGAAGGGTTGGCAGGCCCGCAACATTTCTGAGGGCAATACTTTCGATTCCCCAAATCTGTAATCGAGTGCTCAGTTTTCTGGAGTTTCTTCACCAAAAAGGTGCCGCACCGTATAGATTTGCCCAGCGTGATAACCAACATGATAGGCAGCAATTCGCAGGCGATCTCGAACGGTAACACATCTTTGCCAATCGTCATCGAACTCATAACTTGCGGGTCGATTCAGCTTAAGCGCACTTTCGAGACATCGGCGGTGCTCTGAAAGGAATGATTCATAGACATCCTGAATGGATAATTGTGCAAGGTCTGGGTGAACTGGACTTTCGATGAGAGTTGGTGGCCAGCCGAAGGGCTTCTGTCGCATGAGTGAGTTAGCCCAATCTTCTTCTGGGTGGCCAAGCAAATACCGTTCGACAATTGAAGCCTCGGATCTCACGACATGAGCAACGTGTTCGCTTATGGCGAGCAGATTGCCAGCAGGCCTCTGATGCAAATGCGACTCCGATAGGCCTTCGAAGAGTAAGTCCGCCTCGAAGTACATCCAATCCCAAGCTGCGATCAATGTTCGAACTTCGTCAAAAGCTTCCAATATTGTTCAAAGTATGCATGAAAAGACTGAACCACTACGAACAGCACAAGCAATTTTTCTCTTTGTTCCCAGCTTAGTCCCTACTGTGAGGGGATCAGTGATCGAACCAATTTTCTGCACCTGCAAAGCCACAAGCAAATGACGAGAATTTAGGAGAACCTTAAAATCCTCATTCCTCCGCAGACGATCTAGAATTGTTAGTCAGAAAGTTCTAAATATTGTTTTATTGTTTTGCCAGCTTGGCAATCATGGGGGCAACTGCTTGTGCCCAAATTCCATATCCGTCGTCGTTCAAATGAAGAAGATCCGGCATCAATTTTGACCTTAACTCACCGTTAGGTCGAACAAAAGCATAACCGATGTCTTCAAAAAAGACGTCCTTGCCATCGTGGAGAGTGCTAAAAAGCTCTGAAGCCTTTTTTACAGACTTAAACATAGGGTCATCGGCATTGGCTCCGCGGGGAAAAATTCCGAGAAGCAGAATCTTCGACTGAGGCATCCCCTTTCTGAGAATTTTCACGATCTCAGTAACTCCAGAAGCTGTTTGTTCAGCATTAGAAGAGCCATGTCCAATGTTGTTCGTGCCGATCATCATGACGATGACTTTCGGCTTCAATCCTAAAATCTCTCCGTTTTGAAGCCGCCAGATGACATGCTCCGTCCTGTCGCCACTGAACCCAAAATTGCCAGCCGTGAGCCCACCACAAATCTCGGCCCAATGGCTCCGTCCCTCGCCTTCCCAGCCTTGGGTGATGCTGTCTCCGATAAAAATAAGATCCAGACCACCCTTTTTGGTCATGGACACGCAAGCTTCGTGGCGCTGTTTCCACCAATCCTCCGCCAAGCGGTTGGCAGGGGTCGTAGCTGGATTTGGTGTCGATTGTTGCAAAACTCCAGAACATAACCCCAAAAGTGCCGCAAAAGTAAAGTTCATAACTCCATATTAGTCAATAGTGGCTTCAACATGCTAGACGTCACGTACGAGAAACTCTCAAAAGAAAATGAAGATTCCAAGCATAAATCCTTAGAGTTTCTTCTTTCAATCAGCCAATAACAGAAAGGGACATTCAACTTGTGGACAGTTCTTATGTCGATCTGGAAGTAACGAGTAAAGGCTGGGAATATCGCCCAGGCCAAGACTCGGCTGAACCTGAATCACCAAAAGTGGGGCTCATGGAGATTCCTCTCTTTTGCTTCATCGTGGTGTTCTTAAGCCTCTGCTTCATCGCGATGATCAACAGTCGTCATGAGTCTGAGATCAACCAAGCTCGGACTCGATTCAAAATCGAATCGGCTCAAAATGCAGCTGCCGTAGCAGAGAATATCTCTGCACATTTTAAGAGAATTTCCCAAGATATTCGGCTGATCGGCAGTATTCCAGCCCTGAGGCATTTCAACGCTGCCAGCGCCACTTTAAGCGAAGATTCTAAAGAGATTCTAGAGCAGCTATTTAGCAATATTCAACGAGAAGGGCATGT
>CAZOVP010000008.1:38619-50113 GCA_964583465.1 uncultured Fimbriimonadaceae bacterium | reverse complement strand
CCAGTCGGCAAAGTGATGGCCTTGTTGTCTCGGTACCATTGCTTGCAACTAACGGGTCTGTTCTGGGTTGTGTTTCAGCAATCATTTCGGTTAACAATGTCACCAAATGGTTGCCTTCGGGAGATTACGCACTTGTCAATCCAAAATTGAACGTCAACGAGACTAATGGTGAGCCAGGATTAGCAAAATCGACTTACGAGCGAGCAAACCTGGGTCAGCAATTGGAAAGTTCAGCAGTAAGCGGTTCAATCCCCGTCCCGATATCCAGCAACTCAAATAATTGGAGAGTCTGGTATGCCATTCCTGCAGCCAAATTTGATTCGAGAAAAGATGTCGAAGTTTCAAACCAGTTTATGGGCGTTTCGATATTGGCAGTCACAATTTTCTCGTGCTTGATGTTTGCATGTGCAGCCTTTATCAATCACAATAGAAGGCGATTGCAACTCATCAATCAAGAACTCGAAAATGAAGTGAAATCGAGAACTTCAAAACTTCTAACAGCTCGAAAGATGGAAGCGATAGGTCAGCTTGCAGCGGGCGTGGCTCATGAAATCAATACTCCGTCGCAGTTTATCGGCGACAACCTCAAATTTCTCCAATCGTCTTTCGACAAGCTGACAAAACTCAATGACCAATTGAGAAATTGGACAGCAGAACTCCCGCAATCCGAATCAAAGGAACAAATACTCGATGCCCTCAGCTCAAAATCGCTCGAAAGACTAATTTCTGAAGTTCCTGAAGCCATTTTGGAAAGTGAGCAAGGTGTCAGCCGAATCAAAGATATTGTCCGATCGCTGCGAGATTTCGCTCATCCAGGTGTTAATGATCTTTCTCAGGCAGATCTAAACCGAATCATAGAAAGCTCGGTGACTGTCGCTCGAAATGAGTGGAAATATGTCGCAGATTTGAAGTTGGATCTGCGACCAAGTCTCCCTTCACTGCGGTGTCATCCCGGTGAACTCGGACAGTTGGTGGTCATTTTAGTCGTGAACGCAGCCCATGCCATCAGAGAGCGTGATCCAGAAGGCAAATCAGGTGTCATAGAGGTCAAAACCGAATATGAAGGCGACTTTTTGGAGCTAACCATCTCGGACAACGGGTCAGGAATTCCAACTGAAATTCAACATAGAATTTTTGATCAATTCTTTACTACAAAGGAAATTGGTGTCGGAACAGGACTCGGTCTTTCTATTGCTCAAAACATCGTGCAAAGACATCACGGAACCTTGAAATTTGAAACAAAGCTAGGAATCGGAACAAAGTTCATAATTCGACTCCCACTGAATGTCGAACCTGAGGAGCTTGACGAAGCCGCATGAAAAGTCAAATTCTGTTTGTTGATGACGAACCCAATGTCCGGCGTGGCATTCAGCGAATGCTATGGGATTATGAAGACGTTTGGGAAGTTGTGTTTCATGAAAGTGCCTCCGATGCGATCAAACACCTTGAAACAAATGTTGTCGATCTTGTCCTAACCGACCACAATATGCCGGGCATGACAGGGTTAGACATGGTCAAAGTCATTCGGTCGCAGGACAAATTCAAGAATTTGCCAATTGTCATGCTCACGGGGTGCAATGACCGGAATCTCAAACGACAAGCTCTTGATGCTGGTGCCAATGATCTTTTAGGGAAGCCGATCGACCCCGAAGATCTCACCGCACGTCTCACTTCGCTGCTTCGGCTGAAAGTTGCTCAAGATTCTTTGGAAGCTCAAAATCTGAAGCTAGAAGAACTCGTCAAAAAGAGAACTTACCAGCTAGAACAGTCGCAATATGAGGTTGTTATTCGATTGTCTAAGGCATGCGAAGTCCATGACATCGAAACCGGAAACCACACATTGAGAGTTGGATTCAGCTCGCAGCTCGTGGCCCTAAATTTGGGGCTTGATGAAGAGTTTCAGAAGAAGATTTTGCTTGCTGCGCCTCTTCACGACATTGGAAAGCTTGGAGTCCCAAACTCCATTTTGCAAAAGGTTGGGCCGCTTGAGCCTGAAGAGCGAGAGATCATGCAACAACACACAATCATCGGTCACAAAATGCTGACTGAATCTTATCAGCTCCCTCGATGCTTTGAACTCAATCTCGAAGGCACTAAGATCAAACCGTCACCTTTTATCGAAATGGCCTCACGAATTGCCTTGGAGCACCACGAAAAGTGGGATGGATCGGGATATCCCTATAAGAAAGCAGGAGAAGACATCGACATGGCCGCGAGAATCGTGGCGGTTGCAGACGTTTACGATGCATTGAGGAGCGTCCGTTCTTACAAACCAAGTTTCAGCATGGAAAAGTCGGTTGGGATCCTGCGAGAAGATGCAGGTCACCACTTTGATCCAATTGTTGTAGAAGCATTCCTCGATAGTTTGCCGCTGATCAATTCTCTCAACCAAGAGCTATCAGACTCCGAGGAAAATTCATCTTTTAGGGCTGCATAGTTTGCGGTTTAATAAGATCATGTCTTGTTCGACTGATCTAATAGAAGCTTGGAAAATCAATTCGAGAATCGTCGCGTATCTTCTTGAAGCTGTGAATCAAGAGGCATGGACTCTCAAGCCTCAAAAGTGTCGGACAGTTCAGAGCCAGTTTTGTCACATTCATAATGTCAGGCTCATGTGGCTCAAGTCGGCTTCTCAAAGTCTCTTCGAACTTCAAACCAAGCTAGACCCCGATCAAGCCAAAATTGAGGAGGTCATTTCTAGATTAAAGGAGTCTGCTGATGCAATCGAGAAACTCATTGAACAGAACATGGAGGAGGGTCAGCGCGTGAAAGGATTTAAACCGACAACCGTGGCCTTTGTTGCCTATCTTATTTCACATGAATCCCATCATAGGGGGATGATCGAAGTATGTCTTAGGCAACTGGGATTTCCAATCTCTGATAAAGCCAGTTTTGGATTGTGGGAATGGGGTAGCAGATAAGTCTAGTTTATTTTGAAACCTGGAGCAAAAGAGAAAATAATTCGTCTAAACAGTCTGAGAATCGAAATGAAAACCATCATTCTTGCATCGTTGTTGCTTTTTGGACAAATCGCTTTTTCTCAGAACAACGGATCATGGGACATCCAATCACCTCGGTCTAATAAACAGAACAAATCCATCGATTCAAAAACACTAAGCAAGAGTTTTGATCAGGCCGAGTTGGCATGCTCCAAGGCATTTGCAATGATCGAAAGGAGTCTTCCTGCTTACGGGGGCCGTCGTCAATCTGCCAAATTTTATACTCGTTTTGCTCTAGAAAACCTCCAGCTTGCGAAAAATTACAAGCGCCGATCGCCAAGCGATGTCAATTTAGGAAAATCGCAAAATCGACCGACAATGCGCGAAAGAATAAAGTCCATTCCGGCAGTGAAGGAAAAGTCGCGAAGAGATTTCACATCCGCCGATATGGTCAACAGTGATGACATGCTCAATCGTGCAGGAATCGAACTCCAAGATGCGCTCGAATTGGTGAGGACAATTCCAGACAACTATGATGGAATAGTACGCGAAGCGGGCCAGTACATCGACATGGCATTGAGTGATATCGTCAGATCAATTGGTAGAATCAAACGACCTAAAGTCGTACGAAGATAACGACAATCACTCTGCAATAACTGGAATTCCGCCTTCAGCTCCTACTGCAAAGATGTGATCATCCTTGTTTACGCCTTTAATGTGAGCTTTATGGTTTGTTCCAACTGCCATTGAGCCTTGCCACACTGGGCTTGTTGTTTCACGCCAATATACGCAATATTCCGTCTTGCCAAGTCCTTCCCAAGTTAAATTGGTATCTTGAGATTGATCTCTTACAACTCGAACATGTGTGGGTTGTGCCCCAGAATTCCCAAGGTGAGAAAGGGCGACCCAGTTCAACTTCGCAACATTAGCTAAATATGAAAAATCCATATGCTCAGGAAGATCTTCAGGTGTGTGTTGGCGGGAATATTCTTCGAAAACTTCGACAAACCTTACAGCCGAATATCCTGATTCAGCGAATGGTGTGTGATCACCCCCTCGACCAAATCTATCTTTTCGAAAAACTAACTTTGCGCCAAAACCTTTGAGCTCCTTTCGGCCAAACCACTCAATAATTCTGGCGAGTTCTCGGCTTTGATGGGTTGTAGCCTCGTCGCTAAATATTCGCACTCGCTTTTGGTCTTTTTGTCCGGCGATATTTTGACTGGAACCAACAGTATCATTGCTTAGAACGGCAACGATATCCCAATTTTCCTCTTTAGCCTTTTGAGCGAGGGCACGCGATCCTAGTAGGCCCTGTTCCTCGCCACTGAAAGCCACAAATTTGAGCGTGCAATTCCAAGCCAGAGTGCTCGCGAGCCGAGCGAGCTCGAGGGTGACTGCAATACCACTTGCGTCGTCGTTGGCCCCGGGTGCCCGAGCATCTAGCGAGGTCTCCTTCATATTTATTGTGTCAATATGGCCACCGATGACAATGATCTTATCGGATGCACCTGGCAATGTGGCAATGACCTCAGACATATCGATGGCCTGTGGAACCCGAGCTCGGGCAGGAACGTGGTATCGAAATTCTTCGACCACTAATTTGGGAATCGATTTAAACTCTTGAGTGACCCATTCGTTGGCAGCCTTTAGACCAGAAGTATTCGAGTTTCGCGTGTTAAAGCTAGAAAGGGCTAAAACCGTCTTTTTCAATCTGTCAGCTGATATCGTATCCATTGTGTTATGTCCGATATTCGAATTCGGCAAGCATGTCATAAGGAGTGCACAAAGCATCGCTTCACCAGGGAATCCATGCTAGCACATTCGATTGATGTCGTTAGTCTCGAATGGAATTTCCAATAAACACCTTTTCTGCATCTAATCCCGAATCTGGCGAAGGGCTAACCCCAAAAGCGGTTACAAAAACTCCTGGTTTTATTGATTCGAATTCTCTCGTTTCTGCTTGAGACTTCCGCAATGTTATCATTGTCTTTCCAGAAATTTTGATATAGACAATTTTTGGGCTAAGATTGGTCTGTAATCCTGACCCCGAGTCATTGCTGATGAGTTCGCCTATCAAAACTTTTTGTTCCTTGTCAATCTTTGTTACGACTAAGTCCCAACGAGTTTTGCCCTGAGGGCAGCTCAGATCGGGCATGGGATTGATGGTGTTGGGCAGAGCGATGTGAGTCGATTGCGAAAGGGACGCAAAGGCATTGAGTACTCCGCCTCCAATATCATCATGAAGTTCAAAATGGCAATGAGGCGCTGTGCTTTCGGCATTTCCACTGTCTCCACAAAAGCCAACAAGTTGGCCCGCAGTAACTCGATCTCCAGAATTTAGGCCAGGAGCAAATGCGAATCGATTGCCCCCAGCTCCGTCATCAGTGCCAGGGTGGTCATTATTAACGTGCATATAGACGGCTGTCCAACCATCGTCCCCTTTCAAAACAATTGTGTTATGCCCCGCACTAGAATGATTGAATCGAATTGTTCCATCAAACACTGCAACAAGTGGTCGCATTTTTGGCGCCATAAGATCTTGGCCATGATGCCGACGACTTCCTCCTCCCCGCGATGCTAAAAATGAATCTTCATAGCTTACTTTTCCGCAAACAGGGAAGATCAGCGGGACTGTGACCAAATCGCTTGATACCCCATCGTAATCGAGCGTTCGCTTGGTGCGAGAATTTGTAGGCAACACTGGCAATGGTGCAACGCTGAGCTCAGGGATCATGCAATTAATGATTCCGAATTCTTGAGAAGCATCAAGCTTATCGGCTGTTGCTGTCACAGAAACTTCGCCCTCTTGAATAAAATCAGTTGCTTCAAGCTGTGTAAAAGTCAAACCAACTTGCTTACTTGATGCCGTTGTGACTCTGAGAGTCTGCTTTTGTGGTTGCGAAAGGTTAAGTTCGTTTCCGTTAGGATAAATGACAGAGTCCACAGCCAAGACAACGGTGTCATTTTCAAGATCGATATCAGAGATAATTCCCGTGAGCCGGACATGGCCCATCATGGGTGCTTTGAGTTCCCCAAATGGGGAATTCATCTTGCCATCTAGCGTGATGCCTTGATAGGCCAAGAAAGAGACCATTTCAGTTTCTGGTAATTCTTTTGGTTTCGTATTCCAATAAGAATTGATGTCCCCTTTTGTGACGCTGACCCTCACAGGTTGACCCTGGTTCAGGCCAGAAATTGTTTGGGAATTCTCCCATTGAGCCATTTCAAGAGTTTCGCTCCCGATTTTGTGCCATTGTCCAGATTTCAAGTTGTATTCAGCCCAACCGTCATTCCTTTTGGCTAGTATCGAAGTACCGCTAGGAGCCCACGAAATTGGGCTAGAAATGACAGTGCCAAGAACACGTTGAGAAACACCACTTCTTGTCATGACAACCAATTCAAGTCCTGTCCGATTTTGGCGTGAAATTGCTAAATTACGTCCATCTGGTGACCATGCAATCCTATTCGCAGAAGTCTGGCCTTCAATCTTAGAAAGATGTGTGCCTTCTACATCCGAAACCCAAATACCTGGGGACTTTGAGTCTCCAGTAAAAGCGATTCGGCCACCATTGGGGGACCAGTTGGGCAAATGGCCACTAGGAAACCAAAGACTCCACTTTGGTTCTGAACCTGAACAGTCTGCGATTCTCATTCCTTGGCCCGCAGTTTCAACGACAAATTGTCGACCGTTTGGTGACCAAGAAGGAAGGCTGGATTCACCAGAAAGTGAAAGTGGAACCGGAATGGGAGACGTTGTATCTATAAGTTTTAGGCTGAATAGACCCGATTTTTGTTTTTGACCAATAACAAGCCAGCGGGCATCGGTCGACCAACAAAGGGGGCGATCACCATTGATCTCAACTTTTATTGTCGATGACCCTTTTGTGATCCAGAGCAACTCCTCTGCAGAAGTCTTTGTGACAACAGCCGTTTGCGAAAATGCTCCCCAAGAGTAAAGTCCACAAAACCCAACCGCAAAGAACCTTCCCATCGATACCCTATATATATTATGTCGTTTGCGCACCTTCAAGGTTTTGGCCACGAGTCTCCGGCAAGAAAGCAAGCCACATCATTCCCGTTGCGATGATGCAACCCGTTTGGAACACGGCAAGAGCAATGTTTCCTTGAGCATTCTTAAAGAGCTGAGCCGTGATTATGGGAAATCCAGCAGAAAGGATCCGACCGCCATTATAGGCAATGCCTGAACCAGTAGATCGGAAGTGCTTGGGAAATAATTCTGGAAAATAGAGAGCAAAAGCTGCACTCAATCCCACCGAAAAGAGCGACATGATCGGTGAAAGCAGGAGAAAGCTCGTCCAAGAACGCGCTCCCATGGTGACCAAACCAACTGTGATTGGGCTCAAAACAAAACACGTGGCCAGAGTGAACCGGCGCCCAAACTTGTCGCAGGCCCACGGAACCAAGAAGACTCCCGCCAAGGTTCCGATGTGTAACACATAAGTCGCCACGGATTGTCTTGCAGAAACTTCTGCAGCTGCCAAATGTGGCCCCAGGTTCGACACAAGATTGGGCAGCCAAAAAGATACATTTTGAGCTGCTGCAATTCCTGTTGTTCCCAAAAACATGGCACAAATGACTCTTATTGGCGAAACCTTTGCTCGTTCTTGGGTGACAACGGACTTTTCCGATTTGATATGTGTTCTTAGGAAGAAAGTCAGAAGTGCGGGGAGCATTCCAACCAGGAATAAAGTTCTCCAATCAAAGTTTGCAAGCAAGAGGTTGGCAGTGGCTGCAATGATCGGCCCCAGAGCTGCCGCGGTTTGCAACCAAGATGCAGCCCGGGCACGATGCTGGTTTGGTACCGATTCGGCCACCCAAGATGCCCCCGCAGCCCATTCACCACCAATTCCAAGTCCCGTGATAAACCTGATGATAAGGACTTGTTCGAAAGTGTGGCACATAGCCGTGAGAGCCGTGAAAAATGAATACACGAGGATGGTTGCAGCTAAAATTCGGGTGCGTCCAAATCGATCAGCAAGCCAACCAAAAATAATCCCTCCCAAACTCCAGCCGATCAAGAAAACGGTCATGATCTTGGCTTCTAGTGTTGGCCCGTTTAGGGAATAGTTGACTGTTCCTCCCAAAAACTCTGTGACCATTCTTTGCTTGGCCAAATTGAAAATGGCAGCATCCATTATGTCGAAGGTCCATCCAAGCCAAGCAACGACGAGAACGATTCTTTGCGCACGAGTCCAAATGAGCATTGACACTCTATTTTGAATTCTGTTATTGAGGCTTAGTCTAGGAAAGTCGCTCCTTCTGTATAAATACGGAGAGAATTCTTGGTTAGAAATTTGAAATTCCACTGGAAAAAATGAAATTTGAACAATCTCCCCCTGTTTTTTCGTCTACAAATTGAGTTAGAATCAGTAAGAACGTTTGAGACGGTGTCTTACTGTGTCAGAAACATTGTGGAGATAACCATGGATTGGTTGGGTTTCGCAGTGGAGCGGATTAATGAAGAGAACTTATAAGACGGCAATTGCAATCGGGTTAAGTCTTGTTGCTTTGGGGGCAGCTTCGCTGTCTTCCGCGCAATCGGGCAAAAGCTCAAAATCAATTCAAAATGCTCTCCAAAGAAGTGCATTGGCATTTCGTGAGAACAAGGGCCAATGGGATCCCAGAGCTCGATTTTTGGCTCAGACCCCAGGACTCGACTACTGGGTCACTCGTGATGGCATTACGATCGACCAGTACAAAGAAACTGCTGGCCCAGAATCGCAGAAGCACATCACCCCATTTGAGGAATTTGATTCGCTTCAGTCTTTCAAAGATCGTCAACGCGAAGGCAACGTCGTTGAAATGCACTTTGTCAATGGAGATTTGAACTCAGGGGCAAGTGGAGCTGGCGTTCGGCCAGGCGTAATGGACTACTTTACAAGTAAGCAGTCGATGGCCCGGTCGGTTCACAGCTATGACGAAGCTTATATCACTTCTATTTATTCTGGTGTCCACGCTCGACACTACCAAGTCAATGGGAGCATTCGATACGATCTCATTGTTGATCCTGGTCATGATCCGCGCCAGATCGAAATGAAATTTAACGGTGTCAATGGAATTGACGCCAAAGGCAGTTTGCTCAGCGTTGAAACGAGCATCGGCCGGCTCAACATGTCCGACTTACGAGTGTATCAGCCATATGGCAATGCTCAGAAAATCGTTCCGGCCGAATGGGTGAAAACAAATTCTGGAACCATTAAAATTGCACTCGGAAATTACGATCCGAGACTGCCGTTGGTCATTGACCCGCACGTCTTTGGAAGCTATCTGGGTAGCAATGGCACACCGCTGACCAACGCTGATGAAGTCGTTTCAGCCATTACTGCTGAATCCAATGGCAACCTTTATATGACAGGTGTCACGAGCCAGACTACATTCCCAGTGAATGCTGGCCCCTATGGCAAGTTCAATGTGCAAGGGGTTGATGCGTTTCTTTGCCGAATGGATGGCAACGCATATACAGTGACCTATTCTGCAGTTTTAGGTGGAACCGGAACCGATCGCGGGCTCGCTGTCGGATTCTCAGAAGATACACGTGAACTTTGGGTCGGAGGTACATCAACCTCGACAAACTTCGCTGGAGCGAATAACTCAAAGAGTTCAGGTACCCGAGTCTGGTTCTCAAAATTCATTTTCGCAAATACGGGTGTTCAGCCTCAGTTCGTGACCTTCTTGAATGAAGTTGGCGACCTAGCAAATGCCAATAATGGAGTCTTTAAGTCGATAAAAGTTTCTAAGAATGGAAACGTTTATGTCGCTGGAACAGCTGTGACATCGACCCTTGTCGGTGCAGGCTATACCAACTATCTCACGAATAACTTTGATAATACGAAGCGGGCCGGATGGGTCATTGCTATGGATTCATCAGCAAACGCTCTTTATCGAACGATGATCGCAGGCAAACAGCATGTGACCCTAAATGGAATCACAGTGAATGCTGCTGATCAAGTCCTTGTCGGGGGAAGTATTGCAACCTCAATTGTAGAAGATACATCGGTTGCAGCTGATCCTCAATTTACAACGACTGCAGGCGTCTTTAATGGCGTCACTGGAACCTTTGCTGGTGGCCGAATGATACAAAACGGCACAGGCATAGTCGTGAAACTTGCAAATACTGGTGGAGCCCAACTTGCGTTCACACTTGGTGGTGCAGATCAAGACACGGTTCGCGCAGTCGCATATGACACGGAAGACAATATTTATTGCACTGGATTTACCCAATCCTTTAACATGCAACGAACTCCTGGTGCATTCCAGCAGGATTTCAGCACACCTCAAATCTTTGTTACAAAGCTCGTAGCTGATGCCAGCGCAATTCAGTATTCAACGGGTCTGCGCTCAGTTGGTAATGTGACCCCAACAGCAATTGCAGTTGATGGTCGCGGAAACTGCTACGTTGGCGGTATCGTTGGGTTTAATCTCAACAGCCCATTCCCTGGATTGTTTATTCCTTCGACACCTGGTTCGATTCCTGTTACAGACCGAGCCAATGGAGACCCAGAAACAGCAATCGACCCTGATTACAATGGTGGCGACACTTCGGTTGACGTCACGAACACAGGTGATGATGACGCTGATTTGCCATCAACAACTGACGGCTTCTTGTCTGTGTTCAACCCAGCAGGCTCGGCACTTCAGTATTCGAGCTATATTGGCGAAGATTCAGATGACCGAGTTACTGACGTTTTCGTGGATTCTGTTGGCGGATGTTGGGTTGCTGGTTACAGCCAAGTTGTTTGGAATCACTTTGTGAATTCTGGGCCAAGATCTAGCGGTGATGCTCCAAAAGAGAATGGCATCGGTGGGCACATCACAGCAAACGCGTTTAAGACATCAATCCCTGGTGGAGGCCCAACAGGCAACTCGCCAGATTTTGGAGCCTCTAACGGTTGGATCGTCAAACATCGAGTCGTTCTACCTCGACTTGTGGGCGTCGGAGTTGGTCCAACGTCTGCTCCTGGTGGTTACGGCGCTTCGTCTACTGTAACTGTCACCTTGGAAGATCCGGCACCAACCGGTGGCGTCAACCTCATTTTGACAACGTCCAATGCCAGCGCAACGTCTTGGGATCCAAGTTCAAGTGTGCTCACATTGCCGATTACAGTGCCAGAAGGATCGAGATCGACGACAGCAACGATCTACACTTTGCCCGTCGTTTCAAATCAAGTTTCCTCAATCATTGCCACTTTGGATAATGACTTCAAGGAAACAAGGTTGACCGTTCTACCATGGCTTTCTGATATGTCAGTTTCGCCACTTGTGACCCAAGGTGGCAACAACCTGACTCTTACAGTTAATCTTTCCGACTTCGCGCCTGCTGGCGGAGTTCCCGTCAATCTCAGCACCGATCGGCCAGACCTAGTTCTGTTGCCAAATCCAGCTGAAGTAGACGTTCCACAGAACGCGAAAAATGCCCAAATCACCATCCCAACGGCGGGTGTTGATGTCAGCACGACTGTTCAAATCACGGCTTCTTTCTTGGGAGTGAGCAAGACCAAAACCGTGACGCTTAACCCGGCCAAGTTGAAAGA
>CAZOVP010000008.1:0-38519 GCA_964583465.1 uncultured Fimbriimonadaceae bacterium | reverse complement strand
ACGATGAAAGCTGATGACACGTTCTCAAGCGTCAATGGAACTCTTAACATAGATCCAATTGACATCCTTGATTTGGTGATTAGCCCAGCTCTCGACGTCACTGGTGGAACAGTCCTCACAGGTCAAGTCACTCTGACCAGACCTGCTGGACCAAATGGAATGACAATTAATGTCAATTCGACAAACTCCTTTGCTGGCGTACTTTCAACATCTACGGTGTTTGTGCCCGCTGGTCAAACCTCGAGTTCATCGTTCAACTTTAACACTGCGATTAACCCGAATGATCAAACCACTAACATCCATGCGACCAAGACTGGTTTTGCCGACAAATATCGAACTGTTATCGTTCGAGGAATAACGCTAAGCCTTACCTTGAATCCAACTGCGGTTCGTGGTGGAGAAGCGAGCTCTACTGGCACAATTAGCTTGTCACGACCTGCACCAACGGGTGGCCTTGTTGTGGTTCTTAACTCAAGTGACACAACCGTGGCCTACATGAGTCCGTCGACGATTACGATCCCAGAAGGCGACTCTTCGGCGACCTTCCCGGTCTTGACGAAGAAGACACCTGTTCAAAAAACAAGCACGATAACCGCTCAGGCATCGCCACTTGTCAAGTCGAGCAAGGTTCTGACCGTCAATCCTCCGGCGATCACGTCATTCACGATCTCGCCAAACAGCGTGCTCGGCGGAACCCAGTCGAAAGGAACCTTGACTTTCAGCAGCACCTGCCCAGCGGGAACTGTTGTGACGCTCTCGGCCTCTCCTGGTGGAATCGTGACCATTCCTTCATCGGTTACGGTAACTGCAGGACTCAAGCAATATTCCTTCCTGATCAACACGAAGGCTGTTGCGTCCACTGTACAAGTTAATATAACTGCGACACTTGCTCCAACTCAAAAGACGGCAGCAATCATTGTGAGATCGCCTGGACTCGGAGGACTGACATTCAGCCCTGCACGTGTTCAAGGAACACTGAATTCAACGGGAACTATCACGTTGACAGGCCCAGCGCCGACTGGTGGAATTTCGGTCACGATCTCAAGCAGTGATCCAGCCGTTGCAGATATCATTGGATCCAATACCATTGTTATCGGAGCAGGCAAGTTCAGCGCAACATTCCCGGTTAAGACAAATCGGGTCTCTCGTACGGTTGCTGTCAAATTCACTGCAACATCAAGTGCAGGAACCATATCTGGCAACCTCTACGTTGATCCATAAAGCGCTGGAATAGAAGGTCAAAATGCACCAGTCTCACAAATAGGGACTGGTGCGTTTTTTTGTAATTCGTTCAAAATAGAGATATATGAAAGGTCTGGCGTTCCTCGTTTTAGGTTTTGCAGCAGGATATGTCGTGGCTCACCTATCGAGAGAGTGGGTGGATTGTCAGCCAAGTGATACAGTTGGTGATATTAAGGATGAAATTAGCGACAGGTTAAAGTCGCTTGAATCATCGCTTGAAACAGCTTGAAATCAGAGCACATCTCAAACTAAACTAGTGGCATGATTCCGCTCATTATTGCGATGTCCTTCGCGACTCAACACCCAGAGGTCACGATGACGGTGGAGGGTCGAGGAAAGGTTGTTATGGAGTTTTATCCAGAAGAAGCTCCAAAGCTTTGCGAACACCTTCTTGAGATCATTGGAAAGAAGTTTTACGATGGAATGCTCATTCATCGAAAGGTGCCCAACTTTGTTATCCAAGCCGGAGACCCAGCTTCCAAGAAGGTCACCGTTAAATGGGCCAAGAAAAACCCTGGTGAAATGGGTGGAACTAAGACTCTTGGAGATGGTGGCAGTGGCAAATCAGTGCCATTTGAAATCAATAATCTGACTCACGAAAAATATTCGGTTGGCATGGCCCTTGAATCTCCAATGGACGACTCCGGCGACAGCCAGTTTTTCATCAACCTTAAAGATAACTTTAGACTTAACGGCATGTATGTCGTCTTTGCAAAGGTTATCAAAGGACAAGACATTGTCGACAAAATCGAACGTGGTGACAGGATCAAATCGATTAGAAAAACAAATTAGCTCGTAACAGAGATCACAGTTCCATCAGTTTGTAGATCATAAATGCGGGGCACCCCAGTTGGTAGTTCAACTGCCAGAATCTCTTCTGGCGTCAGTTTTTCAAGCGCCATAACAATAGAGCGATTGGAGTTGCCATGCGCCACTACCAAAACATTTTTGCCTTGTCGAATATCGCCCATTATGGCCCGCTCAAAAAAGGGAACCGTGCGCTCTTGCGTGTTTTTAAGTGATTCGCCTCCGGGAGGTGCAACGTCATAACTTCGTCGCCAAATGTGGACTTGTTCCTCGCCATAAATCCGCTTGAGGTCATCCTTGTTAAGCCCAGCAAGATCACCATAATCACGCTCATTCAGCGCTTTGTCGCTGATGATGGGGATATGAAGTGGAATCGATTTCAGAATGATCTCTAACGTGCGTTGAGCCCGCTTTAGGGCACTTGTGTATGCCACTTGAAGTTCTAGCCCGCGCAGACCTTCTCCCGCCCGAGCAGCTTCGTCTTCACCATTTGATGTGAGCGGAACATCGACCCAACCAGTAAAACGGTTTTCTAGGTTCCAGAGCGATTGGCCGTGTCGAACGAGAACGAGTTTTGGCATTGAGTCATTATGACGGGTTTCGATTTGACCCATACTATATTCATGCTTTCAGCAATCCAAAATGGGCCTGTTTTGAAAATCACACTTGAACGTCCGGAAGTCCGAAATGCTTTTAACGACGTGTTGATCGCGAAGCTCACCGAAGCATTTTCGAATCTTTCCGCTGATGTCCGAGCTGTTGTTTTGCAAGGCGAAGGGAAGGCTTTTTGTGGTGGCGGGGACTTGGAGTGGATGCGTCAAGCTTCGGCTTATTCTGAAGAGCAGAATGCAGAAGATGCGATGAAGCTGGGCCGACTATTTGATTCCATCGCAAGGTGTCCGGCACTTGTGGTTGCCAGAGTTCATGGAGCGGCTTTTGGTGGCGGCTGTGGACTCGTGGCCAGTGCGGATGTCGCAATTGCCGAAGAAAACACGATCTTTGCCTTTAGCGAAGCGAAACTTGGCCTTGTGCCGGCGACCATTTCACCATTTGTTCTGCCCAAAATCGGGTCAGGAAATGCTCGTTGGCTCTTTTGCACAGGAGAGACATTCGACGCGACGACGGCCCTCAGAATTAATTTGATCCATGAAATCACCAATATTGTCGATCTCGATGCGGCCGTGGATCGAAAAATCGATGCCGTGCTCAAGTGCGGTCCAAAAGCCGTGTTGGCCTGCAAACAGCTCTGCTTAGATGGCCCTTATCCTATGGAAGAGTCTGCTCAGCTCTTAGCCCGAGCAAGGGCAGGAGACGAAGGCAAAGAAGGCGTATCTGCCTTTTTGGAGCGGCGCCCTGCTAAATTTGTGATTGAACGCCAGATTCCTTAGCCAAGAGCCATAGGCATCACAACACAGAAGCGATCTTCTCCGCCATCAACTGGTCGAATGACAGCTGGGCGAGCTGGCTCGGTCATTTCGGCGACGACCCCATCCGTCGGCATCGATTGAAGGGCTTCCATGATATATTTCCCATTGAAAGCAATTTCAACCTCACCATTCTTGCTGATGACTGGAATCTCTTCCTTGGCCTCACCACGGTCTTCGCTCCGAGCAGAGATCACGATCTTGTCCCCCATACCGCTGAATCTTACGCGGTTTGCATTGTCTTTCGCCAAGATCATGGCTCTTCTCACGTTTTCATACATCTCAACCCGATCAATTGTCCACATTCTTGTAAATTCTTGCGGAACTACTCGCTCCCAATTGGGATAGGCGCCAGAGAGCAGTTGAGAAACAATCTTTGCGGCAGCGCAATCCACAATGAGTCTAGTTTCGTCGAACCGAACAGTGACGGTTTCGTCATCGGCAATCGGAAGATTTCTTATGGATCGCAGGGCCTTGGATGGTACGATCACATTGAGATTGGATCCAATACCTGATCGGTGCATTCGGTTCACAGCCAATCTGTGAGTGTCGGTAGCCACCATCGTCAAAACTTCACCGTCGTAGTTGAAGAGCACGCCCGTCAGGTACGCCCGGCTCATGTCATCAGAAACGGCGAAAATAACCGAATCCATGGCTCGTCTGAACTCATCCATGGGGAAGTTGAGTTCTGATCGCGCTTCGACTTCCGGCATAGCGGGAAACTCATCGGCTGGCAAAGCTAAGAGCTTCCATTCAGATTGGCTGGCACGCAAAAAGAGCACGGTTCCTTCAAGAGAAAGTTCCACCGGACTATCCGCAAGCACGCTCACAATATCGCTTAAGAGTTTTTGTTGGACGCAAACACCGCCACTTGACTCAACGTTGGCCATCGCCGTGGCAACAGCCCACATTTCGCCGTCACAGCCTGTGATTTCCAAGGTCGAACCTTCTGCAACCAATCTAAGAGATTGAAGCATGGGGTGAGACGAGCGTTGACTGCTCGCAGAAGCTGCGATATTCAAAGCATTTGCAAGATCTTTTCGGCTAATTGTGGCTTTCATTGTGGATGGCTACACCTTATTAAGAAAGGATAGGCAAGTGGTATTGCCAATGTGAAGATTCAGCAGATCTTCGGCTAATATCAGCTCCTTGGAGCTGCAGTTTCAGCAGAATTCTCATTTCTGATTCTTCGGTATAGACGGGCTCCGGCATTCCTTTGAGCGCGTCATAAGTTTTGCGCAGAGTAAACATTTCATGTGCAAGAGTGGCATCGCGCATTGCTGCCATCTCGAGTTCTTCATTAAGCTCTTCCGTGAGCTCTTGGCCTGCATATAGGTCGACTAATTTATTGTGAAAGTCGCTCATTTCAATTTCTCTATAGATCCACCGAGGCGATCTCTCAAGGCTCTTCTGCCTCGATACAACCGCGATTTAAGTGCCGGAACACTTATGTCAAGTATCTCTGCCGCTTCCTTGGCGGAGACTTCCTCAAGATCGCACAACACGAGAGGATCTCTATATTCTACTGGCAATTCATTCAGTGCCTGCTGAACTGTGACCCGTAATGTTGCGCGTTCTTCAGTGCCCGTGTAGTGTGCATCGTTTGGCAACTCCAAAAGTTTGTGCTGCCGCATTTTGTCAATGCACAGGTTTCGAGCAATTCGAAACAACCATGTCCGAAAGGCCCCATCAGCTCTCAACTCTCTCGACCGGCGCAGAACCCTTAAGAAGGTTTCCGCGGTCGCATCTTCGGCATCGCTTCGATTGCCTAGCATTCGAAACGTATATCGAAAGATTTTCTCGCCATAGAGGTCATATAAACCTCCAAGAGCGTTGGGATCACCCTTTGCAAGGGCATTGAGCCAACGCTTTTCAGCGAGAGAGTCTTCGTGCTGACTGCCCGACATGATAAGACGATGCACATCCTCAAAAAGGTGCGCGAAAGGCTAGTATAGCCTCTCGCGCGTGAAAAATGCAGGTACTTTCCCGAGTTAACTGTTCGCTGGTATTTCGAGAAAAACGATGGGTGCCTTCGTGGTTCCAGAAGGGTCTTCTGTGCCTCCGACGATCACAAAATAGATCGAGCCTGCCTTGAGAGTTTGGTTCAAATTTTCAGCCCATACGTTATCGGTATCTGTGTTTTTTGCAATCCAGTGGTTGGTGCCAGTATATGTCCCTGAATCGACCTCAAGCGTCGTGAAGTCGCCAAAATTCATATTGTTGCTTTGGAACAGTGGCGTGTCTTTGTTATCCATCAAGCTCAGTGTTGGAGTTCCAAAGCCAGTTTTTCTGGTGAATGCGTGAACAATAACTAACCTGGCACGGCTTCCCACTGGTGGGTTTCTATCGGGGCTCGTTATGACAAATCGAAGCCTTTTGAGCTCGTCCCCACTTGGCGGATTCTTGATTCCAATGGCTACCAAGATCGTGCTTGTGTTTTTGAGGAGGTTGATCTGTTGATTTTCCCAGAAGTTAGTTCGATCTGAATCTTCAAGGGAAACATCGTAGCCACCCGCAGAATCTTCCAGGATTGGAACTGTGAAGAGAGCACTTTTTGTATTTGAAGCGAGAGATCCGCCTTTTGCAGTGTCATTGAAAAAATAAGTGAGCGTCCCAGTTGAAGAGCTGGCATTGACAGCGATGATTTCTGGGTCTTTGTCACCTGGCCCCCCACCTTGACCACCGCATCCGGTCAACAAAAGCCCGAATGCCAAACATGCGAGAGATCCGATGATTGACAGTTTATGCAGAGATTTCACGTGACGTAAAGATACCAAATTTGACATAGACAATCCAGGTTTCATTCCAAGTTCACTTTCCATTTTGAATCAAGGGCAAGGGACGAGTAGCACAAGCCACAGCCCAAAAGCTCTGTGCGACGATATTCAGTGAGCGTCCAGCCACATAAAGGACAGACTTCCCCGGGCTCTGAAAGTGTTCGACAATTATCAAGAAATTTTTGAAGACCTAGGGAAATTTCGGTCTCGCCGGGTTCCCAAACGTTTTCAATCAAACGGAACACCTGTTTTTGTATGCTCATGGAACAATGCCATGATTTTTCGAGTGATTGGCCCAGGCTTGCCTTCTCCGATTGCGCGATCATCGAGCTTGGAAACTCCAATGACTTCGGCCGCAGTGCCTGTCAAGAAAACTTCGTCGGCTTCAATCATGTCGTATCGAGTCACAATATCTTCACTCACTTCAAAGCCGGCTTGCCGAGCCAGCATGATCACTGTGTCGCGGGTGATGCCCTTCAAAATTCCTGATGTTGGGTGTGGAGTCCGAATTTTATTGTTCTTGATGATAAAAACATTGTCACCTGTGCACTCGGCAACGTGCCCTTGTGCGTTCAGCATCAACCCTTCGCCTGCCTTGGCTTTGTTGGCTTCTTGTTTGGCCAAGATATTTGACGCATAGCGTCCAATGCACTTCACCCGAGGATCAAGCGCGTCCGCAGCAGCTACTCGGAAAGATGTTGTTATGACTTCAAGTCCCGATTCGAACAACTCTGGACCATAGAGGTTCAAGGTTGAAATCATGACCATGACGTTTGGATCGGTTTTCACAGCACGAGGATCTAGGCCGAGGCCTGTTCCTCGCGTAACGTTTAAACGAATGTATCCGTTGTCTTCGTTTGCCTTTTTGCACGTGTCCAACACAATTTCCCTAAGTTGGGCCTGCGGAAGAACCATGTTAAAGTCCAAATAGCGACATCCATGATAGAGGCGCTCAAGGTGCTCGTCTAACTTAAACACACGCCGACTATAAATTCTGATCCCTTCAAACAATCCGTCGCCATAAAGGTGAGCATGGTCAGCGACTGAAGTCGTGGCGTCTTCAAGCGGAGTGACACATCCATTGAGCCAAACGAGTCTAGCCATAATATGAAGAGTGTACGGAGGTTCGACTCATAAAGGTAGGCCCATAGGAGCCTTATGGACTCAAATCTCGTCTATTTTTATAGAAGTTTGTAGCTTGGAGATGTATTCAAATGGCTCATAAGAAAAAACAGTCAGGTAAGAAACCATTTTTGTGGGTTTCTGGCGCAATCCTGATCGGTGCCGGTGGGGCTTTTGCTGCAATGTATTCGCGTTATCAACCGCAAATTCCACCTGGGGTCACTTTTGAAGGGCAATCCCTTGCGGGCAAAACAAAGGATCAAGCGCATCGAGTCGTTGAAGCTTGGTGGGACTCGATGAAGAGTCAAAAAATTCGCATGACTTCTAAGACCTTGCTTAAGAATCCTGATGCGATGAGTGCAGCGGATTTGGGGGTCAGCTGTGATATCAATAAAACGCTCGCCAATGTTCATGTTGAAGACTTTGGGCAGTATCTCATGAGACAATTGGGTCAGTCGAAGTCGAAGTTGATTTCAGTGATACCGCAGTTTAAGGTTGACTCGACTAAAACCGAATTCTTGACAGACTTTGTCGCAGATAATGCGCCTGAAAAACAGAAAGCCAAGGCGGAATTTGAAGGTGGAAAGGTTGTCACGACCCCAGAAATCTCAACAGTCGAACTCGATACAGAGGCCCTCCCCAAAGTCCTAGAAACCGCAATTTCCAAGGGGGAAGTAGCCGAAATCCCGCTCAAAAAGGCGAAAGTTGCCATAACAGAAGAAGATTTGGCTCAAATCAAAGACGTTATTGGGGAATACACATCCCGCTACAGTGAAGGTAACGCCAATCGTGCAAGTAATATCAGAAACGCAGCCCAACGCCTGTCTGGAACAGTCATCTTGCCAGGCGAAACATTTAGTTTTAACAAAGTGCTGGGTCAGCGAACTGCCAAGAATGGGTTCAAACTTGCTGGGGTTTATAACAATGGCAAGCACGATTTTGATATAGGTGGAGGGATATGCCAGGTCAGTGGCACACTTTACAATGCTGTATTGTTGGGAAATCTTCAAATTGTCAGTCGATCCAACCACACCTTTCCTGTGCCCTATCTTCCGGTGGGGCGCGACGCCACAGTCAGTTTTCCGGCTCCAGACTTTGCGTTTAAGAATTCAACCGGAAAGCCCATCGCAATATCTGTGAGAGCCGGTGGGGGTTCGATCACTTTCCGAGTTCTTGGAATCAAAGAACCTGGGCTCGATGTAAAGGTTGAAACATCCGGGCATTCGAGTTGGTCGCTCGGAGAAAAAGTCATCAATGATCCGTCTTTGCCACCTGGGAAAAGGTTTGTCGAGGAACCTGGTGGAGCAGGACACAGAATCAATACATTCCGAGTTGTCTACCGAAATGGCGCGATCGAAAAGCGCGAGAACTTGGGGACAAGTTATTACAACGGTGGAGTGAGAGTAGTGCGACAAAATCTTTCGGCACCTAAGCCAGATTCGACGACGACTGTTGAGAAGCCTGTCGACAATGAAGATCCCAATGGAGCAAAGCCAGTTGTCGAGCCTCCCACGAAGCCTGCAAATCTGAGCGCAAAACCACCGAAGAAGCCTAAGATTTTGAAACCTTAATGAGACTCATTTGAGTTCCTTTGTATATCGTTTCACCTATGCTGGTCAGATCGACAAGTGGCACTTTCTGGTCGCCCAAGCTGATTTCTGGAAATGCCTCTGAATTCAAAGCAACCACATAATCAGGTTGGATGTATTGAAGGATGGCTTTACGTTTTTCCAACGGGGTTGTTCCCAAATAAAGTTGAGTGACTAAGCTTCGTCTCTTGTTGTAATCAGGAGTTTCGCTCCAGTGCCCTGCATAGGTGTAAGAACCTGTGAGTCCGGAAATAACCGAATTAATATCAGGAACTATTGGAGTTCGGAAATCGTTGGGCCCTACACTGTTCCAAACCCCTGGCATCGCTAATACGACCTTTCTCCCTTCGATATGATTGAGCGCATCGCAAATTGCTCGGGTATCAGCGGAAAACCAGACTGGATGAACTGCGGTACTCCCGACATTGTCTCTTACAAAGAGTAATTCGCGCTGAAACCACAATAGTGAAGACCAGCCACAAATAATGAAAGAGAGAGAAGCCACGAGATTGCGATTGCTTCTTTCCAGCTTTTGCAAAACAAAGTCGAGTCCATGCGCTCCCAAAATGGCCCAAGGAATAGCCAGCCCCATGGCAAGCTTTCGCTGAAACAGTGCAGGAAAGTAGAGTGCGAAAAGCGAAATGACAGCCCAAGATAATGCGATGTTCCAAAGCGACGACTTCGTTGAAAGACAAGCAATGGATATCAATCCAATTGCAAAAAGTGCGACCCAAGCGGCCCATCCAATCATAAACTGTTGACCGTTGTATTGCGATGAGGCCATGAGGAGTGTAACGATGATTAAGCCAATCCCAGCGATTCCTACAAACTTGCGCTTGTGGTCTGTTTGAATCATTGCAACGACAGCCAGAACGAGCAGTGGTAAAAATCCCAAAAGAACCGATCTGAAACCTGGTGAATAGGTGGGAGTAGCGGCACGAGCTTGAAAGACTGGATCATGCTGCAAAACGTAAACGAACCACAAGGCGGGCAGAATTGCTCCCGACGCAATGACAAGAGATCGAACAACCCACTGTGATGTCACTTCTTTCTGAGCAAATTGCGATGCAAGGAAGCCCAATAAGACTAATCCAATTAGGAGTGCATCGTAGCTGTGGATGTTCATGAGTAAACCAAAACACAGGGCACCTCGTAATACAGGGCTCCAAGAGTCTTTGGCTTGGATCACACTTTGAATGACGAGCAATATTAAAATCAAACTCACCAAAAAGAGGCCGTTGGTAAGCATGGAAGGAAAGACAAACGCTTCGGGTTGCCAAACATCCACAGAAGCCTGATCCCCAAAAAGTGTTCGAACGATATCAGCTTTGTCAGTGCAAGTTTGGCCAAATTTTTCCCAAGCCATAAAGCCAATCCCACCACCAAAGCAGACAAAAAACATGATGCTTTTGGCCGTAAAAACCGTGACTTTGAAGTCAATCATCAGCCGGCCAAGGAGACGAACTAAGAGAAATGTGAGCGCAAGCCGAGCCACTGTCATTGTCAGCGGAATTCCCAAGAATTTGGCAATCAAACCAAGAAAGGCAAAGTACAGATGTATCGTGAGTCCTGGCTGAGAATCAACTGCAAAGCGATTATCAAACAAGAAATGAAAATCCATGGCCTGCCTCATCCAAGCGGCATAAACCATATGATCGTCGAGGTTGGTTTGGATCCCTAAATAGAGCGAATCATGGGTCGCTGTGATCCAACCAATGAGTGCTGGTAAAGCAGCGAAAGCAACGAGCGCCAACGCCAGAATTCGAGTAAATCTCAAAATCTGTTGTTGACGCTGTAATTCTAGATCCTTCGAGTCAATTGGCAAGAGAGATTGATCTTACTTGGGAATTGGCCGGCCCATGCTCTTATAGATGTCTTCAATCATCTTTTTATTTGCAAGGGCTTCTTTGTTTTTTGGATCAAGAGCCAAAGCTTCGCGATAAAGCCGTAACGCGCCAGGATATTTGTCTTTTGGTCCAAGATCTGGGCTGTTCATGGTCATCGTTCCCAAAGTAACCGTTGCTTTCACATAGGTCGCTTTGAGTTTTTGATCTTTTGGCTTCTTTTTGTATTGCGCTTTGGCTGTTTCATAAGCCTTTGTCACTTTTTGGAGCTGCTTTTGAGTTTCGGTTGGGGTCTTTCCTTGCGCGAAACAGAGGTTGGCTCCCAAAAGTAGTGCAACTATTGCTAATCCCTTTTGCATAGTCCTATTTTATACGACCAGGAAGCTTTTGCAGGGCCAGGGTCACCTTGTTTAACAGGATTATTGTTTCCCTTGGTTTGCGTTTGCAGGGCTCTTCAAGCAACGACAAGGCGTGAGCTTGAACTTCCGGCTCGAGAAGACTAATGACTTCAGCAAAAGTGCTCGACCTCGCCATTCTATTCCTCAGAATAGTTTTTTCGATTTCTTGCTTTAAAATGACCTGCGCGGCAAACTCATGCTTTTTGCTTGTCTTTAATATGCGTCCAAGTGCATCGACCAGGCTCCTTTGCCCGCGGATTTCAAGCGGTGATTCTAACTCACTTCCGAATCTCGGTCCAATCGTCCAAAAAACAACTAATAATATGATGCAGATTTGCCAAAAGAGGGCGGGTGCCCAGCTCCCAATTTTTTCTAGCAGTCCAAGTTTCCTTGCTTCGCCGATGCCATAGAGCGGAATGGTAATGGTTTTTTCTGGCCCAGCGAGCTTGCGTACAAGGTCTAGTGCAAACTCTGCATTATCGTTCTGGCCAATCTTTGAATTTGTCAAAAATTGACCGTCAAAAAGAGTCCATAAAGTGCCCTGGCCCAGTGCTTTAGATTTTAAACAATCGATGCCATTTTGGGAACACAAAAAGTAAGAAGTTTGGGTTTCAGTTCCAAAATCATGCTGCGTTCGCTTTGTGAGATTAATTTTGTAAACTTGGTTTGAATCTGGAAAACGAATGGACGTTGATTCGTTGTTCGTTATTCCATAGGGGAAGTCGATGAGCATTGCTCGCCCGCCTTTGCTACAAAAAGACTCAATTGCCTTATTGTCTTCAACAATATCCTTCCTTAAAACGTTGGATTTTGGAACGATGGCAATGCCTCGAACATTCGGAGGTGATGTAGATTCAATTTGAATTTGGAAACCATCGCGACGGAGAAGTTCCATGAACGCAGCTAGGCCCCCCAAGTTCGTGCTACTGGGTGATGGGGGATCCTTTTGCGAGTCACGTCCGGACAAAAAAGTAATGAAAATGGCGAAACACAACACTACAAGCAAAACCGGGAGCCTTTTAAGAAACGGTGTCATGATGCTTGGCTCCGAACATGGATTGACTTAAGAAGCCGTTCATAGAATTGCTTGAACTCATCGACATCAATTGTTCCGCGAACTCGAAATCCGTACCAAACTTGGTCAAATTTTTGCGTGATTTCGCGAAGATCTATGCCTTCGAGTTTGTGCTCCAATCCTTGATATCGATAGTAGTGCTCCCAGTTTGTTTCGGAATGCACAAATCTTAGAATCCGATTCTCATCCATCCGCACAAGACTAGCTAAATAGAGGCATCGAACAGCTTCGCGATATTGAAGATTTGATTCAAGTTGAAGGGCTTTTCGTAACCACTCGTCTGCAGAAAGATCGACCTCCTCTTCGGATATCAGCTGTACTTTTCTCTTAAATTTCCATCCAAATTTCATTCTGAGAACTACCAAAACCGTTACGATGATGAGCCCCACAATGACGACGATCCACACAAGAGGAGTGAGAAAATTGAGACCTGCTCCGGCACCCGTTGGGGGAACTCCACGTTTGCCCCATAAGAACTCCACAATTTTCGTGAAAATCCATTCAATAAACTTTAAGAAAGCATCGACCGCGGGATTCGGCTTTGATTCTTGGACTTGAGCTTTAGCGTTGTTTTGACCAATTTGGTGAAAAGCTGGGCTTGACAAAATATCCTTTGTGGTTGCACTGGCATCTTGAACGGCTGGCGATTTTTTCGATTGGAAGAGAAGAGATTTGCGCGCCTCTAAGACATTCACAATTCGGCGTTGACCCTCAGTCCAGCTTTCGTTTTTGTCCAGAGGTTCTAAGGCTCTTTGAAGACGGGGCTCGTTTTGTAGCAGTGGATGTAGCTCGCTCTTGGCCCTCTCAAATTCTGCTTTTGAATGTGCCTTTTGGATAGCTTCAAACTGACAAAGACCAATTCCAGAAAAACTAACGCAAAGGAATAGAGCGAATATTCGAACTACTGAAATCTTCGACCAAAAGCCGCACATCATACGCCTCCAATCGTACGAGTCTGTTCACCAAGTTCACACAGCTTGCTGCCACCCAATAGCCAATCAAGAGCCACAAGGTCAGGAAGATAGGAATTCTCTCAAAAAGCAGTCGCAAAGTTGGGCCTATTCCGGGTGGAAGGCCAAGGTTCTCCAGCCACGATCCAATAGGTAACAGCTTTGCAATTGTATCTAGAGAGATATACAAAGGTATGCCAACCAAAAGAAGAATGAACATCGCGGAAATAAAGCTGTCGAGTGAAGAATCGTGGCCACGAAAGTAAGAACTCAATTTGTTCGACCGCTTGAACGTCTGCTCGATCGGAAGGTCTTCGAGACAAGCCAAAACAGGGGCGAGGCCGTTTTTACCCAAAAGAAAGATGCTAGCTAGGCCCCCGAAAAAGCCACAGAAAACAGCAAACCCAAAAGTGAGCTGAACAAGATCTTGGCCCTTAGACCGGTCAAAAAGGCAAGCGACCATCCATATGAAGAACCCAGATAGCGCCACACCAAAGACTCTCACACATGCCAACAAAATAACTTTAAAAACTTTGAACAGGTCTGCTGGCGGGACTTCAAAGTTTGTCGTGTTGTAGTTCAATATAGCTTGATTTATTGGCCGAACAAGCCGGCAATAAGTTTCAGTTAAGCCACATAAAATAAGGAGCCCTCCAATAATTATGCTGAGGCCACCAGAAAAAATCGACTCAATGGGTTCTCCTTTGAGTACCCCAGATTCGTTAACAAGAAAAGTGTTTCCTATATAGCCGATTAAGGCAATTCCAAGGGCAATATAGATGGTGGGCCAAAATGTGAGTCTTAAAATTTTGCTTAAATGACGTTGGTAAATTCGAGCAGAAATGTCCAAATTCTCTGTACGCTGCAACGGACGAACCCAGTGCCTTTTGTCAAACCCGGCTGACCGTTTCGACATTTTTTCTTGCCAAGTTGATGGCTCGTGCACGGTTTCACTATATCCCAAAGGGCCAATGCCTGGGCCCCAAGTCTGCATTCTCGTTCCTTTTGGGTCTTCAAAACGTTATTTAGGTTAGACATGATGAGTATGCCAATTCTTGTGGCCAGTCTGCTAACTGCGCCAGCTGTAGACCCGACGATTTCCAGCTACGTTCAGACTGGCTTTAAGTCGGCAGCTTTTTCTGCAAAAGTTCAAAGCGCAAACCAGAAGGAATTGGCCAAGATAAACCAAGACTTCGCCAAGTCTTATCGGTTCAAATCGAGCAACATCTGGCTTAAAGAACCCATGAAATTGCGCATGGAATCGCGAGTCGAAGAGACTGACATTTTCTTTATCGTTAATGGAGCCCGAAAACTCGTTCGAGTTCCCCGGGCCAATATCAGTCAAAAAGACGATGTTTCAAAGTCGCCAGGAAAGCGACAAACGCCACTTGATTTTGGTTTGCTCACGCCTTCACTTTTCCAAAACTTTTTCCAAGCTAAGTTCGTGCGAATAGAGAAGAATGGCGACTTTGCAGGAGATGCCGTTTTTGATTTGACCTATTTGCCAAGCCTTGATGATTCTAGCAGGCACAGAATTTGGGTGGATTCAAAGACCAAATTCACAGAAAAGAGAGAGTGGTATTCGCAGCAAGGATATCTCAATGCCACATTTACCTATAGCGAACCCAAAGAGTTTGATGGAATCTATATTCCGACCAAAACCACCGTGAAAAACGCGGACGGAAAGCTCGCCGGAACCTCTGTCTATGTCAGCATAAAAGTGAATATCTCAATGGATGAATCACTTTTCAAAATTGACTAAAAAAATTCTAAAATCTGTTTCATCCTCATAGGTTCCTCATATTTTTGGGCAACAATTGGGTCATCCTAAACGGATAATTTGAAAAAGGACACTTGAGGATGAAGACTTTTTCCCGATTCTTGATTCCTGCACTAGCAACTTTGCCATGGCTGGTTGCCAATTCGCAATCTCTGGGTGGCCCCAAAGTTTTGCGATTGCCACCTACTCCCTATAAGTATGCGGATGCATCACAGCAGTATCCCCGTTACTACACAGATCCTGCCGTTCCGGGCAGCGCAAAACCTGCAGATAACACACCGGCAAACAATGCAATTTCGGATAACGGTGCGACATTAGGACGAGTGCTGTTCTATGACAAAACGTTGTCTCGAGGCCTCAATGTGGCCTGCGCCAGTTGCCATCAACAGTCTCACGGATTCTCCGACCCTGGAAGGTTTTCCACAGGAACTCATGGCGGTCTCACATCCCGACATTCCATGGGAATAGGGAATACCCGTTACTATCAAAATGGTCGAATGTTTTGGGATGAAAGGTCTGCCACGCTAGAAGACCAAGTCCTGCAACCGATTCAAAACTCGGTTGAAATGGACATGACCCTCCCAGAAGTAATTCAGAGAATGCAGGGAACGAATTACTATCCTTCGCTCTTCCAAAAAGCGTTTGGATCCGTTGATATCACTTCAGATCGGATCTCAAAGGCACTTGCGCAATTTGTCCGGGCGATTGTGAACTATCGATCCAAGTTCGATTCCGCGATAGATGCCAATGGAGTGCCACATTTCCAAACCGTTTTCACTCCGCAAGAATTCTTGGGTATGAGGCTGTTCCAGCCTGTTCAAGGCTTGCCAAATATCAGTCGTGGCTGCGATCGATGTCATACCGGAGTAGCTCAAATCAGCACTCAAGCCAGAAACAACGGGTTAGATCTGAACACACCGGGCGGTGGAAGGTTCAAATCTCCGTCGTTGAGGAATATTGCTGTGCGGGGCCCATATATGCACGACGGTCGGTTTCCAAGCCTCAATGCAGTTGTGAATTTCTATAACAACGGAGTTCAAAACAACCCAGCATTGGATCCTATTATGCGAGATCCAGCCACTGGCCAGCCTAGGAGACTGAACTTGACTCCAACTGAAGTTGATGCTCTGGTCGCGTTTCTCGGAACGCTCACCGACAGTGGTGTTGCCACTGACGACCGATTCTCAAATCCTTTCATCAGTTTGGGCAACATTCCTCCAGTGCCGATTCCATAGCGGATCGGACGAATTAAGAAAATAAAGCCTTGATGAAATATCAAGGCTTCATGAGTTTTGTCAAGGTGGAACTCACAGCCTTTGCAGTAAAACCGAGCAAGGGCAATGTCTTGTCATAAGGAAGCCTGGTTGGTCCGATGATGGCCAATGTGCCAGCTTCTTCAGTGCCGACATAAAACGACTTCCTCAAAATCGAAAGCCCTTGCATATCCTCTCGTGGATTCTCTTTGCCAATCGTAATACCATCTCCAGTGACAGTTGCGTGTAATGCATCTTCATCTTCAAGCGCACTGAGTAACTGGTTAAGGTCGATGGAATTTCGTTGAAATTCTGGCTGAGCTAGCACATATTCCTCGCCTTCTGTAATGACAACTCCCCTCATCAAGTCTCTAGCACAAGTTCTAATCGAAGTAAACACAAGTTTGCATGCCACATTAAGCGTCGGGTCATCGAAAATCGGTGCTTTGACTTTAGCAAGCTGTGCAAGTGTTGAATTCGAGAGAGTTCTTTCAAGTGTCTCGTTGATGGCACCAATGTGTTGCAACGTGAGACCTGGAGGACATTCGATGAGCTTGTTTTCGATATGTCCGTTTTCTAAGACGAGCACAAGCAATGCTCGAGATGGTCCCAAGGCCGTGAGGATTCCTGTTCGAACTTTGACCTTTGTGTTCTTGACAACAGCTGCGACAGAGAGAAGATGTGTGACTCGGCTAAGTGCACGTGTGGTTTCGAGCAAAAGTTGCTGAAGCGTGTCTTCCTCTGTGGCTTCGGTGAGTTTGGTCTGCACCTCAGGTTTTGGTTCTTTGATCACGATGAGGCGATCGACATAGTATCGGTATCCTTTGTCACTGGGGATCCTTCCTGCACTGGTATGGGGTTGTTCCAAAAGCCCAAGATCGCTGATTTCTGCAAGTTCGTTTCGAATTGTCGCACTGCGAACTCCTAGCTCATATTTCTGTGCTATCAGCTCGCTGCCGACAGGTTCTGCAATTGTGATGTGCTCCAACACAACTGCTTTGAGAATGTTTTCCTTGCGAGGCGTCAGATCGCTCACAACTTCATTTTGAATTAAATTCGGACAATATTGCTTTGAGGCCCGATTGAGCAAGTTCAATGGCCTTCAGGCAAGCACGTGCTTTGTTCTGGCATTCATTCCATTCGCTGGTGGGATCTGAATCAAAAACGATTCCTGCTCCTGCTTGAACATAGCCCCGCCCATTTTGGAGCAGAATTGTTCGAATCGCAATGGCCAAATCCAGATCGCCATTGGCGCTGAAATAACCAACAGCACCTGCATAGAGGCCCCTACGGGACGGCTCGCACTCTTCGATAATCTCCATGGCACGAACTTTAGGCGCCCCACTGACGGTTCCGGCTGGAAAGCATGCTCTGACCAAATCGACCGCATCAACATTCGAACGCAAATGACCGGTCACTGAACTCACAATGTGCATGACATGGCTATATCTTTCGACTGTCATGAGATCATGGACTTCAACGCTTCCATATTCGCAAACGCGACCCAAATCGTTGCGACCGAGGTCTACAAGCATGATATGTTCGGCACGCTCTTTTTCATCGGCTAGCAAATTCATGGCTAGCTGGTCATCCGTGGAAGGATCTTCCGATCTCGGCCTTGTGCCGGCGATTGGTCTCACACTCGCCTTAGTTCCTTTCAGGCTCACCAAAAGCTCCGGGGAGGCTCCTACGATCTGAAAATCTCCAAAATTGAGGAGATACATGTAGGGGCTGGGGTTTAGTGATCGAAGTGCGCGATAAACCGTAATGGGCTCGGCTTGAACAGGGCATGAAAATCTCACCGAAGGTACGCATTGAAAACAATCACCGGCGACGATATAGTCCTTTATTTTCCTGACCGTCGCTTCGAAATTTTCTTGAGTCCGATTGGATTCAACTGTAGTTGGAGCAAAGACCTCTGAAGGCAATGGAGGTAATGGCTGAGATAGTTTATTTAGAACGCGCTCGATTTCAAGCTGTGCCCGTTCATATCCAGAAACTGTGGGCTCTGCGAGGCTGCAAATGATGATCCGATTCTTGGCGTGATCGAAGACAACAAGTGTCTCAACATGCATAAAGACTACGGAATCAAGCGAAAGATCATCTCTCTGAGTCGCAGGAATCGATTCAATGGTTCGAACATAGTCATAAGAAATCATGCCCACTGCCCCTCCTAAGAATGGGGGCAGATGCGGATAGTGACTGGCATCAAAATGGGGAAGATTGCGAACAAAATCAAGGAGCTCTGTGGGTTCCGATAACGTTTTGCGCTCGATAGATTTCGGTCTCGTCCCTAAAAAGCTGTAGCGTGCGAGAGATTCACCACCCGTCACACTTTCCAACAGAAAGCTTACAGGCTCGTCTTTGCACAGTTTCCAATATGCTGAAACAGGTGTTTCGCAATCTGCCAGAATTTCAGTCCAGACAGGAATCAACTCATCTTGTGAACTGAGCTTTGAGAACGACTCAAAATCTGGGACGATCATGTCGAATCATTTTATCTTGAACTTGTGAATGAGAAATTATGCTTTCCCAAATTAATAGGATAAAGCACGAAATTGCTAGAGCTTGTTTGAGTTGCGGGCGGGATCCAAGCTCAGTGACTCTTATCGCCGTTTCTAAAACAGTTTCTGTTGAAGACATTCAAACGGCCTATGATTTAGGAATTCGTCACTTTGGTGAAAGTAGGTTTCAAGAAGCCTTGCCTAAGATACAAGTTCTTCCAAAAGACATCATCTGGCACTTTATTGGACATTTGCAGTCGAACAAAGCGAAAAAAATCGCGACCCATTTTGATGTCATCCATACGGTGAGTGCTCCTCACCAATTGGTTGAAATTGATAAGTCCGGGAAGCAAATTGACATTCTCATTGAAGTCAATATCGCAAAAGAAACGCAAAAATCTGGAGTTTTTCCTGAAAACATTGACAGGATAATTGAAGTTCTGCCATCCTACAAGAACGTTTGCTATCGTGGGTTAATGACCGTTGGGCCATTGACACATGATCCTGAACTGAGTCGGTCTTATTTTCGAGCTCTGAAAGAGTTGGGGGAATCGAGAAACGCGACTTGGCTGAGTATGGGAATGAGTGCAGACTTTGATGTGGCAATCCAGGAAGGAGCGACACACATTAGAGTTGGATCAGCACTTTTTGGCAACCGGGCCTAATCCAAGGACGGAGTAGGGAAGCCATTATGGAAGAGACAATTGTAAAGCCTGGTATTTTTTCGAAGTTAGCTGGTTTGGTGAATCGTCACCAGGACGATTACGAGGACGATTTTGATGCCCCAGTCGCCACGCCACTCAGAGTGCATTCTGCACACAGATACAGCATTACCGTTCGTCGGCAAGTTGTCTCGTTTCAAGATGCTGTAGCAGCAGCCGATGGTCTTAAAAGAGGGGAGCAACAAGTTTTGAATCTCACCTTAGCGAGCGATGAACTCCGCGAAAAGATCAAGGATTTTATGTGCGGAGTGAACTATGCTGCCGAAGGAACTTGGGAAGAACTGGGAGAAAATGTTTATCTCCTGGCTCCGGCCTCCGCTTTTGTTGAAGTTGCGCCCGCATCTCCCAGAATGCAAGCAGACCGAAACTAATTTTTTAACGTGAGCGCAAGGAAAACCCTGTCCCTGGTGTGTGGGTTCGCCGTCAGGGCAGGGATTTTTCAGGAGTCATGCAACTTCGATGCAGAAATGCGCGTTGCAAAACAGTGTTCATGACGGTTTTTCTCTGGATTCTTGGAAGCCTTGCAGTACTTTATCTGCTTTTCCTCATCGCGGTCTCGTTACTTAGTGTGTATCCGCCTCGAATTCCAGCATTCTTTTCCCCAGCTCAAATCGGCCTGCCCCAAGAAACCATCGACTTCACTACGAAAGACGGAGTCAATATTCGAGGATGGTGGGTTCAGGGTGAAATTCCTATTGTTGTCATCGCAACCCATGGCTTCTTTTCAAATAGGAGCGAACTAGCACCATATGCTTTGCCATTTGCAGAATTTGGGCTCAATGTCCTTCTCATCGATACAAGATGCCACGGAGGAAGCTCTCGGGCAAAGGTTACATTTGGCCAAAACGAAACCATAGATGTTCTGGCGGCCCTTGAATATGCGCGAAACCGCGTGCCTGGGGCTAAATTTATCCTTTTTGGAAGTAGCATGGGTGCTGTCGCTTCTGCGAGGGCAGCATTGGAGCAGAAAGCAGATGTTATCGGACTCATTTTAGATGGCCCGTATTGGAAGCTGGATCAAGCAGCTAAGGGATTTTGGGAAATTGGAGGGTTTGGCCCGATTTCAAATTTTATGAAACCAACAACCCATTTCGGCCCATTATTTTTGCCCTTTAACCCCAAAAAGGTATGCACTGAGGTCATATTTTCAGAGCTGAAATCTTGCCCGGTACTTTTCCTCTATGGAACAAAGGATACGGTGGTTCCTTTGGATCATGCGAAAAACTGCGTGAACGCTGTAGGTGAAAATGGAAGAGTCGTATGGTTCGAAGGATGTGGCCACTCCGTTGCACGGTACGCCGACCCATACCGATATCGCCAAGAAATTTCAGATTTTCTTAAACAAATCATAAAGACCTAGTTCCTTCCAGTCTTTTCGCCTTCTTTTTTCGTCTCATGGAAAGGTATTCTGAAAATCTATCCAGAACAATGTTGTTCTCGAAGGCGAGGAAGTTCTCGCACCGATTACCAAGAACGATATGACTACCCAAATGGGACACTGGATAATTCCGCAACTTGAGCGGATGGCAAAGTCTGAACCGCACCGATTCGAAGAATTGGTCTTGGCTATTGGTTCAGCTCGGCCAGATATTTTTGACGAACTTCACCTCATGGCCGTGGAACATGGTCAGCTCTCTGAAACCGAAGTTGCAGAGCGGCTGAACTCTGAGTTGGCGGTTGTCAAGGTTCGACTCGACTCGTATCGCGAGGCTTCGACATTCGCAATAGAGAGCCAGGTCATCGAGAAGGACAGAAACGACGTTGCGAGGATCATTGGAAAGCAAATCGCCGTTTGGGAGATCGTGCGTGAATATCGAAAGCGTGATTCTGTGGATGCAATGAGAGGTGCGTTTCCACTTCTTTCTGAAGGAGAAATGAGAGCTGCATTGATTTACGCAGGTCGAAATCCAGACGAAATTGGGTCTCAGATCCGAGCCTTCGAAGAAATTCTCGAAAGAAACAAAGCTGCATATCCTTACGCAAAAGAAAGCTGATCCTAGATAAGTATAATGGCTTGCATGTGGGCTCCTTTGCTCCTTGGATTATCTTTCATGCTGAATGCCTCTGATTCAACAACCCGGACTCGGATCAATTTCGACGACAATTGGCGGTTCTCCCTCGGGAATGCTGCCGACCCCGATAAAGATTTCGGTTACGGAGCAACAGCGTCGTTTTCAAAAGCTGGCTCGGGTGTGGGTGCCCTGTCGGGAGGATTCGACGATTCTGACTGGAGAAAAGTCGATTTGCCCCATGATTGGGCCGTGGAATTGCCCTTTGTGCAAGGAGGAACTTCAGATCACTGTTATCATGGGTTTAAACCCATTGGAAGACCTTATCCAGAAACAACGATTGGATGGTATCGAAAGAAATTTGATATTGCATCGTCGGAGCTTGGTCGTAGAATTTCGCTTGAATTTGATGGCGTCTTCCGAGACTGCTCCATTTGGGTCAATGGACACTTCATCGGCCAAAACTTGAGTGGCTATTCTGGATTTTCGTTCGATGTTTCAGACTATCTTAATTACGGAGGGCAAAATGTTGTGGCTGTCCGGGTTGATGCCAGCCAATACGAAGGATGGTTTTATGAAGGAGCGGGTATTTATCGCCACACTTGGCTGAATACCACTCACGATATTCACCTGAGAAATCACGGAGTCTTCGTCTCAACCTCAGTGAAAGGGAAAATAGGAAAAGTACAAGTGTCTGGCGAAATCTTAAACGAATCTGTCCGCACTGAATCTGTTGCAGTCATGGCTGAGTGTCTCGATGAGCACGGCAAAATTGTTGCGACTTCAAACTCCAAATCTGTGAAGGTAGGCCACGATTCGAGTTCAAACTTTTCAATATCATTTGATGTCAACTCTCCAGAATTGTGGAGTATTGAGGCACCAAAGTTATACAAAACAAGATTGATTGTCTCCCAAGGCAACAAGGAAATAGATCGATACGAATGCAATTCTGGATTTCGAACCATTGTCTTTGACAAAAACAGGGGCATCTTGCTCAATGGAACTCCGGTGAAAATCAAGGGATCATGTTGTCATCAAGATCATGCCGGAGTAGGTTCCGCGATTCCAGATCGAGTCAACGAATGGAGAATCGAGCAACTGAAATCTTGGGGATTCAATGCTCTCAGAACAAGTCACAATCCACCGACTCCCGAAGTCCTCGATGCATGCGACCGATTAGGCATGTTGGTCTTCGATGAGAACCGACTCTTAGGTTCAAGCCCAGAAATCGTCGATCAGCTCACCAGACTGGTGGAACGAGATCGCAATCACCCTTCGGTCATGTGCTGGTCTCTCGCCAACGAAGAAGGCGAGGCCACAACGGATCGAGGGGGCAGGATTGCAACGTCCATGATCCGAGTAATTCGCCGCTTAGATCCAACTCGACCGATCAGCTATGCGAGTAATGCGGGCAATAATGCAGGAGGTGCAAACTCGCTTGTCGATTGGCGAGGATTCAACTATATGAAGATCAGTGATATAGACAAGTATCACGCTGAGCATCCCGATCAGCTTATATGGGGAAGCGAAGAAGCTAGCGCTCTTAGCACGCGTGGCGAGTATTTCAATGACAAAGAAAAGGGCTATATGGCTTCTTATGATGTCAACGAGCCTGGATGGGGAGCAACGGCCGAAGGGTGGTGGAGCTTCTTTAACAAAAGGCCCTGGCTCGCCGGTGCATTTGTCTGGACTGGTTTCGATTATCGGGGCGAACCAACGCCTTATCGATGGCCCTGTATTTCATCACATTTTGGAGTTTTGGATACCTGTGGATTTCCTAAAGACACGGCTTATTACTACAAATCTTGGTGGACAAATGAACCTGTCGTACATATTTTGCCTCATTGGAATTGGCCAGGAAAAGAAGGAAAAGAGGTCGAAGTGTGGGTTCACTCTAATTTGGAAGAAGTCGAGCTTTTTGTCAACAATATCAGTTTGGGCAAAAAGAAAATGCCGAAAGATGGGCACCTTGAATGGAAAGCAACTTATCAGCCGGGTGAAGTCGTTGCAAAGGGCTACCGGAACGGCCAAGTCGTTTTGACTGAATCTCGCAAAACAACAGGTTCTGCGACGAAATTGAAGTTAGATCCTGACCGAACGGAAATTATGGGTGATAAAAGAGATGTCTCAATCATTACAGTTTCGGGCCTGGATTCCAAGAATCTGATTGACCCGCTTGGAAACCAAAAAGTCTCATTTTCCATTTCGGGGGGGCAAATTTTGGGAGTCGGTAACGGCGACCCGAGTTGTCACGAGCCCGACAAATTTTTTGCCCATCCTAACCAGTCAAGAATTCAAAACTGGGTTTGGAAGTCTGGAATCGATGATTATCGGGCCGAGTGGAGCGAACCTAATTTTGATGCAAGTTCATGGTCAAAAATAAAAATTGATGGCGACGGCTCAGCTATGAAGCCCAATACAAAAGCAGTCTATCGTGCCACCTTTGAAGGCTTGGCCGAATCTCTTGGAGTTGGCCACATGGATGATGAAGGTTGGGTTTATGTGAATGGCAAGCTTGTGGGCCACACAACCGACTGGAACATGAGCATGACAGCGGATATCAGGTCCGTTTGTACGAGCGGAACAAACGTGGTCGTCATTGTTGTACAAAACAATGCCAACGTTGGAGGGCTAGGTCGGGGAGTTCGCATTTCTAGTCCCGCCCCAGAGGTTCAGTGGAGTAGGAGTCTTTTTCATGGCTTAGCACAAATCATTGTTGCAAGTGATGGATCCGGCCAAGACATTGTGCTTAAAGCTGAGTCGCCAGGGCTAACGCCAGCAGAGATCAAGATTAAGACCAAGCGAACATGAATTTGATTTTCGTCGTGGAATGAAGATAGGCCATTGATGAGCTATCGAAACGGCGACAGAATATTTGGGGTCGAAACCGAGTTTGGCACTCTGGTTTCAGAAGGCCATTCGAATCCAGAAGAGGTCGTTGAGCAGATCAAAGACGCGGTTTTCTTCGACCTCAATTTTGGATCCCTTGATTACCATTCCAGAGATGAAGTCTTCGAGCCAGCGGGGTCCGGAGGCTTTCTCATAAATGGTGCTCGACTCTATATTGATGCTGTTGGATCGCATCTTGAATATGCCACAGCGGAATGTCGCGATCTAAAGAACCTTGTTGCCAATGACCGTGCCGGGCACAAAATCATTTGCCGAGCCATCGATAGCCTTGGATTAAGCGAGACAGTCAGTGTCTACAATAATAGCATTGACCATTTTAATGGACATACTTTCGGATGCCACGAAAACTATCTTGTAAAGATGACCGAGGATTTCTTCTCACATAAAGCCTTATTACTTTACGCATTCCTGGTGACGCGACAAGTCTTTGCGGGTGTCGGTCGGGTTGGGGGGCACATCTTGGAAGAAGGTGGACGACCCACTCGGAACGAACTGATTCAACATCCGGTCGATTTCATATGGGTCTCGCAAACCTACAATGTCCGCCCAGATCCGCAAGCCAAGTTTCAATTGTCACAGCGAGCCGATCATATTTTGAAAATGATTGCCAGTCGAGTCCGGTTCAACCGAGCCATTATCAATCCTAAATGGGAGCATTTTTATGCTTATGACGGGATGCATCGATTGCACATTCTCTTTGGCGAAAGCAATCAAAATGAATATGCTTATGCTCTCAAAATTGGCACAACAAGTCTTGTACTGAGGCTGGTGGAAGAGGATCGAATTCCACTCGATTTGCAACTCTTTGATCCTGTTGCGAGCCTGAAATCGATCTCGCGAGACATCACTTGGAAGTGGAAAGTCCAAATGATTGATCAATCAATGAGCGATGCCGTGTCTGTTCAGGAACGCTACTTAGAACTTGCGCAAGTCTATCGAGGGCTAACTGAAGAAACGGACTGGATTTTGAATGAATGGGAATCGATTCTCAAAGCCATTCGCAAGAATCCGTTAGTGCTTCGAGACAAAATTGATTGGGTCAATAAGTATCTCATCTGCCAGGCTTATATTGATGAATGTCAATGTGGCTGGGAGCATGACTCCCTCCATTCCATTGATCTTGAGTATCACAATATCGATCCCGAAAAGTCGCTCTTTCATGCAACTCAGTCTCACAACCATGTTTCCAAAATCGAAATTCTGGATGCTATGACCGATCCACCCCAAAACACTCGAGCTAAAGCACGAGCGCACTTAGTCAAGCGAGCTGTAGATTCCAAAAAGTCATACGAATGGGCCTTTGATTGGAGTGGGGTTCAAAATGCTTATGGCCAATATCTCGAGATGCCAGACCCTTTCGACACCTATGACTTTTAACTATTGACCATCGCGAGCTGAACAAGGTCGCGAGGGGGTTTGAATTCGACGTCTTCTGATACGGCTTCAAGAATCTCAATCTTGACATCGGGTCGGTCTGAAATGAGAGCCCCGATCACATCCTCAACAAGCTGCTCTGGAGTCGAAGCACCACTCGTGATTCCGATCGTTTGATATTGGTCTCTCCATCGTGAATCAATTTGATCGGTGCTCATCAAAAGCACAGCATCAATTCCTTGTGCCTCCGCAACTTCTCGTAAGCGGTTAGAATTTGAGGATGTTTGCGACCCTACCACGATAACTAGTTCAGTTGATTTTGCCAGATCCTTAACAGCCATTTGCCTGTTCGTAGTGGCATAACAAATGTCCTCCTTTTTGGGAGATTCAATGTGTGGAAACTTTGATTTTAGCGCAGACATTGTGGCTGTTACCTCGTCCACAGAGAGGGTCGTCTGAGTGACAACGGCTAGCCTTTGATGTGGGGGAAGTTGAAGATTGGCAACGTCTTCTGGAGTTTCTACTAATATCATTCGATCTGGCGCCTCTCCCATGGTTCCTTCAGCTTCTACATGACCTTTGTGGCCAATATAAACCATAAAGTAGTCTTTGTTTGCGAATCGCCTCGCTTCATTGTGAACTTTTGTCACTAGAGGACAAGTTGCGTCTATGATTTTGAGATTCCGTTGCGAAGCGAGTTGTCTAATTTGTGGAGAGACACCATGAGCCGAGAATACGACAACGCTCCCTTCTGGTATCTCGTTCACGTCTTCCACAAAAGTCACGCCGCGATCTTCAAACGACTTTACGACCCATTCGTTGTGCACGATGGCATGTCGAACATATAGTGGAGCTCCATAGATCTTAAGAGCCAAATCCACGACTTCAATGGCATAAGCAACACCTGCACAAAACCCCCTAGGTGAAGCAAGAATAATCCGCTCTAATGCCATATCTACTCTTCACAATACGCCAAAACTTAACACTGCACTGAGCCTAATTCCAATTCAATTCCAACGGATTGAAATTGGCCAGACATCGGAGCAGAAACTTTTCTGAGGTTCAGTTTCACCGATTGGACTCTAGGATGTTCGAGAATTTGTGTAGCAATCGAATTTCCCAGGTGTTCTAAAGTGATGAAGCTCTTGCTTCCATTGACCTGCTCTACGATGTCTGGGAGCTGCGAATAGTCATAGGTGTCGACCACTTTGTCGGTTTCGCGAGCCGATTCATCAACCCATAAATAAATATCAATAGCAAAATCATTGCCTTCCGCTCGTTCGAAATCGTGAAGACCATGAAATCCGAAAAATTGCAAATCCTGAATAAATATCTTCGTTATCGGCATGGAACTTCCTCTTTGTGTAATTCTGAAAGCGTCGAGAGGTGATCGAAAAGCTCAGAGAGAGATTCTATCCGTTTGACTTGGTCAAAATTCGGGAAGTCTCCATGAAGGTGGGCCAATTTCATCCATTGTTTGATTCTGAGAAGAGACCGCTTTGGCGAATATTGGGGGTCTTGCTTATGGATGAGATCAAGTGATTGAAAAAGACTGAGCCAGTTCCCAAGCATGGGAATTTCATTCAATAACCCTAATTCTTTGGAGATCTGCCAGGATAGTAATGGGTTCGCCAGGGCACCCCGACCAATCATAAAATTCCTCAGGCCAGTTTCTGCGCGACATCGCCAAAAGTCGCTCAAGTTCCAGATATCACCGTTGGCCACCACAGGAATTGAAAGACCTTGAGCCACGGTTCCCACCTGACTCCAGAACACAGGTGGAGAATAACCCTGCAATCTTGTACGCGCATGAATGGTGATCCACTCTAGTCCAGCCTCTTGAACAGCTCTTGCGTTTTCAAAAATCGGGTCGATGGATTCCCAACCGAGCCGCAATTTGGCTGATATAGGGATTTTCTCATCAACGGAACTTCGGATTGCCCGACAAATTTCGAAAATTCTTTCAGGATAGTGGAGAAGGGTTGCCCCGCCATCATTTCGGTTGACCGTTTTAGCGGGGCAACCGAAATTGATATCGATGGCTCTAGCCCCGGCCCGAACTGCATTGTATGCGGTGTCTTGCATCCGTGAAGGATGCCCTCCCAGAATTTGAATCTGAACGCTAAGCCCAGTTCTCGTTTTGCATCCTTCGGCTACTTCGGGAACCTTGCGAGTAAAAACCTTTCGAGGCAAAGCCTGCTGGCTCACCCTCACAAATTCGGAAACAGCATAGGAAAAACAGCCGATTTGGCCTTGCAACTCTCGCATGGCGTGGTCCGTGATTCCATCCATCGGTGCAAATGCAAGGGTCGGCCGACTGATTGTGGGCCAAGGAACTGCGTCGATATTAGAGTTATTTGTTCCCAACGACGTGTGCCTTCCATGTGATAGAATACTTAAAACAGCTAGGCTGACCAAAACCGGGGCGTGCCAGTGGCCGCCTCGTTTTTGTTAGCTTAGGGCAGTGGAAAGAGCGATGGATATTCTGCATGAACTCAAACAAATCGCGCTGGAACGAGAGATTCCAGTGGAAGAGCTTGTGAATGAACTTGAGCAGGCCCTTGCCGTCGCATATAAAAAGTATACGGGAAGCACCGGAGATGCCGTTGTCCGGCTGGACAAAAGCAAGAAAAGTGGTGCCGTTGTTGAAAAGGAAGTCGTTGGCGAGGTCTTAGACTATGCGACTCAAATCCAACTTGATGCAGCAAGAAAGCACAATGCGGACGTTCAGATTGGAGAGTTTGTACCCATTGAAATCGACACCAACACTTTTGGTCGAATTGCTGCGCAAACATTTAAGCAAGTTCTTCAGCAAAAGTTGAGAGAAGCAGAACTGCGAAAAGTGCATGACCAGTTCAGTGACATGATTGGTGAGGTTGTGAGCGGGCTTGTCGCACGTCGTGAAGAAGCCAACATTATGATTCAAGTGAACCGCCACGAGGTCATTTTGCCAAAGCGAGAACAGGTTCCCACTGATGATTACAGACCCAACGAAAGAATCAAAGTTTATGTTTTGAAGATCGAGGAATCGTTCCGAGGATTCAGCATAATTGTGAGCCGGTCTCATCCAAACCTACTCAGAAAGCTTGTGGAGCTTGAAGTTCCTGAAATCTCTGAGGGACTAGTGGAGATCAAGAGTGTAGCTAGGGAGCCAGGGCAAAGATCGAAGGTCGCCGTGCAGAGTCATGATGAAAGGATTGATGCTGTTGGGGCATGCGTTGGACAACGCGGTGCCAGAATTCAGGCCATTATGGATGAGCTTCGACCCGAAAAAGTTGATGTCGTTCCTTATTCTGATGATCCCAAAACATTCATCATGAATGCTCTTAGCCCAGCCAAAGTCAACACCCTTAGAATCGACGAAGAAAATAAGAGCGTCTATGTTGTGGTTCCCGACACGCAGCTTTCTTTGGCTATTGGTCGCGGTGGGCAAAATGTTCGCTTAGCTGCAAGGCTGACAGACTGGAAGATCGACATTCGTTCTGAAAGTCAAGCCATGGAAGAAAGCAAGAGTAGCTCATAACGAATGGCTCCCCAAAGAACTTGCGTCATTTGTCGTAAGAAGGGCGATCAATCGGGCTTTGTACGGTTTAGATCTGGAATCAATTGTGGCAGAAGCGCATATTTTTGTACTGATTGTCTTTCAAGTCCAAAATGTATCTCCGGCATTGAAAGAGCCTGGCGCAAGACTCTATCCCAAGCCGAAAGAGCCGATATTCTTGCTAGAATCTCAGAACTGAGGCCTTAGTGGCATAGAAATTGAATCCTTCAGGATTCTGTGAGAACATCACCAATCCAACCGCTGAGGTTTGAAACAACAAGAGATTCGCTTCTCTCTTCAAAGAAAGTGGTGCGGAAGCCAGCGGCAGAAAGTGATCTGGATCTCCGGAAGAATCAAAGAGTGCATTGGCCGGATCCAATGCTCGGAAACGTCCTAGACGTCAAAGTTTGATTGCTTCAACCTTCACAGTGATCATAGTGAACCGCAATCGCTTCGCGGTTCACTTTCTTTTTTGTTAAGCACCCGATTCGTAAGTTACGATAGGCAGTTCAGCTGCAACGACAACATCTTCATGGTTTGGAACAACACGAACCACGAACCCACGATGGCCGGGAGTGGCGCATTTCACTGTGCCTGAGAAAATATAGCTATTTTCCTGCTTTTCTTTGAGAATCATAGGCGAAATCTCGATATTCACCAAATCTCGGTTTTGGGCCACTTGGCCCGACATCACCTGGACTTGAACCTCATTGGGATCGAGTCCATCGAGTTGAACAGTCGCATCGACTTCAAATGTTGCACCTATGTTATTTTTGGTGAGTGCCCCATGGTTTACGTTCAAAATTTTCACCTGACTCCAAGAATTGCGGACTCTGTCACGCCATTCGAGAGCCTCTTTGGCCTCTGTCAAATTATCTGCTACAAGATGGGAATATGCGTCTGCTGCAGGCATATAGAACTTTGTGGCATATTCCCGTACCATCCTGGTCGTTGAAAAAATGGGAGCCAATTCTTGCATTGACTTTCGCATCATTTCAACCCATCCAGTTGGAATGCCGCCTTCAGTGCGATAGTAGAACATGGGTGCGATTTCGTTTTCAATGAGGTGGTAAAGCGCCATGCTCTCGATCCAATCTTGATAGCCCTCATCTCCGAGTTCCATGCCTTCGCCGATGGCCCATCCCAGGCCACGGCGGTAACCTTCTGCCCACCATCCATCAAGAATCGAACAATTCAAGCCTCCATTTGGCACAACTTTCATTCCACTCGTACCACTGGCTTCCATGGGCCTTCGAGGGTTGTTTAGCCACACATCGACACCTTGAATCATCCGGCGAGCAACAGACATATCGTAGTCTTCAAGAAAGACGATCCGTGATCCTGCCCTTTCACTTTTCACAAAATTCACTATGTCTTGAATCAACTTTTTGCCACCATCATCTCTCGGGTGAGACTTGCCTGCAAAAACAAATTGCACGGGTCGATCTTGATGAAAGAGCAAATTTTTGAGCCTTTCTCGATCTGAAAAAAGTAGAGTTGCTCTCTTATAAGTCGCAAATCTCCTTGCAAATCCTATAGTCAAGACTCGAGGATCTAAGACATCGCTTATTTCCGACATTTGTGATGGGCTGGAACCTGCCTGCTTCAATTGATTTCGTAGCCTTTTACGACAGAACCGCACAAAGTCTCCTCGTTCGTTTTCCCTGATATCCCAAAGAGTGGAATCTGGCACATCATCGAGTGAACTCCAAACTTCAGGATTTGAAGGGTCATCGCGCCAACCCGGCTCGGCATATTCATCGAGTAGCTCGGTCATGCGTCGGCCCATCCAGGTCATGGTGTGCACTCCGTTTGTGACTGCATCGATGGGCACTTCTTCGGTCGGAAAATCCGGCCATCTATCGCTAAACATCTTTCGACTCACGGCAGAATGCAGTTTGGAGACGCCGTTCACGTGGTTTGAATTTTCCATAGCCAAAACAGCCATATTGAATCTCTCACTTGTGTTCTTAGGGTCAAACCTGCCGAACTCCATAAACTTCGAAAAATTCAGCCCCACATCCTTAACTGATTGGCCCATGTATTTTTCAATAAGCTCTTCTGGGAAAAGATCAAATCCAGCGGGAACCGGTGTGTGAGTTGTAAAAACATTTCCAGCGACGCAGCATTGTCTCGCTGTGCGGAAGTCGCAGCCATGGGCTTGCATAAAGGTCTTGATTCTTTCTATAGCAAGAAAGGCCGCATGGCCTTCATTCATATGGCACACTTTTGGTTGGATTCCCATGGCCAAAAGGGCTCGATATCCACCAAGTCCCAGGATAATCTCTTGACGAATCCTTGTCGTTTCGTCCCCACCATAAAGAGTGTCTGTGATAGCTTGCTCGTCTGGGGAATTCTCTAACAGATTCGAATCGAGCAGATAAAGATCAATTCGTCCGACTTTGGCTTTCCAAACTTGAATTTCTACGCTTCCATCAGCAAGTTCAACACTTATTCTTAAGGGTTCATCGTTGCCGTTTCTCACCAACTGCAAGGGCAATCGATAAAAATCGTATTCCGGATACCGTTCCTGTTGCCAGCCTTCAGGGCTTAACGACTGCCGAAAATATCCTCGAGAATAGAGTAACCCTACTCCCACGAGCGGTAGACCCAAATCACTTGCAGCCTTAAGGTGGTCTCCAGCCAAGACTCCAAGGCCTCCCGAATAGATCGGAAGGGACTCACTCAGGCCAAATTCTGCAGAAAAATAGGCAATAGTTGTGTCTTGCCTGCGATTTGGAAATTTGCGATCAAACCATGTCTTTGCATCAAGGTACTGCTCCAGTTCGTGATTGCAGATTTTCAACTTTGCTAAGAAAACTTCGTCACGGGCCAACCGGTCAATGTCATCACTCGATAGATGGTTAATAAGTTCGACTGGGTTATGCTCCACGGTCTCCCAAAGATCTTTCCCAATATCTCGAAAGATCGAGCGAGTCTCGTGGTTCCAAGTCCACCAAAAGTTAAAGGCTAACTTTCTTAGCGGCTCCAATTGCTCAGGGAGCTGCTTCACAACCTCAAATGAATGAGCGAATTTTAGACTGCGCATGCGACATTACAATTATCGGTTATTTCACCGCAGTTTTGCTGGTACGACCTCACAGTTTCTTAGCTTTCACTCTGGAGGTGCTCAATTCAAATCTAAATGGCGAACCGAGAATAATGAGTGGTTCAATAGTCACTGAAGACCAAGCCCGTGGCAAATGGGGTTTGCAACTGAGCCAAAAATGACCTTTCAACTTGACTTTCCAAGGCACATCACCTGGATCGTGGTCGTCAATTCTGAATCCCAAAAAGCCATAAATCACAGCGTTTATTGAACCTGCGAGCCCGGTAAGAAAAACAGCGTTTTTTCCGTTTGGAGCCTCACTAAACATCATGAGGGGCCTCTTGGAATAAAGTTCGTTGCCTTTGCGCCAATGAGCCAAAGCCCCATCTGGCGACCCAAAGCGAGCCATCAGAAGTGCTTCAATGGAACCTGACATCGCCGGCCCATTGGGTGTCGATTTTCCAATAAAGCGATCCATCATCTTTTTTGCCTGTCGCTCGCACGCAGGATCTTGAAGGGGCCATAGTGCAAGAAGCGCTGCAGCTTGCTTATAGTTTTTGAGCTTGTCTCCGTCATAAGTCAAAAATGTTTGAGCATCTTTCGGGCGAACAAAGGATCCTTCTTGCCAAGACTCTGGCGAAGATTGCCGTAAGACTTGTTCGGCGAGAATATTTGTGTAAAGGTCGCTGTCTCCTATATGAAATTCGTCTGGAGACATGGTGTCCAGAATGGTCCACTTTCCATCGGGTCTTCGAGTAGCCCGCTTTGCTAGGAATTTCCCACACTCTTTCTCAATTTTCAATGCAATTTGAGAATCGACGAGTCCAAGTTCCGAACCAATTCGAAGTGAGCGTGCAACATCGCCCGATATATGCATCTGCTTTTGAGAATCGGTGACTGTTTTATCCGATCCATCCATCCCAGTTTCCCAAGGGTATCGGGCTCCTCCAAGCTTGATGGCAAGAGCTATCGCCTGATCAAAGTGTTTTGTTCGAAATCTTGTGATAGCACTGGCCCGCTCAGGATCCACCAAGCTAAGGGCTGAGAACATCCAAATGTCGCTATCCCAGAAAACCCTGGCTCCATATTTCGAGTTGCTTAACCCAAATGGAGCCGTTCCATCGATAGGGTTAACGCCCATTCGCAATTGCCAAAGCATTAAGTTCAGAACGTCGGCATCTTGTGGCGATCCTTGGATTCGAACTTGAAGTGGTTCAAAATGAGGAACTGTGTCCGTCTGGATAAATCTTGTTACAGAAATACCAGTGTTACGTTTCAATTTGAAATTATCCCTCTGCGTCTCCTCAGCAGTTGTAACAAACTGGTCTGAGCAGTGGAAAGCCGTGACGACTTCATGAGAAAGTGATCGGTTCACTTGAATGTCCGCGGGCTTGATTCCCGTAACAGTGAATGTCCACTTTATACGGGAAGGTTGATTGGGGTTCTCAAACGTCAATTTAGATTCGACAAAGACTTGATCCTGAACTTCGTATGTGGTGGAAAGGACACTTTTCGACGGATCAAAAATCTGTCGATAGTGATTGACGTCACTTTGCAAGAAGGTTCGTCCTTCGATTCTGAAATCCAAAGATAGTGGAGAGCGAAATCGTTGATAGTCTCGGCCATCAGGGGTGAGTTTGCTCGCCAAAGAAGCCGTCTGTCCGTCACCCGTGCCATCTCGACCGACCCACAAACCTACAACTCCGTTCCCAAAAAAAACAGGGAGATCATTGTATGGCGAAGTCCAAACGATTTGGCTACTTTCCCAAGTGTTCAATTCAGGGTCTTGATGAAGTCTCTTTTTAGGAGCGCAACCACATAACAAAACTGCGCAAAAAAAAACGAGAAGTGACCTCATGATGCTGGATCGAGAGGAAATTCCTGGATGACTCTATGAACAGCTCCATCTGGGGAGAGTTCGCTCGACATAAGTTCAAAGGAATCAATGATTTCCAACGAACCATGACTTAACTCAAATTGAGCGAGAGAACGCTTCACGATTTTGGCTGAAGGTGGCACACCTCGCTTCAGTCGCCCTAACGTGATATGCGGAAAATATGCGCGTTCATCTTTTTTTTCTGCATAGGGATAGCAGACATCATGGATCTTGCGTTGAAGTTGAGAAAGAGCCCGGTTGTCACCGATAACTCCGGACGCAATGATTTTTGGAACATTAAGGCTCGGCATGATCACAAGCCCGCCCCATCCCAACTCAAATGGCTTTACCCAGACCTCATTGAGTCCGCTTTGAACCATTGCAATGGCACTAGGCTCAATGTCGCCCAGGAAAAAAAGGGTCAAGTGAAGGTTCTCTAATTTGGACCAAACGAAAATCCCCGGGGCCTTCAATTCGAGCTCCTGTTGAGCTGAAATGAGTTTTTCTGCTGACCGATCGGATAGCTTGATCCTAACAAAGCACCTCACACGAACTATTGTGTCAGATGATCTTAGACTTAAGAGAACCCCGGGGGGCCATAATGAATCAATGGCTTCGCAAGTGATGAGGTTTCAAGGGAATGGACAGTCTTTTGAAGGCTATTTTGCTCCAAGTCTTCCGTCGGTTCGACGAGGAGTAATTGTCATCCAAGAATGGTGGGGATTGGTTGGGCACATAAAAGAGGTCGCAGACCGATTTGCTTCGGCAGGATTTCACGCCCTTGCACCTGATTTTTATGGCGGAAAATCGACGAGTGAACCCGATGAGGCGGGTTCATTGATGATGGCTCTCAACATTGAAACTGCAGCCAAAGTTATTCAAGGAGCTCTTAACGAGTTGAAATCTAGCCCCCAAACCCAGTGTGACAAAGTGGGAGTCGTGGGATTTTGCATGGGAGGACAGCTGAGTATGTATGCCGCAACCGTGTCGCAGGATTTCAAGGCATGCGTTAATTTTTATGGCATTCATCCCTCGGTTCAACCAGATTTTCAAAAGCTAAGTTGCCCAATTCTTGGGTTGTTTGCAGAAATCGACGATTACGCTTCACCCGAAATCGTGGCACAACTGTCCCATCAGCTGGATTTGGCTGGAAAGCCTCATGAATTCCACACCTATGCTGGATGTCATCACGCATTTTTCAATTCAGATCGTCCTTCCGTTTATAACCGTGAGGCTGCTGAGGATGCCTGGAGCAAGGTCATTGAGTTTTTTGAGAAGAACCTATGAGGCAGCGACTTGGAGTTTAGAACGATCGAAGTTCAAAAGTTACCGGCGAGTGAAGTCTACGATTTGATGAGCCAACTCATCGTCCCCAGGCCAATTGCATTCGTCAGTACGGAAGGAGTGCTCGGCCCAAACATCGCTCCTTTCAGTTACTTTATGCCTGGTGGCCCAGTCCCGGCTAGCCTTTGTTTTTGCATCATTCGCGGCAAAGATGGACACAAAAAGGCAACGCAAACCAATATAGAGTCACACCCCGAATTCGTTGTGAATCTAGTCAATCGATCCCTATCCGAACAAATGAACGCCGCTAGTGCGACTTACAATCCTGATGTGCTCAAATGGGATTTGACAGGACTCTTATCCGTTGAAAGCCAATTTGTCAAACCGCATCGAATTCTTGCGAGCCCTGTTCAATTTGAATGTCGTACCTTTCAACTCGTGGAGCACGGCGCTGGTACGTATGTGATTGGAGAGATTCTAGCTATTCATATCAATGAGGCTTTGTACGACCCAGACTCTGGCAAAATCGCTAGGTTTGATCCTGTTGCTCGTCTTGGTGGAACAGAATATATCGATCTCGATGGTGGAAAAGTGTTTGAAATAACTCGTCCTCAATAGTCGAGCAGTTCGTCTTTATTATCGCGAATTCTATAAGAATGCCTTAGCATATGAAGCTCAAACGGGTCAAGATATCTGGATTTAAAACTTTTGCGGACAAAACTGAGTTCGAATTGAACGGCGACATTGTCGCAGTTGTTGGCCCGAACGGTTGTGGCAAATCAAACATCGTTGATTCAGTTCTTTGGGGCTTGGGAGAATCAAACGTTCGCACAATCAGGGCGCAATCGGGGAAAGAAGTGATTTTCGCCGGAAGCGCTTTGCGCAAAGCCCATGGCTTTGCGGAGGTTCATCTTACATTTGATAACGAGGATGGGGGCCTTCCAATCGATTCGCCGGAAGTCACTATTTCCCGTCGTGTCGATAGGTCTGGTCAGAGCGATTACGAAATCAATCGGAGATCTTGCAGGCTAAAAGATGTGGCCGACCTACTCGCAGATTCGGGTTTAGGTCGGGCCGGTTATGCCATTGTTGGTCAAAGTGAAATCGACCAAGCTCTGGCGGCATCGCCACAACAAAGGCGTGCTTGGATCGATGAGGCTGCTGGCGTCCATCGGTACCGGATTCGGCGGCAAGAAAGTATTCGAAGGCTTGACGCGGCCACCCAACATCTCACTAGAGTTCATGACGTCATTCGAGAACTTGATGCTCAAAGAGAGCCACTGGCAGAGGAGGCGGAGGTCGCCATGCGATATAAAAGTGCCGCACAAAGTTTGCGCCAGGTGGAATGTGGTCTCTTGATTCAGGAGATATCGGAGCTTGTCGCTGAGCTTGAAACACTTGAGAATGCAATCCTTAGCGCTCAAAAAATATTTGAATCTGAAACAAAAATTGGTGAGGAAGCCGAAAAGAGACAGCTGGATTTGGCAACAGAAGCGCAAAAACTTGAATCTGAAGCCGAGGGCTTGCGAAAAGACATTAGCCTTGCGAAAGATATCGCGGATCAAATTTCAACTTCCATACAAATTGCCCAGTCAAAACTCGAACATCTTGATCTGTTGGAATCGAATTTAGAAGCAGAGCAGTCTTCCGCTCAAGACCGCGTCTCTCATGCAGAGCAAGATCTTGTGGAAGCGAAAAAAAGCTTGGAAAGCGAGGAGACTCAATATGAGAGACTTCAGGTTGAAATGGCGGGCTCAGGAGATGAAGCCAAACAGCTCCAATTCGAGTTAAGTGCCATCGAAGATCAACTCATTCAGGCCCGTAAGAGCCTAGCGGATAGGCAAAGAGCAGAACTCGAAAGGGCGCACCAGGAACAAAGGCTGAGAGAAATCAAAAAGGAACTCTCTGGAATAGTTAAGACCTTGCCAGACCTGGCTACCGGTATCGAAGATGCAGAAAAAGATCTTCTTGCAAAGCAAACAAGTCTTGGGGGGCAACGAGAGCAGCTAAAGGCCCTCGACGAACAAATTCAAGCTCAAGAGTCGAGCGTCCATCATCGATCCAATGATCTTCGAAATCAGTTGTCACAGCTCGCAGCCCTGGATGGCAAGCGACGTGGAATTGAGGCTACGATTGAAGCGAATGAAGGTCTGGCACAAGGAAGCCGAGCGGTTCTCAGTCTTGTCAAGCAGAAGGTTTTGCCCAATCATTATGTGCCAGTCGGATCTGTTATCAAAGTCGATGCCGAACTTGCGCTGGCCATTGATACAGCCCTTGGGGCCGCCGCCAATGACCTGATCGTTCCGGATGAATCCTTCGCTAAACAGGCGATCGCTCATTTGAGAGATCAATCACTTGGCCGAGCAACATTTCAACCACTGACCTTGATGAAGTCGCCTCAATCTCATGCGGATGACAACCGTTTGACAAAGCGTGCAGGAGTTCTTGGGTTTGCATCCAAGCTAGTTCAATGTGAAGATAAATTTCTTCCTGTCATCGAGTCGCTGCTGGGGCGAGTTCTCATCACAGAGTCGCTCGATGATGCCCTAGCCATGACAAAAACCTCTGGATGGAGCCGATGCGTTTCGCTGACAGGAGAAATTGTCCATTCGTCTGGCGCAGTTACGGGAGGCCGTAATGTTCGCCAGGTTTCGGGGTTGGTGCAAAGGCAATCAGAACTTCGTGAAGCTTTAAAAGACATCAAGTCTCTTCAAGAGTCAATTGATAAGTTGCAAATCGAAATTGAAAGATCCACTCAATCCAGAATCGAGTTGCAAGCCCAAAAAACGGAGTTGGGCAAAACGCTTGAACCAGTCTTACTAGAAGTTGAAGATTCGAAAAGTTGGCTCAGCAACTTGAAAATGGAGCTTGCATCAACCGAGAGGGCCAAATCTAAGCTCGAAACTGAAATCAATTCTTTAGAACATCCGACCTTGCAAGAAGGCATTAGTGTGGATGTCGAAAAAATTGAGGAGCAGCGCGATGAAGT
>CAZOVP010000007.1:147801-150444 GCA_964583465.1 uncultured Fimbriimonadaceae bacterium | reverse complement strand
TGGTCGCGAATGGGACTGTTGACTCGGGATGCAGCGTTTTGTCCGCGCAATGGCGTACAATTAGCCGTAACCCCTGAAGGGGAGTAGCGCCTGCAGAAAGCAGAGCCGAGGTCGTCATTACGCTCGAAAGGGCCGGCCCGGCAGAAAGCGCAAGACCTTCACCGCGTAGCGAGTGAAGGTTTTTTGTTACCTTCGACGCCCGCGTGTGGGTGCGTTGGAGGTAATGAAAATGAAATGTCCGAAATGCGAAGTGGTCGAGCTGATGATGGCCGACCGATCTGGAGTGGAGATTGATTACTGCTCCGCTTGCCGTGGCGTTTGGCTCGACCGTGGCGAACTTGACAAGATCATCGAGCGTGCAGCGCTGCCTATCAACTCATCCGATCGCTTCTCCGAACGGGCACCGATTGCCCCCGGGTACGGACGTGATCGCTTCGACGACGACGACGACGATGACGACGATCGCCAAAGGCGCCGCAAGAAACGAGAAGGATTCCTTGGGGAGCTCTTCGACTTTTGATAGCAGAACTTGCAAACATCCCATTGTGGATATGGGGCGGGTTCATGGCCTTTGTGCTTCTGATGCTCGCCCTCGATCTCGGCGTTTTTCACCGTCAGGCGCACAAGATCGAGATGAAGGAAGCCCTCGTTTGGAGTGGCGTCTGGATCGGCCTTGCGCTCCTCTTTAACCTTGGCCTGTTCCTGTTTTGGGATCAGATCCAGCCAGGGAGCCGGCACACCAATGAGGAAGCTGGCTTTGCCTTCTTAGCTGGGTATTTGATCGAGAAGGCCCTTAGCGTTGACAACATCTTTGTCTTCCTGCTGATTTTCGGATACTTCGCGGTACCGGAAAAGTATCAGCATCGAGTTTTGTTTTGGGGCATCACCGGAGCCCTTATCTTTCGGGCGATTTTCATCGCAGCCGGGGCAACCATCCTTGAAAAGTTCTTCTGGATGATGATCGTCTTCGGCCTGTTCTTGATCTTCACTGGAATCAAGATGGCGATCGTCAAGGACAAGAAGATCGATCCAGAAAAGAATCCGCTCGTGATGCTCTTCAGAAGGCTGATGCCCGTCACCCCGGAATATCATGGGCAGAAGTTCTTCACTCGCCTCAATGGGAAGGTCTGGGCGACTCCACTTTTTGTGGTACTCCTCATGGTCGAGTTCACCGATGTGATTTTCGCCGTGGACTCAATTCCGGCGATTTTTGCGATCACGTCCGACCCGTTCCTCGTTTTCACTTCGAACGTATTTGCCATTCTTGGACTTCGAGCGCTCTTCTTTGCGCTCGCTGGCCTCATGCAGATGTTCCACTATCTCAACTACGGACTTGCCGCGATCCTCGTGTTCGTAGGCGGCAAGATGCTCTACAACTACGCTGAGAAGGTCATTGTGCCCGAGTGGCCCAAGTTCCCGGTGGCGTTATCGCTCGGAATCATTGTTGCAATCCTCGCAACAGTAATATTCGCTTCTCTGAAAAGACCCAAGACCCTGGAGGGCTCCTAATAACCATGAACCAATCAATAAAATCGCTCGCTCGTTACAACTTCGCCGCCGTTTGTGCCTTGGCCAGTTATCTGGAAAGTCGAGGCTACTGGACAGCGAAACGCGACATCGCAGCCGATGTCGCCGAGACTGTACATGGCCTGTTTGAGTCCTTGGCATGGGCAGACAAAAGGTTGCATCAAGGAGAGTGTTGGCTGTTGGAGGCAATACTTGAAGAGGATCAAGTTCGGGGAGCGCATCTGGAAAAGACGATCGCCAAAGGTGGGGCCGGAAGCGATGTTCCTGGTTGCTTGGCTGCGGCCGCTGTTCACGATTCGCTCCACGGGAGTCACTTCGCAGAAGTACTCCTGAATCACTTGGAGAATCTGGGACGTCTCGTCATAATGGCGGATTCCGAGGTGACTCCAGCGGAGATTGCCGCGTATAGATCCCACTTTGAGAATCTAAGAAACCACATCGCCGGTCCGGTGATGAATGCAGACCAAACGTGAGCGCCGAACTCCTCCTTTCGAATGTGCTGTCACCGATGGTGTTGGCGTTCGTTCTGGGCTTCGTCGCGATTCTGGTCAAGAGCGACCTAAAGCTTCCAGATGGTCTTTATGCCTCGCTCTCCATCTACTTGCTCTTCGCGATCGGGCTTAAGGGTGGTGTTGCCCTTTCTCAAGCACCGCTGTCCGACCTGTGGGGGCCCATCCTTGCCACGCTGGTCATCAGCATCGTTACGCCAACCCTCGCATACAATTTGTGCCGTCGCCTTGGCAAACTCGATCGGACGAACTCGGCGGCCATGGCAGCCCATTACGGCTCAGTCTCCGCCGTCACCTTCATCGCGGCGACCACGTTTGCTCAAATGCAAGGACTCAACCCGGAAGGATTCTTGCCTGCGCTCGTGGCCATCCTGGAGGTTCCCGCAATCCTCCTCGCACTGTGGTTAGTCCTGCGAAAGGAGCGAAATCATTCATTGGGCCCTCTGCTCCGCGAATTGATTACCGGGCGAGCGATTGTCCTTCTTATTGGCGGTTTGTTCATCGGCCTGATGGCCACGCCGGAGGGAATGAAGCAGGTTGAACCGCTTTTTGGAGACTTGTTCAAAGGCGCACTCACGATCTTCCTGCTCGAAATGGGGCTCGTCGC
>CAZOVP010000007.1:117462-147701 GCA_964583465.1 uncultured Fimbriimonadaceae bacterium | reverse complement strand
TCAGGAGGTTGATTCGGCCTCGAATCGAAGCACCCCACGGCCTTGCCCCGCAACCCTGGCCCAAGGGCGCTTTCAACGGACACAGCGAGTGAGAGACTTGCAAAGTGCGTCTGCAGAGGTCATTCAGGTTCAAAATTGGCTGTCTCTCCCGAAACTGCCCACCAATCTGAACATCGCACTGCAGAGGTCGTGGGTTCGAATCCCATCATCTCCACCACTATCCTGCTTAGGCTCCATTTCTTTCCTTTTGAACCATTGATGCATCGGCAAAGGCAAGTCTGCGAAAGAAAAGAATTCAGTCACACGGTGCAAGTGGTCTTGCCACAAAAAGTTGGTCAAGAAACCGATCAGCCCCTTGAACTGACCGGCTGGAATGTACATGACAAATTCGAATCCAATGCTGCAACTCGATGATAGAATCTACGGCTGGGTTGGCTTCTTGCCCGGGCATTCTAAAAAGCGGTTGTGAGATGGCTATCCTAAAGTCTTGATCATCTAATTCCAGGCAGAGAATCGATCACTGTATTACTGATGCCACTTCATTTAGTGGATGAACCATCCAATGTAAATTTTTGTGCCCTTATGCTTTTTTACGCCGACATTTCAGTGCCGTGATTGCGAGCAAAGCTACGGTAAGCGATCCTGGTTCTGGTACGACGCCGAGTGCTGAGGCTGCGTCATCCAAGTAGTAAGTTCGATCATCGGGAAAATTGAACGTACCTGCAGAGGTGACATACAATCTATCGGCAAGATCGTCATACCAAACATGAGAAATGTAAGGGAAACCCGTGATGCCAGTAAACGTGAAATTGACGTTGCTCACGAGCCCTGTTGCCATGTCCACTCGTTTGCCAAAGTTGGTATCAAAGAAGTCCATGCCTACAAACAGTTGCCCTTTCACATTAAAGGCATAGCCAATGGCAGGATCTCCCGAAAAATCTCCGATGATGTATGAATTAGTGATGTTAAGATTGGCGTCGAGTTTGTTTAATCGTTGATCACCAGCTAGGTCGCGACCAATCATGAATAGCCCACTGGGATCGTCGTAAAGATTAAAGCCTGAATAACCGCCCCAATCAAATGTCGCAGTACCGTTGTTGCCATCGTAGCTTGCGTAGTTAGCCGTCAGTTCAGTTGTGCCTGTTGCGGCATCGAAACGAGAGATTTGCGTTCCATTCACATTGTTGCCACTGCGAGCAAAAAATTTGCCATTTCGAACGACGCTGTAAGTGCCAAGGCGAAGGTCATCGAGCCCTGTTGTTGTGGACCCTGTGTCGTTTTGAAAATCCGCGAGATTGTTATAGCTGTTCAGGGTGCTTCCAACATAATGAGAGGCCTTGTAGTAAGTTCCGGTTGATCGATCGCGTGAAAATCCATTGAAGATCGCTGAAGTCGTATGCGCATTGGAAAATACTTGCAAATTGAGATTGCTTGCATGAGTCATCCCTGCCAAAGTGCAAAAAGTCACAGCAAACTGGAATTTGTTCATGCTAATACTTGGAAATTTCTTGAACGTGTGTGACGCAATCAAAAATTTTTCCAAAAATGGGCCAGGTAAATTTGCGAATCAATTGAGATGACCTGAAATGGCTGGAAAAATCAGTGTGGGCAAAGCCAATGATTGTGTCACAGAAAGCCTTCATTGAAAGGTTCCTATTAGCCAGAGTCACAAGTTGACTTCTTTTCTCTTTTAGGAGATTCAGGACTCACGTTGAGTGCAAATCCGGGCACTGTGACCAAAGTCTTTGGCCCAACACTCGCCACCTGTTTCTGATAGCATGAATTAGAGAGAGTGTTATGAACGAAGAAACCAAATCTGCTTGTCCCTTTCATTCACACGGAGCAAAAACCAACGAAGATTGGTGGCCAAATCAAGTCAATCTCAGAGTTCTACACCAGAACTCAAAGTTATCGAGTCCTATGGATGATGATTTTGATTATGCGAAGGAATTTCTTAGTATTGATTTGGACGAATTAAAAGCGGATATTTTCAATGTGATGACAGACTCACAAAGCTGGTGGCCAGCGGATTATGGACACTATGGTCCACTTTTCATCCGAATGGCTTGGCACAGCGCCGGCACATATCGAACGGGTGACGGGCGTGGTGGAAGTAGCTCCGGAACATTGAGATTTGCCCCGCTTAATAGCTGGCCCGACAATGTGAATCTTGACAAAGCAAGAAGAATTCTGTGGCCAATCAAGCAGAAATACGGTCGAAAAATCTCTTGGGCCGACCTTATGGTGTTTGCAGGAAATTGCGCCATTGAATCAATGGGTTTAAAACCCTTTGGTTTTGCGGGTGGTCGTGAAGATGTGTGGCAGCCAGAAGAAGATATCTATTGGGGATCGGAAGAAACATGGTTGGGAGATAAACGATATAGTGGCGAGCGTAACCTTGAAAACCCGCTCGCAGCTGTTCAAATGGGCCTAATCTATGTGAACCCAGAGGGACCAAACGGTACACCGGATCCATTGGCAAGCGCTTTGGATATTCGGGAGACCTTTGCAAGAATGGCTATGAACGACGAAGAAACCGTGGCTCTTATTGCAGGGGGGCACACTTTTGGAAAGTGCCACGGGGCAGTGGATCCAAATAAATTTGTTGGATCGGAACCCGAAGGCGCGCCCCTGGAAGAACAGGGTCTTGGATGGAAGAATTCCAGTGGGACAGGCCATGGCGAATTTTCTGTGACAAGCGGGCTTGAAGGAGCCTGGACTCAAAACCCAACCGCCTGGGATAACACCTTTTTTGACAATTTGTTTGGCTTTGAATGGGAACTAACAAAAAGCCCTGCAGGGGCGCAACAATGGACTCCAAAGGGCGGTGCTGGTGCCGGATCTGTGCCCGACGCCCACAATCCAAATGTGCGTCATGCTCCCATCATGTTAACTTCAGATTTGGCGCTGAGATTCGACCCGATTTACGAGAAAATTTCACAGCGATTCTATGAAAATCCTGAAGAGTTTGCTGATGCTTTTGCACGGGCATGGTTCAAGTTAACCCATCGCGATCTCGGTCCGGTCACTCGATATTTGGGTGCGCTCGTACCAAATGAAACGGCTCTTTGGCAAGACGTTGTCCCGGAATCAACGGATTCTCCAATCGATGAATCCGATGTTGCTGAGATTAAGACCCGGATTTCGGCGAGTGGCCTTTCTGTTTCTCAACTGGTGAAGACTGCCTGGGCTTCTGCTTCGACATTTCGATGCTCGGATAAGAGGGGCGGGGCCAATGGTGGGCGACTTGGTTTAGAGCCACAAAACTGTTGGGAAGTTAATGAACCCTCAGAGCTCAAGCCTGTGCTCGCCCAGTTAAAACAGATTCAATCTGAATTTAACACTTCTCAACCATCTGGTCGAAAAGTATCAATTGCAGATCTCATTGTTTTGGGTGGATGTGTGGCTATTGAAAGTGCTGCCCGGAACGCCGGAGCAGATGTTATTGTTCCATTTTCCCCAGGAAGAACCGATGCGACGCAGAGCATGACCGATGTGGAAAGCTTTGGTGTGTTAGAGCCTATCGCCGATGGATTTCGAAACTATGCCAAGCCTCGCATGTCAGGTACTGCAGAACACTTGCTCATTGACCGAGCTCAACTTCTTTCCCTTACAGCCCCAGAAATGACAGTCCTTGTCGGTGGCTTGAGAGTCTTGGGTGCGAATTACGGGAACACGAACCTGGGCGTTTTCACAGATCGGGTTGGTACCTTGTCCAATGACTTCTTTATCAATCTTCTTGATATGAAAACGGCTTGGACGCCGGAATCGAATGAAGGATCGACCTTTGTGGGGAGGTGTCGGTCGACTGGCGAAACTCTGTGGAGGGCAACTCGGGTGGATCTTAATTTTGGATCCAATTCCCAATTGCGAGCGATTTCAGAAGTTTATGCTTGCTCTGATTCTCTAGAAAAATTCATTCAAGATTTTGTTTCAGCTTGGGTTAAGGTGATGAATCTTGACCGGTTTGATCTGAGATAGTTGTCGTTTGCATTTTCAAAGATTGAGAAAATTGTTCGAGGCGATCAAGGATGACATTGATCGCTTCGTCTTGTTCTTTAAGATGCTTTTGAATTTCCATCGCCTCATGGAGCGTCGCATCGGCGTCGTTAAAAGTCATCTCGGCTCGCCGATCTCCTGCTTGGCTCAAAATGTTCTGCCCAACCATGATGACTGACAACATGACCAACTGAATGAATGTCTGGCTGACCCATTGAATGATGGCTAACAATGAGTGAGACTTCACTGCGTCTGGCAGTGCAAAGAGAGCAAGGGCCGCAAAAACATAAGCACACCACATGGTTCCTATTGTTCGGGTAAGGAAAACTGCAATTTTCCCATTGATTCCCGGAGCCTGATCCTCAGATTTCACCGGTCCCGATGATTTGCGCTCTTCGATTCTGGGATGAGATTTCCATTGAAAGTTTATGGCCATAGACCTATAATAGCTGGAAATTTTTCTGGATCACATTGGACTCGAGTCTCGAAAATGAGGCCCAAAGCCAGAATAAAATGTTGCATATTATGCAAACTAATGTCATAATATGTATATGTCTGATTCCAAGGAATCCCGTTTGAACTATATTCGCAAGCTCCTCATAACCAAGGAACTTTCAAATCAAGAGGAAGTCGTTCAAGAACTTTCAAAGGGAGGCTACGATGTCACCCAGAGCAGTGTTAGTCGAGATTTGGCTGAAATTGGAGTGGGTAAGTCCCGAGGTCGATATGTTCTCAAAGCAACGACTGAGGTGCGATCTCTAGGATTACTCTCTGCTCGGGCAGCCGGGCCCAACCTGTTGGTTCTAAAAACCATGATAGGGGCCGCGCAAGCTGTGGCTTACAAGCTAGATTTCCTCAATCTTAACCAAATCATTGGAACAGTAGCCGGCGACGACACAATTTTTGTTGCCACGATGTCGTCAGAAGATCAAGTGGTCATTCTCAATGCAATTGGGCTTGATTTATGAAAATTGCCCTTGCGTTTTCAGGTGGTCTCGACACATGCTGGTGTATCCCTGTGTTGCAAAAGCAGGGATTCGAAGTCACAACTGTGACAGTTGATGTGGGTGGGCTAACACGGCAAGAGATTCTGGAAATTCACGATCGAAGTTCTTGTCTTGGTGCCATCGATCACATTTGGATTGACGCTAAGGAAGTCTTCTTCGATGAGATGCTCCGCTTTCTTATTGCAGGCAATGTCTTGAGGGGCGCGACCTATCCACTTTGCGTTGGAGCCGAAAGAGCGCTCCAGGCCAAAGAAGTGGCACGAGTGGCTATGAAAATTGGTGCAAAAGCTGTTGCTCATGGGTGCACAGCAGCAGGAAACGACCAATTTCGATTTGAAACTGCTTTGCGAACATTGGCCCCAGAAATCGAGGTCAAAGCTCCAGTTCGAGATCTCGCTCCGAGCCGTCAAGAACAACTCGAACTTCTTGCAAGCAAAGAACTCGCGTTTCCAAAGCAGAAGGCTAGCTATAGCATTAACTCAGGACTTTGGGGCGTGACAATTGGCGGGGTGGAAACTCAGGGGACAACAAATTCTATCCCGGAATCGGCTTGGCAAAGAACGAAAGGTGCCTTCGAAACAACGAAATTGCCAAGCAAGCACTCAATCTCTTTTGATCAAGGCGTTCCTACTGAGCTAGATGAAACTGCTATGAACCCAGTCGAAATCATCGAAGCTGTTGATGACTTGGCGGCCAGTTATGGATTAGGTCGCGGAATCCATTTGGGTGAAACGATTTTGGGAATCAAGGGTCGAGTCGCATTTGAGGCTCCGGCCGCTTCCGTGATTATTCCAACACATCGCGAACTGGAAAAATTGACCTTAACAAAACGGCAAATCGGTTTGAAGGAAATCGTTTCCAGTTTCTATTCGGAGTGGGTTCACGAGGGTTTGGCTTGCGATCCGGCGGCGTCTTGCGCCGAGGCGTTGTTTACGGAGTCTCAAAAGCATGTGAGCGGGAAAGTCGAGTTCGAACTGCGGACTGGCTCCCTGTTTATCACTGGTGTTTCGTCTCCATTTTCGCTTCACGCGGCTTCGAGAGCGGTTTATGGGGAATCGGTTGGGGAATGGACTCCGGAGGATGCGAAAGGTTTTGGACGACTTTATGGGCTGGCTGGAGTTCTGTATGCAAGAACGGGGCGAAGCACTTGAGACCTGTTGTTCTTGACAAAGTCGCTTCGGTGACCTTGAATTGTGGACTTCGTAAAGAGGTTCGTGTGGAAGACTATTATCCATGCACTGAGGGCGACCTGGTTGCGGTCAAGCTTCTCACAAATAAGGCACATTACAATTCGCTCGAATTGATAACAGGTCGCATGTCAACTTTGAAGGTAGGCGATGTGATCGTGGGTGCTTTGGGACATCGCAATGCACTTCAAGGATATGCGGGCCACATTCCGCAAACTTTATGCACTGGCGATAAAATTAATATTCTCAATTTGGGAGGAGTTCTAGGCCACTGCGACTCCTACTCCCCGATTGTTGGCCCCCCTCACGAATGCGAAGTGATTGGAAGCGTGTTGGAGTTTCCAGAACTTCATTCACGAAAGGGTCGAACAGCGAATATCTCGAACGGATCTCAAAAATTGCAAAGCCGGCTAGGGGGTTCGTTGCCTCCTATTATCGCAGTCGTGGGTACTAGCATGAATAGTGGGAAAACCGAAGCCTGCCTTGCGGTGATCCAGCAACTCGTGCATCAAAATCTTCGCGTTTCAGCGGCAAAAACCACTGGTGTGAGTTTGAGAAGAGACATCCTTGCCATGGAAGATGCGGGAGCACAAGAGGCCCTCATCTTTACTGACTTTGGAGTCGTCACAACACAGGATTCTAATGCGCCGAATCTGACGAAAACGATGATCAACTGTCTTGCAACTTCGCAGCCAGATGTTATTGTTTTGGAGCTAGGAGACGGGTTGATTGGTGAATATGGTGTAAGCGCCATCCTTAATGACCCCGAAATTGCTCAAAGTTTGACTTGTGTTGTTTTGGCAGCGACCGACCCGGTTGGTGCCATGGGAGGGGTCTCGATTTTGTCCCATCGACATGGTTTAAGGCCAACGCTCATCACTGGGCCGGCAACGGATAACTTGGCGGGCATTCGAATCATAGAGCGAGAAACTTCGATTCCCTCACTGAATGCTCGACATAGTGCCGAACAGATTGCGGCGCTTTTGAAAATGAATATGGAGAAATGTCTTGTCTAGGAAGTCGATTCCTGCTGTCATCTTGGGAGGAAGTGGCTATGTCGCTGCCGAGTTGATTGGATTGATTTTTGATCATCCGTCCTTTTTTGTAGAAACCGTTGTGTCTTCGTCGTTCGTTGGCAACCGAATTGATGAAGTCTTTCCGCATCTCACTGGGCTTGTCCAGGACTATTCCTTTGGAGAAATTGAGTCAGCGAGGTCGAGGATTCAGGGACGCAGACAAGTTGCTGTTTTTAGCGCTTTACCACACGGTGATGCCGCTCCAATCCTTAATGATTTATTGCCAGAAGTCACAGCGGCCAAGGTTGTTGATGTTTCGGCCGATTTTCGGCACCGAGATCCAAACGTATATGAGAAAGTTTATGGCAAAACGCACTTCGCTCCCGATCTCTTAGCAAAATTTTGTTGTGGACTTCCAGATCTTAATCCATTGGAGTCCGCTGACTATGTATCTCATCCCGGATGTTTTACGACCGGAGTTGTTTTGGGAGCGGCAGGGCTATTTGCAACGGGCCTTATCGAGAATCAGATTCATGTGAGTTCTGTGACAGGTAGCACAGGAGCAGGAAAACAGCACGGGGCAGGGACGCACCACCCTCATCGGCAAAGCTCTATGTGGGCGTATCAGCCACTCACTCATCGCCATAAACCGGAAATGGAGGAACTCCTCTCTGAATATTGCCCTGATGTGAAGGTCAATTTTGTCCCTCACTCTGGTTCATTTTCTCGCGGGATTCACTCGACAATTTTTGGTCAGTTGAAGCACCCGGTAAAGACATTGGACGTTGTTGATAGACTCCGAGAGTTCTACCGAGCCACCCCGTTTATCAAAATCAGTGACAAATTGCCAACGCTAAAGGAAATTGTCGGAACGAACCGTTGCCATATCGGCGCCTTTGTAGATGGCAGCCAAATTGTGGTGACTTCTGTCATTGATAACCTTGTAAAGGGGGCGGCTGGTGGTGCTGTCCAATGGATGAACAGACTATTTGGATTAGAAGAGACGGAGGGTTTGATACATGCAGTCCCTGGCTGGATTTGATTCTGAACTACCGGTCTATAGTCGTTTGCCGATTAGGATTGTAAAAGGACTTGGCGCAAGAATCTGGGATGACAGTGATCGAGAGTATGTCGATTTTTATGGTGGTCATGCCGTTGTTTCCCTAGGTTATGGCCACTCAGGTCTCAACCGTGTGCTTAAGGATCAGCTTGATAAGCTGATTTTTCAAACTAATGCCGTTGAAGTACCACTTAGGGATGAGGCTCTTATGAAATTGGTTCGAGTTTCACCAAAAGGTTTAACAAAAGCATTCTTGATCAATAGTGGTGCAGAGGCGAATGACAATGCTCTCCGATTAGCTCTAAAGTCAACCGGAAGAAAGAGAATTACACGCTTGACAGGCTCGTTTCATGGGCGGACGGCCGCTTCTGGTGCCATCACAGAGGGACACGAAAGTTGGTACGGTTTTCCTGAAAAACCGTTTGGAGTAGATGTCTTAGAAACCGAAGATTTCTCGGCGATTGAGAGCTCGATTACCTGTGACACTGCAGCCCTAATTTTCGAACCGATTCAGGGTGTTGCTGGAGCCATTGACCTTTCGGTGGAATTTGTTCAGGCAGCTATTGCTCGCTGCAAAGAGGTTGGGGCGCTCGTCATTGCGGACGAAGTTCAAACAGGAATTGGGCGCACGGGATCGATGTTTGCGATCGAACAATACGGTGTTTCCGTTGAAATATTGACTTGCGCAAAGGGTTTGGGGAGTGGCGTTCCAGTGGCAGCTGTTGTCTGTTCTGATGAAGTAGCAAAATGTGTGAGTAAGGGGCAGCTAGGAACAACGTTCGGTGGTGGCCCCTTGGCCTGTTCTGCCATGAATGTCGTACTTGATGTCATTTCACAGCAAGACTTTTTAGAGTCAGTCCAAAACAAATCTCAATGGCTTCTGGCCTCGTGTCAGGTTCCTGGTGTCAAGAAAGTCACGGGGCGCGGGTTGATGATTGGTTTGCATCTTGATCAGCCGGCTCAAAACGTAAGGTTAAAGCTCTTAGAGCAGGGAGTTCTTACAGGAGACGCAAAGAATCCCTTTGTTATTCGCCTTTTGCCACCCCTTACTGTTGGGATGCAAGACATCGAATATTTTGGAACAGCCCTTAAGAAGGTGTTGTCTTGAAACATTTTCTCAGTTTGAGCGACTGGTCGCAAACCCAAATCCAAAGCTTGGTTTCACTTGCTGGAGACCTGAAAAGGAATCCACTTGGTGAAAGGCTCAAGAACAAAATTATTGGCTTGATGTTCATGAACCCGAGTCTTCGAACCCTTGCGAGCTTCCAAGCTGCGGTGGGTCAACAAGGTGGGACATCTGTAGTGATTCAGCCAGGAGCAGGAAGTTGGACCCTCGAATTCGAAAACAAAGCCTTGATGGATGGGGTCGCTGTGGAGCATGTTAAGGAGGCGATCCCAGTCTTAGCATCGTACTGCGACATTTTGGGCATCAGGTCATTTGCAGATCAGAAAAATCTCAGTGATGACCTTGCAGACCGCAAAATGAACATGATGTCCGAGCTTTGTTCAAAGCCGATGATCAACATGGAATCGGCTTGCGACCATCCTTGCCAGGCGCTTGCAGATTGGCTCACTCTTGATGAATTGAAAATTCCACCAGATGGTCATTTTGTCTTGAGTTGGGCGTGGCATCCAAAGCCATTGCCATTCGCAGTGCCCAAGGCTGCTCTCCTGATGGCGGCTCAACGAGGAATGGACGTCACCATTCTTCACCCCGAGGGTTATGACCTTCCCGCCGAGGTTTTAGAACACGCTCGATCGATTGGGTCAGGAACAATTCGAGCACTGCAAAATCGAAAAGAGGCTCTAGAAGGAGCCCATGTACTTTATTGCAAGTCATGGAGCAGTGTGAGGAACTACGGAGATCCCAAGCGGGAGCTTGAATCTAGAGCTAACTTCAAGCAATGGTGTGTTGGTGAGGAATGGTTTGAAACTGCGAATTCCGATGCCAAGTTTATGCATTGTCTTCCAGTGAGAAGAAATGTCAAAGTCAAAGATGAGATCCTGGATGGGCCACGATCAGTTGTCATTCAACAAGCAGAAAACAGGCTGCACGCCCAAAAGAGCGTGATGATTTCAATGGTGGAGGAGCCGGAAAGATGGAGCTGATTTCGATGAAAGGATTGAGGGCGACTCTGCCCTATCTGCGGAAATTTTCTCGGTCACTCTTTGTTGTCAAACTCGGCGGCGAGGCAATAGAATCCAACCAAGTGGTCGACTCCATAATCGAACAACTCACAATCTTGCATCAACTGGGAATTCGGTTTGTCATCGTTCATGGTGGAGGTAAGCAGTCGACCGAGCTTTGCGAGAAACTTGGGATCTCAACGCAATTTATTGAAGGGCGAAGAGTCACATCGTCTGAAGCTATTGATGCATTGGTTATGTCGTTGAACGGCTCAGTCAGAACTCGCATTTTGTGTTCTTGCCGAAAACATCAGCTCTCCGCAGTCGGAATATCCGGCATAGACGCTACCACGATTACAGCTTCAAAGCGACCACCAGTGGCCACAAAGTCCGGTCGAAAGATTGATTTTGGCTGGGTTGGCGATATCAAGACGGTGAATGTTGAGTTTCTCCAATCATTGATTGATTCTGGCGTTGTTCCTATTGTGAGTTCGCTGGCTTCCGATGACAGTGGGCAAGTCCTCAATATCAATGCGGATAGCATCGCCTCTGCAATTGCAAAGGGTCTTGGAGCCTCCAAACTCATACTTGTGACTCAGAAGCGTGGGATCCTCAAAGACGTCGATGATTCTCGATCTCTCATTTCGGAGCTCTCAATATCGGAATTGAAAGGGCTAGAAGACTCTGGGATTGTTTTTGACGGAATGTTGCCCAAATCAAAGGCCATTACCGACGCGATTCAGGCTGGGGTCGAACGAGTCCATATCGTAAGTTTTGAGTATCCCGATTGTATTTTGGTGGAAGTTTTTACGAATGAGGGCTGTGGCACAATGATTCGGGCAGGTGACTGCGATTGATCTGTGAGCGACAACTGTTGGAGCTTCATGGTCGGCTGATAGGGATACCTTCGATTTCCCACAACGAGACGGAAATTGCAAATTTTGTCGAAAACTGGCTTAGAGGTGTGGCTTTACATGTTTGGAGGCAAGGAAACAATGTCCTTGCAACTACCAAAGGTTCACCAAGACTAATGTTGAACTCACACATAGATACCGTTCCACCAAATGGTCAGTGGAAATATGACCCATATTGTGCTACGGTGGTCGGAGATCGAATCTATGGTTTAGGATCTAATGACACTAAGGGTTCGGTCGCTGCGATGATGATGGCCTTTCAGCAATTGAGTAAGGAATCAGTAGGTGGCGTAGGAATTATGCTTGTTGCCGAGGAAGAAACCGGGGGGGAGGGAACAGAAATTGCTTGGCCATATGCTCAAAAACAGCTTGGGTGGAACCCTGATGCCATTCTTGTAGGAGAACCCACAAACATGAATATTGGTTCGTCGCAATCGGGCCTGATTATTGTAGACCTCATATCTCATGGGGTCGCTAGTCACGCAGCACACCCAATCGACAACCCGATTTTTGGGCTAGCACATGATCTCATTGTCATGCAAGATTTGGGTGGGCAACCGACTGTGCTGAACGGTTCATCGGCGCGAAATCAAATACCGAATTCAGCTAGTGCTGTCATCGATTTTCGCACAGATCCAGGTATCAATCATGAAGACTTCATAGCAAGCCTCAAAGATAGAGTCAAGAGTGAAATTCAAATCAGATCAAGCCGGCTTGAGCCCTTTGCTTGCCCTTCTGAAAGCCAGGTCGTCCAAGGAGTTCAAAGAGCACTGCCAAAGAGCCAAATTTTTCATAGTAGGACGATGAGTGATCTTGTATATTTTCAGGGTCAAAATGCGGTCAAAATTGGCCCTGGCGACACCAAGAGGAGTCACACGACAGACGAATTCATTTTTGTTCATGAAGTAATCGAAGGTGCAATGGGATATCTCGCCATCGCAAAGGAGATTTTGAACTAATGGCGCGACTTTGGGAGAAGGGTCAAAAATTGGACGATCTTATTTTGGATTTCACCGTGGGCCAAGATTTCATTCTCGATCAACGACTTGTCAGTTTTGATATTCTGGCATCGATCGCTCATGTTGAAATGCTGAGTGCCCAAGGGTACATACCAAATGAAGAGGCTAACCAATTGGTGGAAACACTAGAAGCAATTGGTAGCGAATTTGTAGCCGGACTTTGGAACATCCAAAAGCAAGACGAGGATTGCCACACAGCTATTGAAGCGCAGCTTATGGAAAGAATTGGCTCCATTGGTGGGAAAGTCCATTTAGGAAGATCGAGAAATGATCAAGTTCTCACTGCCCTGAGACTCTATCTCAAAAGAGAAGTCGAGAGTTTCGAAGAATCATTGACATGCATTTTGAGTTCTTGCAAGGACATTGAAGAGCAGTTTGGCGAAGTAAAGATTCCCGGGTACACGCATATGCAGCAGGCAATGCCTTCTTCGGTAAGTCTATGGATCAGTGGATTCAGAAGCTTGCTCCAAGACAACCGCATTCTTTTGACAACTGCGAAGACAATCATTGACCAATGCCCATTAGGATCGGCAGCAGGTTATGGAACTCCTGGATTATTACTAAACCGAAAAATGACGACTATGAGTTTGGGATTCTCGAAAGTCCAAGAACCGGTCACATCATGCCAGTTGAGCCGTGGAAAGGGCGAATCGATGTTGGCATTCGCCTTAACACAAATCCTTTCAGACTTGGGCCGCCTTTCAGCAGATATCTGTCTTTTTTCTAGCCAGGAGTTTGGGATTGTCAAACTTGCAGATGAGATCAGCACGGGTTCTAGCATCATGCCTCAAAAGCGAAATCCTGATGTCTTTGAACTTATTCGGGGCCATTCGAGTCAAGCTTTGGCGGACTTTCTCTCGATAGCAGCACTCACCAATGGTTTGCCAAGTGGTTATCATCGGGATCTCCAATTAATGAAAGAGCCCCTTTTTCGAATTATTGACCGTGCGCATTTCGTGTTAGAAATTGCCAGTTATTCTTTGACAAAAATCAGTTTTGACCAAGCGCGCGCGGCGGCTATTAACACACCAGGTATTCATGCAGCCGAGGAGGCATTTGAACTTGTCAAAAGAGAAGGAATCTCATTTCGAGAAGCCTATCAAAGAGTATCCAAAAGTCATGGCTAACCTCTATTGCTAGTAAACAGACGTCGACGCCAACAAAATGCCAATGTCATAATATCGGATCGCCATTAGGGTGCAAAATTCCGAATTCCTTTTGGATTGCTGCAGCAACTTCGTTTTCAGTGGCACAATGTGCACCGGCGAAGCTTACGATTCAAGAGTTCCTGTGATGTCCTAGCACATGATCCGCAAGTCTGATTCTGATGAGCTAGGAGTGACCCAGACTTGGGCAGGCAATATTATCCCGGAACAAAAGCTTACGATGGCGAATCAATCCTGCATCTCAAACGGAAAGGAAACCTGAGCAATATCGATCAAGAAGCAATGCAAGGACATTGCATCTTTGGCATCTTGGGCTACCTTGGCCGCGACGATGAAAACAAAATGTCAGGAGCAAATTTATGTCGCTCGCGAGGTTCCTATGTGATGGCGGGATTCACCACTGTTATTTTGTTGCAACAGGTTTTGCTGCTCGATAAGCTGCAAGACCACCTTCAAGCTCTGCAATGGTTTCGAATCCGGCCCTTTTGAGAACCGAATAAGCTGCTGGGGTTCGGCTCCCTCCAGCGCAATGGACAACAATCCGACGATCTTTTGGAAGAAGTTCCAGGTTATCGCATAATCTTCCCAACGGCACATGAATCGAACCCTCAATATGATCCATCGATCGCTCTGACGCGTTTCTCACATCAACGACACAATCCCCAGCATTAAGCGATGTAGCAGTAATGACGTTTATGGGTTCGGCCGTAAGCGCATTGTAATCTGAAGCCGACATCCAGCCAGTAACGTTATCCAATCCGATAAGTGCGAGCTTCTGCCTTATCGCATCGGCATGACCCTGAGACTCTGAAATCAAAGTAATAGGGTCATCGTAGTTCAAAAGCCATCCAGCCCAAGCCACAAAGCTCTTGTTATCAGGAATCGCAAGCGCCCCTTTCGCCAGCTTTTGCCTAATGGCATCGGCTTGGCGCACATCAACCAGTTGTGAAGAGGGTGAAGAGACCCTTGGTACAGATCCAACTTGACCGATGACCGGGGCACCTGCTTTATTTAGGAATTTCATATTCTTAAAGTATTTAGGAGGGTCAGGCTGACCATTCAATACTTCATTGACAAAATTTTCTTTTTGTTGAGCCATCAATGCCCAATTGCTCTTTCTCTCATATCCAAGGGCACTCACCGGACTCCCGCCTAGCGACTTTCCACATGCAGAGCCAGCCCCATGTCCGGGCCAAATGAGTAGGGTGTCTGGCAAGTTGCTGATCTTTTGCAAGGAATCAAAGAGTCTTTCTGCTCCAGCCCTCATTGTTCCTTCGATCTGAGCAGCCCTTTCCAAAAGGTCTGGTCGCCCCACATCACCAATAAAAATAAAATCACCTGTAAAGAGGGAATGAGGAGTTGGAGAAGTACTGTGGTCTGTAAGCAAAAATGCAAGATGCTCGGGAGTGTGCCCAGGCGTATGAAGAGCCTCGAATGTTAGGTTGCCAATTTTGATGACATCGTGATTTTTGAGCAAGACAACACCTGGCTCGTTTGCAAAGGCATACTTCCAATCAGCATCACCTTCATCGCTGATATACAGTGTCGCTCCTGTCGCAAATGCAAGTTCTCGCGAACCGCTGGCATAATCTGCGTGGATATGGGTTTCTGTGACTGCGACGATCTTGAGGCCCTGCTGTGCAGCGACCTCTAGATAAGGTGATATGGTTCGTAAGGGGTCGATGACAACAGCCTCGCCAGATTCTGCGCAACCAATAAGGTAACTCGCTTGAGCTAAATCGTCGTTGTAAAAATTCTTAAGAATCATTGAATTTTCTCCTTTGAAACGAATGTCGTGAGATGCCGACTTGTTTGTAGGTTCGCGAGGATGGATGCCATAACTTTCGGATCTGATAGGCAACCAAAAATTAATCCAATGCCTACAAGCCCGGAAAGGCCAAGCAAAACCCAAGAAATCGTGATTGCTAAGACCACTCCTATAGATATTAAGATACCAGCAAGCAAGCGAAATTGGAGATCATGAAACCACGAAAACGAGGAAGCTATCACGAATTTTCGCACCTTGTGACAGCATTTCCACAAAATTTGATGCATTCTTTTAAGTCTAATGTTGGATCCACCTTTCTAGTGGATGCAAACATGTCCACATGAATCCTTAAGCTCATATGATAAATGTGGCCATAAGCACCCATTTAGATTCAAAGTCCTACTCGTAAATGGATATGTATTGATCGAGCTGGTTTCTGACAAACTGTCTCGCTCTATGAACTCGGGACTTGGCAGCAGCTACTGAAATTTTTAAGGACTTAGCGACGTCTTCCAATGACCTCTCCTCAATTTCGCACAAGAGGTACGCATCTCGAAGGGTCTCTGGAAGATCGTCTACGGTTCTCTTAATGTGAGATTTGATTGTCTCAAGTTCAAATGCTTCTGGTTGCGAATCGTCCGGAAATTCTTCAAGAATTCCTGCTTCGATAATGTTGAACACCGTTTTATCCCGCATTTTTGAGCAAATTCGATGAGCAACTGTCGAGAGCCAAGATCGGAAGGTTAATTCTGATCGCATGGACTTGTAAGAAGTGAGCGCCGCGAGAATTGATGCCCCTAAAGCGTCTTCGGCATCGTCCCTGTTGTTGCAAACCCGAACCATTTGTTTGTAAACGGCATCCTTGTGCTTGTTGATCAACTCCTCAACTTGATGTCGTTCCATGTTTTCAATGATTCCTAGGGTTCGCAGACAATTCTGAACCCAACAAAGGAACCATCCGAAAGCCACCACCGGCTCTTGGGCATTTGCGGATCAGTTTCTTGCCAGGCTGGTTCCCATCGCTTTTGAGTTGTTGCCACTAAAAGCGCGATAGGATCCTTAAATGTACCTCCGCAGAGCACAAATTCTGCTTTTTCATCCAGACACCATTCGCCCGCATTGCCATACATGTCATATAGCCCCCATGCATTTGGTGCCTTCTTTTTCACTGGATGAGTCATACCCTTGCTATTGGCTTCGTACCAAGCCGATTTTTCGAGCTCAGAATCTTTGGGTGCTTCATTTTCGTTAGCCCCGGCCAGGCAAGCATATTCCCACTCCGTGTCTGTGGGAAGCCGGTATTTCTTTCCAGTGACTTTCGAAATCCAGCGACAAAACATTTCGACATTTGTTGCACTGACATTAATAGCTGGATAACCCGCATGTCCCCAACCCAGATCTGGCAAGATATAACTCTTACTTGGCCGAGCGATAACGTCTGCGGCGAAAGTCGACTGATCGTATGCTTTTGATGGTGGGCCACTTGTGAGAAACGTGTCGAACGCCTCCCATGTCGTTTCGGTTTCGGCCACAAAAAACGGCTTGATGTCAATACTTTTGCCGCCCCGATTCAGTTTGCCGGCTGGGATTGGAATCATTGTGATCTTGACAGCCGACTTGGGTAATGTTTCGACATAAGATTGGAGATCTTGAGCAGACCCCTGAGACACGAGCAAAAGGCTTGAAATCATCATAATGGGTGTCAGTCTCAGTCTTCTTATGTTCAACATGTTTTCTCTCAATCTACAACAAATCGTCTTGATTTTGGGATATCTGATGGCAACCCAGAGTTCCTATGCGCAATCCGAAACGCTCACTCGTTTTACCTTGAGTCGTTATATCATGGGTGTTGATGCACGACTTGTGGTCTATGCCAAGGATCAGACGTCTGCAGAATCGGCCTGTATCGCAGCATTTGAGAGGATGTCCGAGCTTGACTCGATCATGAGCGATTATCAGAAAGAAAGCGAACTCAATAGACTTTGCGCCGAAGACGTGGGCCGATTTAGGAAAGTTTCTCGAGATCTTTATAAGGTTATCGATTTTTCTTTAAAGATTTCAGAACAAACAGAAGGAGCTTTTGATATATCCGCTGGCCCACTGGTGCGGTTATGGCGAGCGGCAAGAAAGTCTGGAAAATTACCACTCTACACCGAAATTTCGCGAATCCAGAATCTTGTTGGATATCAGAAGATTTCTTTGGAACCTGGCTCCAGTTCTGTGAAACTGACTCAGGCGGGAATGCAGCTTGATTTAGGAGGCATCGCTAAGGGTTACGCGTGTGATGAAGCCCAGAAAGTTCTCAAAGTTCACGGGATTTTTTCTGCTCTAGTGGAAATGGGCGGAGATGTTGTCGTCAGTGATGCTCCTCCAGGCAAAGCCGGCTGGACAGTTCTCGTACCAAATGCTGAAAAGCTTGGAATCGCACCACAGCTCGAGATCAAAAATTGCGCAATTTCGAGCTCAGGAGATACAGAACAGTTTGCAACGATCGGGGGAAGACACTTCTCTCATGTTGTTGATCCTCGCTCTGGGCTTGCGCTTTTTAATCGGGTTCAGGCAACAGTGATTTGCCCATCGGGCCTCGAAAGTGATCCCTTATCGACATCACTCACTCTTCTGAGCGAAACGAAGAGAAGGCTTTTGCTGAAATCATATCCTTCAGCAAAAGCCTTCGTTAGAACGATTCCTGGCTCAGATTAGTATTCTTTGTCAGCCAAAATGCCAGGCTGTGGAATGGGATACTTTCCGTCTTTGTCTGGCATCAGCGGAGCGGGTCCACCCAACTTGAGTTTGTCGACATCGGGGGCAAATTCGTGCTCGCAATTGAGCATTTGTTCGAATGTGATCTCTTGACCAGTGTGTGCGGCCATTCTTCCCATACTGCTCACCAAGCTCGCATGTACTCCTCGCTCGACTTCGCTATAAGGCTTGTCGTTTCGAATCGCATCCATAAGCTCATCCCATTCGTTTTGGTAAGGATTGCTGGTATCCGTCGATTGCCAAGCAAGATTCTCTTCGGAAATGTTTTGCCCTTTGTAGATGGCTGATGGGCCACCGCAATCGTTAGCTCGAGAAGCGATTGCAATGCCCTTAGTGCCGTGAATATAGCTGGAATAGATGCCATGAGCGCCTTCTACGCATCGTCCGTCAAAGAAGAACTTCGAACCGTCGGCAAATGTGTATTCGACAGAGTAAGTGTCAAAATTTTGATCAACAAACGGAACACCTTCGTTGGACACCTTATAGTGGCGGCCACCAAGTGCTTGTGCCTTGATGGGAACAGCATCTTTCATCCAGCAAGCCTGGTCGATGATGTGAATGTAAAAGTCGTTGAAGCAACCACCACTGGCCCAAAGGAAACTGTGAAATCTTCGAATCTGATATTCGAGATCCGAGACATTCTCGGGCTTTCTAACAGACTGTGAATAGCCCGCTGGGCCATGCATTCGATAACCACGAGAGAGCATGACTTCTCCCAGCTCACCATTTTTTATTCGTTCATATAGCTCTTGCAACGGTTTCTGGTGTCTGGACATGAGTCCGACGCCCACTTTCAGATTTTTGGCTGATGCTTCTTTGCCGAGCTGTAACATTTTTCGGCTGGTTGGGCCATCAACGGTGACAGGCTTTTCCATAAAGACATGAAGTTTCTTTTGGATGGCATAGGTGAAGTGAACCCATCGAAAGGCAGGAGGAGTAGTGAGAATGACAACATCGCCAGGTCGCAAGGAATCCATTGCTTTTCGGTAGGCGTCAAATCCGATGAATTGTCGATCTTTGGGAACATCGACTTGCTTACCCTTGGATTTCGATAGGTTTTCATAACAGCTGTTGAGCCGATCTTCGAAGACGTCCGCCATGGCAACGAGCTTGGTCGGTCCTGACTTGGTCGATAAAGCATTGGCCGCAGCGCCTCCGCCTCGACCGCCACAGCCCACGAGGGCCACTCGAACCTCGTCGGCATTGGACATATGGACATGGGGAAGTTTGTAGCCTGGCAAAATAGCGGCCGCTGCGAGCCCTCCGGTCGCTTGAAGTACTTTTCTGCGAGTTGGTTTTTGATTTTTCGATTGACTCAATTTAGAAACCTCATTATTTGGGACATATCACTTTGGGCTGTCTCGGCGCTGAAACAAAAACCTTGGGCAGAGTGAACTGAAATTCCATCAATATTATGTCTAAGAATCCGTTAAAAGTTGACCACTTTTTTCGAGATCAGCAGGAACGTGGCCCTGCCGGTACTTGCCAAATCCGAAAGGACTCGGTTCGAATGGCAAGACTATATCCACATTTAGATTTGGTTTGATCTTGGATTTCATTCCACAAAGCCAATACGTTGAGTTCACGAGTAGCCTTCTGAACCCCGGATTGAGCAGATCTGTTGCCGAACCCATGGTTGTCGTGATGACCTCATTCGTGTTGTTTTGTTCGTTTTTATGCTTTCGAGTCCAAAAAATTGGCATCATGGGGTTGTTGATGTTTTGCCCGTTTCTTGTTGTTGTCGACGGTGGAGAATTGGGATCCAAAGTTTCTGTCACTTCCCCTCGGATCAAGATTTTGGAGTCTATCGGAGGGTGAGACTCATAGACATCGGTTGTGCAAAAGATCTCTTTAACCCCATAAAGTAAGGGGTGGGATTTATATGCATTTTCGATAACCCCTCGGGTTCCTTGTTGACCATGGTTACCCCAATGGCTGATCCAGGTGGATCCTAATACGTTTTCCCCAAATCCTCCGGGCCAAACTTTGCTGTTATAACTGTACTTTTTGAATAGGCTCTCTGAAGAATCGGAGTAACTGAACGCATGCGTGCTCGTTCGTAGCGCCAAAATTGGCTTTCCCGAAAGGTAGTAGTTAACAAAGTGCTCCATTTGCTCATCTGGCCATTCTCGAAATCGCAAAAGCATGATACAAAGATCGGCTCGCTTCAAGGCTTCAAGGCCAGGTTCGTTGTGGTGTTCTGTCGGGTCAATTTCTCCGCGAGAATTGAGAGAAAACAAGACCGTACATTGAAACCCATGTCTCTTTGAGAGGATTTTCGCAAGTTGTGGCAGGGCTTCCTCTGATCGATATTCTTCGTCGCCACTTATGAGGACAACTCGATGACCTTGGCCCGGGCCACGAATTCCATTAAGTTTCAGAACCTGTTGATCCGTATTCAAAACTGAGATCAAGAACTGTGAGAGCACCCGAATATTTTGCCTGATTTGAGTATCCTTAAAGCTAGATGAATGACCGTCTGTTGAAGCTGCGGTGTGATGTCCATAAAGCCAATTTAGAGCTTGCAAGAAATGGGCTTGTGACTGCCCATTCTGGAAATGCGAGCGGATATTCGCCCGTTGATGACGTAATTTTCATTAAGCCTTCGGGAATTAATTATGAATCGATGACGGAATTGGATATTGTCGGAATTGAGCTTAATAGCCAGAAGCAAATTTCAAGTGACAAGATTCCAAGCGTGGACTTGCCTCATCATGTTTTTCTGTATCAGAACATGCCAGGAATCGCTGGAATCATTCATACGCATAGTAACTATGCGACAGCATTCGCCGCTTTAGAAATGCCGATTCCTGCAATCTTAACATCAATTGCCGATGAGTTTGGGGGCGACATTCCTTGCGCACCTTATGTTGATAATTCTGGCGACAAAATTGGCCGAAGCATCCTCTCGCATAAGACCGACTCGCCTTCGATTTTGTTGGGCCACCACGGTGTATTTTCTTGGGGTGAGACTGTTGAATCTGCTTTGAAAGCTGCGGTGATGACTGAGGATGCTGCCAGAACCGTTTGGTTAGCAATGCAAATTGGACAGCCTCAAAGGTTGCCAGACATTGAAGTTGTGAAGTGGCACGATCGTTACCAAAATCGCTACGGCCAAAATCGAAACGGGTGAAGGGTAATATCGCAATTATGCCAAGGCAGAATTTGTTGGGTCTCACCCATTGGTTCTGCTTAAGTGCTTTCTTCTTATTTGGACTTGCTTTAGCCCAGCCACCTCATTCGGTTGACGGTCAAAAGAAGAAGGTTGATTTTTCCCAAGATATTCTTCCTATTCTTTCCGAAAAGTGTTTTGCTTGTCACGGGCCAGATTCTCAAACTCGAAAGGCCGGTTTAAGACTTGATCTGCCAACGGGAAGTATGAAGGTTATTCAAAAAGGAAAGCCTGGGAAAAGCGTTCTAGTCGAGAGAATCACTTCAAAGTCCGATCCCATGCCTCCGGAATCTTCTCATAAAACGCTTTCCGAGGCGGAAAAGTCTTTGATCATATCGTGGATAACTCAAGGGGCAGAGTACGCAAAGCTTTGGTCTTTTGAGCCCATTCCAAAATTCATCAACTACCCAATGCAAAACGACCCTTGGATCAAAGTGCCGTGGGACGGATTCGTGTTAAAGTCTATGAGGGAACATGGTCTAGAGCCCTCACGAGAAGCGAGCAAGGAACGTTGGCTGAGGCGGGTGACTTACGACCTTACCGGATTGCCTCCTTCGGATCAAGAGCGTGTCAACTTCTTAAATGATCACTCGGATCATAGTTTTGAAACTGTTGTTGATCGACTCTTGGCAAGCCCTCGATTTGGCGAAAGAATGGCGGTCGATTGGCTGGATGCGGCTCGATATTCAGATAGTTATGGTTATCAATCCGATCTCATTGCCCCAAATTGGCCCTATCGAGACTGGGTAGTAAGAGCCCTGAACCAAAACATGCCATTCAGCGAGTTTGTCACGCTCCAACTCGCTGGGGATCAGGTGCCAAATGCCACCGCAGAAACTCATCTTGCAACGGCATTCAATCGACTTCATCGACAATCGAACGAAGGAGGATCCATTCGGGATGAGTTCAAAATGCTCTATGCTGCGGATCGCACAGATACTTTTGGAACAGCTGTTTTGGGTTTGACATTGGGATGTGCACGTTGTCACGACCACAAATACGATCCAATTTCACAAAGGGAGTATTACCAGCTCTTTGCATATTTTAATGCGATCAATGAGTTCGGACTCCTCTTGAGCTCCGAAATCGTTCCAACCCCCTCCGTTTTACTTCCTACAGTTCACCAAAAGGTGGAATTGGAGCAATTAAAGAAGATAGCAAATGAAACAATAAAGAGCTATCAATCTGCAAAGCAGAAAATCGCTTTGGCAAGTGATTTTGCACCGAGAGTGACAGCCCAGTTTGATGATCAAGGTAAGAACCAACTTGACTCCAAAGCAACACTTCAACAACTCGGAACAAATAAAAGAGAAAAGTCACCTTTTGGTTTAAGTTATGTATTTGATGGCGATAGCGGGCTCAAAATCGAAAACTTTAATTCTGCCGATCGTTGGGATGCGTTCTCGTGGTCATTTGCATTAAAGAACGCCGTCAATTCCAGTGTTCCAACCGTCATATTGCATCGCACAGGTGGAACAGATGTTGGATTTTGTGGCATGGACTTGACCTTAGATTCTGGCCACTTGGTCGCAAAGATAATGCGTCATTGGCCAGGAAATGCCATTGCAATCCGAACACTGGACACGTTGCCGGAAGGAGTTTGGACACAAGTTGCATGGACATATGATGGAAGTGGCACTGCTCAAGGTCTAGCACTCTTTCTTAATGGTAAGAAGGTTCGGTATCAGGTGATTGCAAACAAAATCTGGAAGAATGCCAGAGCTTATGGAGACCTTGGGCCTGGTCAAGGTCATTGGACATTTGCAACACGATTTAGGGATGCTGGTTTCAAGAATGGTGCTGTCGCAAGAGTTCAATATTTTGAAGGAGAATGGCTTCCCGAGGAAGTCAAATCCCTTCATTCTGGTTACAAAGGCAATTCAACGAAGCCTTTCAATTCCCATTTCGAAGAACTTGGTTTGGCCATGCGAGCTCAACAAAAGAAGTTAGCGGAGTTTGAAAATGGTATCCTCGAAGTCTCGACAATGGAAGATCAAAAGCCTCTTCCAGAGACATATCTGCTCGCCAGGGGGCAATACGATTCTCCCAAAAAAATTGAAGACTTGGTGCACCGTAATGTTCCAGAGTGCTTATCAAAGCCGAACTCTAAAGAATTGCAAACAAGATTAGGACTTGCCAAGTGGGTCTGTAGCCCGAAAAACCCGTTGACTTCCCGTGTGGCCGTCAATCGTCTCTGGCAGTTGCTGTTTGGAACGGGAATTGTTGAAACTTCAGAGAACTTTGGTGTTCAAGGTTCTCGGCCCACACATCCAGAGCTTTTGGATGCTTTGGCATATCGCTTTTTAAAATCTGGGTGGAACACCAAGGCCTTGCTCAGGGAAATGGCTTTGAGCGCAACATATCGGCAAGATTCTAAAGGAGATTTAAACAATGTGCAAGTCGACCCTCTTAATCGATGGCTATCTCGGGGGCCGAGCCAAAGGTTGAGCAGCGAAATGATCCGAGATGGAGTGCTTTTTGCTGCGGGTCTGCTTCAGGAAAAGATGGGCGGACCGCCTGTCAACCCTTATCAGCCGGCCGGAATTTGGACCGAAAACAACACGATGAGCCCGGAATTTGTTCAAAGCAAGGGTGAAGACCTCTATAGGCGAAGTCTCTATTCCACTTGGAAGAGAACAACGCCTGTTCCCAATATGACTCTGTTCGATGCGCCTGGTCGAGAGGCTTGCACGATGCGCCGAACAAAAACAAATACTCCATTGCAATCGCTCGTCTTGCTTAACGATATCCAATTTGTTGAGGCAAGTCGTGCTCTCGCAGATCGAGTCTTGGTGGAATCACATTCTGATGGAGAAAGAATTCAAAGAGCGTTTTTGTTGTTGTGCTCTCGGTTTCCCAGCAATCAAGAATCAGTCATATTGAACGATTTGCTTTTGCAGCAGCGACAAATTTATGGTCGAGATTTGCTCCTATCTCAAAAGGCCGTCGCTATTGGAGGGTATCGTAACCGCTCTGGAGAACCTGCGCAAGAACTCGCCTCGTGGATGGCCGTTTGTCAAGTGATCATGAACTCTGATTCGGCGGTTTGGAAGAGATGAAAATCACATTGGATGACTTATCGAGTCTCACAAGGCGTGAGTTTTTCGGGCGGGCATCAGCTGGAATTGGAACGCTGAGCTTGGCATCCCTTCTTCCTCAAATTTCCAGTGCAAACGGGGTTCTGCCTTTGGGCAAAGCGAAACGCGTTATCTATCTTTTTCAAGCTGGCGGTCCTGCCCAACAAGATCTCTTTGATTACAAGCCAAAACTGAACGACCTTCATGGTCAGCCTTTGCCAGATTCTGTGCGTGGTCAACAGCGATTGACCGCCATGAGCACGAATCAAAACATTATTCCATTGGCAGGTTCGCCGTTTAAATTTGCACAGCATGGTCAAAGTGGTGCATGGCTCAGCGAGCTTTTGCCACACATTGCTGAAGTCGCTGATCACTGCTGTTTTGTCAAGTCAGTTTTCACAGAAGCTATTAACCACGATCCTGCAATAACATTTTTCCAAACAGGGAGCCAAATTGCAGGCCGACCGAGTATCGGATCCTGGGTGTCATATGGACTGGGAACGATGAACCAGGATCTGCCCGCATTTGTTGTTTTGGCGACGGCAAACAAAGCCGACCAACCTCTCTATTCGCGACTTTGGGGAAGCGGTTTTCTCGATTCACGGTTTCAGGGCGTGAAGTTCCAATCCGGGAAGGAACCTGTGCTTTATCTTTCAAATCCAGACGGAGTCTGTGATTCTGGACGTCGTGCCATGCTTGACAAACTGAACGAACTCAATCGGATTCAATTTGAGAAGGAATTGGATCCCGAAATTGAGAGTCGAATTGCACAGTATGAACTTGCCTATAGGATGCAAACGAGTGTGCCCGATGTGATGGATATCAAGAATGAACCCGAAGAAGTTTTTGAGCTTTATGGGCCGAAATCTAAAGAACCCGGAACCTTTGCGGCCAATTGCCTGCTCGCTCGCCGTCTTGCCCAAAAGGGCGTTCGATTCATCCAACTCTATCATCAAGGTTGGGATCACCATGGAAATTTACTTTCAGGAATGAAGACCCAATGTCAAGAAACGGATCAACCGACAGCTGCACTCATCAAGGATTTGAAACGGCTGGGGATGCTCGAAGATACACTCATCATTTGGGGAGGTGAATTTGGCAGAACAAGCTACTCTCAAGGCCCGCTTGATCCTAACTCGTTTGGTCGAGACCATCATCCTCGATGCTTTTCAATATTTATGGCTGGAGGAGGCGTCAATGCGGGGACTAGTTATGGACGAACCGATGACTATGGATACAACATCGTAGATTCCGATGGACAGCCCGTGAGCCCAACCAAAGATGTTGCGACACCAGGTGCCGTCCACGTACATGATTTACAAGCCACAATTTTGGCATTGATGGGAGTCGATCACAAACAGCTCACCTTCCCTTATCAAGGGCGGGATTTCCGGTTGACAGACGTGCATGGTCACGTTATCAAAGATCTAATGGCTTGATCAAAACGTAATAACAGATCGAATGACATCACCGGTTTCCATCTGATGAAAGGCGTCTTCAACGTCATCTAATGAAATTTTGTTCGTTATCATCCGGTCGAGATCGAGTTGGCCATCAAGATAGAGCTGTGCCAAGACAGGAAAATCATGAGAGGGCAAGGCATCGCCACAATGGCAAACATTCAGCCCCGCTTTGTTCCAATAAACACCGGTATCCATGTCTCCAAGGTTCAGATTGATATGATCTGTTTGAGCAGGGAATCCGATTGTAGTTGCGCGTCCTCCATATGAGAGCATCTTTACGGCCTGCTCTGTGCATTTCGGAATTCCAGTTGCTTCAAAGGCAAACTCCACGCCCCCATCCCATCCGTCTGCGGTCAGTTTCCGAACCTCGGTAACCGGATCTACTTCGTTGGCGTTCACCAAATGTGTTGCTCCAAGATCTTTGGCCCAACCCAGCTTGACCGGGTTTACGTCTATGGCGATAATTTGCTTGGCATGGCAGAGCTTTGCTCCTTGAATCACACTCAGCCCCACACCACCGCAGCCAATAACTGCAACTCGTGCTCCGGCAAAAACGGGAGATGTATTCATAGTTGCTCCAACACCTGTGATGACACCGCATGCGATCAAGCAGGCCTTATCCAAAGGCATTTGGGCTGGCATTTTTATTGAAGCTTTGCTATGAACGACGGTGTGTGTCGCAAATGTTCCGCATCTTAGAACCTGAGAGCAGACAGCTCCATCGGATGCTCTTCGAATTCTAGATCCTGGCCTTAAGGCACGGTAGCAACGTCGTAGATCACCACGAACACATGCGGGACAAGAGCCACATGGCGCGCGATAAGCGATGACGACAGGGTCACCAACTTGCAAATCTTGAACATCATTTCCTACAGCCTCAACAATTCCTGCACCTTCATGGCCTAGGATAATGGGAAAGCTCATGCCGTTGCCATTAAGCATTTTGACCGTGAGATCTGTGTGGCAAACCCCACTGGCAACCAATCTGACGAGAACTTCTTGCGATTCGGGGGGATCGATGATAATATCGCGAACTACGCTCGCCTGACCCGGTTCTTCAAGGAGACATGCTCGTCCATTTCGCCGCATAGAAAAATTATGTCACACGACGAAATCAGCTATTTGTTGTCTTCAATGACCGGTGCCAGAACTTTCAGCGAATTCTGATCAATGCGAAGTTCAAGTGGCGATTTTCCTGAAGGTTCGCCATCTAAAATAAGTTCTTTTTGGGGAGCAGTTGTGACGATTGCAGTTGCTGCTTGGCATGACCAAACTTCTTCAAGATGGGTGTGGCTTCCGGTTATGAGTCCCAACCCCAAGCGCACAAGTCCCCTTCGCCCATCTTCACCCACTGCATAAAGTGATAACCTTCCATCACTATTGCTGGCACGCCGTGTGACCATGAGCGATCCAGCATGAGTTCTTCCTGCGCCAGCCACAAATTGAATCACCGGCCCGGAGAATTTGTCACCCTCCGTTTCGATGTCAATTTGAAAGGGAGTGATTGATCGGATCGACTTTAGGACGGCAGGGAGGTACACCCATTTGCCGATCTTCTTTTTGAAAGATTTAGGAATGTTTTTCGCAATATTTGCCGAAAGCCCAAGTGTTGCAACATTGACAAATGCCATCCCGTTGCACCATCCAACATCTATGGATTGCACAATTGAACCCGCAAGACATTCGGCCATCGTTTTGGGATCTTGCGGTATTCCAAGGTCAGAAGCAAGGGCGTTACCGGTGCCCATGGGCAAGACCGTCATTATCGATTCTTTGCCCGCAAGCAATTCAGCGCCAAGTCTTTGTGTGCCATCTCCACCCCCAATTCCAATCAAAGGGACTGCACGTTTCGCGCAATCTGCAACTTCATCTTTAAAACTTTGGACATTTCTATGAAGCGACATTCTTTGGACTCGAAATCCAGCAACCTGAAGTTCATTGCTAATTTCATCCATCCTGGTTTGGCCCGAGCGTGATTTTGCATTGAAGTGCAATTCGATGTCCCTTATCTCCAAACCCACCCTTTAACTCTACCCATCCCTCATAGAATCCTCATATCTTGTGGATAAAATGAATATGTGCGGTTGCTAGTCGTAGAAGACGATTTTGATGTCGCAGAGGGAGTTTCAATCGCCCTTAAAAGAGCTGGCTATCAGGTTGAAATTGCCTATGATGGGCTTGAAGGCGAGACTGCCGCACTGATGAATAGCTATGCTGCGATCCTTTTGGATTGGATGCTTCCTTCAAAAGATGGTATGGCCATTTGTCAAACTTTACGTGCTTCTGGAATCGCAACTCCGATCCTCATGATGACAGCTCGCGATGAGGTACCAGATCGGGTTGCGGGGCTCAATTCTGGTGCGGATGATTACCTGGGAAAGCCATTTGATGTCGACGAATTATTGGCGCGAGTGCAGGCTCTCATTCGACGCGATTCTCCTCGTCGCCAAAGTGTCCTGAAGTTTGGACCGATTGAGCTGGATTCATTGGCCCAAACCGTAAAAGTTAACGATACCGCTGTTTTGTTGACTCTTCGGGAATTTAGCTTGCTAGAAGCTTTGATGAGAAATCAGGGTCGAGTTTTGTCAAGAGAAGTGATCTTAACAAGGGTTTTTAATAGCGATGAAGCCCTGCCGAACACGGTCAATTTCCATATGTCTTCACTTCGAAAAAAGGTCGATCCGCATGGTTTGTATATCCAAACAGTACATGCCGTGGGATATGTGCTGAGGAGCAAGGGCTAAATTATGTCTTTGAAATGGACCATCTTCGTTTGGACCTTTTTGGCTTTTGTCGTGCTCATCGTTGTGTTTGGAGCGATTCAAATCAGTATCGGGCGCCATTCGACGTTGGTTGCCATTGATCGAGAGTTAAGGGATCGAGTGGAAGGAGCCATCAATAATATGGGGCAGCCTCGTTTTCAACGTCCTGATTTTCCGCCCGGGCAACAACCCGCGTTTCGAAAGTTCGACTTTCGACGCCCCCGAATCATTCCGGTTAGGCGCCCACCAGACAGCGAACTATTCCCGGACGAACCTTTAAACAAACCCCTTTTTGATTTGGCTGTTCAAAATGGGTCAAGTTATGGATTCGCACGGTTCAATGACTTAGAATTGAGGATTTTTTCTGTCAAAAAAGTCTTGAGAGATGGCTCTCAAGTTGTAGGGCAAGTGGGCCAAGATATGGTTGCAGTTACTATTGCTCGACAAGCCATGCTCTGGGCCCTACTCGCTGCATTTCCCGTAGCAGCCCTGCTTGCGCTTGTTGTTACGCAAATGCTTGCGGGGTTCGTTGTGAAACCCGTGATTCAGCTTGCAGAAGCTGCAGAAGAGATAGCTCAGAATCCGGACAAGCGTCTGGCTGCTGGAATTGATAGAAAAGATGAGGTCGGTCGACTCTCAGAATCGTTCAATGTCATGACGCATCGATTACAAGAATCAAATTCTCAACTCGCTCAATCTCTTGAATCACAGCGGCGCTTTACCGGTGATGCCGCTCATGAGCTCAGAACACCACTTACAAGCATCGCTTTAGCAGTTGACAATGCGTTGCATGAAGATGCCCGATCAGAAGATATTGAGAATTCTCTCCAAACTATAAAGAGATCTTCAAATTCGATGCAGAAGCTGATCCATGTATTGTTGTCGCTTTCGAAACTGGATTCGGCTCATTCACAAATCTCAGTGGAACCTGTTGATCTTGGCAATGTGGTTGATGCAGCTCTTCAACTTACCAATCTCGAGCAGGACGACCGAATTCGAATAAATGGCGTTAACGAGCATCCCATTGTCCGAGCTAACTTCGATGCCATGGTTCAAATCGTTTCAAATTTGCTTGAAAACGCTGCTTATTACACACCAGAAGACGGCGAGATTCGGGTGAATTTCAAAGACAATCGGCTCGAGATTTCAGACACAGGGCCAGGGATTGCCCCCGAGCACTTGTCCCGAATTTTTGATAGGTTTTATCGGGTAGACCCTTCGAGATCACGCAAGAGTGGTGGTCATGGGTTGGGTCTCTCTATTTGTCAATCTCTTGCTTTGGCGCAAGGTTTGAATCTGAAATGTGAGAGTCAAATTGGCCAAGGAACAATTTTTGTTATCGAATTTGGGACCCCTCTCCTTTCCTCATAACTTCCTCACATCCATGGCAAATAATGTCTCTATGCCGAGATGTTCGGCAAGAGGTAGACAATGAAAGCAAGCAAATCATTGAAGGTCAAAGCGATTGTCGCCGTTATGGTTCTGGCCATAACTCCTGTCATTGCTCAGCAACAATGGGGCCCTGGTGGACAGGGTGGCCCAGGAGGCCCCGGAGGACGAGGCGATATGGGCCAAATGCGCCCTGGCCGAGCACAAGGCTCGCTTGGAATGATTATTCGAATGTCCTCTGTGCAAAAAGAGTTGCATTTGTCCCCAGAGCAAATCAAATCGATCAACGAATTGCGCCCCATGGGTCAGCCTGGTGGACAAGGTGGCTTTGGTGGCCCTCCACCGCAAGG
>CAZOVP010000007.1:23451-117362 GCA_964583465.1 uncultured Fimbriimonadaceae bacterium | reverse complement strand
GGTCAAGGTCAGCAGGGTGGCTTTGGTGGCCCTCCACAGCAAGGTGGACAAAGACAGCAGGGTCAGGGTGACTTCAAAAATTCACCATTAGGTCGAATTTTAGATGAAAGCCAGGGCAGAAGGTTGCTGCAATTAGGACTCCAATTTGATGCCCCGATGTCTTTTGGCCGGCCAGAAGTTGGCGAAAAACTCAACTTCACAGAAGAACAACGACAAGCCGTTCGAGAGATCATCGACAGCATCGTTCCTCGCCCCCAAGAGGATCCCCAGGGTCGGCAGGGCCAACAGGGTCAACCTCCAAAGATCGAATGGAAAACAATGCAAAGCAAAAAAGCAGAAGGCCTAGCCAAAGTTTTCCAATTGCTCACGGCCGAACAAAAATCAGAATGGCAGAACATGACAGGAAAGCCATTTGACCAGTGGGAAGAACCCAAGCAAAGGTAAGAAATTTCACTTCTCCTGCACATGAGCTCCGGAAGAATTCCGGGGCTCTTGTCGTTTTGTCCTACCAGCTCAACTTGTGAATCAGGTAAGCCTGAAGTCTAGAGTCGAAATGGCAACTCCTCCCGCACTGAGGCACAAATCTTTTGTGGTCTATTTATCAGGGAGTTTCATTTCAAATATCGGCAATAACATGCAAGTTTGGGGAATTGCATGGCACATCTTTCACCTCACTCAAAGCTCTTTTATGGTGGGTCTAGTCGGTCTCTTTCGAATTGTTCCTCTCCTACTTCTCACTTTGTTTGGCGGTGTGCTTGCTGATCGAATTGATCGAAGAAAGCTCCTTTTTTTATCGCAAGCCGGAATGGCCCTTGTAGCGCTTTTGCTTTTGGTTCTGACTCTAAATGGGCTCAACTCGGTTTGGCCACTTTATGGAATTGTTGTCTTAAACGCGATAGCACGAGCCTTTGATGGCCCAGCACGACAGTCGTTTCAAGTCGGATTAGTTCCCTTAGAAGATTTTCCAAACGCTACGTCGATAAACGGAATGGCATGGCGATTGAGCGACATTTTGGGGCCAGCAGCAGCTGGTCTTCTTATTGCCCTTCCACAACATGGATTGGCATGGTGCTATGGCCTAAATTTCATTTCTTTTTTAGCAATCTTCATTTCAATTCTTTATCAAAAACCAGCCCCGCCAATGGTTCAACAAGGTTCGCCACAATCTTTTCGAGAAGTCGTATCTTTAGTCAAAGAAGGTTTAGACTTTGTCAATAGAACTCCTGTTGTTCGAAGCGCCATGTGGATCGATTTTTGGGCGACTCTGTTGTCTGGTGCAGAGGCACTGTTGCCAGCATTTGCTGGGGCAATTCTAAAGCTCGGCCCTCAAGGATTTGGAATTCTGGCCTCGGCCACTGGAGTTGGTGCATTTGTTGCAGCGACCGCGATGGCGTGGCTCCCGACCGTTCGTAGTCAGGGAAAAATGGTTGTGACCATGATTTTCTTCTATGGCCTTGCAACGATTGGATTCGGTTGTTCACAAACTCTGGTGACGGCCTGTTTTTGCTTGGCGCTTGTGGGAGCAAGCGACATGATAAGCACTGTTTTACGTCAAACCATTCGGCAGTTAGCAACTCCAGACGAATTGCGTGGCCGTATGACTGCAACCAGCAGCCTTTTTCACATTTCTGGGCCCCAACTTGGAGATTTCGAAGCTGGCGCAATTGCAGGTTTGAAAGGCGAGCGATTCTCTATAGTTCTGGGCGGTGGGCTTTGTCTGTTTGTGGCACTCTACTATACAAAGGTTAAGGCTTTGATGAACCACACAATTCAGCGATAACTGCAGTTGTGAGCCGAGCAAGATTTTCCATTGCACCTTCGCAAATAACTTCAAATCCGTGTGTGTTCAACATCGGCAAACCCAAGGTAATTGGCCTGGCGCACAGACCCCGGCTGGCTCCACAAGAGGAATCGCTTCCACCTCTTGAAAGCGCTTGGAATTGGACGTCCATTCCAATTTGCGCAGCCACTCTTGATATCATCTCATTATCTTCGGGGCTGCTGGCGGCGTAAGAATCTGCAACCCAAACAGTGGGCCAGGGGCTCAATTCAGCAGGGTTATCGGTCGTGATCGGACCAAGTTCTAAGGCGATACAGATATCGGGTTGAAACTTGTGAAGAAGATATTGCGCGCCTTCACCTCCCACCTCCTCGCTGGTCGTAGCAACGAAAAGAACAGGGAAATCTAAGTCTTTACATTGATTGAGTGAAATGAGCCATGAAACCAAATCGGCGCGATCATCGAGAAAATATCCTGAGATGTGGTTTTGAAAACGAAAGAGATTCCGCCTTTGAGGATGAATGACAATTCGTGTTCCGGGTCGGACACCAGCTTCATTAAGTTGATCTAAATCAAGGCCGGTAAAGACGGAGGCAAGATCGAATTCTATACCGCGATGTTCTGCTTGGCACGCTACAGAAGCCGGATCTTCCGTATGGACGGATCCAAAGGAAAGCACAGCATCTATGGTGGAATTGTCAGCCAAAATTTGAACCGGCCCTTCCCCCAACTTCCAGGCATGTAACCCTCCCATTGGGCGAACTCGAATTACGCCATCATAGTCGACCTCTTGAACCATCAGTGCAATCTCATCCATGTGGGCGGTGACAATGATTCGGGGGTGTTCCGGCGACAAATTCACCAAAAGGTTGCCTTTGGCATCCACTTCGTAAGGCGAATTCAAATGATGAATCATGATGTCTCGCACGGCTTTCTCTTGACCAGGCGGCCCGGGGGCTAAAACGAGATCAGAGAGAATCTCAATGGGACGTGTCATTCAGTTCTCCCAGATGGATCCAGATACAGGCGAAACTCACTGAGGCAGGGGCAAGCTGAAGACTCTGTCACAGACAACCGTACTTGATTAGTATTGCAAGTTGGAATGGCTACCAACCTGCAATTGCCAATAGAAGTGCCAGAAAAAACTTCAACCCATTGGTTGTTTTTCATGATTTCAATTTTGAATTTGTCGATTCGCTGCCCTAAAGAAATGGCTTCACGTAGTCGCACAGTGTTAAAGCCAATTGGGCTCGCGAAGGTGTAAGTCACGGTTGGATTTTTTGCCGAATCCGGTGTTCCCCAATAAGTTTCTTTTCGAGAATCCCAGAGATTACTTGGGGAATAGCGAGCCTCCTTTGTTCGGACATGTGATGCAAAGATATCCATGGGACGGGGAACTGGATGATCAAAAATGGCATCAATGAGTTTTCGAAAACCTTTCAGAGATTCAACATCTTCTTTCGAAATTCGACCTTGTCGGTTTGGAGGGATATTGAGCAAAAACGAAGCACCACGCCCAACGGACTTGAAATAGAGGGCCTTTAGTTCTTGTGGCGATTTCACATGAGAATCTTCGCGAGCGTGCCAGAACCATCCCGGGCGGATACTCACATCACATTCTGCAGGAATCCAGAATTTCCCAAATCTTGTTCCTTGCTCCCCATCCTGCCAACGAGAGTACCCAGGTGCAGGATTTGATCCACCATTTGGTTCGACTGGAGTATATGTGCTCCAGCACGGATCCCCTGCATATCCATTTTCATTCCCAACCCACCGCAAATCGGGTCCGACGTCGCTAAAAATAACTGCATTTGGGGCTAACTTTCGAACCATATTCCAAGTGTTTGGCCAGTCGTAATAAGTTCTGGGATCGATGGTTCTCTTTTCACGAGCTCCGCCATAGAATCCATCGCCTCCATTTGCCCCATCATGCCAAACCTCAAAAATATCGCCATAGTTTGTCAGGAGTTCTTTGAGCTGGGCACGATAGATTTCGATGTATCCCGGCCGCCCATATTCAGAGTTATTGCGATCCCAGGGCGAAAGATATATCCCAAATTTGAGTCCATGCTTCTTGCAGGAATCTGAAATGAGTTTGACCACATCTCTTTTAAAGGGGCTCTTACTGACGTTGTGGGTTGTGGTCTTTGTGGGCCACAAACAAAACCCATCGTGGTGTTTGCAGGTGAGAATGAGCCCTTTCATTCCTGCCGATTTAGCCGTCGAAACGATTTGGTCAGCATCAAAATCAGTCGGATTGAAAACGGCTTCGTCTTCATCTCCGTTTCCCCATTCTCGATCTGTAAATGTATTCGTTGTGAAATGTAAAAAGCCATAAAATTCCATGTTATGCCAGTTGAGTTGCCGAGCAGATGGCACCGGCAAAAAGGGCTTAGGTGGATCGGTCTTTGACATTAATGTGATTAAAGTGAGTAATGCAATCAAGGTGAGTTTTCCAAAAAGTCATTTATGGCAGGATTCCATGGCGACAAGCCTCTATCATGGCATCGCGAAATCTAAAGATTTCTTCTCGAGTTGAATATACATTTGGCGAAACTCTGATTCCCTTAAAGCTCTCATGGCTGATCCCGGTGACAAAAATCCCCTTTTTCTCCAGGAGCCAAGTCGCGAGATCGCCCGGCTCAATTCCTTCGATTTCTACCGTTGTTAGACCACAAGAGAATTCAGGTTCAAGCACCGTATGAAACTTGACTCGTGATTCGTTCTTCAGGTCTTCTGTCCACAATTTTCTGAGATACCTCAGCCGGGCCGCCTTTCGCTCGATTCCGATGAGTTCGTTAAATGTCAAGGCTTCAGCGATGGCATTGTGATTTGCCGCCGGGTGCGTTCCAATCTCTTCATACTTTCTTATATCGCTCGATTGTGCTTCCGTCGATGCCATCATGGACCATAAATCCTTTATCTTGAACTTGTTGACATAAAGCATTCCTGTTCCAATTGGGGCCATGAGCCATTTGTGAAGCGATGTCCCGTAATAATCACACTCAAGATTTTTATGCTGAAACGGAAAGTGAGCGAAAGCATGGGCACCATCAACGATGCAAGGAATGTTGTGTTTTCTGCTGAGGGCCACGATTTCCTTGATGGGATTGATTTGGCCATTGAGAAACACGACTTGGCTGCAAAGGATGAGTTTCGTTTTGCTTGTGATCCCATTACGAAAGGCTTCAATAATTTCTGAACGAGATTTGGGAGTTGGAGGAACCTTGACTTGCACCATCTTGATGCCATCCCTTCGCTCTCGCTGCTGAATGGTCGTAATCATTCTTGGATAATCGAGATCAGAAGTCAGGATCTCATCTCCTGGCTCAAAATCAAATCCTAGCAGACAGGTTTCGAGAGATTCACTGGCGTTTCGTGTAATGGCGATTTCATCGGGGCTGACTCCAAACATTGTTGCTAACCGACGGCGAACATTTTCGACTTCTGGTTCCAAATTTCTCCACATCAGGTAGCTCGGGGCCTGATTGCTATATTCAAGGTATCTGCGCATGGCTTCTTGAACAACTCTTGGAGAAGGCGAAACGCCACCATTGTTAAAGTTTGCAAATGTCCGATCCAAGGTAAAGCCCTCTTGAATTTGCATCCAGAAATCTTCGTCTTGAGCGGCGAGATTTGGGGTTACATCGGTTCTTGCCGATGCAAGTTCAGCAAGGTTGAGTGCGGCGTTTGTGAAGCCAATGGTTGTTGCGGCCTTGAGCATGCTTCGGCGAGACAAAATCATGTGTCAAGTCTACCGGCTGAAGCAAAGACTTGGTACTATCAATCCAGATTGTCTGGTCACGATTTGAACCTGAAAACTCTCATAAGAGAGCAAATAGTGAAGGTGATTCCTGCTGCTGAAGTCTATTGGGTCGGAGGATGTGTCCGAGATCGGCTAATGGGATTTTTACATTTTCATGACCTGGATATTGCTGTAGATGACAATGCCGCAGAGGTCGCAAGAATTCTTATGGATGCGTCCCCAGAGTTTTTGGACTTTGTGGAGTTCCCCAAATTTCGAACGGCCAAGATAACGTATTTGGGTCACACCTTGGAGATTGCTGAGTTCAGATCAGAGAGTTACGACGAAAACTCTCGAAAGCCAGAAACGCGACGTGGGTCCCTGGAAAGCGATGCATTTCGTCGCGACTTTACGGTCAACGCCCTTTACGAGAATGTCAAGTCAGGCGAGCTCAAGGATCCGACTGGTCGCGGTTTAGAAGACTTGAAAAATCAGATTTTGAGAACACCGCTTGATCCAGAGAAAACGTTCTTCGATGACCCTCTTAGAATTGTTCGAGCGATCAGATTCAAACATCAACTTGGTTTCGATTTTGCACCTCACATTGAAGTTGCGATTGCGCATCAAATGCATCGAATTTCGATTTTGAGCAAAGAGAGACTGGGGGAGGAATTCGATAAGATCACTAAGCTTGAAAATTGTTGGGCTGCTATCGATGAGTTGCACACTTCGAAGATTTTTTCAGTTGCCTGGCCAAGGACTGAGAAGGCCATAAATTGGGAGATTTTGTCGAAAGACAATTCTTGCGATGTACTTATTCAATTGTTCTTTGCCACTGATCTGAACCAGAAAGAAATCAAAGAAACCTTGATGCATGAGTTCCGAGCTTCTGAAAGAGATGCGGTTGAAATTTCGTCGACGGTTGAACTTGCAAGGGTTCTTCTCAAGTCCAACCTCTTAGTGCACGAGGTTCGGCAAATTTTGATGGACTATCCCTTGATATGGAGTCGAGCCATAGCTTTAGCACGCCTGGCAACAAACGTGGAAACCCAGGCTAAACTTCACTTAGATCGCAATGCGCAGTCGCTCATTCTTGAAAACAAAACTGACTGGCGATCACCATTAAAAGGGGCGGATATTTTGCAAATCGCCAAATGTGAGCCCGGGCCAAGAGTTGGTATGATTTTGAAGGCATTGCAGCAAGCAATTTTTAGGGGTGATGTTGCTCCAGCAAACCGTGTATTGGCAGAAGATTTCGTTCGTCAAGTCATCCGAAACGAATCGAATCAAGATGGAGTATAGGGCATAACATGAAGGAATTTTCACGATGAAAGACCATCAATTTGACCAAAAGAGGATTCTCTTTTGGGTTCTAACGCTGGGTGTCCTGGTTTGGTCATTCTTGATTTTCTGGCCGTTCGTGAGCGCTCTTCTCTGGGCTACTGTGCTTAGCATTCTCATGCATCCGTTTTACGCACGCATCAACAAGCGAATGAGTGCGAAATTTAGTGCGCTCATCGCCACCATGATTACAGGATTTGTCATTGTGTTGCCCTTTGCTGGTCTCGGAACAGTTGTTGGGATACAAGTCTATGATTTTGCGAATAAGCTTATTGTCGAGCAGCCTTCAGGTTCCAAGGGTGTCACTGTCGAACAAATCGCTGTCAAAGTGGATGACGTTCTAAAGCCAATTCTCGCACAAATTGGCTTGGGTCAAGTCGATGTTAGAGACTATATCGATACTCATAGAAACGATCTCGTGGGAATGGTTCGAGGGCCGCTCAGCAAGCTCATTGCAAGTTTGGGAGCGACGATTTTGACCTTGGTTATTGCCTTGCTGACGATGTATTTTATGCTCATCGATGGCCACAAACTATTGAATCCTGTTTGTGAAATTATTCCAATTCCCAGGTCAGAGACGATCAAAATTTTCGAGAAAATGACGAGCACAGTTAGGGCTGTTTTTGTGAGCGTCGTTCTTGTTTCCATCATACAAGCGACAATCGCTGGTGTGACGTATTGGCTTGTGGGAGTTCCATCACCTTTGCTTTGGGCTGTAGTCACTTTTGTCTTTTGTACGATTCCGCTCCTAGGAGCCCCGGTCATCTACGTTCCGTTGGCTCTTAAGCTCATTGCCGAAGGCAACATCGGACGTGGGCTCATACTCATTTTCGTGGGGTTTGGAATCGTGTCTGTCATTGACAACTTTCTGAGACCATTTTTTATAGGAGCTCGATCGAGTCTGCACCCGATGGCCGTCTTTTTCGCGCTATTGGGCGGGGTGCTCTTACTTGGCCCAGTTGGAATTATGGCTGGCCCCATGGTTGTGACTCTCCTGATAGGAATCTTCGATATCCTTCGAGCTCTCAACTCCCAAGACTTGATCCGGGAAGGTGAACCAGATGCCACACCTGCAACTTGAAGTTTCGCGAGACATTGCCGATGCCACGAACATCAGTGAAATTCTTAAGGAATTGGTCGCTCGGTTTTCAGAAATTGAAACGATTGACCCAAGAGCTGTGAAAGCTTACGTACGTATCGCAGAAATATGGCTGACAGGAGATCCCGAGCGCCCCAGCTTTGTTCATCTCACGATTTGCGTTTTGGACGGAAGGGCCCCTTCTTTGTTGAGCCAAATTTCGGATAGCCTCCACCAGAGCCTTTGTAACTCTTTCTTTCAGGTTTTGGAGAAAATCCCCGCTTTGGTGACTTTGGAGCTCCGTCAGATGAATCGCCAGGACTATCGTAAGTAGATCGTCTTGGGCGAGGAGGTCGAGAACCGTCTCGAAAATCGCCTTGATGATCATCTCGCTTCCAGTCCCGGCCACGATCCCGGTCTCGGTCTCGATTGTCGTCGCCATATTTTCTCTTTGGCGGGCCACCGAAGTCCCGATTCTTTGGGCGATCATAGCTACGAGTTCTTTCGGGTCGCCCAGCATCTTCTCGACGCTCAAAATTAAAATTTCTCAACTTGATATGCCCAGTTACGTAGCAATCACCGAGATCTACCACCCACTCCCAAACAGCATCAAGCCTGTCTCGATAAACACACGATGCGCCTCCCTTTACGGCATCTCTCAATGTGGCTCTCCAGTTATCATCGAGTTCTGCGGCCAAATCCAAAAGGTGCATTTTGTCTTGGTGCGGAAGAGAAACTTCAACTGAAAAAAGTCGAGTGGCTAAGCCCGGTTTGCGGACATGAGCTTCGGCATCAGGGAAAAGTGCTCTCACCAGCGTGGTGAGTCTCTGGAGCCATTCTTCTCGGCGTTCACCGCTCACGGTTCGAGAATGTAAGACGAGCTCACGGCGGTAAGAATCGAATTCTGCCGCTCTGCGGGAAAAGGAGTCGTCGAAAGGCATAGCCATATTATGTAGCTCAACCAGATTGAGGTTCGGGAAACCGTATTTCAGCTGAATCGCAAAAGTGCTGGACTTTCGAATTCCTTGCCCCAATTTAAGGATTTGTTTGTCAAGGCTAAGTACACTAAATTCTTAGAATCATCCTCGTTATTAGGGGATTTGAGGGATAAGATGAGGGGCTTTCTGATTGCAAGTTTATCTGTTTTGATAACAACGAGTTCTTTGGCAGATAACGAAGTAAACGTTTGGCAACAAGCGACCTTAGACGCAATCAAGACCCAGCCTTTTACTCCGCCTCCAAAAGCCAGTCGGATTATGGCCATGGTTTCTGCGGCTGTTTATGATGCTGTAAACGCTATCGATCAAACGCATGAAAGCTATATTTTCTCTGGAAAGGCCAATTCAGATACGTCTCGAGAAGCCGCCACAATTGAAGCTGCTTATCAGACTTTGAAGCATGAGTTTCCGTCTCTTAGTGCAAATTTCCAGACACTCAGAGACCAGAGGCTTGGACTACTTTCAGATACAACTGCTAAAAGCAATGGAATCATTTTGGGAGCGACAGTCGCAAATGGGATGATTGCAAACCGAGCCAATGACCTTTCGGATGCTGTCGCCGATCCTTATCTCGGTAGCAATGAACCAGGAAAATGGCGACCAACCCCCAGCGGTTTTCAACCCGGATTATTGCCTCGTTGGGGCGAGGTCAAGACATTTGGCCTCAACACTAATACGCAATTCGGAGTAAAGGCTCCACCAGCATTGAACTCCCAGGAATACACCGAAGCCTTTAACAGGGTGAAGTCACTTGGAGCGGCCACGGGATCGACTCGAACACAATTTCAAACAGACACTGCACTGTTTTGGGCGGACGGTGGAGGCACATCCACACCGCCTGGCCACTGGAATCGCATCGCTCAAGGGCTCGTGAATTCGCGGGGCCTTAGCGTGAGCGATGCAGCAAGGCTTTTTGCACTCCTGAATCTTGCTGAGGCCGACTCTGCGATTACTTGCTGGAAAGCAAAATATGACCACAGCTTTTGGAGACCAGTGACCGCTATTCGTGAAGCGGGCTTTGATGGCAATCCAGACACAATTGAAGATCCGAGCTGGATGCCACTGCTTGCAACTCCTCCCTTTCCCAGCTATGTTTCTGGGCACAGCACATTTAGTGCTGCAGCAGCCAGAATCATGACTGGATTTTTCGGAACCGATCAGGTGAGCTTTACAACTAGCGCAGAAGGATTCGGCGTTCCCGATCGCACCTATGGAAGCTTTTCAGAAGCGGCAAATGAAGCAGCCTTGAGTCGACTTTATGGGGGAATTCACTTTGATTTCGATAATAACGAAGGGATGTCACTTGGATCGAATATTGGTGACTATATTTATGGTAGGTACTTCCATCCAGTTCCAGAGCCAGCAACTCTAGTTTTCGTTTTACCTTTGTTACTTACGTTCAAAAATCGGCGGAAAACTTGTTCGAAATAGCCTGGACTACGGCACGATCATAAGGTGGCGTTGAGTGGTCATCGTAGACGACAATTGAAACGATTTTTCTTTTGCCGTTATCTATTTTTAGACAAACATCAAAGGATCGCTTATCGGTTTTTCGATCATATGTGACCGACCATTCCATTGAAACAACAATCCACTTAGAGTCACCATTGGCTCTACAATTCTTAAGAAGCTCTTTTCTCCCTTCTCTGTCAAGCAGTCGAATCAATTCATTTGGGGGAAGTTCAAGGGCGGGGAATAAATCGGTTCTGAGAAAATTCGGTCGGTAGTATTCTAACTGTCCATTTGAACGATTAAGACTGAAGACTCCGACAATCGTTCTGTTTTGATCGAGCTCAGATTCGAAAAAGTCAAGTGAATAGAGTATCAAAATATTTTCATCGGAGAATTGATCTTTGGTGAGATGAAGGGTCGAAAAAGTCCTGTAAATCTTGTTATCAGCAATCAGCCTATAACTGATTTGGCATTTATCGAAGTCCTTTGAAATCATCTCATCGACAGAACCTTCAAACATGTATCGATCTTGGGGATGAATAGACCAGTAGATGTGTTTTTCTAGAACACCATGATCAACAACATTTACTGATCTGTTGCAGGATTCTTTAGAGACTTTGATTACTGATCTTCGAACTGGAATCCAGGGTAGTGTGTGGTCTGGAATCTGGTTGCGAAAAGCGCCATATTTTGCGACAATTGAGGCCCGATTTGCCAACTCAAATTTGATTCGGAGTCTTCGCCAGTGGGTACTAATGGTGGACGTAGAAATTTCCAGGTCTTTTCCGATTTGCTTATCAGTTAACCCGGTTACTGCCCTATCTAGGATGTCCTTCTCTCGCGTTGAAAGATGAAAGGCCGCTACCTTTTTCAATTTTTCTCCCCCTTGTCATCGTTAAAATAACCGAACCTTTACGATGCAAGGAACCAATTCTATCTTTAAGTCGACTGAATTTTCAAGAATGATTCAAATTTGAATGTGAGCGGTATCAAATTTGCTCAAGAATATGGACGAAAAGTCGACTGTACGCTGACACTCGACAAATTTTGATGACGTGAAACAAATCGTGCACCAAAAAGCGTAATCTAGTCTGGCACCAGAACAATGTCGGTTTTGGTGCCAGGAATTTGCCTATGAACGCGTGTCTCTTTCTGGCCTTTGTGGCCGTTCAATCTTCAAGCACGACTGCAAAATTAAACGTTTCGCAGTTGAATTTGTTACATCTTCAGTCTTTTGTGTCAAAAAATCTCCACACTGATGGTGCTCCCCAAGAAAAAGCAGTCAAAGTTGATGCACAAAAGCAAGAGGAAAAAAAGCAAGAAGAGAAAAAGGATCCCTATCAAGAAGCAATCAAAGACTTTGCCAAAAAGGAAGGTGTAATCAAGGTTTTTCAAAAGGACGAGAGTTACCTTTTCGAAATCCCTAAGAATCTTGTTGGTCGAGATTTCCTATGGACGACCGAGCTCAAAGAAACCCCTACGGGAATGTATAACGGTTCCGATGTTGCTCAGGGAGTTGTGCGGTTTGAAATCAGAGGTGAAAAGCTGTACATGAGATCGATTGATTACACTGTTCGAGCGACAGAAGGGAAAGAGATTGGTCTGGCCGTAGCGCAATCCAATGTGAATCCTATTATCAAATCTTTTCCAATCAAAGCGAAGGCTCCCGATGGATCTCCTCTTATTGATGTCGGTGGATATTTCAAAGGCGACATTCCCGAATTTTCGGCACGTGGTGCGCTAGGGGGAGCGATGGTTGATAGCGAACGGTCGTTTTTAAATGGCGTCCGGGTCTTTCCAACAAATGTCAACATTGAAGTCACTCAGACCGTTATAACAGGAGGAGGTGGCCGGCAATCTGGAGGTTTTGGTGCACCACCCCCACGAACCGAAAACACCGGAGTCGTGTTACACAGTATTGTTTTGCTGCCAGAAAAACCTATGAAAGGGCGACTTGCCGATTCACGAGTTGGCTATTTTTCGACAGGAATCCAAGACTTTGGAACAGACAAACATAAAGTTGACGAATATGCGTTCATCAATCGATATAGGCTTGAAAAGAAAGACCCTTCCGCGGAATTGAGTGAGCCTAAAAAGCAAATCGTCTATTACATCGCACGGGAAGTACCTGCCAAATGGGCCCCATATATCAAACAAGGGATTGAGGATTGGCAAGTTGCTTTTGAGGCCGCAGGCTTCAAGAATGCAATCGTTTGTAAAATGGCGCCAACCAAAGAGGAAGACCCGAACTGGGATCCAGAAGATGCCAGCACAAGCGTCATAAGATGGGCGCCACTAGCTATTGAAAATGCGATGGGGCCACACGTAAGTGACCCTCGTTCTGGAGAAATCTTGAGCGCACACGTTATCATATGGCACGACATTCTCAAGCTCCAAACTGCATGGTATTTCACGCAAGCCTCCGCTCTGGATCCACGAGCTCAAAGGCTCCCAATGCCTGATGACCTCATGGGTGAATGCTTGAGATTTGTGGTGGCTCATGAAGTCGGTCATACGCTGGGCTTGCCCCATAACGGAAAGAGCAGCGGAACAATTCCAGTAGCTTGGCTCCGCGATCCAAAGTGGACGAAGGAAAACGGCACTTGCACGAGCATCATGGATTATGCTCGCTTTAATTATGTGGCTCAGCCTGGTGATGGTGCGGCTCTCATTCCAAAAGTTGGCAAATATGACCGATTTTCGATCATGTGGGGTTACAAGCCAATCGAAGGTTCTAGTAACCCACTTGACGAAAAGAGGACACTGGATCTTTGGGCCAGCAAGCAAGTGAATGATCCAACCTTGAGGTTTCATGACAACTTCGATTTTGAAGATCCTACGGAACTCATGGAATCGTTGGGAGATAACACTGTTGAAGCATCGACATATGGCATGTTGAACATGAAGCGAACGATGGGCTTTCTGTTATCTGCGACAACGAAGTTTGGAGAGGACTATTCCGAGCTCGCCGAGATGTATTCTGATATTCAACAGCAAATCTTTATGTATTGCTTGCATGTCGGGTCAGCAATCGGTGGAATGATTGAAACCGACTATCATGCTGGACGTGGAGGGGAAGTCTACGTGCCGGTTAATAAAGACTACCAGCGATCAGCCGTTAAGTGGTTCTGTGATCAAATCTTGCAGACTCCGAGTTGGTTGGCTCCGCGAGAAGTCACGATGAGGATTGGCAAGGATGCCAATGGCATGATTCCAGGCTTACAAAGCATGGCGATGAATCAGATGCTATCAGATGGAAAGATCGGTCGAATGATTCAAAACGAAACTGCAAACGGAAGTAAGGCTTACACTGTTTCTCAAATGATGTCTGATATCAGAGGATCGGTGTTTTCTGAGCTCAATTCGGGCTCTGCGATTACGGCAAATCGACGCTGGGTGCAACGGTTGTTTGTGAGCGCATTAACACGAAAATTGGGCTCCTATTCCGATAGCCGATCGTATGCAGCAGCGGAACTGAAATCCGACCTCGTCTTGGTTAATGGCTCCCTGGGCAGAACAAAAGACTCAGTAAGCCTTGCGCATCTTGAAGATCTCAAAAAGCAGATCGAATTTGCTCTTGCGAATCCAGACAAAATGGGATCCGCAGGGGGAGGCACTTCACGGATCCTGGGGATAAACTTCAAGCCCTGGTGTGCTGTTGGAATGCCAAAAATCGATTGGAACAAGATCATCAACGGCGATTAATTGCGCTTGCAACACAAATTCTCCCAGCTTCTCAATGAACGAGGAGCTGGGAGTTTTTTATGCCAAGATCGAAGTCTTGTGTTTGAGAGAGGCTTTTACCAAACCCAAAAAGAGGGGATGTGGCCGGTTCGGTCTTGATTTGAACTCCGGGTGTGCCTGAGTGGCGATAAAAAATTTGTGCGTAGGGAGCTCGATCATTTCTACGAGCCGATAATCTGGTGAGACGCCTGAAACCACAAGGCCCTGTTCGATAAGTAGTTCGCGGAAATCATTGTTGATCTCATATCGGTGACGATGCCTTTCTTCGGCCCTAGTAGATCCATACAAATCGTGCGCCAGGGTACCAGCTGTAATATTGCAAGGATAAGTTCCAAGCCGCATTGTGCCTCCCTTATTTTCGATTTGAGTTTGATCTGGAATAAAGTTGACAACCGGATATGGTGCTTGGGCATCGACTTCTGTCGAGTTTGCGCCTTGCAAACCACAAACATTCCGAGCGAATTCTATGACCGCCATTTGCATTCCCAAGCAAATCCCGAGAAATGGAATGTTGTTTTCTCGGACATATTTCATAGCGCGAATTTTGCCTTCTATTCCACGATCGCCAAACCCGGGTGCAATGATGACTCCATCGACATCAGAAAGAAGTGAGGCTGGGTCGATCGCGGCTTCCAAAGTTTGACTTTCGATCCAACGAATCTCAACTTTGCAATCATTGGCTCCGCCTGCATGAATAAGAGACTCTGCAATGGACTTATAGGAGTCACCATTTTGAGTGTATTTTCCTACAACAGCAATGCAGCAAGAACCTGTGGGATGCTTAAGTTTTTCAACGATCTTTGCCCATTCTTCGAGTTTTGGATCATGCGACTCGAGGTTTAAGCGTTCACAAACAAGATTTCCGAGCCCTAGTTTTTCATACATCAGTGGCACTTCATAAATTGTTTCGGCATTGAGACTCTCGACCACCGCTTCAGTAGGAACGTCACAAAACAGACTGATTTTTTCCTTAACATCTGGGCCAATTGCGACATCACTTCGACAAATGAGAACATCCGGCGAGATTCCGATTTCTCTGAGCTTGATAACGCTGTGCTGAGTTGGCTTTGTTTTGATCTCGTGCCACGGGCCAACTTGTGGGACTAAAGTGACATGCACAAAGAGCGTGTTTTCGCGGCCAAAATCTTTGCGCATTTGGCGAATGGCTTCAAGGAACGGAAGAGACTCGATATCGCCAACTGTTCCGCCAATCTCTGCCAGGACAATATCGGCTTCTTGCTGCTTTCCAAGATCAACGATTGCCCTTTTGATTTCATTAGTCACATGCGGGATCACTTGGACGGTTCCACCGAGATAATCGCCTCTTCTTTCAGCTTCAATAACTTTTCGATAGACTTTTCCGGTCGTCACGCTACTGCCTTCGGAACAGGACACATCAATAAATCGTTCGTAATGGCCGAGGTCTAAGTCGGTTTCTGTGCCGTCGTCGGTCACAAACACTTCGCCATGTTGGAATGGGTTCATCGTTCCAGCATCGACATTGATATAAGGATCGAGCTTCATTGGAGCAACGACGTATCCACGGTTTCGCAAGATACGACCCAAAGAAGCGGACGTAATGCCCTTTCCAATGGATGAAACAACGCCTCCGGTTACAAATATGTACTTTGTCATGGACGATCCTTCTGGCTCAACAACTTTTCTGTGAATCGCTTAAAGATCAAGAAGGGTGGCGGGCCTCTCCGAGTATACGGGAAAAGACTCGCGAGATGGAATGCCATTTTTGCTATCCGGCCCATAAAACTGGGGGACCCGAAAGAAAACGGGGGCCCGATTGCTTAGTGAGTACTTAAATTTTTTCTGCTTAGCCGTAGAATTGAAACATATCATGGGATTTTCAACAATTGAAGAGGCTCTGGTGGATATTCAGAGCGGAAAAATGGTCATTGTGGTCGATGACCCCGACCGTGAAAACGAAGGAGATTTGATCATGGCCGGTGAAAAATGCACTCCGGCAGATATGAACTTTATGATCAAACATGGACGCGGAGTTCCCTTTATCCCAACAACTGCAGAAAGATTAGAAAGGCTAGGGGTGCCCATGATGACCAAGCAAAACACTGCAAGGTTGGGAACCGCAATGGCAGAGATGGTTGATGCGCGACACGGAACTACTACCGGCGTTTCTGCAGCCGACCGAGCAAAAACGGTTGCCGTATTTTGTGACCCTATGGCCCTTCCTGATGACTTGATGCGCCCCGGCCACGTGATTCCACTTCGGGCAGAAAAAGGAGGAGTTTTGAGGAGAGCAGGACACACCGAAGCTGCTGTGGATTTGTGCCAGCTGGCCGGAATGACCCCCGTTGCAATCGGTGTCGAAATCTTGAACGAGGATGGGACGATGATGAGAGTTTCTGATTTGATTTCATATTCACAAGAGTTTGGTTTGAAAATGATTACAATCGCGGATCTGATTGCGTATCGAAGAAAAACCGAAAAGCTTGTGAAACGAGTGGCTGGCCCCATCTGTTTTCCAACAAAATTTGGCCAATTCGAACTTTATGCTTATGAAACAGATTTGGAGCCACATCCTTTCTTAGCCATTGTCAAAGGGACAATAACTCCCGACGACCCGACCCTGGTTCGCGTTCATTCGAGTTGCTTAACTGGGGACATTCTTGGATCATTGCGATGTGATTGCGGAAACCAACTTGAAATCGCAATGCAGATGATTGAGGCAGAAGGGAAAGGAATTGTCTTATACATTGCCCAAGAAGGTCGAGGGATTGGAATAGTCAACAAGCTCAAGGCTTACGAGCTCCAAGATACTGGGCTCGACACCGTGCAAGCGAACGAGGCCCTGGGGTTCAAGCCTGACTTGCGAGATTATGGCCTAGGGTCTCAAGTTCTCATTGATCTTGGGGTGAAAAAAATGAAGCTCATGTCTAATAATCCTTCGAAGAGGGCAGGGCTACAAGGATACGGGCTGGAAATCACCGAATTTGTACCGATTGTGGCCCCATTTTCGGAACACTCTGAAAAGTATTTAGTAACAAAAAAAGAGAAGCTAGGGCATATTTTGCCCTAGCTTCTCTCTTAAAAATTCAATGATTGGTTTTAGTCTTCAAGGCATCTACGAAAAACCAGAACAATTGCATTGGCAATCAATCTCGGGCTTGAGATTAGTTTTCGGATGGGACGACTCATATTGATGGCACCTTGAACCTTCAATAATTAATTGTCACGAGAAACATGAATTGTGACGCCTGAGGGCCTTTTCATAGAATTACGAGAATTTTAGTATAATGCTGTTTCGAGATAAGGCTAATTAGCTTCTGTGGCTAGCGGATCCTCGGTTATTGGGTGAAGCGGGCCATTTTTTGTGCCCCAAAGATCCCGTTAAAAGGTGATTAAGATATGTCAACACTCGTTATTGTAGGAGCCCAATGGGGCGATGAAGCCAAAGGCAAAATGGTCGATGTTCTCGGAGATCAAGCTGACTTTGTTGTTCGATATAGTGGGGGCAACAATGCCGGCCATACTGTTATCGTAGGCGAAAATGTCTACAAGTTCCATCTCTTACCAGCTGGGATTCTCTATCCGCATGTCACAGCAATATTGGGCGGAGGCATGGCGATTTGTCCAATGAGTCTCCTGCAAGAATACAACAAAACTCGGGAGCTGAAAGAAGAGGTCGGAAAGCTACTGATTAGTCCTGCTGCGCATGTCGTTTTTCCATATCACAGAACTTTAGATCAGCTCGAAGAAAGGGCGCGAGGAGATAACCGAATCGGAACGACATCTAGGGGAATTGGGCCGACATACACAGATAAAGTTCAAAGAACAGGGATCAGGATGGGTGACCTGGTTCGCCCGGCCGTTCTAAATGCTCGTTTACAAGAAGTTCTTCAATACAAGAACAGCCTCTTGAAGCTCCTCGGTGGTTCTCCCATGGATTTCAATGAGCTCTTTGATGAGTTTTGTGGATACGGAGAAAAACTTGCACCTTATGTTGTCCCTATCGAAGGGAAACTCCAAAACGCAGTGAAAGAGGGCAAGAGGGTTCTTTTTGAAGGAGCTCAAGGAACGTTCTTAGATCTCGATCATGGAACTTATCCCTTTGTCACGAGTAGTCATCCGATTTCCGGAGGTGCGTGCCTAGGAACTGGGATTGGCCCACGCGATATCAAGCAAGTTCTCGGAGTTTGCAAGGCGTACACAACAAGAGTTGGTTCGGGCCCGTTCCCAAGTGAACAGGACAATTCCATTGGAGAGCAGATTCGGCAGCAGGGCCAAGAGTTTGGGACGACAACGGGTCGTCCGCGCCGATGCGGTTGGCTCGATCTTGTGGCTCTTAAGTATTCAGCTCGAGTGAATTCTTTAAGTGGGCTTGTGATTACTAGGCTAGATGTTTTGTCAGGAATTGAGACGCTCAATGTGACAACGAGCTATCGATGCCACGGTCAAACGCTCACCGACTTCCCAGTCAATACCTACGATTGGGAAGGTATTGAGCCCGAATATGCGCAGCTTGAAGGTTGGAGCGAGAATATCCAGGGTGCCAAGATGTGGTCCGAACTTCCCAATTCAGTTCAAAGGTATGTAAAGTTTATCGAGGAAAAAACTGAGACTCCCGCTGCCATTTTGAGTATCGGGCCCGAAAGAACACAAACCATCGTCTTGCGTCCAGACCTCATCTGGGGCTAGTTTTTCGATTGAGGGAGATTCGAATCGGCGGCATGGGGTGGTGTCCAAATTTGTGACAACATGACCTGACTCTGGCTTTCTATCGAATCTCCTCCATCAATTGCTGCCGACGCGGTCTTTGCGGCTTCAGCCGTCATATCCGCAACAAAGCTAATTTCTCCACCACGAAGGACTCTCATCGTGACCTTTTTATAGGCAGGAAAGACCTTGAAGAATAGTAGTCCAGCTTGAGTAACTTGGACATTTTGGGCCGTCGCGCTTCCGTTCAATGTCATGATGGCTGAAGGCCCTCTTGGGTCTTCCGTGAGAGAAATGATTCCAAGTTTGTCTTGATCTTGAGCGTTGAGGGCATTAAGAAGTGCACTATCTGAGCCGGAATGAACGGGCCCCTCAGTTTTGGGTTCGTTGACAGGTTCGTCTTGAGCCGGGCTTGAAGCGACTGGTGCTGGTTTGTTTTCGAGAGGTTTTTCTATCTCAACAGGCCTTTGGACAGCAGAATCCTTTGTTGAACCACTCGCTGTCATCTTTCCAACAATAAATGACAATGCTCCTACTGCAAAAATAGCAACGATCACAAGAGCGAGATAACGGGCTGGCTTGGCAGAATGTTCTGGAATGCCGATGATATCACTCGCATGTTTGGCCTCACTGGATTTGAGATGGGCTTCCACTTGTGCAAGCTTCTCTCGAACAGAGACGTTATCTGGTGCCAAATCTAAAGTCATTTCGTACCAAATTTTGGCTTGATCCCAATCTTGTTGCTCCGACGCAATGTCTCCCAGGAGGTTTTGAGCCGAAACGTTGTTTGGAAATCGCTTAAGAATGGAAATACATGTGTCGGTTGCTTCCTTAAAATTTTTCTTGTTTCGTTGGAAGTTGGCCGCAGCGAGTTCGGCATAGACTTCTTTATCGCTTCCTTCGACTCCAGCCTTTAATGGGGCACCGCATTCGCGACAATATTCCGCGTCCTGGCTATTTTGTTCAAAGCATTTGGGACATGGTTTCATATCAGTTTTTGCCTGTACTCCCGAAGCCTCCGGAACCGCGCTCCGAATCGTTAAGCTGGTCAGCTACTTGAAAGTCGACCTGAACCACTGGCGCGAAGACTAATTGGGCAATTCTTTCGCCCTTTTCGATTTTGACGACGCTTTCTCCCAAATTGATCAATATTATTTGAATTTCGCCTCGATAATCCGAATCGATTGTGCCTGGAGAGTTCACAATAGAAAGTCCATGCTTGATGGCTAATCCAGATCTCGGGCGAACTTGAGCCTCAAATCCTGATGGGATTTCGAGCTTAATTCCTGTGGGAACCAGGACACGTTGGAATCTATCAATAGAAACGTCAATGGTGGTTTTGAGATCAACTCCTGCCGATTCCGTGGTTGCATATTGAGGAACAGCTCCACCATCAAGCAGGACAATTTTGACAATGGGCCGATTCATTCAACTACAATGTTTACCACGAGATGAGCCGGATTGAGATCAGAGAGCTAGGCGACAGTGCCTTTTGTCTGGAAGGTTTTGCTGACCCCGTGAGTGCAGCTTCTTATTTGAGATCGGCTGATTTTGCTGGAGTTGTAGATATTGTTCCTGCGTTTGATCAAGTTGCAGTGTATTTCGATTCTCCAGAAAATGCTGACCGGGACTTGTTTCGGAATCTGAATTTTGATTTGCGCCATGCCGATCGAACTTCCAAGACACACAATATCCCAATATCGCTCGATTTTGGAATTGACCAGGAATCCGTCGAAATTCTTCTTGGAATTTCCGTGGCAGAACTTTTGACAGAATCCGAAATGGTCTGTTTAGCAGTTGGATTTTGTCCTGGTTTCCCTTATCTGAAATGTCCAAGTTCTAGAGTGGAAAGGCTACCAAGAAAGACAACTCCATCCATAAGGATCGAACCTGGAACAGTAGCTTTGGCCGATGGCATGTGTGGAATTTATCCAATTGTACGGCCCGGAGGTTGGCATCAAGTCGCAAGAACTCCGCTCACTATCGTAGATCCAAACGAAGGCTATTTTCCGATTGCGGCCGGTGACAAAGTCGTATTCAAAATCATTGATCGCTCCGAATATGAAGCAAGACTTGGTGAGAGGCTTTGAAATTCATCGATTTGAGCGCAGATATTGCCGAAGGTCTTGAAACAGACGAGGAAGTGGTCTCCATGATTACTTCTGCAAACCTTTGTTGCGGAGAGCATGCGGGTTCAAAGACGAACACAGAGTATTTGGCCGAACTTTGTCTTGCATCTGGTGTTTCGATAGGAGCCCATCCGGGTGTTCCCGATCGGAGCAACTTTGGACGCGGAGACTTTGCGATTTCTGAAGAACTGAAGCAAAGTTTGCAGAGTCAAGTTCGTTTTGTGCAAGAACTGGGAGCGAAGTTTATCAAACTCCATGGATCAATTTACAATCGATCGGCCCAAGATCTGAAAACTGCTAGGTTCGTTGTCGAGTGCTTTACTGGTTTTGGCCTGCCATTTGTAGGTTTAGAAAACACTTTTCACTCCCAAATCGCCTCAGAACTTGGTGTCCATTTGATTAAAGAAGGTATTGCTGATCGAAGGTTGACAAATTCGGGAACATTGGTGCCCCGTTCGCAGCCCAATGCTTTGATCAGTAAACCTCAAGAGGTTTGTTCACAAGCCCTCCATTTGGCAGATCTCGTCGATGTGATTTGTCTGCATGGTGATGGACCAAATGCAACGCACCTCATCAAAAGTGTCAGAAAAAGCTTAGAATCGCATGGATTCCAGGTGAGAAGTTGCACCTAACCATAGTCTCAAAGTTTGGATTTGCAGAATTAGTCTCTAGTCCAGAAACTGGGCGTAGAGAGTTTGGAGTGCCCCCGGGAGGATGGTTTGATTCTGTCTCTGCCCAATTAACCTTGGCCCTTCTGAATCAAGAAGCCTCGCTGCCGATTTTAGAAGTCGCGAATTGCGCATTACAATTGATCGCTGAAAGAGACATATCGTTGGCAATTTGTGGATTTGGGCATGAGGTTTTACTGAATAGTCACAGCGTTCCAATGAATTCGCGAATTGTTGTTTCAAAAGGTTCTAGAATTGAGTTGGCACCCACATCTGTAGGTTGTCGTTGCTACTTAGGAACCAGTGGCCAATTGTTGGGGCAAACTCGATTGGCAGAACCACCGTTCGATATTTCTCATCGAATCTTTCGATATGTTCCAGAACACGAATGTGTCGAGACTGAGGCTGAAATGACTCCTATTTTTGATCGAGTTGGGCTGCGGTTAAGATCAACAAACGATTTGAAAATCAGTGATGAGCCTCGGAGTCGGCCCTCTATTTTTGGCGCAATTCAAGTTCCTCATTGCCGAGAAATTCTGATCCACGGCCCAGATGGTCCGACCATAGGCGGTTATCCAAGGTTGGGGACTATCATTTCGAGTGACCTTCCAAAACTTGGACAGCTGAAGAGCCAAGACGTCATTCAATTGCTGCCTGTTACAAAAGCCATTGCCGTTGAAGAATTTCTCTTAGAACAGAGGGAACTTGCCAAGAGAATCCATCAAATCAGGCTCATCTCAAAAGCACAATGACGCAACAAGCGTCATCGCTTTTTGTTGGAAACAGGAGCCAGTTTGCTGCTTTTGTGCTGAATATCGTTGGATACGCCCGGCTGGAAGTTGAAAGGGCCAATGCCTTCGAAACTAGTGAGCCACGTTCCTGCTCTGTAAATTCTGGAGGGCGTTCGGTCTGCATGGTTTCTGCAAACTGGGTGACCATCGAAAGAGCCGCCGAATTGAGGTTATCAAGATAGTGACCCTCATAGTCTATGGACCAAGCTGGCATTGAGTACTTGTCAAAGAGAGTCATCGAAACTTCTCTGAGAAGGGGCAATTCGGCAACAGTCACTTCTGCCGTTCCCTTTCGAACCTGGCCCTTTGAGCTCTTATGCTTGGAATGAATCTTAGATCTTAACCGGATCCAGTATTCTCTTGCATCTTGATGTGTCGATTCGGTTGTGGCAGTTCGATCCAAAAGAACAAATCCTCCATCTTGAATTTTTTGTGCAAGATAGAGGATTCATTCCATTTTCAAAACCAGGTTCTCTGTTCGAGTTACTAGGTTTAGTTCACTTAAGCTTTGTGAATCGCCATTCCATGGGTGTCTTCGTATGCTTCCAGAAAAGCTTCGGTCATTGTGGGATGAGCATGGATTGTATCGACCATGACATCAACGGTCGCTTCCAGTTTGATGGCCACCACAGCCTGGGCAATCAGATCTGTAGCATGTGCTCCAATCACGTGAACTCCCAGCACCTCTCCATACTTTTTCTCGGAAACGACTTTAACAAATCCCTCTTGATGGCCCGAAGCCATCGCCTTGCCTAAGGGTCTGAACATGAATTTCCCGGTAATGACCTCATAGCCTTGCTCTTTGGCTTCGCCCTCGGTCAAACCAACACTAGCGACTTCTGGGTTAGTGTAGATGCAGTTAGGCACTGCTCGGTAATCCGCTAGCTTTTGGCTTCCTTTAACAATGTTTTCGGCTGCAATAGAGCCCTCGTAGCTTGCCACATGAGCCAATTGGATCCTTCCAGTCACATCACCGATCGCATAAATGTTTGGCACGGAAGTCTTCAAATCATCGGTGACTTCGACCCCTCTGCGATGGAGTTTGACTCCCACCTTTTCGAGTTGTGCGTTGTCAGTAAACGAACGCCTACCAACTGCAACCAAGACGACATCGAATTCCTCGTCAACAGATTGATTTCCAGACTTAATCGTGACATTCCAGCCTTTCTTAGTTTTAGCGAGTTTTTCCACTGCGCTGCCGGTTTTGAGAGTGATGCCCCTTTTTGTGAGTTCCTTTCCAAGTTCAACACCAAGGTCTTGATCCATCATCGGAATCACGTTTGGCATCATTTCGACAATGGTGACATTGGTACCCAGCCCATTAAAAACGAATCCAAATTCAACGCCGATAACCCCGCCACCAATGATGAGCATCTTTTTGGGTATGAATGGCGCGGTGACCGCATCGTCGCTAGTCCAAATCCCTTCTTCGCGACCTCCCGCTAGACCCGGTATGGGTGGCATGATGATGGTTGAACCCATGGCAAGAATGAAGTTCTTAGCGCGTAATTTGGACTTTTTGCCATCCTTTTCGATTTCAATTGTATTGGCATCAACAAAGCTTGCGAATCCTTCAACGTGGGTCACTTTGTTTTTTTTCAATAGGAACCCGACTCCACCTCGCAGAGTCGTGACGATCTTGTCACGCCTTTGTGAATATTTTTCAAAGTCGAGTTTTACTTCGCCTGAGACGACGACCCCAAAATCTCCCGCGTGCTTAACGGTCTCCAAAGTTTCCACCCCTGCGATCATGGCTTTGCTAGGAATACAGCCCCAGTTCAAACAAGTCCCACCCAAATATTGCTTTTCAACAAGAGTGACCGTGGCTCCTAATTGGGCCGCGCGAATTGCAGCAACATAGCCCCCGGGGCCACCACCGATCACGATAACGTCTGAGTCGAATTTGTCTTGAGGCATTGTGAGTTCTGATTCCTTTGGAGTTGGGAGGCCACTTAGCTCTCGAATGATCGCTTCGATGGCCGCTGGGCTGGAAACGGCAGGTCCAGAGATCACTTGGTGAACCGCTGAATCTTTTGAGCCTTTTTTCTCCCGAATCTGACCCGGCACAGGCGAGATTTTACCAAGCGAATTGAATGTGTTTTAGGTCAAAGTTTTGAGCCAAGTTTCCGCTTGCTTTGGAGATTTGAAATGCAGAATGAGTTTGTCTCCAGGATTCCGCGCCCAATTTCTCATCCTTTCTCTCTTGCGGTCAAAGCTCTTAAAATGCCACAAAACGATGGACTCTTTGGAGAAGAGGTTTTTCCAGGTCTCGATATTTCCATTACAAACTGGCTGTTTATCAATGGCCCTCTTGAAAGCTCTAAGTATGAGCCTAGACAATGAAACTATCCTCGGATAATCAAGGCAGATGATCATTTGAGCTCTGAGAAGTGGGATATCTATCCATTTGCCATAGGCCGTGTCGAGAATCCAGACTTCGCGATTGACAACATCAGAGATGCGCTCTCTTTGGATTTCGTCCGGCACCATTTCCCAACCAGGGTTCCAAGTCAATTCATCGGCTTGGAACCAAGGGTTGCCTGTTATTTCGCCTAGTTTTTGAGCCAAAGTGGTTTTGCCACTTCCAGTCACCCCATAAATGAGAATTCGATGAGGGATCGATGGCACCGGTTTATGCGATGGTGACATCAGAGCACAGATAAACATCTTGGATTGCATTCAAAAGTGCAACCCCTTCGTTCATCGGTTTTTGAAAGGCTTTTCTTCCAGAGATAAGCCCCATGCCTCCAGCTCGCTTGTTGATCACTGCAGTTGCTACAGCATCTTGAAGGTCATTGTCTCCTGATGCTCCGCCTGAATTGATCAGCCCTGCTCGTCCCATGTAACAGTTTGCAACCTGGTATCGAGTTAAGTCGATCGGATGATCTGAGGTGAGCTGAGTATAGATTCTTTCGTCAAGCTTGCCATAAGAAGATCCACCTGAGTTCAGGGCTTTATAACCACCGTTGGATTCTGGTAGTTTTTGTTTTATGATATCGGCTTCGATGGTGACACCTAGGTGGTTTGCCTGCCCTGTTAAGTCTGCTGATGTGTGATAGTCTGTATTGCCGATCTTAAATGCATTGTTTCGCAAATAGCACCAAAGAACCGTAGCCATGCCTAGTTCATGAGCATGTGCAAATGCTTGGCTGATTTCCACGATTTCTCGACCCGCATCATCGCCACCGAAGTAGATCGTTGCTCCGATAGAGCATGCGCCAAGGTTCCAGGCTTGTTCGACCTGCGCAAAGAGGATTTCTTCTGCTTTGTTAGGAAAAGTCAAGAGCTCGTTGTGGTTGATCTTCACCATAAATGGAATTTTGTGGGCGTATTTTCGACTACAAGATCCGAGGACACCAAGGGTTGAAGCTACTGCATTGCAACCACCTTCGATCGCCAATTTGATAATGTTTTCAGGATCAAAATAGGAGGGATTTTTGGCAAAGCTGGCTCCCGCACTGTGTTCAATCCCTTGATCCACAGGCAAAATGCTCAAATAGCCTGTTCCGCCAAGCCGGCCACGGTCAAACATCGACTGGAGACTACGAAGGACTTGGGGATTGCGGTCGGTAGGAATAAATGTACGATCGACATAATCGGGGCCGGGCAAATGCAACAGATTCTTATTGATTGTTTTGCATTCATGCTTCAGAAGGTCTTCGCTCTTCAAGATGCTGACGATTGAGTCGATGCTGGTACCCATTCGTGCATTTTATCCGAGCAGAGTCAAAGAAGTTGGTAGGTCTCGAAACCAATTGAAACCTCATACTGGTAAAAACTAATTGGATTGGTTCGCCTTTTGGAGATTGATTGACCTATGATTCGACGAATGTCAGTTGTTATTTTTGTCGCTATGGCGGGGCATGCTTTTGGTCAATCTCAAAAGCTCAATCTGCAAGATGCTCTTAATCTCGCACGAGAAAATAATGGCAACGTGCTTTCCGCTCGCCTTAACTATGAAGCTGCCAAAGCCAACACGCGCGCCGCAAATTCTGCGTTCTTGCCAACTCTAACGCCAAATATTGATCGTATTGATGGTCGCCAAAATGTCTTGACAGGCCCATTAAAAGGCGGATCTGCCATAAGACAAACAGATGCTTCGATCACCGCAAGTTGGCTTTTGTTTGATAACGGGAGCAGAAACAACTCTTACCGTCAAAGCCGAATAAGCCAAGAACTCACCGAAAATAACTCGCTTGATATTTATAGGTCTGTGCTTTTTGAAGTTCATTCGGCATTTTATAGCGCTTTGCGAGCGCAGCAGCTGCTCAAAGTTTCGGAATCTTCTTACAAACGAGCAGTGAAGCTTCAAGATGCCGCCGAAAAAAAAGAAGAAGTCGGCTTCGGCCCGAAAAAAGATATTTTGCAAGCCAAGGCCGATGCGCTCAATGCAAAAGTGAATGTCTTGACTTCTGCAAATTCCGTTTCAACGTCTCTTGCCAACCTACGCGCAATTCTGGGATTAAGCGACCAAGCCAATCCCGAACTCGAAGATAATCAAGATACTCAACCCAAAATGGTGGATTACACACTGGAGCAAGCCATCGCCGATGGAATGGCGAATCGTCCAAGCCTCAAGGCAGCAGCGCTTCAAGTTGACCTGCAAAATCTCAATGTTGCCCAGGCTCGACTTAACGGCAGCGTGAGTTTTCAGGCTTCCGCTAACATCAGCAAGTCGTTCAGCGAGAGCCAATTTGACCGTTCGACTTTGAACCTGACTGCCAGTTATCCGCTCTTCGACGGCTGGAAATCAAAGGAGCTTGTCAGGAGCGCCGTTCTCAATTTGGAATCGGAAAAAGCATCTTTTGAGCAAACCAAGCGTACTGTTCGGGCTGAAATTGAGAGCTCCTATAAAGAATTTCAACAAAACTTTGAACGAAAAGCTGCTGCTCAACTCGCGCTAGAAGCTGCAAAATTAAATTATGAAGCTGCTTCGGGGTCTTATGAAGCGGGTGCAGGAACTATCTTGGATGAGCTCACAGCTCTCGTTAGTCTTACAACTGCAGAATCGAATTATGTTCAATCGTTCTATGACCTTCTCATTAGCGAAGTCAAACTCCAACAAGTGACGGGTCGCCCGATGCCGGGTGAAAATTAAGAATGAACAAATGGCTGATCCTGGCCGGCGGGTTAGTCCTTGTTGGTGGGGCCATTTGGGCAGTCCTAAATTCGGGCCAGAGTGTTGCTGAGATCGAATATCGATATGCTTCTGCGACCGAAGGTGAACTGGTTCGATCCAATTCAGCAACAGGCACTCTTGTTCCGCTGACTCTTGTCGATGTTAAATCCAAAGCAGGTGGAGTTGTGATAAAACTCAATGTCGAAGAAGGTTCTGTGGTCAAGAAAGGCGATATTATCGGTCTAATTGACCCTGCAGATACTCAAGCCACGTTTGACCAAGCATCGGCCGATGTGACGACTTCCAAAGTTCGAGTAGACCAAGCGAAGGTCAATTTGACTATGGAAGAGCGCAATTCTGTCGATCGAATTGTGGCCGCGGAAGTCAGTCTTCGACAAGCTCAGCTTCAACTCAAAAAGGCGGAAGAGTCAGCCCGATCGCAACCAATCTTAACAAGAGCAGATGTCGAGTCTGCGAAAGCTGCACTTGAAGCAGCACGAGAGAGCCAGAGGCTTTTCGAAGTCGTCGAGTCACCAAAAATTCGTAGAGATTCGGAAGGTACTTTGAAGAAAGCACAAGCTGATCTTGATGCATCGCATGCCGACCTTTCCAGATTGAGAAAGCTACTTGAGAAAGGCTATGTGAGTCAAAGCGATGTCGATCGACAGTCGGCAGTAGCTGCTGCTTCCGTGGCCACTTTTCGATTGGCCGAGCAACGGCAAGCGACCCTCGAATCTGAAATTCAAATTCAATTGAAATCGTTGCAAGCCAAGACTCGCCAAGCTGAGCAATCTTATGAGCAAGCTCTTGCAAACCGAAACAAAATTCCAATCAACCGAAGCGATCTCGAAATTGCGAGAGCCAATGTGAAAGCCGCGGAAGTAGCACTTAACGAAGCAAGGACGCAAAAGAACACGGTTGATTTAAGACGAACAGATATCGCGAGTGCGATAGCCAGTGCTGTCAAAAGCCGTGTGGCTATGAATAATGCAAAGATCCAGCTGAATAGCACAACGGTTGTGGCCCCAAGAGACGGAATAATAACGACGAAATATCTTGAGGAAGGCACAATTATTCCTCCTGGAACTTCAACTTTTTCTCAAGGGACGAGCCTTGTACAAATAGCAGATACGACTCAGATGGAAGTCGAATGTTTGGTCGATGAGGCCGATATTGGATTCTTGAAACCAGGGCAAAAAGTGAGGACTGTAATGGACGCCTATGCTGGCGTCGTTTTCCCCGGAACAATCAAAAGGATTTTTCCTTCGGCAGCAACAAATCAGTCGGTTACCTCGATCAAGGTTCGCGTTTCAATTGACCAAAATGCAATTGAAAATGCCACCAAAAACAAGCCAATTTTGCGACCAGGAATGAATGCAAATTGCGAGTTCTTACAATTTGTTGAATCCAAGGCATTGACAGTGCCCCAGCAAGCCATCAGAAAGGACGGCGATCAGAGCTATGTTTTGGTGAAAGTTTCTGGCAGCAAGAAGCCAGAAAAGAGGATCGTTAAGACTGGTGCAGTCGGCAACGACTCTATAGAAATCAAAGATGGATTAAAGGTTGGAGAAGAAGTCGTTGTGGCAGAAATAGACCTCAAAGCTATGCGAGAACGCCAAACGAAGATGCAACAAGCGCAGCAGGGCGGAGGCAGCCTTGGATCGCTGAATCGTGGTGGACCAAGCCAATCGCGAGCTTCTGGTGGAGGCTCGGGAGGTTCTTCTGGTACTAGTCGGAGTGGCGCGAGATGAACTTTCTCGACAGCTTTGATAGCGCACTTAGAGCCATTGCAACTAACAAGTTGCGATCCTTTTTAACAATGCTCGGTGTTGTCATTGGCGTGGGTTCAGTCATAGCCATGATCGGAATTGGCGAGGGAACAAAAAAGAAGTCTTTGGCTGAACTCGAAGTTATGGGGAGCAACCGAATAACTGTGATGCCAAACTGGGCTCGAGGACGCGGAATGGGTTCAAACGATGCCAGTACTTTGCGACCCGCAGATGTCGAGAGAATTCGTGCACAAATTCCTGCCGCAAAATATGTTACGGGTGTCGTTTCCAGCCGATTTTCGGGGCAATCGACAGTCAAATTTGGCAACCAAAGCAAGAGAACCAGCGTCACTGGGGCTGAACCGACAATTCGATTTATTGAAAATGCCACCAAGATGTTAGACGGTGAGTGGTGGAACGAAACTGACAACGAACTCATGGAACGCAAAGCAGTTTTGGGTTATGCAGTTTATGACGAACTGTTCCACGGGGATAACGCAGTTGGCGCCACCATAAAGATTCAAAACCAGAACTTTGAAGTCATGGGTGTCGTGGATTATAAGGGCGGATCGGGATTCAACAACCCCGATGATCAAGTCTATATCCCGCTCAAAACGGCGCAAAATCGATTACTTGGTTCAAAAGATAGACTCAACTATATTTCGCTTCAATCCATAGATAGCACGGTCATGGTTGAACTTCAGAGGCAGGTCGAAGACTTGCTTTCGCAAACTCGAAAGAGCTCGACTGGAGAAGAGCTGTTTCGAGTCATGAACCAAGCCGATACACTTCAAGCGATTCAAACACAGAGCCAGATTTTGAGTATGTTGCTCGCAGGAATTGCAAGTGTGTCGCTCCTCGTGGGTGGCATCGGGATCATGAACATCATGCTTGTGAGCGTCACAGAAAGGACACGGGAAATTGGGTTGCGAAAGGCTATTGGCGCACCGAGGGGAACAATTTTGGCGCAGTTTCTCATGGAAAGCATTGTCATGTGTGTGTTGGGTGGATTGCTAGGAATCTTGTTGGGCACGGCAGCCGTAAAGCTCGTTTCTGTTCCGCTCCAAGTCCCTGGAGTCGTTAATATGACAGCAGTTTTGTGGGCCTTCGGATTTTCATCCCTTGTCGGAGTGGTTTTTGGGCTTTATCCCGCTATTCGGGCAAGCAACCTCTTACCCATTGAAGCCCTGAGATATGAATAACTATGAAAGCACTGATTGAAGCTAAATCCCTGACTAAAGAATACATTATGGGTACGACCATCGTCCGAGCATTACGTGGCGTTGATGTGACAATTGGAGAAGGGGAATTTGTGGCGATAATGGGCCCTAGCGGAAGCGGCAAATCGACCTTCATGAACTTGGCAGGCTGCCTCGATCGGCCGACCTCCGGCGAGTATTGGCTCAACCAAGAAGAGGTGTCCAAGCTTACTGACGCCGAGCTTGCTTCCGTGAGAAACAAGCAGATCGGCTTCGTATTTCAAACATTTAATCTTTTGCCTAGAACTTCGGCGTTGAAGAATGTTGAGCTTCCTTTGATGTATGCAGGTGTGAAAGATCGAACACCTATAGCAAAAGCTGCATTGGAGAGAGTTGGATTGGCACAGAGAATGTCTCATAAGCCCAATGAACTTTCCGGTGGTCAGCAACAGCGTGTGGCTATTGCCCGGGCCATTGTTAATGATCCCGTTATTATCTTGGGGGATGAGCCAACAGGAAACTTGGATACTCGCACCAGTGAAGAAATCATGGCCCTATTTCAAGATCTTAACCGGCAAGGAAAGACGGTTGTCATCGTGACTCATGAAGAGGAAATTGCAAGACATTGTAAAAGGATTATTCGGTTTCGTGATGGTGTTATTCAATCGGACACAATGGTTGAAAATCCGACTGATGCCCGCGATGTAATTGCAAGTCTCCCTCAAACTGATGGAATTTCAGCTTAGCGCAAGCATTGCATTATGTTCATAAGCCGGGGGATATGGAATCTATTTGGATTTATCTTTGTGGGTTTAGGGATAGTTGGCTATGTGACTCCCATGATGCCTGGGACAGTTTTTGTGATCATTTCTCTCTATTGCTTTCGCCGGGGGAGTGTTCGGTTCGAAAACTGGCTATTAAACCATAAGTGGTTCGGCGAAACGTTGAGGGACTGGGATCGAACAAAAGGAATTCGCCCGGCAACAAAGAAGAGAGCTGTAATTTTGCTTTGGTTAGCTTTGGGAATTTCGATGGTCATTGTTTTTAGAAAGATCTGGCTTGTATGGATGCTGTTTGCCATCGGTTTGTTTGTGAGTTGGTACATTCTCTCTCGTCCAGATGTCGAAGCGTGAATTCAAATGTTAATTTTTGGTGTCGAGCTCCATTTGAGTTCATCAGCATCGAGAAAGCGCCTGGGGATTTCTGCTCCTTTGTGAGGTGCTAGCCCGATTCGAGTCGTTGTGATGATTCGAGGTGGCTTGATCGGAAGTATGAGTCTGACTTGGCTGTGAGGTTCAAAAACATCGTTGCCATAGTTTGCGCCATTAAGTCCAAGAGCTTGGGTGAATTTTCCAGGGCCAGAAAGCAGATTTTCTGTGTTTGTTGCTTGTAGGCGACGGGTTTGCATGGCCTTGATGCCCATAAGCGGTTTGGCTGCTCGGATAAGGATGGCTCCAGGTGTGTTGGGTTCTAAACAGGTGATGTTGGCCATCCAATGAACTCCGTAGTTAAAGTACATGTAAAGGAGCCCTGGTCTTTGAAACATGATGTGGTTCCTGGGAGTTTTGCCACGATAGGCATGGCTTCCAGCGTCTTCTTTCCCACCATATGCTTCCACTTCAACGATTTGAACTAGGCAGTTTTGGACCCGGAGATGAGCACCGAGGAGGGCTTGGGCAGCATCTTCTAAGTTGAGCGTGGAAAATCTTTCGAAACTCATATTCTATCTACTTAAAAATGTGGTAAATAGTATATATATGTATACTATATTGTATATCTCATTCGATAGATTTTACACCGAGCCTGGTGACGATTTGGTGAATGAGCTCATGCAAGTGGTTCATCGTGAAGGGGTAATTCTGGAGTCGTGCGATGTCGCGAGTCGACATGGTGTGGATTCGGGTACCTCATTGAGTGAAGCAAAAACGATACTAAGAGACCGAGCACATTATCGAGAATTCGTCGCGGGCGATTATTCTGACAAGCGCACAGATTGGCTTGAAACCTTGCTTTTGTTTAGTGATGAAATTGAGTCCGGGTTGCCTCATGAAGCCTGGATCAATTTGTCAAATCATATTCATCCTGTCAAGGTGGCTCGAGAATGTGTTGAGTGCTTGCAACGACGATTTCCCAAGAGATCCATCCGTTGTGCCCTCGCTCCTGCAAAATGGATGGCGAGGCTAGTGGCGGCACCCTATGAGCAAAGGGAGCAAGAACTCATACCCGCTGATCTCACCTGGATAAGAACTGGAATAGACCTGATTGACCAACTCCCTACACTGAAATTATCCCCTGTGAGTTTGCCTTGTCGCAAGCAACTGGAGTATCTCGGGTATCGCTGGGCTAGGCAGATCAGAGAAGCTCCATTAAGTGTGCTAACAGAGCAGTTTGGTCATGAAGGGTTCTATATCTATCAGCTCTGTCGTGGGCAACTTTCGGACCCTGTCTACACAAATTTTCCTGAAAGAACAATGTCTTCGCATATGTCATTTGAGGCTGCACTCACCAACAAACTTGATGTCGAATTTGTTTTGAAGAGCTTATGTCAAGACCTCGCCATGAAACTGAATCAAGGCGATTGGACATGCGAAGGAATGAGGCTGGTGCTTGAAAATGGGGAGGGGCAGCGAAGTGTTTTAGGTCGTGACTTTCCCAGGCCTGTTCAAACTGCCACGTCTCTCCATGTTGCTGCATTTGCCCTTTGGCAAAAAATGAATGAATCCGCATCTCCTTTGGCTATACGAGTGCTGTTAACCAATCTCCAAAGAGCACCACGCCGGCAACAATCTATTGCGGGATATCCGAGCCGATTAGACCAGGTGAGTTCGTGTGAAACCGCTGTCAAAACGCTAGAGGCCGCATTTGGTGAAAGAATTGTGCAAAGAGCCTCCGCCCTTCAAGTGCCTCGGCGTGTGACTGTTCTCAGGGAGTGGAAACGTGCGACGGGATGGCAATGAGAAGATAGCCCACTGGCGAGAATCTGGTGCCTGGTGGGCAGGTGAAAACCCGATTGAGGTTGTGCAGTGGCGAGATCGGCGAGGGATTCGTCACGAAAAAATACGAGAGCTTTCTTCTCTTAGGAAAGTTCATAAGCCACCAGATTGGCAGGAGGATCTTTCTGTAGAAATAACCCTGCGCCCACGCAAGACGCGAGATGAAAAAGTTGCTCTGGCATGTGGGGCTTATCAAGAACTTCCGTTTCCGAAACACACTCTCACCAAAAGGTTAGGGCTCTTACACTTAGTTTCTGGCTATTCATTTGGTCGAAGCGTAATGCTGGCTCGAGAAATTCCAAGGCGTCTTGCCTTAGCAGGATATTCAAGTGGTGCAATTGTGGATCGATTTGCTCTCACAGGTGCTGTGGAGTTTGCTCATGAGTGCAAAAACTGTGGTGTAAAGCCAATCATTGGATCAAGTTTAGAGTTGGATTCCGGGGGAGAGGTGATTCTCTATGCTATGGACAAACACGGTTATTCCAATCTTAGCCAACTTGTCACAGAATGTCATCTGAACCAACCACGACTTCATCCTCTATGTACATTTGAACTTCTCGACCGCTACGCGGGTGGTTTGCTATGCGTTTCTAGCGGGTGCACAGGGGTTGTCCAAAGGCACTTGCTTCGCCGTGATGATGTAAGTGCAAAGACGACAATTGACCGTTTGGTTGGAATATTCGGCTCATCTGGTGTCTTTCTGGGGGCGGATCGTTGCTATGAGCCCTGGGGAACAATGCTTGAACTGAGAGTAGTGGAGTTGAGCAGACAAAGCAATGTTCCCATTGTTGTATCAGGAAGAGTCACTCATGCCGAGCCTTGTGATTTTCCTGCCCAAGACGTCGCGCTTTGTGCTGAGACCTTATGCACCGTAGAAGAAGTTGTCGGAAGAAAACTTCGGCGTGATCCCGCCCAGATACAAATTCAAGATACTCCTGTGAGGTCGATCAATCATGAATCTTACTTGCGATCAACACGTGAATATTTGAATCTCTACGCGGATCACCCTGAGTGGTTAGAAGCCACTGGACGGCTCATTGAAAGGTGTGATGATGATGTGCTCCCAGCGCGCACTCGCTTACCGCAACAATGGGATAGTGCAGCAGATGTCCTCACAGATGTCACTTGGGCGGGTGCAAATCTCTACCACAAAACGATTTCTCGCGATCTAAAATCACGCATTCATATGGAGCTTGATCGTATCATTAGGCTCAACTTCGCGGATCATTTTCTCACCATATGGGAGCTATGCCGCTGGGCGGGAGACCAGGGAATTCATTACAGTGGAAGAGGCTCTATGGTGGATAGTGCCGTCTCATTTTGCCTGGGACTCACTCGGATTGATGCACATCGACATCGGTTGCTGTTCGATAGATTCTTACCCGAAGACGGGAGTAAGAGGCCAGATATCGATGTTGATTTTGAAGCGAAAAGAAGAGAAGATGTGAGGCAATATCTCACGATCAAATTCGGTGTTGATAGGGTTGCGACAGTGAGCGCGATTGGATCCTACAATACTCGCGGAATCATCCGAGAAGTGGGAAAAGCATTGGGCATCGAAAATCAGGCAATAGCCTTTCTAGCGAAGAGAATTCATGGCGGTGTTGTTCCTGACCAATTAGTGAATGCACTCGACAAGCGACCAGAACTCAGAGATAGCGGTATCGATAAAAATCGTCTTGAAATGTTGTTTGAGCTGGCGCACAAACTCGCCGATTTGCCCAGGAACATTCGAGCTCATTCTTCAGGTGTTGTCATCAGCGAAGTGCCTTTGTCACAAACAGTTCCTGTACAGTGGGCGGGGCCATGTGCAGAAAACATGATGCCCATGAGTGAGGATTGGCTGAGAATCATTCAATGGGATAAGAGAAGCGCAAAGCATTTCTTCGATAAATTCGACATTCTTTGTCTGAGAGGGCAAGATGTTCTTTCTGGAACAGAGACAAGAATTCGTCAGCAAAACCTCGATTTCAATATAGAAAAACTTCCGATAGATGATCAAGAAACATATCGGTGTATGCGGAGTGGCCATCTCATTGGCATTCCACAGTCCGCTTCACCGGCCATGCGACAGGCGCACATGCGTGTGAAGACAAACAATCTTCATGATGCCAGTCTTGTCCAGGCAGGCATTCGCCCTGGAGTTGGTGGAGCTGTGAAGATGAACGAGCTCATAGCAAGGCGGGCAGGAAAGAAATCGTACAAGTTTGACCACCCAGATTTCGAATCGATTTTAGGTTTGACATATGGCATCGTTGTTTTTCAGGAGCAGATTGACCAACTTCTACAGGTCTTTGCGGGATATTCCAGTGGAGAAGCAGAAGACATTCGAGATGAGATTCATAAAAGGCGGAAAGAGGATTATAGCCAAGTTGTGAAATCCGAGATTGTGGAGAGGGTCATCAAACGGGGATATACCGAGAGTGTGGCTAAGCAGGTTTTTGATTATGTTGCTGGGTTTAAGGGATATGGATTTGCTCAGGGGCATGCCCTGGCGTTTGCAGAAATTTCTGTGAGATCAATCTATTGTCAACAAAACTTTCCTGCAGAATATTTTGCTTCTTTGTTAGATGCCCAACCAGCCGGATATTATGGGCCCTGCACCCTTGTCAATGAAGCCCGTATTCGTGGGGTTCAAATCCTTCCGCCGGATATCAATTGCTCTCGTGACGATTTTTTGGTCGAGGATGTCATCAGCCCACAAGAACCTCGATTAGTCATTCCTCAAGGAGGAATCAGAACCTCACTTAGAAGTGTTCATGGCCTCTCAGCGAAAACTCGCAGGAAGATCAAAGGTGAATATCGAAGTTTTGCAGATTTTGTGAGAAAGGTGCAACCGCAGACTGATGAGCTCGAAAATCTGATTTTGTGCGGAGCATTTGATCGTCTTTGCGACCATAGGCGTGCACTCATTTGGGCTGCTCGAAAGACCATTGAATGGGCAAAATCTTGCGAGGAGGGATTGTTTAGCGAACTGCATTACGAGCAGGAGCCACAAGTGGATACCTCAATGCCAGACTTCTTGCCCGCAGAAAAAGCTGTGCGAGAACGTGCGATTCTAGGAATAGATGTGAATCAACATCTCATGAGCTATGAGCGGGAGAAAGTGAGCTCTAAAGGAGGACTCACAACGCAAGAAGTGAGGCATTTGCCACCAGGAAGAAAGGCCATATGTGTTGGGAATCCCATTCGTCTTAGGTTTCCTCCCACTCCTAGTGGGAAAAGAGTTGTATTTTTTGACCTGGAAGACGAAACTGGCCTGCTGAATGTCACTTGTTTTGATTCGGTCTATCAACAAGATGGACATGCCATAGTCGCCTCGCCATATGTGACACTGATCGGAGTGACACAGTGGCGAGATGGGCATACGGCTTTTCTTGCGAAGAGGGTCTTTCCATATAACCCACATATCGTTGAGATGATTCACTCGAGCCACGAGATACCTGTTAGAACTGCGGATTTTCTTGTAGGTTAGCTGTGGAACATCAATCATAGTGCCCATGATTTCGAACCTCATCTTCATGGCATTTGTGCCCAAAACCAATGAAGAAATCCTCCTTTCTTTGGTGAATCAATATCGGGAAAAACATGGAATCCAATCTCTCACACTGGATTCAAAACTCTGTTCAGCTGCGCAAAGCCATGCTAAATTTATGGCCTCCAACAACGTGCTCAGCCATTATGAAGATAAAAACCTCAAAGATTTTTTTGGCATCAATCTCGAAGAACGAGCGACCCGAGTCGGTTGGTACGATACTCTGAGTGAGCTTGTCGGCTATTCGAATACCACTATCCAGGAAAACGTACGTGCAATCTTCGATTCGCCTTGTCACAGGGTGCGATTTTTGAAGCCAGGCAAACTCGTTTTGGGTGCTGCTTCAGAAAGCGAATTTGTATGCCTGCTGGTCGGAGGTGATGCGACCCCACAAATGGTTATCTCTCCTCCAGATCATGAAGAAAACGTCCCTTTGAAATGGCTCGCCAAACCAGATTTTTCCGGCACGAATACCGGCAAGGGAAGCAAATCATTTGGATATCCCATAACAATATCTCTTCCAAATCGAAATGAAAAACCCATCTCTGCAAAGCATATCGAATTCGCAGATGGCGAAAAATCGGTTCCGATTATCATTCGAGATTCAACAAACGACTCGCATTTTGAAGACTCGATTGCAATCATCCCAGAGTCTCCACTTGCACCCCATACCACCTATCAAGTTAAGGTGAGTTTTGATGACGGGCTCGGAAATATCATCAACAAAGCATGGACTTTCACAACCGGAGATTGATCAAAACTCTGGTATCTTTGAGAGTGTAGCTTAATGGCGTTGAATCTGGTTTGTCTTGTTTTGCCTTTCCTACTCACTGGATCACATCAGCAGGATCCTGTTAATATTAGTTTATCTAAAGACGCCACAAAACTCCCCATCCCCACAGAAGAGCAAAGCCTTGCCCTCGAAACCCTCAACGGATTTCGTTCATTGCATGGTCTCCAAGAATTGAAGCTCGATCGTCGACTTTTGGCGTCGTCTCTTATCCATGCACAATCTATGTCGAAACGTAATGTTTTAGACCACAAGGGTTCAAATGAGGAGCAAGATAACGCAATGAAAAGGGCGGCGCAGTTTGGATATGATGGGCCGGTGGCCGAGCTTGTTGCTTCTGGATTGCCTAATGCGCCTTATGCAGTCGTCAGCTTCATCGATGCTCCTTATCATCGGAGACTTTTACTTAAGCCTGGTGCATTGGATTTCGGGTGTTCCCAAGATGGAAACTACACATGCTTTGTTTTGGGTGGAACTGCGAGTCCACAGGTGGTTTTGAGCCCTCCTCCAAGTTCAGATGGTGTTCCAACATTTTGGGATGGTCGAGAAGAACCTTCACCTGTTCGGGGAATGAATGTCCAAGCTCCCTTTGGATATCCAATCACGGTCTTTTCTTATGGCAGTGATTCGTTTAAGTTCGTGTCATGCAGCTTGGCCGATTCCAATGGAAATATTTTAGAATGCATCGTCAAAACACCCGAAAATGACTCCGAGTGCAAGGCTGGTCTCATCATCATTCCCAAAAAAACCTTCGCCAGTAAGTCGATTTATACTGTGTCAGCACAATTTGAAATCGATGGATCTTTGCATAAAGAAACTTGGAGTTTTCGAACTGGTAGCGAGACAATCCCGGTCAGTAAAAAGAAATCCAAAAAGTCGGGATAAACTTTGAGGGTGAACCCCTCGCTTCAATCCTGGCTATCTCAAGAGCTCGATTCGCTCAAATCCCAAAACCTCTACAAAATCCCTCGAATCCTTGAAACTCCTGCTGCTGGTCGAGTTCGCATGGATGGACGCGAAGTTGTTAATATGTCGAGCAACAACTATTTAGGCTTGGCAAATCATCCCGAAGTTCGACAAGCTGCCCTTGAAGCCATTGAAATGTGGGGTGTCGGTGCTGGAGCAGTTCGTTGGATAGGGGGCACGATGTCTGTGCACAAAGAACTTGAAGAGAAGATTGCCGCCTTCAAGAGTGTTGAAGCTGTTTTAGTCTTCACAAGTGGATTTACGGCAAACAGTGGATGTATTCCGGCTGTATTGACTCCAAAAGATGTTGTTATTAGCGACGAACTCAATCACGCTTCGATTATCGATGGGGTTCGACTTTCCCCCGCAAAGTATAAGAAATCCGAGGGTTTTGTTTACGAGCACAAAAACATGGATCACTTGGAACAAATCCTCCAAAGCTGTGAATCTTTTGAAAAGCGGATGATTATCACCGACGGCGTTTTCAGCATGGATGGAGACATTGCTCCATTGCCACAGATCGTTGAACTGGCAGAAAAGTACAACGCATTTGTCATGGTAGATGATGCCCATGCAAGCGGAGTTTTGGGTCGATGTGGCGCGGGGACAACATCACATTTCGACTTGTATGGTCGAGTTGATATTCAGCTCGGAACCCTTTCCAAAGCCTTGGGTGTTGTGGGTGGCTATATAGCCGGATCAAATCTTCTGAAGGATTGGCTGATCAATCGTGGGCGACCTTATTTGTTTTCAACTGCTCTTCCTCCTATGGTCGCAGCTGCTCTTATTAAAGCGCTCGAAATTATGAAGAACGACCCAGAACCTATGCGAAAGTTGTGGGATAACACTCGGAAATGGAAAGCCATGCTTGAATCTGAAGGATTCAATACCATGGGATCAGAGACGCCGATCACCCCCGTTTATTTTGGAGACGAAGGTGCGGCACAGCGGGCAGAAAAGATGTTGTTTGAGGAAGGAGTTTATGCTTTGGCCATTCTCTACCCAACAGTGGCGAAGGGAAGGGCCAGGATAAGAACCATGCCCACAGCAGCACATTCAGATGAAGATCTCGACTTGTCACTGAAGGCATTCATGAGAGTCCGCGATAGACTTAAGAATTCTTAAGTCGTCGGCGGGCAAGTCCCAAGCCAGCAATCATTAAACCTGCAATCGAAGCTGGCTCTGGAACAGTCTCGAGTGAGGCGTTGTCTATGATAGCACCGAATCCATCGCTTGGCCCTTCCGCTCGGAACGTCAACTTGTTCATGCCTTGAACGGCGTTAACGAAAAAGTGCTTGGATTGCATCGCAGAATCGATAGGAGTGAAAAACGATACCAATTGGTTGTTCCAAAGGACGCTAAAATCTGCGGTATTGGCAGGAAGGTTGAGCATGTTCGTACCTCTCCGAGCATAGAGGAATCCCAGGTCATATGTTCCGGCAGATAGAGAAATCGATTGAGACAATGAGACATTCGAAGTGGAATCAAGTTCGGTAACACATCTTTGGTCGCTGCCCGTAACCCCATAAGCCGAGGCGACACCGACTTCCATGACTTGGGCCGTTTCCACATTCCAGCCGGGTACTTGGCCGTTGTTATAATAATTAAACGCCGTCGAACCAGGGTTTTCGAAACTCCCGTTAATGAGTAAGTTTGCATGGGAAATCGAAGACAATAGTCCGAACATTACGGCGAAAGAAATGGTGTGTTTTAACATAAGGCACGACCAAATGAGGGTTGAAACACCCATTGGCGAGGGTTATGCCAAAGTGCTTTTGAACGGAAAAAATAAGAGAAATTACTGGCTCAACAGCTTCCGGCCGCTCTTTCTTCAATTTGTTGGACGTGCCTTTCCGTGTGGTTGACCAGGATCCCAAAGCAATCTGTTAGGTTAAATTTGAATAGTGATACGATAGGGTTTTTGATAAACTTTATGTTCAAATCTCGCCCTCGGGCGCTTTCCATAAGGTCGATCAATTGTTGTTGAAGTGAAGCCCATTCTTCAACAACAGTTTGCGGCAGTGGCTGATCTTGAGGGATGAGTTTTTGAGGTGCAGGTGCATTCGTTCCTGGCCCTGTGGCCCTTGCAATCATTCCTCCGATCATTGTGTGTTTTGGGGGCTTGTTGGTTGCATCCATGGGCAGTGCTGTCAAGTGAGCTTTGATGGATTGAACATAGGGTTCATCGCTAAGTGATAAGTGCTTGAAAATTTGGGCGCAACTCCATTCACCAGAAACGGGTCGTTTATTAAGTCTTTCGTTCGAAAGCTCTTTTACAGCATTGAGGGCTCGATCAAGATGTTCACGGCTTTTTTCAATGCATTCATCAAAGAACGACTGGCTTGAGGTCACCACAATACCTGCGAATATACCTGGACATGGAAGCTAGATTTTGGTGAATTGTGAAACTATTGATCGAGTGACTGAGTAATCTTTGTGAACTCAAATGAGACTTTCAACTTTAACTCTATTCTGCCTTTTGCCTGGTGCTATTGTGCACGCCCAGGAAAACTATGGCAACAACAAAGCAATTACTCCGGAAAGACTCAAGGCTCATCTGGAACTGGTGGCGAGCGACGAGCTTGAAGGAAGGGACACGCCATCTAGGGGCCTGGACATTGCTTGCCTTTATGTTGCGACACAACTCAAGCTTTGGGGGGCTGTTCCAGCAGGTGACAACGGCACGTTCTTCCAAAATATCAAATTATCTCGCAGTTCAATTGACTTTAAGAAGTGCGAAATAAATCTGAATGGCAAATCCTTTGCCTATGGCGATGGGTTTAAGAATGCGAGTGGGGCGGGTAGCGCCTCTGGCAATATGGTCTATGTGGGGCACGGCTATTTCCTTAAAGGAAAGAACATTGATCCATATAAGGGGCTGGACTTGAAAGGAAAGATCATGATTGTTGCCAGTGGAATGCCAGAAGGCACGGGTTTCCGCGATATGCAAGGAACAGCAGGGGTGGATTACATGACCCCGCGACAGGCTGCCGAGAAATTAGGAGCCTCTGGGATCATCACTGTCCCCGATGCCGACTATTTATCCAATTGGGCTCCGCGAGATGTCGCGCGAATGGGAGGATTTACGATGTCTTCAGACGAAGGCAAATCCATTCCCAACATAACAATTGGCTCTGAACTTGCCAAAGCAATTTTTGAAGGTGAATCGCTCAGCGCTGAGGATGTCATGAAGGGTGGCGGTGCACCGGAAAAGAGCTTCGCTTTGAAATCGTCTCAACTTATCAAACTCGATGTTGTTGAGCAACGTGAAGAAATTCTTGCAAAGAATGTTGTTGCAATAGTCCCAGGAACTAGCCCAACACTGAAAGATGAGTACGTGGCCTTTGGGGCTCATATTGATCACGTTGGCATGAGGACTTCAGGATCTGGGGATCGGATTTTTAATGGAGCGGACGATGATGGGTCTGGCACAGTCTCAATATTAGAAATTGCTCATGCTTTTCTTACTGGTCCAAAGCCCAAGAGATCATGCCTTTTTGTTTGGCACTGTGGGGAAGAGAAAGGGCTTTGGGGATCGGAATATTTCACGAGTCATCCTACTGTGCCTCTCAACAAGATCATCACTCAGCTCAATATCGATATGATTGGTCGCAGCAAACCGGAAGGAGACACTAAACCATCAAATAAGGTTTTGACTGGCCCTCACGAAATCTATGTCGTGGGTTCGACCAAAATGAGTACCGACTTGCAAAAGCTCAGTGAATCAACAAACGCAAAGTTTCTCAAGTTGACATTTAATTACAAATATGATGACCCCAAGGACACGGAAAACATTTTCTATCGTTCCGACCACTATAACTACGCCAAGCGGGGCATTCCGATCATTTTCTATTTTGATGGTGTTCACGAAGACTATCATCGCCCGGGAGATGAAGTGAGCAAAATTGATTTCTTGAAAATGAGCCAAGTCGCCAGAACTGTTATGGCGACAGGTTGGAACCTGGCAAATTCTGAAAAGGGTCCCGTTGTCGATAAGCCTCTAAAGGATAGGTAAGCAAATACAAAAATTGCTCTCAGAGTTTCTGAGAGCAATTTTTGTTTTCGGGTTCCTGCCCCTTCCTTCAGACTTCTTCGTCTTCAGAAAGGGGCCGGGTCAGTTTCCCTGGACCAACTTCGCCTTTACGGCTTTCATTGCAGCTTCGGTTCTTGAGTTGACCTGAAGGGCCTTCAAGATATTAGAGACATGATTTTTGACAGTCTTCTCAGCTATGGAGAGATGGTTGGCGATTTCCTTGTTTCGCATCCCTTTTGCAATGAGCTCTAGAATTTCTGTTTCTCGGTCGCTCAAAACATAGAGTTCGGTATCGTCTGTTTCGTCATCATCCTTCACTCGTCTAAAATCGTCTAACACTTTGGCTGCAATTTTAGGAGTGAGTTTCGATTCTCCTCGATGAGCGAGTCGAATGGCTTCAATCACGTCTTGCGGTGTCGATGTTTTGAGAAGATATCCCATGGCCCCGGCCCGAATGGCCTCAAAAACCGTTTCATCGTCTTCATTTACTGTGAGAACGACAACCTTGACGTCCTTTTCTTTTCTGAGCAGACGACGCATGAGCTCAAGCCCATCCATCCTTGGCATGTTGATATCTGTACAAAGTACGTCTGGCGGATCGCTCAAGCAGAGATCAAGGGCTTCTTGGCCATCCTTACACACTCCAATGACCTCGCACTCTGGCATGAGTGTCAAGGTTCTTTGTATTGCATTACGGTAGCCGACCTCGTCATCTGCAATGACGACCCGGATTGTCGTAGACATGAGCCCGAGAATACCCGGAGAAAGGTGTTCTGCAAATGCCATTTTCCAAGGAACACGGACTTGAGAACCAGCAGAAAGCTTATGTTGAAACTCAGATGTTATGCAAAATTAATCCATCGCTCCAACAAAAACTAGAAACTCTTCCTGGGTCGGGTGCCATACTTAAATTGATAAGAGGCACAAAATATGGGACACGTTAGAGTACTCGTTGGAACCAAAAAAGGAGCATTCATTTGCACTTCAGATGAGGGCCGTCGAAATTGGAAGGTCGAAGGACCAATCTTTGGCGGATGGGAAATTTATCATATGAAGGGCTCACCTGTTGATCCAAATCGAATTTTTGCATCTCAAACAAGCAGTTGGTTTGGTCAGGTCATTCAGCGGTCCGACGATGGAGGGAAGACTTGGCATACCCCTGGAAGCACCGAAGAAGAACGAATGACTGATTTCGGATTCCCTGGGGGAGAAAGCAACAAGTTCGTCTATGATGGGATTCCAGGAACTCACAAGTTCTTTGACGGGTCTGATAAGCCTTGGGAATTTAAGCGAGTGTGGCATCTGGAACCTTCTCTCACAGACCCCAACGTCGTTTTTGCGGGTGTTGAGGATGCCGCTCTATTTCGATCGGAAGACGCTGGGGCAACTTGGAAAGAGCTTTCGGGCCTGCGGACACACACAACAGGTAAGGACTGGCAACCTGGAGCTGGTGGAATGTGCCTTCACACCATTCTCATTGATCCAACAAACCACGACCGAATGTATGTAGCGATTTCTGCCGCCGGTGTTTTTAGAACTGATGATGGCGGGAAAACTTGGAAACCAATCAACAAGGGTTTGAATTCGAATTTTATGCCTGATCCCGAAGCTGAAGTTGGTCATTGTGTCCACAGAATTGCCATGCATCCATCGAAGCCAGACACACTCTTTATGCAAAAGCATTGGGATATTATGCGAACAGACAACGCTGGCGAAACTTGGTCAGAGTTTAGCGATGGATTGCCTAGTGACTTCGGATTTCCGATCGATGTTCATGCGCATGAGCCCGAAACTATTTATGTTGTTCCCATCAAGAGCGACTCTGAGCACTTTGTGCCAGACGGAAAATTAAGGGTTTATCGCAGCAAGACTGGAGGGAATAATTGGGAACCTCTGACTCGGGGCCTTCCTCAAGAAAATTGCTACGTCAATGTTCTTCGTGAAGCGATGTGTGTGGATCGGCTGCCCGAGTGTGGCATCTATTTTGGGACGACAAGTGGTGAAGTCTATGTTTCTCCGAATGGGGGCGACGACTGGTTGCCAATTTGCGAACATTTCCCATCTGTGCTTTCAGTCGAAGTTCAAACTTTCTTATGATCAAGGTTGTTTTGCCATACCATTTGAGAAATTTGGCGAGGATCGATACTGACATTGAGCTTGGTGTCGATCCCCCTGTCACCATTGAGAGAATCCTTTCTGCAATTGAAGAACGGTATCCCATGTTGAAGGGAACTATTCGCGACCACACTACAAAAGCACGAAGGCCATTTATTAGGTTTTTTGCAGCTGGAGAGGATTGGTCCAATGAAAGCAATGATTCTGAGTTGCCACCATCAGTTCAAGCCGGCCAAGACCCCTTTATGGTTGTTGGCGCGATTGCTGGTGGCTGAGCCAAGCTTCGATTCCACCTGCCAAGTTTCGAACATTGGGTATTCCGGCTTGGCCCAGAATATAGCAGGCCCTGAGGCTCCGAACCCCAGATTGGCAATGAATGACAATAGGAACCTTTGGAATTTTATCTAAAACAGTGGCTAATGTTCCAAGCGGAATGAGATGAGAGCCAGAAATGTGGCCCTCTGAATATTCCGATGGTTCCCGGACATCAATCAAGTAGAAATCAGAACCCGATTCGATGAGTTCTTCAAGTTCGCTGCACAGTATTTGAGGAACAGGAAGATCGCACATGTCTGTGATCGCCTTGACTTCCGTGATCGTAGGATGTGAACCGCAGACAGGACAACTTGGATTCTTCTTGATTCGAAACTCTTGAAAGGACATTGCTAGCGCGTCGTAGAGCAGCAGCCTTCCTTTAAGCGAGTTTCCGATTTTCAGAATGGCTTTAATGGTTTCTGTGGCCTGTATTAAGCCAATGAGCCCCGGCAACACCCCCAAAACTCCGCCTTCGGCGCAACTGGGGACAGTTCCTGGGGGAGGAGGCTCGGGAAAGAGGCACCGATAACATGGGCCATCTGGCAAACAAAAAACCGTGGCTTGTCCATCAAATTGGAAAATCGAACCATAGATATTTGGCTTCCCAGCAAGCACGCAAGCGTCATTCACCAAATAGCGCGTTGTAAAGTTGTCAGTCCCATCGACTACGATATCGAATTTCGAAATGATCTCCAATGCGTTGGATTCGCTTAAGATCGAGTTATGGAGTTCTAGGTTCACATGTGGATTTACACTGTGAATCGATTCAGCTGCGGATTCGATTTTTGAAACCCCAATAGCGGAAGTTGAATGAATAATTTGGCGGTGAAGATTGCTGAGATCGACTCGATCGTAATCTACCAGCCCTAATGTTCCGACCCCAGCCCCAGCAAGATAAAGAGCAGTGGGCGATCCCAGGCCCCCCATTCCAATGAGAAGAACGCGAGCCTGTTTCAAGTGCTCTTGCCCCTCCCATCCGACCTGTGAAAGGATAGCTTGCCGCATGTATCTCTGATCTTCTTCGGGCGAAAACCTGGTCACTCGCCTATTTTGGCTCACTGGGTTCGGATATTATGAGTTAGTGGCCCTACTCAGTGTGGAAGACTTGCATGTCTCGTTCGGCAAAACGGAAGTGCTCCGCGGAGTGAGTTTCAAAGTTTCTGCCGGAAAAACCTTGGGTATTGTCGGCGAATCGGGATGTGGCAAATCCTTAACGGCCCTCGCTTTGATGGGAATGCTCCCTCCAACGGCTCAAGTGACGACTGGAAAAATCTTTTTAGAAAATCGTGATCTTTGTGATATTCCAAAGCGAGATTGGCTTGCGATTCGAGGGCAAGAAATAGCAATGGTGATGCAAGATCCTTTCACTTCTCTGAATCCCATGATGAAAGTTGGAGACCAGATTGCAGAAGTCTATCGGCTGCACCAAGGACTCTCCAAAAGTGAATCTAAAAAGAGGGCCGTTGAGGTTCTTGCGCAAGTAGGAGTGCCATCCCCAGAAAATTCTGCCAAAAAATATCCGCACCAAATGAGTGGAGGGCAAAGGCAAAGAGTTGTCATTGGTTGTGCTTTTGCAACAAATCCAAAAGTTTTAATAGCGGACGAACCGACGACTGCGCTTGACGTCACTCTTCAAGCGCAAATATTGCACTTAATCAAGGAGCTTCAAGCCAAAAACAATACTGCTGTGATTCTGATTTCGCATGACATTGGAGTGATCGGCTCAATTTCGGATCAAGTGGCAGTTTTTTATGCGGGTCAGATTGTTGAATATGGGTCTGCGCACCAAGTTTTGAAAGAGCCTCAGCACCCTTACGCTGAAGCACTTCTTCGGGCGATTCCAACCATTGGGTTGGAGCGCTTGGAACAGATTCCAGGGCAACCACCACTTTTCACCCAGATGCCTTCTGGCTGTGCTTTTCAACCCAGGTGTCAAAAGGCATTCGAAGCCTGTGGGGGCCAGCCGAAGTTGAAAGACATCGGCGATGGGCACGAAGTTGCATGCTGGGCTCTCAACCCGGTTCAAATAACTCAGGAAGTTTGATTCAAAAAATCGTCAATGTCTTGAATCGTTGTAAAGGCTAGGCAGCTCACAGTGTCTGCGCCCCCATAGAGTATTGAGATTCGGCCCGTTGCTGGATCGCATATTGCAGAGCATGGAAAAACGACGTTTGGCACATCTCCTACTTGCTCGTAAATTTTTTGAGGCGACAAAAGGTAATTGGTTGCCCGCTTGATTACTTTCCATGGTTCTTCAAGGTCTAGCAAGCAAGCACCAAAGTGATAAACAAATCCATTACAGCTCGTCAAAACCCCGTGATAAACGAGCAACCACCCTTCATCAGTTTCAATCGGAACAGGCCCGGCACCAATCTTGGTGCTTTCCCACGGTGTTTCTGGTTTCATGACCCATCGATGCTTTCCCCAATGGACGAGATCCGGACTCTGGGAAAGGAAAATCTCACCAAATGGTGTGTGTCCATTATCGCTTGGACGACTGAGCATCATATAGTTCCCGTTGATCTTTCGAGGAAAGAGAACACCATTTCGATTGAATGGCAAAAGCGCATTTTCGATGATTTGAAAAGTCTTGAAGTCACTTGTAAATCCGATTCCAATACATGGCCCGTGGTATCCATTGCACCAAGTGATGACATATCGGTCTTCGAGCCACACAACTCTCGGGTCATAACCATATTCAGGTTTACTAACTCCTTTTGGTAAGTTCCACTCGATGGGGTCTGGGGAAATGTCCCAATGAAATCCATCATTGCTAAATCCAGAATGAAGCCTCATTTCGCGGTTACGATTGTCACATCGAAAGACCCCGGCAAACCCTGATTCAAAGGGGACTGCGGCGCTATTGAAGATGCTGTTGCTTGTCGCGAGTGCATCACGCTCAATTATTGGGTTGCCGTCATATCTCCAGACGGGATGGATTTCACCAATTGGTCGATTTTGCCACGGACAGTGAGGTAGGGGTTCTCCAATGAGTTTCATAAATTATTTTAATGTAATTTCTCGGATAAGAAGCCAGTTTCCGTTGTCCTTGAGCACACGAATCCGAATGGCTTTGACACGAAAACCGATCATTCCAGTTTCGGCATGTCCATTTTTGAAATCTGCAACGGTCTTCCACTTTTGACCATCGCTACTCACTTCGAGTACTCCAGAATGGAGTTGGTCATCTGGGTGCTGCTCGTTTCCAGTTTCAACACTGATCCCACCGATCATATCAGGATCATCAAAAATGATATCAAACGTAGAACCTGCCCAAACCGAACCATAGGACCAAAAGAATGTATCCAGCCGACCGTCAAATGCCCGCATTGGTTCAAATTGATCATAGGGTTTCCAAGGGGTCAGGATTTGGCAAGGTCTGGTTGGAAACAGATATAGACCCGTTAATTCTGGGCCAAGCGCAACACCATTCTTAAAAACTCTAGCTCGTAGTTGTTGAGAGCTTGATATTTGAATGGCACCTTTGACACTTGGAGAGTTCGGCAAAGGTTCTGAATCGTCTGTTGTGTATCGAATTTCGCTGCCTTCGGCAAAAGTTGCTAGATTAATTGAAATTGGCTCCTTATACATTGCCGGTCTCTTATTGACAAAAGGAACTTCCATCATCTTGCTGATCGAGGTCTGCATCTGGTCAAATCGAGCCAAATTTCGGTCGAGCCACCAGGGTCGGTTCTCATTTTTCCATGCCGAAATGTAGATTGATTTGAGGTCTGCCATTTGGCTTTCTAATTCCCTTTTAAACACCTCCATGTTGCTTTTTTCTGAAGAAAGTTCTGAAGGTTTGAGACGAGACATTGATTGTTGGGCCGAAAAGAGCTTGAGTTGAATATCGAGCTTTTTGGCAGCAAAAAGTGCCGCATCAAGCGATTTTGAATTTCGGGTCGCCAACAATTGTTGACTCTTCAACGTTTTCAAAAGTCGACTCAGCGTTTTTACTCCAGATTCACTGACTTCGCTGTTACTGGTATCTATCCAAGGGTTAACCCAGAAGGCTCGATCGGAAAGCCCTTTGAATCCAGGCTCAGAACGCAAGTTACTGAGATCCCAAAACGCCTTGGAGAGCGTTCCATCTGGAAGTCCAAAAAATAACTGTGGAAAGGCTGAATTGAATTGGCTGATTCGGTTTGCAAGTTCTTCTTCCGGGTTTTGGCCACTAGAAGGCGGTGCCCATGAAACCTCTGCTCCCCAAACAAGGGGGTACCAATTGTTTTGAAAGAGATTTTCGCCGGTGTCATCCCAAGTCGTGTTCATGACACCCATCGTCTCTGAAAGAGCACCATCTCGAACAAAATTGCTGATGTTGGTCGTGGCGTCCTTGATGTTTGGAAAGGTCTGGCCCCAGCATGAAACACCGGGGCAAACAAGGAATTTGAAGCCAATTTTTGTAAACGGTTCAATTTGATTTATGAAAGAAGCTCTCGGATCATAGCCCCAAGTAAGAACGATGAGATTCTTCGGAAGATTCTTTCGAATATCAGGATATTGAAGCGCTATATCGCCCCACATCATTGGCGTTTTGTTATATGTCTTGAGCAATGAAGCAATCCGGTTTATGTGCTTCGCATAAACTTGCCCGAGCCCTTCCTTTTGAACCATTTCCTTGGCTGGACCTTCTCCCAGACCATAGGTTTCGTCGCAGTTGATGTTAAAGAACTTAGACGAGTATGCGGGAGCGATCTCGCCATAAACATCACTTAAGAACTGATAACTCTCCTCCTTTGCCGGAGTGATGATGTCGCCAGTTTCCTTGAGATTTTCATATCCAGGAACACTAAGAATGTTTGCAAAGTGACCAAAACTTTGAAAGTTTGCAATGAGCTGGACATGATATTTTTTACAGTATCGGTCGAGTTCTTGAATCTGTTCTGCTGAAATTCCATCATTTGGTGCTATGGTGGGGTGCTTCTTGAGTTTAAAAACGTGCTCTGTATATAGTGTCAGTGTGTTGAGTTTGTATTCACTTAGTTCGCGTACCTCTTGTTTCAGAAAATCCATGGTTGGGATAGGTCCGCGACTAATGTCGTCTTGCCAACCTCTCATTTCAAGCTTGGGCTGATCAATAATATCAATGCACGGAATTGACCCGCGTTTGAGATTCGTCCGGATAAGTTGCTTCAGCGTTTGAATGGCATAAAATGTTCCTGCACTCGACTTTCCTGCACAAATGATCCTTTGTGGGCGAACGCTAAGAATGTAACCATCTGGTGAATTCAGCTTCGCTTCTGAAAGTCTTAAAGATTTTAGTGCAACGTTTATACTTCCGTCGCGCCCAATCTGGCCTATGAGCACCGATCCAGACGAATGGCCCTTCTTTTTGGAGCGACCCCATCCAAAGCTATTGGGGCTTTCGGCAATGAGCTGTTCGGCAGCGAATGAGTCATCTGCAAGACTCGGTTTGGCACAAACCAGCTCAAAATGCCTACCAAGAGTAAATTCCCCCTTTTGTTCAATCACTTGCTCGGGAGTCGGAATGACAACTATTTGCTTTGGATGAATTTGCAAGGCGAGGAGAAATATCAATGTCGTCATTATTTGCCTCAATTATGGTTTCAGAGCCGATTCTGCGGCTCGTCGGATTCGGTCTCGCCGATCCTTAATGAGCTTCGCTCTTTCGAAAATATCTCGATTGCCTTTGGCGTCCCAAGCCTTAAGGGCATTGATAGCATTCACTACAACCTGGATTGGTGCCCTGTCATTGACTAAGTTCCTCAGTGCCTTTGTTGTTTTGTCATCTACAGGCATGAGCTTTAATGCATTCACTGCGATCACTCGCCTGGCAAAATTGGCATGATCAAGTTGGTTAATCCAAAAATCGCGATTCTTCGGAACTGCAATCCTGCTCAAACTTGGAACAAAGTTGAATGTTGGAGATAGACCCTTGTCATTTTCAAGCAATTTCACCAAAAGGTCAAGGTCGTTCTGGGAATCCGTGTTACTGATCATACGCCTAAACGCTAGCGATCGATCGGCCGCAGACGGAGCAAATTGAGCGATGTATGGGAGCTCTTTCAGACTCCATTCCGAGTTTCTGATTTCTCTCAAAAAGTCCTGGTCAGGATCAAGGATTAAAGCATCTGGTCGATCTTGCAAGGATAACTCGAACGTTTCATCTAACTTGGAAATATGGATAGGTAGCCTTTTGAGGGCCCCATGAGAGATGACTCCAATTTTGGCATTGAGATCATAAATCGGAGTGCCATCGGAAGTATTTTGGGTTTGCTTGATCGTGAGTCGGAGTTTCCCTGCATCGAAGTTCCAGAGATACTCAAGAACTGGGTGCCCCGGTTTTTCAATCCATTGCGCCCAGAAAGCATCGCAGTTGATACCTGTTGCCTCGGCCATGGCCCTTCGCAGCTGAGCCGATTCGACTGGCTGATGCCGCCATTGGTTGAGGTAGTACCGTAGTCCAGCATAAAAATTTTCGTCACCTAAAAATCTTCGAAGGGTATGCAAAATGACTCCACCTTTTGGATAAGAATGACTATCAAATGGCGCATCATCGTTGCTATAGAGCTTCGTGCTTAGTGGCCTCTTATAGCGGCGAGCTTCTTGGAAATACTCGCTCATGTATTCTGAAATTTTGAGATCATATGCTGATTTACCTCGGCTGTGCTCAAAGTAAATCATCTCCATAAAAGTTGCAAAGCTTTCGTTGAGCCAAGTGTCACCCCAGTCTCTGCAAGTCACGAGGTCGCCAAACCATTGGTGGCCCAGCTCGTGAGAATTAAGGCTGTCCATCTCGAAAAAGCCTTCGCGAGATTCGGAGAGCCCTCCTTCTTCTAGAGTCGTTGCCGAGACATTCTCCATTCCTCCACCAAAGTCATACATTGCGTTTTGTGCATACTTTGGCCAAGCATATTTGACCCCTAATGTGTCGCTGAAGAAGCCTATCATATCCTTTGTGTGACCAAAGGAGCTATCAATTAGCCCTCCCATTCCCCTTGGAACGACATAAAGCAAATCGACATCATTCCATTTGTCTTTTTTGATATCGAATGGCCCACCCACCAAACTCAGAAGATATGTCGCATGGGGCTGAGTCATGGTCCACACATAAGTCTTGGTCTTGCCATCTCTTGATGTTTTTTCAGAAGTGAGCTTGCCATTGCCAATAACGTTCCAATCGGCAGGCACTTGAGTTCTGGTTTCGCTGGTAGCGAAGTCGTTTGGATAATCCCATGTTGGAACCCAATCCGAGTTATAGTGGGATTCTCCTTGAGTCCAAAACCCAACTCGGTCTTGCTTGTTTGTGGTTGGCAATATCCAATGGAGCCCATTTGTAGATTTTCCAAACTGTTTCCCTGTTCCCGAAGAACAGCTATACGCAATATTGATCATCAATTCTTGACCCTTATGGAGCATCCCAGTTGAAATATGGAGCTCACGATCTTTGCGAAAGAACTCACAAAGTTTTCCGTTCACAGTCAACCGATGTATTTCGAGTTCCGGGCCAGCATGAAGCATGACACTTGAAATCCCATTTCGGAGAACCTTCATAGAGTTATGTGCAATGCCTTGAATTTTCTTTCCTTTGTAATCAATTTGAAGATCAACAGAGAGATGGATGAGATCGCAAGTTCGATCTGGGGCGTAACGGATCGAGGCTTTGGGCGGGGCAAAATCGCTTTGTGCGCGTGCCAAGACTGGCAGGCATAACAAGACAAAGGCAATGAACCTGGTTATGTTGGGAATCACATTGACAAGCTACCTGAATCTTGTGGGAAATTCAAACGGCGGACCACAAGATTACAGGGTAAGGTGAAGAACATATCTGGAGGCATGTCTACAATTTCTGAACTCCATAGGGTCGACCAAGTGAACGCCATGGGCGTGACACAGCCTCCCGAAATTTTAGTGGAGTGCCCTGCATTTACAGGATCGTTAGCGACCTTGTTTTTGTGTGTTCGAGACGGAAAAGTCGACCTTTTGGGTGTCCCACTTCAGCCAATATGTGAAGCATTCTTCAAATACTTGGTTGATAGTTCGGGTCAGGATGTCGATAGGGCAAGTTCGGCTCTTGCAGTTCTTGCATATCTTTTAGAGAAAAAGGCATGGGCACTTTTGCCAATCGAAGAAGAGCCAGAAGTATTAGAAGACAATTCATCGACAGAACCTTGGATTCAAGAATTCGCGCCCGCAATTGAAGCCCTAAAATCACTTTCTTTGGAGCGGGGCCAGCTCTATTTCCGAGAAGCTGAATCCAACCCTATGGGTTACGAATTGCCAATGGATTTGGGAGATGTCTCGTTGATGGATCTTTCGAGAGCTCTCCAAAGACTCTTAGATCGGGCCCAGCCAGAACCCCCAGATACCCTAAGAAAGCCTGCAAGATCATTGAGCGAAATGATGGCGGTTGTCATGCGTGTGCTTGGGATCGAATTTCGTTCACTTGATCTTATAGTCACTGGTGAATTTACTCGCTCGGAAATCGTATGGTGGTTCTTGGCATTGCTTGAGCTTATCCGTCTGGGTCAAGCCAAGGTGCGTTTATCAAAGGGTGAAATTGAATTTGCGAGGGTTTCAGCAGCCTAATGAATGACATCATCAAAACACTTGAAGCCATTATGTTTGTGGCGGAGAGTCCGCTGACCATTCAAGATTTTGTAGTTCTAACTGGTCGGCCGGAATTTGAGATTGAGGAGGCATTGCAACAGTATGGAGATCGCTTGATGCAAAGTTCAGCATTGCAACTTATCCGCATCGCAGGGGGATTTCAAATTTGCACGAAGCCGGAGTTTGCAGAGGTTGTTTCAAAACTAACGAGCCCACAGAGTTCAAAACTCAGCCGTAGCTTGCTAGAAGTTCTTGCGATCGTGGCTTATCAGCAACCAGTTACGACTGCCGAAGTCGATGCTGTTCGCGGAGTCGATAGCTCTTATGCCATACGTCAGCTGCTAGACAAGAGATTGATCTGCGAATGCGGGCGAAAAAAAACACCGGGACGACCCCACCTTTTCGGCACAACTCAACAGTTTCTCCACGTCTTCAACCTAGAAGACCTTTCAAAGTTGCCACCTATTGATCATATGCTTCCTTCCCCAGAATCTCAAATGCCTGAACTAGCGCAGCCTCATCTTTCACTTGAATCATGAAGCGCCGATTTTGTTTCATCCTGTGCCTGTGTTTGTTGGGAGCAGTCTCTATGGCACAAGACGATCTCTCCAAAATTCGAGCACTCTCTTATATCGTCATAGATGCCCAGAATGGCAGAGTTCTCTTTGGAAAGAACATCCATTTGAGGCTTGCACCGGCGAGTACAACCAAAGTCATGACCGGGTTGCTCCTTGTTGAAAAAACCAACCCCACCGATCTCATCATCGCTCCGACAAATGTCGCCGAAACGAAAGAAAGCAGCATGCACTTAGTTCCAGGTGAAGCAGTCGCTTCTTACGACATGCTTTTTGCTCTGATGCTGAGGAGCGCAAATGATGGATGCTTTGCAGTTGCACACCATATTGCGGGCGGGGTGCAAGCATTTGCAGCCCTCATGAACAAGCGTGCTAAAGAATTAGGCTGTTTGAATACGACTTTCCAGAATCCACATGGTTTGCCAGATCCAAATCATAAAACGACGGCCTATGATTTGTCACGCATCGCTCTAGAGGCCATGAAGCATCCGAGATTCTGCGAGGCTGTTCACACTCAAAAGAAGGTCATCAAGAGGTCTCTAAATCAGCTAGATATAGTGATGGTCAACCGTGATCGATGGCTAAAAATGGATCCTTCTGCATTGGGGATAAAAACAGGGTTCACGAAGGATGCCGGCCAATGCTTTGTGGGTTGTTCTGAAAGAAATGGTATGAAGATCATCACTGTATTGATGAAGAGTGATCATTGGCTGGAAGATCAAATGGAGCTCGTGGATTACACATTTAACAACTTTGAATTACGGGAGATTTCCGATGGATTTTCAGGCAAGCTCCGCCGAAAAATTGGAAATGGAACAAGGGACACAGCAAAGTTCGTGATTCAAGGTTCGCCTAAATTGATCTTGAAAGCTGATCGTTCGGAGATCATTGAACTCGTGGATGATTCGCCAAGTGTATTGGAAGCACCAATTGCCGCCGGAGAATCTACCTTTGACGCCAAGCTGAAAATTGGAGACTATGAGGTGCCAGTGAAAATGGTTGCCGAAGAATCCGTCAAAGCCCAACATCCCATGGTGGCCAACTTAACGACACCAGGAGGCATTCTCGGTTTTGTACTGCTTTCGGGTGGGGCCTACTGGATGAGATGGCGTAGCCGACGTTTAATAGACTAAATGCGCCAAGATATTGGCGGACTCATGCGACTCCATAGGTTTATTGGGCAGAGCGGATACTGCAGTCGCCGAAAGGCAGAAGAACTCATCCTTGAAGGACGTGTTATGCTCAACGGGGCTCAAGTGTCAGAACTTGGAGTGACAATCGATCCTAATCAAGATGTCGTTGAGATTGATGGCAAAGTCTTGTGCTTACCAAGTAAGCAAGTCTATATTTTTTACAAACCGAAAGGGGTCGTTACAACACTTTCTGATCCATTTGGTAGGAAGACGATTTCTGAGTATTTCCCTCACTCAAGCCAGGGCCTGAAGCCTGTGGGTCGGCTCGACATAAATACGGATGGCTTGATTATTTTGACCAACGATGGCGAGCTCGCAACCCGGCTCATGCACCCAAGTTATCAGATAGACAAAGAGTATTTAGCAACAGTTATTGGACTGCCAGACTCTAAGGATTTATCAAAATTGAACAAGGGTCTATGGATTGAAGGCGGAAAGACCGCTCCAGCCAAAGCGGAAGTTTTAGCATTTGATGAAAAGTCGGGACAATCCAAGGTTTCGCTAACGATACATGAAGGGCGGAAGCATCAGGTCAAACTCATGTTTGGTGCCATCGGCCATGATGTTGTTCAACTTAGAAGAATCAGAATTGGGCCCTTTTTGCTGAAAGGTCTTTCTCCTGGGCAAGCCAGGCGCCTCGGGCAAAAGGAAGTTCAAAGCTTAAAGCAGATGGTCGGGTTAGGTTCTTAACTGGCGGTAAATTGAAACCTATGCCGAACCGATTGGCTGGCACTCCATCTCGCTATCTTCTTCAGCACCAAAACAATCCCATTGATTGGTTTCCATGGGGAGAAGAAGCATGGGATAAGGCTCGATCACTCAACCGACCAGTATTTCTTTCGATTGGCTACTCAAGCTGCCATTGGTGCCATGTGATGGCTCATGAATCATTTGAAGATCAAGAGACGGCCGATTTTTTGAACCAAAACTTCATAAGCATTAAAGTGGATCGAGAGGAACGCCCGGATATCGATGATTACTACATGACCGCTGTTCAGTTGGCGAATGGCCATGGTGGCTGGCCCATGACACTTATACTTACACCTGAACAAAAACCCTTCTTTGCAGGCACCTATTTTCCCAAAGTTGCTCGAGGAGACTTTCCCAGTTTCTTAACGTTGATGTCCTCTCTATCGCGAGCCTGGAAAGAAAACCAAAGTGAAGTGCTACACGCCGCTGAAGAATTTTTTCAAGGGATTTCTGCGGCACTCGAACGTACGCTGCCGAGTCATTCGGCTGATTGGTCTGTGGCAACATTGGACAATGCCATTCATGAGCTCCATGAGCATTTTGACTTTGAACATGGAGGGTTTGGCCATGAACCAAAATTTCCTCCGCATGCGGCCATCAAATTTCTCTTGAACTACGCAAAGATTCGGTTTGAGCTTCCAAATCCTAACGAAGACACTATTGCAGCCGCACAGCATATGGCTTTGTTTACTCTCCTTAATATGGCGAATGGGGGCATTTGGGATCATGTTGGGGGAGGATTCCATCGTTATTCCACCGATGCAGCATGGCACTTGCCACACTTCGAAAAGATGCTGTCTGATAATGCATTGATGCTGCGAAACTACTCTCTTGCCGTTGAAATCGCTGAGGAAGGAGCACCAAAAAGGATCCTCCAACGTATCCGAGACCAACTGATTGAATGGATTTTGGGGCAAATGAAAATGTCAAATCTTGCGCTCGCAAGTTCTGTGAACGCTGATTCTGATGGAGAAGAAGGTCTTTATTATCTCTGGACGCTTGGCGAAGTTTCAGAAATCGTTCGTCAACCTAACTTTATTTCGGATTTCGGAATTGAAAGTGAAGGGAACTATTTGGATGAATCGCGCAAGATTAGAACAGGTCTCAATGTCTTGCAACAACTTTCTGGATTCGAATACGATTATTCGCTGGAATTGCAACGCCTTAGGGAAGTTCGCGCATTGCGCAATGCCCCTTCCGTTGATGATAAGTGCATTGCTTCTTGGAATGGGTTCGCAATTTCATCATTGGTTTGCGCAGGGAAGATTGCTGATGCAATTCAAATTGCAAAAATTTGGAAAAGATCCTTGCCTGAACTTCCGCACATGATTTGCGGGGATCAGAAAATCGGTGAAGCTTTTTTGGAAGACATTGCTGCGCTCGCAATAGCCTTCGCCGATCTCTATGAGGCGACCAATGACGACATGTGGAGGGCCTCTGCAGAAACTCTTGGAGACCAGCTCACGTCGAATTTTGGGGAGTTGAGTTCCGGCTTGACGAGCGGAAAATTAACTTCCGATTTTCGACTCGGCTTTTCTCGTTCATTTTTGGATTCTGCAACCCCAAGTGGAAACGCCCTTGCGATCGAGGCTCTTCGCAAAACTGGTCGCATTTTTGAAGCGAAGACGTTGCTCCGTGCTGGTCTAGGTTGGATGAAGGCTGCCCCTCGCGCAACAGAATCTCTCCTTTCAGAACTTCTTATGTTACTTAGGAATACAGATCATCAAGAAACCGACGAAAACGAACCTGAATCTGAGAAGACGTTAACAATTCGGTTCGTTCCTCAAGAGCTTAAGTTGGACGATGAAGGTTGGGCATACTCTGATCTGGAGATCATAATTCCACCTTTCTCTCATATCAACACAAATGATCCTATTGCAGATTGGCTGTTTCCCCTCACCCTTGAAGCAGATGGTGCATTCGCAGAAGCTTCTTACCCAGAATCTCAGAGTGGAAGCTACAGTGGCCAAGTTCTTATCCCTATTCGACTCCGCCCAAAAGGAAATCAGAAATCCGTTTCCCTAACGGTACGTTATCAACTGTGCACAGATTCGGAGTGCTTCCTCCCCACATCATTGGTAGCAACTGCTGAGTTCAAGTAAAATTCTTGATATGAAGGTTTTGATTGCAGACAAATTTGAGAAGAGTGGAATCGAGGGGATTCAGGCCCTAAATTGTGAAGTGATGAGCCAACCGGAATTAGAGGGCGATTCACTTCGATCTGCAATTCAGAGCATCTGTCCGGATGTCCTTGTCGTGAGGAGCACGAAAGTGACCGCTGATATGATGTCGAGTTCTTCGCCAAAACTCATTATTCGCGCTGGAGCTGGTTTTAACACGATAGACACAAAGAGAGCAGACGAGCTCGGGATTCCCGTAGCAAATTGTCCCGGCAAAAACGCTCAGGCTGTGGCAGAGCTGGCATTTGGCCTGATCTTGGCCCTGGATCGGCAGATTCCCGATAATGTCGCTGAATTGCGAAAGGGAGTTTGGAACAAGAAAGGGTTCGGCAAAGCGAAAGGAATATATGGTCAAACCCTGGGACTTATCGGAATGGGCATGATAGGTCAGGAGATGGTTTCTCGGGCCAAAGCATTTGGATTAAAGGTTCTGGCTCATAGTTCTTGGATGACAGAGGAGGACGCAACTCGATTAGGAGTGGAAAAGGCAAAGTCACTTTTGGATCTTGCATCGAGAAGCGACATCGTGTCCGTTCACTGTGCGCTGACCCCGGAAACGAAGGGAAGTTTGGGGCAAGAATTTTTTGCCGCCATGAAACCCGGATCGCTTTTTATCAACACAAGTCGATCTGAGGTTGTGCTTGAATCGGAGATGGTTAAAGCCGTCCAAGCCAAGAAGATTAGGGCTGGGCTGGATGTGTTTGATGGTGAACCATCCGGAGGAGAAGGAGCATACGACGGGGTGATGAAGTCACTGGAAGGTGTTTATGTCACGCACCACATAGGAGCCAGCACAGAACAAGCTCAAGAGGCTGTTGCGGCTGAAACTGTTCGAATTGTTAAGGAATTCAAGAGCACGGGCGTCGCCCCAAATGTTGTGAATTTGAAGAAGAGCTAAGGTTACTCGTAGTGGTAGCGACGGGGAACTCGACTCATGATTCGTGTCACGATTTCATGAGAATTGGTATCGGCAAGAACGGCCAACATGGGGACGGTCACGCTTCCTCCAATCAAGTAAACCTCGTCGCCGATTTTCGCCTCGGATATTTCCGTAACATCGACAATGATCTGATCCATGCAAACGAGTCCAACCACTGGAGCTTGCTGACCATGAATCTCCACGACGCCTTTGTTGCTAAGGGTTCGGGGGTATCCATCTCCATAACCAACACCAAGAGTTGCCAGTCTGCTATCTCTCGAAAGCCGATGGGTTCCTGAATATCCCACGGGGTCTCCCGCTTTGGCATTTCGCATGGCCGTGACTCGAGTTGTCCATTTCAAAACTGGTATGACTGGTTGTGGGAGCAGATTAAATGGATCAATTCCGTAAGCGAAAATTCCTGCTCGAACCAATGTTCCGTGAATTTCCGGATATTGAGCGATTCCTGCGCTGTTTGCTGCCTGCAAAACTTCAAAATGAATGTCATTCTGGCGACACTCTTCAAGTACATGATTCCAGGAATTAATCTGTTTTCTTGTGAATGCTACATCTCTTGCGCTGTCGGAAAAATGCTGTGATAGGCCCAGGAGTTGGACATGATCCAAGGTTCGAATTTTCTTAACCAAAGGGACAACTTCTGCAGGATCACATCCAAAGCGGTGTAGCCCCGTATCTACCTTAAGGTGCAATTTTGCCAATTTTCCAACGCTTTTCGCGGCTCGGTTCATGGCAAATGCAGATTCAAAATTTTCCGTAAGAACATCTAAATCGTAGAAAACGGCTTGTTCACACTCAATGTCTAAAATGGGTGAGAGGGCAATAATCCTAGCATCGATCCCAGCGTCTCGAAGTGCAATTCCTTCTTGCACTGTTGCAACAGCACACCAGTCGGCCCCACTTTTTAATGCATACCGACTGATGGGAACCAGCCCATGTCCATAAGCATCCGCTTTCACAACAATGGCTATCGAAACGCTGTCCTTCCCGATCACTTTTCTAATGAGCTTCAGGTTATGAGATAGCGCAGGCAAATAAATGTCGGCCCAAGTTCTGGGATAGGGCAACACAATGTCATTTTAGTCCCAATAGAGATGCTGAGCGATAGGACGCAACCAAAGGGTTGACAAATCAGGAGCAAGAAGTAGCAAAATAGAGGAGTATGAAGACCCGCAAGCAAGAAATACTCTCTGCAGCCTATGGTCTTATGGGCACCAAAGGGTTAGAACATGTTCACGCAAGAACAGTTGCCATGGAAGTAGGTGTTAATCACGCAACAGTTCATTATTACTTTCCTAAACGAAGTGACTTAATATGTGCAGTTGCAGACTATGCACTTCAAATTCTTTTGGAAGATCGCGGGAGATTCCAAGAAGGAACTACCGCTTCCAGGGAAATCATAGAAAACGAGTTAGCTTTGGCTGAAGCTTATTCCAAGAAACAAAGTAGATTTGTCAAAGTCTTGGCTGGACTTTACGTTGCTAGTCTCAGTGATCCTGCAGTGAAGAAGAAAATGAAGGCACTTTGGATAGCTTGGATTGAGCCATTCAATTCAAAATTGAGTGGGTCAAAGCCCAAAAAAGAAAGTGCATATAATGATCCTGAGATGATCATGACGACGATTTTTGGTGTGTGCCTGGCAAGCCATATGCTGGATGGGCAACTCAATGGAAATGATAAAATTGTCGCAATTGGTCGTTCACTTTTTGGTTGAAAACTAGATAGAATGGAAAGGTGATGTCCACCATCGCCGCTTCACTCATTCTCGCAGGGACCCAATTTCGAGCACCTGCAATTCCACTCATTACGCACGACCCTTATTTTTCGATTTGGTCCTTTTCTGATCACCTAGCTGACGGTTGGACAAAGCATTGGACCGGGAAGAACCAAGCTCTTTGTGGCATGGTGCGTGTTGATGGAAAGACGTATCGGTGGCTCAGCCAAGGGCTTGCGGAACTTCCAAAAGTCAATCAAACTGGTATCCAAATTCGGCCAGGTTCGACAACTGTCGAATTCGATGCAGGCGGTGTGAAGTTTCGTGCAATTTTTGAGGATCCCTCTGATATCGCTCGCCCCGAGATTTTGACGCTCCCTGCTTCCATCATATCGATGGAAGCACAGTCAGTAGATGGCAAAACCCATCGCACCGAGGTCTATCTCGATGCTTCTGCAGAAATTTGTGTCGATAATGACAGCCAATCCGTGTCTTGGTCTCGGCTGAAACTCAATGGGGAAGACCTCGGCATGATGCAGATTGTTCAGCCACAACCTTTAGGGCGTGTCGGTGATGATCTCCGAATTGAATGGGGGAAACTGGTGCTTAAACCAATTGGTGAAGGATCAATGTCTATTCTTGAAAGCGAATTGTCGAGAAAGCATTTTGCTCAGAACGGGCATGTCTCCGAGTCAGATAGCCTCGATCAGCCCCGACAGGTCATTGATGGTTGGCCAGTCATTTCTTGTTCCTCGTCGTCTTCAGTTTCAGCTCAAAATGAAGTGATCGCTCGGTTCATTGTGGCCTATGATGATTCGCCTTCCATCGAATATTTTCGTCGTCAGCTTGTGCCCATTTGGGCCTCTAGAGGTCGAACTTTTGCCGAAACTCTTTCGGAAATATCGTCTCACCAATGGGTTAATAATAGCTCGAAACTATACAATGAATGGCAAGAGCGTTATGGGGAAAATTATGCAAATCTGGCAACTTTGGCTTACCGCCAATGTTTGGCAGGATACAAGACGATTGAAGACATCGACGGCACACTGCTGATGTTTCCAAAGGAAAACTTTAGCAACGGCTGCATTAGTACCGTCGATGTCATTTATCCGGCTTGCCCGATTTTCTTAGCTTACAATCCTGCGCTGCTTAAGGCGAACTTGGAGCCCGTCATGCAATACGCCAGTATGAAGAGATGGAAGTGGGATTTCGCACCACATGATTTAGGTACTTACCCCAAAGCAAATGGTCAAGTTTATGGCGGTGGAGAGAGAACCGAAGAGAATCAGATGCCGGTCGAAGAGAGCGGGAATATGCTTATTATGGCTGCCGCTTATTATGAAAAATCTGGAGATAAGGCGTTTATTGAGAAGTATTGGCCAACTTGGACAAAGTGGGCTAATTTTCTAAAGAATTATGGGTTGGATCCTGGAATCCAGCTTTGCACAGACGATTTTGCTGGCCATCTAGCCCACAATTCCAATCTATCAATCAAAGCCATTGTGGCACTTGCAAGCTATGGAAAATTATGTGAAGCAAGGGGCGACAAAATTGAGGCGAAGAAGTGGAGAGATTTGGCTAAGGTCTTCGCCACCGAATGGTTGAAATTGGCCGACGATGGCGATCATTTTCGCCTGGCATTTGATAAATCTGGGTCATGGAGCCAAAAATATAATTTGGTCTGGGACAAAATTTTGGGGTTAGGATTATTTCCAGACAAAGTCTACCAAACTGAGGTGGCTTGGTATCTAAAGCATCAAAATAAGTACGGATTGCCACTCGATAATCGAGCAGACTATACAAAATTGGATTGGACTGTTTGGACAGCCTGTTTAACATCAAATAGAGAAGACTTTGAGGCAATCATGTCACCACTTTATCGGTGGATGAACGAGACGCCGGATCGGATTCCACTTACCGATTGGTTTGATACAAAGACGGGAAAATGTATCGGATTTCGAGCTCGAACTGTGGTTGGGGGAGTCTTCTTGCCGATGTTGCTTAAGAAGTAAGCCAGGCCTTTTCGACCTCGTTCCATAAGCCATACCTTGTTAAATCACCTGCACAAAAAATAACGCATCCATCTGCGTTCTTGTTTGTGACCATTTGGATGACTTGCTGCAGGTAACTGCCCCGGTCAGATTCCCGTTCATCGTTACGAATCAAGGGCCAGACAGCGAATCCTGTTAAATACCTTTCGCATCCATGGCTCCACTGTTGTTGATTTTCAATTGTTGCCCCCAAAAGCCCAAGATAATTTTCAAAAGTTCCGGGGTAATGATCGCGATAATCCATGGGAATCATCGTATCTACCATCGGGATAAATGTTCGCCAATCTTGCCCAATGAAGCGACCACTGTGAATTGGATTCTTGAACACCGCGGCACTCGTTTTCATTCCAGGGCGAGCTTTTTGAATAGCATCATAGCAATCCTTCACGAAAGCAGTGATTTGTTCCTTTCGAAATTGATAGAAGAAGGTGTCGAGATCCTGTCGACCGTATCGAAAGAAGGAACCTTCTAACAGAAAACGAGACTTTTCTGATCTGTTGAGCTTTTCCCAATAAGTCGGCAAAACCCGGGGTGATTGCTCCCAATGAGCCTCAAGATACTCGCGGTCATAAAGATCGTGGTCAAAGGGTTCGTCAGGGAATGGAAAAGGGAGATATCCGGCCCATTCCGGCAGTTTTTGTAAGCAAGAATCACAGAAGCAATATTGGTCTGGCGCGAGATCGCCTGGGTAGCGGACGTAATCGTGGTGAACCGCATCAAAATCATAGAGTTCTGCAAATTCTTGATAAGCAGGAACCAGCCATTGATCTGTGTATCCAGGCCGTTGCGATGGGCACATCCAAAGGCCGGTGAATCTTTCACCTCGGAGTTGCTCGCAATTGGTGGGATCACCATCCTTATTACGCATGGCCCATTCGGGGTGCTGTTGAAATGCTTGTCCAGATTCGCCTTCAAAAAAGTCAATAAACCAGGCGTGCAATTCAAGACCTCGCTTCTTGCTTTCTTCAATTAGAACAGCCGGCAAATCAAACTTATCATAAGGTGCTTCAATGTTATCAGGAAATCTTCGAGATGGCCAACGAAGTTTCCCGTGCCCACCCTTAACCTCTGGAAGCAGGAGATTGAAGCCAGCATCGGTGACCTTCGAGACGAAATCCGCTACTTCTTGTTTAGTTGTGCCGCAATCAGAGGCGCCACACCAAAGACCTCGTGTCATTTTTCTCATTAGGCTTTGCGCATGAGGGCCGATTTGGCGATGGGGTGCAGTTCGCGTCCTAATTGTCCCATTCTAACCAAAAGGTCGGCTCCTCCGCTGGCATTAAACCACTCAACTCTAATGTGATGCCAGCCCTTCTCAAGTGGCGCCACACCAAATTTTTCGATAGGTGAATGGAGACCATCATTGTTGATCACGAGCTGTCCATCAATCCAAAGCTTCGATCCGTCATCAGATCGCAATGCGAATTGATAAACCTCACTTTCAGGAATTGAGACATATCCCGAATACAATCTGGATGTGAATTCCCGATTTGGGTCGTCCGAAAGCGAGATTGATTCAAGCTTGGCAGATCGATTTGGGGTCAGAGTTTCAAATTTTGGCATTGTCTCGAACTTTCCATCGAAACATTTAACTTCGATTCCTGGCTCAAGTGAAGGAACTTTTCCAAGTTTTGACCACGGCGAAACTTGAACATATGTTTGTTCCACGACGTTTGAAACTGGCTTTGATCCATGGAATGCCTGAGCTTTCACTGTGCAAGATTTGTCAATCACGAGACTGCCAGAATCCGCGTTTGAAGTTGCTTTTGGAACCGAGCCGTCAATCGTGTACCGAATGGTGAGGCCCGAAGATGGCTTCTTGAATTTGATGGCCAGCGAGCGAACAAAGATATTGCTTTCCGTTGCAAATTCGGGTGCATCATAGATGATCGGATTCCCTGAAACTTTGATTTCGATTACGCTAGCATTGGAATCAGGTGCTGTTTTTGGAACTCGAATGACAATGTTGGCTCCATCGCGATGAGCCTCAAGCGATTTACGACCTTTCATGAGGGTCGCACTGAACTTTTCATTTCCTAAACCGGGAACAACGAGTTGACCAGTGGTTGGCCAATCAAAAACATGAAGATAGAGTTTGGTAGAACCAGATTCCCGTTTCACAGTGCATCGTCCCCAAGGCAATTTAGAAAAGACGCTGGACGTCGTTCCATAAATTGCATCTCCATTGGTCTTCATCCAAGCTCCCACTTCTTTGAGTCTTTCAACCGATTGCGTTGGGATCTCGCCTTCCGGAGTTGGCCCAACATTCAAAAGATAATTTCCGCCCTTTGATGCGATATCACATAGCATTCGGATGATTTCGCGAGTTGTTTTGAAGTTCAAATCGGCTCGGCAATAACCCCAGTGGTCGTTCATGGTCATGCAGGTTTCCCAGTCGACACCAGGGATTCCTGTTGCAGGGATTTCTTGTTCTGGAGTTCCGTAATCTCCTGCAAACCCTGCATCGCTCATGCCTCCCATTCCTCCGCGACCGACATCAACTCTGTTGTTCACAATGACATTGGGCTGCAATTTTCGGCACAAATCATAAAGTTTTTGGCCTCGAGCATGGTTCCAGGTGGACTCCCACTCGCCATCAAACCACATGATTCCAATCGGGCCATATTTTGTCAAAAGTTCGGTGACTTGGTTGTGCAAAAACTGCTCGTACCGATCCATATTGGCGTCACCAGCCGGTCGATAGGTGAGTTCCCAAGACCGTCTCGGCAAATAATCCGAATGGTGCCAATCCATAATCGAATGGTACCAACACATTTTCATGCCTTCAGCACGCACGGCCGAACTCAATTCCATCATGATGTCTCGCTTAAAAGGCGTGTTCATCACTGTGTAATCAGAAAACTTTGAATCAAAGAGTGAAAATCCTTCGTGGTGCTTTGTAGTAATGCAGACATATTTCATCCCCGCATCTTTTGCAATGGCGGCCCACTTTTTGGCATCAAATTTCACAGGATTGAATCTGTCTTTGACTTTGTTATATTCCTCAATGGGAATATGCGCAGATTCTCTTATCCACTCTCCATAGTCTTTGCGACCCTTATATTCGCCGGCGAGCACAGAATATGTGCCCCAATGGATGAACATGCCAAAACGAGCTTCTCTAAACCAATTCATCCTTTGGTTCTTTTGTGCTGGTGTTTCTTGCGAAAATCCTAAGGCGCTCATAGAGACTATTCCAAATATGAGGCTGGGTCTGAGCCAATTCATTGCTCTGAAATCTTACCGCGAGATCTGTGAAAAAAGGAGAAGTTTGAAGCGAAATTGGAGGCGCCGAGCAGATTCGAACTGCTGGATAACGGTTTTGCAGACCGTCCCCTTAACCACTTGGGCACGGCGCCAGAGAAACCACATTTTACCATCGGCGCCCGATAGAGGAGGGCACTCGGTCAGTTTTGGGTAACTTTTGAATCATGGATCCGGCAGAACGGATGAGATGGCTAGAAAGCGAGATTGAGAGGCATAACCGACTTTATTACCTCCAAGATTCTCCGGAAATAAGCGACACGGAATTTGACATGCTGTTTCGCGAATTAGTTGATCTTGAATCAAAAAATCCTAAGCTAAAATCTGAAAATAGTCCGACCTCAAGGGTGGGATCAACTCCGATTGAAAAGTTCGAATCGCGAACCCATAAAATCCCCATGTTATCTCTTGATAATGTCTTTGGGGAAGAAGAATTGCGTAGCTTTGATGAGCGAGCCAAGCGGTTCTTAGAACAGAACGAAGACCTTGAATATTTGGCCGAGCTGAAATTCGATGGGCTTTCACTTTCGATTTCGTATACCAATGGAGAACTTGTCGCAGCGGCCACGCGAGGTGATGGCCAGACTGGAGAAAATGTGACGCCCAATGCCAAAACTGTGCGAGGCATTCCCTTGCAACTCTCCCAATCTATTTCAGGAGAAATCGAAATTCGCGGAGAAGTGTTGATGCTCAATGAAACTTTTAACGAACTGAATAGAGCAAGATCACTTGCTGGTGAACAGGTTTTTGTGAACCCAAGAAATGCAGCAAGTGGTGGAATGAGGCAACTCGATAGTCGGCTGACGGCTGAGCGAAAACTCAATTTTTACGCCTATGGCATTGGCACTGGAATCGGGTTTTTGGAGCGAGTCCAAAACCAGAGCGAACTTTTAGATCGCCTTGAAGGGCTTGGTTTTGTGACCAGCCCATTAAGAAAGATTTGTCGCGGAATTGATGAACTCATGAGTTTTGTCCTTGAAATAGAAAGAACTCGTAACATGCTTCCTTTTGGAATCGATGGTGTTGTCATCAAAGTGAACTCATTGGCGTTGCAGTCACAGCTCGGAAATACCTCGCGTGGCCCTCGGTGGGCAGCGGCATATAAGTTTGCTGCGGAACAAGCATTTACAGTTCTCAATGACGTTGTTTTTCAAGTTGGAAGAACCGGTGTTGTAACCCCAGTTGCTGAGCTTGAACCGGTTTTCGTTGGGGGAGTCACCATCAGTCGAGCCACTCTCCACAATATGCAAGAAGTTGCTCGCAAAGATGTTCAAATTGGAGATACGGTCATTGTTCAACGTGCAGGAGACGTAATCCCTGAGGTTGTGGGGCCAGTGTTGGAAAAAAGAAGCTTGCACTGCCGACCGGTTCTGGTACCCGAATCCTGCCCGTCATGTGGCACAAAACTCGTGCCGAGTGAATCTAATATTAGTCTAAGGTGCCCCAATTCCAAGAAATGCCCGTCTCAAACAATCGCAAAAATCCGACACTTTGTCGGTCGCAATGCCATGGATATTGAAGGATTGGGTGACAAGCTCGTTACTCAACTTTGCAACGAGGATCTTCTGCCCGATGTCCCTAGTATCTATGGCTTGAGCAATCAAAAAGAGAAACTCTTGAGCTTAGAAAAACTTGGCGAACTGAGTGTCCAAAATCTCTTGAATGCCATCGAGGCCAGTAAGAATCGACCACTTGAAAAGCTTATTTTTGCACTTGGAATTCGCCAAGTCGGGGAACGAACTGCTCGCGACCTCGCACTGAAATATGAATCACTAGAAAGTTTTCGGGAAGCGACTTATGACGATTTGGTGAGTATCCCAGAGATTGGGCCAATTACGGCCAGTGAAATAAGCGAGTGGCTTCAAGATGAAGATACTCGCGAAGTCCTGAATGCCCTCGTCGCAGCCGGCATACGACCGCAAGAACCTCATCGCCCCAAAGGAGCTCTTTTCAGTGGTCAAACGATTGTCTTCACAGGAAAACTCGAAAAGTTTTCGCGTGATGCAGCGGAGGCTTTTGTCCAAGAACAAGGTGGCAAAGCTGCGGGTTCCGTGAGTAGCGCAACGAGTATGGTTGTTGCAGGGCCAGGTGCGGGTTCAAAGCTTGAGAAAGCACTGAAACTTGGAATCAAGATTCTGGACGAAGCAGAGTTTTTGGCGATGATTCCTGGTGGCTCGATTTGATAACGTCGGTTATCCAAATTCCGGCTTCCAAGCTCGATATCCGCCTTTGTGTGACCTGTGGTCAAGTATTTCGTTGGGAAGTACTCCCGGACGGCCGCTTACTTGGGGTTGATGGAGAAAATGTGTTTGCGGTCAAGCAAACCGAAAACTCCATTGAATTAATGGGCGACCGAGACGCTTTCGAAAAACTGTTTCGCTTTGATGAAGACTTTGAAATTTATGAAGCGACGATTCGAGCAGAGTCACCAGAGTTGCATCCATACATGGATGCTTTGTCCGGGCTCAGGTTGCTCCGCCCTTCTTCGGCCCATGAAGAGATTCTCAGCTTTGCTTGCACTCCCAACAACAACCTCAAGAGAATTTGTTCAATGGTTCGTCACTTGAGCTCATTTGGAGATCCAATCTTAGAATTCGAAGACAAAGTCTTGAAAAAATTTCCAGATCTTGAAACAGTGGCTTCAATTCCAGAGCAAGAGTTAAGGATCCACGGATTTGGCTATCGAGCCAAAACTATTCCGGATATTGCAAAGCAGATTTTGGAAAGGGGTGGACAAAATTGGCTCAGTGATCTTAAGATGTCGAACTACAAAACAGCTAAGACTGAGCTCATGTCTTTGCGCTGGATTGGTCCAAAGTTGGCCGATTGCATGGCGTTGTTTGCTTTGGATTTCACTGAAGCTGTTCCGGTGGATACTCATCTTTGGCAAGCTGCATGTCGCGTATATTTTCCTCAATACCAAGGATTACCTTTGACAAGCAAGCGATATGAAGAGCTCGTAAATTTGTTCCAGAACCGGTTTGGAAAACTCGCGGGTTGGGCTCATCAATATCTGTTTTATGACAATGTTTTGCACTGGCGAGAAAGGCAAAAAAAGATTGCTCCCTAGAGCCTTAGCCCACGGGAGCAATCACGTCGTTAGGAATCGTAGGGAAGGACTAACCTTCGCCTTGAGTGTGCCCAAAGAATGGCTCGAACGGGATAAGCCCAAGGCGCGTTGCTGCGCGAAGTGCTTGAACCCTGTTGTTCACTTGCAATTTTTGATAAATGTTTGCTAAGTGAAAATCGACTGTTCTTTTAGACACGACCATTCGATCCGCTGCCTCTTGACTACTATGGCCTTGAGCAATCAAGCTCAAAACCTTGACCTCGGTTGGAGTTAACCTCACACCTCGAGGTGATTCGCTCGTTCTACTTGTTCCTGGCATTGCCATACCCATCCCTCACTTGTCTCAATAGACTGTTGTGCCGCCTGAAGAAGTCATTCCACAACCCCAGTGAAATATGAGATGGTTATCTTAAAATTGTCCGAAAAAGTCTTGCCAGCAATAGTATTAACGCAGTCTTGCAACGTAAAGTTCAATTTATGTGTCAGGTTTTTCCGTAAGGACTTCAGAGAAAAGTTTGCTTCGAGATAGTGCTGCATCATTAAATTGCCTCCGCTCACTCTCCCACCTACTATTGATGTTACTTTCCAGGTATTTGTTCCAGGCCGGCCTTAACGGGACATGAAGGTTGCATTAACGATGCATGGATCACCCAATCCTGGTATCCATGCTAGTCCAATTTAGGTTCAATCTGGGGAACATTAGACTTGGTAGGACGGTGGTCCAAAAGCCGCCCAGGACCACCGCCTGCCATTTTCAACTTTTAACCGGTAAATTGGGTGTTATGGCCTCGCCAGATATCCAGAAGCTCCACGATTGGCTGAACCAACACGAAGCTGATCTCCTCAATGACTATCGCGAGCTTCTAAAGATTCCTTCCATTGAATCCGATGCCACCGTCGGTGCACCCTTTGGATTAGAAAATCGTCGAGCTCTCGATTTCATGTTGGCGTTATCGGCTCAGTGTGGAATGGTCACCAAAGATATTGAGGGATATTGTGGATGGGCCGAGTTTGGTGCTGGAGAAAGACTCGTTCTCAGTCTTGGACATCTTGATGTTGTTCCTTACGGCCCTGGCTGGAAGCATGACCCCATTGGGGCTGAAATTGAAGATGGTTATGTTTATGCTCGCGGTGCGCTTGATGATAAAGGACCAACGATTGCAAGTTTTTATGCATGTCGTGCTATTCAGGCATGCTTCCCAGATATTCAAGCTCGGTTGAGAAGTGTTTTTGGATGTAACGAAGAATCTGGCTTCAAGTGTATCGAGCGGTATGTGCAGACCGAAGAAACTCCGACTTTTGGAATTGCTCCAGATTCTAGCTGGCCGTGTGTTCATGGCGAGAAGGGAATCGCAAATTTTGAGATCCTAATACCCATTCATTGCGGTGAATTTGAACTCGTTTCTATGACTGGAGGACAGCGCCCAAATATCGTCATTGACTCATGTGAAGCCGTTGTGAAGGTCGGCTACCAAGCCAGGAATTCAGTTCAAGAAAAGCTTGCTTCTGCCTGGGATCGCAATGTGACTGTCAATTGGAATGGAGAATTCTTAGAGATCAGAGCCATTGGAAAGGCCGCTCATGGTGCCTGGCCAATTGGTGGCGATAACGCAGCAACTCGAGTCATGCGGTTTCTGAAGGAATTGGCTCCGATGGAAAGCCAATCGTTCTACTCTGATTGCATGCAACTTGGACATATTGGCGGAGACGGGTTGGGGATTTCAGGTTCTGATGAACCCAGTGGTGCACTCACAGCTAACTTGGGTGTGGTTCGAACAATTTCAGAAGGCATTCTTTTCACCATCAATGTTCGCTACCCTGTCACTTGGCTGGGCCAAGACGTCAGAGATCGCTGCGAGGCAGAGCTACTCAAAAAGGGTCACGGAATGAGAATTCACAGTTTTTCAGATTCAAAACCACTCTACTTTCCAAAGGATCACGCTTTGGTCAAGGTCATATGCGATGTATATCGGGACGAAACGGGTGATATGACAGAACCAACAACAATGGGCGGCGGAACATATGCTCGGGCTATTGAAAACACGATCAGCGTCGGAACGGGCTGGGTGGGAGACGGAGACGCACACGAGACTAACGAACGATGCGCTATCGAGAGTCTATATAAAATGAGCAGGATTTATGCTCACATCTTGTATAAATTGGCAACGATGCCTGCTTAATTGTCCGTGCGATATTCTTGGATAATTCGAATCGCTTCGTCTCGATCTTTCCAACCAAGAATTTCAACCTCTTTGTTTTCCAAAGACTTATAAACCTCAAAGAAGTGGACAATTTCGGCCAGTGTATGGGGATTCATGTCTTTCATGCTGTAGCGGGGATTGAATCGAGGATCGTGAGTGGAAACGCAAAGAATTTTTTCATCAGGCTTTCCACCATCTCGCATTTCGAGTACTCCAACGGGTCTTGCATCGACAACAACGCCAGGAAACACTGGACGAGAAATAAGGACGAGAGCATCAACCGGGTCGCCATCGAGATAAAGAGTTTGCGGGATGAACCCATAATCTGCCGGGTAATGAAGTGGCGAATAAAGCACTCTGTCAAGCTTAAGAACCCCTAATTGGGGATCCATTTCGTACTTGTTTTGACTCAATCTCGGGATTTCGATGATCACATGAACTTCTTCAGGAGCATTTGATCCAATTGGGACATTGAGCAAGGACATGGTTCATAAGATACCAATTTCAGACCAGCTCTTCGTGGCCAAATGACTCTGGCCAATCCCCTTCTGTGGGGATAAGATGGGCAAAGATTTATGACAAGAATTCATATGGCATTTGAACTTGAAAAGCCATTTTGGGATTGGTTCGTGTTGAATTTGCCACCATCAATGACGGCGACCCAACTCGGAGAAGACGGATCCGAAGCACAGGTTCTGATCGCAGGAGCGGTGACAGAGCAAGATTTGCAAGATCACCCGAATCTCAAGGTCGTCGTTGTCCCCTTTGCAGGAATTTTGCCAGTAACACGTCTCTCACTTTTAGGGAACAAGCAAATTTCTGTCTACAACCTGCACTTCAACGCGAGCGCAACGGCTGAAAAGTCCATTGAGCTTATGTGTGCGGTTGCCAAGGGCACAATTAGAAATGACTCCGTGATGAGAGGGGGCACGTGGAAACCCGAATTCCGAACCTCCCATGCCATCGAACTCGCGGGAAAAAACGCTCTGATCGTTGGATTCGGAGCTATTGGGCACCGAATCGCCCGCGTGTGCCAAGCCCTGGAAATGAATATCCAGGCTCTAAGAAGACGGCCAGGTTCAGAAGATATTCATGGAATCAATGTCTCAAATATTTCTAGATTAGAAGAGTGCCTGGCATGGGCGGATGTTATCCACATTGCCATACCGGCTACATCCGAAACCAATGGTATGTTCAACTTTGATAGAATAAAATTGCTCAAAAGTCATTCAATCTTGGTCAATATTGGTCGAGGTTCAATAATCGATCAGGGAGCCCTCTTTTCAGCCCTAAACGAAAGACGTATTTTTGGTGCCGGGCTGGATGTTTGGTGGAATTACCCAGGACAAGGCGAGTGTGAACCGTCCGAATTCCCCTTCCATACACTTGACAACGTCGTCATGAGCCCCCATTGTGGCGGAACCACCGTGGACACTGAGCAAAGGCGCATGGAATCGGTAGTTAAACTCCTTCACATGATTCATGACAATGATCCTGAACTTGAGCCTGTCGACTTGGAAAATGGCTATTAGATCAATTTTGCGTTCAGACCCCAGTGATGAGCCTCTGTGGCGATGACACGAACTATTTGACCGCGTAACTCCTCTGTACCTAAGAAATGAATCATTCGAGCGCATCGAGAATAACCCTGGAGCTTGGCAGGGTTTCTGGGTGAGACACCTTCGACCATGACTTCAAATTCTTTTCCGATCTGTTCTTCATTGATTTCACAAGTAATTCTTTTCTGAAGTTCAATGAGAGTCTGCAGCCTTTTATCTGCAATTTCAGAATCGACTTGGATCATTTCAGCTGCGGGGGTGCCGGGCCGAGGAGAATACTTGAACATATAAGCCCCATCAAATCGAATTGCACTCATTGTCGCAAGTGTTGCTTCGAATTCTTCATCGTTTTCACCAGGAAATCCGACAATGACATCAGTCGTGAGCCCAATATTTGGGATCGTAGCTCGCAAATTATTGACAATATCGGTAAATGATTCGACGGTGTAAAGTCGCTTCATTCGCTTGAGCAGATCATTGTGACCGGCTTGAATTGGCATATGACAATGCTCCATGACCTGAGGGACTTCAGCGATTGTTTGGATAACATCGCTCTTAAAATCCCGCGGATAGGGGGATGTGTATCTTATTCGTTCCAGGCCGGGAATTCCAGCTAATAATCTCAACAAATTGGAAAACGGTACACGACCTTCTGCCAAATTCTTGCCATAGGAATTGACGGTTTGGCCAAGTAGCGTAATCTCTTTTGTTCCGAGTTCAACCAGCCTTCGCGTTTCTTCGATTATGTGTTCGGTCGGCCGAGACCGTTCGCGCCCCCGAGTTGTGGGAACGATGCAAAACGCACAAAATTTATCGCATCCATATTGGATGGGAACGAAGGCTTTGAGTTTTCTCTCCCTTGCCAAATTTCTTTGTGGAACATCAGAAACGACGGCACCTTTTCTCTCCGGAAGTTCAGTCCTTCGGGCGAACCTACGAGTCTGCAAGATCTCTTCAACGAGTCCAGGGATGGCCCCAACCTGGGCAGTCCCCACGACAAAATCGACATGCGGATTCTTTTGCCGAATCTCCTTTGATCTGAGTTGGGCCATACATCCGGCCACTCCAATAATCATTTCTGGACGTCGATTCTTGGCAATTTTGAGTTCACCAAGAAACGAAAAAGCCTTGTCTTCGGGTTTTCGGCGAACAGAACAAGTGTTGAGGATAACGACTTGGGCTTCGCGAGCATTTCGGGCGGGATAGAAACCGATGTCTTGCATGTAAAGAGCAATTTGCTCGGAATCCTCTTCATTCATTTGACAACCCCAGGTTTGGACAAAAAATGAACCGCGCCACTGGCTCGTGTCGCTTCGTTTTGAAATATCCGAGGGACGCAAAAGGCTTTCTACCATGGGTGTGAGAGACTAAATAATACCTTTTGGCGGGAGTCTGCACTTTCCCAAACACGTATAATTGAGTCTGTGGAATCGCCTCTAGAGAGTGGATCAGGATCTGTCAAAGCAGGTTCAGCAGTCTTAGCAAATCGCCTTACTGGAATCTTAGGGTGGGCTGGTGTGTTTGTGGCTGGTGTTCTCACCTATTCACATTGGTTTGAAAAAAAACTACCTTGCGGTATGAGTGGAGGCTGCGACCTTGTTACACAAAGTGAATACTCCAAAATTGGCAACATTCCAGTTGCGGTCATTGGGCTACTTGCTTATCTTGTTTTGGTTACACTTGCAACCTTACGGCCATTGCGAGACAGGCGCACTTGGCGAAAACTCACGAACACGAGCCTTGTTCTTACGGGTTTCGGGTTTTTGGCCAGCGTTTATTTCATATATACATCCATTAGCATTCTCAAAGCCACTTGCCTGTGGTGTGTGTCCTCGGCCATTATCATGACCTTGCTCCTCATTGTCACTGGTTGGCTGTGGTCATGTCCAGACCCTGATCCTAGCCCTCAGCGTGCGGATTCAACTGTCCATGTTGCTGGCCTTATCTGTGCTTTAGGAGGCATCGGCATTGTCGCCTATGGCATGGATAAGTCTCTGGCCGACAAAGGCATCAAAGGGCCAATTGGGCAGCTTGTCCCCATGGCTGCCAAGGCACGTGGCCCCGAGAATGCCCCAATTACTGTCATTGAATTTGCGGACTTTAATTGCCCCACGTGTCGATCGGCTGCACCTGATATGGACACAATTTTTCGCAATTCGAATGGAAAAATTCGTTGGTGCTTTAGAAATTTCCCATTGATCAAGATCAAAGGGCACGAAACCAGCATGATCGTCGCAACAATTTCAGAATTGGCAGCGAACAAAAATCTGTTCTGGCCATTCTTCGATGCTGCTTACAAATCGGAAAACACCGAACGAATCAAATCTCTTGAAGGGGTGAAGCAAGTGGGGTTGGAAGTCGGTTTGAAAACGGAAGATATGAACGCGGCCCTTAGCCCAGATTCAAAGGCAGTCGCTGGAGTCAAAGAAGATCTCGATCTAGCCCTTCAAATCGGTGTGGAAGGGACTCCAAGCTTTGTCATATTAGCAAAAGACACGGAGCCAAAAATGGTGACAGCCCGAAGACTGAAATCAGTTTTTGAAGAAGAACCTTATAAAGGAATCTTAGGAGGCAAATAACTGTCCAAGAAGAAACTGATTTGCGTTGCTATGTCTGGAGGGGTTGACAGTGCTGTTGTCGCAGCTCTTCTTAAAAAGCGAGGCTACGATGTTATCGGAATCACGATGCAGATTTGGCAAGAAAGCCAGCGAGATCCTCGGCATGCCGGCTGTTGTTCACTTGGTGCTGTGGAAGACGCGAGGCGCTGTGCTCAATTGCTCGGAATCCCGCATTACGTGATCAACTTCCAGGATGAGTTTAAGGAGACCGTTATCGATGAATTTGTCGATGAATACTTTAAGGGGCGGACTCCGAATCCATGCGTGACCTGCAATAAGAAGGTCAAATTTGAAGCCCTTTTGCAAAAGGCCAATGAGTTGGGCACGGATGTTTTGGCCACCGGACACTATGCCCGCGTAAGAAACTATGAGCATCGAAGCGAGCTCTGGCGATCTTTTGGCACCCACAAAGACCAGAGCTATGTTTTATATATGCTTAATCGAAAGCAGTTGCAACAAATCTGGTTTCCGCTTGGTGAACTCGGTGATAAAGCAGAAACTCGAAGGTTAGCATTTGAGTTCCATTTACCTGTGGCTAACAAACCTGATTCTCAGGAAGTTTGCTTTGTAAGCGAAGCTGGTGGATATCGAGAATTCTTAAGAAAGGCTCGTCCAGAGTCTTTCGAGCCAGGAGAGCTTGTAGATTCTTCTGGCAAAAAGGTTGGAGAACATCAGGGAGTAGCCGATTTTACTGTGGGGCAACGCCGAGGAGTCGGAGTCGCTATGGGACGCCCCATGTATGTTCTCAAAGTCGATCCTATGGAAAAGCGGGTAATGATTGGATCTGAAGATGAACTGATGGAATCGGAAGTTTATTTGGAAGACGCCTTTTGGACTGGTATGCCAAACGGAAAGGAACCCGCGAATTCGCAACCGATGTCGGTTCAGGCAAAAATTAGATATAACATGGCTCCGCTTCCTGCCGTCCTTTATCCGGGTTCTCAGCCCAGAATTGTATTCAAGTCTCCGGTCAAAGCCATAACGCCGGGCCAGATCGCCGTCGCTTATCGCGGTAACAAGGTTGTGATGGGTGCAAAAATTCTCGGCACTTCACGCCAAAGTAACTTGGTAAACTGAAATTTCTTGGATACGGTTTTTTTAGTTGTCATCATATTGCTCGGCTCGGCTCTCGTCATCACAACTTTCGTAATGTTAGGAGTCATAAAGTCATTGCGAGGTTCGATTTTGCAACTTGAAAAGAGGGTCGAATCACTTCATGAGCAACTTATGATTCAACAACAGAACCTCGATGGCATTCGAGCCGTATTAGATAAAAGAACCGAAGATCCGTTCACAGGTGTTTTGAACGTCGTGAACCAAGTCCGGTCCCGGGGCTTGTGGCCCGCCATCGCAATGGTTGGGATCCGGTTCTTTCGGTCATACTTAGGACAGAAGGCAAAGCGAAAGTCATTGCCTGTTTTGGACAAAAGTTCGGAGTAAATATGAATAACAACGACGACAAAAATGCATTGGTATATCTTTTGGCTGGATTTGGATTAGGTGCCTTGATTGGTGCGCTTGCCGGATTGCTTTTTGCACCCAAGGCTGGAACAGAAATGCGAGAAGAACTTGGTGAGAAATTTAAAGATCTCAAAGGCAAAACGGAAGAGTGGATTTCTGAGCAACGAGCCAAAAGAATTCCTGGTAAATCACCCGAAGAGATCGGCGCTTAATTCTCTTTTTCTTCCATCAACTAGCGAGCGAGGTCGGCAGGATGGCGACCTCGCTCGTTGCTGTTATGACCCAATCGTGAAATATTCAAATCCGTATCGATCAGCGATCGCTTTCGAATAACACCGTCGACCATCGAAAAGTACTTTTTGCGTCATTCCGGATCCCAGTCGGCTGAGGTCGAGTGACTTAAACTCATTCCACTCAGTGACGAGAACTAATGCATCAGCCCCTTGAGCCACATCATAGATATGCTCCACATAGTCTACTTGGGGCCAAAGTGCGCGGACATTGTCGGTGGCGACAGGGTCAAAGGCTTTTACTTTGGCCCCTTTAATGAGAAGAGTTTCGATCATTTCAAGTGATTTGGCGTCGCGAATATCATCGGTATTGGGCTTAAAAGCCAATCCAAGAAGGGCAACCGTTTTGCCCTCAAACGAACCGAGTCGCTTTTCCATGCGCCTGAGGAAGTGTTGAGTTTGATCATTGTTGATGTCATCGGCTGCGCGGAGCAAGCTGAAATCATAGCCAGAGATTTCCGCAATTTTGATGAGGCCAGCGACATCTTTTGGAAGGCACGAACCGCCCCAACCCAAGCCCGCCTGTAGAAACTTTGGCCCAATACGACTATCGGTGCCAATACCCTTTGCAACATCCTGGACGTTGGCGCCGGCTTCTTCACAAATTCGACTAATGGCGTTAATGAATGAAATCTTGATAGCCAAGAAGCTATTGCTGGCATATTTGATGAGCTCAGCCGAATACACGTCCGTCACTATCGTCGGTTTGTCCAGTGGGGCATAGAGCTCTTGGAGCCGGGCCGCTGCTTCGGGCCGTTTTGCACCGATCACAATTCGATCCGGATTTTTCGTATCCCAAACAGCTGTACCTTCTCGCAGAAATTCTGGGTTACTTACAACATCAAACATTTCACGCGGGCATCCTTGTTCAAGCAAAATTTGCTCAACCATGTCTGCTGTTCCCACTGGCACTGTCGATTTATTCACGACCACGGTGTAATGATCAATATTTCTGCCAATTTCCTTGGCAACGGCTTTGACTGCGGTCACATCTGGGGTTCCGTCTGGGCCTGGCGGTGTCCCAACCGCAATAAAGACAACGTCAGCATGTTTGGTTCCTTCGGCAATCGAATCACTGACTTTAAAAAATTCATCAGCAATTGTTGATCTCAAAAGCTCGTCGACTCCAAGTTCAAAGATGGGGGACACAGCATTTCGCAGTTTTTCTAATTTTTCTGGGTCGTTGTCGACACAAATGACGTCGTTGCCCATATCTGCGAGAACGACCCCCGTTACCAATCCGACATAACCTGTTCCAACGACTGTGACCTTCATAGACTAACTCGCAATTTTGACAGCACGCGAGACTGGAAAACCTCTTCCTCTCGACATGGAAAGTGTGACCGAGCCCGAAGAAGTCAGACTAGGCACGATCTCTATTATTGGGCCGTTTGAACCTCAAACTTCTAGGTAATTTCGACAGTCATTCATGCTCGCTCAACTGCTGATCGCGATAGGAGAGCCTTGCCACCCTGGGTGGTCATGAGTCATGGAGATACAATCTAAAGACGATGTGTGGAATTGCAGGCTATGTCGGGCCAAAAAATGCTGTCGAAGTTGTTTTTGATCAGCTCAAAAGGCTTGAATACCGAGGTTATGATAGTGCTGGAATTGCATATCTCAATGGCTCAGGCAGCATCAAAATCGTCAAGAAGGCAGGCAAACTCACAGAATTAGGAAAGGCGATTGGGCCCGAAGTTCCGAGTGCTGGTCTAGCCATTGCCCACAGCCGATGGGCGACTCATGGAGGTCCTACTGACGAAAACGCTCATCCCCATTTCGATCAATTTGAAGATGTCGCACTCATCCACAACGGCATTATTGAGAATTATCTTGAACTCAAAACCGAACTCGTGAAGGATGGGGCGGTCTTTCATAGTGAAACGGACACTGAGGTTGCGGCCCACGTCATTGGAATGGAATTTCGGAGTGGAGTACCCCTGGAAGAAGCTGTTCGGCGTGGTGTTAAGAAAATGCGCGGAGCTTTTGCTTTCGTGGTTTTCAGCAAAAAAGAACCAGAGAAATTTGTGGCTGCTCGCAATTTCAGCCCTCTTATAGTCGGAATTGGAGAGGGCGAGAATATGGTAGCGAGCGATGTTCCGGCTCTCCTCCCTTACACACGCGAGGTCATTTATATTGAAGATGACTGTATTGCGACCATTACGAAGTCAGGTGTTATTATCACCGATCTTGATGGCAAGGTAGTCGATGCTCCACAACACCATATCGAATGGGATCTCGAATCCGCGGAAAAGGGCGGATATTCCCACTTTATGATCAAGGAGATTCACGAGCAACCCGAAGTGATTCGAGGTTGTTTGGCGGGCAGAATCGATGAAAACAATCGGGTTCGACTAGATCAAGTGTTCTCAGATCATGTTTGGCAAGGGATCGACAGAGTCAATATCATTGCTTGCGGTACAGCCTATCATGCAGGGCTCATGGGCAAATTCTTGTTTGAAAAAATGTTGAGATTGCCCACCGATGTCTTCTATTCTTCGGAATTTCGATATAGCGATCCGCTTTTGTCGCCAAACAGTCTTGCCGTCTTTATTAGTCAGTCCGGCGAAACGATAGACTCTTTAGCGGCGCTCAGGCTTTGCAAACAACGAAGAATCAGAACCTTGGGAATCGTCAATGTTGTGGGATCCGCAATTGCAAGGGAATGTGACCGAACCATTTTCACACAAGCTGGACCCGAGATTAGTGTGGCTTCCACAAAGGCTTACACAGCCCAGTGTCTTGTTCTGAACCTTTTGGCGCTTTACATTGCACAGGTTCGAGAGATGCCAGGTGTCCGAGTAGACACTAGCGTCAACGAACTCAAATCTTTGGCCCAAAAAGCAGAGCAAGCCCTTCTTGTTGAATCGCAAATTAAAGAAATTGCTACTAAATTTAAGTCAGCGAAACTCGCCTTCTTCTTAGGTCGAAATGCAGATGCATATGCAATTCGCGAAGCAGCCCTGAAGTTTAAGGAAATTACTTACATTCCCACAGAGGAGTGTCCCGCAGGTGAGATGAAACATGGGCCGTTGGCCCTTGTTGAACCGGGGACTTTGGCTGTTTTTGGAGCCACTGATTCAGAAATACGAGAGAAGCTTGCTTCGAATGTCCGCGAAATTCAAGCGCGGGGAGGCTTTGCTTGGGTTGTCACAACAGACAACGATGATTCCCTCGATTCTATTGCAAATGCCATTACCAAGATTCCCGACACTCAAGATGGCTATCTCAACGCTTTGCTCTCAGCAATTCCTTATCAGCTCTTTGCTTTTCATGTTTCGAATGAACTTCATCCCGAAGAGATTGATCAACCACGAAACTTGGCAAAAAGTGTAACTGTTGAGTAGTCAAAGGTGCTCGTACCTCTACCAGGGTTTGAGTCACATTGTTAAGTTAATTGACTAATGCTGAGCCAAGCAAGAACCGACCATGATACAATAGAACTTCGGAGTAACTTCCATTGTTTTTTGGGCGATATGCCCTCCTTGTTTGGAGTTCGGACAGAAGATGACAGTACGTGGAGCGGAGAATTCCGTCATGATTTCTAACGAGAGAGTCAATAATTTGACCCCTCGGGTCATCACTTATCGCAAGCGTAAACGAATTCTAGACATTTTAGGTTCAACAATTTTATTGATCTGCTTCTTTCCGATCATGGCAATTTTCGCCATTATCATCAAATGCACAGATCGAGGTTCAATTTTCTTTGTTTCCCCCCGAGTTGGGCTTTGTGGCAAGACTTTTCCGTTCTATAAATTCCGGTCCATGTATGTCAATGCAGACGACCGAATAAAAGAACTCAATACCCAAAACGAGCGTGAAGGGCCGATTTTCAAGATGAGAAACGATCCCAGAATCACTCCAGTGGGTCGATTCATGCGGAAATATAGTATCGATGAATTGCCACAATTACTCAACGTATTTCTTGGACATATGAGTTTGGTTGGACCTCGGCCACCTTTGCCTCGGGAAGTGGAGCAATACGACGAATATATGGCAGAACGTCTTTCTGTGCGCCCCGGGCTCACTTGCTATTGGCAAATCATGGGTCGAAGCGATCTCACTTTTGAAGAGTGGATGGAGCTCGACCATCGGTACCTAAAAGAAATGAGTCTTTGGGTCGATCTCAAGATCCTCATCATGACTCCTGTCGCTGTCATCAAAGGCCACGGAGCTTATTAGTTCGGCTCAATCACCGTGTAAAATAGTCTTAGCTGGCACGATTCTTGCGAGTCATGAGCTAGTTCAGAGCTTTGCTTCACAATGATTTGAAAACGATCGAAGTGGAGCGCGACCTAATCAAGGAACGATCCGGGCCGAGCTCATGTTCAGTTAGAGGAAGAGTATGTCTGTAAGTGATTCGAGTCAAGTCCTAGGGGGCTCTGTGCCTTTGGATGACAAGCAAGCCACCCAGGAACCGGTACGGAAATTTGACATTCGAGCCTTGGCTCAGAATCAAAATTTTTGGCTCGTATTGCTTGTGACCGCAGCAGCGGTTTTTTGCTTTTGGCCACTTTTTGGCGTTGAGATATGGCATCGATGGTCTGACATGGAAGGCTACTATGCTCACGGCTTTCTCATCCCCATTTGTGCCGCATATCTAGTTTGGGATAAATGGGATCGGATCAAAGATATCCCGGTCAAACCATTTTGGGCAGCGATTGTTATTGTATTGCCTTTACTTTTTGTAGCCTTGGCTGCCTCTCGATGCATCATGCCGACGCTTTTGTCTGGCCTGTTCGTTGCAACAATCTTGGCAAGCACGTTAATGATCGCGGGTTGGCGATGGCTGATGGCATTGGCGGCCCCCCAGCTCTTTATTCTCCTCGGAATGCCGATTTTCGATAAGCTCATCGACCGAGCGACCATGCCACTTCAGCTCTTTTCCACAAAGATCGCTTATCACCTTTTGAATCTTTCCGGATTTCAACCATTGCGCGAAGGCGACACGACAATCTATGTGCCGCACTTTAACCAGGCGCTAACTGTGGCCGCCGCTTGTAGCGGACTCAAGACAACCATTGCCATTTCAGCCGCAGTTGTCTTCTTTATGCTGATTGCGCGATTGTCATGGTGGAAAAATCTCATTTTGGCAATCATGGCGATTCCACTTAGCGTGGTCATCAATGGCATTCGAATTGGTCTCATTGGTGTGGCCTGCGACACGATGCCCCAATGGGCGAATGAAAATTTCAAGCAGATGCACGACCTCAGCGGATACGTTGCTCTTGGAATCTGCTTCTTGATCCTTGGTTGGACAACCAAGAAGATGGGTTACAAATGAAAATCCCAATACTTATTCTCACCGCTCTCTTTATTGGATTCGGAGTTCTCAACAATGTCAGTAGCTTCCAAAATGGCGTTCGGCCAAAAGAGTCTTGGCTTGAAGCCCGAGTTCCGCTCACTGTAGGAGAGTTTCAGTTGAAACCCGACCGTCCAGGCTCAACTATCAGCTACAAAATGACCGAGCCGACTTATGCCGAGCTTGACCCTATTGGCATCGCTGCTCAGAGATTTACTTCTTCTGGATACAAAACTTTTGACGCTGTTGTGATTGCCGGCAATAATATGGAGTCATTTCACGACCAAAGGTGGTGCTTCAAGGCTCAGGGCTGGGACATTAATGCAGAAGCCCAAGACGTCGTGAAAACCAAAACTTACGGAGACATACCCGCGACGGTTGTGGATATCTCTCGAACTGATGGCACACGAACAGTGGCTCTCTTTACTTTGAGAGGACCCACCAAATTCCACGCCACGATTCCTGAAGCCTCTAAAGATTTCTTCAAATATGAACTCTTTCAGCAAAAGAAATTTATTGGATTCTTTTTCCGCTTTATTCCAGAATGGAGAGGTGCCAATAAGGCAGATGTGTTGAAGTTTGCTGGTGAATACATTGACTCAGCTCACGATAGCAGTGGCGGATCTATCTAAGGCTCTAGGAACCGCAAATGGATTGTCCCACTCATAGCTAGTGCAGCTGAAAAAATAAAAAAGACAACGCTAGTGATGATGTGAATGTCGCCAAAGAGCAAATCCGCTGGTTCACCACCTTCATCGACATTAAAAACGAGAAGCAAATATCGTGCAATGCCATAAATAACAAATGGGCACGTGATAATGATTGATGGATGTGATTTCGCAGTCGAGCTTTCGATGGTGTAAATGGCATAACAAAGAGCCGCAAATCCAGCAAAAAGAGAAACCAGAACATCAAGACTCCTTTGCGAGTAATGTGCAAGACTCTCCCGGCTTTCACCAGCTTTGGAATTCTGCAACAGGAATTCATTTCGGCGCTTGGCAAATCCCAGCATAAGAGCCAATGCTGCAGTGCAAAAGAGAAACCAGCCACTGATTGCAACTTGGATGGCCGCGGCCCCAATGACCGCTCGCAGAACAAACCCGGTTGCAATAATAAAGACATCAAGAACCGGAATGGACTTGAACTTTAGATTGTAAGCTACTTGCAGAACCAAGTAGACCAAGATGAGAACAACCGTCATCTTGTTGAGAATCAATCCAATGGCAAGCGACCCACCAAGAAGGCAAACACCCAGCAACGAAGCGATTCTTGGAGTGATGGCACCAGATGCAATGGGGCGATTCTTTTTCTTGGGGTGATTGAGATCACGCTCTCGATCTGCAATATCGTTGAAAATATAAACGCTACAGCTCGCCATGATCATGGCCACAAAGGCCAAGATGACTGAGCTCAAGAACGATAGATCAGTAACTTTCCCAGAAAACATGAGCGCTGCAAAGACCAGAAGATTTTTTGCCCATTGTTTTGGGCGAAGCAAGAGGATCAGGTTTTTGAGCATGCTGGGGAGTACCGAAGGCTTTTCTGAGTGTACTTACGGATGGGCGGCACAACTTGATGCGCCCGTAGGCTAACTTTCGGACTGGTAGACTTGGAATTACTCACGGAAGAGTAGCTCAGATATGGCAAATCACGACCAAAAGCGGGGCCTTGTTTCACGGATTGTGAAGGGTGTGGCTGCTAATGGATTTGGTCAAATTGTGACCTTGATGACTAGCCTTATCACAGTTCCTCTCGCCTATCGATTTTGGGGCGCATCTCTTTATGGAGAGTGGCTTTTGCTCAGCGCCATTCCTGTTTATCTCACAATGTCGGATTTAAGCTTCGGCACAACAGCTGGAAGCGAAATGACAATGCTCGTTGCTCGAGGTGAAACACACAAAGCGCTTAAGGTGTTTCAGTCCGCATGGATTTTGGTCACCGTAGTTTCGGTTTTCATTGCAGCCCTCATGTTGATCCTCGTTCATGTGGTGGATTTGCGGTCGGCATTGCATCTGTCCATCCTCAGTAATCAAGAAGGTATGGCCATAATGACAGTTCTCCTTTTAAGCGTGTGTCTGGCGCAACAAGGCGGTCTCACCGATGCCATATTCAAGTGCTCTGATCGATTTGCTCAGGGTCTTTTCTATAGCAATTTGATGCGTTTTTTCGAGCTGATTGGGTTCATCGTTGTCCTTGTGGCGGGCGGTGATCCATGGCATTTTGCTCTGGTTTCGCTTATCCCACGTGTCTTTTATTACCTCGCAGTATTTGCCTATCTTAGAAAAAAAGTGCCCTGGATTTATTTGGGTTGGTCCCACGCTGAAATGAAAATTTTGAAGCCTATGGTCGGGCCGGCAATTACATTCAATGCGTTCAATTTGGGCTATGCCACGGGTCTGCAAGGGATCCTGGTTCTCATCGGAAATAGAGTGAGCCCGGCCGCTGTTGCTTTGTTTAACCCTTTGAGAACATTGACCCGGATTCTTGTTCAAATGGCTTCGATGGTGAGCATTACGATTTGGCCAGAGCTTTCAAAAGCTGTAGGAGCGAGCGACTTTGAACTTGCTCGAAGGATCCATCGTCGTGCAAGCCAACTCACGTTTTGGGCCATATTGCCAGCACAAATTGGTCTTCTTGTTTTGGGCCCATGGCTCTTCAAGCTCTGGATTGGGCAATCATTGTCCGATTATAGAGTCTTGTTCGCTCTCGTTGTTTCGACACTATTTACAGGGATTTGGACGATATCATCTGCTGTTCCAATGTCAATGAATCGGCATCAATCTTCGGCCATTTGGTTCCTTGCCTCGTCCCTGGTTTCACTTGGATTAGCAGCTTTGTGGGTTGGCCCCATGGGAGCTTTTGGAGCGGCACTGGCCATTATTGTTGGCGAAGTCATGATGATGGTTTTTGTCGTTCGTAGAGCACTCCAGCTGCTAGAAGATAATCCCAAAACTTATCTGGTACAATTGGTAACTCCACCCGCTGATATTCTTGCGAAATTGAGTTCAAGAATGAGGCCTCGGACTCCATTGGAAGAAGAGGTAGATAACGATCGTCGGACGTAAAGCATGCGTGCAGTGATTTCATCTCCGTCCAAGTACCATTTTTTTGATCTGGCACGCCAGCTCAACAATCGGGATATGTTGGGCGCAATTATGACCGGCTACCCGATGTCGAAACTCAAAGACGAAGCTGATTTGGCTTCAAGAATTCGCACTTTTCCTTATTTTCACATTATCTATCGGGCGATTTCGGGGGCATTTGGCTGGGACTTGGATTATGAAGATCGAAAGTTCTTTGATTATTTTGTGAGCAGAAAAATGCCACAGTGCGACATCTTTATGGGGATTGCTGCTTCTTGCTATAAGAGCGCCATGGTCGCCAGAGAACGAGGTGCAGCTATCATCGTCGATCGGCCATGCTCGCATATAGTTGTTCAAAACAGGCTGATTCAAGCGGGGGGGCAAAAGGTCGGAATTCCTGTCGATCCAATTGATCCCAGGGTCATTGATCTAGAACTTCGCGAATATGAATTTGCGGATTTGGTGACGGTTCCATCTAACTTTGCTTACAAAACTTTCATAGAACAAGGTTTCCCGGCTGAAAAGTTGCGCACGATTCCTTATGGAGTGGATACCACTAAGTTTTCGCCCGTTGGCAAGCTCGATCCTCATGAGTTTAAAGTATTGTTTGTAGGATTGTCTTCGGTTCGCAAAGGGGTTCCACATCTCTTAAAAGCATTCGAAAGGCTCCAGCACCCCCGCAAAAAGCTTGTTCTTATTGGTGACATTCTTCCCGAAATGCGCGAAACCATTAGGGATTACCAGCAAAAGTTACCGATAGAAACACTGGGGCACATACATCAGTCCCTACTGAAAGAGCACATGAGCGTTTGTAACGTATTTGTTTTGCCGAGCATCGAAGATGGCTTTGGATTGGTTATTTGCCAAGCGATGGCTTGTGGTAGTCCGGTTATTGCGTCTGCACACACAGGAGCGGAAATGGTGTTGGAACAGGGCCAGCAGGGATACATCTTTGAAGCGGGTAACGACGATGAACTTCTAGAAAGACTTCAGATGCTGGCCGATAACCCCGAATTGCAGCAACAAATGGGGGCGTCTGCGCTCGAAAAAATCAAAGAAGTCGATGGTTGGACTGTTTATGGCGATGGCATAGTCTCAATGTTCAAGGAGTTGAGAGGCTGAAGTTCGATCCGTATCGTCTTGGATATTTGAAACATTGTCGGGTGAATCCATGAGCGAATTGGTGTTAGAACAGCCAGCCAAGCGGCAGACTGCTCAAACCCTCGTCAATCTTGGTTTTTTTCTTTTTGTTTGCTTGCTTTTTATTGGGCAAGTCTCGGCAGGAACTTCGGCACTCTTTGCTTTCCTTGTCAGCACCTTTTGCATTTTTTCTTTCGCAACGATAAAGCTTCTGGGGGGCATTTCAACCTTACAGGGTGCAGCTGTTTTTGTTCTTTGCGGTCAACATGTCATCTTTTCTCAATTTGCTAAGGCACTGTTTCGCCAACCTGCCGATACACCTTTGCTGAGGCCCATTGAAACCATTCTCGTTTATAACCTTGGGATCCTCTCAATTTTCGTGGCTGCCCTGTCGCTGAAAGTGTTTCGAATTGACCGCATCAAGCCCATTTTGGATATAGAGACTGATCCAAAAGTGCTGAGAATCATGATGATTATTCTTAGCGCGCTGGCCATCGCTCGACTTTTTATCCTTCAAAGATTTGGTGTTTACGAAGGCGCCGGGGGTGGTGTCTATGTCGGAGGATTTGTGGGCCCGCTACGCCAATTTGGGTTCATCACTCCACTAGGATTGGCTTGCGGAACGGCATATGTAATTCTTAAGTCGGATCGCCAAAAGTGCTTGGGGCCCTGGAATACAGCAGTCGTTATTTTTGCAACCTTGTTCGGAATTCTAGGTGCCGGAAGGGCCGAAATTATTGGTTCTGCCGTGACATTCTTCTTAACGCTGATTGCCTTTCGCTTTAAACTCCGATGGCATCATTTCGTTATTGGAATCGTAGGCTTTTACCTCTATCAATTTATTCTTTTTCCTTATGCGCTTTATGCCCGTGGCGAGGGAAAAGTACGAGAAGGATCCTTTGACGACAGAATCAGTAAGTCTCTCAATATCCTTGTCGATGTTGCGGTGAACCCAGATAAATATAAGGAAAAGGAGAAGACTTTCGATCCATACTTGCCCTATTCATTTAGGCGCATGTATTACTATGGCTACCCGCGCCCGACCCTTGACCGATATTCAGTCATTATTGCGACAGATAATATTGTCAACGCTGTTCTCGTAAAAGGCCCGACAAATTGGGAGAATGCCTTTGAGGGCTTCAAGATGATTTTGCCTCGATTTTTGAACCCAGAAAAGGAGGCACTTGGTTCATCAAACCACTTAGCTCACTATGGCGATGGCCTGGTTGGCGAAACGGACTTCTTTACTCAAATTACGCTGGGGATCATTCCCGAAGGGTTCTATTCACAAAGATGGATGGGGGTCTTTTTGGCATGCTTTGTCGTAAGTTTTGCTTTTTTCACAACTTATCGCTTACTTTTCGCGGCTCAAATGAGCCGCAACATCTATGTACTTTCACTTTTGTTTAGTATCACTTGGAGCTATTCTGAGTCCACGATGCAAGGTCAGACTTTGAATATTTTTCAGACTCCGGTCTATTATGTTTGCGCTGTCTATCCAATCTTATTGTTTGCAAAGTCCATGACTCGCAAGGTCAAGGAGGCAGACTTCATTTACGTTAAGGGTATGCAGAGCCAACCTACAAATGTGTCTGAAGTCAAAACTTCGACCTAAAGGCATTTGGCCCGATAATCGCTTTTATGAAGCGTGGGCCTGAAGGAACCAATTCCAGTTCAAAATTGGTTGTTAGAGTTTGGTCGGGCAGCAGCATAAAATATGTGTGGGATAGCTGGGATATTTGCTTATGGGCGGGGATCAGAAAGAGTTGATCTCCAATCTTTGCTTGCTGCCAGAGATGCCATGACGCCTCGTGGCCCTGATGGCGAAGGATTGTGGATAAGCCCGGATGAAAGGGTCGGACTTGCTCACAGAAGGCTGGCCATTATCGACCTTAGCCCAAAGGGCGCTCAACCAATGTCGCTACAAAAAGAAGGGATTCATATCACTTTCAATGGCGAAATCTACAATTTCCGTGAGCTTAGGTCGAACCTCGAGTCCGACGGCCATGTGTTTCAGTCTCATAGCGACACCGAAGTCTTGTTGCATCTCTATCTGAAATATGGCGAGGGAATGTGCGAGCTCTTGCGTGGCATGTTTGCGTTTGCCATATGGGACGAAAACAAACAGGGAATGCTGATTGCCCGGGATCACTTTGGGATCAAGCCCCTCTTTATTGGTCGGGCACCAGGCACAATCGTCTTTTCGTCTCAGGTCAAATCAATTCTCGCATCAGGCTGCATTGCAAAGACTCCCGAACCCGCTGGTCATGTGGGCTTTTTCATTTGGGGTCACATTCCTCAACCCTATACTCTTTATAAGCAGATTCGAGAGTTGCCAGCAGGTCACTCGATATGGGTCGATCAACACGGTATTCGGGAGCCAAGGCCTTATTTTGATATCGCGAATGAGATTGAAACCCTTGAAGAATCGAGCAAAGTGAGCTCGCATGAAGAGGCTCAAGAACTCTTAAGGTTTGCGGTCCAAGACAGTGTTAAACACCACTTTGAAGCCGATGTTCCCGTCGGCGTCTTTTTGAGTGCGGGTCGAGATTCCACGGTTCTGCTGGCAGTATCTGGCGAAGTGACACCGCAGGTTCCAAATTCCATCACCTTGGGCTTCAAAGAGTACGAAGGTACTGAAGATGACGAGGTGCCCTTGGCGTCTATGGTTGCCAAACAATATGGCTCGACCCACTTTTGCAAGCATGTCTTGGGAAGCACATTCCGCGATGACATGGGGAAAATCCTTCACGCCATGGATCAACCTTCAGTCGATGGTCTCAACACTTACTACGTGAGTAAGGTTGCGCATGAATTTGGCATGAAGGTGACTCTGAGCGGACTCGGAGCAGATGAACTTCTTGGAGGATATGCAAGTTTTCGCCAAATACCAAAGCTTGTGAGTTCCTTAAAAGGAGCCCGTAACTTGCCCTGGCTTGGACGAACTTTCCGAGTCGTGACATCTAGCATGATGGGTCGCCTAACGTCACCGAAATATGCAGGCTTGCTAGAGTACGGATCCACTTATGGCGGAGCTTATTTTTTGCGACGCGGGCTGTATATGCCGTGGGAGCTTCCTCAGTTCATGGATGGAGAGATGGTTCGTGATGGATGGCAACAGCTTCAAGTTGTATCGAGGCTCAACAGCAAATCGAGTTCTATTCGATCGGAGCGAGGAAAGGTATCTAGCCTTGAACTCCAGGCTTATATGAGAAATAGGCTTTTGCGAGATTCTGATTGGGCTGGAATGGCGCACTCACTTGAAATTCGCACTCCTTTTGTCGATATTGGATTTTTCCGCGCGGTCGTTCCATTGTTTGGGACACCCTATCAACTGGAAAAAGAAAATCTTGGTCTCGTTCCAACTCAAAAGCTGCCACCTGAGATTTTGAATCGACCAAAAACAGGGTTTAACTTCCCGGTGCGAGAATGGATTTTAGGCGAAAAGCCACAAGGCGCTACCGAAAGATCGCTGAGAGGATGGGCCAAAATGGTCTATTCGGAGCTGTCCGATATTAAGCAATGAGAATTCTGCATATTATCGCTTCTGCAAATCCAATTGGCGGTGGCCCAATTGAAGGTTTGAAGCAACTGGGAGCAGCTATGACAAGAAAGGGCCACAAAATTGAAGTTGCCACTCTAGATGACCCCAAAGAAGAATTCGTGAGCCAATTTCCTTTAACAGTCCATGCCCTTGGGCCTGGAAAATCAGCATTGGGATATACGCCAAACTTGGTGCCCTGGCTCAAAAACAATCGAGAGCGATTCGATGCTGTCGTGATCAATGGTTTATGGATGTATAACTCGATTGGTGGCCGAAAGGGGCTGTTAGGTTCGAAAATCCCTTATTTCGTGTTTACTCATGGAATGTTGGACCCTTGGTTTAACACGGAATATCCGTTGAAAAGGCTAAAAAAAATTCTGTTTTGGCGTTTCTGGCAGTATCCGGTTTTGAGAGATGCACGTTACGTTCTTTTCACTAGTGAAGAGGAAAAGATACTCGCTCGGCAATCATTCCGTCCCTATGAAGTCCGCGAAAAGGTTGTAAAGTACGGGACACCCGGGCCAGCCGGTGATCTGGAAGAGCTCAAAGACAGATTTTTAAGCCGGTTTCCGGAATATCAAGGGAAGCGACTGATCATCTATCTCAGTAGGATTCATGCCAAGAAGGGCTGTGATATGCTCATAAAAGCGTTTGCTAAGGTTCAGAACCAGGATAAAAGCCTGCATCTTGTGATTGCAGGTCCAGACAAAACGAATTGGGTTCCAGAACTTAAGGATTTAGCAACAAATGCAGGAATTTTGGATCGGATTTCATTTCCGGGAATGCTGAGCGGAGATGATAAGTGGGGAGCCTATGCGGCATCCGAAGCATTTATTTTGCCGTCCCACCAAGAGAATTTTGGAATCGTTGTTGCCGAAGCTCTTTCCTGTTCTTTGCCTGTTTTGATTTCAAACAAAGTCAACATTTGGAGAGAAATTGATTCATACGGTGCGGGATTTGTTGCGGCCGATGATGACGAAGGAACCTTAGAGCTCTTGACGAAGTGGATATCTTTAAACGCAGATCAAAAATCAGCAATGCGAAACTGCGCTAAGAATTGTTTCCTCGATAACTTCGAAATCAATGCAGCGGCAGACTTCTTGCTTGATATCGAAAGAGATGGTCGACCCATTAATTAACTATGTCAGACATCATTCAAAACAACGACCCCTACACTCAGCCGAGCTTCAGCCTTGGAAATCGGGCGAGAAGGCTTGTTTGGAACGTGGCCTATTTGCTATTGTTTCGGTGGACTCCTAGGCCGATGCAAGGCTGGCGCAGGGCTGTTCTTCGTTTGTTTGGTGCCACAATGGCCCCGGGATCGAACATTCGTTCGTCGGCTAGAATCTGGGCTCCCTGGAATCTAGAAATGGGTGAGTTGTCCGCGGTTTCAGATGATGTTAATATCTATTCGATGGCCAAAATCAGGATTGGTCGCAAGGCCACTGTTTCGCAAGGGAGCCATCTATGTGCAGGAACTCACGACTACGAAAGTAGAAATTTCCAGCTCTATTCCAAGCCGATTGATATAGGAGACGAGGCCTGGGTTTGTGCTGATGCATTTGTTGGTCCAGGTGTCAATATTGGCGAAGGCGCCGTCATCGGCGCATGTGCCGTCGTTTCTAAAGATATGCCGGCTTGGACAGTTTGCGCAGGAAACCCTTGCAAACCGCTCAAGCCAAGAGTCATTCGCGATTAGGGCACTTTTGGCCAAGTCGAAGGATCAATCATAGAGTCTTTTTTGACCCCTAATCCACTCGTGCTCAGTGTGGCAAAGCCAGCAAAGAAAGCCTGAGAAGAAGAAAGGGGCGTAAAGACCCCGTTAGGTTCATCGACGAACTGCTGGGTATCTGTTACAACATTGTTTGTAAATGTAATGACTGCAGGATCGAGACTTGCATTTACTCCCCACAACTCAAAATTTGCGGCCATTTTTGGCGTTTCGCGCCCTCTGAGGGCAACATTATTGCTGACTACATTGCCTGATGGGATTCGGTATGTGGAGCTCGTGAGGGTGTTGTAAGCACCTGGGTATCTTTCTTGCCAAGCTGCCGAACTCCAAGGAACATTGTTAGCTGCGATAAAGAAATCGTTGATCCAGTCTGTCGAGCCCGTTATTCCTCGGTCGTCGACGCGAACAGCGGCATTGCAATCAACAAAAACGTTGTTCATAGCTCGGCAATCGTGCCCACCTCCGAGCTGTATTGGCTGCTCAACCCTCCGAAAAACGTTTCCAATGATATCGGCGGAACTGAACATATCATCTAGGTAAATTCCATGGACAATGTGATATCCCGGGCGAATCTGCTTGATATCTGTGAGATAGTTGTATCTGATGATATTTCCGCGTGTAGTCCAGTCGTGGTCGGCATAAATGGCAGCTGCGTCGCAAGCATCTTGTACGACATGGTGAATTCGATTGAATTCGATTAAGATCTCATTGCCAAAAAACCAAATGGCATCATGTGGGTGGTAAGCGATTTCATTGTTTCGCGCTGTAAGTCCAAAGCCTTTCATCCAAATTCCAGGTCGGTAAAAAGGTTGAAAGACTCCCAAATTGTGAAGATAATTGTTATCGGCGAGATGATTCCCCCGGGTCATCGTGGCCCGAACACCACCTTCCATTCGAATGCCGCCTTCTCCCATTTCTGAAATCTCGCAGGATCGTACTGTGACCGCATTTCCATCTGTGATTTGAACTCCATCACCATTGCAATTCTTTATTCTGCAACCTCGAATTACGATACTCGTGCCGTTGTTTACTTGCACTCCATCGACTCGCCCACCTTCAATAGAAAATCCTTGGAAATCCAAGTACTTGGTTCCATCGAATTGGACAATTGAGCCAGGATTCATGGTGAGTTTCGCGACTCCTAATTTTGTGGAAACGGGGGGATAAAAGAGTAACCAGTTTTTCTTACGGTCGATATAGTATTCGCCAGGTGTATCGAGCTCATAGAGAGAATTGCAAAGTTCCATGCGCCCCGTGGAATAAGTCGTGTAATTAACTCTTCGAGCCCAATCCATGAGGTTTCCGTCAGTCATAGAAACTCGCAAATCTCTTGTGTTCCTATCAAGGATATCAACCTTCTCAAAAAACATGTTGAAGAGCCTTTCGTTCAGAGTGCACTTGATCCAATAATCGTGATCGTAATCTAC
>CAZOVP010000007.1:0-23351 GCA_964583465.1 uncultured Fimbriimonadaceae bacterium | reverse complement strand
AGATCGGCGATCTTAATCTTGCCTTGAATGGCTGCAGGAACTTTCGAAAGGTCAATTGCATTTGACCCATTCATCCACTTGGAAATCTCCTGACTTCCGTCTAGAATCGCTCCTCCAACTGTTTCTGATCGCCAAATAATGCGCCCAGAAGAAACACCGCTATCCGCATCGGTGAAATTCAAAGTCGAAAGTGTCTTATATCGGCCGGATTTGACGGTGACCACGGCCCCTTTGGGGTCAAGCTGATCAATGGACTTAAGGACTCGAATGGCGTCTCTTGCGCCTTCCAGCGTGGCTTTTGGGCCGTCTCCTGCTCCATTTGGGGTCGCCATCAATCCTGACCACTTGTCGTTGCCCTGTGTGGAGACCCAAAGCCGAGTTTGCCCAAAACCAGGATTTGAATTACTGAGAAAACAAGCCAATAGGGTAAGAGAAAGAACCCTTCTCAAACATGAAGGGTACCAAGCCAAACACTTCATGAAGAGTTCATTCCACTTGTCCCACCTTAGAAAACAAGTAAGGTTTTTGGATGTTTTCTTCGAAATGTGCTCAAAATTCCGGTTTCTGGCGTTGGTTTCCGGGCCTGGCGAGCCAAAAATAGCATCCAGAGCGTCGTGTATAATCAGGGTTACCGAATTTTTTCGGTAGCCAGGGATTTATGGCCATTCTTATGACAGGAGTTCAGCAATGAATCGAGATCAGCTTCTCAACTTGACCCTTACCGATCTCTCGTTTAAGGAGCTTCTCGCGTTATTCAAGCGACGGAAGTGGGTCATTATGGGCACCATGTTGGTGCTTATTGTCCTTGCAGTGATCTATTCAAAGGTCGTGCCACCCACATATAAAGCGGCGACCATTGTTGTCGTTGAAGGTCGCACTCAAACAAACAGTGGTCAATCGACAGATGTTGTTGGAGCAATTACTCAAAGTGGGCTCGATTACGACGTGATGACCCAGATTCAAATCATGCAGAGCTTTTACATCTTGTATAACTCTCTTAAGCGAATAAATTATAAGATGCCAGATCGTATCACTCAAGATGAATACGAAAAGCTACCTAAGGTCACCGTCACACAGTTACAAACCACAAATACGGTTCAAATTGCAGTTGAATCGACAAGTGATCAGGTTGCAGCTCAACTCGGTGCAGCCCTACCTCAATACTACGGCGAATATGTTAACTCGATCCAGAAAGACGACGTGAAACGTTCATATGACTTTGTTTCAGCCAGGATCAAAGAAGAAAGAGAAAGCGTTCAAAACCAACAACAAGAACTGGCCCAATTTAAAGCTGATAATGGGATCACGGATAGCAAAACTGAACTAGAAGTTCGAGCTGGCGCGCTCGCTGAATCACAGAGAAGGTTGGCTGAAGCGGACGGCGACGTCAATAGCTCAAAGGCCGGCTATGATGAAGCTACTAAGGCGTTTCAGAGTGCACCTAAAACTGTGAAAAACCCAACAGTGGTCACTCAAAACGAGTTTATCCAGAGATCCGAAGAGCAACTAACAATTTTGAAGCAACAACGGTCAGCGTTATTGGTGAATAACCTTCCAGACAGCGATCGTGTACAGCGACTTGATGCTCAAATCAAGGAGCAGCAGAACCTCGTCGATAATTTGAAGGCCAACCCTCAAACTAGTGCTGCTTCGGAAATCCGTAATCCAGCACTGGATGACATGGAGCGGACTATGAACATGGCCAAAGCGAGTTATGAGGGTTCTATGGCCAGAAGAGACGCTATTAAAAACCTTGTCGAACAACGCAAACAAGACGTTAAGGCTCTGGCTCCGCTCACCGGGCAGCAGCAGCAGAAGGAAACAAAGCTTCAAGAGTCTCAAGGAATCATTACCAAGCTTCTCGATATTCAAAACAGCATTCGGTTACGAGATAATTCGCTCCCAAGCCCGATCCGAGACGTCACAGGAACACCTGTTGCCATCTTGGTTCGACCAATTTTGAGCGTGAACGTGGCACTGGCCGCCCTACTGGGGTTGGTGCTAGGTGTTGTCTTTGCACTGGCCCGCGACCTTATGCTCGACAAGGTCAACACATCTAATGAGGCGTGCTTAATTTCGGGTAAAGAGATCATCGGTCGAATTCCATTGCGGGCCTCGGGAAGGTCTGCGTTGATTGCGGATCCTCAAAAAGCCCGAGCCTTTGAAGGTTATCGAATCCTCAGGTCGAGCATGTTGCTTGCGAATCCAACATCAAAGTCCTTTCTTGTAACATCTACGGTTTCAAAAGAAGGCAAAACAACAGTAGCCGGCAACTTGGCCGTGGCGCTTGCTCTTGATGGCAAAAGAACAGTTCTAGTCGATGCCAGCTTAAGGAGCCCAGCAGTTCACAAGTTGTTCAAAGTTGACCAGGCCAAAGGAGTAACGGAGGTTGTGTCCGGTTCCGCTAGCCTTGAAGAGGCTCTTAAACCCACCGATACACCGGGCCTGATGGTGATGACATCTGGACTTGAATCGGCTAACCCCACGGAATTGGTCGCATCGCCCGCCATGAAGGATCTGATTTCAAAGCTGGAATCGCAAGCCGACATCGTGATAATCGACTCGGCCTCAGCTTTTGGACACGCCGATACGCAGTCCCTCTTGGCACATGTCAAGAACGTTCTTTATGTCACGGAATTCGAATCACCCACAAAGACCCAAATGCGGGATGCCGTAGCCATGGTTCAGTTTGCTGGAGGTGACATTACGGGCATCATCGTAAACAAAGACCGCCTCGCAGCGACGCGAACACGTGGCAACACCTGATCGTGCTTTGTGCTCCTCTCCAAACCTCGCATTGCTTTTTTGCGCACTGCGAGGTTTTTTTGTTCAAAAGGAACCTAGATGATCCTACGTGGCTGTGAACCGGAAAGTGTTTCGGCGATCCAAGGAGTTCGATCCAACAAGGTTGCGTTTCTGGATAGAGACGGAGTCATCAATATTGATCGAGGCTATGTCAGCAAGCAGAAAGACTTTGAATGGGTCGACGGTGTTTTTGACGCGGTTCAAATTCTGAGGTCTTCTGGGTTCAGAATCGTTGTTGTTACGAACCAATCGGGGATCGGAAGAGGGCTTTATTCCGAAGCAGATTTTTTAAAGCTTACAGAATGGATGCTGACTCAGATTGAACTTGACGACGTCCTCTACTGCCCCCATGCTCCCGAAGCAAATTGTGTCGGGCGAAAGCCCAGGACGGGAATGTTTCAAACTGCTGAACGGCTCTTTCCTCTTCACAAAATTGAGTCCTTTTTGATTGGAGATAAGCCATCCGATCTTGAGGCCGCTTTCCAATTTGGAATTCGGGGAGAATTTTTCGAAGGTGGAAACCTGGCAGAATTTGTCAAGAAGCTACTTGGGCTGTGAAAACTTCTTAACTTGCTGAGCTTGACTCACAGGACAAATCATGACTTTTGAATCGGTGACTACAACCACAAGATCCTCCAATCCCATAAGGCAAACCTCTTGAGTTTCAGATGTGTTGTAAATCACATTATTGTGGCCATCAATGATTCGAGACAAGCCATAGTTGATGTTTCCAGCTCCGTCTGGAACAAAACTTCTTCTCAGGCTATCCCAAGAACCTAGGTCATCCCATACAAACTGAGAGCGAACGACTGCCACATTTTTTGCATTTTCCATCAGAGCGAAGTCAATAGAAATGCTTTCCAGGCTCTCGAAAACTTGGATGGCTTCATCCAATTTGTTTTGCTTGAGTAGTCCTGCGATTTCTCTTGTCTTTGATGCCATTTCAGGTTGGGCTTCTTCCATTTCTTTTAAAAATGAAGGCAACGTCCAAAAGAACATTCCCGAGTTCCAATAGAATTGACCCGATTCAAGGTAGGCGCGAGCAGTGGCCTCATCGGGCTTTTCACGAAACTTGCGGACACGAAATGCCGAACCCATAGGCTCGCCAATTTCGACATATCCATAGCCAGTTTCTGGTCGGGAAGGTTGAATTCCTATCGTGACGAGGGCGCCCGTAGTTTCGGCGGTATCTAGCGCCTTCCCTATTGTTTCAAAAAAGCCAGAATTTGGACTAATCCTGTGATCAGCTGTCAAGACTGCCATGGAAATCACTGGCCAATCGTCGTTTTGGGCCATCAGGTTTGCAACAGTCCAAATCATACAGCCAGTCGTGTTTCTTTTGGCAGGCTCTGCAAGGATGTTTTTCAGAGGGAGATCGGGGCATTCGCGAATGCTTGATTCATGCCATGGAAGCCCTGTCGCAATTAAGGTTTGGGACGCTCCGAAGAATTCCGAGGCTCTGTCGACAGCTTCTCCCAAAAGAGACTTATTGGGGTCGCTCAGATGCAGAAACTGTTTAGGTTTAGCGGGAGTTGAAACGGGCCAGAATCTCTCGCCTGCACCACCGGCCATAATTACCCCATACCTTCGAAAATCCATTGTTATCTTCTCCTGTTTGTCAGAGTGTATCCTTCTTGAAGTGGTTGACATCAATGACCTGATTCTAAAGTTGGAAAGCATTTATGGCCGACCACGATTTGTCCAAAGATTTGACCCTATAGAAGAACTTATCAGCTGCATTCTGAGTCAACATACAGCCGATGCCAATAGTTTCCCAACCTTCACTAGGCTTCGAGAGACCTATCCCGATTGGCAAGGCGTTGTCGATTCTGGATCAGAAAACCTTGCTGGAGTGATCAAAAAAGCAGGGCTTGCAAACCAAAAGGCTAAACATATCATCGGGAGTCTAAAAAAAATCAAGGAGACTTTTGGAGATTATTCTTTGGATCCAATAAAGGATATGCCATTAGAAGAAAGTTCAAGATTTCTTCAATCACTTCCCGGTGTTGGCCCCAAAACAGCGGCCATAGTTCAATGTTTCGGCTTTGGTCTTCCAGCCATCCCAGTGGACACACATGTTCATAGAGTCTCGCGAAGACTTGGACTAATCGGTGAAAAGATTGATGCAAACAACGCGCACAAAGTATTGTCTCATCTCGTGCCAAGTGAACTATCCTTTCGATTTCATGTTTCTCTTATCCAGCATGGCAGGCTGACATGCCGTGCACCCAAGCCACTTTGCCAAAATTGCATCGTTAAGGCAATCTGCCCGAGTTTTGGCAAATGAGATGGCTCAAAAGGCAAATAGCAAGACAGATACAATCTCTATGGGCTCTTGAGCCGTCTTCATACTGGAGTTCATCGACATTTTAGAAGCTATCGTTCTTATATCAGCATTTCTATTGGGTTCCGTTCCATTCGGGTTCATTGCCGGCCGGTTGCGGGGCATTGATATTCGAAAAGTCGGAAGCGGAAATATTGGAGCAACCAATATCGGCCGAAATTTGGGCCCAGTTGTAGGAATTACGGTACTTCTACTCGATATGGCTAAGGGTGTTGTTCCGGCCGCCTTATCGCAAATCATTTGGAAAAATCAACATGGCCAAGATATCGCAGTTTTTTCCGGCCTTGCTGCAGTTTTAGGACACACTTTTTCGCCGTTCTTGAAATTCAAAGGCGGGAAAGGGGTCGCAACAGGTATTGGGGCAATATTGTGCGTGTCTCCAACGGTTGCAGCGTATGCCATTCTGATTTTTGTTGTCTTTATGGCATTCACACAGATTGTCAGCCTCTCCAGCATTGTTGCTTGTTTCGGCGTTATTGTAGCTTGCCTGCTGACCTCTCAGCGAACCGTTGTGACGGTTGTGTTAGCGATTATTGTTGCAGTAGTGATATCAAAACACTACGAAAATATCGGCCGAATCCTTAAAGGCGAGGAGAAGAAGTTTAGATTTGCGAAAAAGGAGTCAGCGGATTCATGAATTTCACCGATCGCGTGGCTCAAGATCCAGCAACCGCGATGGTGTCTTGCATCATTTGGATTCCTATAGCCATTTGGGTAGTTTCGCTTATTCAGTGGATGGTTGTTGGCGAGATCGAAGGACTTTATGGCGCGATTGGGCTTTTCGCTATCATCGGGCTCGGAATCCTTGCGGTCAGCCCCCCGGTTAAGGGACTGAGCCTTTGGATTTTCTTTGGAGTTTCTGCATCCATTGTGGTCTATCCCATCTTAAAAACCATTATGAACAGATCGTCTTTGGCCGCCATCGATTCGGAGCAGATCGATCGATACTATAGCGAGCTTCTGATACGACCTGACAATGTTGGGGCCCAAGTCAAACTCGCAGAGCTCTTTTTTATCCGAGGTTTGCCCGCTGATGCTATTGCCCTAGGGGAAGAAGCTCTGAAATCCATGCCACAAAATCTTTTTCGATCGGAACATCAAATGGTTTCCGCCTGGAAGATGCAGACTGTTGGTGCCGATTTGCTTCGTACTTTCGCTTGTTTAAGATGCCACCAAAAGAGTCCAGCAGGAAAAATCCATTGCGTTCACTGCGGATATCAAAGTAATGTTGAACTTGCCAAGGGTCGATGGAGTTCTGATTCAGTGGTAGGCAAGTTTTTGGCCGCTTGGATTTCGATCTTGATATTGATTGTTGGGGTTCCCACGGCTTCAAAACTTGTACAAGGTCATTTATTGCTAGGAATTTGTCTCTTAGTTGCGGAAATCGCCGCCTGCGTGCTCGTGATCCATCGTGCATTTTTGAGAAAGGAATCTAGATGAAGCGTTTGGATCGTTATGTGATCAAGGAGTTGGCGGTACCACTTCTCATTGGAACCATTATTTTTGCGCTCCTATTTGTCGCAAACGATATGATCGCTATCTACAAAAACTTCAATGTCGATAGCATTCCCCCATTAGCTATCGTCCAGCTTCTGCTCTTTAAATTTCCCCAATGGCTCAGCTTGACTCTGCCGATCGGCATGACATTGGGTGCCTCACTTTGCATTTCACGATTGGCTCGCGAAAGCGAACTAACTGCTATGCGAGCAGCAGGAATTCCGGTGTTGCGAGTGTTTTTGCCCGTCATTATCGTTGGAGCATTGATATCGGTGACCAATTTTTACATCATTGAAAGGCTCATCCCTCCAGCCACAAAATCGTATCGCAAACTTATCAATGAAGTGGGAATATTAGCGGCCATGCCCCAATTCAAATCAAACGTGATGCTCAGCATCGATCGATTTACGGCCAGTTTTGGATCTATTCGGAGAGCTTCGGATAACGTGATAGGGCTCAATGATATTTTGTTGGTCGAGCGCCCGCGTTCGGGCGAAGTCATCCTTTATAAAGCTGAAACAGGAACGTATTCAAACGGAATTTGGACAATCAAAGCCCCTGTCATTTTTCGAATGAAAGGATCGACACTCATAGCCGCCGAAAGTAAATCCAACGTGCCCATTTATGAACCGATCCGAGTCGGAGACCTCTTCGCACCGCCGATGCCAGAAGAAGAGTCGAGCCGTGACCTTTTAGAAGCGATTCGGTTGAATCGGGAGGCAAAGCAGAACACCACTGGGTTAGAAATTGCTTTCCACCAAAAGTTTAGTGGCCCTGCATCGTGCCTTATTTTCGCTTTGGCTGGTGCGGTGGTCTCGATGCGCATGAGCAAAGCTGGCCCATTTATGGGTGTACTGGTGTCACTAGCTCTTGTTTGGCTCTATTTCAATATCTATATCGTTTCAGCAGAAATTCTTGGGAAGCATTCTTGGGTGGCTCCTGCACTTTCGGCTTGGGCTCCAAATATCATTTTCGCTCTGACTGGAATCATGCTATTGAGGAGGCTAGAGTGAAATCTTGCGTCTTGTTTCTGGCTCTTCTCTCGAGTTTTGCTCATGCACAGAATTCGCTTTACCCAGCATTATCTAAGATCGTCCAAGTCACTCGAAAGCAATCACAGGTCTTACCAAAAGCTGACCAAAAAATCGATCAAAAATTTCAGTTGATTCATGCCGAAACTGCATCTGTTAATGGTGACGAGGTTCTGGCCCAGGGCACTGTACAGGCGACATATAAAGGCTATCGAATCTTTGCAGAGACATTGAAGGGGAATCGAAGATCACAGGTCTTTGAACTGATTGGTGGGGCCAAGTTGATCGGTGAGACCGAGACCATCGAAGGTGATTCGATTCGGATTGATTTTTCTAACGATTCGTTTTTGTTTTCTAAAGCTTCTTCAACAATAAAGCCAGATCGGCTTCAAGGGCAAGTCACTGGCGACCTCTATGTGAGATCGGACGAAGGATTCGGAAACAAAAATGACTTTTCAACATTTCAAGGATCGATGACCACATGTGACCTTACACATGCCCATTACGAGCTTAATTACCGCAAATCGAGAACGTTTGTTGGCAAACGGTTAGAGCTTCGTGATGTCCGATTTGAGATTTTGGGGCGAACTCTTCTAAGATTGCCAATGCTCAATATTCCGTTGAATCGGAATGCCCCGAAATATTTGCCAGAAGTTGGGCAAAGTGTGGATGAAGGCTATTATGTTAAGTCCAAAATTACGAGCGCGCTACCGGGTGAAAGTTTTCTTGATACTCATATCGATCTCATGTCAAAGCTCGGGGCTGGGCTCGGTCTCGACTATAACTACATCAATCAGGGCGCGGTCGGAAAACTCACAAGTTATCTCGTTACTGGCGGTGACAAAACTAAAATTCTCACGGCAAATCTTCAGCAGAAATTCGGAAGTTCGACCCTAAATTTGAATTCTGTCTACCAAATGAGCGATTACTTGTCTTCGCCTGGTGCCACAAATTGGAATTCCAGCGCCAACTTCTTGGTTCCGAGAAAGGGAGGGCAAATGCGACTCGGATTTAATCAATCTTCAAGCAATCAGTTTGGTTTTTCAACATCTAACCAAGTGGTCAGTTTTGGAGATAGCGGAATCCTTTTTGGAACGCGCGGAAGGCTAGATGTCTCTTATTCCAAGTCTCGCAATTCGGGTTTTTCGACGACAACTCAAAATGAATCAGTCGATTTGCGATTTGGAAGCACGGCAGAAGCAAGGAGCTTCACTGCTGATCTTCTCTACCAGCGTAACGTACCAATTGGTCAACAAACGGGGTTTTATGGTACAAGCGATGTGACTCCGCTTCTTACTCTGAAATCGAATCTTCAAAGGCTCACAAATTCGAAATTCTCCAAGGTTTGGCCTCTCGATTTTGAGGCGAGCATTGGAGAGCTAGTCAATCCAAGCGCAGTATCGAATCCTCGTGTCACTCGAATCCACTTCAATGCTGGGATTCAGAGGCACGAAAAAATCAGCAAACGGCTTACAGTTGATTGGGATTCTAAATTCCGTCAGGGGCTATATAGCGATGATACAGCGCAATATGTTTTGGGACACGATGCAAATTTGCGCTATGAGTTTGCGAAAGAATCGCACTTCGGAATGACATACACATATTTGAGAGCCTTCGGTTTTACTCCTCTCTCCATAGATAGTACGGGCCGCTATGATTCGTTTTCTTTTGACCTTTCGTCGCAACCAAGTAAAGCACTCACACTTACTGCTCAATCAGGCTACGACGTTTTTCAGGGATCAAATGGAGAAGTGCCATGGCAATTCTTGTGGCTCCGAAGCCGTTATAACCCTTCGAACCGACTGGATCTCGGCCTCTCGGCTGCATATGACACCTTTAATCATGCTTGGAGCAATATTCGCTTGGATTCCAAGTTTGAAATCGCTCATTCAAGAATGACTGCTGCAGCAAGATATGATGGAATTCGGTCTCAGTGGGCGGGACTCAACCTTTTGGTCGAAGGATTCAAAGTTGGAAAAGTCACAACGAATGCAATATTTGACTACAATGGCTATTCCAAACAATTCGACACTCAACACTATCAATTCATCTATGACCTCCATTGCATGGAAGCAATTTTGGAAATCATGGACAACCAAACCGGTTTTAGAGATGGGAGAACGATTGGATTCTATGTGAGAATCAAAGCACTGCCTTCAGGATCGGGGTTTGGTCAAGGAACGAGAGGAAATAGTATTGGCAGCGGAGCATTAGGATTCGGCAACTGAACTTTAAGAGCTTGCGCTTGAATAGTGTTTCATTGCGAAAATCCAATACTTTCTGGCAGCAACAAATAGCAGAACAGCCCAAATTGAACCCAAAAGAACTGGCCACACTTGAGGCGCTTTAACAAGTTGTTGAGTGGGAACATAGGCGATAAAGGCCAGTGGAACTCCGTAGGTCAAAATTCTTTGCACTGAGGGTACATAAATGTCAAGCGGATAACGAGATACTTGCTGAACTGTCTCACCCAAGACCCAAAGATTATCAACCCGGACAAGCCAAATTCCCAGTGTCATGAGCATCATCATAAAGCAATTGTAAATAACTACCGATGCGAGAAAAGCCACAGCGTAAAGGACGATATTTGGGAGGCCGATATTCGCTTGGCTGGTGACGCATCCATAAACGAGCATGGCAATTCCGGCTATGATAGATCCGATGAGATCGAAATTGAATCTGCGGAACCCAACCCAAAATTGACTGTCGATGGGTTTAGTTACAACAAAGTCGAGTGTTCCTCGACGAACTTGTTCAGGTATTTCGATCAAACTATTACAAAACGTCCTGCTGATCGACTCCATGAGAAAGACCGTTGCCGCAAGTGCGAACGCATCGCCACGATTCCAGCCGGCAATAGACTTGGCGCGACTGTAGATGACCAAGACAATGACGATGAAAAAGACAATCCAAATACAATTTTGAAAAGTTTTTGCGATAAAGTTGGCCCGAAATTCCAGCTCACGTTGAAGTGAGCTTGTAAAAAAGACCTTATAGATTCGCCAATATCGTCCCAAGCGCCTAGAGTACCAAGATTATGGCTATACTTGGGAACGTCCATGCTCGACCTTTTAACGGCGATCGTTTTGGCCCTCGTCATGTCGAGGATTGGCCTTCACTTGATCAATCGACTCAAATTCGAATTTGACCCGCTGGAGTCCATTGGGCTTTCCGCACTTATAGGGTTTGGGACAACAGGGCTGATCGTCTTATTCGTTGGACTAAAAACACTGAATTTTTGGATTATTGGAGCTATTGTCTTAGCCCTATCGGTGTCTGCTGGGCGGGGGAGGATCAAGGCATCAATTCAAGATTTTGAACTTAAGAGTCCGCTGGTTATTGCAATTCTTCTTCTGCTTCTTTTTGCCGGAATCGGGGTTCTTGCTCCATCTGATATGAAGGACTGGGATAGCCTCGCTTATCACTTTGCAGTTCCAAAAATCTGGGCCAAGCAAGGACATGTTGGCTTCGTTCCTGCAATTCATCATTCGAACTTTCCATTCACGGCCGAGATGCTGACAACCTGGATGTTCAGCCTAAAAGACACTATGATAGGTGCAAAGACCTTAACCTGGTGCTGGACAATCTTTGGTGCCATCACGATTTTTGGATTGACCCGAAGATGGTTTGGTACTGGCACAGGTCTTTTCAGGCCCGCCCCTATTGCAACATTAATTTTTCTGAGTTGTCCCATTGTCATGTGGGAGTCGAGCACGGGCTATATTGACGTAATCCACGGTCTTTTTTGTGGCCTTGCCATTCTTTATGCTGCCGAAGCAGTCACTAACAATGAGCGCGATCTGTGGATTATGAGTGCAATTCATTTGGGGTTTGCGCTGGGAACGAAACACACGGGATTGCAGATATTGTTTTCGATTTTCTTCTGCATAACCATAATCAATGTTTTCTCCAAAGGCTTTCAAGTAAAAAAGCTGCTCCCCATGATAGGTGTCGCCGGAATTGCTTTGGCGATCGCGTGTCCTTGGTATATCAAATCGGTAGCCTATACAGGTAACCCTGTCTATCCTTTCTTTTACAAATCACTCGGTGGCAAGGAATGGGACAGTTGGAGAAGTGCGATCTATACCGTAGAACAAAAGAGCTTTGGGGTGGGCACAAATCCCATGAACCTTGGGCATGCCGTTTTAGGATTGGCATACCAACCGGGTCGTTATGTTAATCCTAACCAAACTGTTGGGGGCGGATTCCCAACCGGATCGATAGGATTTGTAGCCATTGTTGCAGGACTGATCGTTGCATGTGCCGGGTCATTTAGCAAGCGCGAAAGGGCTGTATTATCGATGGTTGGCCTGACTCTTTGCACCTGGTTTGTTCTTAGCCAGCAAAGTCGATATCTCACTTGTATCGTTGTTCCTTTGGCAGTTCTTGGAGGAGGAATTTTGCTCAAAAGGAACTTAAGAGCCCTCATAGTTGGTGCGGTCATTTTGCAATCTGCTTATTCGACCATCATGCTTTGGTTAGTTCAAACTCGGGAACAGTTGCCCGTTATTTTTGAGCTGGAATCACGATCTGACTACGAAACCAAACAAGTTGCTTTTAGTAATGCTGCTAGAACAATAAATGCACTCCCGGATGTCAGCGGAATCGTTTTATATGATGAGGTTTTTGGCTACTTTTTGGACAAACCCTATATTTGGGGTAACCCTGGTCATTCCACAAGAATTCCTTATGACTCCTGCAAGTCTGGTGCCGATTTGGCAGATGCTCTTTCAAAGCTAGGTTACTCTCATGTCTATATCAACCTTTCAACATATTTGCCAGAACATCGAGATCGATGGCTTTTAGCTATTGGAGAGAACCCATATTCGCCAGAAGAAAAAACTGAAATGAAAGGTGATCCAAACCTTTGGTGCCGTTGGTTGCTTGCCGATGCAGTTCGAACCCATCAATTCCAGCAAATATCGGCTTTCCCTTCAACAACGGTGCGACCTCGGTCACTTCTGTTTCGAATCCAAAGGTAACCTTTTCATGTGCAATATCGAAGATTAGGGCGTTCGAGTGTTCGGGTGAGTGAGGTCGCTTTGGGAGGGTGGCTAACTCATGGTCGCTCAATCGACGATCAAACAACTGATTCGATCGTCAAACGGGCTTTTGAACTGGGAATAAATTTCTTTGATACTGCAGATGTTTACAACCTTGGTGAAGCAGAAAAATCGTTAGCAAAGGCCATCAAAGGCATCAGGCGCGAAGATCTATTTATTGCCACAAAATGTTTTTTCCCGATGTCTGAAGCTCCAAATGATCGAGGATTGAGTCGCAAACACATTGTGGAATCTGTTAACAACTCGCTTAAAAGACTTCAACTCGAGGCCATTGACCTCTATCAATTTCATCGATTCGACCCTGAAACCCCGCTCGAAGAGATGATCCGAGCCGTTGACGATCTTATTCGGCAAGGAAAAATTCATTACTGGGGTGTAAGCATGTGGCCAGCTCATAGCCTAGTTGATGCCTGTCATGTCTCAAGAAACTGGAACTGTTGTTTGCCAGTAAGCAATCAACCTGTTTACAATATGCTGGTTCCTGATATCGATAAAACTGTGATCCCTGTCAGTGAGCAACACGGAATTGGCCAAGTTGTGTTTTCACCACTCGCGCAAGGAATCCTAACTGGAAAATATCGCCCAGGAACTCCAATGCCTGTAGGCAGCCGAGGCGCAGACGACAAGAGCAACATGTTTATGGGTGACCACCTGAAAGACGAAGTTCTCGCAAAAGTGGCAAAGCTCAAGGCCTTTGCTGAATCAAAAGGGATTACACTCTCGCAGTTTAGTCTTGCATGGTGCCTCAGAAAGTCAAATGTCAGTAGCGTGATCATTGGAGCAACAAGCATCGAGCAACTCGAAGAGAATATCAAAGCGAGCGGAGTTGAATTCAGCGATGAAGTTTGGGAAGAAGCTGCAGGATTCTTGGCATGAGCCAAACTCCTTTCCGAAAAGAGTTCAGCGACCCTCAAACTTTTGCTGCAATGCCCGAAACAGAATTTGAAAAACCTAGGGGAATTTACAAAGTCGAGATTCGAAGAGGATTTTTAACTGTTCACGTGTCATCGCTTGATCCTGGCGACCCTACTCAAGCAATTCTTTCCGTCTTAAAGCTCTTGCGAGAGTCAAAAATGAGTATTGACTTTCTGAAGTTGACAAAACTTGGCTTGTCATTTGTGACGCCGGAATCTCTGAAGAGCCAAGTTTCTCAAGTTCTCCAGCAAGCAGGTGTTGAGCATGAAATCAAAGATGGTTGCAGTATTGTTCTTGCTTATGCGGCAAATATGAGAGACGAAGAAGGGCTCATTGCTCGGGTCGTTTCGGAAGTCATTGGAACGGGAGTCCGAGTGGATCATTTGGGTGATATGCACGATCGAGTTTTGATGGTGATGGATGACCGTGATGCAGATAAAGTCAAGGTACGACTAGAGGAAACACTCATCGAATCATGAAGATGAAAGTTATGAAGTTCGGAGGGACGAGCGTGCAAACTAAAGATGCGCGCCATCTTTCGGCTCTCAAGGTTATCTCTGCCAAAGAACAAGGATATTGGCCCGTTGTTGTGGTGAGCGCGATTGGCCGAAAAGGTGAACCCTATGCTACCGATACGCTGATTAGCCTGTTGCGAGATTTGGACCCTGCCGTCGAACCAGAACCACGAGAACTTGACCTGCTCATGGCTTGTGGCGAAATCCTTTCGTCGGTCATTTTTGCACACACACTCAAGTCTTTGGGTCAGTCGGCCATTTCTCTCCGCGGAGGTCAAGCTGGAATTCGAACAGATGGCCAGTATGGAAATGCGCGAATATTGGGGATTAACCCCACAGGAATCTATGAGGCGATAAATCGGGGGCTGATCCCTGTTGTTTGCGGATTCCAGGGAGTTTGGATCCACGGAGGATTGCCAGGAGCAGAACTGACGACTTTAGGGCGAGGAGGATCCGATACCACAGCAAGTGGGCTCGGGGCAGCTTTAAAGGCTGAGCGAATCGAAATCTTTACTGATGTTGATGGGATTAAAACGGCCGATCCAAGAATGGTTGCAACAGCGCCGACTTTGAGGAAAGTCACTTATGACGAGGTCGCTGAAGTCGCTCACTTGGGTGCTAAAGTCGTACATCCACGTGCAGCAGAAATCGCGATGAGGTTTGATATTCCGCTTTGGGTGAAAAACACATTTACTGATGATGAAGGCACAGAAATTGTGCCGAAGGACAGATTCCCAGGGCGAAGGGTGACTGGTGTGACCCACGCCGGAAAGCTCGTTTTTGTTCAAGCGAGCTTAACAGGTGTTCCACATGATTCTCGAGTTCAATTTGTTGCCAGCGTTTATCAGACGCTAGCACGCCATTCCATAAATCTTTATATGATCAACTTGAGCCCGGGCTCAATCGGCTTTGCAGTGCAGCGAGAGCAGTATTCGTCTTTGATAGATTTATTCGATGGACTCGTTGTCCCGATAGGTTCCGACCAAATCTTTGTGATCCAAGCTGGAATGGAAGCAAGCCAAGGCATGAGGTCGCAGCTTGATCTGTTGAAGCCTTTAGGCGATTCCAAAGTCATTCCGCTTCAAGTCACAGAAGGCTGCACGATGGTTTCAGTTGTGGGTCATGACTATATGCAACAACCCGGTGTATTTTGGGAAGCCCTTTCTAAGTTTGCAGCTGAAGGCATTCCAGTATTACAGACCAGCGATAGCGATTACTCTCTCAGTTTCCTCATTCCAGAATCTGAGCTGGCAAAAGCCGTTCGTGTTCTTCACCAGAGTTTTGAACTTAATGAAGCGATTTAGATGATGGACTTTGTCGGTTCGCGCCCAGCCATTATGGGCGTTCTCAATATCACTCCAGACAGTTTTTCTGATGGAGGTGATTTTCTCGATCTTGATTTAGCGCTGCAACGAGCTCGGCAAATGGTTGACGAAGGCGCAGCCATTATCGATGTCGGCGGGGAATCTTCGAGGCCCGGTGCCCAGGTCGTTTCGGAGGAACAAGAACTCGAACGAGTTTTGCCTGTTGTCTCGGGGCTGGTTCAATTGGGTATTGCAGTAAGCGTAGACACTCGAAAATCGAAAGTTGCATCTGAATGTTTATCAGCAGGAGCTGAGTGCATCAACGATATCACAGGGTTTTCAGATCCAGAGATGGTTAAGGTGATAGCTAAAAGTTCTGCGACGGCTTGTATTATGCATATGCAAGGCGAACCTGGAAGTATGCAAAATAATCCACATTATTCTGATGTCTGTGCAGAAGTCTTTGGATTCTTGGGTAGCAGAGCTCATGCACTCATAGACCAAGGAATAACCAGCGATCGCATTTGGGTTGATCCTGGAATCGGGTTCGGAAAAACGCTAGATCACAATTTAAAGCTACTGAAGAACATTGGCAATCTTGTCCAAATGGGATTTCCGGTTCTCATCGGTGTATCTCGGAAGTCATACCTCGGAAAAATCTTTGATGAGCCCGACCCTCTCAAAAGGCTCTCAGGCTCTTTGGCCAGTCAGGTTTTAGCTCAGGCGAGTGGAGTCAAAATAATCAGGACTCATGACGTTTTGCAAACCAGTCGGGCAATCGAGACCGTCGCTCGAATCCTGGAATCCTGAAACAAGTAAACTGGGCTTGCGATATGCGAATTGTGGTTCACGATTATTCCGGGCATGCATTTCCTGTTCAATTGAGTCGACATTTGGCTCAGCGTGGCCATCATGTTTTGCATCTATATTCGGCCTCTTTCACAACTCCACAAGGCCCACTTGCCAAGCAACCATCTGACCCTGCCACATTCCAGCCCGAACCGATTATTTTGGCGGAACGAGTTGATAAGTCAAATCTCTTCAAGAGAAGAAAGGCTGATATAGATCATGGACAAAGAGTCGCTGAAAGGATTCGAGCATTCAAACCCGAAGTCGTCATCAGTGGGAACACTCCTCTTGATGCGCAAAAACTGATTCTGGATTCAACCCAGTCTCAAGGGGCAAAATTTGTCTTTTGGGTGCAAGATCTTATTGGGCAAGCGGCCATGCGGCTGGTTGGCAAAAAGTGGCTCGGGGCAGGGATGTTTGTCGGACAATTCTATATCAACCTTGAGAACAAAATACTGGAGCAAAGCGACAAGGTTGTGGCAATTTCAGAGGATTTTCGACCACACTTGCCGGCGAGCATCCGCAATACCAACAAGATCGAAATCGTAGAAAATTGGGCACTTATCGATGAAATTCCCCTGTTACAACGTGACAATTTGTGGGCACGAGAAAAAGGGTTTGGAGACGGATTAAACTTCATTTATTCTGGGACTTTGGGAATGAAACACAATCCTGAGCTTTTGGTGCAATTGGCCAAGACAATTGCAGGAAGCGGGCGATTGATTGTGATTTCGGAAGGTTCCAGTGTTGAATTTTTGAAAGTACGTGGAGCTGAGCTTGGGCTCACGAACTTGCACATTATGGGATTTCAGCCATTCGAGCGAATGCCAGAGGTCTTGGCAACAGCAGACATTTTGGTTGCAATTCTAGAACCAGATGCTGGGGTGTTTTCTGTACCATCAAAGTGTTTGACCTATCTTTGTGGGGGCAAACCACTCTTGCTCGCTGTCCCAAAAGAAAATCTGGTCTCGCGAATCGTCTCCGGTCACGATGCCGGATTGGTGGTTCATCCGGATGACATGGATGGCTTCTTGAAAGCTGCTCAAGAATTGGCGAGTCATCTCGAAATTCGACAGCGACAAGGGAAGAATGCGCGATCATATGCCGAATCGACCTTTAATATTGAGCTGATAACAGATAAATTCGAAAAAATTCTCAAAGTCTGATCAAACGGTCTGAAGTTTCCAAACGCCACGCTTGAATGCGAAGATAGCAAGGAATCCATGGATGGCTTGCGTGAGGCTCATCGCGATCCAGCATCCGTCGGCACCGAGCCGGAAAACAATCGCAAATAGGAATGCCAACGGCACGCGCAATCCCCACATACTAATCAATGTGATCCAAAGTGGCCGTACCGTGTCGCCTGCTCCTTGCATGGCCCCAACAAACACCATGCCATAGGCAAAGAAAACTTCTGTGATGCAAATGATCCTTAGGAATTGCGCGACAAATGGCACTACACTCGGTTGTTGTTGAATGAGAGCTCGGGCCACTGGTTCTGCTGTCACGAACAAAATGCTAGACATTAACAGACTGACCATGGCACCATGATGCGCGGCCGTCCAGGCTAGCTTCTCAGCTCGATCCGGCCGATCCATACCCAATGATTGTCCCACGAGCGCAGAAGCCGAAATCGCTAATCCAAAGGCAGGCATAAAAGCCAGAGCTTCGATGCTGAATGAAGGTCGAAGGGCGCCGATTGCAAATTCAGCATTGGGCACTTGAGACAAAATGCTGGTGAAGGCCATGAGCGAAAGGACTCTTACAACCGACATCATAGCTGCCGGGACTGCAATTTTCAAAATTCTTCTTGCCCATTCCAATCCGGGCCAAAAGCACCTTAAAGTGTTCCCAAGGGGCGTTTTTCGAGCCCAAAACAGATAAATGACGGCTGAAATTAATCCGCTAACACTCAAGGCAATAGCCGCTCCGCTCAAACCCAACCCCAACCCCTTGATTGTTGCAAATCCAAAAATTGTCACAGATTTATTGATGAGCAAGGCATTTAGAACGATATGAAGCAAGATTTGGATCCCACTAATAACCATGGGGCTCTTTGTATCACCGATTCCTCGAAGCGACCCTGCTAAAACCTGAATGACAAAAATTGCAGGCAATCCTAAACCAAAAATTCCGAGATAGCTTTGCATGAGTTGCCTAGCTCCATCGCTATGTCCCGGTAGCAGGAACGTTGAAGCGAGAATAGATGCTGGCCAACAAATAGCCCCCAGAGCCACTCCAACAGTCAAACCTAATCCTAGACTCTTTTGAGCCGCAACAATGAGCTCTGAGTGCTGTTCGGCTCCAAAGAATCGACTAACAAGCGCTGTCGCGGCTGTGCCTAGAGCCATCGTCATGGAATAGAACAGGAAAAGAACGCTGATTGCCGAACCAAGAGCAGTGAGATTTTCAGTGGGCAGATGGCCGATAAAGAACGTGTCTAGTAGTGAATTGATCGTTTGAAGAGAATTGAGAGCTACGGCTGGCCAAGCCAATGCCCACACAATTTTGGCAGGAGCTTCCAGGCTTGAGTCCGATTCCTTTTTGGAAAATAATTGAGCCATGGAAGGCTTCAGTGTAACCTAGCCTTGGATTTGCATTGATTTCGTGCCCAGTAGAAGTAACTCTAGGTTCCTAATTTGTCCCACTTGCAATGGCGTGGGCTCCCTTGGGAGGAATGAATCGGAAGTCTGTGTCTTTTGGGAGCTCGTTTGGATACACCTGACAAGTCCAATTTCGAATCTCTTGACCCCTGGAATTCCATTGATTAAACTTGATCTGGCTCAATGAGAATCCGAGCGAGTCATCTCCGTCAAAAAGATATGTCGTCTGATTTTCTGTTGGCGAATCAGATTTGCCGATGACCATGTTGTTCGATCGCTTCAATTCAGAAGTCGAAATCCATGGGCTCCATGCCCCTTTAACTAGACCCAAGCCAAAAGTGTCGTCTAATGGTTTAGAAACGAAAGCTCCAATTCCAGTGAGATATTTCTTATATGTTTTGAAAAGAGACTCTCTCCAATTGTTGAGCAGCTTCCCATCTGAATCTGTATAACTTCGGCTCGAATATGTCTTCTCCCGAGCGTCAAAATTCCATATTCTTGTGCCGTCGGCAGCAATCCTTTGAACCAATTTTCCATCTTCGAGAGACAAAAATTCGAGCTGAGCGAGATCGTTGTCGAGATCAATATGAAAAGCTACAGATGTCAAAACTTGTACAAGTCGAGTACCGCGCATTTCTTGCCCCGAGGCCTGAAAAGTCAGGTTTTGGCTTTGCTGCAACTTATAGACACTTTGCAACATCATTTCTTGAGGCGTGGTTTGCGCCATTGAAATTGCTGGAAAGAGAAGGGCAACGAGGTATCGCTTCATGCTCTAGTTGTTAGACCATTCAATTGTTGGAAATGTTTCATGAGGGTACTATTGTCTTTGAACAGCGATGTTCGAAAAATTCATCCGCATTGTTTGCGGGGGCAAAATCATGAACTACCAAGAATCTTACCTATACAAATTGAGACACAGCGCCGCACACCTGATGGCGCAAGCAGTCACCGAGCTCTTTCCTTCTGCAAAGCTTTCCATTGGCCCTCCGGTCGAAAACGGTTTTTATTACGATATCGACTTTGAAGAGCCCCTCAAGGAAAACGATCTGGAGAAGATCGAAAAGAAAATGAGAGAGCTTTCGAACCTGAAACAACCCATTGTTTGCCGTGTTGCAGAAAGTCGAGAAAGTGCCAAAGAAATAATTTTGAGCGAGACGACAAATGGCCAGGGACCCGAAAATGCGCTCTATAAACTCCAACTTTTAGATGCCATTCCAGAAGGCGACCCCATTACATTTTTTGAGCAAAGAGGCCAGGACAAGCAAGGAAACGAGCACGTCTTTATTGACCTTTGCCGAGGACCACACGTCGAAAACACGTCTGAAATCAAAAATACGAAGCTCCTTTCGATTGCAGGTGCTTATTGGCGTGGCGATGTCAAAAATAAACAGCTCACTCGAATCTATGGCACGGCCTTTGAGACCAAGGAGGAGCTTGAGGAATATCTCCATAACTTGGAAGAGGCCAAAAAGCGAGATCATCGGATTTTGGGCCGAGAGCTTGGTTTGTTCATGTTTTCTCCAAGAGTTGGGACGGGCTTGCCTTTGTGGCTTCCCAAGGGAGCGACCTTGCGGCATGTGATGACGGACTTTTTGCAGAAGGAGCAGGTTCGCCGAGGTTATGACCCGGTCATCACGCCTCACATTGCGAACATCAAGCTCTATGAAAAGTCGGGGCATATTCAAACATATCGCGACAAGATGTTTCCATTCATGGAGGATGAAGAAAAAGAGACTTACATTCTCAAACCCATGAATTGCCCGTTTCACATCGAGATTTATCAGTCTCAGTTGCGGTCATATCGAGATCTGCCTGTTCGATATGCCGAATTTGGAACTGTTCATCGTTATGAACAAAGCGGGGAAGTCACTGGAATCTTAAGAGCAAGAGGCTTTACCCAAGATGACGCCCATCTTTTTGTCACTCCTGAACAATTGCAAGATGAATTCATAGGAGTTGTTGATCTTATGCAGACTGTTCTTCAAAAACTCGGGCTAAAGAATTATCGGGCTCGAGTTGGCACTCGCGATCCCGGCAGTGACAAATATGTGGGGCATGAAGACAATTGGGCAGCGGCAACCAAAGCCATTACGGATGCTTGCGACCGAATGAAAATGGAATATGAAATTTCTGAAGGTGACGCTGCTTTCTATGGCCCCAAGCTCGATTTGATGATCAAAGATGCCTTAGGGAGGGAATGGCAAATGGGAACTGTGCAAGTCGATTACAATTTGCCGGAGCGATTTGAATTAGAATACATCGGCGAGGACAGCAAGCCACATCGGCCTGTCATGATCCATAGGGCACCGTTCGGGTCGCTTGAGCGAATGATAGCCCTATTAACCGAGCAATTTGCAGGCGCTTTTCCTCTTTGGTTGGCTCCTGTTCAAATTGCAATTCTGCCTATCGCCGATAGACACAATGACCAAGCACATGCGCTCGCAAAAGAGATGCAAGGAATGGATTACGATACTCGTGCTCTGCGGGTGATTGTTGATGATCGGCGTGAGACCCTTGGCAAAAAGATTCGAGAGAACCAGCGAATGAAGATTCCTTACATGTTGATTATTGGAGATCGAGATTTAGAAGAAGGAACCGTTGGCGTGCGCCACCGCGAAGAAGGAGATCTCGGATCTATGAAGATTGAGGACTTTCTTCAAAAGTTGACGACCTAGGAACTCATGGCAAAAATGCGATGTTAGCTATACTGGGGCTCAGCTCATGAATAAGTTCATTAAGATTCTGATCATTGCAGCACTTGCAACAGCAGGGACTGCTTCTATGGCTCAAACCAAAACGGCAACTAAGGGAACGACCACAAAGGCCGCGCCGGTTAAGCCACAAACAAAGACAAAGACAAAAACGACAAAGACAGCTAAGGAAGATTCGGGCCGTGTTGCAGGTTTTGTCAAAGGTCAAGCGAAGGGAACATCCTTTACACTTGGTGCCAAAGGCGGACCATTTGAAGTCAATGCCAGCAAAGCCAAGGTTGCTTATAAGGGCAAGTCATTCAAGGTCAGCGACCTGAAGGGTGGCGACGCTGTTGTCGTATCTGGAAAGATGATGGGCAAGAAGATTGATGCCACAGAAGTGAAGGTCACTTTTGTCCGGGACACAAAGGCAAAAGTTTCAAAAACGACAAAGACTGAAAAACCTACAAAGGGAACAACAACCAAACCGAAGAAGACTGCTAAAGACGGCCCAACCAAAAAGGGCGAATAAACCCACGCCCGTCACAAAACAAGACTCCCGTTCCGATTGGAACGGGAGTCTTGTTTTATTTGGTTCCGGGATTACTTTCCTGAATCCAATTTTAGATCAGGTGCTTAGACTTCATCAAGATCGCGAACATCAAATGTGTGCTTGGAAAATTTAGTAAGGTCTGTCAATAATGTGGCTTGGAGTAAATTATTGCTCCTGAGGAATTTCGAATTTCGAATAACCGATGCATGTAATAACTCGTTGCAGATACATGCAAATAATCTCCAGTCAAGAGAGACGTATCGTATTCAAGATGTGAGCTTACATCGTGAACTAGGCTCGGTGCTGGCATAGTCATGGTAGCTACCCACTTTGTTGGTTGGTTTATTGGATCTGGTCGTGTCCATGAACTGCAAACAGCAGGATAGTCACTAGGCAAAACATCTTTGTAGTAATTTCCCGGGCTTGGAAAAATGTGCGGATCAATATAGAGTGGTTCAGCGATATAGGAGTTAATAATATGAATCGGTGCTACTTCTTCCGTCATCGTTACATCAAGAATCGCCTTTGCCCGTCCTCCAGAGTCAGCATTGCCTACAAAGATCTGTTGATGTTGTGAGCAAACTCTTCCTGTAAGTGTTGAGCCTCCACTGGCAAGTGGAGGCTTATTTCCTTGCCACTCTAGAGGCCACGCAATTGAATAGCAATTTCTAGGCAAGGTTTCATCGAATTCATAGAGCCCAAACTCTTGGTAATGCAAAGTCAAATAAGCCCAATGCTTAATAGTGATGTCTTTGTTGATGGGTTCGCTGGTGTAGCCAGATTCGAAATGATATGTATTACATCCAACTGTACCGCAGCGACCAAACACCTCCCGTGAGGGCCAGGTTCCTCCAGAATATGTTGCAATTGGTTCATGAACTGTTAGCTGTGCGAAAGAGGTACAAGAAGTGAGGATCCCCAAGGAAATGAGAGCTAGAGCTGGATTTTTAGAAAGAATCATAATTGATAATGATACCGTCGTTGTTTCAGCAGAATTTGAGCTCGATCTCTATTAAATTGAAAATACCATTTGTTGAGCGAGATTTGATCATCGAATCTCTAAGTTTCATAGACGCAAATTGAAAAGAAAAACCCCAACTCCAGAGAGTGGGGTTCTAATATTGAAGTTGGTTCCGGGATTACTTTCCTGAATCCATCTTTACATCGGGTGCTTGGACTTGG
>CAZOVP010000006.1:0-172013 GCA_964583465.1 uncultured Fimbriimonadaceae bacterium | reverse complement strand
TTCAGCAGACCGGCCTCTCGCCAGTTGCTGTTCCTTGCGTCGCAATTGACTACGTGGCTCTGACAGTCACTCCGTAATTCCAATTTTGGAATGAAAAACGGGCGGGCACCACAAAAGTGGTGCCCGCCCGTGTTGTTTGACTTCAAGTCTAAGTTGCTGAATTCAATACATATCTCATAGCTAAGCTGATTGGGGCCCAAAGATCTTCTGAAATCTCACTATGAAGTGCATAGAAATGGAGTCGATGGCCCTGTTGCAATATGATTGAACGTTCGGAAAGACCCTCGCTTGCTTCTAACTGCTCAAAGGATGCCACATGGGAAAGATCTCCCCAGGATTGCCAAACGGTAAAGGAGCTTCCTTGGAACGATAAGGCTCCCGAATTTGGGAAGATGGCTTGAAGTGTTCGAATGCATTCCCCGACTCTGTTTTGTTGGGGCATATTACTGTCAGCGATTTGTAAAAAGAACCTGAGCAAAACATCAGCTTCAGCAATGGTCTGGTTCCGGGAACTGCTCTTTTCGGTCTGAGATTTCAGCTGGGCAACTTGATCAAGAGCTGCAATTCTGTCTCCCGCATCACGAACCTCAATGAGAAAGTGGGAAGAGTCCCCTTGAACCTTCTTTTCAATTCTAATATCGTGGGGTCGTCCTCGGATAACCGCGCACATTGTTTGAATCGCTTCCTTATCGGGCTCGAAGTGGAAGGTAGATTTATCGATGAGTTCTACGCTCTTAGGAAACTCAAGTTGTGCCTGATCGAAATGTTCATATCCAAAAGTGCGAAAGAAAGCGGAGTTTGCTAAAACAATTTCTCCGCTTTCCTTAACTAAAGCGACTCCTTGATGCTGGTGACCGAGAAGCGCCTCGGGTGGCAGATCAAAGAACACTGAACCTCACATCACTTGACTTGAATTCGAACAACTTTCTTGACGTCGCCAACGATATATGAAATCGAGCCATAGCCTGCCACAGTTGCCTTGAATTTGGTATCTGAAAGCATTGTTCCAATGCCTCCATTGATAACATATGATGGTCGGTAGATCACCGGAGTAAATCCAGTGACTTTTGCAGCAATGTCAACCGAAGTCCCCAACGGGATTATTTGTCCATCTTTGATCAATGGATGAATATCTTCAGACTCAATAACAACAGGTCTGTTGCTTGGCCACAAGCGCAACACATGCTTTTGTTCGGATCCTGCAAAGAAACTAAACTTTTGAGCAAAGCTTGTGTTTGCCCCCTGAACTTCGACAGTAGTCCAGCCTTTGGGCAAAACAGAAGACGTGATGACCCCGTTCGTCACAACACTCTGGGTGACACGACCGTCAGAACGGCGGATTGTCACACCAAAGCCTTCGCAGAGTGGGTTATAAACGCACCCGATAGGGATGCTTCCTTCGCCCTTGGGTAACGGATCATTTTGAGAAACCAAACCCATAGTTTCTCCGCCACAACCTATGGCGACGATTGATAAAAGTGCAATCAAAAATGGAAATAATTTCATTGTTGGGAAATCTCCCGGATATCATTGTAATACAAAGAATTCGTTTTTAAGATGTTTATGCAAAGTTCATGGGTACTCGCTTCCCCAACTTCGTCATCGAGGAAAGAACCAAATCTGGGGGCAGAAAGCTGACTTTTGAGCAAAGTCAACTGATGGTCGCTTGCAATTTCAAGTGCTTGGCCTTTGAGTTGAGATGCTTGCCCAAGCAATCCCTTTTCAAACATAAGATCACCTTCGGCATCAAGTGCAAAAATATTAACAATTACGGATCCTGTTTCGCTGCTTATCGTTTTGAGGCGATCAACTTTTGTTTTTTCGAGCGGATGCCCAAGTTCGGATTTAACTTTGAGGTACCGATAGAGAGATTCTGCTTCGGCAAGCACAAATCCATGAGCGCGCGAATGAGACAAGCTTTGATTGAGAATCTCGAGGGAAGATTCGAAATCTGATCGCAAAAAAGCCAATTGTGAAAGAACCAAAAGGGCCTGGGATTCACTTCGTCTGAATTGGTTCTCTATCGCCTTGTTATAAGCTTTTGAAGCGACTTTTCGAGCCTCTGAGAGCTGACCTAGGTTCATCAAGAGCCATGCATTTTGGATTTCTGCGAAAGTCAACCGTGACTCATCTTTGCTTGCATATGCCACATCTCTTGATCTAAGGCACATGAGAATAGATTCGTGGAATCGACCGAGATGCCCATAGCAAATCGACAACTGAATCTCCATTTCTGCAACTTGATCGGTGAGCCCGCAGGAGAGAGAGGCTTGAAGAGCAATCTCGGTGAGCGACACACCAGAGTGAAATTGTCCCTGTGAACAAACGAGGCTTGCGTAATTTGCTCGAACATAAGCCAATGTTGATTCTCCTAATGTTGAATCATCAAGCAATTTTCCTAAAATAGTTCGGGCCGCATCAAGGTGCCCTTTTCGTTCTTCCAAAGCGGCTAGGCCCACCTGAGCTTTCCATTTATCCTGAACGGGGAGGTTTTCTTGCGCCCTATTGAATGCGAGTTCAGCTTCAGTTAGCTGTGCGAGGCTGGTGCGACAATAAGCCTCTGTTTGGTAGATAGCACCCAGTTTGGAATTCTCATTCACGTTTACGAAAATTTTCCTAGCTTCTTCCAGGTATTCCAGACTCTTTACAAATTCACCTGCCATCGCTAGGGCATTGCCCGTTCTTCTCAGAATCTCGGCGCGAATTTGCGGGGCCGCAGAATCAGAAAGTTCTGAAAGGGCTTGCTCCGAGACTTCAACAGCCTTTCTTGGGTTGGCAGGGGCTAATAACGCATCTATAATCCGCAAAGAATTCGATGTCATAGACTCCGCGGGAAGATGCTCAATTGTCTTTGGTGCAAAAAAGGATATCGGCTGGTTTGTGACCCGCGCTATTTCGCTCAGTCGAGACAAGGGAACATTGAGCGTTCCGTTGGCATAGGCATAGATTGTGGGTCGGCTTACCCCAATTCTTTGTCCGAGCTCTTGCAATGAAAGCCCTGCCATTTTCGAAGCCCTTTTAATTCTTTCCCCAATACTTAGACTCGAACTTGCGAGTTTCATCGAACATGTCTATTATCGCATAGAAAATGATATGTCGGTTGAATATGACTTGTCTATTTTTGCAATATAAGTTAGTTCCCAGCGTTTTTACTAGCCAAAACGCCCGGAGATGTAGTCTTCTGTTTCTTTCTGCTTAGGATTTAAGAAAATTTGCTCTGTGATATTGTGCTCTACAATTTGTCCTTGATAGAAGAATGCTGTGAAATCGCTCGTCCTTTGAGCCTGTTGCATGTTATGAGTTACGATGACAATAGTAAAGAATTCTTTGAGTTCAAACATCAAGTCTTCGATCTTAGAAGTAGCGATGGGATCAAGTGCAGAGCAAGGTTCGTCCATCAAAATAATTTCCGGATTGACAGCTATCGTTCGAGCGATACATAGCCTTTGCTGCTGGCCACCAGAAAGCCCAAAAGCACTTTTATGTAACTTATTATCGTCCTTCACCTCATCCCAAAGATACGCCTTACGAAGACAGCTTTCGACGATGTCATTTAGTTCAGATTTCTTCTTGACGCCGTGAATCTTAGGGCCATAAGCGATGTTGTCATAGACCGACATGGGAAATGGATTGGGCTTTTGAAAAACCATGCCCACAAGCTTTCTAAGCTCCACAGGATCAACTTCCGGGTCATATATATTTTGACCATCAAGCAAAATTTTTCCCTCAAGACGTGTTCCGTCGATGAGCTCATTCATTCGGTTGAGCGTTCGAAGAAATGTCGATTTGCCACAGCCACTTGGGCCGATGAGAGCAGTGACCTGATGTGGGGGAATAACCAAATTGATTTTTTTCAGGGCTTGAAAAGTTCCGTAAAAGAAATTGACGTTTTTCGCCTCAATTTCTCCACGACCGGTAGTACCGGGCGAACTCAATTCTGTCATAGCCACGTGTCCATTTTAGACTAATTTCTAAGGTGCGAAATCGAAATCCCAATCCTTTGTTAAGCCCGAGTTAATCGACTTCCCAACAAATGGTCGACCAAAACGAGAGCTGCCATAGCGTCAACTATTGGAACAGCTCTTGGTAGCACACAAGGATCATGTCGCCCTCGCCCTTTGATAGTTGTTTCTTTAAAATTAGTATCAATAGTTTCTTGCTCTTGAACAATGGTGGCCACTGGCTTAAATGCCACTGAAAAGAGAATGGGCATCCCATTGGAAATCCCGCCTTGAATTCCGCCGGAGTGATTCGAAGTTGTGTAAACGTGGCCTTCTTTGGCCCTATAGGGGTCGTTGTGCTCTGAGCCCCTCAATTTTGTTCCCCTAAATCCTGATCCAATTTCGAATCCTTTTGATGCAGGAATTGAAAGCATGGCTTTAGCTAAATCCGCCTCGAGTTTGTCGAAAATGGGTTCACCCAAGCCTGCCGGACAGCCTTGAATACAGCAACTCACCGATCCGCCAATCGTATCTCCATTTTTCCTAACGGATTCAATGAGCCCGAGCATTTCTTCTGCCGTTTCACGATGCGGGCAACGAACAATATGAGAATCAACCATTTCTCGTGTTATCTTCAGTGGCTCGGCCTTACTCTCAATGTCCCCGACGGAACTCACCCATGAAACGACCTGGATTCCGAATTTATTCAATAATTTTTGAGCAATGGCCCCCGCGGCGACCCTTGCAAACGTTTCCCTGGCCGATGCTCGTCCTCCACCCGACCAGGCACGAATTCCATACTTTATTTGATAAGTCAAATCGGCATGGCTTGGTCTAAATTTCTCTCTGAGCTCATCATAGTCTTTAGTTCGCACATCTTGGTTTCGCGTCATGATTGCGATAGGAGTTCCAAGCGTCAGTCCCTCGTGAATTCCACTGAGTATTTCAATTTGATCCTGTTCCTTCCTTTGTGTGACGATCTTGGATTGACCTGGCACTCTACGATTGCATTCTCTTTGGATTTCTTCGAGCGAAATCGGTAATAGGGAAGGGCACCCGTCAACGACGCATCCGATGGCTGGTCCATGAGATTCTCCAAAAGTTGTCACTCGAAAATATTTGCCAAATGTTGAACCCAAGCTAAACTCCAATCCCGTTGATTTTGGACGCAAGGGCAAAATCGTAGGTCGTCAGCCCATTTGCGTCGTGGGTCATCGTTTTGATTGTCGCCTTACGATATCCAATGAAAATATCGGGATGATGGTTGAGATCCTCCGCGATGACGCCTACAGAACGGGCAAATTCGATTCCATCGAAGTAATGATCGAACTCAAAGGCCCGAATGAGATGTCCGTCTTCAATCGACCACCCGGCGACCTGGCTTAGAAGATTCTGGATTTCAGAATCGTTCAATTTTTCGTAGCTGAGCGTCATGGTTTCAAAGGTTACCAACATCGTGTTCGACAAAAAAAGCCTGCTGAGCTGGTTAGCTCTGCAGGCTTAATGTTCTTCTTAGGAGGAGGATTACTTGCTATTTCGTTTTCGTCGCATTGCGACCAAAGCCAAACCACCGAGTGCAATCATCGAAGCAGGCTCGGGGACAACACTTGTGTAGGTACCAGAGTAGGTCGCTTCATTAAATGCATTTGCAGTGGTCAATTGGGTCAAAGACCTGCTGGGAATAAATTGGGTTGAAAGGTTAGCGGTTCGCTGAACTTCATTCATAAGTTGATTGAGACCAGAATTCGAGCCACTGTAGTTCACATTTGTCACGTTTGGCAATCCGATGTCGTTCAATCCGACAACAGTTCCAAAGCTGAAGATCGAATTCCAAACGATGTCTGCGCTTAAGGTGTTCGTGCCATCAAAAATCGTCATCGAACCCAAACCAGTGACGGGGGCTGTTTGCAGACCGCCAGTCGTTGTGATCGTTCCAATTTGAAAGATTCCACGGAAGTTGCCTTGCAAGCCGATGAGAGAGGCATTGTCAGAGCTTCGAATCACAAAATCGTAACCCGTTGATGCTGGTGCAAAGTTGAAAGTCTTGTTTGTTCCGTTGAATTGGATCTTAGCGCCAGGATTTCCATCACTAACAAAGTCAAAAGTTAATGCCTGCGAAAAGCTTGCGACACCCAATAGCGCAAGAACTAATAGTTTTTTCATCATATACCTCTCTGGCCCAAACCGAACCAAAATGAACAGTCTTCATTATATTTCAAGAATTAGGCTAACAGCGTCACTTCCTCTAAATTCTTGGCGTTCATGAACAGAACCTAGTATTTATGATAGGGAAGTGGGCCTATCAGTTGCCTGGTAGGGTCAAATTGTCTTTCTTTTGGTACACTTAAATCTTCACGGCAATGCAGTTTTCGCTGTCTTTTTGCCGACGCCCTTAGGATTCAATGATGAGTACTGCCAGCGTTGCACCCGTATCACTTCAATTTGACAAAGCCCAAGAAGTTTTTTGGAACTTGACCGTTCCCGAGCTTATTGAACATGCGATCAAGAACGGCGAAGGAATCCTCGCCGATAACGGCGCACTTGTCGCCTATACTGGTAAATATACTGGGCGAACCCCTAAAGACAAAGTTACAGTTAGGGACGAAACCACCGAGGACAAGATTTGGTGGGACAACAACGGATCAATCGATCCCGCTACATTCCAAATGCTCGTCGACAAAGCAAACGCTGCTTTTCCTCGTAAAAGAATTTATGTCGTAGACACATTTGGAGGAGCAGACCCCGAGTATCGAATTCGAACTCGATTCATTGTTGAAAACGCATATCATGCTCTTTTTATCCGCACTTTGCTGATCCGGCCAAGTTCAGAGGAATTAGCGACTTTTATGCCCGATTGGCAAGTTGTAAATTTGAGCAGAGAGACATGGGAGCGAGATGATCGCGATGCAGTGATCGCACTGAACTTCAGCCAGAAGTCAGTCATCATCATGGGCACTCAATATGCCGGCGAAATGAAAAAGTCGGTTTTCACGATCATGAACTACTTGTTGCCATTAAAAGGCGTTATGAGTATGCACTGTAGCGCAAACATTGGCAAATCCGGAGACACGGCTCTCTTTTTTGGATTAAGTGGCACTGGCAAAACAACTTTGAGCGCCGACCCAGATCGGATGCTAATTGGAGACGACGAGCACGGCTGGACCAACAAAGGAGTCTTTAATGTCGAAGGCGGTTGCTATGCCAAGTGCATCAAATTGAGCCCAGAAGGCGAGCCTGAAATTTGGAACGCCATTCGTTATGGCAGCGTTCTCGAAAATGTCCAAATGGATGACAAAAGGCACCCCGATTACGATGACGGAAGCTTGACCGAAAATACCCGTTGTGCCTATCCAGTGGACTATATTGATGGCGCGGTCATTCCAAGTGTTGGTGGCCATCCTAAAAACATCTGTTTCCTCACTTGTGATGCATTTGGAGTTTTGCCGCCTATCAGCCGACTCACAAAAGAACAGGCGATGTATCACTTTTTGAATGGATATACAGCTAAAGTTGCAGGCACGGAAGCTGGAATCACTGAACCCACAACGACCTTTAGCACTTGTTTCGGTGCTCCATTCTTGCCACTTCATCCAAGCGAATATGCTAAGTTGCTCGGTGAGAAAATCGATGAGCATGGTTCTCAGGTTTGGCTCATTAATACGGGTTGGACAGGCGGAGCTTATGGAACGGGCTCCAGGATGAAGCTACGATACACTCGCGCCATGATCGAAGCTGCTTTCAATGGCCAACTGAAGAATTTTGAGGTAGATCCAATTTTTGGGCTCGAAGTTCCCACGGCTTGCCCCGATGTCCCATCAGAGATTCTGAATCCTAGAGAAACCTGGAAGGACAAAATTGCTTATGACGCCCAAGCTACAAAACTGAAAACAATGTTTGATGAAAATTTCAAAAAATTCAGTTAAGAGCTGGAACTGATTTTTGAAAATTGCATTTTGTTAACCGAGTAGAGTCTATCTATTCAACAGCAGAAAGGAATCTTGAACCTATCAGCATCCGCATGTGCGGAACCCTCTGTCCTCTGGGTGGCAACCCAGAGGAATTTTTTTATCGGAACAAGTTCAAGTCTGCCCACCATCTTCCTTTGAGCTTATTGCCAGCATGTAGTACTTCTGCGTCTGCAGCAGTTAATGTGATCAAATTGGCTTCTGCAGAAAGGGCATGCACAATGGTTTTGTGCCTACTTGTCCAAGTGCCGCTTTCGGTGTTTCTAAAAGCCAGTCTTGTAACTTTGCGTGAAGCTTTTGAAAATTCAAAATTGCTATCGTCCCATCCGATCAAGAATCCATCGGGTTTCCCTTCGAATGGGATGGGATCAAAAGATTTTTCAGCTCCTTGATTCGATGTTTCTGCAACGAGTACGACTTCACTTGGGTTTGGAATGTCGCCTCTGAGTACGGATGACATCCCACGATACATGCCATAAGTCGAAACAAAACTCTTCTCTCCAACTTTAAGAGAGGTATTGTTTGTCCCCTCGTTCGACTTGGCCGATGGGCATACAAAGTTTTGCCTGGCCGACATGAGAGGTTGGACTTGGCTAGCCCAGGTGATCGGCAATCCCTTGAAGAGAGCTGGAGATCGATCAGATTCCATGTTGTAAGTGGGAGGGAATCGATCGTTGTTATCGGAACTGTATAAGAGCATGGCCTCGCCGATTCCCTTGATGTTCTGAAAACACACAACCTTGGCACGTCGTTCAATTCCATCCAAGATTAAAGGCGTAAAAATTCCTGCAAGGGCGACAAGAACAATTGAGATGATAATGACATCTCGGAGCTTAATTTGGCGATTTTTAGGTGACGCTTCTGGTTCGTCTGCATCGAATGATGTCGTCTCTAAAATCGGCAGCATAGTCTCAATTTTGTGTGGATGGATAATCTGATTTCAAATGGAGTGCTTTAAGTTTTTCATCAAGCCCATCAGCATCGAGTCTCAGATTTGAAGTTCCGTCGTTTTCAAAAACTGGCACCATGTCCATATGAAAATTGTCTCCACCAATTTTTCGGCCAAAAAGGGCCATGGCAGCAATCTCTTCTGGAGTGAAAGCATGTCCCAACAGATCAATGCTCTTATCGACAACTTCAGGAGTTTTTTGCCATTGCTTCAAAACTCGATCTTTCAGCGCCATCATCAAGTCCTTCTGTCGATCTTGTCTTTTAAAGTCGCTGTCTCCATGTCGATAGCGAACGTAGCCCATGGCGTCATATCCGCTGAGCATTTGTCGACCTTTTTTTAGGTGAATGTGGAGATCACCAGCATTATCATCGTAATCCATATTCCTGGGAACATAAACTTCAACCCCTCCCACTAGGTCGATCATGGCCTTGAAGGCGTCAAAATCCAATACCACAACCCGGTCGATCGGAATCCCCGTGACCCCTTCGGCTGCTCTTCGTGCGAGTTCCTTGGCCTTCTCAGATCCACCTTCTCGGTATCCAATTGCATGATAAGCATTGATCTTTGTTTCCTTGTAACCCGGTACACTCCAAACCAGATCCCGAGGAATCGAAATCCCGGAAATTCGTTTCTTAACAAAGTCAATTTTCGCGACCAGCATCATGTCGCTTCGTGAAGCATGGCGCAAGACTTGCCCAGGTTTTTTATGTCCTGCCCCTGCATAGTAACGATCTTCGTCGCAGCCTAGAATCAGAAGTGTGAGAGTATCGGCTTTGAAGGTCACTTCAGGCTTTTGCTGTGTCAACTGAAGTTTGATAAGACTCGGCAAAATCTTGCTTCGGCTGGCCCAGCCTTGCAAGAGACCTGCTCCTAAGCAAACACCCGCAATGCCAACCCAAGCAAGAACAAGGGCGATTCTTATGAAGAGTGGCTTGGGAGAGTCGTGATTCATTCGTGCGGAACCTCAAATCTACCAGACGACCGAATCGATCGGAATTGCATGGGGCCTAATTTCTCTAGCAAATTGATGGGCTAAACAGTTCCTTTGGTAACAAAATGCCCAATTTTCGAGTTATAAAGGAATCATGGGCACGGAACGAAGAGCATTTACTTTGATCGAACTCCTCGTGGTCATTGCGATCATTGCGATCATTGCGGCAATTTTGTTTCCCGTTTTTGCCCATGCAAAAGCAGCTGCCAAAAAAGTAGCTTGTATCAGTAACCTCAAGCAAATCGGAGGCGCCATCGGAATCTATATGTCCGATTGGGATGACATCTTCCCATATGCTGTGGATCCTGTTGACAAATTTAGACCGGAAATTTGGTCCCATGAACCCGACTTTATGGCTCGGATTCCCGAAATGCCACTGCTATCAGAAGCCCTACAGCCATACTTGGAAAGCCATGATGTTTTCCACTGCGCCTCTGATGACGGCACAGAAGTCGTGGACGACCATCCATGGTTGGACTTTCGGTCTGCACCGACCCTCTATGCCACTTATGGGTCGAGTTACTTCTTTCGGACTGAAATTGCATTCAAATACTTTAGTCAGACTCGATTTCAGCTTCCAGCCAACATCAATGTGTTATTTGACGCCGCAGGCCACTGGCATGGGGATGGTGGCCGGATGAGATTGAATGATTCAGACGGGTTCAACAAAATTCGAGGATACAAATATAACACCCTTTACGGTGACTTACATGTCAAAACTGTGGCGTTTGACCAACTCCAAGTCGCTTGGAATACTCCGCTCGAATGACTTCCCTTGAGAATCTATTTTCGGTAGTCAAACAAATTCCTCGGGGAAGGGTGATGTCTTATGGGCAAGTGGGCCAACTTCTGGATCGACCGGTCAGCGGACTCTTGGTGGGCCGTTGGATGTTTCAATGCCCTCAACATGTGCCTTGGTGGCGTGTCGTAGGGGCAAGTGGCGATATTCTGATTTCCAAGAGAGACGCAAACTTGGGGAACAGACAAATTGAATTGCTCAAGCAAGAAAAGGTTTTTCTCACTGACAACCGGGTTCCGCCTTCTTATTTTTGGAATCCTTATGACTGAGAATATCTAGAGACTAACTGATCCCATTCATCGTTTCGAATTGCTTCGCGAATTTCGCTCATGAGCCTTGCATAAAAACTAAGATTGTGCAAAGTCGCTATTCGAGCTCCGAGTGACTCCTTCGCCTTAAACAGATGTCGTAGGTATGCCGCGGAGTATCTTTCCGTCATTGAAAAGACGGAGCCTGGATCGGCCGGGCCATCATGTTCAGACCACTTGGCGTTCAGAATATTGAGCCGGCCCTTAAGAGTATAAAGACAATGGTGCCGGGCCATTCGCGTCGGCAAAACACAATCAAACATATCGACTCCGCTTTGAACGGCGTTAATAATGTCTTTCGGATGACCAACTCCCATAAGGTATCGCGGTTTGTTTTCCGGAAGAAGCGGAGCCGTATGCGAAACAACGGGATATTGCATTTCCGTTGGTTCACCAACTGAAACCCCTCCTATGGCAAAACCTTCAAAAGGAAGTTCGGAAAGGAAATGGGCTGAATGGGATCGTAGATCAAGATGCACTCCACCTTGGACAATGCCAAAAACCGATTGGTTTTGACCTTTTGCTTCGAGGTTCAATGGGGCCCAAAGATGGGTCCTCTCCATCGCTTGAATTGCTTCAGCTCTTGAACAAGGATACGGTGGGCAGACATCCAAAGACATCGAAATATCAACTCCCAGTTTCTGCTGAATGTGAATGGATTCCTGAGGCGAGAGTGAAAAATCCGTGCCATCAAGGTGCGATCTAAACTGCACCCCGACATCGGTGACCTTGTTTCGGTGGGACAACGACATCACCTGATATCCGCCACTATCAGTTAGAATTGCTCCCTTCCAACTCATGAACTCATGGAGCCCCCCAAGTCGCTGAATTAGGTCAGCTCCAGGCCGTAGCGCCAAATGATATGTATTCGAAAGAATGAGCTTGAATCCAAGTGCTTCCAAGTCTTCAGATCCGACTCCCTTGACCGTGCCTTGAGTTCCCACAGGCATGAAACATGGCGTTTCGATCACACCATGGGAAGTATTGAGGAAGCCAAGACGAGCGTTGTTCTGCTTCGATCTTTTAACAAGTTGGAATTCAACGGCCATTTTTCAATTAGAATTTCAAAGACAAAACGTATTGAATTTGGTTTGTCCCTTGGTTATTTCCGTTTGTTCCGCCATTTGAAGCGTGGTACCAACGTACTGTAAAGTCAATGTTGCGGTACTCAAATCCGATCCCAAATCCCGGTGTCGTGTTCAAATTGCTATCTAGATCGCGAGTGGTAATCGAGTTATAGACAAGTCCGAAACTCAGATCAAAGTGCGATCCAAATCGCGGAAACCAAGAGAGAGGATATTTTGCTGTTGCCAAAATTCCATAGGAACGCATGTTGTTGACCGGAATGTTCTCGAACCCACCCCCTTTTGTAAAGAGGTAATAGCCTTCTATTGCGAGTTTTCCATCGAGCCCCTGGAATTTCAGTCGCTTTTCTGGTCGTGTATAAGAGATTCCATATATCGAACCACGCCTTGTGTCTTCACTGCCTATCACGGGTTGACCAAAAGAGGGTCCAATTCGAAAACTCCAGCGACTATGCGAGGAATCCTGGGCAAAACAAGCAGAAGGCAAGACAAGCAATGGCAACCAAAACCGCATCTGGTTTCATGATTACCTGATGCCCCGACAATGGCGCGGGTACCCTCGTAGGCATGGCCACCCGAATTCCCACCCTTGTGATCGTTGGTCGGCCCAATGTAGGTAAAAGTACGCTTTTCAACAGAATCGTTGGAAAGAAAATTGCAGTGGTGGAAGATACACCCGGTGTCACTCGAGATAGGCTCTATGCCGAGTTTGACCATAATGGTCGTCGCTTAAGAATCGTGGACACAGGGGGAATTCTTTTTGGTGATGATGATCCTCTTTCGGAACAAATCCGAGTCCAGGCAGAAGTGGCCATATCAGAATCGGATGTCATTCTATTTATGGTCGATGCCGAAGAGGGTTTAAATCCATCGGACTGGGATTTGGCCGCGAGGTTTCGTGGGATTCGCCAACCAGTTTATTTGGTCGCCACAAAAGCAGACAATGCCGATCGTGCCGACCAGGCTGCCGAATTCTACGCATTAGGGTTTGAAGAACTCTTTGCAGTGAGTGGAATTCATGGTCGCGGAATTGACTCACTCCTCGATAGGATTACTGAGGGTTTTCCAAAATCCAAAGACTTGCCAGAACCTGAGCAAGAACTGAGGCTAGCTATTATCGGTCGCCCAAATGTCGGCAAATCTTCTATGGTCAATGCTTTCACAGGAGAAGATCGAGTCATTGTAAGTGACATTCCTGGAACAACCCGAGATGCTGTTGACACTCTGGTGCAGTGGAAAGGTCAACCGATTAGACTTATCGATACAGCTGGAATTCGGCGCAAAGGCAAAATTCTGGGCTCGATCGAATACTACATGGTGAACAGGGCCACGATTGCTATTGACCGAGCCGACTGCGCACTTTTAGTGGTCGATGGAGAAGAAGGCTTGACCGATGGTGACAAGCGAGTTGCCAAGATTAGTCACGATTTAGGTAAGCCACTCATCATTGCCGTGAACAAATGGGATCAAATTGAACCACCGAGAGGTGAGCTAGGACGCAATTCACCAGTGAAAAAGGAGTTCAAAAGACAGATTCAAAATGAAGTTCCAGAAGTCGCCTATGCAACAGTTCTTTTTACTTCCGCAAAAGAAGCAACGGGCATGGATGGAATCGTTAACGCCGTTAGAAGGGCTGTTGACAACTGGCAATTTCGGGTATCAACTGGCATCTTGAATCGGGTGATTCAAGATGCAGTCTTTGAAAAACCTTTGGTGAGAAAAGGTAAAGGAGTGAAGGTCTATTACTGCACTCAGCCTCAAGCAAAGCCTCCAACATTTGTCCTCTTTTGCAATGATGCGAATTTGGTTCACTTTTCTTATGTAAGGTATTTGGAAAACGTCTTGCGAAAGAAGTTTCCTTTGGAAGGTACACCAGTCCGAGTGATCGTAAGATCGAGTAAAGGCCGCTATGACGAATAGCTAGCGATTCATCCCCTGGCCGACGGTGATGAATTCAAACTTTCGTTTTTTAAGTTCAGATATGATGGTTGGAAGCGCCTCGGCTGTGTGCCAGCCTCGACCATTGATGTGCATGATGATTATCGAGCCATTTTTGACTTGTTTCAAGATTGAATGCTTCATGGAGCTCGCAGAAACATGAGGGTCGGGGTCACCGCTGACAATACTCCACAAAATTGGTTGAAGCCCAACGCTCCTTGATAGAATGTGGACTCGAGAATCAGATTCGCCATAGGGTGGACGAATGAAAAGTGGAGTCTTACCTGTGACTTTCTTGATCGCCGCTTGGGCCCGCAACATATCGGACACTATTTGCGAAGATTTCAGGGCTAAGTAGTGGGGATGGATATAGGAGTGCTGGGCAATTTCAATGTGGGGAAGTTCGGACAAGAGTCGGCTTTCTTTCGGGTGAGATTCGGCCCATTTTCCTCCCAAAAAAATCGTTGCAGAAACTTGGCTTTCCTTAAGAATTGTATAGATTTTATGATCGAAACCTGACCGTTTTTCTGTTTCGCAAGCATCAAAAGTCAAGGCTACGGTTTGGTGATTTGAAGAAAGATTCGAAATGGGAAAACTCATCAACAAGGTTGAAATCGCAGCCGACAACATTGGACAGAATAAGGGTACCTTCATCTGTGAGTCATGCGGTAAAATGTGAGTTATCCCACCATGAATGTCGACGGTCAGTCTGTGCCAGAAAACATCGAAGATTCTGAAATTAGCACCCAAAACGATCAGATTAAAGCCGATCCGATTTTATTAGAGTTGGAAGCCACGAAACGTGAACGAGATGCGCTCAAAGATCAACTTTTGAGAGTGATGGCCGAGGCGCAAAATGTCCAAAAGAGGCTCCGATCTCAGATGGAAGAGGATCGGAAATTTGCTGCTCTGCCATTTGTCGAGAAATTGCTTCCGGTTCTCGATAGTTTTGACCGTTCATTAAGTGTGGCTGAAAAGGGGGCCAGTCTAGAATCTCTGATCGATGGGCTAAAAGCCATACAACGACAACTTATTCAGACTCTGGAATCCGTGCATGTGACTCGGATTGAATCAGTTGGAGCTACTTACAATGCCGAATTTCATGAAGCATTGCTAACTCAAGACTCCTTAGATCTGCCAGAAGACACCATCACAGACGAAATTGAATCCGGCTATCTGATGAATGGCAGAGTTATTCGGCCAGCCAAGGTTCGTGTGTCGAAGCGCCCATGAGCAAGAAACTTTTCGGAACGGATGGAATTCGTGGTGTTGCAAACAAGAAGTTAACTCCCGAACTTGCATTCAAAATTGGCCAGGCCGCAGGGTTATGGGTGCTTAAAGAGGGTCAATTCAAACGAGTTGTTTTAGGGCGGGACACGCGAAGAAGTGGCCCCATGCTTGGTGCAGCTCTTGCTAGTGGATTTTGCTCTGTCGGAGTCGATGTTTTGACGATGGGAATTGTGCCAACTGGCTGCATCAGCTTTACAACCATGAACCAGGAATTCGACCTTGGTGCGGTCATTTCTGCGAGCCACAATCCTGCTCAAGATAATGGCATTAAGCTCATTTCGCACGACGGAAAGAAACTGAGTGAGGAAGGAGAGCGATGGATTGAAGAGCAAATAGATCATATCGAATTTGATAGACCAGAGGGTGGATTGGTTGGACGCCTAGATCAAGATGAAACATATAAGAACGACTATGAGAAGTGGCTCATTTCGATAGTTCCAGAGAAGCTAGAAGGGCTCAAAGTCGTCTTAGATTGCAGTCACGGTGCAGCGTATGATTGTGCCCCCCGCGTTTTTCGAAAACTGGGAGCAACTGTTTCAGAAATGGGAGTGAACCCGGATGGCATGAACATTAACGCCGAGTGTGGCGCGACCAAACCTTCTGCCATGCTCCAAATGGCTTCACAATCATGCGCGGATATCGGAATTGCGTTTGATGGAGATGCAGACCGTGCAGTCTTTGGTGATTCGCAAAATCGACTCATAAATGGAGACCGGACGATGGCCATTTGGTGCGGACATTGGTCGCAATTCGGAGAATTTGACCCAGCCGTTGTTGTGGGAACGGTTATGACAAATGGTGGGTTCGAAGCATATTTGCAATCACGTGGAGCCAAAGTTGAACGTACCGATGTTGGCGATAAATATGTGAGTGCAAAGCTGAGAGAGCTCGGTGCGAAGATCGGTGGAGAACAGAGCGGACATATCATCTTCCCAGACCTGTTGCCTACTGGCGATGGGCTTGTGACCGCGCTTCAAGTTTGTCGTGTACTTAAACGAGAGCAGAAAAACGCCAAAGAATTCTTTGATGATTATGAAACATGGCCCCAAATTCTTATTAACGTGACCGTGGATCAAATGGAGGGTTGGAATGAGAACATTATTGTTCAGAATAAGCTCAAAGAGGCATCGGAAAATTTGATGGGGCAGGGCAGGATCAATGTTCGGGCGAGTGGCACACAGCCGATGATACGGGTCATGGTTGAAGCTGACAACTTTGACCTTCGAGATCGAGTCGCAAACGCAGTCGTGTCGACGCTCATCGCAGAACTTGGAGGATCAATCTACAGCCAAGTAGATCTCACACATGCTTTGGGCGATTGATATCGGGAACTCAGATACAGTTGTAGGTGTCTGGGACACCAAATGGGTCGGCGTTTTGCGATGGCCAACGCATTATGATTGGAGCCTTAAAACGATCGAATGGAGTCCGAACATTAAGTCTCCCAGCCGAGTTATCATCGGTTCGGTTGTTCCAGAAGCCACGCTTAAGTGGCAATCTGAACTCGATCTTGCCCCCATCGTCGTACATTCACAGATGCCCCTTCCAATCGAAGTGAAGTACGAGAATTCCGAATCTCTAGGGGCAGATCGGATAGCAAACGCCGTGGCAGCAAAGCAAAGATTTGGAGGCAATTGCATCACAATTGATTTCGGAACCGCGACAACCTTTGATGTCATCAACACCCAAGGATGTTTTATCGGCGGAGCCATTTTGCCTGGGCTCATGACCGCGGCAAAGACACTTTCAAGCAACACTGCTAAACTTCCCATAACTGATCTAATTGAGCCCGAAGGAGCAATCGGGAGATCTACGATTCAATGCCTAAGAGTAGGGCTCGTACTTGGATATGCGGACATGATCGAAGGGCTGATTGGAAGAATGTCCAATGAACTCCAGTCTAAACCTCACGTGATCGCAACCGGTGGACTCGCTTTTAAGATGAAAGGCCTTTGCGCTTCCATTGATTCGTTCGATGTCATGCACACCTTGAACGGGCTCAAATCGATTGCGGAAATGATTTCTTAGAACCATCTGTCATCAAAAGCTGTTTTATCTTGCTCACCATTCTCGAAGGATCTCCGACCGTCTTTTGCCCGAAATAAGTTGTTCCCATATTGAAGCGGACAGGGCTCACTTTGGCTCGCCTGGCGTACTTCGTGACTTTTCCAGCCACGATCCAATCTGGAGCTCCTTGGCGATCCGATTCAGGAACAACGATTTTGAAAATTTCCCTCATCCAACGATCGATCGGCTGCGCGAAAAGATAGTCTGCGGGATCGACATCGTCTTCAATATCGAATATCCAAATCATATCACGAATGAATGTGGATGTGCTCTTTGGGCCAACTCCTCGAATGTCCACCATTCTCAAATGGGTCGATTCTAATTTCCCAGGCTCCAGAGCCGCATCCACAATCCATGTTGAAAGCGACTGTTCAGGATCATTCTGGTATATCTCTTGAGCAAGTTCGAGTATCCCTTGGATCGGGCCACGATTTTGTTGTTCGTGGCTCGGCTTCGCTTTTGATTCGCAAAAAGATTCGAAGAGCTGCCAAAGTGTCTCACCAGAACTCTTAGACAAAATGCTTTCAAAGCTTTGTTCCTTGGTCATTTCTGCGAGCGCCCAGTTCAAACCTGTACAAAGAAAATCGCGATCTTTGCCACGGCGCGAAAAGGCATAGTGAGAATAAAATATCTGGACAGCAGTGAATGGATCTTCAAGTCGATCGGCAATTTGCTGTCTGAAATTTTCTCCAGATTCCAGTTTCAGAGTTCTTTTGAAGTAGTTAAAAATAAACTCGTCAATATATTGATCTGCGTAGGTGCCAGCGAGCTGGGTCATGATATTCACAACCTTTGGATCTAACGATTGATGAGCGACTGGCCCCCTCTTTTCTTCCATTCCCTAAAAAAGCGGCTTCAAAATGAAGTCGTTTCGGAAATGTACCTCAAGATGGGGATATTGGGCACTTGCTGGGTTCCGCCACCGTCGCCGTTTGCACCTTGCATAGATTTGAACACCGACCAAGAGAACTCCATAATTGGAACCTGGTTCGAGCGGAACTGAGCAAGAGTGTCTACGAATGCTTTGGTATAAATTCCCATGACCTTGTTGTTCGAGACTGTCCCAAAAATCTCGCCGCCAGGGCTCGTTGCTTGGCCGAGAGACATCCTTCCGATGAATGGTGTTTCCATTCCAAAATATCGTCCATCCTTTATCGGCCGACTTGCTTGGCAGAAAAAGAAGACTTTGGCCCCTTTGGCTCGAAAAGCCTTTAGAAGATCTTCTTTTGCGACCATTTTTGTGGTGTCTGAGGTCATCGCGGCATCAATTCCTGCCAGATAATCCCGGCCATCAATATTGACTCCGATGCCTGTAAAATACAAAACTACAGTGGCTTCGTTAGGTATTCGACTGGCCAGAGCTTCGGCAGCTTTTAGCATTTGATCAGCCGTAGCGTTCGTCACCACATCAACATTCTTGTCATCATAACCGGCATTTTGCACGAGAGACTCTTGGATCGCAAGCGCATCGGATGCTGCAAATTCAGGAGCTCCTTCTTTCATCTGGGTTTGACTATTGCCAAGCAAGAGTGCAAACTTGTTTTGAAGCACTGGAACTCTGCCTGCAAGGGAAGTGGTAGGAGCGGCGTTATTTTCACTACCAGCCTTAACGAATGTGACATTGGCATTACTTCCCGCTCCGGCTTTGGTTGGATTGTTTGCTCCGCCTGCATTCACTTTTTGGTTCGCAAAAAGTGCAACTTCTTCGGGCTTAACAAAAGCCAAATCCACTTGCCAGGTGCCACTTGCCGCAATTTTCGGTTCAAGCTCCCTTTGCTTGTCTGGCATTCCCAACATCCCATAGGATTGGTTCAAAAAGTAAAGCGTGGCTGCTGAAAGCTGACCCTTGGCGATGAGTGTTTCGAATCCTGTCGAAGCTTCTTTCAGGTATTCGTTTTTCCGGTCATCTTTGGCTTCTGTGGCCAAACGGAAGGAACAATAAGCTGATCCAAAATTCGGAGAATACGGGGAACCATTTCGCCACTTGACCGGCTCTGTCACAGGGCCAGGTAGGGTCGTTGCATTGGACTGGTCTTCTGGTCGCACTGCAATTGATGCTGCAAAGGAGGTTTTGGCTGCTGCCCAATCTCCGGCTTGCGCTGCTGCCAGGGCTTTTTCATAGGAGTCCTTCCATGCTTGTCCGTGGCTTGCCAAAGCGCATGTCAAAAACAGAGTTGAGAAAAATATTTTTGTCAGGTTCATCCGTGATTCCTAAAAGTCATCCGCCAAGTTTATAGGTAAATCCGACGCCCATATCAAGGCCACCTCCACCCGACGGGATTCCAAAATTGAGATCCAAGGCGTAGTTGCTCGCTTCGGGTCTATATCCAAGTCCAAAGGTGAAAGTATTTCGGCTTATTGTTGTATCGCCGCCTTTGGGCACGAAAGCATAGCCAAATCGAATTGGAATTCGAGCATTGTAGCGGTGCATGTTGTATTCAAACCCGATTCCACCTCCCAGAACGTCCTTTCGAGCAAAAGACCCTTCTTTGTCGGCTCCAAAGAAATAATCGAGTTGTGCACCATAGACGGCAAAGTCTTTGCCACCTCGTAGATTGTCGGCTCTGCTGGCCAAGCCAAATGAAGCTCGACCTGGAACCTTATTCATATAAGGATCAGTCTGGGAATTCTTACTAAGCTTGATCGGAGTTCTAACGCTGATTCCCATGACCGTCTTACCATCATGGCCTGTAGGCATTTGAAGTCCAACAATGGCACCGATCCCGGTGCTATTTCCACTGTTGCTCACATTAGTAGTACCCAATTGAGTGTTGTTTGTATCGAATGTGTCCCAACGTGCCTGATCAGAAATGTATTGATTCGCGATCATAAGACCAAACCCAAAGTTTGAATTTCCAGATCGTTTGCCATACGCTAAGGTAAAAAAGTCGGTTTGAGCTTGCAATGTCTCGGTGAAGTTTCGAATAATAAGCGAGCTATCTGTGAGGTTATTTCCAGCTCTGAAGTCCTTAATAAAGCCTCCCATGGTATAAGAAACTCCAATTGTTCCGCCACCCATTGGAGTTGCGTATCCAATATGAGTTAGTCTTCTTGGCCCAACTTCGCGTTCTGTACTAAAATCGGGATCTTTGAACTTACCAGTGACGACGTTGTTAGATTGTGGGAGATTTCGAAATGCAGCACTCAGAGTTGGGCCCGTAATGTAGGCTAATCCAGCGGGATTGTAATATCCCGATAAAGTGTTACTGTCTGTGGCCTGAGTTGAACTACCGACGCCCATCGCCCGCCCGCCTGCGTCAAGCGCATTCATGAGGTCAGGAACTTGTGCTGATGAAAAGGTGGAAGCACAAATGGCTCCGGCGGTTAACAATATTCGCTTCCGTGCTTTCAAAATCTTAGTTTCTCCGTTTTGCTCTCAGGCATTTCCTTGGACTTACAGACGTTACCGACCGCTGATTTTGACCTTGGAAATTTGTGTTGTTGCAAGATTACCTGCCTTATCTATCGCGGTGACAACTAAATTGAATTCATTAGGAATCTTGGATGTCCATCGTATCCGGCCAGTCCATGTAATGGAGTTACCACTGTTCGATGCACTTTTGCGAGCAGCACGACTGATGAAAGTTCCACCAAGGGTCTTCGCCACGACATCAATTCCTGTGACATCAACCGAGTTACTGAAATTGTCGGTTATTTTCACGCTTACGATAATGTCAGTATTCGGAGGCAACGAAGAGCTTCCGATGGGTGCTACGATTTGAGAACTTGGAGGGGTCCGGTCGATCGTGAGATTGATGCTCTTTGTGACACTATTTTTTGCTTTGTCGTCAACTTTGATTGCCACACTATGCTGGCCGTTTTTGTCGACATTTTTGATGTTCCACGCGACATCAATAATCTTGGATGATCCCGTGTTATTGGGAATATCAGAACCATCAATTTGAACCTTCCAATTGTCAATATTAAATGCATCAGCCACGTTGATATCGGCTGTGATATGGACATTATTACTGGAATCCCCTTTTACAAATGTGCCATCTAGCGGGTTAAAACTATTGAATGTTGGGGCCTTGACCAAAACTCTCATACTTGTTAAGAGAACTTTAGTTGGAGTGTAAGTCTGTTGGACGTTATTATTATCGAACTCAAGAGGCGTTACTTCTACTGTATAGACGCCTTGTCGAACAGATTCAGAAAAATTGAGATCGACGCTATCGACAACAGAACCTGTGGCGCTGGGCGTAAAGTTCTTTTCGTTAGTGATGGTTTGGCCGGTTAAAAGGTCAGTTGCTTTGACTTTGACCTTGACCTGGAATTTGGCATTTTCGATGCTAAATTTGATTTGGTTGGTTTTTCCCAAAAAGTCACCAGTCTTTGGCGAGGTGACTGTGATCGTGCGCTGGGCTTGCGACACGCTTGCAAATATCAAGAATAAAAGCGGGATTAAAACACGATTTAGCATATTAGGACTCTCAATTATAGACTGAAATCAGGGCCTTCCAGTTCTCGGACTCACAGACCCATTCAGTCTTGTCTATATAAGAAGACGATCAAACCCCCGTAAAGTTGACGAGAATGTCTTCCGACCATTTAAGAGGAGAGATGGACATGGAACTCACGATTGCAGACAATGAACTCCCTGTAGAAAGCATCCAAACTGTTGTGTTTAGGATCGGATCGGAATATTACGGAATCGATATCTTCAGAGTTCATGAAATTATTCGAATTCGAGAAATCACCCCCATTCCAAGAACAGAGGCATATATTCGTGGGCTTGTTAATCTCAGAGGAAAAACGATACCTGTAGTTGATTTGAGACTGAGAATGAATCTGCCCGAGTCTGAGGACTCCGATAACACCCGAATTATTGTCGTTGAATCTGAGCACGGAAATGTAGGGATGGTCGTCGATTCTGTTACAGAAGTCGTTAGCCTCGAAACCGACTGCATCGATGAAGCCCCTGTGATTATGAGCGACGTTGCCGTCGAATTTGTAAAGGGTGTCGCTAAACGAGATGGCGAGCTCATTACACTTCTCAACCTTGACCTAGCCATTGCCGCCTAAGAAGAATCGAATCAATGAGTGCAGAACTAGACATGTCGCAATACCTCGACCTCTTTTTGCAAGAGGCCGGGGAACAACTTGAAATCCTAGAGCAAGAGACTCTGAAGCTCGAAGACGATAGCTCAAACGAAAGGCTACAAACGATCTTTCGATCGGCACATACGCTCAAAGGCAGTAGTCGAGCCATGGGATTTTCGAAGATGGCAGAGGTCACTCATGAGATGGAAAACATCTTGGATCGCTTAAGAAACCATACTCTTGTGCTCACTCCAGAAATCACAGATGCACTTCTTGGTTGCCAGGACACCATTACCAAAATGGTTGATTCGATTGCGAGTGGCGAGGGAGATAATGTCGATTGCGCCGAACTTGTTGCCAGGGTGCAGAGCCTCAGTGGCGCACCGCTCCAAGTGATTCAAAGCAATTCCACAGAAAATCAATTGAGCTCAAATGTTCCCGAATCTGAATTTGAAGCACTCAGAGAAGCCCAATCACAAGGATCAGTGTTCCACGCTAGTTTCCGGCTCGCTTCAGACTGTGTCATGAAATATGTTCGTGCATTCATGGCCATAAATGTGATCCAAGAAAAGGGCGAAGTTTTGGTTTCGGTTCCAGATCACGAACACCTCGAAGAAGAGAATTTCGGACAGGATTTTGAATTTGTCTTCCAGTCATCCGCAGCATTGGACGAGCTCAATGAAAAATTTGCTGGAATCACCGAGATTGAGAGTTTCAATTTGGGCGAATGGAAAGAACCATCTTTATCCAAATCAGAATCAGATTCGAACCCTTCAAATAGCGAAATTGAATTGAATGTCGAAGTTGCGAATCCTTCAGAAGGAGCCTCGAAACCGAGTATCGAAGCTAATGGTGGCCCAAAGAAAGTTGAATCGGGCCAATCCGTTCGGGTTGATGTGACGAGGCTGGACAATCTCATGAACCTCGTTGGGGAGCTCGTTATAGATCGAACAAGGCTCGCCCAAATTGCGGTCGAAATGTCAGTCGGGCAGAATTCCGGTTTCTCTGAAGCCCTTCAGGAAACTGTCGGGCATATCGCGAGAATCACGAGCGATCTACAAGATCAAATCATGAAAGCTCGCATGATGCCTATTGAAACTGTATTCAACCGGTTCCCGCGTGTGGTGAGAGACCTCGCCCCCAAACTTGGTAAAAATATCAAATTGAACCTGGAAGGTGGAGAGACTGAACTCGACAGGAGCGTAATTGAAGTCATCAGCGATCCCCTTTTGCACATCTTGCGAAATAGCATGGATCATGGGATCGAACTTCCGGGCAAGCGCGCTGAAACTGGCAAGCCAGAAACGGGCACGATCACAGTTGGAGCACGTCATCATGAAAACCACATCATGATCGAGATAATCGATGACGGTGCTGGAATCGACACAAGCAAAGTTAAGAGCAAGGCCATTGAAACCGGTTTTATTACATCCGAGCAGGCCGCAAGGATGAGCGAAAAGGAAGCTTTGCAGCTCATTTTCTCTAGTGGCTTATCGACGGCAAAAGAGCTTTCCGAAGTTTCTGGTCGAGGCGTGGGAATGGACATCGTTCGGTCAAATATTCAACGCCTAGGCGGAATTATTGATATTGAAACCGATTTGGGCAAGGGCACGAAAATCACTCTGAAATTGCCTTTAACACTGGCCATCATCCGTGGACTGCTCGTGCACATCAACGATAACGTCTATGTTTTGCCATTGGGATCTGTGATTGAAACAATTCTTGTCCACAAGAAAGATATTCAAATGGTCAACAAGACCGAGGCTATCGTGATCCGTGGTCAGACCATGCCACTGGTACGACTACCTCAGTTATTTGTAACAGGGAAGCAAGCTCATCAAGTTTCCGATGATTCTCAATATGTCGTCATCGTCGGCTTGGCTGAAAAGAGAGTTGGGCTTGTCGTCGATCGCCTAATTGGGGAACAAGAAGTTGTGATTAAGTCTTTAAGTCGATTTTGCGGAGATGTTCATGGCATTAGCGGGGCAACGATCCTAGGAGATGGAAATGTTGCCTTGATCGTTGATGTCAATGGAATCATCCCCACGATAGCAACGGAGAAAGCATGGCACTAAGAAACGATCAAACAGTTCTTCAAAAGTACATCGAAAAGTCGATGGTGGATTTGCCATCTTTGCCCAGCATCGTCATGCAGGTTCTAACGGCAACTGAAAAGGACACGGTCACAACAACAGAAATTGAATCTCTTATTTCTACTGATGTCGGTTTGACCGCAAAATTGCTGAAGGTCGTAAATTCGGCTTACTTTGGAGCACCCAGGCAGGTGAGCAGCGTGGGCCAAGCCATTTCGATCCTAGGTATGCAGCAAATTCGCAATTTGGTGCTCAGCGTTGGGGTTTTGAATGCGTTGAGTTCTCCGAGCCCACGAGTTATTGAGATTCAAAGGAAGTTTTGGGAACACGCCTTTGGAGCAGCAACTTGTGCGCAACTGTTGGCAAAAACCAAGAAACTTCAAGCAAAAGATCAAGAACTGGTCTTTATAGGCGCACTTTTGCAAGACGTCGGGCGTTTGTTCTTGCTCACTCTCTTCAACCAGCCATATATGCAAGTACTTTCGGAATCAGAAAAGCACAAAGAGCCGGTTCTGGTTACCGAGCAGAGAATTCTCACAACGACACACCCAGAACTCGGTGGAATATTGGCAACGCAATGGAATTTTCCCGAATCGCTCACAAACCTGATTCAATTTCATGAGAGCCCTGAGCTTTACCAGGGTGAACCGGGGCCGATTTACTGCGTCCACGTGGCAGGTCGAATTTCGATAAATCTTTGGGAAGGAAACGAACGTGAATCGATGTGGCCTTGGAGCGAACAAGCACAAGAATGGTTTAACTTTGATCAAGAAGACTTGGAAGAATTAAGCAAGGCGACCAAAGGTTTTGTAGAGCAAGCAAGGACGTTACTTGGCGTTCTTTAAAACAGCAAGATAATGGTGAATGAGCAATGAGTTTGTCTGGAATTTCTTTTGCAGGATTAGGTTCAGGACTCGATACACAAAGTATCGTGGCCCAATTGATGCGCATAGAGCAACTCCCTGTCACTCGAATGCAAAATCAAAAGGCCAACCTTCAAAACCGATTGAGCATTTATGATCAGCTCAAATCTAAGTTCACGGCTATGAATGGTGCTGCCGCAGCACTCAATACGGCCTCGGCCTTTTCTCCTGTCAAGTCGTCGATTACAGATGGATCCATTGCGAGTTTTACTCCCGGTAGCAACACTCCAGCTGGAACTTATCAGCTTACGGTAACTCAACTTGCAGCGGCCAACAAGGCAACTTCGAATTCTCAGTCGGGTAGCGATACTGCACTGGGCTTTAATGGCCAAATCATGGTCAATGGCAAAGCCTTGACCGTTACAAACACAGATACTCTTAATACTCTGGCTTCAAAAATAAATGGGCTTAAGTCCGGGGTGACGGCTTCAATCATTGGAGGCTCAGGTTCAGCATATTTATCTCTCACGAGCACAGAAACTGGTGAAAACAACTCGATGTCATTAGTCGACGTAAGTGGCGGGATTCTGAATTCGTTGGGGGTGATTGGAACAGGCAAGGGTTATCGAGCCGGTGGATTCAAAAGCCTCGGTTTCAATTCAATAACTTCATCACTGCAATCCTTAACAGGTGCTGCGATTTCCGGCTCGTTTTCAATCAATGGCCACGCAATCAGCGTGGATTTTGCAACAGACAGTCTCCAAGGAATTGTTTCAAAGATCAACACATCTTTGAATGGAACGGGTGTCTCAGCGAAACTCGTTGAATTCAAGAAAGGTTCTGAAACATTGCAAAGAATTGAGCTCGATGGTCTGGTCTTATCTCTGCCCAGCGACCCTAATGGTATTTTGTCGGCTCTCGGAGTCGAACAAAACTCTCTATCACACCAAGTCATTGCGGGTCGTGACGCTTCTTACACAATCGATGGAATTGCAAGAACCAGCGAGTCAAATATCATTACTGATGCAATCAGTGGTGGCTCCATAACCTTACTGAAAGACAATTCTTCGATGACTTCTGGCACTGCCACAACCACAATAAATTTAACAAAGGACACAGATAAGATCAAATCTGCTTTCAAATCTTATATGGATTCCTATAACTCGTTGATGGATTTTGTGAAATCAGCATCCGGTTTTGATGATAAATCCTTTGAATCGGGCCCGTTGTTTGGGGACACAGTGACAACTCAGGCAGTAAGCCAGGTTCAGAATGCCCTGTTCCAGAGATTGACTTCTGTCGGTAATTATCAAAGTTTGGCCGATCTTGGTTTTTCTTTGGACAAGGATTTGAAGTTAGAGCTCGACGAATCTAAACTCCAAACGGCACTCGATACTGATACGGATGCTTTGAGAAAGCTCATGACGTCTTTCGGGACTTCATCCAACGACAATCTCACATTCGTAGGAAACACGATTAAGACCAAGAACCCGGGAACATCTGGCTTTAAGGTTGACATAACGACCTTAGCAACGAAATCAAAAACAACAGCTCTTCAGGCGGCCACGAACCCCATGCGAGGCGGCGAGACTTTGACATTTGCAGGGAAGGCATTTTCTACCCCTGTGGATATCATTGTGACGGCTGGAAAATCTTTAACCGAAGTTGCCCAATTGATCAATTCTGATTCGAGGACCAAAGATCAAGTCATAGCATCGGTGGATGGCAACGGGAAACTTGTTATTGAAGCCAAACGGTACGGGAGTCAACCGGATTTCACGGTCACTAGTAATCTCGACGAAGATGTCGATACAACAGGAATAGGCAAGTCTGGTGGCAGTTATGCCAAAGGTTTGGATATCGTTGGGAAAATCAATGGCGAAGAAGCCGTTGGGAATGGTCAATATCTCACTGGCAAAGACACAAACGCAACCAGTGCTGGGCTTCAGATTCAGTACACGGGCACATCAACCGGCCAAGTGGGAATCATTAATTTTTCTCAGGGCTTGGCAACCCAAATGCTTAGCAATATCGATACTCTTACAGATTCAAGCAACGGATTATTCACCTCCAGCAACAAGTCGATGGAGTCTCAAATTGATGAACTTGACCTTAGGATCGGAGAGTATAACGATCGGCTCAAAATTCGAGAAGCCAGTTTGAAAGCCAAGTTTTTGGCGATGGAGCAGGCCATTTCGACGATGCAACAGCAGCAACAGCGGTTAGCAAGCATCAAATTCTAAGTTCTAGAAAGAATTTTTTCTCGATTGAATAGAACACAGGAATACCAAATTCCTATGGCTGCTAGCGCGCAACATATCCCTAAATTGCCCATTAAACCCATCCAATTTGTTTTGCCCAGAAGGGCTTCTTTCAGGTTCACAGCGTTACCCAAAACTGGAACAATTTTCACCCAAAAAGAATTTTGCAAACCTGTAAAGCCTAAAAATTGGCTGAACACCGCGGGCATGATGACAAGAAAGCTGACAAGTGTCAGATAGGTTTGGGCTTCCCGCATATTCTTGGCAGAAGCACTTACAGAAATCAGAACTCCAGCGAAGAACAAAACAAGAGGAATAATCGACAAAAGCAAAGCCAAAACAGTTGCCAGATTCATCGAAAATCCAGTCGGAAAGAGCTGAGATGTGTTCCCGATTTTTAGAATGCCAATGGCGACTATGGCGACCAGAGTTGTGAGGCAGCTCAAAAAGCAGATGATCGCAAGGGCGAAGTATTTTCCCATCGCGGCTTGGGTGCGACCAAGAGGGCTCACAAGAAGAGTTTCCATGGTTCCGCGTTCTTTTTCGCCTGCGACCAGGTCGCTGACGATGCTAAATCCACCATAAAAAGCCCAGATGACAATGAGGTAGGGAAGCAGTCCAACGAGGGCTGAACCTCCCAGGCCCTTTGCCTTGAGAACTTCTTTGGCTTCAATTGAAACAGGTTCGGCTGCGACAGATGGAAGGCCTTGAGTTTCAAACGTAGTTTTGACGGCTTTCTTGTTGATCTGATTGACGAGCTCACGAACTTGACTCAAAGCAATCTGAGACATCGGATCATTTGAATCATAAATGACTTTAATCCGCGCCTGTTTGTTTTCTGCAAGAGCCGACATACTCTCTTCGATCAGAATAATAAGCTTCACATCACCTTCGTTGAGAAGTTTGATTCCTGTATCTACTGAAGGAGTTTCGATCGTTTTGGAAGCCAAGGCGTTGATTCCTTGCATCAGAACTTGATCCTGCTTACCAGAAACAACAGCGAAAGCCTGCTTTTGTGGCTTGTTGACCTTTTCAGAAACGGTGCCGATTAGCATTACGAAAAGCATGATCATGAAGATCGGCATGATTAGAGTTCCTGTAACAACTCTCCGATCTCGGAACATCTCTCGAATTTCCTTTTGGAAGACGACAAGAGTGCGGTTTTTCAATTCGAGACTCCCGAAACGTATCCAATTGAACTCAAAAACGCTCTTTCAAGAGTCGGTTCTTTGTGCTGCTCTAAAATCTGGTGCAGCGTTCCTGAGCTTACAATTTCGCCTTGATGAACGAAGGCGATGTCGTCACAAAGCCGCTCGGCTTCACTCATGATGTGGGTGCTAAAGAGTATTGTTTTACCTTCTGCCTTAGCTGCTTCGATAAACTCCATAACGGCTTGGGCAGTCACGACATCAAGGCCAGAGCAAGGCTCATCGAAGAACATGACTTTTGGATCGTGGAGAATGGATCGTGAAATACTGATTCTCTGTTTTTGACCGGTTGACATTTTGTCGCAAAGCTGCCCGGCAAAGTCGTTCAGATTGAAATGCTCTGTTACATACCGAATTCGATCCTTGAGTTGAGCATCAAATAGTCCATAGAGTTGCCCAAAATATTCAAGAATTTCGAAGCCCGTTAGTCGGCCATAAAGAGTTGTGGTTGAAGATAGAAATCCGATATTTGCTCGAACTTGCTCACTTTGAGTTCGAATATCAAAACCAGCGACCTGAGCTTCACCCGATGTTGGCTGAATAAGAGTCGAAAGCATTCGCATTGCCGTCGTCTTCCCAGCACCGTTTACGCCCAACAGGCCAAATACTTCTCCGGGTCTGGCTTCAAAGCTGATCTCTTTAACTGCGAGAATCTCACCCTTCTTAGGATCTGTAAAGACTTTTCGGAGGTTTTTACAACTAATCACAATATTACTAAGTCCTCACAGGCTAACCTATGTACGTTAGGTTAGCCTGTGAGGTTCGTCCGGATTTAGGACTTAGCCTTTGGGCTCTCGCGGGAGCATCTCTGCTGAATTTGCAAGATTCAAAGATGTGACTGCAGCCGCTGTTCCACTTTGAACCAAATAGGCGTTGATCGCTGCTTCTAATTTGTCGTGCTGCGTGTGATGAACATAGTTGTAATCGCTTACCCCAGTTTCCATAGTGAAGAATCCTGGGACACCGACAGCATTAAAACTCGCGTGGTCGCTGCCTCCACCTCGCGGCATTTTGGCTTGCGAACTGAATTTCATTTGAAGGTCTGGAAACGCAGCATTGAGAGCATCAATGCTGGGCTGGAAAAAACTTCTCTGAGTTTCTAGCCCGACAAAACCGCCCCAATAATTGGTGCCACCATCATCAACAAGGACGCCACTGATTTTGTCCATTTCTGACGTGTGATCCTTGACATATTGTCTTGATCCGAAGAGGCCCTGCTCTTCACCAGACCAAAGTATGAATCGAATGGTTCTCTTCGGTTTTACTCCCAAAGTTGTCAGAATTCGCGCACATTCCAAAGTTGTTGTTGAACCGGTTCCGTTATCGAGAGCACCTTGAGAGCCCGGCCCATCCCAGCTGTCGAAGTGTCCGCTGACAATGACAACTTCATCAGGCTTCTCAGAACCTGGAATCTCAGCGACAACATTGTTGATGTCGATTGGCCCTTTTCGGAATGACTGAGGAATATTGAATTCAAGTTCGACTTTTTTGTTCGAACCAATGGCTTCCACAACGGCATCATAATCACTTTTTCGGATCTGAATCTTTGTATCCTTTGGAAGCTTGTCCCACTTGATATTCTGGTTGCCAGCAGTAATCACAAGCTCATTCCTACTCCCAGAAATAGATCCTTTTATTCCAGCTTTAGTTGCGGCTGCAAAAACTGCGTCTCGAACCTCCTTTGTAGGCAGGCCTTCACCAGTCCGAGGGAGCATGACCATCCAAGCACCCTTAAATTTGGCTTTATTCTTGTCAAACTCAGCCATGCTTTTAGGTTCCATCAAGGCGACCCCTTTCTGCAATCCCTTTGTTCCGGGCGTCCAAGATGGGGTCGTAAACTGAAACTCTCGGTTGACAGGGGAAGTCATATGCCCCACAAACCCACTTCGAGATCGGTCGAAACCAACATCCCAAGTCCCCCACTTTTCTAAGTGGACATTGGCGCAGCCAAATTTCTTAAATTGATCCATTGCCCAAGCCTGGCCCCGCTCAAGATGTGAGGAACTTGTGAGGCGTGAACCAATTTGTTCGGTGATCGTTTCTAAAATATTTCTTGCTTGGCTTCTTGTTTTTCCTTCTTCAATAACCTTTGCAATAGTTTCTGCATCGGTTTGTGAGAAAGAAAAACAACTCAAAGACAAAGCTAAAGAACCGAATAGGAGTCGAGAAATCATAGTTCTCGCAAAGTGTTACCTCAAATTCTTCACGCTGTGTTGCGCATTCACCACTTTCCTCACATTCTGAAGAGACTGAAACCGGCTTTTTCAAATGGAGCATTAGCAGAAGCTTCCAATCCCAAGGCAAGTACTCGGCGTGTGTCCACAGGATCGATAATTCCATCATCCCAAAGCCTGGCGCTCGAATAATAAGCGCTGGACTCGGCCCCATATTTCTGGAGGATGGGTTGTTTATAGTCCTCCTTCTCTTTTTCAGACATGGACTTGCCTTGATTTTCGAGCTGATCCATTTTCACTGTTAAGAGTACATTTGCTGCTTGTTCACCACCCATAACCGAAATTCGTGCATTGGGCCACATCCAAAGTTGCCTCGGTTGAAACGCTCTGCCGCACATTCCATAATTGCCCGCCCCATAAGAGCCTCCAATGATGACTGTAAATTTGGGGACACTTGCTGTTGAGACCGCCGTCACAAGTTTTGCGCCATTTTTGGCAATTCCTTCGTTCTCATATTTTCTGCCCACCATAAACCCGGTGATGTTTTGCAGAAATACAATTGGAATCTGCCTTTGGCAGCATAGCTCAATAAAGTGAGCACCTTTCAATGAGCTTTCGCTAAAAAGGATCCCGTTGTTCGCGAGTATGCCAACAAGGTGCCCTTGAATTCGCGCAAACCCGCAAATGAGCGTCGTCCCGTAATTAGCTTTGAACTCTTGAAGCCTAGACCCGTCTAAGATTCGAGCTAAAACTTCTTTCACTTTCATTGGTGTTTTGCTATCACTTGGGATCAGTGAATAGAGATCTTGAGTCGGATAGATCGGATCTTCTGGTTCAATTGTTTGAAGCTGAGATTTGTCGCTGGTTAGCCCAAGCGTATCGACGATGTTTCGGATGATGTGGATTGCGTGCGAATCGTTTTCTGCAATGTGATCAGCGACTCCACTAATTTTCGTATGAACTTCGGCTCCTCCCAAATCTTCTGCCGAAACAACTTCGCCGGTCGCAGCCTTGACTAAGGGAGGTCCGCCCAAAAATATCGTGCCTTGGTCGCGAACAATCACAGTCTCATCACTCATGGCCGGAACATAGGCTCCACCTGCCGTGCAAGAACCCATAACTGCAGCGATTTGAGGAATCATCCGAGCCGACATTTGTGCTTGATTGTAAAAAATTCTTCCAAAGTGATCGCGGTCTGGAAAGACCTCACTTTGAAGTGGCAAAAATGCTCCGCCACTGTCAACCAAATAGATACAAGGGAGTTGGTTTTCCAGTGCCACTTCTTGCGCCCTTAAGTGTTTCTTAACGGTAATCGGAAAATAGGTGCCTCCCTTGACCGTTGCGTCGTTTGCAACAATCATGCACTCCCGGCTCATGATTCGGCCAATACCTGTGACGATCCCCGCAGATGGCGCATCGCCTTCATACATATTCCAAGCAGCAAAGGTTGAAAACTCGAGAAATGGCGCTCCTGGGTCAACGAGTTCATTGATCCTTTCTCGAGCCAAAAGCTTTCCGCGACCTTTGTGTTTCGCAACGAGATCCGGCCCACCTCCTCCCAGAACATGCTTCAACTGTGTTCGATAGGTTTCCATGATGGAATCCATTTCTTGGCGGTTGGCCAGATGTTCGCTATCGTTGAGATTGACCGAGGATTCCAGAACGTCCATGCGCGGGAAAATTGTACGCCAAACGCAGAAATGAATGTTGGGTGTTTGGAAAAATGGTCGAGGCGACAGGATTCGAACCTGCGACCCCCTGCTCCCAAAGCAGGTGCTCTACCAAGCTGAGCTACGCCTCGAAGGGATACAATGATACTTCAAAACTGACGATGGCCACTGGGAGCCTGAGCCTGGATGAGGGCCCGTAGCTCCCAATTGGCACCGAAATTAGTCTTTTTTCAGACCAAGATGCTTGTAGAAAGCATCGGGCTTGGGGTCACGACCCAAATAATCACGAAGCAAGTCCATTTCATCCATCGAACCACCCTTTGCAAGGATTTTGCTCCGATAATAGAGACCCGCTTCGGGGTTCAAAACACCCTTTTGTTCAAATCGCGTGAACATGTCTTGTGCAAAGACAAGGCTCCAAAGATATCCATAATAAGCGCCTTGGTAACCGACGAGGTGTCCAAAAGATGCTTGGAAAAATGTGCCTGGAACCGAATGATAAACCGTGGCTTTTTCATAAACATCGTTGGCAACTTTGGTTGTATCAACGACTCCGCCCGGAGCGACATGAAATGCCTGATCCATTTGGCCCAAGAAGATTTGACCTTGAGTTTCGATTCCGCTTCCAAAAGTTCGAGCGCGTTGCATGGATTCTACGAGACTGGTGGGGATGACTTTTCCAGTCTTATAATGCTTTGCAAAGAGCTTGAGAACTTCGGGTTGCCAAACCCAGTTTTCAAGCATTTGCGATGGGGCCTCCACAAAATCAAGAGCCACTCTGGTTCCAGCGAATTGTCCGTAATGAGTTTCCGTGAGCAAGTTGTGAAGCCCGTGGCCAAACTCGTGGAAAAAGGTCTCAACCTCGTCATGTGGTAAAAGCGAAGGCTTCGTTGAGGTCGGTTTTGTAAAATTGCAAACCAGAGCCGCCAGCGGCTTTTGCACTGTGCCGTCTTCCCACACTCTTCGCGATCTCAATCCCCAGCAAGCGGCGTGGTTGTATTTCGCCGGCCGAGGAAAAAGGTCGGTATACATATGGCCAAGTAACTCGCCAGACTTTTTGTCTTTAACTTCATAGAGTTTCACATCTTGATGCCAAATTGGTAGTCCGAGGCTCTTTGCTTTGGAAGTGACATCTGTCATTTGGATTCCAAAAAGAGTTTGTGCGACTTGGAATAAGCCGGTCACGACTTGATCCATAGAAAAGTATTCGCTAACTTTTTCGCTGTCCACAGAATACTTTTGCTTCATCATGAGGTTTTTGTAAAAACCATAATCCCAAGGATCAAATGTTGCTTTGGGATTCTTGGTCGATTTTCTCTTCAGGGCCAGAAGCTCTGCAAGATCGGATTCGGCTTTCTTGCGAACGACCGGGACGAGATCGCTATAGAATTTGTTTATGTTCGTGGAGTTCTTTGCCATCCGAGTGGCTGCGACCATGTCTACCGTGTTTTTGTAGCCTAGAATTGACGCCTCTTCTGCTCTAAGTTTTAGCATCGCTTCCAAAACTTGAACATTCTTTTCTCCAGCTCGTCGGCGATAACTTGTCCAAATCTTTTGTCTTGTATGCGCGTCCAAACAATTTTCAATTCCTTGGCCATAGCTTGACCCATCCAACCCAAAAAGGATAAGACCGTTTGACTTTTGCTGTCTTTCGATAACATCTTTTGGAACACCCTTCAGTTCGCTTTCGAACAGCGGAACAACTGAGGCATCTTCGTTGATGTTTTGTTCAAATTGAATTCCTAGTTTGTTGAGTTCAACTTCGATGGCCTTTAATCGGTTTCGTTGCACTTCAGGAAGGTCCATTCCGCTCAGGTGATAATCGCGAATGGTGAATTCCAAAATTCGCTTTTGCTCTCCTGTCAGGTTCGGTTTTGACTCGGCATAAGCTTTGATCGCTTTGTAAAGATCTTCTCGCTTCGCCAATTCGATCCCAAAATTCGAGACGGCTTCGTCCGTCGCTCGGGCTGAGTCTCGCTCGCCAGCATTCGTGGAAACAAATTGCATAAATGCTGTAAGTGATGTTGCGTTATCGAGCTCCACAGACATGGCATCTAGTCGCCCCAGAGTGTTCTCAAAAGTTCTTTGAGAATCTGGAATGGCGATGATTTCTGCTATGGTCTTGTTGGCTCGATCAAGAGCCTCTTGAACCGATTTTGGAATCTCTTGGGAGAAGGAAAATTGAGCGCAAACCGCAAAGGCGAGAATAAGGAATCGTCGTTGAAAACTTGGCATACCTCAATCATACGCCCTTCCATTCGGAAAGATATTAGGCCCCCATAATGGGAATCCAACCGGTATTCTTCAATTTATGCCGAAGCCGAGTTCAAGATTAGAAAAAATTCCGCCATACCTTTTTTCGGAAATGGCTCGGATCAAACGCGAAGCGATTGCCAAGGGTGCAGATGTCATCGATCTAGGCATCGGCGACCCGGATGTTCCTACTCCACAATCTGTAATCAATGCACTTTGCGAATCTGTGAAGAAGCCAGAAACTCATCGATATGATGAAACAGCCAGGGGCTGGGCGAGCTTCCTGAAAGCTGCATCAAACTTCTATTCACGGGAATTTGGCGTTCAACTCGACCCTGAATCAGAATTTGTACAAGTCATTGGTAGCAAGGAGGGATTGGCGCACCTCGCATGGGCGTATGCTGACCCAGGCGATGCTGTCATTGTTCCAAACCCCGCATATACCGTTTATAAGGTTAACAGCCAAATGGCTGGGGCCGATGTTTTTGAAGTCAATCTAAAGGAATCGAACGAGTTTCTTCCCGATCTTTCGGAAATTCCAACGGATGTTGCGAAAAGGGCAAAACTCTTTTATGTGTGCTATCCAAATAATCCTACGGGAGCCGTTGCAACGCCGGAGTTTTATCGTGATCTCGTTGAATTTTGCCAAGCATATGACATCCTAGCTGTGAACGACATGGCCTATGGAACGGTCTGCTATGACGGCTATAAAAACCCCACAATTTTACAGGTTCCAGGCGGAAAAGATGTCGCTATCGAGTTTCACTCCCTGAGCAAGATGTACAACATGACTGGATGGAGGCTCGGATTTGCATGTGGAAATTCGGAAGCAGTTCAAACCCTTCAGAAATTGAAGTCAAATATCGATAGTAAAGCTTTTCCGGCTATCGCTGAAGCCGGCGCCTACGCGCTCGACTTCGTTTCCAACGCGGACACAATCGCCTTGTATGAAAAGAGAAGAAACAATTTGGTTGAAGGATTGAGGAAGATTGGTTGGGACGTTCCGAAGCCAAAGGCCGCATTTTACATCTGGGCTCGAGTGCCAGTTGCAGGAATGTCAAGTGCGGAATTTGCCGGCCAATTGCTTGAAAAAGCACACGTCCTTGTGATTCCTGGAAACGGTTATGGAACCGAAGGCGAGGGCTACGTTCGAATGTCTTTGACACTAGTTGGAGACAAAAATGGAGAACGATTTGAGGAAGCAGTTCGCAGAATTGCTGCTTCGGGTTTAGTCAAATCCCTCAGCCCAGCACAATAGAAAATTCTAATATTTCTGTGCTTCTCACCCTGAATCATTGATGTTTTTGGGCCAACAATTCATTTGGGAGATGAGGAGCAATTGGCAGTTTATGAGTCTAGATGGCCCAAGTGAAATCGGATTGAAGTTCTCCAGTGAAAGATTCAATTCGAATGTCAGTTTTTCAGACTTGGTTCGAGTCTCGGCCGAGTTGTGTTCAACTCCGATCGCCTTGCTGTGCCTCTTTGAGGAAGAGAACCATCTAGTGGCCGGCTATGGAATATTGCCCGAAAAGTGTCCTGAAACCATTCCTAGTGGATCGATTCTATTGAGTTCAGAAAATGCTGTGATCCATGACGAACATAATCCGATATCGCTTGATGATCCTTGGAGAGCAAGTTATCCACAGGCACAGTCAATGATCGCTGTACCGATCCTATCGAGCGTTGGACGAATCGTCGGGAGTCTTATTTGTATCGACCGCCGATCTCGAAATTTTGAACTTAGGCAAATTGAAGCCTTGGAATCAGTTGCTCGACAAATTTCCTTAGAACTCAAGCGCTTGTCTAAGGCAGCCACAATTCAGAATTTGACCTCACCAGTGATGGAAGAGCGGTACAAGCTCATTGTCGAAAGCGCCGAGCTTGGAATACTTGATTGGAATATTGAGGAAAACTCGCTTTATATCAATCCGATTTTTGAAAACATTTTGGATTTTGATATTGGTGAGCTTTCACATGAAATTGATACATTGTGGAACTTGATTTACGATCAAGACCTTCAAAAGGTCACGCAAACCATCGAAAATTTCTTTGAAGCTCCGGAAGGCAACATTGAAATCGAATTTCGAGCGAAGCGAAAGTACGGTGGAGTCTATTGGCTCAAGATGAAAGGGCGCGTCACGTCCTGGGCGTTAAATGGCAAGCCAAAACGTCTTGTCGCGATGATCCAAAACGTCACGACACTAAAGTTATCGGATCAGGCATTTTCAGAGAGTCAGGAAAGATTTGCTGCTGCCATTCAGTCGATGCAAGAGGGGCTCATCGTTCAAAATGGCCAAGGTCAGATTGAAGTCGTCAATAGCAGTGCTTGCAGAATTTTGGGAATGTCACAAGAAGAAATGGGACAGGGTCTTATTGATTCGGGCAAATGGCAAGCAGTGCAAGAAGATGGGTCACCGATTGAAGTTGACTTGTTGCCTGGATTTGTCGCCTTGAACAGTGGTTTGCCTCAACGCGATGTTGTGTTTGGAGTTCAAAAGCCTAATTGCGACACGATTTGGATTTCAGTGAATTCAGATCCCATTTTTTGGCCGGGCGAAGTTCATCCTCGACTCGTGGTTTCAACTTTTAGTAATGTTACTGAAAGCAGAAATCTGAGATTTCAAATTCAAGAACAAATGGCTCTTGTGAGCGATGTTAACGTTGAGCTCGAACTTCAGCGCACCGAACTGAGCATCGCGAATTCCAAGCTGCAAAATCTAGCGACTTCGGATGGGCTAACCGGGCTAAAAAATCACAGATTTTTCCAAGATCGTATTCGAAATGAATTTGAAAATTGGAAATCGACCGAAATTGAGTTCAGCGTCATATTGCTCGATGTTGATAAGTTCAAGACTTATAATGATTCATATGGTCATCCGGCGGGCGATCAGGTTTTGATCAAGGTAAGCCAGCAAATCTCAAGTTCCGTGAGAGAATCTGACATCGTAGCGCGTTATGGTGGAGAAGAATTCGCTGTCATTCTCCCAAATCAAAACTCGAAAAAGGCAAAGATTGTCGCTGAGAAAATTCGAAAGTCCATTGAAGACTTCGAGTGGGAGCTTCGGCCTGTCACAGCGAGCATTGGCGTGGCATCTGTTTGGTCAAATTGTGTTTCCACTGCAGAACTCATTGCTGCTGCTGATAAAGCACTCTATGAATCCAAACACAAGGGTCGCAACCGAGTCACGGTTTCACAGATTCCAAATAACTCAAAGAAAGTGGCATAAGAGCGGATGAAATCTGCATCAAAATAAACCCATGCCGTGGGATTTTTCCGATGCAGTGAACAAGATTTCAACCTTGGAGAATCGAGGTTGGAGGCTTGGGCTTGATCGGATGCAAGAATTTCTTTCTCGATTAAAAATTCAAAACTCAGCAAAGTTCTTTCACGTTGCCGGAACAAACGGCAAGGGAAGCGTCACAGCATTCATTCAATATCTACTTATGGAGCAGGGGCTATTAACAGGAGCCGCATATAGCCCTTATGTGTACTCCGTCCGGGAGCGAATTCAGCTTGGGGACTCGAGGTCGCGGTCTTGCCTTATCCCACCAGAAGACTTTGCTGACATCGCCGAGCGGATGTGGCCCATTGCAGAATCTTTGGAGTCAACCGAATTTGGAGGAGTCACAGAATTTGAGTTCAAAACGGCAATGGGGTTTCTTTATTGGTACGAAAAGGGAGCAGAGGCAGTCGCTCTAGAAGTCGGCCTGGGCGGTAGGCTCGATGCTACAAACGTGATTGATCCAGCGTGTTCCGTTATTGTTAGTATTGGATTAGATCACACAGAAATTCTTGGCGAAAACGAAGCTCAAATTGCAATAGAAAAGGCTGGGATCATCAAACCCGGTCGTCCAGTTGTCGTGGGACATGTCAGTGAAGAAGCGTGGTCGGCTATTGAAACGATCGCCAAAGTTTCAAATTCTCAAATTTGGCGGCTAGGTCGAGATTTCTTTTTGAGCACCGGATTTGATGGATATCGAGTTTCGACCCCCAAAGGTTCCTATGAGCGACTGAGCCCAGGGATAAAGGGTGCCCCGCAACCCGACAATATGGCTATAGCCATAGCCGCTCTCGATGCAGCTGATGCGATTTCAAGGCCCAACAAAATAGCTCATGGAGTCGCAAAAGCTCATGCTCCCGGTCGCATGCAATTATCAAGTTTTCATGGAAGAAAAGTGCTCCTTGATGGTGCGCATAATGTCGATGCAGTTTTAGCGCTGATCGCATCGATTTCTCAGCTGCCGGAGAGCCAGGGCCGGGTTGTTCTCGTTTCTGGCATGCTCGATGGACACTCTGCGAGTCAATTCTATGATCCTTTAGCAAAAGTCTTTGACGAAATTCATTTTGCTCCTATTGACTTCCACCGATCGCGAAAGACTTCAGACCTTATGAGCGAAGCAGGATGGCTTTTTCAATCGGCTTACGAGCATGAATCTGTCGCCGATGCTTTGGAATCTGCAGCAAGTTCTAATCCAGATTTGATCTTAGTCACCGGTAGTTTCTATCTGGTGGGAGAAGTTGGCCGCCTTATTGGCTTGGCGTAAAGTATGTCTTTGCTCGTAATTGATGAAGAAGATCTGATCGGAAATCTTCATGAGCCACCGATATGAGCATGTGAGCCCTTTCAGTTAAAGTCTTGCCAAAAAGGTTGACCGCTCCAAATTCAGTGACAACCCAGTGAACATCGGCACGAGGCGTTGTGACAATCATTCCAGGATCTAAATTGAATACTATTCGAGAGCAAGCTCCTTTTTCAGCAGTCGAAGGAAATGCAATGATGGGGCGTCCTCCGTGGGAAGCGCCCGCTCCTCGAATGAAATCGACTTGACCTCCTATGCCACTGTAAGGCATCCCATTCATCGAGTCCGCGACGACCTGCCCGAATAGATCAACCTGGACGGCACTGTTGATAGCGACCATGTTATCGTTTCGCGCTATCGTGGCGGGATCATTGACAAACTCGGTGGGATGAAATTCGAAAAAGGGATTGTTATCAATGGCATCATAGAGGATCTTTGTGCCGAGTGCGAAGGTACAAACAGCCTTGTCTGTCATGAAGTTTTTGTTTCTGCAATTGATATTGCCGGCTTCAACCAAGGGCACGATGTTGTCTGCAAACATCTCCGTATGGATTCCGAGGTCGTTAAGAGTATTGAATTTCTCTAAAACGGCACTTGGAAGTTTCCCAAATCCTGTTTGAATACAATCACCGTCGCGAACAAGTTCTCGAATATGGCTTGCAATTTGTCGCATTGTGTCAGTTGCCGGTTCTGCGGGTTGTTCGATCATCGGGAGATTCGACATGCAGAATCGGTCAATCTCGGAGACATGCAAGCAAGAATGTCCCAATGTCCGTGGCATTTCGGGCTGTATTTCTGCCAGAACGATTCGAGCAGAACGACAAGCGGCAATACTTAGATCGATGCTCACCCCAAGTGAGCAGTAACCATGCTCATCTGGTGGGCTGACTGCGATGAGTGCCACATCAAGTGGAATCACCCTTTCATAAAACATGCGAGGAATTTCAGAGAGATAGGCCGGTATGACATCCGCTCGCCCAGCTCGAACCGCCTCTCGAGAGTTTCGAGCCACGAAAAATGTCTTCAACCGAAAGCTTTCTTCCATACCGGGTTCAAGATACGGAAGAGACCCACTTGTAAGCAGGTGGCAAATCGAGACATTTTTGAGTTCATGAGCGCGTTTTGCCAAAGCATTACAGAGTGTCTGCGGCTGCCCACAATTGGAACCGACATAGACCCACGAATTCGACTGAATGGACTGGGCAATGTCTTCAGGTGACTCGATTTTGAATTGTGTAAAAGGGAAACTCAAAGCCGATAGCTACAATCGATCACGATATCTTTGATGATTCCTTTCTGTCGCAACCCGTTCATGGCGGTAGCTAGGGCAGGTTTCAAATCAGTTGGGCCACCCTTGATCGGTTTTACAACGCCTCGGATATAGGCCACACCGTGCATGACTCGGACATCGGCTTGAGTCACATCGATTAGCTTTTTACCAAGCTCGCTTCGGAGATATTTTGCGGCTTGGACATCTTTTGGGTCGGCCATGCCTCATTTTATCACGTTCTAGAAACAGCTCGTTCTTCTAAAATTAGAATTCTCTAATTTGTATGAATTGTCGTGTATAATCTGTAATGATTGGGTCTTAACTCCCGTCGATAGAAAGAACATGTTTAGCCTCACCAAGTCATTAGCCTTTGCGGCGGTATTGCTGGGCACTTCCTCACTTTCAAGTGCTGCCGGTCAATTCGTTCAACAAAAAGGCGTCAAAGAATTCACGGGAACGATGATCGTGCGTCCCGCTTCCACGGAACTCCTTCTACGACGAGGAGTTGCCCCATCTGCCATAGCTACCATTCAGGCTCGAGCCAAGCAGAGACTCAATTCTGTCTTAGTTCGATATGAAAATGAGATCGGATATGCGGTTGTTCGTGTCCCCAAGGGAATGAACGAGAATACATATTCGGATCAACTCAATTCGACCGGTGAATATGAGTATGCGACTCCTAATTGGCGGCTTTATCCAGTTGGAGTTAAAACAACTCCAAACGATCCTCGCTTTTCTCAGCAATGGCACCACAAGACCATCCATTCAGAAGAAGCTTGGACCATTTGGAAGGGAACAAATAACGTCACTGTGGCCATCGTAGATACGGGAGTTTTCACCAGCCATGAAGATTTAAGCCGAGGAGTTGTCAAGGGTTACAACTCAATATTGAGGCAAAGCGAAGCTTCGGGAGCTTCTATTCAAGACGAGCATGGCCATGGCACTCATTGTGCCGGCGATGCGGCTGCTCAAGGTAACAATTCCGTTGGTCTTGTTGGCGAAGGCTGGAATTTCAAAATCATGCCTATAAAAGCTGCTGGCCCAAGTGGTGGGGCTTCGCTAGATGATTTGATGGACGGTGCGAAATGGGCTGTTACCCATGGTGCAAAAGTCGTCAGCATCTCATTCAGTGGCGTCGATGCTCCTGTGATAGGCACAACGGGAACTTTTGTGAAATCAAAAGGTGGCTTGATGCTTTATGCAGCAGGTAACGACAATCGAGATCTTAGTGGATTTAGCTATCCAGATACCGTTGTTGTGGGCGCATCAGACGAAGGTGATGGCAAAGCGGGATTCTCGGCTTATGGTAGAGGAGTTTCAGTCTTTGCACCTGGAACGAACATTTGGTCGACGACAATGGACGGTTCGTATCAACCTTTTAGCGGAACCAGTATGGCCACACCTGTGACGAACGGTGCTTGCGCCCTTGTTTGGTCGATCAACCCATCTTTGACTCCAAATCAAGTTCAATCGATTCTGTATAACAATTGCGATCAAATCGGTAATCCTTCGATTTTTGGTCACGGCAGAATCAACCTTTATAAAATGGCCCAAGCCGCAGCTAAGACATTGACGGTTCCTTCAAACTTTGGCCCGAACGCGATAAGCTTGCTCCAGGGAACATATGTTTCGGGGACGATTTCTGATGTGGCCAATGGAACAGGAACAGGTTACAAAGTTGATAGCCAGTTCTTGAATTTGGTTGGACAGTCCATGTTGGCGAAGCTCACATTTAAGATCAACTACAATCTTAACCAGCTGAGAGAACTGACCCCGCTTGTCAAGTTCTCGAATTCAATTGGAACCGGTGGCACCGCTATGATTTATCTTTTTAACTACTCAACGAATAGTTATCAGCAAATCAAATCAGAGCCTGTTTTGAGTGACGGTAGCACGACAACGGTCTCGATGTCACTTTCCGCAGGCTATTCGAGCTACGTAGGAAGCGACGGAACTGTTCAACTTGCAGCGCGAATTCTTTCGCCAATTGGTCGCCGAGGCGAACCTGGTGGCCAGTTTAGAGGTTCCATTCGATACGCCCAGTTACAGACGAAAAAGGCTCAGTAACCACCATAATTGGGCTCCATTGAGCATTGACCCCTTCTTGGTATGACCAAGAAGGGGTCATCCTTTTGCATTTTCGAAGATGTGCTCTAAATTCCGCTTTCAATAGCCAAACTCTCTCGCAATATCTGTGCGAATCGTGTGAATTCACGCCAATGCCTCAAAAGTGAGTACGTCGCTGGACTGGTTGGTTTGCATACTGGTCAATTTGGCGAAGTCCTCTCTTGCCATTCTTTTGTATCGGGAGACAAAAAGAACCCGCCCCTTGCACTATAGTTGCAAGGGGCGGGTCAGGTTTAGTTATCTCGATTTAGGAGTGGACTTACTTTGCGGATTCTGCGGCAGCAGCTGCCATCTCAGATCCGATTGATCCGCGCTTGGAGTACCAGACAGCATAACCAAGTGCTATGATCGCGACACCTGTGATAATCGAGAGAGTCATGTCACCAAGTGGCGAGATGATGACCGGAACCAGAAGAAGGGCGATGAGATTCATAACCTTAATCAACGGATTCAGGGCGGGGCCTGCTGTATCTTTGAACGGATCGCCAACGGTATCACAGACAACGCCGGCCTTGTGGGCCTCGGTTCCCTTGCCACCATGAAGTCCATCTTCAATGAGCTTCTTCGCATTATCCCAGATTCCACCAGAATTCGCCAGAAGAACTGCCATGAGCTGACCGCTCAAAATACAACCTGCCAAAAATCCGCCCAAGGCTTGGGCACCAGTCAGGTTGTAGAACTGACCTCCAATTTCGGTCGCTGGTTTTCCAATGCTGAAACCGAAAGCAACTGAAATTGGAAGTGCTATGGCGAGGACTCCGGGGCCGACAAGTTCCTTTTGGGCTGCTTCTGTGACGATAGCCACACATCGACCGTAATTTGGTTTGCTGGTTCCTGCCATAATGCCCGGATCGTTTCGGAACTGATCTCGAACTTCGTTGATGAGTTTAAAGGCAGCTCGGCCCACAGCATTGATTGAAAATGCTGAGAAGAGAAACGGCGCTGCTCCGCCAATCAAGAGCCCCAAGAAGATCTCGGGGATATCGAGTCTCATGCCGAGCGATTCGAGCTTGGCTGATTCGACAAACGAATGGAAGAGTGCTGTTGCCGCAACAACCGCTGTGGCGATGGCAAACCCTTTAGTCAGTGCCTTAGTCGTATTGCCTGCAGCATCAAGTCGTTGGATCCCTTTGCTTGCAATTTCATTGTCGTGGCCACAACCAGACATTTCGAAAACGCCTTGGGCGTTATCGCTGATTGGACCAAATGTATCCATTGCGAGGATGTATCCCGTTGTTGTCAACAACCCGAGTCCAACCAATGCAATACCATAGAAGGAAAGCAGGTATCCGCCGTAAACTGCTGGGTTAAAAATCAAGATCGGTGCGATCAGACAACCAACAATTGCAATGGCGCTAAAGAATGAAGATTCTGCTGCCAAAGCGAAACCTTGGATGATCATTGGAGCAGGACCGGCCGTAGCGACTTGACCAACTTCTTGAACAGGCTTTCGTTCGAGGCCAACGTAATAGTCCGTCAAGCGCTCGAAAATGTAGGCCATTAGGATTCCAAAGAGAATACATACGGAGAACATCCACCAAGGAACATCTTTGTGCTTGACCACAACATTAACCATGTTCTCCTGTGGAGGAAGCTGTGGTTGCGCCGTTGGGGCAGCTGCGTCAACAATTTTCTTAATGGAAGCGACCGACTCTTTGAAATAGCTGAGCTGAATAGCATTTCCGATTCGATCCAGTTTGACATTGCCTTCAGGATCATCGATCGCAGCAAGCATCTTTCCGTCATCGTTCATATAGAACGAAACATTGTAAGATTCTTTAACTTCAATCGATTGGCCCTGGGCTCGCTTCTTGGCTTCGCCAATGACTTTGTCCAGGTCCGCTTTCATGATGGGGCCAAAGTAGACATCATTGGTGACGGGCTGAGGCTTTGGCTGGTTTGGCTGCGCCGCAGGAGTCGATGTCAACTGGATGTGATGGATCTGGAATTGACCTTTGGATAGCCTTTCACCAATCGTCACCACTTCCGGTTTTGGAGTTTGCTTATTTGGATCGCTACTGATCACTTGATCAATCGGGGTGTAAAGGCTGGCATATGAATAAAGTGGCAAATTCTTGTCACTTAGATCAACTTGTCGATAGCCTGTGAAAGGTTCGGGCTTTTTCAGACGATCGGCAGGTGTCGAAAGAGCCATGGCAACAGCCGTTTGAGCTTCTTGCTCATTGGGCATAAGAGCCTTGACCTCAGGGAGTTTGGCAACTTCTTCAGCCTTGACTTCATAAGAGGCTTTCTTGTTCTCCTTTGCGAACTTATCTCGGATAGCAACCAGCTTTTTAGTAAGCTCATATTGCTTTTGTTCGCCAGAAATCAGTTCACTTGTTTGAATCTTGGCGCCCTGCCCGCCCATCATGATATAGGCTAGCCCGACGGTCATTGCTGCTGCAATGAACGCAGAAATTTTAAAGCCCTTGGAGATTGGTGCCAAGGCGTTGTCGTCGATATTGTCGCTGCCTTTTACAAGCAAGATGCCAATGATCGAAGCAATGATTCCTACGCCACGGGCCATCAATGCGAAGAGGATGAGTTTCATCCAGGTTGTCGATTCGAACATTGATGAGGTTGCTGCACCAAGAACGATTGCGGCAACCAGGGTCACTTCATATGATTCAAAGACGTCTGCTGCCATGCCAGCGCAGTCTCCAACGTTATCTCCGACGTTATCGGCGATAACCGCAGGGTTCCGTGGGTCGTCTTCTGGAATTCCGGCTTCAACCTTTCCAACAAGGTCTGCACCAACGTCCGCTGCTTTCGTGTAGATTCCTCCTCCGACTCGCATAAAGAGAGCGGCGAGAGATCCTCCAAAACCAAATCCAACCAGATACTTCATGGAATTTGCGCCACCAAGCATGAAAATGAGTGTTGCGCCAATGAGCCCCATGCCAACTGTAAAGAGGCCCGCGACAGCTCCACTTCGGAAAGCTGTTTCAAGTGCCTTTCCAAACTTACCAAGAGCTGCATTGGCCGTCCGCATATTTGCCGCAACAGCCATCATCATTCCTATGTAACCGGCAACATAAGATGCGCCCACACCCAGAATAAAAGATGCGGCGATCATGATTCCGACAGGCATATATCCGTATCGCGATCCATAAAGTACAGCGAGTCCGGCTGCAAGAATCACAACAAAGATACCAATGGCTCGGCCTTGTTGCCCAAGATAGGCTTTTGCACCGTCCATGATCGCTTGACCGACCTCTTGCATCTTTTCGTCGCCAGGCGATTGCTTCATGATCGAAGAGCGTAGCCAAACAGCTACGGCAATAGCGATTGCGCCGATGATAAGGGAAATATAAAGGTAAATGTTGTCGCTCGAACTAAATCTAAGAGTGACACTTTCTTCACCACCAGCGGCAAGTGCCATGGTCGGGAAGAAAATGCTTGCTAAGATCAGACCGAGTACGCCCAACAACCTGCGGGAATATGCGGATAATGAAGTCATAGTTGCTTTCCTGAGCATCCTGTGTTCCAAATACATTGGATCGCCCGGCCAGAGCGAGGAGCTCATTCGAGTTCCAGCCATTGCCGGGCAACGTGCTCCGAATCATACCTTATTTGAATCTAAAATTGGGCCTGCAGGGCTTATGAAACATGCATTTCGGCATGGCCGTGGTGAATTTCAATTTGTGCTTTAAGAAGTTCGGCTTTCTTTTTTGGAATCCCTGTCAAAAGTGTAACAGGCATCTCTTCCAACATCATTTTTACTTGGTTTCGATTGAGAGCAAGCATATGTTGCAATGCAGTCACTAGTTCTTCATTGTGAGAAGGACCTGCGTCGGTGAGAATAAGATTGTAGGGGCGGTCGTCGTCGTGAACCGTGTAATGCTCAAAAGTTGCTTTGGCTTGTAAACCACCTTCATTGGCGATGGGCACAACACGATTGCAACTTTCGCAAATCAAACCTGTACTTTTCTCACTGTAATAGTTGAGATGGTTGCAAAATCCGCATCGAACCTGCCAGACCTGTAGAATCCTTCCTTCAAAAATGGGGATCATTCGTTGGCAACTTTCACACCTTACATCCGCGAGAGCTTCTTCCGTAAAGTCGTTTTTGTGTTGGCAAAATGGGCATTTGACCGGAAAACTTGGAATTTTTCTAAATTGAACCAACTGATGAATGCCATACCCTGTCGCCGCAAGACCGCCGATCAAAAGTACATAGCCAAGTCCTATGGCCATCCCTTTGTAATAGATCATGACAATGCCAAGCAAAACGCAAATAACCCCAGGAACAAGAGCCATCAATGCTTTTTGGCCGTATTGTTCCCTGAGGTTAGAACTTCTTTCAAATTGAGACATGGGCCCTGAATCGTCCTCCCAACTATTACTTATTGCGACGAATTACAGAGCCCATTTGATTCAAGTTTGCCGATTATCTAAATCGCCATATTACAGTGCCGAAGGCGTTCATTCCATTTGCAGAAAGAACCTTTGCGTGTGTATCTCCAAAGATCACTGGGCATCGACCTGCACCACGACCATCGGCACCATATCTTGCCCAAATCGGTTTGAGAGCGCCAGGTGAAAGGTTTGGTGAGTTTGGATAGTTTTTATCGGTCGCGTCTTTAATAAGATCTAAGTCGCTTACCATAGGAAGACCCTTCTTATAGTCACCATTCGGATCGTTCTTACCGTTATATGGGTTAAAAACATAACCTCGGTGCTTACTTGTGGTGTCACCTTCGGGGCCATTTGGCGTTACAGCAAAGAGCCCAATTTTGGCTGTCTCTTCAAGCTGGCTACCATTTACAACAGTTGTAAATCCTTCAGTGCCTGGAGGTGCGCTGAACGGCACTGCCGTGCTGTTCGGGTCATAGCCTGTGGCATCGCTGTATCCAACAGATTGTTGTCGTCTGCTCCCCCAATCAGTCGCATATGCGGCGTCACTCCCTACTGCCACAAAGATCTTTTCATTCTTGACATAGGGTTGAACCATTTGAGTCCAGATGACCGGCGTATCGGCGGGGTTTGTCGTTCGCATGGAAGCAGGCGGAAGGTTGTCTTCGTTATCTGTGTTGTAGATTTCAAGACACAATCCGAGTTGCTTCATTTGGGCGAGGCAAGATGAAACCTTTGCGGCTTCCTTAGCTTTTGAAAATACTGGGAATAGAATTGCGGCGAGGATCGCGATGATTGCGATGACCACGAGCAACTCAATCAACGTGAATGCGCGTCGCTTCATTAGAAAACTCCAATCATATTATAGATAATTTCTAATCAAAATGCTTACTATTTCTAATTTTTCACTTTCAATTACCTGGTTTTTCGGCTGTTATCGGTCTTTTGTCAGTTGAATTACCAGGGTCGAGTTCACCATCAGCGGGTGCAGAATAAGAGCCATTCGGAACATTGACTGGGGGCTTTGAAGGATCAATCGCCGGTACGACTATTGCCGTATCCAAACCTTCTTCAACAACAGTGAATCCAAAATTCTGCCCTAAATCGTCAAATGCCTGCCTTGCAGGAATCCCATCATATCGCGCCAAAACGATAGGATTTTCCATCCCAGGAGCAAAATCTAGTTTAATTTTTGCTTGCAACGCCATTTCTAACAATACTGTTTTGAGCGGAGCCTGATCATGGCTCACATGAATGAGTGCGTAGAAAGGAGATTCGGGAGCATTTTGAATTGTGGAACCCGGATTGTTTTGATGAGGCGGAACCTGCTTTGGAACAACATGCATGCCGTCATCAACATTTTTTGAACTTTGAATCTCAGGCCGGCCAAGCGTAGGCTGAGATTCTTGAATCAATGAATTCGCTTTTCGTTGTTGACTATGAATTGCCGAATTTACTGCAAATGCAACAGAAGCAAGTGCCAGGCCGCCTCCAGCAAATGTCAGCCACTTTCTCAATGTATTCGATTTCAACGCCTGCCTTTTGAGTTGAAAGACTGGGACTTCAACCATCGGGCGGGACTGCCTGAGGTCTCGGATCATCTTGATTCGATTCAAAAGGTCATTTGTGAGATGAGGATATCTTTGGGAAAACTGCTCGTGCACCCGCGAATCGTTGCTTTCAGCAGCTGTCCATAAGAGTCGATCTTCTTCTGCGGAATAGTTTTTCATTGAGTGAGACCCTCATAGAGATCCTTAAATTTTTCGCGAGCCCTGAAAAGCCTAGTTTTAGCGGCATTTGGTGAACACCCAATGCTTTCTCCTACTTCGGCAAGGCTCAATTCATCCCAGTAAAACAGCGAAATGATGGCTCGATCTTGAGGAGATAGGCGCGACAATGCCTCTGCAATCACGGGATCTTCGGACTGCTCATTGGCCGGTTGCGCGACATTTTCTGCTTCGGGAGTCATGGGAACTTGGTTCTTAAGATTTCGATTCTTTCTGGATTCCTGGATGCTCCGATTCACAGCAATTCGAAAGAGCCATGTACTAAATTTGCTCCTGTTATCAAATTTGCGAATATGCTTCCAAGCAAGATTGAAAATTTCTTGGGTGGCATCTTCAGCTTCATCAGCGTTAAGGAGCACTCCCTTAGCAATACTAAAAACCTTATTGTAATACTTGCGGTAAAGGGTCGAAAAGCTCGTTTCGTCCCCTTTTTGAGCACGTTCCACAAGCCACGTTTCTTCTTGAAACGGGGCTAATCCAGATCCTTCTATCAGTGTTCGCACCACCAAAAAAATTTGACGCGACAACTTAAGAATAAGTTACAACGGTTCAAATTGGGACTCAATCCCCGCCTTCGAGATAATCTTTGACAATCTCATTGACTTCCTTTATTGTATTTGGGGGCAATTGTTCAAAGGTCAAATCATTAGAACTTGGTTTTGGATTAGGCTCTTCATTGATGTAGCTGAAATATGATTTTGGCCCGACCCAAAAAACGAGCCCAATTGAAACAGATTGACCAAGTCGGAACTTCTTATATTCTGGAATTGGTTCCTTTTCAGGATTAAGACTCGGCTTTTTCTGGACTGCGATTGCCCATGCAATAGAGCTTGTATCAATAGGTAACCAAGTCTCGTTCCCGCGATAATCTTTGGTCCAAGCGAATAGAAGGTCGCGACGCGTCTGCCTGAGTTTCAATGTCGCACCAAGAGGAATACCATTGGCAAGTTCTTCTGTCGGCTCAAAATCCTGATAATATTCCTCATTATCTTCGCCTTCATACTCTTTTTGCGGATTGTATTTTGGATCCCAGATGGGGCCATCGGAGTTATGCGATCCATATCCTTTCATCCCATAAGCCCATTGCTCAAGTAGTCGCTTAGAAGCTGGCATGAGGTTGGAGTATGAAAGGGCTTGCCCTGCCATGAGCATATTTCTAGTGTTTTGGTCGAGACTTCCGAGAAGGAGAATAGCCGGGTGGGTCAATTCAAAAGCCGACCTGTTTTTTAGAGAAGTATCCATGTAGGCCGCTTCAACCATATTCATATCGGATGTACTCTTTCGGATCCAAGAGTACATCGCCGCCTCTTCGAGAGATGTTTTGCTTGGAGTCGCGATACCCGCCATAAACTGGGACAAAGCTAAGCGGTCAACCTGTTCACTCCTCTTTCGTGCCCGATTTGAAAGTTTCCAAAGGCTCCATTCAGGCAAATCTGAATTGATTTCAAAAAATGATCGCCCAAGACTATCGATCAGCTTCTTGTCCCCAACATTTGATGACCTAAGAAACGAAATAAGGATCGAATCATCACTTATTTCGGCGACGAGATTCTTTTTGAGAACTTCTTTTGACTTGAAAAGGACATCGCTTGTCATGAACGATAGCGGTTCATGAGTGTTGGGTTTGAGGAAAATTGAGTTATATCGAGGGTCGTCGCGTAATTTTTTTGCTTCTTCACTGTTTGAACCGGACATCAACAACTTTTGAAGCCAATCAGAATCCGGAGAACCGCCTGAAGCTTGAGGCGTCAACTCGCTTTCGGCTCCGAGATCGTCGTAGAGTCTATACATCGACAAATCCGTGTAAAGATTGGCGTTTGAACTTTCCAATGGAACTCCGTCTTTGCCCAGAATTTCAAGTGAAGCATAGATTGTTGAGGTGCCATAACTATCCATCCGAGACAGGGTCAACTTGGCTCTCGTTGGAATCTGGTTTTCGAGAGTTACGTCTTCTTCAGCCGATGTAGCATCTGGTGCTGCACCTTCAACTGAACCTCGATGAATGTCTTCTCCTGGATCGTAACCTAGCCCAAGTTGACGCTTTTCCTCAACAGAAAGATTTGCTATTTTAACAGCTTCTTTCATGACCTTGGCTTCATTAATGAACTGCTCTCTTTCTGCTTTCAGATCTATATTTAGTTTTTGTTGGAGCCTCGTTGGGTTCGTTGTATAAACCAATCTCTGATCATCTTTGATCTTGGAAAGCAAGTTGATATCGACTTTCTGGAGTGCCCGTGCAATGAGTCGATTAGAAGGAGCCATAGACATTGCAGCTTGTTCTGGGTCGTTGTATTTGGCATAATCGGTACGCCATGCCCCACTTTCTCGTTGGCGACGAATCATCACAAGTTGGTCTCGGAGATAATTGGCCATCTGCTTGGAATCCATTCCTCGATCAGCAATTTTTCTGTAAGACTCAATGGAGTTCTTGATTTCTTGAGCAATTTTTGAATTGTATTGCTGTTCGGCAGCTTGATCTTTTGCCTGCGAAAATCCAAGGTGTTGAACTCCTTTATTGGTTGTCCACTCAGTGTCTGAAACTTCGGATATTTTGTCAAGCAGATCTTGGAGGACAACATCTTGAACGTCAATCACGATAATTCGGCGGTTCAGTGGAAGGTCGCACTCAATCGGGACTCTTGTTTGTTCGGAAATCTTCTTAATAATGTTCGCAAGCCCATCGGCCCGAAGTTGCAGGGTCACTTTGCTTTGCAAACTCGGCGCATCCTGAGCTGAAACTGCGAACGCGAAAAAGGTGAGGAAAGGTAGTAATGTCACGAGATCTCCAATTCAAATCTTACAACGCTTCTGCAAGAAAAATCGTTTCTACCGTGTTGAAGTTCCTGTTCTTATGGCGAAACCTTCAGAAATTTCTCGAATTGCGTCGTAATCTAATACGACAAAGAATACACAAATGAGGGCCACTGGAATCCACGACTTACTCTTTGAAATTGCATAGAGTCCTGTTCCAAGAATCATGGCTATTGGAAACAAAGCCGGATAGATATATCGTGCTTGCCCCTGAAAATATTGGCCATTGAATTGCAAAAAGGCTAAAACTATTGCAAGAAAAAAAGCTGTATGAATGATTGCGACATTTCTCCATTTGGAATTCAATGCCACGGCCTTAGCTTTTGTAAGAGACATTACCAAAAGCACCGTGAGTATCACGCTGAGGCTGAAATAAATTTGATCAGATTTCAGCATCCCTAGACCTTCAAACATGAATATATCCATGTATCCAAAGCATCCAATGAAGCTTCTGAAAGTCCACCAAAGAACCATATTGAGCCAGTATTGGCTCGCTCCGAGAGAATCGATAAAGAGGCCGGCTTGAGGGCTACCTTGAAACGCCAGTTTAAATGCTGACAGTGCGAAAGGATCTCCATAGAGAGACAAATTTCGAATCCAAAATGGAGCGGGGAGAATAATTGCAATGAAAATGGCAAGCAAAACAGGACCGCGAGACTTTAGAATTTTTTCGGTACTTGGAATGAGGAAGAGGCACAAAATGAGTGGCAATAAAAGCGTGATGGCTGCAGTTCTTGTCAAGCACGCAAGTCCAACCAAGCCTCCTGTCATCAAAGCAACTTTTAAATTTAGGCCACCAGTTACAATTCGACCCATGAAGGCAAGGGCCCAAGTTGCCAGCAGAATCAGAAGTGGATCATTACTCACCGCCGAGTTCAAAGCGATCACCATGGGCATGAGAGCAACGCACGCCACAACGGTCGCAAATTTCTTGTTTTGAGTAACCCAAAAAGCCCCACAGAACAGACCGAAGATCGTCACGACTCCTAGGATTGTCGAGAGAAATCTTAGCTGCCAACCATTGTTGTATAAGGGATCAATGCCAAATAGCTTGCAAAATCCGCCGGCGACAAAATAATAAAGGGGAGGTTGATGGGCTTGATAGTTTTCATAAAGTTGGGGGTCGGTTGGATCAAGTTTTTTCAGCCCTTCTCCTCGCATGATCCACGCTACATAGTTCGCATGTTGCCGTTCGTCAGGGGCTCCAATGTCGGGAATATCATTCACTCGCTGGTGGGCCAACTTTCCAGAGGTACGGTATGGAGTCTTTATGACAAATCCAATAGAAAATGCAACAAAGATTGCAGAAATTATGAATGCAGGAACCCAGAGGCGCATGAATTTCGTTTTTACCTTCGTTCTTGTGTACAATGGAACTGAAGGACACGATATAAGGTGAACCCATGAAAAATCGAATAGCCATTATTGCCGGCTGCGCCGCCTTGGCGGTTGTATCCATTGCAAATAGCTTCTCAGATGCATCTCCAAAACTCAAAGCATTTGCAGCCAACCTTTTTGCAAGTCAAAACCTTGCGGCAAAATATAGCATCCAACCGGTCGGAGGAACGCCTGTGGAATACAACGTTTCTTTGGCTAAGCCTGACAAGGCTCGAATTGAATCGGATTCGACCCTAATCGTTGCAGATGGCAAAACAATCACAACTTATAACAAATCTGCTAACACATACATGAGCAAAGCTCAAACAGAAACGGCACTGTTAAATCTGTTTAATGACACAGAGATTAGCGTATGGAAACCATTCTTCAAATCTGAATGCGTTAATGACTTTGCTTTTAGCAAAGACTCAGGAACGAAGAATCGAGGGGGCAAAACACTCAACGTTATCAATGTCAAACCCAACGCAAAAATTGGCGTCACTTTGAATTTGTATATCGACGATAAAAACAATTTGCAACAGGGTGAGATTATTACTGAAGTCAAGGGCCAAGAACCTAATACTGAAATCCTCATCATGAGCGAGCAAGGTGTGGCTTCAGATGGCTTGTTTGCTTTCAAGGCACCTGCTGGATCCAAGGAAGTTAAAGAATCTGATATGGTTGCCGGAGAATGGGGACATGATTTCTACAAGGCGTTAGAAATGGCCAAAGCTTCGGGCAAGCTCGTCATGGTTGACTTTATGGCTAGCTGGTGTGGCCCATGCAAGAAGATGGATGCAGAAGTATTCCACAGCGACAAATTTAAAGAAATTGCCAAGGATTTCGTTTTGGTGAAAGTCGATGTTGATGAACAGCAGGATATTGCACAAAAGTATGGGATTTCAGCCATGCCAACAGTGAAATTCATCCGTGGAGATGGCTCTGTCGCCCATGAATACGTAGGATATGCCAATCCAGATCAGGTCTATGGTGAAATCATGACCGCAAAATCAAAGAAATAATCTAGTTTCTAGACCAAATCAAGCCCAGGTGATCGTTCCAATCATCTGGGCTTTTTTGCACCAAATTCTGGCTCCCAACGTCTCAAAGAACATGGTTCGATTTGGATTGATCGGGGTAGCTTTGCTTTTGACCGTCGCCGGTTGTCATCGGGTTAAAACGTCGACAACTATTGCCAGCGATGGAAGCTTCGATCGCAAAAGCAAATACACGCTTTCTAGTGCTGCCATGTCAATGGGAGCTTTTGATACGAACGGAGACCCAGAAAAGCCACAGGTCGAGCCAAGTCTTCGAAACATGTTCAAAATTCCAGCGGATTCTCCAAAAGTCAAAGTCGTCGAAGGAAAGGAGGGCGAAGACAATATATTGACAGTTTCTAAGGTGGCCATTCCAGCATCTGAGCTCAAAGACGACTTGGTCATTTTGGATGCCAAGAAGAGTCCGGTTTTAAGTTCGAGCGTTCGGGTCGAAAAACGGGCCGATGGAAATTTGGAATACACGGAAACATTGCATTGGGTTGGAAAAAAGAAGGACGACGTTGAAGCAACTCTGGCAAGTTTGCAATCCAAGCTCAAATCGATTTTGCCCGCTGAGTTTCAAGGCGACTCGACGCTTAAACCCCTAGCAAAAGGATTGTTGGTCAATATGGCTCAAACGGTGTTCGGTCCACCAGAGCCCATGTTGGGGCAAATGTTGGTCGATCCTGAAGCTGCCGGTTACAAAATGGCTAACGCTTTGTTAGTAAAGAACGAAGCGTTAATTACAAAAAGTTTGTCCTCGCTTCCTGCCGAAGATCGGAGCAAGATCGCATTAGAGATCAGCAACGCATTGTTAGAAACCCAAGACTCATTTATGCCTAAGGAGCCAGATGGATCCTCAAACTCAAAAAACGATTCTAATGATCTCGTGGCTATGATGTATGAAGTAGCGTTTCCAGGTACGGTCGTTGAATCCAATGGCATCTACGATCGGGTCAATGGGGTTGTCTACTGGTCTTTATTAGCACCTTCGGCCCAGATTCAAGACGTGGTCTTACATGTCGTCATCAAGCCATGAGGTCTCATCTCACCCTCTAAACTGGGCCAATCGAACCGACTATAGATTCAAAGGACGGTATTCTTGAACCTTATTCCGATCCTTTGGAGAACCTATTGGCCACGACCGAAGCCGACCAAAAAAAGAAATCAACTTCTAGTTTCAACTATGGTGCCTACAGTTCTAAGCTAACTGCAGAAGAGCACCGCGAGATTCTGTTGCAACTCTATCTTGCCAGATACTTTGATGTTCGTCTGATCAAGGAGAAGAAGCGAGGGAAGCTTACTGGCACACTCTATTCGAGCCATAACCAGGAAGCAATTCTTGTAGGATCACTTTTTGGTTTAAATCCCCATGACTGGATCAGTCCAATTCATCGCGATATGCCTGCATTTTTTATGAAGGATATGAGAGCCGGTTGGCGCAATCCGGATCGAATGGGAATGAGCGTAGAGATGGTTTGTTCTCAGGTTTGGGGGCGAGTGGACTCTCCTGGACGGGCACGTGATAATTGGTCACATATTGGTTCACGAGCCAAAAATATCATCCATTCAACTTCCATGCTTGCCGGAACAATCCCGGCGGCTGCTGGTGTTGTCTATTCCGACCGCCTAAGAGGAGGCAACTCGGTTGTCTTGACATACAATGGCGAGGGTTCAACTGCTCAAGGCGTGTTTCACGAAGCCATTAACTTCGCTGCCGTCCACAAGCTGCCTGTCATCACGATCATTGAAAACAATCACTGGGCTTATGGAACCCCAACATATCTGGAGTATTCACTCGAAGATTTCGCACGAAGAGCCGATGGATATGGCATCCCTGGCTTGGTAGCTGATGGTCAAAATGCTCTGGATGTGTATGACAAAGTTATGCAGTGTGTGGAATGGGCGAGGTCTGGCAAAGGGCCAAGCATTGTGGAGTGTAAGACTTTTAGGGCTTATGGGCATGGTGATCACGATGACGACAGAGCTGACAAATATCGTCCGAAGAAAGAAGTCGAAGCCGGTCGGTCGCGCGATCCAATAGCAGTGATGAAGCAAATCATGGTTGAAAAAGGCTTTTTGACTTCAAAAGAAGCTCAGCAATATGTCGTCGAAGGGAAGAGTGCTTCAGAAGTCACAAATGATGACTTTCCGAAAGAAGTCGTGGATTACTTGAGTGAAGGAATAGAATTTGCATTGAATTCTCCAATTCCGCCTGCAGAAGAAGGCGGGATGTGGGTGTTTCGGGAGGATCAATAATGGCTGTCGTTGAAAAAGTGAAAAAGATCAATTATTTGACGGCGCTCCAAGAGGCCATTTTTGAAGAAATGGAACTCGATTCTCAAATGATTGCTATAGGCGAAGACATCGGGTTTCTAGGTGGCGCCTTTGGTGTGACCGACGGTTTAAAAGCAAAATACGGCGCGGATCGGGTGATCGATGCGCCGATAAGTGAAGCGGCAATAGTGGGCGTCGCCTGCGGGATGTGTTTGGAAGGTCGCCGAGTTATGGTTGAAATGCAATTCATAGACTTTATTTCAACGGGCTTTGACCAGATCGTAAACATGACGGCAACCTATCACTACCGAACCGCCGGAGAGGTCAGTATGCCAATGGTTATTCGTGGCCCTGCAGGAGGATATGGTGGTGGTGCGCTTTACCATAGCCAAATGAACGAAGCTTGGTTCGCAAATTCGCCAGGACTCAAAATTGTTTGTCCGAGCACGCCGAAAGATGCGAAAGGTCTTTTGAAGAGCGCTCTCAGGGATCCGAACCCCGTCCTTTTTTATGAAATGAAGGAGCTCTATCGGCAAAACAAAATTGCAGAAGAGGTTTCCAATGGTGAGGACGCTTTGGTTCCTCTGGGCAAATGTTCGGTGCGTCGAGAAGGAAATGATGTTACGATCGTGACCTACGGGAACAACGTTTATCACTGCCTTCAAGCAGCAGAAAATCTGAATCAAGAAGGATATAGCGCAGAAGTCATCGACATTCGAACCCTCGTCCCACTCGATGAGGCTACAATTTTAGAATCGCTGAAAAAGACCAATCGGTTGGTCGTCGTCAATGAAGCTCCACGAACTTGTGGGTTTGCAGGAGAAGTTTTGGCGCGCTTAAGTGAAGAGGCTTTTGAATATCTTGATGCTCCGCCAGCACGGGTGACACGGCTAGATACGCCTGTTCCATGGGCTAAGCCATTGGAATCGTTTGTCCTTCCTAGCGTCGAAAAGATTACTGAAGCGGCTTTGCGAGTCTGTAAATTCTAGAGCCCTACTTTTGAATTCGAGAAATGAACAAAACCATTCCAGTTTTGTTCTCAGTAACGACGACCCAAAATGGCGTGTTAAAGATCAAAGCGTTGTTCATTTCTGGCTCTCTTTCTTGGCCCTGAATGGTGAGCTTGAACCGACAAAATTGGTCATAAGACGTCAAACAGCCGCGTTGCTGGATGTCGTGAGACATCAAAACAAAGTCATTGTTCGATTCCAAAAGTTGTTGGGCTCCGAGTTGCTTCAAAGACTCTGTGAGGTCGATCCTTGTTGTCAAATCTAGGTTCGGAAAGGATAAAGTGCGATTGGTATCTTTTAGCCGAGACGCCAGAGTTTTGAAATCGGGTAAGCGTGATGAGTCGATTAATGTCACGCTGAAATCTCCGGTAGCGGACGGAACTTTTGCAGCCTTCAGTCCGACCACGTCGATGATTTGAACATCTGGGTCGGCGATAGTTATTGTCCCATTTTTTTTCGACCAAGATTGAGCTCTGATCTCAAGACTGATACGAGCAACGGAAACCAATCGTAGATGATCGGTCTTATTGAGCTCTATGTTGAACAATGGGCTCGATTCCTCAAAATGGTTGCTGAGCCAATCTCGAATTTGTGTTCTTGCATTTTGGCCAGCACTGCCCAACTTAATAACATCGGCTTCAAATGTTTCGGCCATCTCATCTTGAAAGTTCTTGTTAAATCGGATAGGGTCGATACTGAAAAGTCCTGTTGCAAACATGACCTCGTGGCCCAGACGAGCATTGAGAAGGTCGATTCCCTTCGTGTTCGCTGCATTGAATTTTTCTAAATAGGGATCGTGCAAATTCAAAAATTGGGCGCATGCGTCAAAGCTCGCTCCTTGGGATCCGTTAAGGAGGACGGCCAAGGCAAGCTGGGCACCCCAAGGTGAAATGCAGATGGATGTAGTGGGCTGCTTGATGGAAGCAACGATTCTGATACCCAAGTCTTGAGTTAAATTCAGAGTGGAGATGTTTTCTACTGAAAGACTCTGGATCACTTCATCTGGTGCCAGAAGTGGTCGATTCTTAGAATAGGCCGCGTGCCGTGTCATCATCCCCTTGAGAATGAGGGTCATGGCTAAGCCAGCTAATCCAAAAACAAAGATAAATAGAACAACAATTGTCCTGGTTCTTTTGTGACTCAAGCTTTCCTCACCTGTTGATGAGCATACGATTACACGGCTTCGCCAAGATAGGCCTCAATAACTTTAGGGTTGGCTCGAATTTGATCGGGATTGCCTCGCGCAATTTCTTCTCCGTGATCCAAGACAACAATTCTTTCGCAGAGCCCCATCACAAACCGCATGTCATGTTCAATGAGTAGAACAGTTTTTTGGAATTCATCTCGAATTCTTCGCACCGTAATTTGCAAATCTTCCTTTTCTTGTGGATTCATACCAGCAGCGGGCTCGTCCAACAGAATAAGATCAGGGCCAGTGGCCATGGCCCGTGCAATTTCAAGTCGCCTCTGTTTTCCATATGGCAAGTCTGCTGATCGATGAAAAGCAACATCGGCAAGATCCATCACTTCTAACAATGCCATGGCCTGACTCTTTAGCTGATCAGTTTCTGATATCGAATTCGGTAAATAAGCAAAGGCACTTGCAAGACCAGTTTTGTGCCTTAAGAAAGAGCCAACTACCACATTTTCCAATACTGAAAGAGCAGGGAACAGGCGAATGTTTTGGAATGTACGACAAATTCCAAGCTCAGCAATCTTAGCCGGCGGTAAGCCCCCCACTTCTTTGCCTTTAAAGAGAATGCTTCCACTTGTTGGCTTATACACTCCCGTGATAAGGTTGAAACAAGTCGTTTTTCCGGCACCGTTTGGGCCAATGAGTCCAAAAAGATCACCTTGATTAAGATCAAACGAAACCTCGTTCACAGCAACAAGGCCACCAAATTTGATGGTTGCTTTGTCAAGCGACAAAACGAGAGGGCGTGTCGATTCGTCTGTCACTGCAGACTCTCCTTGGCTTTTGGGCTAAACAATGTTCCTAGCCATTTCCAACTGAATTCGTGGTGAGCAAATATTCCTTGCGGTCTCAGCAACATGAGCACAATGAGAGTCGCTGCAAAAATCACCATTCTTAGCGCAGATGCCTCGAAGGATTTTGCAGCTAGAGCTGGAACGGCACCAAAAACTTTGGAAAACAAAATCTGCAAAATAAATCCTGCGACAATGCATCCCAAGTAGCAAAGTGCCTTTTGAAGTTTTGCGCCATGATATCGGTCTTGGACAAGTTTTAGCCCAGCGACCGCAATGAGTGCAGCAAACAACCCAGCGACCAGAGCAGGTCCAGGAATTTGGATGGCGGCTTTGGTGATGGGATCTTGGAGGTTTCGAAGCCATTCTGGGATTGCAAAAAGTGCAATAGCAGCAATAACAGAACCAGTGATAGACCCAGTTCCACCTAGAACAACCATCGTGAGGATGATGAAAGACACATCCATTTTGAAGGTATCAGGTGAAATGAATGTTTCGGCGTGGGCCAAAATTGCCCCTGCTGCGCCGGCAAGCGCAGACCCCACAACAAAGGCTGTGACTTTGGTCTTTGAAACTGGGACTCCCATAGCCGCGCTGGCAACCTCATCTTCACGAACAGCCAGGAAGGGAAGGCCATGCGCGACCTTCAGCAGATTTCTGCAAATTGCTATAGAAAATATCGCCAAAATCCATACGAGCCAAAGTGTTTGTGGTGGGCCTCCAAATGGCTTGACTTGCATGCCATACGATCCACCAATCTGTTGGACATTTTGTGTAATGATCCGCAGAATCTCGCCAAAACCGAGGGTTACTATGGCAAGATAGTCTCCTCTGAGCCTTAGGCTAGGGAGGCCAACTACGAAGCCTGCAATTCCAGCAAAGATTGCTCCGATAAGTGCCATCAAGATCATCCACATCTCCGGACCCAAGCTTTGCCGCGCGTAAAACTGCGACGAGATGAACCCGGCCGAATAGGCACCGACCATATAGAATGCCGCATGGCCAATTGAAAATTGCCCTGTAATGCCATTGATCAAGTTCAAACTTGTCGCCAAGGTGATATAAAGTCCGGCCAAAACGACAAGTCGATAAATGGAAGTGAACTGGCCATGAACCAAAATCTCTAAGCCAAATGAAAAGCCAATGGCGAGCACGAAGGAGATGATTCGGATCAGCCAGAATTTCATACTTTCTCTACCTTAGAAGATCCCAACAGTCCGCCCGGCCTGAAAAGTAATACAGCAATGAGAACCACAAATGCTACGGCATCTTTATAACCGCTCAATCCTGGAATGAAGCCATCAAGCCAAACGACAAGAGTTTCGACAATTCCCATAAGGATTCCACCTAGTACGGCACCAGGGATATTTCCTATTCCCCCAAGAACGGCAGCGACAAAGGCCTTGACACCTGGCTGAACGCCGAGGAACGGGCTGAGAGGCGTTCTCAAAAAGGTGGCATACATCATAGCCCCCGCACCTGCGAGGGCAGAACCAATAACGAACGTAATCGTTACAATTCTTCCCACGTTGACTCCCATCAAAGAGGCTGAATCGAAGTCATGAGCAACGGCTCTCATCGCTCTTCCGGTTTTGGTTTTTTGGACAACAAACCACAAGACAACCATCAGCACCATTGTCGTGAGAAGCATGGCCATTTGACCAAACGGAATGATCAGGCCCGTTGTCATTGAAGAAACTTGAGTTTGCAACCGAGATGCATTGTTCGAGGCGTCGGTCACTTCATCATGGAGCGCATCAAGTTCTTTCTGAGACACGCCACTTGATTTGGCCGCTTCAAATTTTTCCGAAACTTTCTTGGCGGCCTCGTCGGCAACATGAGCGGCTTTCACAATTTCCGGTGGCGCGGGGCGCAACACGAGCGTGATTTGGTTCTTTCGATAGGGGTTCACCTGCTCGCTGATGGCTGGAGGCGGTGATTGAGGAAGAAAGAGGCCACCGGCATATTGAATAAAAAGGGAAACCCCAATGGCCGTGATCAAAGATGCGATTCGAGGCTGGTTCCTCATCGGTCGGTAAGCGAGAAACTCAATAAGAGCTCCAATCAATCCACAAACGACCATGCTGACCAAGAGCATGATGACGAGATTGATCCATGTCGAAGGCTTATCGATTCCTTTGACAAGTTCCGGTGAAAACCCAAGCATCCACGAAGTGAAGAGCGCTGAATAGGCTCCCAACATAAAGACTTCGCCGTGGGCAAAATTGATGAGCCGCAGCACACCATAAACCATTGTATAGCCAAGGGCGATTAGGGCATAAACCGAGCCCAAAAGTAGTCCATTGACTAATTGCTGTGGCAGGATCGAAAAGTCGAGTCCTGCCACAAGATTCATCGAAAGATCCAGCAACTTACTTCTTCAAGTCCTCTGGAGCATAAGATTTTTCGAAAACGAAGCCACTTTTTTCAACTTTAACCACAAGTGCCGGTTTCGATGGATTGCCACCCTGTCCCTTCAAAGTGATCCTTCCTGTAACACCAGGGAAGTCTACGGTTTCTTCGATGGCGGACGAAACATCCTTGCTGGTGTCGCCCTTTCGCTTTCCGAGGGCATCCATCATGAGTTTAGCTGCATCGTATCCCAAAGCACCCATCGTTGTTCCGGGTTCTCCGCCGTACTTTGCTTTCCAATCATCAAGAAACTTCTTAACTTCGGGGCGGTTTTCTTTGCTGTTGTAGTGGTTGCAGAAATACCCGCCGACAATGCCTTCTCCGCCGGAGCTAATGAGTTCTGAGCTATCCCATCCGTCTCCACCAAAGAGCGGAACTTTGAGCCCGGCTGCTCTCATTTGGCTCGCTATTGGGCCTACTTCGGTGAAATAACCGCTAAGGAAAACACCTTCTGGATTCTTGGATTTCAAGTTCGAGATATAGCTCGAAAACTGTGTTTCCTTCGACTGATATTTTTGTTCATCAACGACTTTTCCGCCATAAGATTCAAATGCCTTGCGGAAGCTATCGCTTAAGCCAACCGAGTAAGGCAACTTGGCATCTGTCATGATGGCGACATTTTTCAGCTTTAGGTAATCAAAAGCGAATTTGGCCATAACTGGGCCCTGGAAATCATCGGTATAACAAACACGGAAGAAGTTGCTTCCAATGGCAGCAAGGTCTGTTCGGGTCGCACCGACGGCGATGATTGGTAGACCAGCATCAAAAGCCACGTTTGCAAGCTGTTGAGTTGTTCCGCTAGAGACTTCTCCAATCAGTCCAACAGCACCGTCGCTCACCAGCTTTGCAGCCGCACTCTTACCTGTCTCCGGCGAACTGTTGCTGTCCCCTATGAGCAATCGAATCTTCTTACCGCCCACTCCGCCAGCCGTGTTGATTTCATCAACAGCCATTTGCGCTCCCTTGATGCAGTCATCTCCCCAAGGCTTTTGGTCTCCGTTTTGACTTGCAACCAAACCAATTTTGATCTCGTCTCCGGTGATTTTGGCTCCGGGCGAAGCAGGATCTTTTCGTCCACTCGTGGGCGCCGAACCGCCATTCGCACCGCTATTACCGCTGCCTCCACCATTGGCTGTATTATCGTTCTTACATCCTGCAGCCAATCCCAAAACAAGCATGGAAGCTGCCAATAAGGTTGTCGTAAATCCGTTCTTCATTTTCACCACTGTCCTATCTTGGACCCGACTCACGTCATCGCGTATCGAAGTGAGCGAAGTATACAGTATTCGGGACAAGACATAAGTGTTTTTGTGGTTTAGCGGGACTCTCAGTTGCACGATTTGCTTTTGGACGTTGTAAATTAGTAAGAAATTATGTTGACAGCGTTTTGCCTCGCTCACGCCTTCCTCTTTCAAGGTGTAACTGAAGTTCCGTTTCGAACTTCTGATGAAGCGATTATTATCGATGTTACAGTAAACGGTTGCAAAGCTTCACTGATGTTTGACACGGGATTTAGCGGGCAGGTGATTATGGGTGACAACCTGAATATTGGAAAACCATCTGGAACCCAGAACCTCACTGACTTTGTCGGAAGTTTTGAAGCAAAAACTGTGGATATGAAGACCTTTAAAGTTGGCGATCGTTCGATCGATTGTAAAGATATGAAAGTCGTTCAGCAACCTTCGGAACACTACACATATTCTTATGGGATGCACTGTGATGGCATCTTAGGTCTCGGGGCGTTTAACGGTCTGAAATTTCAGATCAATTTTGAACAGAAAAAACTTATATTTTTGCCAAATGACTTTGACATATCTACTAAAAAAGCCGATGGCGAGAAAGCGTTTTTGACTAAGTTATTGCCGATTGGAAAAGATTCTCTTCACATGACAGTTTTGGCTTCAAATGGGGAGAAGCTCTATATGGTGCTGGATACTGGCAATGCGGGCTATGCGACGACGCACAAAGATGTGATTGAAAGAGCAAAGCTATGGCCCGAAGGCAAAAAAGCTTCGTTTATGGGTCAAACAGTGGTCGCTTCTGGCCCTGTTGATACGTTCAAGATCAATATGAGCAACGTCAAGATATTTGGAGTCCCTGTGCCCAAATGCGTGTTTGATGTTATCGACCTGCCATCGAGCCTTGCTGACCAAGATGGAACTGTTGGTTTCCAATTCCTCAAAAACTTCAATATCACCATAGATCAAGCTAAAAGGTATGTTCTGTTGGAGAACTTTACAGGAAAACTCTCGGATAAGGAACCCGCAGAGATTGGAATCCTTGCTTTTCCAAATCCTATCGATAAACGAATGATGGTGTATTGGGTGATTCCAGGGAGTCCTGCCGAAGCAGCAGGAGTCAAACGCGGTGATAAGTTAATCGAGGTGGAAGGCGAAGATGTTTCTCAAATCGGTTTTCGACAGCTTTCGAATCTGATGTCAGGAGATCCGGGAACAAAGGTCAAGATCCAGGTCTCGCGAGCAGGTCAATTGATGAGATTTGAAGTTGAGCGTAAACAACTTATCAATGACCTTGGGCTGACCGGATTGATTCCGCAAATCGCTGGATAACCGAATCTAGCATCGACTCAGTCAGCCTGCCTGTGAAAGTGTTTTGTTGGCTTGGGTGGTAACTTGCGAAGACCTCAATATCGTGATGAGTTCTGTATGAAGCCCCATGGCCAAATTTATGTTTCGACTTGGTTGCAAGAAGTTTCGAGACTTCTTCCCACGCCAAACCACCGAGACACAATATAGCTTTTGGGGCCAGCAAAGATAAAGTTTGAGCCAAAAAAGTATGACAGTTCGAAATCTCTTCGCGAGTTGGTTTGTTGTCGGGTGGAGCACAATGGCAAACGGCTGTTATAGAAATTCCATGACAAACAAGTCTGTCACCGACTGATACCGATTTCGGCGAGCTGCACAGCCCAAACTTATACAAACTTTTATACAGCCAATCTCCACTTCGATCGCCTGTAAACATTCTTCCTGTTCGGTTTGCTCCGTGGGCCGCGGGCGCCAGGCCCACGATCAATCCCTTTGCTTCGGGATCGCCAAAATTGGGAACCGGCAACCCCCAATAATCGTGAGTTGCATACTGCTTGCGTTTTTGGTGTGCAATATTGCTACACCAATTTCGCAAGCGTGGACACTGGTCACATGAGACAATCGCCTCGTTTAGCGCGTCAAAAGATGAAGTCACGTTTTTCAAATTGAGAATACTTCTACCCCGGATCATAACATGCCAGTCTATGAATATGAACACGACTATGACGAGTGCGAGCTATGCGACTTTCGATTTGGAGTCGTTCAGAGTGTCGGAGAAGACCCGATCAAGTTTTGTCCCTATTGTGGCCTTGAAGTTCACCGAGTAGTGTCTCAAATCGCAATTGTCAAATCACGAAATTTTTCAGCCAGCAAGGCCGCTGAAAAGGGATTTACGACATGGCACAAAACGGGGCATGGCGAATGGGAAAAGCTTGATGGGCCAGGAGTCGATGCCATTGTCGCTACGGAAGAGGATAAGAAGTCGCTAGCCGATGAGTCGAAGCCAACTTTGGATTTGGACTTAGAGCCCTGAAGGGATCCCAAGAAATTCTTCTAACCCACACATGATGTTCAACATTTGGAGCTTCTGGCAAGCACCACACTTGCCATTCTTATGGCCAGCAACATGAATAGAAATCAATGATTCATCCTCTCCCGGAGTCATGGTTAACTGGACAAAACCATTTGGTGAAAATTGATTCTTTTTGACTTCAGTTCGGATATCCGGCACAACCGAAACATAAAATGTTCGATCATAAGAATCGGCATAGAGATTGTCGATTTCTCTCCAATCGTCGACATTTTTTACGAGGCAAATAGCATGCCCAAATAGCCAATCACTAGGTTCTACCGATTCATAATCGACAGGAATTTCGTTTGGAGTATCTAACCATTTGGTCAGAGAGGAAGAAGATTTGGGTGCTGTAGTCCGAAACACAGGAGGTTCGATGGGCAAGCCTGCACGAAACATCGGCCCAAGGGCCATCAACATCAGGGTGGCATCAGAAGGAGGAAGTGATGCGACATTCGCACAAACCAAAGGGTTATTATCCATAAGTTCAATCAAACCAAAAGGTTCAACTGGATCGCCAGAAAGCAGAATCATCCGAGAATCGAACTCAATCCGATCTGGTAATCCTTCTCGATAGTCGAACCTTGGGTGATTTTGGATGAGTTCTTCGAATTTTGGATCACCTGACGATTGGATTGTGATCATTTAGGTTCCAATCTTGACGCTCAAAATATCGTACACCAAAACCTGGTTTCCGGCCACAACATCTTTTCCAAATGCGCCCCAACCAGCATCCGGCCCCAAAGTCAGCCTTCTATGGCCACCTATTTTCATACCGACGATCCCTTTGTCGAATCCAGAAATGGCCTCAGCCCTACCAACATTAAACTTAACGGACTTATCTGGTTTGCTCCGATCGTCGATGATCCGGCCATTCGTGAGCTTACAAGTGTAATTCACGGTTACGGTATCACCTTCTTTAACTTCGGCACCAGTCCCGGGAAGGATATCTTCAACTTCGATTAAGCTCTCTTCTCCCTTCTTAACAACATAGAGACACTTGACCTCGAAAATCAAATCACTATACGGGGGAATTCCGCCTTCATTGCCTGCTGACCCATAAGCTTTTGACCATGGAATCTTGATCGTTCTCTCCCCGCCAACTTTCAGCCCGGCGATACCCTCGCCTAAGCCTTTGATAATTCCTAACTTTTGGTTAACCCTCACAGCCAATGGGTTCTTGTTCTTTTCGGATTTGACAGGGTCATTTGTATCGAAAACTTTGCCATCTTTCGGGAATTTGCCCTCATAAGTGAAGAGGACGAGATCGCCATCTTTGGCCCCTTCACCTGTTCCAACCTTTGTGTCCTCAGAAATCACATCCTTGTATAGCGAAACATGATCGCCAGCCGTGGCTTGTTTTTGGCACCCTGCAAGAGCAAAGAAAACCATAATTGGGCTTAGTTTTCGGCACAATGCCAATTCCATAGGACTTCAAGAATACCCTTTGGTAGACTGAACCAGGCATGTCCGCCAAAGACCATAAAAAGGCTGAGAAGCGTGGGCCAGCGACCATTCAAAATCGCAAGGCTTCTTTTGATTATGAGTTCATTGAAACTCATGAGGCCGGTGTCGCGCTAGTAGGAACCGAGGTCAAAAGCATTTATTTGGGGCGAGCAAACATGACAGATGCCTATTGCGATATCAAAGATGCTGAGCTTTGGCTGAAGCAATTAGATATTGAACCATATGAAAAGTCGTCGCACTTTGTACATGATCGGCGAAGAGACCGAAAGCTGCTGATGCACCGAAGAGAGATCGACCTATTGAAACGAAAATCCCAAGAAAAGGGACTCGCGATCATTCCGACTCGCATCTACTTTAATGAAAGGGGTCGGGTTAAGGTGACCATTGCGCTAGCCCGAGGGAAGCGACAATTTGATAAGCGAGAAGCGATAAAAAAGAAAGACACTCGTCGTGAGTTAGAGCGGGGCGAATAGGCTTACTCGTTATCCGAGTTCCAATATCCTTCGAAAACGGTTTCTGCTGGCCCCGTCATCAAAACAAATCCACTTTCTAAGTACTCAATTAGGAGGTCGCCGCCAGGGAGCGAAACTGTCACATTTCGCTGAGAATATCCGTTAAGATAGCTTGCTACGGCACAGGCGCAAGCTCCGGTTCCACAGGCTAATGTAAGTCCTGCACCTCGTTCCCAAGTGCGCTGCTTAATATGAGATTCCGAAAGTACTTGGACAAAATGAACATTTACACGGGTCGGAAACAACGGATGCTTCTCAATTTCTGGCCCAATTTTTTCGAGCTCAATTGAATCGATATTATCGGCAAAGATCACGACATGGGGATTTCCCATAGAAACAGCCGTGCCACGATAGGTTGTGCCATCGATAACTTGGTTGACAAAGCTTTCGTCTGTCGGGTTAGCCATTCCAATTTCTGCTCGTGTTAAGCGGGCAAGACCCATATTGACTTTGACTTTGCCTTCCGCTACGATTTCAAGCGTGAGGAGTCCTGCTCCAGTTTCAACAGGAATGATTTTCTCTTGAGTCAACCCTTGGTCATGTAGAAACAGCGCGAAACATCGGATGCCATTTCCACACATTTCGCTTTCAGAACCATCGGGATTCCACATTCTCATCTGAAATGGATTCGATTCGCCAGGGAGAGCCACAATGAGCCCGTCCGATCCAATTCCAAATTTTCGATCACATAGTGCAGGTGCCAAGCTCTGGAACTCATTCAGAGCTTGGCCACTTGCAAATCCATTGACAAGCACGAAATCATTTCCGATTCCATGCATTTTTGTAAATTTCATTTATTCAGGCGATTCAAAGTTGTCGTGTCCCCCACCAGCAGTTCCTCCGATCTGCTTGCTGGGCACTATGCTTGTGATGGCATGTTTATAAACCAACTGAGTTGGTTTGCCAGGCGAATCCAAAAGTACGGTGAAAGCATCGAATCCTCTCACTTGGCCCCGCAATTGAACTCCACCCATCAAATATATCGTGACTCCTATACCTTCCTTTCGAACTTGGTTCAAGAACATGTCCTGGAGGTTTATTGACTTACCCATTTTTCTATTTTTCTCCTAGGCTTTTGATGGCTCCGAAGGCATATTCAACGCTCTCCAAAAATCCATCATGATTCAGCCGCGATTGCGGCATGAGCAAAACCGATGGTTCTGTTCGTAACCAAGTCCTCTGGCGCTTTGCGAATTGCCTTGTCTTAGTTACGATATCTGTGACCATCTGGTTCCGATCCAGTTCTCCATTGAGATACCTGGACACGGATTGATACCCTATCGCACGAAATCCTGGCGACGTTTCTGGGACACCTTTTTGTAATAAATCACGAACTTCATCTTCCCAACCAAGATCCAGCATGCTCTGGACTCGAGCATCCCAAGCGCTTTCGAGTTCATTCATGTTTGGATTTGTTGAGATTTTGAGCTTCAAATATGAAGGTATCCGAAATTCCAATTCAGAGCTAGATGTAAGAGCTCGTTCGAGCGCGCGACGAACCCTCACGGGGTTTTGAAAATCGATTTTGCAATTCGGGTCAATTCTGTTCAGCCAATCCACAAGGTGCCCTAGCCCATGCTCCCTTTCCTTTTCGCAAATGTCTTTTCGAAGTTCGGGATCGGGGGCAGCCTTCATGGCCCGATACTCCTCCATCAAAGCTCTCACGTAATATCCCGAGCCCCCAACAAGGATTGCACTTTGGCCAATTTCAAAGGTTTGCTCTAAGATGGGAACAACCCTTTGAATCCAATCTCCGGCTCCAAAATCTTCGGTCGGATCAACGACATCAAGAAGGTCGTATCTGTGTTTTTCAGAGGGTTTTGCAGTGCCAATATCTAGTCCACGATAGACTTGAAATGCATCAGAATTGATTAGCCTGGCTCCGGTTCTTTCAGACAATTGCTCAGCGATTGCTGATTTTCCAGAGCCAGTTTGGCCCATGACGGCCAAGAGAAAAGGCATGATTTATTTGGCTGAACGAATACCGTTGGTTTTCACTTTGTCATTGGAGGCATCAATTTCGTTTTTGAAAGTGAGTTTTCCAACTTTGTGTTCTTTCTGATAGAGCCCCGTCACGATCACTTTCTCACCTTTCTTAAAAACTTTGGCAGCTTTACCTCGCATATAGATATTGACCTTGTTCTTCGCGTCCTTCACGACGACAAGAACATAAGGCTTCTGCGAAGTTTTCGAAGTTTTTTCAACAAAAGATTCAATGTTGCCTGAAACTTGAACAATCTTTTTGTCATATTTGTCCACAGATTTCATGAGATCGCTTACGGAAATTGGCTTGGCAGTTTTGGCTTGAAATCCTAGTACAAAAAGCGTAAGAAGTGCTGCTGGCATAAGCCAAATTTACCTCTTGGATCAGGTTACAAGAAAAAAGGGGCCTAATAGCAGATCAGAGCATGCAATGGATATCCACCAAGATTTTTGCGCCCTTGCAAGAAGCTCAATTCAACCATAAAACCCATACCACAAACGTTGCCGTTCAGTCGCTCGATAAGTCGGGCTGCAGCTGCGGCCGTTCCACCCGTTGCTAAAAGGTCGTCGATAACATAAGCGCGTTGCCCAGGTTCAATGGCGTCTGTGTGCATCTCAATGGTGTTGGTTCCATATTCGAGAGCGTATTCTTCTGTGATCCTATCAAAGGGAAGCTTTCCCAATTTGCGAGTCATGGCAAAAGGGAGCCCGAGTTGCAGGGCAACAGGCGTACCAAAAACGAAGCCTCTGCTCTCAATGCCAACAATGACCTCGGCCCCTTGATTTCGCGCATCGATAGCAATTAAATCGACAACTTCTTGCAAAGCTGCTGGGCTTTGCAAAACTGGCGCGACATCCTTAAATAGAATCCCTGGTTTTGGAAAATCAGGAACATCTCGAATCAATTTTGTGGCAAGAATCTCGGACACGGCACAGGACTATACCTTGGAACCAGATCAATTATCGGGTCAAAGGAAAGGTAAATTGAACCTTCCATGTCGAAACACACCATTACTGTTGAAGGGTTTGAGCCGTTTGAAGTTGAAAGCGGGACGAAACTTGTTATTGCCATCGAGAGAAACGGAATTGATATCAGTCATCGATGTGGAGGCCAAGCCAGATGCACAACTTGTCGCGTGCAATTTTTGGGTCCAGAACCGGAAATGGGAGAAAAAGAGCGTGACTGCTTGGAAGAAGACGGCGTTTTGGGTGAGTTTCGATTGGCCTGTCAAAGCCGAGTCCACCAAGATATGAATGTGAAAGTGTTGATGAGAGCCAGCGACCAGGGTTGGGAACCTGGAGCCGAAGTCGAGGACTAATAGATGGTTAAAGAGGAACGGCTCATAGACCTCTTCAAAAGATTATGTCTCATCAATGCTCCAGCTCTCGAAGAACGCGAGGTTGCGCAGTACGTCAAATGCGTGCTTCAAGAGTTGCAGATTGAAGTCTGGGAAGACAATGCGGCGAGCAAAATAGGAGGAAACAGCAATAATATTCTCGCCAGGATTCCTGCAACAGTGAGTGGCGCACCAGCGATCTTTCTCAGCGCACACTTAGATACGGTTGAGCCCACTACCGGACTCGAAATCAAGGACGAGAATGGAATTTTGTCATCGAATTCAGATACCATTTTGGGCGCAGACGACAAAGCTGGGATGGCACCCATTATCGAAGCCATCCGCTGCGTCCTTGAACACAAAATTCCACACGGAGAAATCGTGTTGCTTTTTAGCTGTGCAGAAGAAATTGGCCTGAAAGGTGCAGATGCCATTGATCTTGATGCCTTAAATCTGGACTTTGGATTTGTCTTGGATACTGGGCCACCCGTAGGAACCTTTGTGACCAGAACTGCAACTCACGACAAAATCGATATTGTCGTTCACGGGATTCCTGCCCATGCTGGAAAAGATCCCGAAAAGGGTATCAATGCGATTTGTGTCGCTGCCGATGCCATCAATCGAATCAAGGTTGGACGGATTGGGCCCGAAACTACTTCAAATCTCGGCATTATTGAAGGTGGAACTGCCGTCAACGTTGTATGCCCATCAGTCAAGATTAGGGGTGAGGCACGATCGACCCAGATCAGCGAACTTGATCAAGTGATCCACGACATGAAATCAGCATTCGAATCGGCATCCGAAGATTGGGGCACGACATGCGATATTGATTACAAGAGGCACTATGGTGCATACGAGATAGATCCGCAAGAAATCGTAGTTCTCGTGGCCACCAATGCAGCGAAGAATCTTGGACTTACAGGAGATTTGAGAACAACTTTGGGGGGAAGTGATGCCAATATTTATAATTCAAAGGGTGTTAAATCCATCGTTGTTGCCACGGGAATGGAGAAAATTCATACGCATGATGAATATGTCTCGCGGGCTGATCTTGTGAAAACAACTGAGCTGGTTATTGAGTTGATCAAAGAAACTGCATTGATAGCAAAATAATTGGGAATCTTTGACCTAACTTGATTCGTCTTGAGTGTAAGATGGCCTTGTGGCCTTGCGTTGGATTCGCAATGCGCATGAAAAAATCGTAGGATTCTTAATTAAAATGAATAAGTTTGCAACCTTAGGACTTGCTTCAATCCTTGTTTTGGGTGTCGCCACTCAATCCCAGGCACAGTACACAAAACCCATCGGAATGTCGATGAGAATTGGCTTGTTCTATCCTTCAAATGGCGATGCTCGAACAGTTGAGGGCCAGGGCTGGTTCTCTGGTGGGCTAGAGTACAAGATGGCAAATGTCCATTTCGATAGTTCAAAACCAAACCAAAGTGCTTCTTGGTCACTGTCTCTGGACTACTACGGAAAGGGAAGCTATAGTAATGCTCCGCTCTTGGCGAATTATGTGTTCCGCAACGAACAGATTTATTTAAGTGGAGGAGCAGGAATTGGCTTTGGGCACGTCCCCGCAACAGGTGGAGGTTCTAAAACCGATACAGAATTTGCGTTCCAGCTCAGCGTTGGTTATGACTTTGTAAAAGCTCAGACTCCGCTTTTTGTCGAACTTCGATATTTTGGAAGCTCCGAAAGCAAACTCACAGGATTTGGAATTTACGGCGGTATCCGGTTCTAGGATTCTAGGAGACAATTTTTTGATCCATCGGGCCAAATCCTTCGAGGATTTGGCCCGAATCTGTTGTAAGATGAGGAAATTCCAGTTGATATGACGGGCCCAAGAACCAACATTGAGAGTGAACAATTGCAGGAATCTATCGTTAATACCGATCAGATGAACCGTGGATCTGGAGCAGCAGCTTTAATGCGACGACAAATCGATCTAGCGACAGAGCAGTCTATCGTGGCCCAGTGCCGAAAACAGGACTACTCGGCGTTCGGCCGGATTGTGGATGCCTACCAAGCTCGGGTCTTTGGATTTGTCAAGCGAATGGTTCGCCAAGAAGAAGAGGCTTTGGACATTACTCAAGAAGTCTTCATCAAGGCATTTCAAGGGATGTCCAAGTTCGATGGAGCCTGTTCACTAAGGACATGGCTCTTTCGGATTGCTTACAATCTGTGCATTGATCGGAGCAGAAAGGCTAAGCGAGGACTAGTAGAATTAGGAATAGAATCTTTTGGACTAGAAGATGAACCCATGGAATTTGCTGATTCTCGGTGGAATCCCGAGGGTTTGGCAATGAACCAAGAGCTTGAAGAAGCAGTTGATCGGGCCATAGATTCAATGAGCGAAAAGCTGAGGATTGTGCTTTTGATGCACGATAAAGAAGATATGGGATATGACGAAATAGCTCAAGCTATAGATATTCCTATTGGGACGGTGAAAAGCCGACTTTTTCTGGCACGTTCATTTTTGCAAAGATCACTGAATGAATATGTGACACAAGGAGAGCGAGGAGCCTAAGATGGATCGAGAGACGTTTGAAAAGATTGCTCACGAACAAGCATTGACTATTGAGGAAGCATTGGAGCTCGACTTTGAGCTAGAGGAATCGGCCTCGATGCAGTCATTGCTCCATGGAATGGAAGATCCAACGCCCAGCTTGGCGTGGCGAAGCGAATTGAATAGCAGGCTTCTGGCAGTCAGCCCAAGGGCTAAAAAGACGAAGACATGGGCTTGGCTTTCGGGATTCAGTCTCACTGGACTTGCAGTCGCTGGATTAGTAATGGTTTTTGCCAAACCGCCAACGAGCTCGCCAGTACCGGATCAACCGACGATTCAGTTGTCCGCTCGAAAAAGTCCGGCTGTGGAAGAAAGTTTGATCAACGCTCACCATGAAGCCGATATTGAAAGTGGAATGGGTGTTGCTTATTCTCAAAGCGGGTTTGAATCTCAAACTTCAGGTTCGTGATGAAAGTAATTGGCCTAAGCTTGGTTCTCGTGTCATGTAGCAACATGGCTTGGGGCCAGGCCGATAGTCACCGCCCACGTGGAAAGGATCGGCCCGGTTCGATGCATCCTCTCATGAGAAAAGTCATTGAGAGTCGTGAAAGGATCAAGATTGCAGGAGTTCGAGTCGTCATGCATTTGGAGCAAGGTGAACGAAAGCTTGTGACTGAAAAGGTTTGGAGAAATGGTGAAACGATCCGTTCGCAGGTGATTGATTCAGGATCTCGCAAGGGCTTCGACTCTATTGAAAACAATCAGCGTAGGCTTGTTTGGAACCCATCTACAAACGAAATTCGTGAATCTCCACCTATCGAAGCGGAGATGTTGATGAGATTCATGCATTTCAGCAATCGGTTTCGTCCGAATTTCAAAGAATCCAATGGTGGAAGCGTTGCTGGGCATGATACAAGGGGCCTTGCTCTGGTGAATCCGAGTGACCAACCCATTCTCAAATTGTGGATTGATCCAGATCGAGGCTTGATTTTGAAAATGCAATCTTTTGACCCCAAAGGCCAGCTTAATGGATCGATGGAGTACACATCCGTTCAATTTGATCCCAAGTTTCCTAGCAAAATCTTTGATTTTCAGAAGCCAGGAGCCAAGTTCATTACGGCATATGATGATCTCAAGAAGATTTCTAGCGAGCTCGGGATGAAGCCATACCGAATCCAGCAAAACGATTCTTGGAAACTGGTAGCTGTTCGGAAACTGGATCCCAAAGGAATAAAGGTTCTTATGCAAACCTATGCCGGAAAAGCGGGCCGACTTTCTCTTTTCCAAATAAAGGGAGATGTCAATCCAGAGCGTCTACAACGAATGACAGGCAGAGATTCCGCAAGTTATGTCTGGAATAAAGATGGTTCGCAGCTTGTGCTCATTGGAAATTTGACTCAGGACGAACTCCGCCGTTGGGCCGAAAGGGTCTCAGACTAGCAACAGGTGGCCCTTCTCTCACGTCATACTGGTTAGTAAGTCATGGCTGATGTAGTCGCCAGAACTGCCCCGAAAAAGGTCAAATCAAAATCTAAGTGGTTGAAAAGACTCAAAGTCATCAGTCTCTTGGCCTTTGTGCCTCTGACCATTGGAACTATCGGGGCGACGATCTATGCCCAAAAGCAGCTCAATGATGCTGCAAAACTCATTCCGAATTTGCCTGAAGTGATGAAGATCGTCGCGAGCGAGCGAACCGTTATTAAGTCTCAAGATGGCAAAATTCTCGAATCCATTGCAACAGAATTCCGCAGACCAATCAGGATTCAAGACGCTCCCAATAAGATCATCAAGGCAACCCTGGCGGCCGAAGACAAGCGGTTCTATCAGCACAGCGGAGTCGATTTTTATGGCATGGGCCGAGCCGTCTTTTCTACCGTTTCTGGCAAGAGAGTCGAAGGTGGTAGCACAATCACCATGCAAATTGCAAAGCGTGTTTACACGGGCAACTCCAAAACCATGGATCGAAAGATTAAAGACATGGCCTTGGCCACCATGATCGAAAGGCAGCTTTCAAAAGAGCAAATCTTGGAGCTGTATCTAAATCAAGTCTTTTATGGATCAGGTGCTTATGGAATTTCCGCCGCAGCAGAAGTTTATTTTGGAAAGAAACTCGATGACCTCACATGGTCAGAAGCGGCGACATTGGCTCGATGTGTTCGCAGGCCCAGCGACGAAAACCCGTTTACAAATTTGAAAGTCGCTGTTCGAAATCGAAATGCGGTTTTGGGCATCATCAAAGACGAAGGTTGGATGACAGAGGACGAATATTCCAAGGCCCTTGCCGAACCTCTCAAACTTAAAAAAGCAAGGGCAGAGGTTTCAACCGAGCGATTTGCACCTTACTTTTGTGACTATGTAAAGGCTTGGATCAAAGACAACCTGCCAGATATTGATTTGACAAAGGGTGGTTACACCATCGAAACAACCCTGGACACCAATCTGCAGAAATATGCAGAGAAGCAGGTTTCGAACATGGTCAGGCGCAATAAGGGGCTCAGGATTACGACAGCTGCATTTGTGCTCTTAGATAACGAGGGCCGTGTTTTGTCTATGGTCGGTGGCCCAAACTATAATAAAAATCAGTTTAATGTCATAACGCAAGGGCGAAGACAACCTGGGTCATCGTTCAAACCTCTTGTTTATGCCACAGCTTTTGAATATGGAGCCCTGAGCCCAGATGGGTATGTTCGAAACGACCCCTATATGATTCATGACGATGCCGGACACCGAAGAGCGATTAAGGGTGGTGGAAAAGGTGGTGAAGTATCGGTGAGGTCTGCCATCGCACAATCAATCAACACGCCCGCTATGTGGGCTCTCGATAAGGTTGGCCTGAACAATGTGATTAACATGGCTCATGGTGCGTTTGGAATCAAAACTGATTTGCCAGCAGTCGAATCAATTGCGCTAGGTGCTGATGAAGTTACACCGATGGAGATGGCAACGGCTTATAGCGTTTTCCAAAACAAAGGGGATAGGTTTACTCCCTTTGGTGTTGCCAGGGTCATCGGACCCGATGGAATTCCCATCAAAATTGTGAATCCGGAGTTTTCTCGCCGGATGCTTAGCCCATCTGCTGCAGAAGGTATTGATATGTGCCTGCGCGCCGTTGTCACAAGTGGTACAGGACGAGGGGCAGGTAGTGTAACCAATGCCAGAGGCAAGACCGGAACAACGACTTCAAACAAAGACGCATGGTTTTGCGGATATACGGACAAATTTGTTGGAGTCGGTTGGGTAGCCAACGAAGTTCGAACTGAAAGTGGTCGCACTACCTATAAAGCGATGGATAGCTATGTCATGGGTGGACACATGGTCGCCCCACTTTGGGCAGATATTGTTGGCTATGCACAGGACGTAGTTGGAGAGGAATCGAGACACATTCGTGGCTATGCTGATTCTGGATCAAAAGAAGAAAAAACTGATGAGATTCCAACTGAAGAACCAGATCAAGGACTCGGAAACCAGGACGCTGCGCCGGATAGCGACCCTGCGATGAATTCGGAAGATGCTCCATCAGAAAAACCCGATGAGGGTGCTGACCCTCCTTTGAAAGAAGGTACAAAGAAGCCGGCCAACATTCCCAAATCGGAAAATTCCGAGAAAAGGACAGATCAAAACGAAAGGATCGTATTTGTCGAGATTTGTGCGGATTCTGGGCAAAGAGCCAATATCGCCTGCCCGGAACGAGTTCGAAGAGCGTTCAAACTCGGGAGCGAGCCAAAGGGACGATGCAAAATTCATCGGGGCTAGAATCTAAAAGAGTAAAGAAAAGTATGGTTCTGATAGCGGCCATTCTTTCTATGGGATTCTTGCTTTGTGGACTTGGGCTTTGGAACGCAAGCCTGGGATCACCAAAAATGGAAGTCGCTCAGATTCAAAAAGCACAACAAAGTATCGTGCCTAAGAAACGAAGCGGCTTTGAACGCATTCCACAAAGGATCGCCCGCTGGATCACTAGGAAAGCTCGAATCATACGGAGGTCGATAAGCTAGATATGTCGGTCATTTATGCTCCAGAAGAACGTCCAGTTAACGCCCGGTTGTTGTTATTTCCTGGGCTTATTGTGGGAGTTTTGGGCGCATACTTTATGCGGCTATGGTATTTGCAAGTCGTGACAGCAAATGAGCTTATTGAGCGAGCTGAATACACAGGAACGGCCAGTGTTTCGAAACTCGCGCCACGAGGCAAGATTCTCGATCGCAATGGCAAACTCTTGGCAGGGGTGAAACCAACTGTTGTTGTTGTTGCCAAACCCAAAACCGCACTTAAAAACCAAGAATCAATGGACAAAGTTGCACAAATCTTGCAAGTTGATCCACAAGTTTTAACCAAGGCCATAAAGAGTGTTCAATATTTAGGTGATCTTTCGGCGCCAGCTTATGTGGGTGCTAATGTAGAAGCAGCCTCATTGATCGCCGAAAACGTCAACGAACTCCCAGGGTTCGATGTCGAAACTCAAGCCATGAGATTTTATGACGCTGGGCCAGAAATGAGCCACCTTCTGGGTTTTGTTCGAACTCCTCGGGATCAAGACATCAAGCGACTCAAAGGTGATCATATAGAACCCGCGCAGTACGTAGGAATTCAGGGACTCGAACGCAAATATGAGCGAGAACTTATGGGTAAAGCCGGTGAGGACAAAGTGGCAGTGGATGCTCGTAGAAGGCCGATTCGCTCACTTGGAATTGATCAACCGATACCAGGGTCAACTCTCATTCTTAGCATAGACGAAGAATTACAACGTTATGCGATGTCGCTCCTCGATGGTCGGCGGGGCTCCGCAGTCATTCTTGATCCCCGTAATGGTGAAGTCTTGGCTATGGTAAGTAGCCCTAGCTACGATTCGAGCATCTTTCTTAAAGGTATCAGCAAGGATGATTATTCAGACTTGCTCAATTCACCAGATAAGCCTTTGTTCTTTAGGGCCACGAGTGCTGCTTATGCGCCAGGTTCGATTTTCAAGATTGTGACGACAATTGCCGCCTGGAACACGGGAAAATTTGCGCTGAATTCTTCGAGTTACTGCAACGGATTTTTGAAAATTGGAAATCGAAAATTCAAGTGTTTAGGTCATCATGGCGCGGTGTCCTTTGAGAGAGCCTTTACAAAGTCGTGCAACGTCTACTTTGGCGATCTTGGTGTAAAGGTTGGCCCAGAGGCATTGAGAGAGGCTTGCCAAATGGTTGGGCTCGGAAGCACAACAGGACTTGATCTTCCGACCGAATCTACAGGCGTTGTTCCAACAGAGCAATGGTGGGCGAAACACCGTGAGAGACGATTTAGCATTGGAGATACGGTGAACTTCAGCGTGGGACAAGGAGAATTGGCTGTTACACCTCTTCAGATGGCATGTATCGCTGCATTGGTTGGAAATGAAGGGATCAGCTATCGACCTCATTTGCTGAAAGCATCCATTGCACCAGGCGAGAATTCGAAGCCTGTGCCAAAAGAAATCAAGGTGTTAGGGAAGGTCGACACAAGCCCGAGCAACTGGAACCTGCTCAAACATGCCATGTTTCAAGTTATAGAAGAAGGTACAGCTAAATCGGCAAAGATTTCTGGACTGATATGGGGCGGAAAGACGGGAAGTGCGGAAAATAGAAAAGACCATCAAACCCATAGTTGGTTTGTAGGAATCGCTCCGTTGGACAAGCCTCAGCTTGCTATCTGCGTCATGGTGGAAAATGCGGGACACGGAGGCGATGTTGCGGCACCTATTGGGGCCAAAATCGTCAAGCATTGGCTGGTGGATCGGCCACTCAAAAAGAAAGTTGATGTCAATATTCAGTCGAGCCCCAAGCCTGATACCGTTTCATCAAGCAATTTGGCCAATAAACCGTCATTGCGAGATTGAGCTACAGCCTTAAGGTTTGTCAAAAGTTGTTTAGCCTTTCCTGTCACGGCATCTACTTCTGCAAGATCATGCCCAAGAAATGAGCCAGTTGGATCTTGTTTTGTCAGCTTTCTGATCATCGGTGCCGTCGTGTTCAAATACTTAGCGAAACCTTTAAGCGCTTCAAATTGATATCTCTCTTTGATATCGGCTCGGGTTTCAAAATTGAGTAAGAAGAGTCTGGCATCTAAAGTTTCCAATGTGATCAGCTCAGGGATCGCGCGTACCTTGTAGTAAGGCGTATCTTCAACTTGAACAAGTTCACGCGCAGTCGAAATGGCTCCGTCTCGATCCCCAATTGAGTCTAGGATCTGATATTTTTGTTCCAAGGCAGACATGTTGTTCGGATCAATTTCAAGGGCTTGGTTAAGAGCATCAATAGCTAGTTTTGTTTTGTTTTGAGAGGCGCAGATTTTTGCATATGCGCGCAAAAACTTGGTGCTAGGTGTCATTGATTTGGCTCGGTAAAGCCAACTTTCTTGTTCCAAGGGGGTCGACGAATCAGTTCTCATCGTGAGATAGAATGCCTCACCATCGTTCGGGCCCCAGAATCGAGCAGAAGCAATTTCGCTCTTGGCCAATGTTGCATCTCCTTGGATCATGGCTTGGAGAGCCCTCGATTTGTTCTGTTCATTCATGGCGGTCGAAAAGAGAATCACTCCAGGAATGATTATCACGAGTCCACCCAAAGCCCATCGAAACTTCTGTGGCATGGCTTCTGGAGTGCTTCCATCAAACGAAAGCTGCAGGCCGGCTCCTAAGAGCATGAAAACCACGATGCCGATACCAAGGTACACGAGATTAGACTCAAAGAAGCCATCAACGCCTGCCGCCAAAATTGATCCGAAGATTCCAGCCCTCAACCCAGAAACAGGCCATGTCCACTTCTTCGCATGGCTGAAAAAGATCTTTAACCACATGGCTCCAACGATCAAGAGGACAAAGAGGCATTGGACTCCTCCTTCAGCCGCAATTTGTAACCAGGTTTGGTGTGCATGAAAAGTTTGCTCCGTGAGTCCTGGTCTTGCTGATTCGAATCGGAATGTGCCAGCACCCCAGCCAATTGGCTTGGCACGAATGAGTGCAATTGTTTCTTTCCAAAGGAGTGTTCTGAAGCCCACAGATTGCTCTTGGGTCGATTGTGAGGCGACGAGTCGGGTTCCAAAAGCCGCTCCCGTACCAGATTTGGTTGAGACGCTGACCCCAAAAATGAAAAGACCGGCGACGGCGATTGGAGCGAGAGAGCGAAAAGCTCGAAACTTGGCTCCCCAGGCCAGTCCGCTAATGATAACGACTGCTGATCCAATTGCTGTTGCGATCAGACCGCCCTTACTTTGAGTCAAAATTGCGCCAAAAACCATCAGAGAAGTTGCAAGGCCGGCCAGAAGAGCTGAAAGGCGATTTGTCGAAAGGAGCAAGCTGAAACCGATGGGGATGATAATGGCTAGAATCCCGCAAAGGGCATTTGGATTATTCCAATCGCCAAAAATCCGATACGAAGGCTCTGAAACTCGGTAAAGACCGTACTCTTGAATTCCCTTAATGGCTAAAAGGGTTCCACCAAGCACAAGGGCCCAAAGTAAGGCAGTCACCCCTTCTTTGCGTCCCACAACAAGAACAACTGCAAAGAGCGACAACACACAAACTAACCAGCTTGCGCATGTTGATAGGCTTAAAAAAGGAAATGATGACCACAAAATGCTGAAGAACATCAACATCAAAAAGAGAACGACGAACCCCGCAAATTTGATTTGAGGCAATGGCAAGACCCGATGCCTGAAGGCATAAATCCCAATAGTCAAAATGAGAATGCTTCCAAGAATGAACCGTGTACCGTAAGGAGACTCTGGTGCTCCAGCGAATGCTCCAACAAGCCAAGATTCAGTTGGTCGAGCATCTAGGCTCACTTGCCCACCAATGATTGGAGCCCATATGGCTATGAGCAGCAGTGGCCAAATTTGGGCGAGAACCTTTTTCAAACGATGCCTACTTTCCTTCGAATCATATCCAATCCATTTTTGGTGAGGAATAGGAGGGCGCGAAACGACAGGGCAAAGCCTGCAAAGAGAATTCCAAATGGACGTAGAGGCCACCAAGCCTGGGAAACAAGATGCTTTTTATAGTACCGAAACATTGACCGGTGAAACCGAACGATCATCTTGTTGGCCACCTTGTCTGTGCTGCGACCAATGGCATGAGTGATGACTGCGGTGGGCAAATAGATAACTTTGAACCCATGATCCCATGCCCTCTTACAGTAGTCAGTGTCTTCGCAATACATAAAATATTCCGGATCTAGCCCGCCAATGGCATCAACGACCTGTTTTCGAATGAACATGGCAGCGCCACTCACCCAATCGACTTGGCACGGTTGATTATGGTCGAGATCCTTCATGAGATAGGTGCGAACGAATTTATTGTCTGGGAATATTTTGCCAAGAAATGTGTTCCTAAAAGCCGCAGCAATGGGATTTGGAAATCTTCTGCAACTGTACTGAAGAGTTCCGTCGGGATTGAGCAGCCTTGGCCCAATGATTCCGACTTCGGGATTCTCTCGAAAATAATCCATGATAGTCGCAAGCGCTCCTGGGTGGACAATAGTATCGGAGTTTAACAAGGCTACATGTGGCTTTTTTCGGGCTTGCATCGCCAAATTGTGCCCTCCTGTAAAACCACGGTTTATTGTCTGAGCAAGCAATCGAAACTCTGGGAATTCACGTTCGACCATATCCTTTGAACCATCGCTTGATGCATTTTCAATAACTATGACCTCAAATATTGCACTGCTCGCTTCTTGTTTTAAGCTTTCCAAACAGAGCCGCAAATCGTCGATAGTGTTCCAACTACAGATCGTGATGGTCAGTTCTAAATCCTGCATGGTAACCCCTGGCTCTTATGAATGCAACGACAATGTTGAGAAAGATGATTCCCGGCAACCAGATTCTTCTCAATCCTTTCAAATGTTTCGCGAAATACTTTGAGAGACTTTTGTGCGATTCCCATATCATTTTCTTTGGGACTTGCTTTGTGCTCGCTCCGTGGTGGTGCAGAACGTGCTCTTTCGATGAATACCAGCATGGCCAACCGGCATTCTTTAACCGAAAGAGCAAATCAACCTCATTAAAAAAAATGGGAAATTGGGAATCAAAAGGCTTTTTTGGGTCCCCTACCGTCTCTAAAGCAGAGCGTCTAAAAAGCAAAAAGGTTCCCATGGGCTGGTCTGCAAAGCCATCTTTAGAGTAATCGAAGAGGGGCAAGGAATAGGTTGAAAATGGCCCAGTTTTTAGTATTTTGTCGAGTCTTAAAACTGAACCTAAAATACCAAGAACTGATGGAAATCCCCTAATTGATTTTTGACTCTTGTTATCGGGACCAATGAGCTGGGGTCCCAGGACTCCAACATTTGGCTTTTCTCTTAAGATTGATATGCAATTTCTTATTGCATAATCTATGAATTCTGTGTCCGGGTTAAGCGTTAACAGAAAATCGCCTTGGGCTTCACTAAAGCCTAAGTTATTTCCATCTGCATAGCCTAGATTAGAACCTGGTTCAAGTAGTTTTACTGATGGAAAGTCAGTGCGAACCATCTCGGCACTACTATCTTGAGATGCGTTATCAACAACAATAATTTCAAAGTCGCAATCTGGGGGAAATTGGTAAATAGATGCGAGGCATTTCTTAAGGAATTCTCGAGTATTCCAGTTGACGATGATAATGCTCAGCACGGGACTATTGGTAAATGATACCTGAGGGGAACTTTTCGATAGCCAATAATTCGTAGTAGTAACAAGTGTTGAGGGACCCAATTATTTTGCAAGGCGGTTGACTTGTGCGACTTGGTGTCGGTAACATGAACCGAGCAAATATGAAGGCTGTGGCCATCATATTGCACCGGAGGAGGGAAACCAGAAGTGATCGTATCCGGATCTTTAGCGGCATTTGCCATATTAACGAGTCCAAATTACACCCCGCCGAACCTGCATAGGGTTGGGAAAACAGAAACATTTTCCAGCATCTCAAGAAGGTACAGCACGGGATATGAAAGGCTTATGGCGGCGAATCCTGGAATTAAGCCTGAAAGGCTCAAGCCAGGAACTGTCATCGTCATTCCAGGCCGGTACAAAGAGCCAGAAACCAAACTGGCCTCAAAACCAGGAACATATATCGTCAAGAATGGCGATACAGATTGGTCCATTGCGCGACGATATGACATGAAACCAAGTTCGTTGAGGCAAATGAATTTGGATATTCACTGGACCACTTTGCAACCAGGAACCGTGCTCAAGGTTCCGGTTTCTACCCAAAAAGTTGCGTCAATTCAAAAATCGAATTCAAGCATGGTTGCTGTGGCTCATGCTTCAAAGTCGACTTCGTTGGGCAAGCACAAAGTGACTTCGGATGATAACGACTGGCTTATTGCTCGTGGATATGGGATTACTCCAAAGCAACTTAGAGCGCTTAACCCGGGGGTGAACTGGAACAAGTTGCGCCCAGGTTCAACCGTTAACGTCCCGGGGAACAAACCAAGCACCATCGCTCGAATCACAACTAAGCGGGCACGAGTCATCAAGGACAACGTTGTTGTTCGAAATGGAGCGAAAACGGATGCAGACAAAGTGACAGTAGTTGAATTTGGTCGCTTTGCAACCGTTGCCGATCGAATTGGGAGCTGGTACAAACTTAAATTTAGTGGTGGAACCGTGGGTTGGGTGCGAGGAGACTTGCTTCAGCCTGTTTCGGCGGCCATGGTGGCGCAGGCAGAACGAGAGAGTGGCGTGCGATCCATTCGAAAGCGAACCTCGGAAGATGATCAACCCACAAGAGTTGCGACGAGAGCTCGAACTCAAAGAGAAGTCACCGTTTCTAAGCGTGAACGGTCATCGCATGTGGCTACAATCACTCCGAGCCATCGAAAGCGAGTCACAATTCCAGATTCCTCATCGACAGTCGCGCTAAGTAGTGTGGATCGAGAAGGACTTATCGGAACAGCCATGCACCAAATGGGAACTCGATATGTTTGGGGTGGAACCTCAACATCAGGATTCGATTGTTCTGGATTCACTGGATATGTGTATTCACGACACGGAACACGACTTCCGAGAACAGCCAAAGAGCAGGCCACCCGAGGACAATCGGTGGGCAAAGATAACCTCAAGAAAGGCGATTTGGTGTTCTTTAAGACCACAAGAAGCGACCGAATTAGCCACGTTGGAATCTATATTGGCGAAGGGAAGTTTGTCCACGCGAGTAGCGGTGGTGGCAAAGTTCGAGTGAATAACCTTTCTGATGGATATTATTCCAAGCGATTTGCTGGTGCAAAACGGGTGGCAAAAGCGGATGAGGAAGGCTCTTCCAAGGCCGCTTCGAAATCCAAAGATTCGACTAAAGATTCTAGTGAATCTCATGCTGAGAAATCAGAAAAGGTTCAAGATTCTAAGCCACAAAGCTCAAAGAACACAGACGCAGTCGGTCGCTAAAAGGCCTAAACTTCATAAACCCTGGAAGCCGTTGAGCCTCCAGGGTTTTTATTTTGAGTCCAAGCTTAGGTAAGATTTCTGTCGTACTCGCTCCGGTGGTCTAGCGGTTAGGACGCCTCCCTTTCACGGAGGAAATCGAGGGTTCGAATCCCTTCCGGAGTACCAATATACTTTAGGATCAAAACGCTATTCCAACCAACCGGGCGGCATTCGAACCATTTTGTTGAATGTGGCAAAATTCAAGATTTTCTCAAGAAGTTGAGCGGGGCAAACGTTGCCCCGAAAAGCTGCAACACGCCGTTCATTCGAACGGCCAAGGCCGGGGTCGATTTAGGGTTCTCAATGGGGCATGAGCCTGGAGTGGCTAGACCCATACCCCGTCGCTGTATGGATTCAGCTTATGGGCTCACGCTGAACATATAACTCCGAGAATTGATCCGGAAATAAGACCACCGCGCTCTCAGGTCAGAAAACGGAAGAAGCGTTCTGCTTGGGCGCCGAACTGATTGAAATTGATACACGCCTCGTTTTGAAACTGAACGCCATGGTAAAGGCCAAAATCATCAATCCAGAAAAAGCCAATAAGGGCAATCAAGTCCCAAAGAACTCACGCCGGAAAGTCCCCAACAACCTTGCTGTCCACTAGAAAGTATTCTATGCAAATGGCATCATTGCCCACTTTTAAACACATTGTCTCGGGCACGCTATTCATTGCCGCACAATTTTCGATTGCACAAGCAAACAAAGGGCCGTGGAACCCGTTTGAAGAATCCAAAGCCGAATACAATGCCCGGGCACAATGGTTTCGTGATGCAAAATTCGGCGTGTTTCTTCACTGGAATCCGGCTGTGAATTGTGGCGGGGAAGTATCGTGGATCATGCGACAAGACATGGGAGATATGCCTCGGGTCGATCCCAAAATCTACATGAATCTTTACAAAGTCTTCAATCCAACCAAATTCAACGCCAAAAGCTGGGTGAAGCTGTTCGAAGAAGCTGGGTTTCGATACACGGTCGTCGTCCCAAAGCATCATGATGGGTTTGCCATGTGGAACACCAAAGTTCCTGGCTTGAATGTCATGCAAACGCCGTTTGGCAGAGATTATGTGAAAGAAATCTCCGATGCCTGCCGGGGCTCCAAGGTTCAATTCGGCTTGTATTATTCGATTCTCGATTGGACGAGCAAGTTTTACAGTCCCGATAAAGGCGCCGATCTGACGGCCTACAAAGAAAAGGTTTTCAAGCCACACATGAAGGAGCTTCTCACCAAATATGGCAAGGTTGGCTGTCTATGGTTCGATGGACATTGGGATCCATCATGGACTCATGCCGATGGAAAGGAGATGTACGCCTATATTCGGAATTTGCAACGTGGCACGCTTTTGGGCAACCGCATCGATGAAAAGTCTAATGGCGGGCCGGTTTCGGCGTGGACCGGAGCGTTCTATCACGGCCCGGATCCGGTTGGCGATTATCAAGCCAGAGAAATGGATGTAGGCGAGTTTTATATGGAAAAAGCTTGGGACAATTGCTACAACCTTCGAGCGAACCCGGTCGGAAGCTGGTCGTGGATCAAGGATCAATACAATTGGCCGGTTCGAACCCGAGATGATGTGCTCGGCAAGCTGATCGATTGCATAGGGCGCGATGGTGGCCTGCTGTTGGGAGTTGGCCCGCGAGAAGATGGCACGATCGATTCGGACGATGCTTCTGCTTTGCGCGCCATCGGATTGTGGATGAAGGAGAATGGCGAGGCAGTGTATGGCACTCGGGGCGGGCCATGGAAGCCGGCGCATTGGGGCGTTGCCACACGAAAGGGGAACCGCGTGTTCCTTTTTGTGAAGCAACTCGATGCCAATGGTTCGGTTTCTCTGCCTCCCATCGCGGCAAAAGTGCTCAGCGCAAAGATGCTACAAGGTAGCCCAGTGGAGTTTTCAATGGATGAAAGGACGTGGACAATCAAGATTCCTCGCGGACGTCGAAACTTCGGCCCAGCGATGATTGTGGAGCTGACGCTTGATCGAAAGGCAATGGAGGTTCCGGTGGTCGAGGGGAAGGTGTGAGGCATGGCTCGGAAATGAGTCGAGTCCACTTCGAAGCATCAGCATCCTTTAAGTTCAAAACGCGATCTTTTCGTTGAAAAAATGCAACAAGCGAAAGCCAATAGGGAAGCAAAGTAGGCTATTCAGGCAGTCGATAAAGATGGAAATCCGGCCATTTTAGCAGCGTTGAAGTTTTTTTGCTGCGAATCTTCCAACATCAGTTCTTGGTGGGCTCAAAGATTCTATTTGAGGCCGATTCAAATTATCAGCAATCGAAGGTTCCATGATGAATCTTATCGTTGAGGTTCAACATCTTAAATATCATTTGGAGCATTGACAACGCTGTCGCGATCAATGCGGATGAATTCAAAAAGTTTCGCCGCAAGAATTGCACCCAAACATGGTGCCGTAAGATAGATCCAGAGATTGGAAAGAGCAGAGCCCCCAGCAACTATCGCAGGGCCAAGTGAGCGAGCCGGATTCATCGATCCGCCAGTGATCGGCCCGGCAACAAGGACTCCAATGATTACGGCAAAGCCGATGGCAATTGCGGGCACACTACTTGGAACTTTGCGATCAGTAGCGACTGCCATGATCACAAACATAAGTACAAATGTGATCGAAGCTTCGACCCCCAAATTTCTAAGAAAAGCGTTTGGATCAGCTGGCACATGGGCTCCTGATGAGACGCCAAAAAGCAAGATTGCCCAAGCTGAAGCAAGGACTGCACCTAAAAATTGAGCGATCCAATAAGCCAAAACATATTTCCATGGAAAGCGACCCGCCACGGCAAAGGCCAGCGTCACCGCAGGGTTAAAATGGGCCGCCGAAATTGAACCCAACGCAAAGACCATCGCCAAAACAATGAGGCCAGAAACCAGTGCTGCTCCCAACAATCCTGCTCCTCCCGTGTTGGCCGAATAAGCTATGGGTGCAAACACAATTGCGAAAGTGCCTATGAATTCGGCCAAATATCTTTTGAGCATCATTGCAGATCCTTGATGAGAGCTTTGACTCGCTTTTCAATTTCATCTCGAATATTTCTAACAGTTTCAATGGGCTGACCAGCAGGATCGTCGAGCCCCCAATCTTGTGTCACGAGAAATTTTGCTGGGCATGCTTCAGCATCTACCCCACACCCCATACTGATGATTAGTTCCGCATTATCGGCCATATCCTGTGTCAGTGCCTTTGGAAATTGCCCTTGCAATGATAAGCCGGACTCCAACATCGCTTCGACAACAACGGGATTAAGGATTCCTGCTCCAACAGTTCCCGCTGACAAAGCCCTATAGTTCAATCCATGTTTCGTTGCCATGGAATTAAAGATTGCCTCAGCCATTTGTGACCTCCCAGCATTATGAACACAAACAAAAAGGACTAGCTGCATGAGCAGTGACCATTTTCCTCACAGGTACCCGATGCCAATTTATCAAGATGGGATGCTAATTCTCGGAGAGCTTCCGGCTTCAGAGAGCAAAGGGCCGTCTTTCCTCTCTTTTCTATGGCTACGAGCTCGGCTTTTTCCAATTCGTGCAAATGGTGAGAAATCGTCGAAGTTATTTTTTCAGCGCCTGTTATGTGACAACAAATTTCACCTGCACTTGGGCTTTCAACCCCACCATCTTCGTGAACAGATACTTGGCCACAGCAACATTTCGAAAGAAACTCGACGATTCGCATCCTCGTGGGATCGCCCAGAGCTCTAAATGACAAGGTGGTTATTTCGATATTCATCGAAATAAGTATAACATACATTTCGATAAATATCGAAATATCGGGAAAATTTTTTGAATTGTCTCCAAAATCATAAGGAACACGAGGAAATCCTAAATCAGACGAAAGTTCTGTTATTTGAGATAGATTTCTTGATCGTCCCAACACGTTTGTAGGTAATCGATTTGGCCTGCGTGGAGTGTTGCGTGCCAACCCGGCAAGGCCATAAGTTGCTTCATGGGGGTTGATCCGAACTGATCTGAAACGATTGAAGACTCGACTTCTTCGGGGGATAGGGAATCGAGTGCAGCCAACACTTCTTCAGTTCCTTGTCGAAAAACTTTTTCCATCTCTTCGCGAGTTGTCAAAGCTTCCTCTTCCTTGTTTCGCTCGCTGAGCCAATCGTTTAAATTTTCCGGTTGTGGCAATTTTCGATCTCTAATCATTTCTGCAAATCTTCCTGCATAAAGAGCAGTGTGGGCAGCGACTCTCATGGCAGATTTCGAAGTCGGAGTTGGTGACCAATGTAGCTTGTCATCGGGAACATGTTTAAAATTGCGGAGAAAAAACTCCATGCCGTTCACGGCTCGTTGCTTAGAAAGTTCAATCCAGTTCATCAACTCATGTTATCTCCAAATGAAGACATTTCTTGAGTCACTGTTTAGCATTTTTCGATTTGATTGGCTCTTTCTAAGAATTTAGATTTGGGAACTCTGATTCGCAGGGAAAGAGATCTTTGCTAGTAAGATGTCCGTGTGAAAATTCGTAATTCGGTCTTTGGGTTTGGTAAAGAAATCTTGACGCTGTTGTTGAGTCTGGCAATTCAGTCGTTTGCGGCTGCTCAAGGTGGGCCACCCATGATTACTGACGACACGGAGACAGTGCCTCAAGGGCATTGGGAGATCAATTCGGCTTTTACAATCGAAAGAGTATCTGGTGCGCGAATTTGCGGAATTCCGCTTCTAGATATCAATTATGGTACGAGCCGAAACACACAACTCAAATTAGAAATTCCATGGATTGCTTTCAAACAAGATGGGCAACCTTCTGAATCCGGAATAGGAAACACTAACATTGGATGTCGATGGAGGTTTTTAGATCAAGGCAAATCAAGTCGATTTTCAGTCTCGATGTATCCCCAGTTTGAGTTCAACACGTCTTCATCATCGGTTGATAAAGGACTAGTGGATCCTGGGCCAGAGTTTCTGTTCCCAATTCAGTGGCAAACTGAATCGGGCAGATTTCGAATTGGAGGAGATTTCGGTTATCGATTCCGACGCGGGCCATCCGAAGTGATTTACGGAATTGTGTTTGGCACTGATCTAAGTGAAAAGATCGAAGTTATGGGAGAAATCCATGGCAGCAGTCCTGCCAGCAACCTTCGTGACAGCGAGGTCGTCTTCAATTTTGGATCGAGAATCTATTTAGACTCTCGTTTGAATTTCATCTTCTCTGCTGGTCGCAGTATAAGAAAAGAATCCGATCCAAATTTTATTGGCTATTTTGGCTTGCAGGTTCAGTTCTAAATTTCTGGGTTGCTATTAAAGATGAGTCACGTTCAAAAAGAGACGATGAGCAAGGTGCCACAAGTGACCTTGATTTTTTGGATTATCAAGATCTTGGCGACGACCCTTGGTGAAACAGGGGGCGATTCTTTGACCATGTCTTTCTTGGGAGAAACTACAGATAATCCTCACCCTTATGGCTATTTGATTGGGACAGCGATTTTTGGTGCAATCTTTCTGGCATCAGTTGTCATCCAAATCCGGGCCAAAACATTTCATCCTTTCTTATATTGGTTTACGATCATTGCGACGACCACTGTCGGAACAACATTGGCAGACTACGTGACACGCTCGCTCCACATCGGATATGCAGGAGGTTCGGCTCTACTTCTTGTTCTTCTCATCGGGTCGCTCCTCTGGTGGAATCGCTCAGAAGGGACTGTGTCCGTTGAATCGGTGAGTCGGCCAAGAGTCGAAATGTTCTATTGGATGACGATTATGTTTTCTCAAACCTTGGGAACGGCTCTCGGGGATTGGACAGCCGATGACGTCGGATTGGATCTTGGATATCTGGGCTCATCTATGATTTTTTGCGGAATGTTGCTTTTGATATTGGCGGCGAATCATTGGACAAAAATTTCAAAGACTCTTCTCTTTTGGGCTGCGTTCATTCTGACAAGACCACTGGGTGCAGTTGTTGGAGACTTTTTGGACAAGCCTATTGCTCAGGGTGGATTAGAGTTAAGTCGATATGCAGCCTCCGCTGTGTTGTTTGTATCGATCGCGATTCTCATTTTGATCTTCAAACAGAAACCAGCCGAAAGGGCTCATTAAGCTCTTTAAAGCCCCAAAGTGAGCTCAAATTCGGACTTTTATCTGACAACTTAAAGAAAATTGCAGAAGTAAAAAGAAATATGCAACATATTTGTTGCATATGGAGCTATAATAAGTTAACTCCAGTTAAAGGAAGAACCTTAATGCAAGATACTATTGAACGGACAATTGTGGTCAAAGCCCCCTTAGAGAGGGTCTATCAAGCCGTAATATCGGACTTTTTCAAGGCTTGGGATCGAGATTTTATAGCTGACACTCACGGCTTTTTTGATTTTGGCGAATGGGGAAGATCGAGCGTCCACCTTGTATCAGTGGAGCCACCCACGTATATTTCTTATCGATGGGTTCCAGGAACAATTTTTGAAGGCGATATTTATCAAGAAGGATGTACTCTGGTTGAATTCACACTCTCTGAAAACGATGGGCAAACAACGCTCACATTAAAGGAAAGTGGATTCGCGTCGCTTCCAGCGGAAAGATATCAAGAGGCGATGGAAAACAACACGGCCGGTTGGAACGAAGAAGTTGCAAATTTTGCGAAGCTCTTTGAGGGCTGATGGCGCTCGCGAAAGTATTCAGCGCATTAGGCGACCCAGTGAGATTGGAGTTGGTTCAACGTCTCGTCGAGGAGCCGCATCAAAAAATCACTCAACTGACCGATGGCCTCGGACTTACTAGACAAGGTGCTCGGCGCCATTTGCAAGTTCTTATCGATGCTGATTTGGTGAGATTGGAACCCGTTGGCAGGGACGTGTGGGTGGAAGTGAAGATGGAAACTTTAGACCCTGCAAAATCCTTTATTTCTAAAATTGAAAAGGAATGGGATCGACGTCTGCAGTCACTTAAACTCTCCCTGGAAAGCGAAGAGTTTAAGTGATTCTTTCTAAGTTCAAGAGGCTGAACTCTTGACTATCTCACAGAAATCTCATCAAATTTTTTTGATTCAATTGTTTCGGTTTATGAGAGTCATTCAATCGAGAGAAATCTCTGACGAAAGCGTGGAAATGATCGATAGACCCTTGGCGATATTGAGTAAAAATGTTGAAAATTTTTTCCGACTTTGTTTCCTCCATGATTGAGTTAAGGTCAACAAGGTCAAGTTCTTCAATTTCTTCTCCGAATTACAAGGCCTCCAATCTTAAGCCAGATCCCCGGAAGTGGGATGGATCTTGCCTCAATCCAACCATCACATTCGCTGATGTGTGCGAACGAAACTTGGCTTGGGTATGTTGTAAAAGACTATGGAAGGCGCACCTGGACAATCATTGGCAAAACCAGCGATCGTTCTTGGCCTAACTTTTTTGTTGATTGGATTAACTTTTGCCATACCGCTTCAATTGACAAGCCGGCCAGGCCCGTTTGAATTTTCAAAAGAGGTGTCAAATGTCTATGCATGCGTCGCATGGGCGGGATGGGCGCACTTCCTCTATGCTTTCAGAGGCCAATTTGTGGCCCTCACCAAGAGTACTGATAAACTGGTATTTACAAAAGTTCTCGTTTTTGCCATTGTTGCATTGCTGTCGCTTGCCATGTTGGCCGTCACAAGATGGGCGATAACCCCCGCAGTTTTTGGTGCAGTGACTTGGATCTATTTCATTGATCATTTCATAAAAGCCGAAGAGCACTTCGAGGGACATTTAATGGGATCCGAACCGATTTGGAAACGCTGGATTCGATCTTATCAACCTTTGATGACCTTTGGCTGGCTCACGATGGTGTTGCTCAATATTGCCAATGTCACTTCGAACATGTGGTTGCTTTGGGGCATGTCTCTGTCTTTGGCCGCAATGGTCTTTGTCTTTGGAGGATGGAATCATTTGTCATCTGGGCGTGGCCGTATTCCTCTTGTTTGCCTTTTCTTCATTGCCGAGGCCCTTGTTTGGGGAGCATTCACACGTTATGGCGGCTCAAATTTTCTCAAAGGAGTCTATGCTTTTCATATCGCAGCGGGGAGCTATTTCCACTATCTAGGAAGCTACTTCTATGGAATCGGTCAATCCCGGGGCGAGGACAAAATTCTCCATCCACCAACTATTTTGGTGATCCATGTGGCCATTTTTTTACTTGGTTTTTGGACGTCACATAACGAACCAATCCCGTGGCTCGAACCGATCTTGAGCCCGGCCTGGTTCACTCTCTGGGTCGCCTTTCATTTAGTGATGAGCGATTTCTTTCCAATGATTCGCAAATTGCGTACTCGCGAGGTTGCGAAGATTCGATAAGCCAGTTGTTGGAATTTGGTATCAGAATTTTGGAGGGATTGCTTCTTCCAAATAGGTCGAGTCATTGAATACTATCTCCACGGGCTCCATTTTCATACCTTCAAACCCGGATCCTCCAACCATCATGAGAATCATCATTCTTACGAGAGGTTCCATTTTTCCAAAGCCCGTCCGTGTTTCAAAGTTCATCTTGTCACCCCATTCGTAAGTTTTGGATTCTCGGAGCAAAGGTGAACTAGTTTTGGCATGACCCAAGTGTTGAGAAGGTTGAGATGTCGTATTGATCCCGGGCGTGTTCATGTCGATCTCGTTTTCAGTGTGAGACTCGTCTACACGGATGATTTTTTTTGTAATTATCCAGGGTTTCTTATCACCGACTTCAAAATCCCAACTTACTTTCATTTTTGGTGTCTTAGATTGAAGGGAAACCATCCAAGATCCGCTCATAGAAAACCTGACTTTCAGCTCATAGTGACCCGCAGATACCTCCGTGACTTCAGGATGCGCCGTGCCCATGTCCATGTTTGTCATAGAAACGCTGGAAACGAACTTGATCCCGGTTACGGGTTTCCCATTCTCACTGAGAACAATTTCAAGCTTGTTTTCTCCTAGTTTTGCTGTGGATGGAGTAAGAGAAGGCGTCGCTTCAATTGACCGCGTCTGTGCAAAAGAAAGTGCCAAAGCTGAGAACGAAATCAGAACCGTAATGATGAGCTTAATGATTGTGATCCTCCTTAATTTGGAATGTATTTATGTAATAAATTCGTTGGCGAGCGCCGTGGTCCAACCTGTTGGTTGAATGTTGATCCAAAGTTAAACACCAAACCGATTTGGAAGACTGTGCCTTCCCTTTGTCCTCCGAAAGCCGAGGCTAAGGCTTGGCTTCTGCGCTCATAACCAATTTGAGTGACAAGATCAAAACCGGTGCCAAGGCTTTTCACATAGCTCAAGGCAATTCCATATGAATTTGCATCCGAAACGTTTTGGTACTTTTTGAGACCGGCCGTGAGCGACAATTGAGAGGATGGTCTTCCAAATGGGCTATATAAATTTCTCAGTGAAAGAGCGATGGATTGTTGGTCTGCTCGGTAAGTATCGTTTAGATTTGTGAGCGCTGAAGTGTCATTGCCAAAGCTAGCTTGAGCCAAGAATCGAAGATCCAGCCGGTTTGTTACGCTTGGTTTCAAATTGATCACGGCCCCGCCGTAAACTACGGTAGAAGCCCCGCCAAATGCCTTCTTAATTCCTCGATGTTCCAGACCAAGGCCCCAACTTGGAAGTCGCTCGATTGATGTCAGCGCGGGATTCCCTAAAGATTGAAAGCTAGCTCCAAAAGAATTTAGACCTTCACCTTCTCCCACACCAGCACTGTCAATTTGGTTTTGAGCATGAACATTGATGAAGTTTCGCAAACCATTGTTAAAAACCAGGGCTACTAAATTACTATAACGATGCTCTTCTAAATTGCTTCCGTTTGAGAATGGACTCAAAACGGTGGTGTAGTCGATGAGATCGTCTTCTCGCATGGTAGGAAACGAAAGAATTTGTCCATTTGGATTGTTGGTTCGTCCTATATAACCTTCAAAATTGAGTTCTTGGAAATCGAGAAACGCTTGATGTAAAAAGATCTGGTGACCCTTTCCAGCACCATTATTTCCATCTTCTGTCGTCAAGGCACCGAGCGTAAAACTTCCAATTCCGTTGCCATATAGTCTTTGGGCCGCGCCGATAGAGAGAGAAGAGTCTGAAAAATTGACTTGGCTCCTGCTTCCAATTCCACGCCCTCCAAAGAGTCCTTCGCGCCCAATATCAAGCGTTGCAACTCCACTGCCCGCAATTTCAATTTGAGGATTAATGCCATGTTCTTGCCGAACAGGAGATTGCTGAACTTGGGCAAATGTCGGGTAAGCCTTAACGGCTGTGGTAATGCTTTTGAGTGTCGAAAAATTTACCGAGCCAGCGTGGGCGGGAATTACCACACCATTAAGTGCTGCAAATGTGATGATGTAAAAAATTTTCTGTTTCATTTTGCTTGTGCCTCCTTATGAGCTAATAGCAATAACTTCTTCCCATTTGATTCCCGCTTCTCGAGCATCGTCATACATGAGCATCGTCATCATGCCACCTGGGTGTTGGCCATTATTAGTTGTTGCGAGGTCACTATGATCGTGGAAATGCCAATAGCCAGGATTTGTGCCTTGAATGATAATGTCACTTGTTGTTCCAGGGTAGATGGGAATTGTATTCATTCTAACTGGCGAGGCAAGAGGCGCCCCATCTTGACAAACATGCCAAAAATCGTGGCCATGAAGGTGCATGAAGTGTGGCATGAAGCCACCCCCAATGAGTCGAACACGAATATTTTCGTTTCTTTTGATACTCACATGATCAGTCATCGGATATGATTTGCCATTGATCATAAAGTAGTTTGGAGTGATAGGAGTAGCCGTTCCTGTTCGTGCTGCAAGATAGGGCGGAATATAGCCTTTTTCAACAGCTTTCACAAACTCCTCTTTGTTTTTGAACCAGCCCATCATTTTGCCGTTCATCTCTCTCATCATGCTAGCGCTATGATTCATTTTCTCCATTCGAGTGCTCATTTCCACCATTTCAGACATCATATTGCGAACAAAGTTAGTATCAAGCTCGCTAAGAATAAGAGTGAATTCTCGATCATATGAAAAGGTTGTTTGGACAATATCTTGCTCACGTGGCTCAATAATGAGTGCTCCAACCAATCCAGCTTGTTGATGCAATGTGGTCATCACATGGCAATGATAGAAATGCGTTCCGACAGGTTGCGCTTTCCACAAATATCGAAACTCCTGATTTGGCCCGACTGGCCATTGCGTGCCTAACGGTACACCGTCCATTTCCATAGGGAGCATGATCCCATGCCAATGAATTGTATGAAATTCTGGACTTTTGTTTTTGAGATTAACTTGAACCCAGTCGCCTTCACGCACTCTGATTTCTGGGCCAGGGTAGCTCCCATTAAACATAAACATATGAGTTTTGACACCCGGCACAATTTCATGAATACCGATCGAGACTTCGATATCATAAACATGAATTTTGTCTCCAGGTTTCGGTCTTTCACGTGGAGGGAATGAAGGAGCTGTGGACTTTGGATCAAACTCAGAGGGCCATTTATGGGAAGATTGCGGAGTTGGCAGTGTGTCAGATTGAGTTTGTTGCCCGAAGGCCCTGGCCATTAGTCCAGAACCTAATCCGAGCCCGCCCAGTCGCAACATCTGGCGCCTGTCAAATTTGTTTTCCTCGCTCATAAAATCATTCACCGTCCTTGGAGAGTTTTCGCTATTGGAGATTGAACATATTTGTTGGCAAACGGCGCATATTTTTGGGGATCTCTTTCAAAATCTGTTTCGCAGCCACCGCAGCAGAAGTAGTATCGGACTCCTTGATAGTCGCCATATCCGCTCGACTTTTCGTAACTCTTGACAACCTCCTTTCCGACTGGGCAATAGAGGGCTTCTTTCGCTGGAAGGCTTCCGAATTGCTTAGGATCCTTATCAAATGTTGCCTTGTTTTGAGCACTTTGAAAATGGAATCGAATGCCATGAAAATCGCTTGTGCCACCCTTGGCTTTGATGCGGTCAATCGGAGTTTTGCTTACAGGATCAAACAAAAAATCTCCCACTGTTTTTGCAGATTTCGCCGCTTTTTCTATGGCTGCCCATGGATCCTTTTCAAATTGTTGGTCGCAACCAGGGCAGCAATATTGGAACCGAGCTCCATTCCATGTTGTGAGTTTTGATCCTTTGATGATCTGCTCAAGCGTGATAGGGCAACTTATTGGTGACGAATCTTGAATCGTTGACCCGCTCAGGGCCAACGCGAATACTGTACTTATGAACATTTTTTTCTGGTTGTTTGGTCGTAGATAAACGAAATGTTTTTCCTCACAAAGGTTTTGGACATACGATACTCAAACAACGGGAGGTGAACGCCCGCTGTCGGGCCATCTTTCAATGCCAAGAAATCCACCTTGATCGCAGAATAGAGCAGGTTTAAGCTTAGAAAGTTGTAGCAATTCGAATTCAGATGTTACATCTGAAAATATTGCAAAACCTAATTGAATGTCAAGATACTTTTCTAAATTTGAAGCCGGAAGGGTTTCTTCGGGTTTGTCGACTTCACAATTACAAAATTTTGAACTTGGAACCTGACCAAAAAGGCCACAACATTCCATTTTGCTTGAAACAGATGTGCTACAGCAGTTTCCGGAAGTTTTATGGGAGTCTTCTATGGTTTTCGGGCTTTGACAAATCGAACCTAAGCTGAATCCATGTGTCGCTAGAACGAGGGATATTACAACTGTTAATAACCGGGCGAAGATCCTTTGCACCTTGTCACATAAACTACCTTAATTCTCATAAGGTTCCCTCTATGGTTAAACCTGAATTATAGACTGAGCTCAATGAACCCATTCTCAGATGAGAGGATCCATCCATCAGGTGAAAGTTGAGGATGGCCATGCCTCACTCTCACTTTATATTTAAAGTCACCGATCTCGTAAGTCAATCTATCCCTTTCGATCGACATTTTTGGGGCTTTCTTAGGGTCACACTTGAGCCGAATATCAAAGGCTTTCTCAAAATCGTGTTGCAAGGATATGTGTATGTTTTGTTCTGAGAAAATGACTAGAAAAGTCTTTCCACCTTGAACTCGGAATTTCACACGGAGACTACTTTTCGTTTCTGTAACTTCAGGTTCTCCAATCATGATTGCTCGCTGCTTCTCAACATAAAAATATGCGCCGGCAACGTCTTCGCCAAATTTTCCAGGAGTCAGGCTCCAGTGATATCCGTCGATAACCATAGGAAGTTTTTGTTCAACCTCGTTCAGTCTGGTCGGAGTTTCTAAGTAAGGCTGCTCTTGGCGATCATCATAAACGACAAAATCGCGAATAAACGGCACACCATCTCTAAAATGAAGGTTCATGCGGTAGAACCGAGACTGGTACCAAATCGATTTGGCATTTCTTTCTTTGTTGCCAAACGGTTCCACCAACATGGTTTGCGCTTGTGGTGGTGTTTGGGCAAATGCCTTTTTGAACCTTCTACCCGTTTGCGACATGGTCTCAAGAACAATTCCACCTCGCTTCTGGAGTTCAACCAAGGCAAGTAATTGTTTCTCATACCCTGGCTCCTGTTCGTGCCAAGGAAACGAGTTTTCTTGACCGATTTGAGCATATGCAAATTTTTGGCAAGGTGCTTCCTCGATCATATCGAAAAAGTTTTTCACGAATTCGGCGCTCTGTCCGGAGGGCCAAACCGGCTCCATTGTGTCGGGTTCTCCATGCAAATGGCCATCGGGCATCATCCAATTCTTATCGTAATAATAAACTGGATCCTGTCCTAACATTCTAAAGATCGGAGAAGAGATTTGGTTGTCCTTCTTAATTGCCGGGCTCCAGCAATTGACCTTGCTTGGATAGTATCCCGCAATCGGAGCTCCCCAAATTGTGAACCCATCGGTCGCTATTTGATCGCGACAAACAGCGAAAGCATCCACATGGAAATGAGATGCCAAATGGTCGACTGTAATCGCGTCTAAGTTCCAGCTGGCAACAGTGCGAGGATAGAACCCAAATATGTTTTTGAATTCCTTCATGGCAACATCGGCCAGGGCGATTCGCTCGGACTTCGTGTAGCCAATAGTAAATGCCACTTGTGGATAGTGATCCCATTCAAAACCGGGGCGCCCTCTCCAATTCACCCCAGCTGCTTTGCAATGCATTTCGTTCATTTCAAACCAGAATCCCACCTCGTGGTTCTTGGCCATTTCGGATTTGAGAAATGGCACAAATTCTCCAGCGACAAGGGCGTCAAATTGGAGCAGCCAAGTGGCTGGAAGCTTATATTTCTTGATGAGCTCCATTTGCTTTCGAACTGAAAGCATGAGATCCATTTTTTGACGAGGTTCCACTCCACGGATGAAGTTAACAATGTTTATGCATCGCATTAAATTTGAACCCGAATGTGATGAAGAATTGGGAAACTGAAGGTTTATGAACTTCGAACCAATCAATCCGTATCCAGTCCGAGACAAAACGGCACGCCTTGAAATCACACGGCTATTTTTGCACGAGTTCACTTTCAGTTGTCTGATGTTTGATGACCAAAAATATGTCTGGCTGAATATATTTGGCCGGTGTGATAAGCCACATGGAAGGCCTGATATTCAAGGGTGTATCCCCAGGTCCAACCCGGTCTAGCTGGATTTTGATCATCAAGACCCAAGGGCGACCTTTGAATTTCGGCGATGCACAGCGAATGAATCCGTTTCAGTTCTTCAAAGACTTGATTTGCACTCATTTCAGTCGAGTATGGACTTGAAAGGGTGATGGGATAATATTGCGACTCTGAAACCAAGATTGGGCTTGGAGGGAGTTCTTTCAGGAATGACTTCGCTTCCCAATAACAGATATGAGATGCGAGTTCGCCAACACTAAGCAAGTTGGGGTGGGGACGCACCCAAAGTTCAGAATCTGTCATCCCTAGAAAAGCTTCGCTGAGTTCACGAAAGGAAGATTCCAAACACTGGATTAAGCGTTCCGCAGTCGTCATGGAAAGAGGTTATCAGACTCGTGGCATTCGAAACAAGGGATGCTCCAAACCTGTGAATGTGACTACCAATTTGCGAGGCACGTCTGATCTTGCTATCCATTTTTGGGCAAGACTCTCAGTCAAAAGATATCGACCTAATGGGCCGGCAATATGCGGTACGCGCTCGGTCCAATCAAGGCAAGCTCGCCCCTGGATCCCAGCGTCGGGGACATTCGAAAATCCCATTTCTTTCAAGGATTCAGATCCGCAATCGGTTAAAAAATAGACTTCCGAGTCTTGTTGAACGAGTCCCAATGTGATCATTCGCTTTCTCAATTCAACTGCAACGAATCCCGCGATATGTGAATAGCAAGATCTGCAATATCTCAAGGGATGATCGGGGATCGTTTCTCTTGAATCGGCCTGACCAAGGGTTTCGATCAATTCAGCCACCCTTTCGTTGGCTATCCTATAGTATTTATGCCGCCCCCTTGCATTGGATTCTAAAAGCCCATTTTCTACTAGAATCTTGAGATGGTGACTCATTGTTGAGTGGGATACGTGGCAGTAGCTGGCGAGTTCACCAGCAGGAAACGAACGGCCATCCATGAGGAGTACCAAAATTTCTGAACGTGCTGGATCTCCTATTACAGAAGCCAGCGACAAAGGGGAACCATATTTCATGACTTGCTATTTGGTCAACATGATAGACCCAATTCGGGACAAGACTTTTCGATGCCCATCGAAACATTTCTGAAATAATCTCGTGGTATGTACGATGTTCGACCGTTATGGAATTTCCAGGATCCTGCTGCCAGCGAGGCACGCTTCAGGCAAGAACAAGGTCAAGTCGATTCCGAAAAGTCTCTGATTTTGGAAACTCAAATAGCCCGAACTTATGGATTGAGAGGAGACTGGAATCGTGCCAGAGAGATATTAAGGGAGGTCAAAAATCATCTGAATGCAGATTCTCCAGAAGTTAATGTTCGACACGATCTGGAACTTGGGAGAACTTACGCTTCGCCTGCGCACAAACCTGAACAGCTCACAAAGGAAGCAAAGGGAATCGCCAGAGCGCTCTATATGAATGCGTTTGAAATTGCCAAATCAAACGGACTTCATTTTCTTGCCGTTGATGCGTTGCACATGATGACAATGGTCGACCAAGATCCGGATGATCAGATTCGCTGGAACAAGATGGCCCTTGAATACATGGAAGCTTCAAAGGATGTCGATGCTCTCAGTTGGGAGGGGAGCCTACGTAACAACTTGGGTTATGCCTATTCCTTGCAAGATCTGCATGATGACGCCATCAAAGAATATGAAAAGTCACGTACTTTGGCAGCAAGCGCCGGGAAGATATTTGCCGAGCGAATTGCTCGCTGGATGATTGCTAAATCTTTGCGACTCAAGGGCAATCTCAACGAAGCTCTGGCCATGCAACTTCAATTAGAACAAGAATTTGAAGATGATAATAAAAGTGATCCTTATGTTTTTCATGAGCTAATCGAACTTTATGAAGCTCTTGGAAAGCCAGAGAAAGTCGAAGAGTACCGAGCCAAATCAGAAAACAACTGATTTGAGAGAAACTTAAGTCAACTTAACCAGGGCCTGCCACATTGACCCATCGAAGGTTCAAAAGTTGAAACCGAAATATCTTTGAAATTGGCTTTCAATCTTTTATTAAGTTCAATCATTCCTGGCTGCTCGGTTGCAAAATGGCCGGCTTGGATGACTGGGAAATTTTCTAGTAATGCCGAAAGAGCTTGGTCATGTTTGATCTCCCCTGTTAGAAAGATATCGGCTCCAGCAGCTTTGGCGCCTTTCCATTCAGAACCAGCAGCTCCACCAGCTACTGCGACGCATGAAAGGGGCTCACTGTGGGAGCCCAACCATGCCATGCAATTTGTTGAAAGTTTTTCGTTCGCAAATTCGACGAAGTCTTGTGGTGACATTGGCGAAGCAAGGTATCCCATGCGGCCGATCTGGGGTCCAATTGAAGAATCAAGAACATAAATATCGAGGGCAACTTCTTCATAAGGGTGCGCCTCCTTGATTGCTTCGGTCACCCTTTCGGTTTTATCCTTCGGAACCAAAAATTCTAACCTGACCTCAGGTTCAATGCTTTGGTGCCCTTGAGTCCCAACCTTTGGATTTGAGCCTCGCAAAGGACGAAAAGTGCCATATCCAAGGGAACCGAACGAACATTCATCATAGTTGCCGATTCGGCCAGCTCCCGATGAAAATGCAGCTGACTTGACCTCTTCAGCGGAGATTTCAGGCACAAAAACAACAATCTTAGCTGCTTTTCTGTCTGTCGAGCTCCCGAAAGGGAATACGTTCTGGAGTTCAAGCTTTTGAGCGAGTGAATCGCTAATGCCACCAGGAGCACAATCCCAATTGGTATGAAAACCAAATATCGAAATCTCTCGGCGAATGGCCAAAGTCAGCATTTGGTCAAAGTATTTGGATTCATCAAGCTGAGAAATCGGATTGAACAATAATGGATGGTGGGCAATGATGACGTTTGCTTTTGATTGGAGCGCAAAATCAAGGGCCTGTGGTGTGACATCAAGAGTTGTCACGATTCCAGTGACCTTGCGGCCAGGATGTCCCATTTGCATACCGCAATGATCAAAAGAGAATGACCAGGAAACAGGTGCAAGATATTCTAAGAATTCGTTGACATGCCGAACCTGGATCATGATCGAAATCTACCTGGAAAGAGGGGCTAAAAAGGTTGGAGACGGGCCTTAGCCCGCCTCGCAGAAGCTCCCGATAGTCGGCGAATTATGATTGCTGTTTTTATTTTTATGTGACTTACAAAAGTCTGCCAACTTACGCAAAGCGCGTTCGGATTGAGCATCCAACGGCAATTCACTTGTCATACAGAGTGAAAGCAGTGTGTACGCTTCGTCCTCGGTGAGCTCCAACCTATCGGGGTGTCCCATAGTATTATTGCTCCTTGTCTCTCGGCATTCCGAGTTACATAGAGAATAGACATGAATTGTTTTGGTTTTGTTCTCAATATCCAACAAATCAGACTATTTCTTAATAAAAACCTGTCGATTTGCTTGCCCTTTACGCTGTTACCCCTGGATGGTAGACTGAAAAGCCCATGCCCGAAGAGATCGAGCCCAGTTCAGACCTTAACAACCCTGAATATCTAACTTTTGGTGGGCTAGCGGTTTTAGAAGGGGTCATGATGAGATCCCCCAAATATTATTCGGTCGCTTGCAGGGCTCCCAATGGAAATATTGTCGTGAAGACGGAGCCACTGGAGCAGACTTGGATAGGCAAGCAAAAATGGCTGAAAAAGCCATTTCTCAGAGGCACCTTGGCTTTGCTCGACACCATGGTCTTGGGGAATCGTGCCATGAATTGGGCTGCATCTATTCAAACGGATGCCAAATACGCGCTTCAAGTCGATGCAAATCGAGAAGAGAAGGCTAAACCAGACAAGCAACTTTCGAAACCTGTGGAGGGAATGTTGATTCTCGCAACCATTGGATTGGCGCTTCTGGTTCAATTCTCGATCTTTAGAATCGCACCAGAATTCATTGCAGAGTATTTCATGAGGTCGATTACTGGATCTCCAGATAAAAATCAGCATCTGTTTGCCACCAATTACCTTGCAGAAGTCATTAAAGTGGTGTTTTTTATCGGATTTTTAGTGCTTATTAGCTTTTATCCCAGTATCAAAGAGCTTTTTAGATACCACGGAGCTGAACACAAGGCCATTAATACTGTTGAAAGCAAGGCACCATTGACTATCGAATCGAGCCAAGCTCAGACAAGACTTCACCCACGGTGTGGCACGAATTTTTTGATCGTTGTGACGCTTGTGGCATTTCTGATTTTCCCCGCGATTCCACGCGATCTTTTTGTTCCTGCAACCTCACCAGCCTGGAAAATTGCTTTGAGCCGAGTGCCACTCCAAATCGTCGTTTTTCCTCTTATTGCTGGAATGAGTTATGAAATCATCCGGCTGGCAGGCAAAGCAAAAGATGCTAAATGGGTGAATATCTTGTTAAAGCCTGGGCTCATGACCCAACTCATTACAACTGCTGAACCCGAACCTAAGCATCTGGAAGTTGCCATTGCCGCATTGAAATCTGCGCTCGCAGCCGAACGAGATGGTACGACAATCAATACCGATCAGTATGTAGAAGACCTGCTTGCTTAGGACTTTTCTGGCAATTGTCCAAGCATAACAGGGACTCTCTCTTCACCAATGAGATTGCCATTGAGATAAATATCGAGCCTGTAGTTTCCTGGTCTTTCAAACCTAATATTTGGGATTTGGAATTGCATAAAAATTCGAACCCCGCCACCATTTTGGTCGACAGGGACTGTGCCAGACGCGTTGAAGTCGAGCAAAGTCTTCCCATCATCATCAACAAACCGAGTAGTCAAATCCATGGGGTTTCCGCCTTCGTCACCTTCGAATTCTAACTGTAAGCAAAGATGGATCGGTGGATGGTCTATTGGGAAGAACGGAGCGACTATATTGTCGAAAATACCGATCATTGTGTGTCTGCCATTTTGTTGTGTTGTGGCGTATTCACAAAGTTTACAAAGCAGCAGTTTCATTCCGATCCCCCCACGCTTTGATAAATCGCTTCAAGTCGTTCAACCATTTGGCTCACGGTAAATTTCTCTTGGATCACCATCCTGGCTTTGCGCCCCATTCGTTGGCAGGCCTCTGGGTGTTCAAGCAAATAGCTCATGGCTTTGGCAAATGCTTCTGGAGTTTGTTCGACCAATAGACCAGTTTCTTCGTGAGCCACCAGCTCTGCAAGTGCACCGACATTTGATGCAACTACTGGCTTTCCACGAGCCATGCACTCGATCACGGCAAGCCCAAAGGACTCCATAACCGTCGGCAGAATAGAGAACGTCATTGCATCAAACATCCGGGGCACGTCTTCACGGTTGCCAGTGAAGGTGATATGGCTATCGACTCCTAGCCTCACAGCCTCTGATCTCAACTGCTCATGAAATTCACCATCAGTTCGTCCTACAAAAACTAGCTGTGTTTCTGGACTCTGATCGAGAACTCGTGGCAAGGCTTCTAACGCAATATGGTGTCCCTTTTCTGGAGCTACCCGCCCAACAAGCCCAACAAGCTGGCGAGTTTCAGGAATATTGAACTCTCGATGGACGGAAAAATTCTCTTCAAAGGAAACATCGGCAAAATCGGTTCCGTTATAAACGACATCGATGGCACTTGCTCGAACTCCACGACCTTTAAGCACTCCGTGGATATAGTTGCTGACCGCGACAATTCTATTCCGCCCCCGACCGATGATTCGATAGATCGGTTCTCGAGTTTCAACATGAACAGTGGTTACAAGAGGAACATGGAGAAGCGTTCCCGCGACTAACCCTAAATATGTCGCTCGGCTGAGGTGGGAATGGATGAGATCAAAATGTCCATGTTTTACGATGGAAAACATCCTCTTTTGACCTTGAAGACCCAATTTGGCTCTCATATCCAGGCTGTGGGTGGGAATTTGAGATTCTTCTAAAGACTCCAGCATCCAAGGAATCGGCGGACAAACAACCTCCACATGGTGACCATGCTTCTTTAGCATTCGTGAAAGGACAACTGTATGGTGCTCTGCGCCAGACGTGGCCGAGCTCGAAACAACCTGTAAGATTCGAAGAGGTTTTTGTGCCACGGTGGACCCTAGTGAAGTTAGAAAATTGTACCCCTGGCTTTTTTGAAACCCATGGTCATACTGATACCCATGATTCCAGGAGAAGGGACTCGAGGCGGAAAGCTCATGCAAATGCCTGCCCTCAGAGCACTGGCATATTCTGACTTTCGGTGGCTCTGGTTTGGAGCCTTTTTCTCATTTTCCGGATCACAAATCCAAGCCGTGGCGCAACAAATCATGGTATTGGATATGACACATTCCCCGGCTAAGCTCGCGCTTGTCAGCTTTGCTATGATGGTTCCAATATCTTTGTTTAGCCCTATTCTGGGAGTCGGTGCAGATATGTTTGACAAGCGAAAGTTACTCATATTGTGTATGATTGTCAGCGCAGTTGGCCCGCTCTTCTTGGGAGTTGTCGGCTATCTTGGCCATATCCAATATTGGATGTTTTTGGCCGTCGCTTCAGTCTTGGGGTTTGTCCAGTGCGTGGAGGTTCCAACAAGGCAATCGATTGTTCGTGCTGTTGTGTCAGATCGTGACCTGCCTTCTGCTGTTCCAATGCAAGCATCGACGTTCAACCTGGCTAGAATTGTAGGTCCCCAAATTGGGGGGCTATTGGCACTGAATTTTGGTGCAGCAACATGTTTTATTGTGAACGGAATTAGTTTTTTTGCACTGGCCATTTCCGCCCTTGCCATAAAAACCGATCTTCGCCCCCAAACTGTAAAGCTCGAACCCATAAGGGACTTAGTCATGGAAGGATTTCGATTTACTTTCCGGAATCCCGGCCTCAGAACCCTGTTCATTTTGGAGTCAGCAACGGGCGTTTTTGGCACATTTGTTATGAGTCAACTCTCGGCCATCGCTCGCCATCACCTGGGTTTGGGAGTCCGTGGCACCACTTTTAGTTTCACGGCTATCGGTGTTGGAGCCCTCTGTGGGTTAATTTTAACGGGATCTTTAAGCGCCAAACCACTGAAGACGCTTGTCGTTAGATTTGCCATGACTGGAATGGCTTTGGCTGTATTCGTTCTCGGGCTGGTGAATCAAGAATGGTTGGCGTATTGCCTATTTGGTTGCATTGGTGCCTTCTCTATCATGCAGTTCAACACAACGAATACGCTCTTCCAGCTGATGTCACCACCTGCTCTAAGGGGACGTGTGATTTCAATGCACGTTTGGGCCATTGCTGGTGTCGCACCACTCGGAGTTCTCGCATTTGGTTACATTTCCGAATGGTTTGGCATTAGACAATCTTTGATGACTGGTGGGCTGATACTAGCCATCTTTTCTGCCTGGGGCTGGTTTCAGAGCCGGAGTCTCACCGAGCCTACCCTTGAATAAAAAATGGAGCCGCGTGCCAGAGTCGAACTGGCGACCTACCGCTTACAAGGCGGTTGCTCTACCACTGAGCTAACACGGCGCACCCTAAAATCTACCGCAAAAGTTGTACCAATTGGAGGCCCGCTGGGACGGCGTTACTTTTTGCGTCGTTTTCTGGTTCGCACTAATTTAGGAGATCCGTCAGCACCGTAGCCGATTTTATAACCGGCCGGAACCTTGCTTAATGCACTGGCCACATCTTCTGGAATTTCCGTCAATTTGGACGCACGAGTGCTAGCCCTTTTCTTACTTTTTCTAAATGACTTGGCCGCAGTCTCGCCATCTTTTAGATCGGTTACCAGTTCCAAGCCTTCGGAAGTAAATTTCATAATTTCTGCGCTTGGAGGAATATGAACAAATATAAATTCTGACGAGTTCAACATTCGAACTTCGAAAGGAAGACTGTATTTTTTGACGCCAAGTCGCAGAGTCAAGGCGCCATGTCTTGATTGAGCGCGAAGCTTAAGTGAAGATTTGAGTTGATCGAGAGATTTTGGCATGGTAAACAGTTAAATTGACGCACGAATGAGTGCTCATCAAGTTTCCATTATGATTGAGAACTGCGAGAAGGTCTGGGGAATTAGGTACTTAAAACCTGAATGTTATCGATAAGCCTTACTGCCCCCAATTTCACGGCTCCTATGATATGCAACGCTTCATTGATTTCATGCGAAATCTGCATTGTTTTGCGGTCTACAAATTCCACATAGTCAACAACAAAACCTAGCGATTTCAAAGTTGATTTAGCATCTTGAATTATGTTGTGAAAATGCAAATTATCGTGTTTTAAGTCGTGACATGCTTTTAGGAGTGTTTTGTAAAAATGTGGCGCGATATTAAGTTCTTTATTATTCAAATATTGATTGCGACTCGAAAGTGCTAAGCCTGAATCTAGCCTAATGGTGGGGCAAAAATGAAGTTCAAGATCAAGATTAAGACCGAGAGACATTTGCTCAATCACGGCACATTGTTGGAGGTCTTTGAGCCCAAAAAACGCAGAAGTTGGTCTTACGATTTCAAAAAGCTTGAGAACTATGGTTGCAACGCCATCAAAGTGCCCCGGGCGAAATTCGCCTTCAAATATTGACGAAATCTCAGGAAGAACCACTTTTACCGATGAGCCTTGATACATGTCATGTGCATGAGGAGCAAATAGGTATTCGACCCCCAAAGATGACAAGAGTTGGCAGTCCGAATCAAACGTGCGAGGGTACTTTTCATAATCCTCACCCGGCAAAAACTGCGTCGGGTTAACAAAGATGCTAACCACCGTATTCTGTGTTTTTTGAATCGATTCACGTACAAGGCTCGCGTGTCCTTCGTGAAGTGCGCCCATTGTTGGCACAAAACCGATATTATTGATCTTTCTCAGATGTTGTTTTGCTTCGGAGATCGTGGATAAGACTTTCAAAAACTGTTTTCGACTCCTGGAAACTCTTCATTACGAACGTCCTCGACATAGGCTCTCGTGGCAGAGGTCAATAACTCTAGTCCATTCACATATTTCTTCGCGTGTTTATAATCTGTATCAAATAGTCCTGTAATGTCGTGGAAAACCTGAACTTGTCCATCACAGTGGATTCCTGCCCCAATACCAATAGTTGGAATCGTGATAGCTTGAGTAATGGCAGCCGCAGCTTCCGAAGTCATGAGTTCGAGAACCACTGCAAAGGCACCCGAAACTTCGATTTCCTTTGCTTGGGAAACCAATTGGGCAGTAGTGTTGCCCTTACCTTGAACTTTATGACCTCCGAAAACATTGACAGATTGAGGAGTCATACCGATGTGCCCCATAACTGGAATGCCTATTTTGCGAATTGCTGAAATTTCATCATAAAAGGCGCCTTCAAGTTTAACGGCATGGGCCCCCGCGCGAACTAACTTTACTGAACTTTCTACTGCTTGAGAAAGGCTGGAACCATAACTGCCAAATGGAAGATCAGCAACGATGAGAGCATGAGATGCTGCCTTGGAAACAATTGACGTGTGATAGAGAATATCATCGAGTGAGACGCCAGTTGTTGTATGCGCGCCATGGATCACGGTTCCTAGGCTATCGCCAACCAATATGAGGTCGACTCCCGCCGCCTCTGCAATCATTGCACTCGTGTAATCATAAGCCGTTAAGCAGACGATTTTCTGTTTCGTCGCTTTCATGGCGGAAATAGCGGGAGCGGTGATAGATTTCACAAGCGGCTCATTATTGACTTGACTTCAGCAGCGTGACCTACAGGTTTGACCTTATTCCAGACTTTGATAACAATGCCATCTGCACCAACTAAAAATGTAGTTCTTTCGACACCCATATACTTTCGACCGTACATCGACTTTTCGACCCAAACGCCTGTCGCTAAACATAGAGTTTTGTCTTCATCCACTAAGAGAGGGAAGTTTAAGTCAAATTTTTTAGCAAATTTCAAGTGAGATTTTTCTCCATCAGGAGAAACTCCCAAAACTGTTGTCCCAGGAAGACTTGGCAAAACATCTCGGAATTCACAGGCTTCGATTGTGCATCCGCTTGTATCGTCTTTGGGATAAAAATAGATGACAAATGGTTTGCCGGCTAAACGATCAATAGACCATAGTTGGCCACTTTGATCTTTGAGTTCGAATTCGGGAAACGCCTGTCCTTCCGCCAGCATATTAGACCACCAGTATAGTTATGAAACATTTTTTCAGTTAGGCCTGACTCGAATCGATCAGCATGGCTTGCATGAGATCAACTCTCAAAAGTACTCCCAACAAAGTCTCTTGATCAACGACAGGAAGGATCGTTACGCCTCGGCTTAGCATCAAGTGAAGAGCTTCACCCGCTTCCATATCCGGCCCAACACTAGTGGGATCGGGTGTTGCAATATTAATTGCAGGCTCGTCTCGCAAGGAGTGAAGGCTCCCATGTTCTTGAACAGATCTGCAAATGTCGCCTTCTGTGATAACCGCAATAGGAGCTTGATTCCTATCGACTATCGCAAGCGCTGGAAATTGATAGATATCCATCTTGTCCACTGCGTCTCGAACGGTACTTGAGTCTGTCAAAGTCGGAATGTGCGCATGGAGAATCTCTCGCACGGTCATATTGTCTAGTTTGACAGACTACCAATAAGGAGGCATAGTCGTCGCATCTCTTTGACGATGAAATGAATTGACGATGGTATACGCATCAGCTTCCCAATCGTTCTTCTTTTTGATGAGGTCAATCTCAAAAACCGCCCGTTCTGGCATTCCGAACTCGTTTTTGTCTTCTGCAACTGCAATGACATGAGCCTTGGAGTTTTCCATCTTTGTGACGCGATAAAAATCGAGTTTGCCTGCGACTTCTGCTTCTTCAAGGGCTTCCATAACTCCTTTTTTTAAGGGGTCTCCCTTTATCCGTGTGAGAATTTCAACATAGCCGTAGGGAATCGAGCCAATGAATACCATGAAGCCTAAGATGTATTTCCAGGGTTTCCAGTCATCGTTTTGCTTGATAGGTCGACACATTCCCACGATAATCGTGAAAACACAAGCGACGGCAAAGCATGCCATTGAATATCCAACCAGCCCAAACATCAGTTACTCCAAGTTCAAGTTTGATATTCCATAGTTCAATCTGATTCATGCTCTAGAAACTGCAAAACCTGGTACTCAGAGACGCTCCAAAGGGGGCTGGCAGGGGGAGGATCGATGGAAATGACGATTGATTCCTTTGAATTTGTCCACTGACCTTTTATTCCAAAGTCTGAAACCGCCCAGCGGTGAATCCGACTTTCGTGAGGCTCGTACCACCATCCAACAAATTCACCGTCAACAAAAACTCTGGCTCTCTGCCTTCCATGAAAGCAATCATAGGTCTTCCGAATTCTGATCCCGTGATTCTTCGGGTTCAAATGAACCAGGAAATTTGCAGTATTAAGGTGGGAAATGAGGGCTGATTTTTTTGCGGTCCCGCCTTCAAACGTCGACTCTAGAGTCGAAATTTCTGTTTGATTCTTGACTTGCCACTGTGAGTGCTTTAGCGTTTCGGCCTCGTCAAAAGATAAAATTGTCTGGGTCTCGATTTTGGTTTTTTTGTCATGAGCAACCTCGTCAATATTTGTAGCACTTTGAAAGAATGGCACCCAAACCCTACTCGCCCTTTGAACGACCCCATCGATTGTTGGATCTTGGTTGCGAGCCAAAACCCACCCGCAGCCCAAGGCTTGACTCTGTGATAATTGCCCTTTCAATTCACTAGGAGAATCAGTTCGAATCACGACTCGAGCAGGTTCAAATTCCTCGAGCCAAATCAAAGCATTGCGCTGACAGGCGAAGCGCTGAACTCCTGCTTTTTGAACTTGGAAAGCCGCATTATCATCAAGAAGCACCCAGCAATTCGCATCAACTTCTATGTCTCCATAACCCTCGAAATCAGCAAGAACGAGTCGAGCCAAGTGATCCGGACGCAATTTTTGTGATCGTTCGGAGTCAAAAACTCTGACGAAAGATGTCGGGCAAAGTCGAAAGGTCTGCATAAAGACGGGGGGAAAATATCCCGACCTTATATGTTGGCACTATGATCAATCGTTGGGTTAGACCACAAGGTAAGAAGGAAATCGAAGGCCGGTTCATTGATGTTTCCTTGAAGGTGTGCCCAATCTGTAACACAATCACCGTTTCATCGTGTCGAGAGTGCTTTGTTTGCTGGTGGCATGGTGAATTTATCTACGACAATGACCTTGTGGAAATGAGGTTACGAGACCTTGTCTCCAAGTGCCCTGAACTTATTGGTTTGCTCGACTCTAGTCCAAAGCCGTGGACTAAACTAAAGTGGATGTGGCACCGAATGAGTTCAATTTGGCGCCAAAAACTCGATGTCAATGCATAATTAGATAAAATCGAAGTGTGCCAGAAATTCATTGGCTCCTTATTTTTCAAAGCCTGATAAACCTGGGGCTCGCCGCTCTTCTTGGAGGCTTGGTTGGATTAGAACGAGAAATCCATGGACACCCAGCCGGTATTCGCACCCACATGCTCATTATCATTGGGGTCACACTTTTTTGCGAAGTGAGCAAGTATTTTCCGGGTCAAGATCAGAGCAGAATCGCGGCACAAATCATCACTGGGGTTGGCTTTCTGGGAGCCGGAACCATTTTGCGTCTTGGTGCAGAGATCAAAGGCCTCACGACAGCAGCAAGCGTATGGTCCGTTTCTGCCATTGGAATGGCAATAAGTACAAGTCTTTCAATGACAATAGTTGCTGTTATCGCAACCTTCCTGACAATATTCACGTTGACTTACGTCGATAAAATTGAAAGAAAGCTTGTGCCAAATGCTCACCCATGGGTTATCGATGTTAAGTTGAAATCTCGTGAAAGGCTAGGTTCTGTTTTAACGGCTATTGAGACAAATGCCGGGAAGGTTCGATCGATAAAGTTCCTTGGTGACCAAACGGAGAACCTCATTCAAATTGCAATACAAGGGCCCCCAGATCAGTTACTTTCTGCGGTTTCAAGTTGTGAGGGAGTCGAGGAAGTGGTCGATGGCCGTTGAATTGAGAGGCTGAATAATGACGAGGCGACAGGCAATAGCATGGATGTCAGCGCCATTTTTCGGCTTGGCAGGGTGTCAAAGTTCACGATACGCTAGCAAAAGCCTTCGGCTTGCCAATTGGGGAGGCGCGGGAGACGATTCTGAACTCTTTCAGCTTGTTCAAAGGATTTACCGAGATTTTGAAAAGAAGTCTGGAATCCAATTGAAAGTTGAGGGAACCCCGGGATCTCAAGATTATGTGAGCAAGATGCTCCTGGACTTTGTCTCGGGTTCGATGCCGGACGTTTTGGCACTCGATGCCAGCAGTTCCGCAGCATTTATCAATCGGAGAGCCCTTCTCGACTTCGGCCCAATGATCCAAAAAGATGGGTTCGACCTTTCCGCGTTTTTTCCAGAAGTACTTGGAATTGCCAAACGAGAATCACAGATTTTTGCAATTCCAACCGATTTCACACCCATGGCCGTTTATTGCAACCGTAAATTGTTTCGGGGAGATATCGATAAGATCAAGTCACAAGGTTGGACTTTTGATGAGTTCTTGAATTGTTGCAAGATGTCCACCACAGATCACGTTTATGGATTTGAATTTGCAAATTGGATGCCAGGCTGGATAATGTTCCTGTGGAACAACGGTGCAGATGTTCTTGGTGAAAATTCTAAAGCCAAAGGAACATTTGACAGCGACAAAGCAACAGAAACGATTCAGTTTTTGGCAGACCTCATGACAAAACATAAGGTCGCACCCGAATTGAGTGAGATCGCTTCAACTGGAGTTGACTATTTTGCAACCCAAAGAGCTGCGCTCAAAGTCGTTGGGCATTGGAATCTTATCACTCTCAAATCGACTCCAGGATTCGATATGGCGAATGTTGAAATTTTGCCTCTTCCCACTCATTTGCCTCAGTCAGTTACCGTAATGTATGAATCTGGCAATGCGATTGGTGCCAATTGTCGGCACCCTGAATGGGCATGGGAATTCATAAAATATTTCTCCAGTTTTAATGTTCAGAAAACATATAATTCTAGCGGCATAGCCGTTTCTGCGAGGATCGATGTGGAGCGTGAAAAAGTTTCGGGGGGCAAGAGAGAGTTAGCAGAAGATGTAAGGATTAGCCATGGGTTTCAAGAATTGGTTCCATGTTGCAGAGCCCCATGGGGAAGCAAGATTGTAGGTTTCGAACTGGTCGAGCAAATTGGCCAGCGGGCGCTCGATTCGGTCCTGAAAAATGGATTATCTGTGAGGCAGGCGCTAGAAGATGCGGCCATTGAAATCGACAACGAATTGGAGAACCTTTCGTGAAGAGATTTGGACATCTCAAATTCGTGGGGCCAGCAACAATACACTTGGCGATTTTTGGACTTCTTCCAATTGTGTCTCTTGCTTGGATCTCCTTATTTGATTGGCGCATTCTAGAAGGAACTCGGCGATTTGTTGGGTTCGAACAGTACTCCCGAATTCTATCTCAGGCGTCCTTTTGGAATGCACTTGGCAACTCTTTGAAATTCATGCTTCTCAGTGTTCCGGCTGGGATGGTTGTGGGTCTGTTAATTGCCATGCCATTGGCACAAAAATTTAGAGGTTCAGGAATCTTCCGGACACTTTACTACTTACCTTCGGTCTGCAGTATGGTCGCATTATCAATGATGTGGACCTACATCTTCTTGCCAAAAACCGGGCTCATTAATATGACAATGTCTATGTTTGGATGGTCAAGCATAGACTTTTTAAATGACCCTAAATCGGCATTGCCTTCCTTAGCTTTTATGTCGATATGGATAGGTTTGGGGCCCAGAATGATCATTTACATCTCGGGCTTGCTTGCAATTTCGCCTTCCGTGTATGAAGCTGCAAAACTCGATGGCGCATCGGAGACTGTTCAGTTTTGGAAGATTTCTGTCCCTCTTCTCATGCCCTCGCACATTTTCATCTTAATAACAGGAACGATTGGATCGCTCCAGCTCTTCACTCCTGTTTATATGATGACTAAGGGTGGCCCTCTTGGCTCAACAGACCTTATTGGATATCACATTTATGTAGAGGCTTGGCAAAAGTTTCATGTGTCGACTTCTGCGGCCCAATCGTTTGTCCTTTTCCTCGTCATAGCGGGCATCTCGTTCATTCAATGGAAATCTCTCGCCGCTCAACAATCGAGGGTTACAACAGAATGAAGGCAATCGTGATATGGATTGGTTTGATTCTGCTTGCACTATTTTTGGTCATGCCATTCATTTGGATGGTTCTTGTCTCTCTCCAACCCAGTCGGGCGCCAATCCCAGAATTGGTCAACCTTGTCCCAAAACATCCCGCTTGGCAAAACTATCGGACTGTCGTCTTTAACAAGGAAGTCCCTGTCTTCCAATTCCTATCGAATTCAGTTTTTGTGAGTATGAGCGCCGTAGCTTTGCAGGTTCTGATCTGCAGCCTCGCGGCTTATGGATTTTCTCGCTTCAAGTTCAAGGGTCGTGCGACTCTCTTCAGTTTGTTTATCGGCAGCATGATGTTTTCTGGAACGGTTACTCAACTGCCAATTTATCTCTTGTTAAGGTCATGGGGTTGGCTCGACACATATTCGGCTCTTATTGTTCCTGTGGCAAGTAGTCCATTTGGAGTCTTTTTGCTGAAGCAATTTTTTGACCAATTGCCAAGAGAAATTGATGAAGCAGCAACGCTTGATGGAGCGAGTGATCCAGTCATTTTTTGGCGACTCATTTTGCCAATGAGCAAGGCTCCATGTGCAACGCTTGCAACCTTTGCTTTCATTTCAACTTGGACTGATTTTTTCTGGCCACTAATTTCAACATCAAGCCTTGAAAAACGGACGCTCGAAGTTGGCCTCAGCATATTCAAAAACTCATATGGTGCAACAAATTGGCCTCTTCAAATGACAGCGGCCATTGTCACTCTTGTCCCCGTTTTGGTGGTCTTTCTTTTGATGCAAAGATACTTTGTCCGTGGCGTCACTTTAGGGAGCATCAAGTAGCTCCTTAAGTGGTGCAAAATGAAAGAATGCTTTTCTCGTTGTTCGTCGGATGGATTTCTGCTCAAAACCAAGCCATAAAGATCAATCCGGGCCAGATTCTCAAACAGTCCACTGTGGTCGCTCAGGCTGTCTATAAGCTTCCAAGCGATGAAGCTTTGAAAGAGCAAGCTCTAAAGATCCAAGGGAACAACTTGACCATTGATTTTAACGGGGCAATGCTTGAAGGGACTCCTCAATCGACAGATCCAGATAAGAGGCAAGGGCTTGGAGTCTTAGTTCAAGGGAAGAATATCACGATTAAGAACCTCAACATTCGGGGATATAAGATCGGCCTTCTGGCTGAGAAATGTGAAGGTTTGCGCCTTGTAAATTGCAATTTTTCGAATAATTGGAAGCAGAAACTGCTGAGCAATTTGGAACAAGAAAATGAATCCGATTGGATGAGTTATCACCATAACGAGAGTCGAGAATGGTTTCGATATGGTGCCGGTGCTTATCTGGAAGATTGTATAAGTTTCGAAGTCAAAAATTTAACAGTACGTAACGGTCAGTGTGGGCTCATGCTTTCGCGAAGTAGCAAGGGCAAAGTTTGGAATAGTGATTGCTCATTTAATTCTGGGTTAGGGCTGGGGATGTACCGATCAAGCGAAAACGTCATCATGCACAACAAGTTCGACTGGTGTGTTCGTGGTTATTCGCATGGTGTCTATAATCGTGGCCAAGACTCCGCCGGGATTCTGATTTTTGAACAATGTCATAAAAACACTTTCGCTTACAATTCAGCCACTCATGGGGGGGATGGTTTCTTCCTTTGGGCTGGCCAGACAACAATGGATTCCGGCGAGGGAGGCTGCAACGACAACAATCTATATGCTAACGATTTCAGCCATTCGCCAGCAAATGCCATCGAAGCGACTTTTAGCCGCAACAGTTTTGTTAATAACTTGCTCATAGATTCTTGGCATGGAATTTGGGGTGGATATAGCTACGACACTCAAATTATTGGAAACATTTTTGCTCTCAATGGCGAAAGTATTGCCATTGAACACGGGCAAAAAAACCTGATCACTCTGAACAGTTTTACAAACGACACGGTCTCGGTATATCTTTGGCAAAATTCCAATGCTCCGGATCCGAACTGGGGCTACCCGAAAAAGAAGGACGTTCGGAATTTCGGAACTGTTGTCAGTAAAAATCTGATTGCAGACACGGCTGATACAGCGATCATTTTAGGTTCTGGATCACAGCTTCAAGTAACTGAAAACGCCTTAGTCAACACTAAAAAACCTTTGGCACTAACGGGGTCGCTTTCAAATGTCTTGTTTGCTCGGAACTCAGTGGCAAGTAACGAGGAATTGCCTACTCAAGATGGCGTGAAATTAGAAGACAATGCCATTGCAAAATCACCAAGCAATCCATCGAGAATTCTGATGACGAGAGGAGGAAATTCTGTAGTTGAAAATGAATATAAAGGAGCAGCATATTTTGCCCGATTCCATACGAATTGGACTCCCGATGTCGATCTGGAAGAAGCCGTTCGCGAAGCCGAGAAAAGCAGTCAGACCATCGGTCTCGATTCGCTGAAAAACATGGCGAAATATTATGTAAAACCATTACCAGAAGCTCAAAATTCCTTTCTTCCAGAAGGGGCGTTTCGGGGTCGCAAGTACATTATCATGGGAGAATGGGGCCCCTACGATTTTGAGCGACCACTGATGTGGGCTCGCGCAAAATTAACGACAAGCCCAGGGGTTATTGAGCAGCAGTTTGAAGTTCTCGGGCCCAAAGGTCGGTGGTCGTTGAAATCTGCGAGTCAAGGTGTTCAGGTCTCCGCAGATTCCGGAAACGTACCGGGGGTTATCACTGTGAAATATCCTTCGAATTCCAAGGTTATCGAGGTTAACCTAACCTACAATGGTGAAAAAACTCACGATGAGCGTGGAATAGTTTCGCCGGCGGGGGCGGATGTTCCATTCGGTTGGAGCTTGACGAGATTTCCTATTGATTGGAGCATTGATTATTTCGCATGGGAGGAAACACAAGATCCAAGAACCCATGAAAGTGAGTTTAACAAAATCCTCGAAGGCAAATCGTTGGCGCATGACAATACAGATCGATTATCCTTCGCGACTTCAGGCTCACCAATGGCAAATGTTCCTGCTAACCACTTTGCAACAGTTGCAAAAGGGAAGTTGGAGGTCGAGGAAGGATCGTATGAAGTCAAAGTCACAAGTGACGATGGTGTGAGGCTCTGGGTCGATGGTCAGCTGATTCTAGACGAATGGCATTGGCAGGCTCCAACCAACTATTCAAAGCTCCTTAATCTTAGCAAAGGTGTTCATGAAATTTTGGTGCATCATTTCGAAATCGATGGTTACACAGCCCTCAAGGTCGAGTTCCAGCCCAAAAAATAAAAAAAACGGCCACGTTTCTATTTGTGGCCGCATAATTCTTGAAGGTCTTTCTCAGCGAGCGCTTTTAAATGCGCCGTCTGCTGTTCTTTTGAGTGCGGTAAGCGGAGAGACACCTCGTATGCCGAAACTTCTATTTGGTTTTAATACCTCTTATTAGTGGGGCAACACCCCGAAACTCAAGAACATGAGTATTGTCGCACAAGTAATCCTACTATTGGCCCAGTAAAAATACCAAATTTGAATATTCGATGTCACAAAAGTGAATAGTTCGTGTCCAAACCAAACACTGTGTTCAGTCCATACTTCAATTGATGTATGTCCCAAAACACTTTGCGATCCAAGATCAGCAAGAGTGTATCAAAGTCATTAAAGAAAACCCATTTGGAATATTGGTGACGCAAGTCAATGACAAACCTTTTGCCACGCACTTGCCCATCGTTATCGAGAGCCTTGACCCTCTCGTTGTCACAGGCCACTTGGCTTTGGCCAACCCACAATCTGGTTCAATTCGTGAAAGGGAAAGAGCTCTCATCATTTTTCATGGAGCCCATGCCTATCTTTCGCCAAGTTATTATGTGAGCAGCCCTCAGGTTCCCACATGGAATTACGTTGCCATTCATCTTTCAGGATTCCTGGAAGAAGTTGATGACCCCGCCCAGAAGCAACGGGCCATTCAAAGCATGGTTGGTCAGTTTGAATCCAGCCCAATTGACCCCGAATATATAGCCAGGCTACTTTCCGGCATTGTTGTTTTCAGAATGAGCGTTGAAATATTGGAAGGGAAGTCAAAAATGAGCCAGAACAAGTCTCAAGAAGATCGGGAATCTATTCAAAATCATTTGGCGAATTCAGAAAACCCCATGGATAACCTCGTTTCACGATTGATTTAGGCAAGAAAAACGGAACTTTTTGGCCCTAATTGTCATTATCTTTGTGTGGAGTTGGCCAAATTTGGCTTAAGATTCAAATATGAGATCCAAAATCATCACGTCTTCAATTGTATTGGCTGTCCTCGCGATTCCCGCGATGGGACTTCTCAAGGGAAACAATTCTGGATTGCAGCCAGGTGAAACCGTCGTTCCATTCCATCCCGAACATATTTCAGGGCCGTTAGCAGGCACAAAGAACTGCTTCCCATGCACATATGGAAATTTGCCAGCAGTTCAGGCCTGGGTTCACAACGAAGACTCAAAGGTTGTTGCAAAGTTGCTCCATGAGCTCCAGGAAAATATCGATAGCCACAAAGACAAAGACTTCAAGGCTATGCTGGTGTTGGTAGTTGACAACGACAAAGCCAAAGAAGCATCAAAAGTCGAAGTGATGAAATTGATTAAGGATTCAAAGGCCAAAGATGTTGCAGTTGCTTATCTGAACAAAGACGATAGCGCTGTCAAGGATTATAAGATCAGCCTTGATTCCAATGTGAAAAACACCGTCTTCTTCTACAAAAACAGAAAGATCGCAAACACAATCGTGAACATGAAACTCAATACCGAGGGTTGCTCTGGTATGTGCGAAAAAGTCAGCGATTTGATGAAATAATTTTTGTAACTCGTGAGTGAAAAACAGCAGATGCTACAGCTGAGTCTGAGCGCCTGCTGTTTTTTTGTCCAATGCTTGCCAGTTCAGCCACAATAGGATATGAAATTCGTTTCTGCCATTCTTGGGTGCGTGTTGATGGCAAAACTTTCTTTTGCCCAAGGAGCAATTCTAGGGGGCTTAACAAAGCTCCAGGACGGAGTGAGCCGAAGAGAGACATCGACATTTAGAGAAGGCGCAAATGGCACCTATGACAAAAATGCTCCTGCCAAAGGCGACCTCGAAGAAAAGAGCAATTTCGATAACTTCCGGGTCGCACCTGGGGCCACCCATGTCCTTATGGATAGAAAGTGCGCGGGAATCGTGACCCATATTTGGCTCACATTTCTTGGCCCAGAAAAACAAGACTGGGCAAAGTCAGGTTCTGCAAACCACCAAGAAATGCTCTTGCGGATCTATTACGACGGGAACTCACGACCAGGTGTGGAAGCCCCTGTTGGAGACTTCTTTGCGAATTGTTTCGGCAAGAGAACCGAGGTCATTAGCTTGCCAGTTGTTGTAGAAGATGGGGATAGCTACAACAGCTTTTGGCAAATGCCTTTTCGGAAATCGATTCGGATTGAAATTGTTAATCAAAGCGCAAAGCCGATAAACTTACTTTATTACAATATTGATTGGATTGAAAAGAAATCAATTCCCAAAGACACCCCTTATTTTTATGCTCAATATCGGCAAGAGTATCCCGCAATTCATGGCAAAGATTACGTTGTGTTAGAAACGCAAGGACGAGGTCACTACGTCGGCACGGTTTATGCCGTAAGAACCAGAAGCCCAATGTGGTTTGGCGAAGGCGACGAAAAAATCTCAATTGACAACGAACCTCGACCGAGTATTTGGGGAACTGGAACAGAAGATTATTTCTTGTCGGCTTGGGGATTGAAAAAGACAAATACGCCATATGCCGGAGTTCCGTATTTTGATCAATGGGGGATCGTCGGAGGGCATACGAGTGCCTTTCGCTGGCATATCAATGACCCCATAGTTTTCAATAAGGGAATAAAAGTTACCTTCGAGCATTTCGGATGGATTTCGCCAGACGAGAACCCCAAAGGTTTGACCAATAGCTGGAACGAGCGCGAGGACGACCTTTCGACAGTGGCCTTTTGGTATCAGACCGGAAAGCCGACCTTTATTGAGCGTGCGCCGGAGGATCGGGCACTTCCCAATATTGAAAGGCAAATCATATTAGCTAAAGATTTGTCGCAGGTTTCTGGGGGTACTGGACAAACCCAGGATCTCGACTTCTATGATCATGGTCAGTATTTGTTCAAGCCTTCACTTCCTTTAGGATCATCAGTCACGATTCCATTCAATGTCGAAAAGCGCGAACCTCTTCGCTTGTTGCTCAATATGACCCTCTCCTATGATTTTGGAATCTATCAAGTTTCGCTTGATGGCGTAAAACTTGGAGAGCCGCTTGATTTTTATAGCCAAAACATTGAAAACAAAGAATTTCACTTACTTGATTTTTGGCCCGAGGTTGGAAGCCATAAGCTTAAGCTCGAATGCGTTGGTAAAAGCGATATTTCGCGGGGCAATCTTTTGGGAATCGAGTCAGTGCGTTTAAGAATGAGACGACCGCGTGTTGAGCAATTCCAATTTGACAAGAACAAAGATTGGAAAATCAGCCCAAAGCTATACGGATAAAAATCAAAGCTCCAAACTGTCAAAGTCTGGAGCTTTGATTCGAGAACCAAAACGGTCTAGTTTCCTTCGTCAAAAGCAAATTCTGCGCCTCGCATGGCTTTGAATTTCGCAATTTCATCGCTGGACAATACTTTTTCAATTTCGTCATTCAAAGACTTGTCGTTCTTTTGAATGATCTCTTGCGCCTCTTGCCGATCCATTTCTTGGTTTCGAACTTTTTGCATGAGTTCAGTGTTAGCTTGTCGTTGCTTGTCCATGAGATCCTTGATCTTTGCAACTTTTTCTGCTGGGAGTCCAAGGCTCTTTTGCATGTCTTCGCGAGACAACGCGCGGTATCCTACTCTTTGAACGTAAAGTTCTTTTAGCCTCTTGATCTGGCCCTCGTTTAGAATTGCGAGAACTGCCTTCTCGCGTTCGGCGGCACGCTGCGCAGCCGCTGCCGGATCAAAATTCTGACCTTGGCCCTGTCCCTGGCCTCGTCCACCTTGCTGGCCAGCTCCGGCTTGCCCTGTTCCTTGGCCCCCGGCTCCGGCATTTTGTCAGTTACCTCGTTGTGGCATAAGCTCATCAAGCTTGGCCTTTTGATCATCAGTAACTTTGAGCTCGGATCGAACATCTGTTCTGGACAAGAGACCCGTCATAGAAGCTCCGCCACGCCCGCCGGCTCCACCGCGACCCTGGGCTTGGGCGAGAACTGTCATCGTGACAAGGCCAAAAATCAATAGTTTTTTCATCGAGAAATTTCCTCTAATAGGGATCAGACGAAGCATATTTGGAATAGTTCATTAGACTTCAATTCAAGGAAGCTTTTTTAGAGGTGTGTAAAATGAACTCGAATGCCGGTTGCCGAATTTCCCAGCGAGAAATTGATTTCAGATATTGCGGACAAGGTTTTTGCAAATGAAAGGATCACAAGCGAAGAAGCCGTCACTCTCTTTCATCACCCAAATCTCAACGATCTTGCTGCCATGGCAAACCATCGTCGCAAGAACCTCACGAATCCAAAAATAGTAACCTACGTTGTCGGACGCATCCTGAATTACACAAACGTGTGTTGGATGAGGTGCAAATTTTGCGCCTTTTATCGTGTACCAAATGACGCGGAAGGCTATACCTTTAGCGACGAGGAAATTCTGGACAAGGTTCGTGACACAGTTGAGCAAGGTGGAACTGAAATCTTGTTCCAAGGCGGACTCAATCCTAAGCTCAAAATTGAGTGGTTCGAAAACATTTTTTCGAAGATCAAAGCCGAGTACCCACAGGTTAATCTTCACGCACTTTCACCAGCGGAAATCAACTATGTGGCTCATGTCAGCAAGCTCACGGTTGCCGAAGCTCTCAAAAGACTGAACGCTGTGGGGCAAGAGTCAATTCCAGGTGCTGGCGGTGAAATATTAGTCGATCGAGTGAGAGAACAGATCGCTCCTCTGAAAGACAAAACAGATGAGTGGCTCGAATGTATGCGAACGGCGGCATCACTAGGGATGCGATCGAGCGCTTCCATGATGTTTGGGCACGTTGAAACGTTCGAAGATCGAGTCGAACATTTGGCAAGGATCCGAGACTTGCAGGATGAGTGCCAGCCGTTTCGAGCATTTGTTGCCTGGAATTTTCAGCCCGAAGACACGCAATTGCCGATTGCAAAAAAGGCCTCGTCGTTTGACTATCTGAGAACGATTGCTGTTTCGCGAATCTTTCTTGATAACATCGAACATTTACAACTCTCGATTTTGACTCAGGGCCCGAAAATTGCCCAGCTTGGCCTTTCCTTTGGAGCAGACGACTTCGGTTCAACCATGATTGAGGAAAACGTTGTGAGTGCGGCAGGTAACAAGTTTATCTTGAATGCCACAGAGTTCGAAAGGCTGATCACTGATGCTGGATACATTCCCAAAAGGCGCAACACGAGATACGAAATCTTGAATTAGAGCTTTCTTGCAAATCGGTCGATTTCAGATAATTTGAACCTAGAAGTAAGAATATAGGGTTCTTGATCCTTATCCCAGTGACCATAAGTAGTGGCCACCAGTGTGCCGTCGGATAAATTTTCAACTCCCGTATAAGCGCAATCTCCATCCACAAGATTGTCTTTGATTCGAATTCGGTATTGTCCCTTTCGGCCTTTCATGAGATCGTCATAACTTCCGACCCAGGCGACCCAATCTCCCCACCATGGCGAGCCTTGCATCGTGTCTCGAAAATAGAATACGAGCCGACCATCTTTGGCATAAGTTGTGACATGGCGGTCGCCGGTGACCTCGGCAAAAAGCGGTCGAGGCGAACTCCAAGTTTGGCCACTATCTTGAGAAGAAATGATCTGGGAATACTGTCGATGTTTGTTTTCCCTGAGGATGAGCGAAATCGTTGAATTGTCTGGGGAAATCAGGACTCCTGGTTCGCAAATTTGAAGCTCAGTCGAAGCCGAAAGTGTTCTTGGGACAGTCCAAGTTCGCCCGCCATCGTCGCTTTGAGTTTGGTAAACAGTGAATAAACCAACATTCAAAGCTTTTGCCCCAAAAAACCGTCCGTCATCATGAAACCACGCTAAGATCCGACCCGATTTGAGCTGAATCAGGGACGACATGACAACGATTCCCCCCCAATTACCAACCGTCTGGAGTTCGGTCCAATGTTGCCCTTGGTCGTCAGAAGATGACAACCGTGCGGGATAAAGACCAGACCACAGAAGCAATCGATCTTTGTGTGAGTGTGGATCAATGATCCGATGAATCGTTGGAGTCTCGAGCGAAGTTTCCCAGCTCTTTGGGGTGCCCAATCGGTCGCTCCATGTCAAGCCCCCATCCAAAGATTTTTTAAGAATGATTGCTCCCTTTCCATGCCCTTTTGGATAAACACAAAGAATGGTTTTTCCATCACGCAAAGTCAAAGTTGTGGGATGTCCTAGATACTGCCCACTTTCGCGATCGACAGTCACCAGGTGATCGTATTGTTCGTTGAAATCAATCCATTTGGGGCCACTGAAAACGAGAAACGGAATCATTCCACTATTTTAGAGTAGAGCTTGGGTTGTCTGCTTTCAAAAATGGTCGTTTCATATTCTCCGGGGCGGACAACATTTCTTTTGAATCGAGCCTCGGCCAAGTTCACTTCTGCAAATAAGAATGTCGGTTCTTGTCCGGCCTTTGCCAGTTCTTGACCAAGAACATTGTAGATTCCGCTTTGGCCTATGAAATCAAATCCATTTTCATGGCCAACTCGATTGCATGTCGCCATAAAAATGCGATTTTCTGCAGCGCGTGCGGGGGCAATCCAACAAGGGCCAGCCTGGGCTCCGTCGGGCCAATTCGTGGGAAGAATAACAATTTCTGCACCTTCTAGTGCCATACAACGAGTGGGCTCCGGCGGTCTTAAATCAAAGCAGACAAGGATGCCAATTTTTCCGAGTCGGGTCTGGAAAACTGGAAGAGAAGTTCCGGCTGTTGCGAATCTGTCAAAGCCAAGAATCGGCAGGTGGCTCTTTCTATAGATTCGCGTCTCGACTCCTGGTTCAATGAGCGCAGCAGAATTGTATAGAGTTTCTCCATCTAACTCGGCAAATCCGATTATGACAACGATGTCAAGTTCATTAGCGGTTTGTTCGATCGGAAAAAGGATCTGAGGGTTGATGGCAATTTTTAAGGCATCTTCTCGAGTTGAAACACAATATCCTGTTAAAAAACACTCTGGAAAAACTATCAAATCAGCGCCCTGCTCCTTGGCGCGAACCATGCAATCAATTGCACGTTCTATATTTTGAAGAGGCTGCCCAAAGACAACATCCAATTGGCAACAGCAAATTTTCATCCTATGTAGATGAGTGCGTCCCCAGGCTGAACAAGTTGGCCATTCTCGACTGCCACCTGCTTCACAACACCGCTCACAGTTGCCGTAATCTCATTAAAAACCTTCATGGCTTCTATCAATCCGATCACCTGTCCAGCTTCAACCGTGTCACCAATATTAACGAAGCTGGGAGAACCGGGGCTTGGAGACGAATAAAAAATTCCAGTTGTTGGGCTGTTTATCGGAATTCCGGTAGGTTTGGATGATTTTTTGGTGGGCTTCTCTCGTGCAACTTTTGATACAGCGGTTGGTGCAGAAGCCGTCGATGATGGTTGAACAATAACTTTTGCACGAGCCGATCGAACGAGCTTGATCTCCCAATCTTCACCTTTGAGCTGCGCTTGATCGAGACCAAATTCGTCGATCAATTTGGCTACAAGATCAATTTGAGAAATGAGGTCGCTCACTCGCTCATTATGTATCAAATTCGATAGACCATGTGGAACGATTTTATTTTCATATTTTGCATATTAAAATTTCGAGTATAAGAGGATTCTTATACTCTTGGCCTCATTTTCGAGTTCAAAAAGCCGGATTGGTGATATCCTGTATGATTAGAGGATTCAAATATCCTTACACTGTGACAGGAGAAAAAAGTATGCATTGGAAAAGCACTCTAGCCTTGTCCTTGGTTGCTATTTTCAGCGCGAGCGCTTATGCTGGCACTGATAATATTAAGCCACCGGTCAAGGGCGAGTCGCCATACTATGGTTCTGCTGCAACTCACCCCGCATTAACCACGGGTCCGAAAGTTGCGCCGATCATGTTGCCGGCTCCAAAAGATAACACATTGCACTATCCTTCTGTTGAGCGAGAGCCCAACGAAGGAAATATGCAGGAACAGGGCCCTGGCCCATTCATTCACTTTTCTGGCGATCCCTATACACCAAACCAAGCTTCATCCCCAATCGGAATGACAGCAAACACGTTGGTGACATCGCTCGAAGGTATCGGTCAAACCTCGTTGACACCACCCGATAACGCAGCGGCTGTTGGTGGCAATTACATCGTCGAAACCGTGAACTCGACTGTGCGAATCACGAACAAGATTGGAAATATTCTTTATGAGAACACGATCCAGTCTTTCTTGAACCGACCAGGCGCGTTTATTTTTGACCCCAAAGTCATTTTTGATCCGTGGAGAAACCGATGGATCATGCTTTGGCATGAGCAGTCAAGTTCAACTTCGTACTTGCATGTCGTTGTCAGTGCCGATTCCAACCCCTATACAAATGGTTGGTGGTATTACGCATTTGACGCACGAACCGGATCAGGCGCCACCCTTGCATGGGCGGACAACTATGATCTCGGTTATGGATCAACTGCAATTTATGCTTGTGGTAACCAGTTCACCTTTGCTGGTAGCTCGTTTACTACTGCAACATTCCGAACTTGGGATCCTGCTCAGATCTATGCGGCACTCGCTGCTGGAATGATTACCGATTCTGGCTTGACAAATGCTGATGGATCCACAACATTTGCTCCAAGAGCTGTGCATATGATGTTCAGCGCGGGTGGAGAAGAATGGTATGTGAATAGCCGAAATGGTGGTGGTTCAAAACTCACGATTCATAAGGTTGCAGATCCACTGGGTGCGCATAGCCGAACTCGAACAGACGTTGCGGTCTCTGCCTACACTTTGGCTCCTGCACCTACTCAGCCAGGTGGAAGCATGGGTAGCGTCACTGGGGACTGCAGACTCTCACCCGCTTTCTATACTGTAGATCCGGGTTCAGGAACTTTAAGGATCTTCACGTCCTTGAACTGCGCAAGCGTGGCACAGCCAACAAACGCGGCTTGCCGATGCTACATTTTGGATGCATCTGCGAGTACTACGATTATGGATACCATTTTGTGGTATAGCGGTGGTAGTGCAATGTATTGTGCGCCCGCAGTGAACTACTTCGGTTCCTGTAACTGGGTTCATACGTACGTGACCCCGTCGACATTTGCAGGTTGCGTTTATATCAACTATGAACCGTCAACCGGTTTCTCATTCTCTTCGAGCTATGTTCGTAGCGGAACAGGAAACTACTTTGGCGGCAGGTGGGGCGACTACTTCCAAGGCGACATGGACTGGGGCGATTACTACAATGGAAGCCCAAGCCAGAAAATGTGGTTCTATGGCGAATATGCTAAGCCAAGCGTTTGGGCAACCGCCATGGGTGCAACCCTTTCTGTGGGCAAAGCTCTCGGAAATATGGTGGTATCCCCAACATCTACAATGTCTTTCAGTGGCTATGTAGGCAATGTCAGCGGTGGCCCATTTAACACGAATGTTGCAAATACAGGCGATGTCAGTTCGTGGTGGCAAATCGTCTCCATTCCGAGTGTTCTTTCTGCTTCAATCAGCTCAAATGAGCAGTGGGGCAATTCAAACACAAATACCTCCATTACTTATAATGCAGGGATTCAAAGTTTGCCATATGGACACTATACTGGCAATGTCACCTTCCAGGAGCAATTCCAGGGCGGAACAACCAACCGACCATATGACATCCAGGTCTACGGCGCGGCTTATCCAGAAAGCTATATCGTCAAACTTGGTAATAACACGGCTGGAAATCTGGGTAGTTTCTCATCCGTCGATTCGAACTTCTTCCGCATGTGCAAAGGTTTGGTGCCAAACCTGATCGTTGCACCAATCAACGTGGAAGTTTATTCAACAGCTCCGGGCTTCACAGCTGCTGGCGTTTACTTGTTCGTTTATTCGAAGATGGCAAATGGTGGCAACTACAAACTGAAGCTCGAAATGTGGAACTATGGAACTGGGAACTGGGATGCAACAGACTTTTCTGATACAGTGATTGGTCTGTCGTTGAGCTTGTTCTCGGTATCCTCTACTGGTTCTGCCAGCAGATACATCGGTGCGGGACAACAAGTGAAAGCTCGATATACTGTTCGGGCAACCGGTCTGGTGCCTGTGCCTGTTTGGTGCAACGACACAGACTACGTACAATGGGCATTCGTACAGAACTAATCTTCTGAATGTGACCCACAACAAGACCCCTGCCGAGAATTCGGCAGGGGTCTTGATTTTGAACTCCAAAACAATTTTAGAGTGTGCCGCGTAAAGCTTGTTCCCTCTCTATGGATTCGAACAAAGCTTTGAAGTTACCCTTACCAAAGCTCTTGGCTCCTTTGCGATGGATAATTTCATAGAACAAGGTTGGTCGATCAGTAATCGGCTTGGTAAAGATTTGCAAAAGATATCCTTCGTCATCTCGGTCAACTAATATTCCAAGCTCTGCCAAAACTTCAATATCTTCATCAATTTTGCCAACTCTTTCGGTCAACATGTCGTAATAGCTTCTGGGCACAGAAAGAAAATCTACGCCTCTCGCCTTCAGTCGTGAAACTGTGTAGACAATATCATCTGTTCGCATGGCAACATGCTGAACACCGGCGCCACCAAAGAATTCTAGATATTCGTCAATTTGTGATTTCTTTTTGCCAGGAGCTGGTTCGTTTATGGGGAACTTAACTCGGCCATTGCCATTCGACATGACCTTTGACATGAGCGATGTATATTCAGTCGAAATGTCATTGTCATCAAAACTAATGAGGTTTTTGAATCCCAAAACATCTTCATACCACTTGACCCAAACATTCATTTGTCCGAGTTCCACATTTCCAACACAATGATCAATCTCAATAATGCCAATGGGATCGCCTGGTTGATTTTCCTTGCGGAATCCCGGAAGGAAATGACCTTTATATTCATCTCGATTGATGAGACTGTGGATCGTGTCCCCATAAATATGGATGCTCGCATGTCGAACGCGGCCACTTTCATCTTCGAGCCAAACGGGTTCTGAGCAACCTTTAGCTCCTCGTTCAATCGCCGTTTTGTAAGCAAAATCAACATCATCAACTTCAAAGGCAATATCTCTTACAAAATCACCATGCTGTGCAATGAAGTCGGCCATCGGGTGGCCAGGTCGAAGGGGAGCTGAAAAAATCAGTCGAAGGTCATTCTGTTCCAGCAAGTATCCGGCTTCGTCTCGAACTCCGGTCTCCAGGCCGTAATATCCGGTGATACTAAAGCCAAAAGTGTGCTGATAGAAGAACGCCGATTGCCTGGCGTTGTTGACAAAATGCCGAACATGATCAACTCGGCGGATAGGGAACGTGTCAGTGCTCATCGTTGGTTCCTTGCCTTGTTGCTCGCCCCAATTTCCAAACTATATCTGGAATACGGTCGATCGGGCAACGAAGAGCTAGCGAATATTATATCGCAACCTTAGTTCGCCGGATAAAATGTAAGTCTTATGTTCAAGGCCTTGTCCAAAAAGGACACGATTACGCTTGCAAGTTCGATTGCTGCTACTCTGTTGGCAGCCATTTGTGGCCACGAACGTTTTGGCCCTATTGCTGCATTTGCAACGGCAGCCCTGGCCCTTTCGCTTGTCGCCGTTGTGGTGGGTCACGCTACAGACCATTTGGGAGCAAGGATGTCTCCAGGAGCTACGGGAGTTTTACAGAGTGCATTGGCCAATGTTCCCGAACTCATGGTCTGTATATTTAGCTTGAGAGCCGGGCTTGTTGAAGTCGTTAAAGGCGCTTTGGTAGGTTCAATTCTTGCCAATTCGATGCTTGTATTGGGTCTCGCGATTCTCATTGGAGGTTTGAAAAACGGAACTCAGAAGTTTGGATCCGAGCCTCCGAAAATGATGGCCATTCTCATGCTTTTGGCTGTTTCAGCTTTGCTCATCCCATCGCTATCCCATGTACTTCACTCCCCAGCATCGCAACACGAGGTGACGTTTGCCGGAGTCGCTGCAATTGTTTTGCTTCTGGTCTTTGGGTGCACCTTGCCGTTTTTTCTCAAGGGTGCTCCTGAGGTTACGCCTTCTGGAACTGAGAATCATGCAACTTGGCCTGTGAGTCTTGCCATCGCGATTTTGACACTGGCTGGTGTAGCGGCCGCCTATATATCTGAGCTATTTGTGGATGCCCTTAAGCCAGCGACCCAAGCTTTGGGTTTGAGTGAAGCTTTTACCGGGCTCATCGTGGTGGCTATAGCAGGCAACGCCATTGAGAACCTGGTTGGAATCCAGCTTATGGCCAAAAATAAACCTGACTATGCATTAAGCGTTATTCTCAATAGCTCTTCTCAAATTGCGCTCGTGCTTTTCCCCGTTTTGGTATTGGCATCGATCGTATTTTTCCCGGCGGCGACCCTGACTTTCGCCCTCTCACCGATGCTTATTGTCGCTCTGGTACTCAGTGCTCTCATTCCAATGTTGATCATCTATGACGGTGAAACGATTTGGCTGGAAGGTGTGGCTCTCATCGGAATCTATGTTCTGATAGCGACATCCTTTTGGTGGGGTTAAAGTGGTTCGGGAATCCCTTTGGCGATCTTCCGTGAAAAGATAAACTGGGAAAGCCTATGGCAAACTTTGTGAGACTTCCAAAAGATTCAAACCAAGCCCTTGGACTCGGCCAATTCGCCATCGACTTTTTATCTGGCAAGCTAGGTGCTGGGCCAAGCCAAGCTGTCCTGGATCGCACCCTTAAATTTCACACCGACGCAGTTTTATGTGGGCTATCAGCTCTCGCTCTTCAGTGCAACGCTCCAACAGTATTAAGGAACGAAGCACTTGACTACCGAGTCAGCGATCCCAAGAAGGGCGCTTTTGTTTTTGGAAGCAATCAGCAAGTTTGGGTGGAAAAAGCCATAGTCGCGAACTGTTCAGCAGTGCGAGAATGGGATAGCAACGGAACAAATTTCGGATATCGACCCGAGCATCATCATTGCGCCGGCGAGTTTGGTCACAACGACTTTTATCCTGTCGTAATTGCAGCTTGCCAGCAACTAGAACTGGATGGAAGGACGGCACTTCTTGCAATGGTGCTACTGGACGAAATTCGAGGGCGACTCGCCGAAGTGTTCAGCTTGAAAACTTATAAGATCGATCACGTTGTTCATGGTGCAATCGCTTCGGCAACGACCTATGGAGCTCTTGCCGGTGCCACTGCTGAGCAAATTGAACACGCAATTGGTATGTTCGTTGCGCACTCTATTCCATGGCGGGCCATTCGGGCTGGCAAGCAACTCAGCGATTCTAAAGGTGCAAGTGCAGCCATATCAACTGAGATCGCGATAACTGCCATGAAGCGAGCCATGAATGGATTCATCGGACCTAAGGATATTTTCCGGAACCCGGAAGCGATGTTTCGATATTTCGAGCCGACAACTTCTGGAACAGAGCGTTGGAAGGAGCAGGGTGATTCTCCGTTTGATTTAATCCTCTCGCATTCTGGAGATGATTTCGCAGTGATGGGAATGCACTTCAAACTTGGGCTCTATGAGCATCAATCGGCTGGCGCCTTGCAAGCCATCATCGACATGGTTTCTTCTCATCCTGAAATCTTAGCTCATGATGGCGAGAACATAAATCGAATTGAAATTGTGGCTTATGAACCTGCTTTCGGGATCATTGGCAACCCGATGAAAAAGGATCCGAAGACACGACAAAGCGCCGATCATTCCATGGCCTATATTGTGGCGACCTTGCTGCGAAAAGCAATGGAATCTGAGTTTGCAAAGAAACCGGCCGGCTCTCCAACAGATTCAATTTGGCAAGAACTCATGCTGTTGCCACATGATTATGCCGTGAATGAGGGTGCCGTCATGAATCAAAAATCGCGAGCGATCATGCAAAAAATCGACTTCTCGCACGGGGGGCCAGATTATGATGCGAAATATCCTGATGGGATTCCAACAAGCGTGAAAGTGCACCTTAATTCTGGAGAAATTTTGGATTCTGGATTGGTCATGTATCCCGCAGGCCATGCTCGTAATGAGGACGCCAATTTGGCAAGTATTTTGAGCCATAAGTTCGAAAAATTAGCCGATTTGGCTTTACCAGACTCTCAATGCAAGAGTGAGTTTATCTCGAAATTGGAATCATTGCCATCTATGGATGCCTTTACTCTGGCGGGTATCTTCGATATGGAAATCGCTCGCCGAGAAGCCATTGATTAAGAATTTATGAAGAAAATCCTTGTCGCGAATCGAGGTGAGATCGCGTTGCGAGTTTTTCGCACCGCAAAGGAACTAGGGATAGAAACCGTAGCTGTCTTTAGCGAAGCCGATGCAGACGCATTACATGTGAGGGCTGCCGATCATGCTATTTCGATTGGTCAGTCGGAGCCGAGCCAAAGTTACCTTTCGATACCAAAAATTATCGATGCAGCACAAATCTCTTGCGCGGATGCGATTCATCCTGGATACGGTTTCTTAAGCGAAAGGTCGACCTTTGCAAGAGCTTGTCGCGAGGCCGATATCACATTTATTGGGCCAAGCCCCGAGGCCATGGATCGTCTGGGGAGCAAGATCGACGCTAAGCAGCTTGCTGTTGCTAATCAGGTTCCAATTACGCCAGGATTTTTTGAAAATGGTGCCAGTGCCGGCCAGCTCAAGTCGGCAGCTTGCGAAATCGGATTCCCAGTCATGCTGAAAGCAAGTGCTGGAGGTGGAGGCCGAGGGATGAGAATTGTCCGAAACCCGGAGGACTTCGATCAAGAATTGGAGCTTGCCATGGACGAAGCCCAGAAAGGCTTTGGCGACTCAGCGATGATGGTAGAAAAACTTGTTGAGCGTCCGAGACATATTGAAGTTCAAGTATTAGCGGATAAACATGGAAATATCGCTTGCCTTTTTGAAAGAGAGTGCTCAATCCAAAGACGACACCAGAAAGTCATTGAAGAAGCTCCTTCGCCTTTCATGACTGGCGAACTTTGGGAGAAAATGCAAGACGCGACAAAAAAACTCGTTCGTGCCGCGGAATATGAAGGGGCTGGGACAGTTGAGTTTATGGTCGATGCAGAGGGCCAGAACTTCTATTTTCTTGAAGTGAATGCGCGGCTTCAAGTCGAGCATCCGGTCACGGAATCGATCACCGGTCTAGATCTCGTGGAATGGCAAATTCGAATTGCCAAAGGAGAACGATTAGACTTATCCCCAGGTTTAATGGCTGGCGATCGAAACCAAATCTGTGGCCATGCAATCGAAGCTCGGGTCGTTGCAGAAGATCCATCAATTGGGTTCTTGCCGAGCATTGGTTCGATTTATGGTTGGTCTGAACCTCATGGCAATGGAATCCGGTTCGATTCTGGATATAGCCTTGACCAAACGGTTTCCAGATTTTATGATTCGTTATTGGGAAAAGTCATTGCATCACATGCCACACGCGAAGGTGCACTCAAAAGATTAGAACTTGCCCTTCTCGAGACCCACATTCTCGGGGTCAAAACAAATATTGCTTTTTTGATAGACCTTTTGCGCCACCCAAATTTTCGAAATGGAATGTTCGATACGGGCTTTATAGGGCGTGAGTTTGGCAGTTGGGCGCCATCTGATAAGATTCCTGAAGAATTGGCAAACATTTTGAACGCCACTTCACCAGAAAATGTGAGTCCTTTTTCAAAGTCGCATCCGGTATCGTTGGCGTGGGAAGCTCGAGATTCTTGGCGAAACGCCCGAACCTAAAGTGCGCTGACCAATCGTTCAATTTGAATATTGGCCGATCTCAGCCGATCACAAAGTGTCTTCCCCAAATTACGATAAATGGCCATGGCCACTCTAGGGTTGGAATCCATATGCATGAGCAATTTTTGGCCATCCAGGTGAACCAACTTCGAAGCGCCCGTACTCATAACTGTAGCTGACCGCTCGCCATCTTCAAAAAGGGCGAACTCCCCAATAATAGCTCCCGGTTTTAAGCGACTGATGATATCGCCTCCTTCCGTTGTTACCAAAACCGAACCTTCCAAAAGAACATAAAGGTCAAAAGAGACAACATTTGCGCGGACAATCTCATCAAGATCGACGTATTCAACAAATTCGGAAAGGGCGACCAAACCCTGAACATCTTGATCTTCTAAGCCTTGCGTTAAATAGCTCTTCCTCAGTGCCGCCAGCAATTCCATTGGGCACGAGTGTACCGAAACAAATATGACTCGAGAGGGTCGAATCAGCGTCGGAACAAGCTCTTAGCGATAAAGAATAGATTCGCTGGCCGCTCGGCCAACCTTCTGCTGAAATACGGATACCATTGGCTCCCATAAGGAACATAGACTCTAACGTTAAATCCTTCTGCATGCAAAGACGATTGAAGGTCTCTTCGTATTCCGTATAACATTTGCCATTCAAACTTATCCTTATCAATGTTTTCTGCTTGAATAAACGATTTCAGCTCTCGAATGATGTTTTCATCGTGAGTGGCAATAGCCAAATAGGGGCAAACGACTAGCAATGACTTGGAATCGTCTATGTACTCAGCATCAACCTTAGACTTTTCTTGAAAGGCCACGGAATCCGGCTCTAAATACGCTCCTTTAACGACGCGAATTCGGCAACCCAACATTTTGAGTCGCTCGATATCTTCCCGAGTTCGCTTGAGATAGCTTTGCAAGACAGTTCCAGTATTTGAAAATTGAGGGAACACTCTTTCGATCATGGAAACTGTTCTCTCTGTATATGGGCTTGCCTCCATATCGACTCTTACAAAAATATTAAGGGGTTGAGCTGCGGCTAGGAGAGTCCGGAGGTTCTTTTCGGCGACATCATCACCTTGATCAAGGCCTAGAGCGGTGAGTTTGATAGAAATATTAATGGCTTGTTTATGACGGCTCTTCCCAATTTGCTCCACGATTTGAATGTAGTCTTGGGTGGACTTTGCTGCCTCCTGCTCTGTCGCAACATTTTCGCCCAAAAGGTCGAGGGATACAAAAAGCCCTTGGTCTGCCAGCTCCTCTGCTACCTTCATGGCTTGTTCTAAGTTGTCCCCGGCAACAAATCGACTGACCATGGGTTTGAACAGCCTTGATTGGGTCACCAAAGATTTTATGGGTTTCCACGCTGCCACTTTGAGAATCAAGACACGAAACAACATGATTGAGCGAGCAGGATTTTACTTGAAGGATTCCTTTATGACTTGCCCCAAAATGCTCTCATACTTTTCGGCGAGATGATCAAAGTCAAAGTTCATAAGGGCATATTCTCGAGCCTGTTTCCTCAATGAATCCGAAGCACTGAGTGCTAATTTAGTTTTGGAGATGAGGTCAGATTCATCTGATGCTACGTAAATAAAGGGTTGTGATAAGTCTAAGTTTTGAGACGCATTTTTTGACACTACGACCGATAGGCCTGCTGCAAGAGCTTCCACAACAACGAGGGCTTGTCCCTCAGCCTCGCTATAGAGAACGAGAACCGAGAACTCTGTGAGCCTCTTTCGGAGTGTCTCACGCGTCCATTCGCCAAGATATTGATTCAAGGTTTTCAGAGAGAGTTCTTCATCTCCTGGTGGCCCAACAAAGGAAATTGGAAGCGAGTTTTCGAGAAATAAGTCAGCGACGAGCTTTTGTCTTTTTCTCTTTTGAAGTTTTCCAAGACAGATGCACTCTCCATTCCCTAGCTCGCGAAATTCAAATTCTTTGGCTTCTGTCCCGTTTTCTAATAGCCAGCATTGGGCATTCGGATTGCGCATTTTAATAAGAGATTCGACCTCGCGATTCAATACGATATGAAACTTGCAACGTGATAACCAACTGAGACTCTCAATTGACTCTTCGTTCAGGTTTTCAGCATCAAAAAAATAATGGCTTGTCGAAACCAAAGGCAAGCGAACCCGTTTGCAAACGGGAACCAACCACTTTAGCCCCTTATCGTTATGGGCATGGCAAATGTCTATGCGACGTTTGAAACCCATTTTGTAGATCACCCAGGCAGCTAGTCTCCACTTCGCATTAACGACATAAACTTTGTGGCCCCGATTGGTCATTCGAGTTGCATATTGCCAAATGATATTTTCAACGGCTCCCCAACCTTGAACGGGGATCTTGCGACGACCATGTGCGACAATGGCTATTCTGAGGGGTCTAGACAAGCGCCACCTCGTTCAAATGTTGAGACAGAAAATTCATCAACAGGTCTTCAAGTTCTGAATATGAACAGATACGAGAAAGCTGGGATCGAATTTGAGCTGAACCCGGTACATTTTTGATATAGAGCGGAAGCTGACTTCTCATACTGCTTAAGGCTCTCTGTTCGACGGATTCCTTGCCTTTGCCCGCATCTTCTTCCAATTGCAACGGGCCATTGAGATACTTTCCAGGGTATCTCTCATACTCAATTGCCATCTTTGCATGAAGTAAGGCAACCGATATTCTGGTGGCTAAGTCGGGCTCTGAGGATTCGGGCTCTCCTTGCAAGGCCTCACTAATTCTCTTAAGAGCCCACGGGTTTCCAATTGCTGCCCGGCCCACCATAACACCATCGCAACCTGTTCGGTTCATCATTTCCAGGGCGTCTGTTCCGGTTCTCACATCGCCATTTCCGATAAGCGGGATCGAAACCGCGTTTCTAAGCTTCGCAATGAGATCCCAATCAGCTTGCCCTTCGAAACCTTGCTTTGCAAATCTGGCATGAAGGGTCAACATTTGGATCCCACAATCTTGAAATGCCTGCGCAAGATCAGGAGCGGCAAATTGTGAATAATCCCAACCGGCCCTCACTTTGACCGAGACTGGAATATTGACTGCAGCAACAACAGCCTTCACAACTGCTATGGCCGACTTTTTGTCCCTCAGAAGTGCGGCTCCGGAGCCTGTTTTGCACACCTTTGGAACCCAGCAACCCATATTAATATCAAGAATGTCGGCCCCCGCGGCTTCGCAATGACGAGCAGTTTCAGCCATGATCTCCGGGTCGCTTCCAAAGATTTGCAGACCCAAGGGTCGTTCATCGGGATGAATTTGAAATTTGCGAAGGGTCTTCTTGGCTCCGTAATGAATTGCCATCGCGCTAATGAATTCGGCAAACATCAATCCTGGTTTTCCGATCTCATGAGAAATCAACCTCATGGGCAGCGAAGTTACATTTTCCATGGGGGCTAAAACCAGTGGAGGATCGACCACCAATGAACCCACGGAAAACGGCGCAACTTTCATTCAGAGATTCATTTTGGCATGTTGCGTTGGAAGATACTGGACGTGCAAAGTACTCGAAAGCCCGCTCGCTCCATATTTCGCTGACTACCGCTGCCTGGTGTTGTGGTTGCAAATGCCACATGACATCCAGAATTTTTGGAGAAGAGCAATCGCTCATAAATGAGTGCCAATTGAACTCCCTTTCGGCGGTACTTCGGGATTGTAGACATACCCGAAAGTAGGGCTGCACCTTGCATCATGTAGAGGTTAGCTGCTCCCGTCGGTTCTGTGCCAATTCGAGCGAGAAAACTCGTCATACCTTCTATCCCGCACAAGATGTCGCTAACCAATTGCATTTCCAAAGTAGGATTTTCAAAAAATCCCTTTGTGATTGTCTCTGCGATAAGTTCTCGGTTTCCTTCAGAATCTTGTTCGATTTGGATCCCCGTCGAAGCTTTCAAGGAAGCTTCGCTCAAATCCAAATAGAGTAAGTTTTCGTGACCGGTAATTTTGTAGCCTCGATTAAAGAGCAATTCCCACGTTTCTTTGTGAGAAAACGGGCCAATTGTGATCGTCGTAGTTGATTGGCGGATAGCAAAAAATTGTTCTATGATGTCAAGTTCGTTTGAACCCAGTTGAATCTCGGTTTGTAAACCGCAGACCTGGCTCAAAGGAGAATCCGAACCGCAATAGGTTGCAACACAAGACTCCAGGCTCAAACATGCAGGTTCACCTTTTGGCAAATATTTTTCCGCAGAATGGAATGTAGCTTGTCCCAATACCTGGCTGAGCCTTGCGAATTCATTAAAAAGTGCAATGTCTGCAAACACAGGATATTCTAGTCAGATTCAGGATCCACAAATTGGCAGTTCTTCACTCGAAATGGCATTGGGTCAAGATAAACTGGCAAGAATGTCGAAACCTCACCTCACCGTCGGGCTCATCGGGTACCAATTCATGGGCAAGGCGCATAGCAATGCTTATCGCCAAGCTAATCGATTTTTCGATCTTCCGATGCAGATTAGAATGAAGACCATTTGTGGGAGAAACGAGAGCATGGTATCTGCCGCTGCCGAACAACTTGGGTGGGAACATTACGAAACGGACTGGAAAAAAGTCGTTGCAGATCCTGAGATCGACGTAATCGACATTAGCACTCCAGGGAACCTGCATTGTGAAATAGCATGTGCGGCAGCTGCCGCGGGCAAGATTGTATTTTGCGAGAAACCAATCGGAAACACCCTTGATGAAGCGACACTCATGAGAGACGCAGTCAAGTCCAGCGGAAGGCCAAATGCCGTTTTTCACAATTATCGGAAAGTTCCCGCAGTGGCCCTTGCTCGCCAACTCATTGATGAAGGAAAAATCGGCACGATTTACCATTTTCGAGCGGTTTATTTGCAAGACTGGATTGCCGATCCAAATTTTCCTCTCGTTTGGAGACTGGATAAAGACAAAGCCGGTAGCGGTACCCACGGTGATATCAACAGCCATATCATAGACTTGGCTCGCTACCTTGTGGGAGATTTTTCAGAAGTCTGTGGGCTTCTTCACACCTTTGTAAAGAAGCGCCCTTTGGCACTTGGTATAGATGACAAACTTGGTGCTAAATCGAGCGAAGATTTTGGAGATGTCACTGTTGATGATGCGGCGATGTTTCTCGCGAAGTTCAAAAATGGGGCACTGGGCACCTTCGAGGCCAGCCGATTTGCGGTAGGGCGTAAAAACTACAACAGGTTCGAAATTAATGGTTCAAAAGGTTCGCTTGTGTTCAATCTGGAGCGGATGAACGAGCTAGAGTTTTATTGCAACGAGGATGAAAGCCACATTCATGGATTTAGGCTCATCCAAGCGACTCAAGGAGACCACCCTTATGCTGGGCATTACTGGCCAGTGGGCCACATTATTGGTTACGAACATACCTTTATCAACCTTGTCGTCGATGCAGTGGTTGCCATCAGCGAAGGGAAGTGTCCGAGTCCAAATTTTGAAGATGGGTTTGAAAATCAACGAGTTCTCGATGCTGTTGAGCGATCGAGTCATTCGGGAACATGGATTTCACTTTAAACAGCGATGGCCCGACCAAACTTAATGGCATCGGCGAGTTTTCGAAGTGCCGACTGAAATACGATGTTATCGTCTTCGTCGTGGCTCACGCATCGTTCTAAGAGTTCAAAGGCCTCATCCTGAGACAATCCTACGGTTATTTCTGTGTGCCTGTCCATGGCTTTACATTTAAGATAGTAGGTCGATTTTGGATTTCCTTAAGGGAGTCCTAATGAAACCAAGGACATCTACCATCGTTAAATTTACTAGAGGGAACGCATAAGTCCGATTTTTCAGTAAATGAGTCTTGAAAAGTCGCGATTTGGGCGATAATACAACTAGGTTCAATGCGGATTCACTGGGCAAACCTTTTGGTTCTAGGAACTGGAATCGTGTTGCAGAGACCAATCGAGGTAACTGCTCAGGTTTCTTTGCCTGTGAATTCCGAACAAGTCACCACGCCAGTGAACGAAATTGGTGGCAAAGTCGCCTTTGAAACTCTAAGAGTCATCCTCGATAAACCCAACCTTCCACTGAGATATGGATCGATAAAGACCGGATCAGAAACGGTTCAACTCGATGGACGAACCCTAGTTCGGGACAAAGACTATTTTGTGGATTACATATCCGGTGTGGTTTATTTGAAATGTCAGGCTCGTGAAGGTCAGTCTCTCACGATCAACTATCGGTATGACGAAAGCAAAGGAACTCAAGGTACGTTTGGTATCAATTCATCGGGTACTAAATTCCAAGGATTCACATTTGCACTCACCAAGAATTCAAAAATGATTTTGGGAATGGGTCTAACCGAGCGACTCGCCGATGGCACAGTTTTGAGTTCAAATGTCTATGGATTTAATAACACATTTGGCTTGAAAGGTGGTTCCATCAAAGGGCTGTTTATGGTCGGCGATCGCCAAAAGGTCAAACAAGACAACCTATTTGGGGACAAGCCCGCCAACAATTCCACAATCGAAGAAGGCAAGTCACAGGCAATTGTGCAGAATCTTACGTCGAAGGTGGGTGGCGGGCAAGTCAGCATCAATTATCAAGATATCGGCGAAAAATTTGGCGGATTTTCAGCGTTTGAATCGGGTGGCTATTCTGCAACTGAAATTGGGCAATTTGCTTCGGAAAAAGGGCTCAAACGAACAAATTTCAGCTTAGACAAAATTGGAAAAAAGGGGTTCAATTTCAGCTCGGGATCGTCATCTGTAGGAGACGATCAGGGCGCAGTAACAAACAAGAGTTATGGTGCCGAAGCATTTGGTCTCAAATTCAACTGGTCTGACTTTAAGGTAGATCCGGGCTTTACGAGGTTCAATGATATTCGAGAAGCGGATAGAAATCAGCTCGCTCGCGAGCGAGGATTAGAAAGACAAAGTTTTTCTCTAGGAACATCTGGAAAACGTGGTAAGTTTGAACTCAATAGTTCCAAGGTCGAAGGCTTAGATGGATTTGGCTTTTACCGGCAAAACATAGGTCTGGAGACTGGCCTCATCAAGGCAAACTTCCTAAGCCAGCACGTTCAACAAGGGTTCACTCGTTTCAGAGACTTGCGCGAAGGAGATCGAGATCAATTGGCTCGCGAGCAGGGCCTCGTTCGTCAAAACTCGAGCATCGAATCAGCACCGAAGTCAGGCCCAAAACTGAATTGGAGCGACAACACGATTCGGACGGATACGGGAGACTTCACCTCTCGTGATTTTGGGTTCTCGTTTGGGAAATTTAACTTAAAGCACGGCAGAATTGATACTGGTAAAGGATTTGCAAGCCTTTCTTCTCTTTCGCCTGGTGAAATCAATCAGAATCTTTCTAAGATCGTAAAGATGATCAACCCAACGATGGATCCACAGGGTCAGGACGGCGCAGGTTGGGCGCAAGGAGTTGGGCTCAACCGATCTAACTGGGCACTTGATTACACACTGAATAAGTCTCAGAATTTCTCGGCTTCTACTGAAACTATCGAAGGCTCTCAAGACAAACTCTCAGTCAACAACGTGTCGCTGAATACAGGCAAAGTTTCATTGAACTTCCGTAACCAAAAATCTGGAAAGGATTTCAATGAATCGGGGAAGATGCTCTTTACAGAGCAACAGAACTTTGGAACCGCGCCCGGGCTTGAAAAAACTGATATTAACCTGGCAGCGAATCTCAATCAAACTTCCAAGATTCAAGTTTCGCAAACTAAGGCACAAGATCAATCTGGTGACATGCTCAGACAGATTCTCGGATTAGCCGGTAAAGGTTATGACATTGCCTACTCCCGGCGAAAAATAGATTCGAATTTCTCGAGTCTTGGTGGAATGGTTGATTCTGAACGAGACCTTCTTACGAGTTTGGTTGGCTTTGATCAATCTGATATTAAAGCGAATTGGCAGGTTAATAAGGCTATTGGACTCCAATATTCAGATTCCAAAGCCATCAACGATTCAACAGGCATGGGCCGGTTTTATGCATCGCTTGGATTGAAATGGAATTTCGATTCAAAAACTCAATTAGCTTTTCAGCGCACGAGCAACAAGCAGACAGATCCGACTCAGCCTCTCATCAATCAGCAAATCGATACTGCTACGATAAGCCGTGATTTCGGTCACGCGGGCAGAATCACGATGCTGCAAGAGAAAGCGACATTTGATGGCTCCCAAGACAGCAATCCCGATTCTGTGCGCCAATCGGTGATCTACGAAAATCAAATTACAAAATCAACTGGTGTGCGAACCGAACAGAGTATGACTCGGTTCGAAAATGGTGAACATGAAACCAGAACATCTAATAGTCTGATCCAAACATTGACTCCTCGGGTTGGTGTGAGCGTCACAGATACCAAGGTCGAAAGGGAAGGCGACAAGCCTAGTGAAACCCATCGCGACTATGGCTTTTGGGTTGATTTTGGGAAGAACATTAGGTTGAATTACAAAGCTGTTCGCAATATGCAAGGTGAATCGACGGGCGACCAGCATTCAGAAGTCGGGATTACTCCGGGTCAAGTCCAAGGTGTGAACGTTGGCAGTGCTTCGTATCAAAGAAACGGATGGGATGATCAAAGAGATCAACATATCGGAAATGTGTCACTTTCTAATGTGAAGCCTCTGCGGTTTGGATTCCTGCAAGATGTTCGTTTCAATTATGGTGTGGATTCTGTTCGCGACCAAGATGCATGGCAAAAAGAATATCGGACCATGGGTTTCGGCGCCAGAATTGGTTCATTTGCGTTTGGAATTGATTACAAGAGTCAAGCGCTCCCTGCTGGCGATCGAGCAATTGACCGAATTTTGACACTTACGACTGATACGACCGGAAAGAGTTGGCTCAGAGCAGATGTGAAATACAATTTACGAACTCTGCCATTTGGCCAGCAAGCGATGATCCGTAATTACACTCTGACAGCTGAGCCGATTAAACATTGGCAATTTACTCATAGTTTGATGACCAATCCGTTGCAAGCTGATCCTAATGCCATGCTTGGTGCCGTTGCGACTCCAGGAAGGACCAACAAATGGGGAATCGCATTTGACGGAAGTAAAAGAACAAAGCTTTCGATGACCTACGAAGAGTTCATGAACGAGCAGAACAATCAGCAGGTTGGCTCTCTGAAAATAGGAGCACTGCTGTTCGCAAACAACCCTTCGCCACTCAATCTCGAATATGTGGTTGCGGAATCGAACGCTTCAGGAACCATGCAAAGATCTCATGGTTTCAATCTAGGTTTTAACCAGAGACCGGGGCCCAATCAGTCGCTAGCGTTCCGAATTTCAAATCTCAACTGGGAGTTGGCACGTCCAGCGGATCAGAATCTCCAAAACTGGAACATGAGATTGGATTACAGCTGGCGTTTCTGAGTTATCTTCTCATTGTCAGATTTTTCATGGAACATCGACCGGATTTGGAACCCCGGATTTCGAAATGGAGAGGGATTCCGTTCCAGGCTGCCAAACTCCAACTGTTATGGCCAGGAAGAGCTCGCTTGAGTATTAGAGAATCCCTTGTGTTGACCAACCGAATTTCGGCACCTTTGCCATAGAATTCTGCATCGAATTCCACGGTTCCCCCCGCCCCATAAAAGCTATTAGAAATCGCTTGCCCCTCCTGAAATTTGTCCCCGGTAGTGATTCGATTTGACCGATTGATCCATTCGTTGAGAAGATCCCCATAACCGTTCCAAGTGACAGGTGACAGCGACAAACCAAGCTTAATGGGCATTATTTGTTGGCCGCCTAGCGTGCCTTGGAAAACAAATGTATTTTGATCATGAAGAATCGTAGCAGGAACAGGAACTTCAAAGCCTCGAAGTCCAATGGACATCGGGGATTTCCAAGAGCCGTCGCTACTTGCAAGCACCCCTTCGTTAAGTGATCCCATCGGAATCGAGACAGGAATCGCAGTGACGATATTTTCTTTTTCTCGTAATTCCGCTTCCAGTCGAGATATTGTGGGCGCTTTCTTAACACGGATCATTTCCGAACCGATGATCAACTCGTGATCTCCGATAAACGGGATCGGATTAAGTGAAAACGCATCGACAGGATTCAACTCTGATCCTGACTTGCAACCGTCTATCCCGACCGCCCAGCCTTGCTTTGAAACATAGAACCCTCCAAATTCATCCAATGCTTCAGCAAATGTGGCCAAAATTTGACCCTCCCCAAATTCGAATCCTTTCCAAGCCATCGGTTCATAAGAATGCGGATTTCTAGAAGGGCTAGCTTGCCCAATGGAAAGGTTTGGCAATAAAATTCCTGAGGCTGCCGAGGACGGATCGTTGAGCATAAGAAGTTGGCTCCTTAGCAAGGTCACACCTTCTTCAAAGAGAGACTTGAGACCAGTTTTGGCCCCTTGCCGCAAAAAGACCAAAGCTCTTCGCCCCAAATTTGCAGTATCAATTTCCGAAATTGGAATGCATTCGAAATCTCGCCCAGGTAGTTCAGCAAGTGCTTCGGCGGCCTCTAATGAACTTGGAGCAACTACATTACGGGTCTTAGGCTCGAGGTTCTCTAAGAGATGTTTTGCCATTTTCAAGATCGGAGGATTCAAATGACTTTTCGATACAATTTGTGCGAGTTTGACTCGGTCATAGAGAGCAGTGGCACTTGCAGGAGCAAGAAAACGTGGATCTTCAAAACTCTGCCGCAGCGCGTTTTCAGTGAGATCTTTAAGCTCCGAGTTTGGCCATTTGTTTAACCATCTTGTTGCCCAATATAAGGTCTCAAGACTTTCAGCTGATTGCGACCATTTTCTTGCTCTTAAACTGAACTTTGTAGATGCAGAAACCCCATGTCGCGGGGCTAGTAAAGAAAGCCGAAATAGCTCCTTAGCTCTATCGGCCCACTCTTCCACTTTGAGTTTTTCGGCCCACCATTTCATTCCCCATGCAGCTCGCATTGCGTTGTGACTTCGATCCCAGCTCACGAACCCCGGCTTTCTTGGTGCGCCAACTTCCAAGTTTTTTATCTCGCCATCCCACCAGGGCGAATTTTCCCGGAGTTCTCGTTCCTTTTCTGTTTGAGCAGCGCTAGCAGGAGAAGATTCTTCTTCGAGTTCGCCAAAACCAAAAACGCTCAAGCAATAATTGGCCATGGGAACAACTTGTGGCCAAGCCCTCTCGAGTTGTGGAGCGATATATTGTCTAGATCGAGCTTCAAGGGCACGTTCAAGTGCATGCTTCTTCAAGAAGACTTGAAAACCATATTTCGCATCGTCAGAAAGCTTGCCGGCCATTCCAATTCGAAATGCGCCTTGTTCTTCAAATAGCTGTAATGGAAGATCATGAGGATCGAGCAAGACACAAAGGTTTTCAGATACCCGGCCGAATCCGTGCGATGCTGTCCAAAATGGTTGGTACCCTGGAGATAAAGACTTGAAGATTTCGCCCTCAAGCGAGACGTTTTTACTTACGACTGCGACCTTCAAAGTATTTTGTTTTGAGTCAAGTGAATAGGTGCGAGTCCATTTCGACTTATTGTCCTGATGAACGACTTTTATAGAGTCTGGAGTTTGAGAGACTTTAAGGTGATCTCCACTGATACAAAATTCAATTTCGTTTTGAAATTTGATCTTGACCATATGATCAGATTGATCAATTTGAATTTCTGTGGCTTGCTGCAAGCTCAGAGCCAAAAGTAGCGCAAATCCAGTCGGCATTTGAATTCATTATCCCTGGCAATTCTGGGGAGAGATTGGGCCAGGCGAACCCCATTCACCCTTCACTTAGCACCTGTTAAGTTCTCTGTTAGTAACCGTGCTGGATATTCGCAAAATGCTGGCATTTCCCACAGTTGTGAATTGTGATTCCTGATCTCAAAGAGGGAAAAGTAATAGTGGGGAAGCAGGTGATTGAATTTAATGATACTCTACTCGCTTATTGCGCTATCTATTGCGTTGTCTGCCGTCACAGGAGCTTGGAAGCTAACTAAAGAAGCTCTTCGACAAATCGAGGTGCGGACCGACTGATCTATTCTCGTTTGCAATTTTCTTAACTCGTCCCTGCCCTCTGCCGGCCCCTCGTCCTGGGGGGTTGGCTTTTTTTCCACTCCTACCCACATCAGGGCAGTATTTTTCATTGAAATTACTCGATTGAGTACTTCAGGACCTGTGAATTTCTCAAATCAATGAGTCACAAATTTCTGATTACATAAATAATGTAGACATACAAATACTATATATTTGCTTAATAGTTATTAAAGCAGTAACTTAAAACTCTATTGGTTCAAAAATTACAGAAAAATATCAAAAAAGTGTGGAATTGTGGGTTTTTGTGGAGTAAAGTAGAAACATAGCGATAGGGAACAAGGATGGGATCGATTCGCTGGCCCGGGCGGGGTGCTCGGAAAGATGTGAGGAGGGCTGCCATGGAAGGTGGCCCACCCCAGAGATTGACGAGAGCCGAGTCCGGTTAGAGCAATGAATGAAGCAACCCGACCTGATTTCAGTGAGCTGCCCGGAGGAGATGAAGTCTCTGTTGATATCAAAGGCAGACTCATCATTGCGCGGTCGATTCGAGATAGCTTAGGAGCGAATTTCGTTATTGCACGTGGCGAAGCGGGTTCTCTTGCGCTCTATCCAAAGCCATATTGGGAAGAATTGGTGAATTTAGTAAGAAGCATTGATCGCTTCAACCCAGATAGGCAAGATTTTGAAAGGCTGATGATCGGAGGCTCTTCAGTTAACGAAAATTTCGACAAGCAAGGTCGAATCCTCATCCCTAAAGACATGCGGTTGTTTGCGAATATAGGGAATCGCGCTCGCGTCGTAGGGATGACAGAGCGGGTGGAAATTTGGAACCCAAAGGACTTTGAAGATTTCCAAAGCAATCCACGTGAATACAACAAGGCGCGTCGCGAAGCAATTGCGACCGCTTACAGGGCCATGACGAGCAAGGCATGACGCCGACGCATGTCTCGGTGATGTTGAATGAGGTTTTAGAGGTTTTGCCTCTTGCGCCAGGTGCGGTTGTTGTAGATGGCACTTTTGGGATGGCAGGGCATGCCTTTGAAATGGCGAAACGGATTTCGCCAGGAGGTCTGATTGTGGGACTCGATTGGGACAAGGATATGTTAGAAAGAGCGAAATCTCGATTCAAAGAACTTCGAGATGTGGAACTAAGTTTGCATCACGCAGACTATCGAATGATTCCGGAAATTCTAGAATCTGTATGCGCACTTTACGATCGGAACCCAGTTGCAGACGCGGTGCTTCTCGATTTCGGTTTAAGCAATGTCCACATTGAAGATCCGAGTTATGGGATCAGCTTTCAGCGAACCGGGCCACTTGACATGAGGATGGATCGATCAAAGGGTGAGCCGGCCGGAGCTTGGATCAATCGGGCGTCACCCAAGGAAATTGAAGACGTTTTGTTTTCGCTTGGAAACGAGCGTTGGGCGCGCAGAATTGCACAAGTGATTGCGGAAAGAAGAAAGACGCGTCCACTCAAAACAACCGATGATCTCGTCGAATGTGTTCTTGCAGCAATACCAGTTGCTAAGCGAGATAAGAGAATCCACCCGGCAACTCGGACATTCCAAGCCGTACGGATTCACACAAATCGAGAACTAGAAGATCTCGAAGAGGCGATGAAGAAAATTGCTGAAGTTCTCAAAAGAGGTGGTGTTATGTGTGTTCTTAGTTATCACAGCGGAGAGGATCGAGCGGTCAAGCATGCCTTTCGAGATTTGAGCCGGAGCGGTGACTTTGAAGAAGTTGCCAAAAAGCCTTTGACCCCCACAACATTTGAAATCGCAGAAAACCCTAAGGCTCGAAGTGCTAAGTTGAGGGCCATCCGGAGGATCTCATGAGCGCTCAACCCATTTACTATTCGCGTCGAGTTCGCGGACGAAGAAGTCTGACAAAGGTCAAAAGAAGAACAGTATCCAGGGCGGAACTCAAGAGGGCTCGCGAGGTTCGAAGAGCAAAAGCACTCAGGGCAAGATTTATTTCGCTTTGTGTTCTCTATGCCGCTGTGTCTTTGATTACTTTTGGAGCACTTACGCTCATCGGTCAATCCAAAAAAGAGCAAGCGAGACATCAAGCTGTGGTTTCGAATTTGAGAGCCCGGGCAGCGATCAACGAAGTCGCCCGAATAAGAACCCGAGTCGAAAAACTAGTCTCATTGAAAATTGTGGATGAGTGGTCAAAAACGAAAGGTTATGTGGCGGCTTATGACGCACAAATTTCAAAAGTGAAACCAGCGCTTTCCGCAAAAAATGTCGCAATAGCTAAGAAGTCCGATCAGGTCGCGATGCTGGAGGTCTGCGTAACTCATGACGTCTCCCGGTGAAGGGCTCAAGACTCGATGGGTTGGCATGGGGCTCGCAGCCTTCTTTGCCATTGCCGGTTTTTCGCAAGCTAGGGTTCAAGTGTTTGAGCGCAAGAAGATTCTTGAGCAAGCAGAAACTCATGCCCACTTTGATTTGGAAAAGACTGAACCCGCGACTCGGGGCACTATCTATTCATCGGATGGTAAGGTTCTGGCCGAATCCCAAGACAATTATGAACTTGGCCTCAATTATTCAAAGATTCCCCAAAACCCTGCCCTTTTTGTGTCTCTCAGTGAATCGACAGGAATTCCGGCCACGGAACTCGGCTCCCCTCCAAAGGAAGTGAAGGGTCGGGTGTGGCGAACACCACTTTCTGTGGAGCAAGCCACCCAAATCAGAGCCATAAAACGAAAGTGGTCCGCAGATGGAGTTTCACTTGAACGAAGCAATCAAAGGTCATATCCTTTGGCTGATGTTATGGCAGGAATTGTTGGTGTTGCTCGAAACGGCGAAGCGATTGCCGGGCTCGAAAAGAGTTTGGACGAGCCTCTAAAAGGGACGAACGGAGAATATCGAGGGTTTGTTGATCGAAGCGGAACATTTCTCGTTGATCGAAAACACCCTCAAAAAAAGAGAGCCAATGGATCATCTGTCGTTCTCACAATTGATTCTAGCCTACAAACAGCGGCCATGCAGTCTCTCAAGCATGCGGTTGAAATCAACAAAGCAAAGTCAGGTTGTGCTTTAGTTTACGATCCCACAAATGGCGATATATTGGCCATGGCCAATTGGCCGAGCTTTGATCCTGAATCCAGCTGGAACCCAGGTGATGATTTCAATATGGCTTATATGGGGGCCTATGAGCCCGGCTCTACTTTCAAAATTTTGACCCTTGCAAAGGGCCTTGACGATCAGGTCATCCACGAAGACGACCACTTCAATTGCGTGGGGCAAATCACTGTTTCGGGCAAAGTGCTTCATTGCGCCGACCACCACGGACATCGTAGTCATGGAGACTGCGATTTGACAAAGGCCATAGCGAAAAGTTGCAATACAGCAGCGGCCACTTGGGCCATGAAGATTGGATCGATTCATATGACGGAATTCATGGATCGATTGTCACTGTTTGATCGAACAGACTTGGGGCTTCCTTTCGAAAGAAAAGGGACGTTTAATCGAAACGACTATGCAAAAAAATTGCAAGTTGCTACAGTTGGATTTGGTCAGTCGATGAACTGCGTGCCGGTGAACCTTGTGGCGGCTTATTCAATCATTGCAAACCATGGACTTATGATGAAGCCAAGGCTTATTAAGTCGATCAATGGTGAGGAAACCAAGGTCGAGCAAAAGGGCCAGATGGTCAAAGCCGAGACCGCTGATCGGGTGTTGGAAATTATGAAGTCGGTCATCCAATCAGATATCGGAACAGGAAAATCTCTCAAAATTCCAGGTTATCAGCTTGCAGGAAAAACAGGAACAGCACAAAAGATAGGAACGGCACAAGGGCAATATGTTTCGAACTTTGTAGGAATTGTTCCGGCGCAGAATCCAAGGGCAGTTGTGCTTGTTATGGTTGATAGCCCAAGTGCAGGAAAATATTATGGAGCTGATGTTGCTGGCCCAGTCTTTGTCGATATTTCCAAGTCGGTGATCCGAAGATATGGAATCCCGCCGTCGACTCACTATGGGCGGTAGTCTGCAAGAGTGCCTCCTGTTCGTCTTTCTCAGTTGCTCGAAGGCGCGCAAATTCATTGCGTGTCTGAAATTGCAAATGATCCTGTTATTGCAGAGATATCATCCGATACAAGAACAATTGGAAAAGAAACTCTTTTCGTTTGCATGCCCAGCGGGACAAGAGACACCCACGAACTTTTAGCCGAAGCGCAATCCAAGGGTGCTGTAGCATGTGTCGTTCACAGTAGTGCCGGCGCAGAGAGAGCAAAACAGCTTGGACTTGAAAGCGTATGGATTGAAAACAAAGGGCAGTCATTTAATGCAGCATTGGGCCGAATTTGCAAGGAGTTCTATCAAGACCCAACTTCGAAGGCAAAAGTTATAGGTGTAACTGGCACTAATGGCAAAACAACCACAGCGTGGATGGTTCGAAACGCGCTTGTGGCCATGGGCTTCAAAGCTGCTTATTTAGGGACGCTGGGTTTCCAGTTGGATCAAGATATGCTGACATTGGAGAACACCACTCCCTTTCCTGTGGAGATGTGGCAACTCTTACAAGCGGCAGTAGATGCGAGTTGTCAATATGTTGTGTTGGAGGCTTCATCTCATGCCCTTTACCAAAGGCGACTAGCAGGCGTATCTTTTTGTGTGGGAGCATTTACCAACCTCACCCAAGACCACCTCGACTTTCATGGCTCAATGGAAGAATATGCTGAGAGCAAGAAGCTTCTCTTTACCGAATATGCCATGGCATCTGAGAGGGCGTTCCAAGCTTGCATCAATATCGGTGACCAAGCAGGCGCAGCTTGGCTCAAAGATTTGCCATGTTCGGTTCAAACTTATGGAACCGAAGATAGCGATCTGGTCGTCACTGGGCATGATGTGCGGGTCGATGGATTGACGATTCGCGCAAAGGATCTTGGGGAAGCAAGGCTCCTTTTTGGAGGCGACTACAATATCTCAAACGCCGCCACAGCCCTTTCAATCTTAGTGGCTCTTGGATTCGATGCAATCTCAAGCCTGAACGCACTGTCGCAAGTCAAGCCTGTTCCAGGCAGATTCGAGCCCATTCCTAATGATTTAGGAATTGGAATATTGGTGGATTATGCTCATACACCTGATGCGTTAGAAAACTTGTTGCTTTCTGTTCGGGGCGTGACTTCTGGCAAATTAATAACCGTTTTTGGTTGCGGAGGAGATCGAGATAGAACAAAGAGACCCAAAATGGCTGCCGTTGCATCGAAACTCTCAGATATTTGCATTGTCACAAGTGATAATCCGCGGACAGAAAACCCGGATGCCATTATCGATGAAGTCATGCTGGGCATCGTATCTGGCGCAACGACAGAACGTGTGACCGCACGTGAACAAGCTATAGAAAGAGCCATTGATTTGGCAAAATTTGGCGACGTTGTGGTCATTGCAGGAAAGGGCCACGAAGACTATCAAATCATCGGCCGAGAAAAAATTCATATGAGCGACCAAGAAATGGCTCGAAGCTCAGCACAAAAGAAGGGGGCGTCTGCTCAATGAAACCCATATCCGTGTATCAACTTATCGGGCTCGCGGGTGGATACAAATCGAATGTTGATGGAAACCGATTGATCACAGGCTTTTCCTGGGATCACAGATCTGTTCAAATTGGCGATTTGTTCTTGGCTATACGAGGATCAAGAGTCGATGGTCATGACTTTATTCAATCCGCAATTCAATCCGGTGCGACTTTGGCACTGGCAGAAAAAGAAACCGGCTTTCCAAGCGTAATTGTCCCAAACTTAGTCGAAGCTTTGGCTCAATTTGCCAGTAAAAAACGCGAGTCTTTTGAAGGGCCAGTGATTGCTGTCACTGGAAGTAACGGGAAGACGACAACCAAAGAGTTGATTGCTGCCGCACTTGGAACTCGGGGCCCCGTTCTCAAAAGCCCTGCCAATCGGAACACCGAATACACTTCGCCATTGGTTTGGGCAGAATCAGACCACCAGTGGGCTGCGGTTATTGAAATGGCCATGCGTGGATTTGACCAAATCGCGCACTTAGCTCGTTTTTCTCGGCCAAATATTGGGGTGATCACCGTTATCGGGACAGCGCACATAGAAAAGGTCGGCACCCGAGAAGGCATCATGAACGCTAAATCGGAATTGATCGAGTCTTTAGATGCTGATGGGACGGCAATCTTATGGCGAGAAGACGATTTCTGGCCAGAGCTCAAAGAAAGAACGAAGGCAAAGGTTCTCAGTTTTGGATTTACACAGGAGGCCGATTGCAGAATTTTGGGGTATCGAGCGACAAGTTGGAAAGAAAGCATTACCAGGCTTCAGGTTAATGGAACGGTTGTCGATGCGAGTATTCCTGCCATCGGCAGGCACCAAGCTCTCAACGTGGGCGCAGCCTTGTTAGTGGCACACACTCTCGGGGTAAATGTCCGCGAAGCGGCAGAGAATTTAGCAAACGCGGAGCTTCCTAGCATGCGGTTGGAGCACATCGAGACTTCGGGTGCTTCCATTCTTTTAGATACTTATAATGCCAGTCCTGACAGCACAGTGGCAGCAATTCAGGCTCTTGGTGAAGTTCCTTGCAAAGGTTCGCGATTTGCGGTTCTTGGTGAAATGAAGGAACTGGGAGATTTTGCCGAAAGCGGGCATAGGCTTGTGGGCAAAGCCGTTGCAAATTCTGCAATAAGCAAAATCTTTCTCACTGGTGATCCAACAAGGTTTATTGCTGAAGAAGCCATCATGGCAGGATTTCCGTCTGCAAACATTGTGAGCGAGTCTGAAGTGAACATCGAGCATATTCGTGACTTTATAGCAAACTTGTCTCCAGGTGATATCGTGCTGATCAAAGCGAGTAGGGCATTGGGGCTCGAACGCGCTGTCGAGGGGTTGAAGATTCCGTGACATCTCTTCATGAAGTCCTTGTTAAGTCCTCACTCGCTGGATTGGCAGGGCTCCTTGTCTCTGGATTATCAATGCCCGTGCTTATTCGAATTCTGAAGAAGTTGAATAGCCGTCAAACAATTAGCGAGTTTGTTCCGGAACACAAAGACAAGCAAGGAACACCGACAATGGGAGGCATTGCAGTCGTCTTAGGATTAATTGCTGCAATCGCAATATCTTGGAGCGAAAAGAGTATTTGGGCTTTGATCATTGTTGTGATTTACGGAGCCATCGGTTTTGCAGATGATTTTTTGGTTCCAAAATTCATGCCAGGCAAACGAGGTTTGGGATGGATTCCCAAACTGGTTTTAGAATTTTTGCCTTTTGTTCTACTTTTAGTTTTGAATCCGAACATTGGCTCTCTTGGTATCGCATTTTTGGCATTTTTGGTTTTGTTGACTTCAAATGCCTACAATTTTTCCGATGGAATCGACGGACTTGCTGGAACGTTAGGTGTTGTACTTTCTCTCTCACTAGCCGTGATCCCTCTTGGCCTATGGCTCATAAGTCCGTTGCACAATATCGATTTATCCATGGTGCCGGCCATGTTTGGATTAGCAATGGCGTTACTGCCATTTCTTGCTTACAATGTCTCTCCTGCAAAGGTTTTTATGGGTGACGTGGGTTCGCTGCCAATCGGAGCAATCTTGGGTTACTCGCTTTTTTCAGGATCGGGTTTTCAAGTTGGTCAACAGCTCAATTTTCAAGCTGTCTGGCCTTACATTCCATTTCTATTTGTCATGCTCGTTGAGATCATCCCTGTTCCTTTACAAATCGCATCTGCAAAGCTCAGGAAAGGAAAGAGGCTTTTCCCATTCAGAACTCCGGTGCACCATGCCTTTCAGCATGCAGGTTGTTCCGAACCAAAAATTGTCTTTTGGTTTGTCATGACTCAAATTGTCATGAGCCTGACCACCATTTTTTGGGTGCTTTTGAGTGGGGGCTCAGCCCAGCCGGGAGGCTCTCCTTGAATTTTGAAAATATGCATGTCGCGGTTGCTGGCATGGGAGTGTCGGGTCTCGCCTTGGGAAAGGCACTAAAAGCCCTTGGAGCTCGTCCTGTGGTTTTTGATCAAAAGCCAAACGATAGCCCAGCCGTCATCAAAGCTGTGGACGAACTCGATTCTGCCGGGATTCAGGCAGTGACGGGGTGGCATGGCCATCTCGACCCACAAGAATTTGAGCTGCTCATTGTGTCCCCGGGCTTTCCTCGGAATCATCCCGCGATCCTCGACATGCTTGCTGGAAATCGGGAGATTTGGAGCGAAGTTGAATTTGCATATCGAGTCGCCAAGGCTCCGATCATCGCTATCACCGGCACCAACGGCAAAAGCACAACCACGACCCTCGTTTGGGCTTTGCTCCAAGCTTCAGGCCACCAGCCCATTTTGTGTGGCAACATTGCCGGAAGTGGCTATCCCGAAATGCCACTTACTCAAGCCGCGCACCAATCCACGCCGGATCAGGTTCTCGTCGCAGAAATCAGCAGTTATCAACTGGAGTGGATTCACGAGTTTGCGCCCAAAGTAGCAGGGATCACGAACATTACTCCAGATCACATGGATCGGTATAAAAGTTTCGAGGATTACTTTAATACAAAGCTTCGGATTTTCGAGTTTATGTGCAAGGACGACAAAGTTGTTGCAAACTTGGCAGAGCCTAGCCTCACTATTTCTACAATAAAAGGTTCTTTAGATGGTGATGTGCAATTACTCACATTTGACCCGACTGGATTATCGGTTGGTACGGCTCCCGTGGCTCGCTATTCAAATGATTTGCAACTCGGCCCTTATCGGATTGCTTGCCATGATTTGGGATTGGTTGGTGAGCACAACATCACAAATGTGATGATGGCTTGGTCCATGGCCAGTGCTCTCGCCCCGTTGGATGGGCGCTCAGTTGAGGCATTGAAAACATTTAAGGAACTGAACAACCGGCTGGAAATCATGGGTGTTAAAGATGGGGTGATGGTGATAAACAACTCCATGTGCACCAACCCGGCTGCGGTCATCTCCAGCATGAGAGCATTTGCAAAGCCACAACATATCCTTATGGGAGGACTGACAAAGAACCTTGATTTCACTCCTGTTGGAAAGTTTCTTGAGAACTCTGAACATAAAGTATATATTTATGGGCCTAAACCTGAACTTATGAATGAAATGCTCGGCGGAATTTGGCCAATTTTTGAAACATTAGAAGAATCTTTGCGTGCAGCGATTCAAAATGCGACTCCAGAGAGTATCATCATGCTAGCGCCAGGATGCGCGAGTGCTGAACCATACGCCAATTTTAAGGAGCGTGGCCAGGCTTTCAAAGCCATGGTCATGAGATGGTTTGAAGAAAAAGTATAAGAATTAATATCAGGAGTTGAACATTTCATGGATGAAAGTCACCGAATGAAACAAACAGGGTTTGACCCGATCCTTTTTTGGCTTGCTTTAGCTGCAAGTCTAGTCGGTCTATTGGCTATTTTCGATTCCGGATATGCGCGTGCCGCTGCAGACGGAGCATTTGTCCCTAGAGAGTTCAAAAGTCAGCTAGTTTCATTTATTGCAGCAGTTATTGGAGGTTTTGCTTGTTGGAAAATGTCGCCGAAACAGTGGAAGGTGTGGTCTATTCCTGCATATGTTGTGACCGTCCTATTGCTCATTGTTGTCAAGTTCGCTGGTATCGAAATCAATGGTGCGAAGCGATGGATCGACCTCAAACTCCTCACTCTCCAACCGGCCGAATTTGCAAAATTAGCTGTCATTTTGGTTCTTGCCCTTATTCTTTCAAAGAGGAAACCAACTCCAAAGCCACCCCGCGAACCAAATCATTGGGCAGAAAGATTGGACTGGATCTGGATTCCACGGATACTAAGGTCTTGGCCCTTGTTGCTTTCTCTCGTAGCCTCTGGGCTGATCTTAATCGAACCAGATCTGGCTACGGCCATGGTCATAATGTGCGTGAGTTTTGTCATGCTCTTCTTGGGAGGAATTTCTCGCGGATCCATGATTTCACTTGTATTCCTGATGGGAATAGTTGTCACCATCCTCGTTATTAAGGAACCTTATCGCATGGAGCGAATTGCCAACCACACAGAACGATGGGAAAGTGCAAATATCGATGGAATTGGTTATCAAACCACGCAAAGCGAAGCGGCAATGGCAAATGGTGGAGTATTTGGAGTCGGGCTCGGTGAAGGAAGGGCAAAACATACGCTCCCCGCTCCCACAACGGACTTCATCATGTCTACGATCGCAGAGGAATTTGGCCTCGTTGGTACTTTGGCGATAATGGGCTTAATGGGAGGAATTTGCTGGCGACTCAACTTTCTTGCGAAGGCAAGTTCTGATAAATTTGGCAAGCTGATTTTGTACGGAGTTGGCTCTTGGATTGGAATTCAATCGTGCACGAATATCGTCATGGCCAATGGTTCGGCTCCACCCATTGGAGTGCCCATGCCCTTCATCAGCGCAGGAGGGTCGAGCCTGATGGCGCTTTGGATGGCCATGGGGCTATGTTTGGCTGTCACGAGAACGCGAGTGCAGGAGGAATTAGAAGTTGAAACTCATCGTATCAGGGGGAGGGACAGGCGGTCACGTCTTTCCAGCGCTCGAAACGTCTCGCGAAGCTAAATCAAAGGGTTGGCAAGTCAGCTACTTTGGATCCTTAAGAGGAATCGAAGGGGAGCAATGCCAAAAGGCCGGAATCGAATTTCTTGGGTTCAAGAGTGGGCCAGTCTATCGTCCAATGTCTATCAAAGGGATCCAATCAATTTTGGCCCTTATGAAAGCAACGAAAGAGGCTCAAGTCGCTCTTGAAGTTGCCAGGCCCGACGCCGTTTTTTCAACTGGTGGGTATGCGAGTGCCCCGGTTGTAACGGCTGCTAAAAGGCTCAAGATTCCTTATGTCCTCCATGAGCAAAACACGATTCCAGGGCGAACAAACCGTCTCCTCAGTCGCTCCGCATTTGCGATTGCAACTGTATTTGAGTCGTCATCTTTTTGGTTTCCAGATTGCCGCATTTTAAGAACGGGAATGCCGATACGAAAACAGTTGCGAGCATCGGCACAGGGAACCTTGCCATTCAACCAAAATCAGGATCATTCTGCACCGATAGTTCTGGTGATGGGAGGTTCGCAGGGTTCAATGGCGCTGAACGATTTGGCTTTAGCCACAGCTGTGAGAATGGCCAAAACAGAAGTTCAATGGCTTCATGTTGCAGGGCTGAGCCATTTTGAATCCACCATGGATTCACTTAAGAAGCTTGCTGTTAACTCGAATTATTCAATCAAAGCCTATTTAGATGCCGAAGAAATGGCTACAGCATTGTTCAGTTGCAGTATCGCTGTGTGTCGTTCTGGTGCAGGCACATTGGCTGAATTGGCTGCATTTCGCAAGCCATCTATTCTTGTTCCATTTCCACAAGCGTTTGCCGACCACCAACGATTCAATGCCATAGAGTTTGAAAAGATGGGAGCAGCAGACATGCTCTTGCAAAACGATGCTGTGGCAGGAACAATCGAGCCAAGGATTCACAAGTGGCTTAATGATATTGAAGCTAGGAAGCATGCCGAAAAAGAAATGGCAAAATGGGACATCCCAGATTCAGTTGAACGGATTCTAGGTCTGATTTCTGAATCGTCGCCATAGAGTGGACAGAAAACCGTAGACTAGAACTGGATTCAATGCGAACACCTCAAGAAATTGAAACTGAATTTGCTCCCCGAAATGAACTTGAAGGTATGCAGTCTTTTGCACTCGTCGGCATTGGTGGTGCGGGAATGGTTGGAATTGCCAAAATGCTCCGAAATCGCGGATTCCAAGTCAAAGGAACTGACAGCAACGAATCCGCCACGACACAATGTCTCAGGGAACTCGGAATCCAAGTCGTCATCGGGCACACTGGCTCAGTCGTTTCGCCAGGTGATGCCGTTATTGTCACGGATGCAATTGACCTTAAAAAGTCGCCTGAAGTCGCCCAAGCAAGGACGCTTGGATGCCCGCTCTTTAGAAGGTCACAAGCGCTGGGCTGGTTGTTAAAGGAAAAAAAGACAATTGCTATCACTGGAACACATGGCAAAACGACAACAACCGGATTCATCGGAGCTGGATTGAGATCGGCAGGGCTTGACCCAACTATTGTTGTGGGCGCCGAAGTGCCTGAGCTTGGTGGTTCGGTATCAGAAGGCCAAGGCGAATTCGCTGTAGTCGAAGCCTGCGAAGCATATGACGCCCTCAGAGATCTCGATCCATATATCGCAGTTCTGACTAATTTAGAACTCGACCATATCGATTTTCACGGAAGTTGGAGCGGTCTCGTGGATCGAATGGATAAATTTGTCTCGCGACTGCCTTCGGATGGCGCACTGGTTTTTTGTGCCGATGACGAAGGAGCTCACGAATTTGCGGGCCACCATCAGGGATCTTTCCGATCCATCGGCTACGGTGACAATTCGGACGTCAAACCTGTTTCAATGGATCTGAGCCTACCGGGGCAACACAACCGACTAAACGCAACCGCAGCAAAAGTAGTTTTCGACCTTTTGAATCTTGATGAGAATAAATGGAAAGAAGGGCTTGCGACATTTCACGGTGCCAAGCGAAGACTTGAAGTTCTCAAGGACGATCGAATCACGCTCATTGATGATTACGCCCATCATCCGACAGAGATCAGAGCGAGCCTGCATGCTGTCAAGGAAAGGTATGGCAACCGGCGTGTTGTTGTAGTCTTTCAGCCGCACCTATATTCTCGAACTGAGCCGTTAATCCAAGAATTCGCCCAATCGCTTTCGATCGCAGATTTTGTTGTCATCACAGACATCTATCCGGCCCGAGAAGATCCCATCCCTGGGGTCAGTAGCTTTCGAATAACCGAAGCCATTGAGGGGCCGTGTCTCTATGTGCCACAGAGACATCTTTTACCAAGGAAAGTCATGGAACTGACGCAAGAAGGCGACGTTGTTGTGGCAATGGGAGCCGGAAACATTGATGAGTTTCCAGCCCAATATTTGGCTGAGCTAGGCCGATTTAATTCTCCACTGGCACCCCCTGGACAGAAGCCAAGAATCGGAGTCTTGTATGGCGGCGACAGTGCTGAGCGAGAAGTTTCGATTTTGAGCGGAAGAGCGATTGCCACGGCCCTTCGAAATCGAAGTTACCAGGTCGATCTCATTGATGCAAGTGAACTCCTTTTGAATCGAGGAAACATTTCAGTTTTGACCGGAATAGACCGTCCGGATATGTGCTTTTTGGCAGTACATGGCACACACGCAGAAGACGGGGCAATTCAAGGATTGTTAGAACTCATTCATATTCCTTACTCTGGAAGTGGCATTCGTTCGAGTGCCGTGGCCATGGATAAACATGTTTCAAAAGAGATCTTGAGATCTGCAGGTTTGATTGTTCCAGATGGTACGCAAACGAGCATAAGCACTGAATTCGATATTCCCGAATCAAATCATGGTTGGGTTGTGAAGCCCAATAGTCAAGGCTCAACTGTTGGATTGAGTTTTGTCCGAGATCGAGCCGACCTTCAGAAAGCTGTTGAAAAGGCTCTGGAATTTGATCATATCGCTCTCATCGAAGAATTGGTTTTAGGAATGGAGATCAGTGTTCCTGTTCTCGGAGACCGCGCATTAATCCCAGTTGAAATTGTGCCCGTAAGTGGCACTTATGATTTTGAAAGTAAATACACTCCAGGTGCGACTGAAGAAGTGTGCCCTGCCAGGTTAAGCGACTTGCTGATTGCTGAAACACAGCGCCAGGCTTTGATTGCTCACAAGGCATTGGGGTGCCAAGGTTGCACAAGAACAGATATGATTGTTGATGGTGACCGAATTGTTTGCTTGGAAGTCAATACTCTGCCGGGAATGACAGAAACAAGCCTCTTTCCAAAAAGCGCTAGTGTTTATGGAATGAGTTTCGCTGATTTGTGCGAGTGGATTGTAAAAGATGCCATCAAAGGAACGAGTTCCCGTTAAGCGAAGAAGACGCAGAAAATCCATAGCAATTGATAAATGGCTGTGGGGTTTCTTAACAATTAATGTGTTACTGGGTGCCCTCTTTAGTCCGCTCACTTCATTGCGCAAAGTACGAATTATTGGCGCTCCTGAGGATGACCAAGCAAGGTTGACTGATCGACTTCAGAATGTCAGAGGGCTTCCATTAGCTCAGGTCTCTGAAAACTATTTGATTTCACAAGTCTTGTCGAATCCAGAAATAGAAACTGTTCGCTACAATCCTAATCTTTTTGGTCGAGCTGTTTTACGCATGAGTTTAAGAAAACCAGTTGCTCAAATCATCAATTCTAAAACATATTTGGATTTGTCAGGAACACCGTTCAAAAGTCTCCGATCTTATGAATCCTTGCCTACTGTGACTCCGACTCAGGGAGCGTTTTCGTCATCCATGATGATTGTTTCTGGATGGGAAATTGGAAATGTCGCAAAAATTTGTTCAAAATTAAGCGAACAAGTGCCCAATGTTTCATGGAACCTTGCAGTTGATGACCGCTGGGAAATATCCTTATTAGCTGACGGCGGCACAGAAGTGGCTCTGGGTTCGTCAGATAGCTGGTTCACAAAAGTCAAGAAGCTTCGAGACATTTTGCAAGCCAACCCTGATCTCCTAAAAAAAGTTCGAACAATTAACTTGACTTTTCCAGAAGCTCCTCAAGTTGTCCCTCGCTGATTATTTTTGAGGTAACAAAGTTGGTTAATCCGTTCGCATCTCGCGTTCCAGAAAACAAGTGGATTTTGCCAGTGAGTCTGATGACACTTCTGGTGGGATTTATGACGTCTTTGGCTTGGATTGACAACGATGAACGGTCGGGGCGTCTCCAAAAACTCACAGAAGATCAGCGTCAAAGATTCGCATCTGGAACATTGGATTTAACCAAAGAAAACGAGAATTTGAGACTCGACCTTCTCAAAATCAGAGAAGAGAATACAAAGCTCCAAAATGCTGTTGCACAAAATAGCAACGCTAGCGAATCGCTCAATAAAAGTTTGCAAGAACTTAAACTCTACGCCGGCCTCACTGAAGTTGTTGGCCCTGGCGTCGCTGTCACTCTCAAGGATGTCCACCCAAAGGGTCCAGATGAGGTGGCGAGCCTCGGCCAAATCATCCATGATACAGACGTGTTGAGGGTCGTCAATGAGCTCAAAAGTGCTGGAGCGGAGGCGATTTCGGTCAATGGTAGGCGTGTTGGGACGCTCAGTCACTATCGTTGCGTGGGCCCCACAATTCTTGTGGATGACACTAAAATCGCATCTCCAGTTGTGATCAGGGCGATTGGCGATTCCGATACTTTGTTTGGAGCCATGAACCTGCCCGGCGGAATCTTGGACGACATCCGTCAAACCGATCCAAAAATGGTGGAAATTCAACCCATTCAAAAAATGAGAATTCCACCATTTTCTGGCCCAACGACATTCAAAATCGCAGAGGTTCCAGAAGACAAGCGATGATCCTCATTCCAATTCTCGCATTGGCGATCGGTATTGCACTTGGATTTTTGATTCGAGTTCCTCTATCTGGAATTGCCGCAGTTTATATGGGAGTTGGAGTAGTGGCAGGTTTAGATTCCGTATTCGGAGGATTTCGCAGCGCCAACGAAGGGAAGTTCCGAACCGACGTTTTCGTCACCGGGTTTTTTGCCAATATTCTCATTGCTTTTCTTCTCGCATGGTTTGGTGATCGAATTGGCGTAAACGTCTACTTTGTCGCGATTTTGGTGATGGGAACAAGAATTTTTACAAATTTGAGCCTCATTCGTCGCCAATTGCTGACAAAATGGCATGACGCAAAAGAACGCAAGAGATTGGATGCGGAACTCAAAGCTCAGCAATCTAACGAAGAAAGCGATAATTCTGCGAAACAGACGGCGGCAACATAAACATGGATTCAGTGGTAGTCATCGATTTGGGATCAACCAAGGTCGTTTGTCTTCAGGCCTCGCTTCAATCAAATGGCGACCTGAGGGTTGATGGAGTTGCCCAAGTTGGGTGTCGCGGAATGAGTAAAGGAATCATTGCCGATGTCGATGAAGTTGCGTCATCGATTGATGAAGCGGTGAGTAGAGTCGAGCGAGCTACGGGATCCACTTGTGAAGATGTTGTCGTATCAGTTTCGGGTTCCCATGTCCACAGCGTAAATTCACAAGGTTTTATTCCGATCTATCCCAGCACACGCCAGATCCGAAGAGATGATGTCATGGCCGTGATTAACCATAGCAGGCAGACGGTTTTGCCGACAGACCGCGAGCAGATCATGGCAATCCCACGAGAATTTCGTGTTGATGGGCAACGCGGTGTTCAGCATCCTATAGGGATGGTTGGTGGCCGTCTGGAAGTTGTCACTCACATCATCACGGGCCTCACATCGGAACTCAACAAGGTCGACAAATCTGTGACTCGCGCCGGTAGAAAGGTTGAAGAATTAGTTGTCAGATCTCTTGCCAGCGGTTTGGGGGTCGCCTCCAATGAGCAGCTCGATTTGGGGTGCGCCGTCATAGACATCGGTGGACATACAACAGATGTCGCCGTGTTCCAGGGCGGTTCGATTGCCCACACCGCATGTCTGCCGATTGGGAGTCACCACGTGACTACGGACCTAGCTGCACTCCTGAAAACTTCACTAGATGATGCAGAAGGTTTAAAAATGGAGTTTGGGGCTGCTTTGAGTCGGGCAGCGAAAGAATCTGAAACTGTTATGGTGAAACAGAGCGACCAAACTGAAGCTCGCCCAATGCAGCGTAGGGTACTCTGTGAGATTATCGAGAGCAGGATGCGCGAGATCAGCCAGATCGCGCACAGCCAAGTCGAAGCGAGTGGTGCGATCAGCCAACTCGGAGCCGGCGTTCTCATAACAGGTGGCGGAAGCATGATGCCTGCCATCGGATCGCTTTTTGGAGAGGTTTTTGGATCAATTAGCATTCAAATGTCATATCCTAAGGTGCAAGGACAGCACGCGAGAACGATTGGGGTGCCGACCATGAGCACAGCTGTTGGACTTGCAAAGTATTGCTTAGAGGGCGATGACCAGGAGTTTTCTCCTGTTTCTGGTTTCTCAAATTGGAAAGATAAGATCAGAACACTAAAAAACCCTTTTAGCAAAAGGGTGTGAGGAAAATGAGTATGAACACAAGTGGCGCAGTCATCAAGGTCATCGGAGTAGGCGGTGGCGGTTCAAATGCAGTCAACCGAATGGTTGAAGCTGGGATCCAAGGAGTCGAGTTTATTGCAATGAACTCCGATATTCAGGTTCTCGATACATCTCTTGCCGGCAAGAAAATCCAACTCGGAACTAATCTGACTCGAGGTCTGGGTGCGGGTGGCGATCCCGAAGTCGGAAAAGCCAGTGCAGAAGAAAGCAAGAACGATATTCGGAAAGTATTGGAAGGGGCGGACATGGTGTTCATCACAGCAGGTATGGGTGGTGGCACTGGAACTGGAGCAGCTCCTATCGTTGCAGATTTGGCCCGAGAGCTGGGAGCTTTAACTATTGCTATTATTACCAAGCCATTTGTGTTTGAAGGGCCCCGAAGAGTGAAGCTTGCCGACCAAGGTGTGACTTCGCTCACTGGCAGGGTCGATACCCTCATCACTATTCCCAATGATCGTCTCATGGATGTGGCCGAGCGAAAAACAACCTTACTCGATGCATTCCGAATTGCGGACGATGTTCTTCGGCAAGGTGTTCAAGGAATTTCCGACATTATCACCATACCGGGCCAAATCAACGTCGACTTTGCCGATGTTAAGGCTGTGATGTCGAATGCAGGTCCCGCGCTCATGGGTATTGGCCATGGCGTTGGCGACCAGAGAGCTCTTCAAGCAGCTCAAATGGCCACTTCGAGTAAATTGCTCGAGCAAACGATCCATGGTGCGCGAGGCCTTCTCGTCAATATCACATCGGGAGAGGATCTCACACTCAGCGAAGTCACAGAAGCCATGGCTTATATCCATTCTCTTTGCGATGAAGAGGAAGCCAACATCTATTTTGGTACAGTTGTCGATCCATTGCTGGAAGGCGATGTGCGAATTACTGTCCTAGCGACCGGCTTTCACGGATCCAACTATCGGCCTATGCCTCTGACTACCGAAAGGGCGGTAATCGAGGATCGTGCAATGGAGCCTATCGAATCTGCAACAGAATCGTCCGAACCAGCCTCTGCTCAGGTTGAGGTGGCTTCTGTGGCGCCAGAGCGTCCTGTATTCAGTGATCGACGAGTTTCCCCAAGAGAAATTTGGGAAAAAGCCCAGGCTGGCTTGCGAGAAGCTTCAACTCCTAACGAGAATCTCTATGATGAGGCAGAAATCGATATTCCTGCTTTTTTGAGAGAGCATAGACAGAAAAAACAAAACTAAGCAGTATCAAAGTCATCGTGTCCGAAATAAAAGTGCTGCGTATACCGCCCAGGCTTAATCCAAATGAGCCCGGGCGGGACTGATTTAAGGATAACTTTTGCTACGGCTTGACCTTCTTCGGGTGTCAACTTGCCCCCATCCAGTCGAACAACAAAGAGGTGGAGCAAGTCTTCTTCGCCTTCAAATTGATACCTGAAGTTTCCCACGATTCCCCCATAATCATTCGGTTCAATTCCTACGCTGTGGAGGGCCGTTTTGGCATCAAATTTTGTTTCGGAAAAAGGTGGAAGGGTAATCGCCTGGTTTTTGCGGATCGACTCTCTGACACGATTTAATACTTGTTCTAAATGGTTGATCTCATGTTTGGAAAAGTCGACCATAAGTCCAGAAGTCTGGCAGAGCGGGTGGGATTCGAACCCACGATACGTTGCCGTATACACACTTTCCAGGCGTGCTCCATCGACCACTCGGACACCGCTCTGCGTCCAACCAAGATTATGCCTCAAAATCTAGGCTCACACAGTATGAGCCCTGGAATTCGGTCCCAAAAGACAGGTCCTTGCAGTTGGCAACAAGTCTCAAGTACAATGCTCGTCGGTCAGAAGTATTTGGCCAACTTCAACTGGCTTCGAGCCTGCGTTACTCGCGACCCCTATTATTCCGACCGGAAGGGGCAACGCAAGAATGAGTCCGTTTGGCGGTGAAGCTATAAGAAGACACATTGGATGAGATTCGTTTTTGCGTGTCTCAACCTAGGAGGTGTTCATGCTACCAGGGATTTTAGGGACAAAAGTTGGAATGACTCATGTCTTTGATGAAGAAGGGCGGTTTATCCCCGTTACGGTCATCGAAGCTGGGCCGGTTTATGTCACACAAGTAAAGACAGAAGAGAAAGATGGATACGGTGCTGTTCAAGTTGGTTATGGCGACCAAAGCGACAAGCACCTGACATGGCCCAAATATGGTCATTTGAAAAAAGCAGGACTCGGCAAAAACTTGCGCCACTTGCGAGAGTTTCGCGTGAGCGACACAGGTTCATTTGAACTCGGGCAAGAAATCAACGCTCAGATATTCGAAGCTGGAGAGAAGATTTCTGTGACAGGAACAAGCAAAGGGCGCGGTTTTGCAGGTGGTGTGAAGCGATATGGGTTCAGAGGCCAGCACATGACCCACGGTTACATGACCCACAGGCGTCCACTTTCAAGCGGTGCGACCGGGCCACAAAGAGTCTTTAAGGGAACCAAAAAACCGGGCCACATGGGCGATGAAAAAGTCACCCAGAAGGGAATCAAGGTGGTCAGTGTTGATTCAGAGAGAAACTTGATTTTGGTAAGCGGCAGCGTTCCAGGAGCCAACGGTAGCTTGGTGACTATCAACAAGGAGGCGAAATAATCCATGTCAAAGTTTCTTGATACACTCAAAGGATTAGAGGTTAGCAAAAACCTTCTTCACAGAGTTGTGATTACAGAAGAAGGCAATGCTCGGCAAGGGACGCAGAGTGCAAAAACGCGAAGTGAAACCCGTGGTGGTGGTCGAAAGCCATATAAGCAAAAGAAGACAGGTAATGCACGACAAGGCACCATCCGAGCTCCTCACTATGCGCATGGCGGTATGGCCCTCGCTGTCAAACCTCGCGACTATTCTCGAAAGGTTAACAAGAAGGAACGAAGACTTGCCCTTCTCGGCGCATTTGCCGACAAACTTTCCAATGGGCAAATTGTTGTGCTCGACAAGCTGGGATTTGCAGCACCAAAATCGAAGGAAGCTATGGCTGTCCTCAAAAAGAATGAGGCCGACAACATCAAGCGAGTTCTCATTATTGTTGCGGATCACGACATTAACGTTGTGAAGAGCTTTGCAAATATCCCACATGTCGAAGTGCGAACGGCACCGCGTCGTGATGGAAAAGGCGAAGGCTTTAGCACAAGAGACATCGTGCTTGCAAACAAGATTCTCATCACGAAGGATGCTCTGGCGGTTTTGGAGCAGACCTATGGGGCAGAGGAAGCAACTCCGGCAGCTCCAAAGAAGAAGACCACAAAAAAGGAGAATGAAGGTTGAAAGATCCTCATGTCATCATTATCAAGCCACATATCACTGAGAAATCAGTGGCTATGAGCTATGGCGATCCTCGAATTAAAGAGGAATCCCAAATCGCAAGATCGTACACCTTCATTGTGGCGAACGATGCAAACAAGATTGAAATCAAGCGAGCCTTTGAAGAGATCTTTAATGCAGGCAAAAAGCCAAAGGATGGAAAGTTGGTCGTTGCCAGTGTAAGAACAATCAAAGGTCACGGCAAAATGCGAAGGGTTGGAATGCGAACAAAAGGTAAGAAGCCTGATTTCAAAAAGGCGATTATTACATTGCAACCTGGGCAGCTGCTCGAGGATTACGGAGTCTAAACCATGCCAGTCAAACGAATGAAACCAACCTCGCCAGGGCGTCGGCACAAAATTGCTGCGACCTACGAGGAGATCACGAAGAAGAAGCCAGAGAAGTCGCTGACCACTTCTTTAAGGAAGTCTGGCGGTCGAAACCATACGGGCCGAATCACCTCTTTTAACCGAGGCGGAGGCAACAAGCGACGATATCGAATTATCGATTTCAAGAGAGATAAGGATGATATCGAAGCAACCGTCATTGCAATTGAATACGATCCTAATCGAACTTGCCGAATTGCTCTTATTGAGTATGCCGATGGCGAAAAACGATATATTCTTGCGCCTAAAAACATGGGTGTCGGAACCAAAATTTCGAGTGGAGCAGGGGCAGATATTCTCCCCGGCAACTGTCTTGCACTCAAAAATATCCCATTGGGAACCTTGGTTCATAACATTGAGCTTCAAAAAGGCCGTGGAGGGCAACTTGTTCGAAGTGCAGGCGGCTCTGCGCAGGTCATGGCAAAAGAAGGCAATTATGTGACGCTTAGGCTGCCAAGTGGCGAAATGCGAATGATCCACATGGAGTGCAAAGCAACAGTTGGCGAAGTCGGAAATGCTGAGCACGAAAACGAGCAACTTGGTAAAGCTGGAAAATCGCGGGGACTTGGACGCAAACCACATGTTCGTGGTGTTGTGAAGAGCCCAAGAGACCACCCTCATGGTGGTGGCGAAGCGAAATCTCCGGTTGGAAGGAAGAAAGGGCCTGTCGATCGATGGGGCAACAAAGCGCTCGGTCAACGAACACGAAAGAACAAACGAACAGATAAGTTCATTGTTCGACGACGACACGATGTGAAGAAGTAAGAAGAAACCATGGCAAGAAGTCTTAAAAAAGGATATTTCATCGATGAGCACCTCGTGAAAAAGGTCGACGCGATGAACGCAAGTGGTGAAAAGCGACCGATCAAAACCTGGTCTCGCAGGTCAACAATCATTCCCGAGATGATTGGACATACGATCATGGTGCACGACGGTCGCAAGCATCCACCCATCTTTATCACCGAAAATATGATTGGCCACAAACTCGGAGAATTTGCTCCGACGAGAACCTATCGCGGACACGACGGATCGATCCCGGAAAGGGGGACCAGGATCAAGTAAGTCCTTGGAGAGGTCACAGCACTTCCGGTAAAATGGTGTGCCTTGCTTGACCTCGACCAATGAGTCAATTCAGACTCAACAAGAACTTGCAATACAAGACGAAATGGAAGTACGCGCAGTTGCAAAATATGTGAAAGTTCAGCCACGAAAAGTCAGAATCGTGGCGGACGAGGTTCGTGGGCGGTCTGCTCAGCAGATGGCCGATATCTTGCGCTTTCATCCGAGTAAGGGAGCCTTTTACCTTCGAAAGGTTTTGGTTTCAGCTATGGCAAACGCCCAGGAAAATCATGGTGTTTCTGCAGAAAATCTGCGAATTGCAACCATCATGATTGATGAAGGGCCAAAAACGAAGCGAATTCAAGCTCGCGCAATGGGCCGAGCGAATCGAATTTTGAAGAAAACCAGCCATATCACAGTTGGAGTCGAAGAGTTCGAACCACAAGGCTCGGTCAAGGCTCATGGAACTAAGGCTAAAAATCGTCCAAAATTTGAAGCTCCAAAGGCCAAGAAAGCTGCTAAGGTGGCTCCTGTAGAAGAGGTCGCAGAGGTCGCTCCAGTAGAGGAGAGTCCAGTAGAAGAAGTGGTTGAAGCGACGCCAGAAGTTGTTGCCGAGGTCACAGAAGAAAAAGAAGGTGACGCATAATGGGTCAAAAAATTCATCCAGTTGGATTCAGGCTTGGCGTCATTCGTGGCCACGATAGCCATTGGATCGCACCGAAGCGAAACTATCGCGAATTTCTCGATAGCGATCAGAAAGTTCGAGCTTATCTTCGCGAAAAGCTCGGCAAAGGCATTGTTAGCCGGGTTGAACTCGAACGAGCTGCCAATCGAGTCAAGGTGACGATCTTTACAAGCCGACCTGGCGCTGTCATTGGCCGAGGTGGCAAGGGAATCGATGAGATCAGCAATGAGCTGAATAAGCGAATCCGAAAAGAAGACCCAACTGCACAAGTTCAGGTCAACGTTGCTGAAGTTCGGCAACCAGAACTCGATGCTCAGTTGGTGGCCGAAAACATCGCGATCCAGCTTGAGCGACGAATTAGCCACAGAAGGGCAATGCGACAATCGATGACCCGATCCCAAAGGCTCAATGCCCGAGGCATGAAAGTCATCGTGAGCGGTCGCTTGAACGGATCTGAAATTGCGCGAGTAGAGCAAGACAAGTTTGGAAAAGTCCCGCTTCACACGTTGCGTGCAGATATCGACTACGGCTATGCCATCGCTTATACGATCTATGGCACAGTTGGAGTGCGAGTTTGGATCTATAAAGGCGAAGTCCTTCCAGAGAGACAGCTTATGGCTGCTATTGCGGCAGAAGCGGCAACCGAAATGCGACGCCCACGCCGACAAAATAACCGACAATCAGATGCGGCTTCTGAGGGAGATACCTCAGGCCCGGAGGTGAATAACAATGTTGATGCCTAAAAGGACAAAGTATCGAAAGCAAATGCGAGGCCGGATGTGTGGCAAAGCAAAAGGCGGACGTGAAATTAGTTTTGGCACTTATGCCTTGATCGCCGACGATTGCGGTTGGATCACAGCTAGACAGATCGAAGCTGCCCGAATTGCCATGACCCGCCATATCAAACGAGGTGGTAAGGTCTGGATACGAATCTTCCCAGATAAACCTTTTACTAAAAAACCCCTGGAACAGAGAATGGGCAAAGGTAAGGCTGGTGTAGAAGGCTGGGTAGCCGTTGTGAAACCGGAACGCGTGTTGTTCGAAATGTCTGGGCCAGCACCAGATGTTGCCAAAGAAGCGATGCGATTGGCGCAACACAAGTTGCCTATCAAAACAAAATTTGCCATCAAAGAAGGTTTTGTCTGGACTCCTCCAGTCAAAGCGACCAAGGCTTCGGGTTCCGAAGCTTCTGACAACACCGACGAGGCCGGTTCAACCGAAGAGTGAACAAGAATCTATGAAAGCAATCAAAGCTGCAGACCTGAGAGACAAAAGTGTCCCTGAACTTGAAGAAATGGTTCGTCAAGAACGAGCCAGCTTGTTCAAAGCACGGAGAGACCTTGTTTTTCGACAGTTGACAGATACCGCCAGCATTAAGGTTCGAAGACACAATATTGCTCGTTTACTTACCGTGATTGAGGAGAAGCAACGAGGAGCAGATCAATGAGCGAATCGCGTAATTCTCGAAAAACTCGGCGAGGAGTTGTCGCATCGAACAAGATGCAAAACACTGTGGTTGTGCGATTGGAACAAACTGGTCAGCACCCACTTTATGGCAAAACAGTGCGATCATCAAACCGCGTGAAAGCGCATGATGAATTGAGCTGCGATATAGGAGACACTGTAGAGATTATGGAAACACGACCCATCAGCAAGCAAAAGCGATGGAGAGTGGTTCAAATTCTCGAAAAAGTTAAGTGAAAGATTTTCGATTCAGTTCGGAAATCAAAGAACAGTCAAGGCGTGGTTTGCTCGAAAAGTAACCCACGCCCTCTGAATGAAGGAATAGGAGCGAATATATGATTCAGCAATTTTCAAGGCTGAAAGTAGCCGACAATAGCGGTGCACGAGAAGTCATGTGTATCCGAGTATTGAAAGGCTCACAGCCAAAATATGGAGGGGTCGGCGATGTCATCGTGGCAAGCGTCAAGAGTGCTACGCCCAACATGCCGGTCAAAAAGGGTGACGTCATTCGTGCCGTTATCGTGAGAACCAAGCGACATGTGCGAAGGGCCGACGGCAGCACGCTGCGCTTCGACGATAATGCTTGCGTTGTGATCAATCCCCAAAACATGGAGCCCAGAGGCACAAGAATTTTTGGCCCTGTGGCCCGAGAACTCCGAGACGGCAATTTTATGAAGATCGTCTCCCTCGCTCCGGAGGTTATTTGAAATGCCAACCAAAGCAGAATTGAAAGCAAAATCGCAACACATAAAGATGAAAGTCAGAACCGGTGATAAGGTCGTTATCATCGCTGGCAAAGATCGGGGCCAAATTGGATTTGTGGCTGCGGTCAGCCCAGAATCGCGAAAGGCGATTGTGTTGCAAGAAAATGAAGAAAATGTGGAACAGCCCATTCCATTGAATGCTGCAGTCAAACACTTCAAGGCGAAATATCAGGGTCAACGATCTGCGCGAATCAAAATTCCAGTTCCTATCGATGTTAGCAATTTGATGGTTATTGATCCTGCTTCGGAAAAGCCCAGCAGAATCGGCCGGAAGACGGAAGATGGCAAGATCGTGCGATATGCCAAGAAGAGCGGAAAAACGATCAAAGACGAGCCAAATATCGCAAAGAAAGACTAACAGTTTAAGAGGATTCAAATGGCAAAAGAGAAGAAAGCTGAAAAAGGAACCCAAGGGTCGCTCCCAACCGCCCGTTTGCGAAAAGTTTATCGTGAAAAGGTGGTTCCAGCCCTTATGGAACAGTTTAAGTATTCCAGCGTGATGCAAGTCCCCCGGCTCGAAAAAGTCGTGGTCAATATGGGGACTGGCAACGAGGAAAAAGAGCTCGACAAATCTATGATCGATATGCAAGTGATCACCGGCCAAAAACCAGTGGCGACCATTGCACGAAAGTCAGTTTCGAACTTTAAAGTTCGTGAAGGAATGAAAGTGGGTTGCCGAGTCACTCTTCGAGGCGATCGAGCGTATCACTTCTTAGACAAATTGGCTACAGTAGCGCTTCCACGAATTCGTGACTTTCAGGGCCTTTCTGCTAAGAGCTTTGATGGTCGTGGCAATTATTCGCTTGGCTTGAAAGAGCAGTTGGTTTTTCCGGAAATTGATTACGATTCATTCGATAAGATCCGCGGCATGGATATCACTATTTGCACGACAGCGAAGAACGATGAAGAAGGTCGAGCATTCCTCAAACTGATGGGAATGCCACTCCGAGATAAATAAGCTACGATTCCAATCCTATTCTTAAGTGGCGATTCATTAAACTCGAATCGCCTCTTTTCTTCATAATATTCCTATGCAGATTGTCTCTGGAACAGGAACGACTTGGTGTTGGGTTAAAAACATGGATGCCTCTTTGGCATTTTATGAAGGCGTTCTAGGTTTGGAATTTGATATCAAAAGCCAATATTGGAGCCAATTCGTAGTCTCTGGCCAGACTTTTGGGCTCCATCCTGGTGCAAAAGGCGAGAGCCAGGGTGGTTGGATTTTAGGACTTGAAGTCTCAGATATCAAAAGTGCCAAAGATCACCTGATCGCGGGAAACGTTCTCATCTATGAAGATTTTCACCAAACGCCCGGAGGCGTGGTTCTCACTATCCTAGATCCTGATAATAATCAAATTCAGCTTATTCAGCGAGGATTAAAGCTTTAAGCAAGAGGAAGTTCCTCGTCTTCTGTCACTCCTGGCATAAGAATGGCATCCGAGGGAATCGGTGCAGCAACAGCGTCCGCATCGGGGTCGCTCTTGATGACATAAGAACCGGTAATGGCTTTTGCACTCACGCCGAGGACTTCAGCTCGCTCAGAAGCACCGGGTCGAACTGGCCAGAGCGATTTTTCGGCCCAGAAACTTGAGAGGAATTCATTCCAAACTCGCTCATAAACTGAAATTGTCTGGCGAGCGATATTGTCCCAGCTAAAATCAGTATCTAATCGCTTTCTCGCAGCAGCTTTTAGTTTCGCAGCACGCTTCTGATCCTCAAAAACTCTTAGAACAGCCCAAGCGAGTGATCCCGGGTCGCCGGCGAAGCTACTTGTCCCTGTTTGATCGTGAAGAACGACCTCTTTGAGACCTCCAGCATCACTTGCCACAACCGAGCATCCAGCAGCCATGCCTTCTAGGGCAACAATTCCAAAAGGTTCATAGAGTGATGGAAAAACGGCAACATCGGCGCACCGATAGAGTTCGTGCAAAGCCCGACCCTTCATAAAACCTGTAAAGAGAACACGATCTGAAAGTCCAAACCATCGGACAAATCGTTCTAGGTTGTCCCTTTGTCCACCACCCACGATGACAAATTTTGCCTTGGGCTCTTCTGCCAGGATCGAACTTGCAGCATTCAAGAGAACATGAATCCCTTTTTCTCTGACAAATCGGCCGACATACAGAACGATTTTTTCGTCGGGCTCGGCGAGTCTTCCTCTCCACTGTGCGATCTCGCTCTCGGAGGCATCGAACT
>CAZOVP010000005.1:165295-204795 GCA_964583465.1 uncultured Fimbriimonadaceae bacterium | reverse complement strand
TTGGTAGCGCGCTTATCTGGGGGGTAAGAGGTCGTGGGTTCAAATCCCGCTGCCCCGACCAAAAATTGAACTTGAATTGCAGGTAATTCGTTTCTCTACAGTTTCGAATTGTCTGTACTTAGTCTAATCGCCCTAAATTCCAATCAAAGAGTATGCAATTTTCGTAATTCATTTTGGATGCTAAGCTGAGCTTAGTAGACGGCAATGTTAATATCACAAATTCAAGTTCAAGGGGGAGTAACACAGTATTCGTGGCTCATACCTCTTTTCGTTGTTCTCCTGGTTCTGGTTTTCTTTAAACCTATACTTCGACTCTTTCTGGGAATGGTTATCGTTCCAGAAAACTGCGTCGGAATTGTGACTAAGAAATTCGTTTTATTCGGCTCGAACAAATCGCTACCTGATGGTCGCATTCTTGCAACTAAGGGTGAGTCGGGAATTCAGGCAAAGGCTTTGCCCCCCGGACTCTATTGGATGATGTGGCCCTGGCAGTTCAGTGTCATGATGAAACCATTCACCGTGGTTCCTGAAGGCAAAATTGGCCTAGTTTTGGCCAATGATGGCATAGCTCTTCCCACTGGAAACATCTTGGGGCGCATGGTTCCATGTGATAATTTCCAAGACACAGTTGCGTTCTTGCAATCACATGGCCAAAAGGGTCGCCAAACTCACATTCTCACTTCCGGAACATATCGAATCAATCCACTTGCTTTTACGATCACGATGGCAGATATCACGATCATCCATGAAAACATGATCGGGATTGTTACGGCCCTAGATGGACAGCCCATTCGAAAGGGGCAAATCGCTGGCGAGCACGTTGATGGACACAACAATTTTCAGGATGTCGACAAATTCCTAGATGGGGGCGGGAACCGTGGTTTGCAGCCTCAAGTGATTTTGGCCGGTAGTTACTTTATCAACCCATGGGCGATTCAGATTGAAGAGATGCCGATGACGGATGTTCCTATAGGAAACGTCGGGGTTGTGATTTCTTACATTGGCGAGGATGGGCAAGATCTGACCGGCGAGCACTTCCGGCATGGCAACATCGTGTCAAAGGGTTATCGAGGCGTTTGGATGGAACCGCTAGGGCCAGGAAAGTATCCCGTTAACAAATACACAACTAAGGTTGAAATTGTTCCGACTACAAACTTAGTTCTTAACTGGGCCAATGCTCGCAGCGAGGCACATAACCTAGACAAGAATCTCTGCACAATCACAGTGCGAAGTAAAGACGGATTTCCATTCAACCTTGATGTTTCTCAGATCATACATATCCCTTCAACCGAAGCACCAAAGGTTATTGCGCGCTTTGGAAGCATGAACAATTTGGTGTCCCAAGTTTTGGAGCCAACCATTGGAAACTATTTCCGTAATAGCGCACAAGACAGCGATGTCATAAGCTTCTTGAGTACTCGAAAGGAGAGGCAAGCCGCCGCAAAGGAACATATTCGCGAGGTGTTGGAAGAGTACAACGTTAACGCTGTGGACACGCTGATTGGCGATATCGTCCCACCGGAAGCCCTCATGAAAACCCTGACCGATCGAAAGATTGCACAGGAAGAAGAGAAAACCTATGAAACCCAAAGACTGGCTCAAGAAAAGCGTCAAGGCATGGAGAAGGAAACAGCGATTGCCGACATGCAGCGCGAAATCGTAAAGGCTCAACAAAGTGTCGAAATTTCACAAAGGACAGCCGACGCCACGGTCAAAAAAGCCGAAGGTGATGCCGCGAGCCTTAAACTTCAGGTGGAAGCCGAAGCCCAAGCCACGAAGATGAGAGCAAATGCGGACGCCGAAGCTGTCAAAGCTAAAGGTGCTGCCCAGGCCGAATACACAAAGATGAACGCCGTGGCCGATGCCGAAATGATTGCCAAAACTGGACTTGCGGAAGCTGAAAAAATCTTGGCTATTGGCGAATCACAGGCAAAATCCTATGAGCTCCAAGTGCAAGCCATGGGTGGCGAAAACTTTACGAAGTTCAAAATTACAGAGGAAATTGGTAAAGGTCATATCAAAATAATTCCAGATCTCATTGTTCAAGGAGGCGACTCTACAGAAGGTAGCCTCAGCGGTCTTCTTGGTATGCAGCTCTTGCAAATGCTCGAAACTCGCAAAGAACACGCTACTGAAAAGCCAAAGTCAAAGATCTAAAGTGAGAACTTCGGCCCTCAAGAATCAGTCATCCTTGAGGGCTAATTTTTTTCGTCTTTGATACCGTAAAATCAACCTATGATTGCCCAAACCGTTCGCGCACCAAGAGGAGGTGCGATGTCTTGCAAAGGGTGGCATCAAGAAGCAGCTCTAAGAATGCTGATGAACAACCTTGACCCGGACGTGGCCGAACGACCAGAAGACCTTGTTGTTTACGGTGGAACAGGAAAAGCAGCCCGGAATTGGTTCTGTTATGAAGCCATTGTTAGATCGCTTCGCGAATTAGAAAACGATGAAACACTTTTGGTACAGAGCGGTAAACCGGTTGGGGTTTTTACGACCCATGAAGACGCTCCTCGGGTTCTCATCGCAAATTCGAACTTGGTTGGAAAGTGGTCGAATTGGGATCACTTTCATGAGCTCGAAGCCAAGGGGCTGATGATGTATGGGCAAATGACCGCCGGATCCTGGATTTATATCGGCTCGCAGGGAATTGTTCAAGGAACATTCGAAACATTTGCGGCTTGTGCCGATCGTCACTTTGGAGGATCTCTTTCTGGGAAGCTGGTTGTCAGTGGAGGAATGGGTGGAATGGGTGGAGCTCAGCCTCTTGCAGCAACCATGAACGGGGCATGCTATCTAGGCATTGATGTTGATCCTTCTCGAATAGAAAAGAGGCTTCAAACTGGATACTGCGACAAAATCGCCTTCAACCTCGATGAGGCTCTGGCTTTGATTGAGGGAAGGCCAAACATTTCAGTTGGACTTGTGGGGAACTGCGCTGAAGTTCTTCCTGAAATGATTCGACGAGGGATTATTCCTGAAGTATTAACGGATCAGACCTCCGCCCATGACCCTCTCCATGGTTATGTTCCGGCTGGTATGTCGCTTACCAAATGGTTAGAGCTGTCTCAGTCTGATCCGGAGACTTGCATTCAAAAGTCCATCGAAAGTATGGGCGTTCATGTCAGTGCGATGCTCGAAATGAAAGGACAAGGTGCCGTGACGTTTGATTATGGAAACAACATCAGAGCATATGCCGAGCAAGCGGGGGTCAAGAATGCTTTTGATATCCCAGGCTTCGTGCCGGAATATATCCGACCACTTTTCTGCGAGGGAAAAGGGCCATTCCGCTGGGCAGCCCTCAGTGGCAACTCACAAGACATTGCCAAAACGGACAAAGCAGTTTTAGACCTGTTTCCAGAAAATGAAAAACTTCATCGATGGATGAGAAAAGCCAATGAAAAAATAAAGTTCCAAGGGCTGCCAGCAAGAATCTGCTGGTTGGGCTATGGGGAACGAGCCGAAGCCGGACTAAGATTTAACTCTTTGGTGCAATCGGGAGAAATTGAGTGCCCTGTAGTTATTGGGCGAGATCATCTTGATTGCGGTTCCGTTGCCTCGCCCAATCGCGAAACCGAAGCCATGAAAGACGGTTCCGATGCCGTTTCAGATTGGGCATTCCTCAATGCGCTCATCAATTGCTGCGCTGGTGCCTCTTGGGTATCGGTTCACAATGGTGGTGGAGTGGGAATTGGATACTCTCAACATTCGGGCATGGTGGTTGTGGCGGATGGGACAAAGAGTTGCGAAAGAAGGCTACAGAGAGTTTTGACAACCGATCCGGGCATGGGTGTGATTAGGCACGTGGATGCTGGATATGATGAAGCAAAGAATTTTGCCAAGAGATCAGACATCAAGGTTCCGATGAACAGTTAGCCAATAGATCATAATGCTGTTCATGCCCGCCACTCTTCTCCTTGCTTCAGCCATTGTCGCTTACGAACAGTCAGCTCCTAAATTCCTTGAGGTCATTACTCCTACAAGCTTGCAGGCGCACGAAAAATTCTTGTCTAGCGACTTGCTGGAAGGCCGTGGCACGCCTTCAAGGGGCCTCGACATCGCTGCAGAATATATTGCGACTCAGTTCCAAATTGCGGGACTCCAAACTCCCAAACAAGCTCTCAATTCAAGCGGGGACATACCGGGCCTTGAAGGATATTTTCAGGTCACAGAATTTGAAAACAGAAGGACTGGTCAAAAGGGAGCTGTCAAAAATGTGATCGGAGTGATCCCCGGGTCTGATAAAACGTTGAGCAAGACCTATGTTATTGTCTCAGGACATTACGACCACCTTGGTATGCGAGTCGCTAAGGAAGGTGAGTCAACTCCCTTAGACCTTATTTTTAACGGAGCCAATGATGATGCGAGTGGCACAACTGGCGTGCTTGAATGTGCCAGAGCCCTGGCAATTCTGAAACCAAAAAGAACCATTGTGTTTATGTGTTTTTGGGGCGAAGAAATGGGCCTGCGAGGATCATCTTATTATGTCAAGAACCCCGTATTCCCGCTCAAAGATACTGTAGTGGACATCAATTTAGAGCAAATTGGGCGCACGGACGACACCGAGGGTGCTCGGGTTTCTGAGTTTAATCTCACTGGTTTTGATTTTACAAATCTTTCCGAAATTTTGACCAAGAATGCTAAACCATTTGGTGTAAAAGTGTCCAAGCATTTGCAGAATAGTGACATGTACTTTTTTGCAAGCGATAACGGCCCATTTGCCACAGCCGGAGTTCCCGCAAACACCATAAGTTGTGCCTATGAATTTCCAGACTATCACGGAGTAAAAGACGAATGGCCGAAACTCGATTACGACAATATGGCCAAAATAGTAAGATCAGTTTGCAATGGGGTCTGGAATGTTGCAAACTCAAATTCGACCATTCGGTGGAACGAAAAGAACCCTAAAACAAAGCGATATGTTGAGGCATGGAAACTCCTCCATCCCGAAGAAAAGTCATAACTTCGAATCAACGATTTGGAGAATTTCCGTTTCCCGTTCGATCGCCAGATTAACAATTGCTTGTCCTTGTGATAACGATTGATTGACAAACGATTCGTCTTTGATGGAACCACAATTAATTTTCACATTGAGCCAAGCACCTAGAACCGCCGACCTTGCAGCCAATGCGCCAACGCCTGCATCCGACACCGAGTTTGGGTTTCCGATTTCTGCCATAGCTTTTATAACGTGCATCGAGTCACAGGCATTCTTCATCACGAGCAACGGGATCTCGACGGCACGTTTCGTAGCGTTTTGAATCGATTCATTTCGCAAAAGTAATTCGGTTTCCGAACCTTTAGGGAGTGAAAATGCCGCCATGAGTTCGTTAAAAGCATCAGTATCTTCGTCGATAAGCGATACCAGTCGGCTGTGATACTGCTTTCCTTTTTCGGCCCAATCGCTAAATTCTTCCCACCTTTCGTCCCAGCCCCTCTTGTGCGCAGAAAGGTTAGCCACCATTGTCGCGAGTGCGGCACCCATAGCTCCCATTGTTGCTGCAATAGATCCTCCGCCTGGCGCTGGCGATTCACTAGCTGTCTCCTCCACAAATTCCTTGACAGTCAAATTGACTAACCTTTTGGTCGAATCATCCTCCATGGCATATTCAATAATTTTCTTGTTTGGGTCGAACTCTGAAAGCTGATCCAACCCCATGCTCGTGATCGCAATATGAATGAGTTCAGAATCTGAAACACCTGTTGATCGCTGTTGCTTTCTTAGAAAATATCGGCCTGCTTCGATCATGCAACTTAGTGGAACAAGCCCCACAAGCTCGGATCCAGTCACTCGCATGCCCCGCTCGCGAGCGCGTTCGTTGGTTTCCTCAAAGGCAACGTGAAGAGGAGTTTCGCTGATATTAGTCAAGTTCATCGAAACCTGAGCAAGTCCATATTCTTCGATAAACCAGCCGATGGCCTTGACATTTTTCAAGAGCCCGGGTTCGTAAACGATATTCCCGTTTTCATCTCGAATCACTTCACCGATTAGAGGATCGCCTTTTCGGCAAACACGGCCCTTTTCTCGGACATCAAATGCCACAGCATTGGCTCTTCGCGTTGAAGTCGTGTTGAGATTAACGTTGTATGCCACCAAAATCTCTCGAGCACCACAGGCCGTCGCACCGAGCCTGGGTTGAAACACGAGCGATCCAAAATCTGGTTTCCATTCTGGTGAAGCGAGCTTCTTTGCCAAGCCCTCGTATTCTCCAGCGCGTATATCGGCCAAGTTTCGCCTGTATTCCTCGCGAGCTGCGTTTTCATAGAGATATACGGACATGCCAACCTCTTCTCCTAATCTCTGAGCTAATTTCTGAGCGTAATTCACCGTTTCTTCCATCGAGATTCCGCTAATTGGAATGAGCGGACAAACATCAAGGGCGCCAAAACGAGGGTGCTCGCCCGAATGCCTGGTCATATCGATGAGTTCGGCACCAACTTTAGCCGCGACAACCGCAGCTTCAATCACATCTTCCGGGGCTCCTACAAAAGTATAAACCGTCCGGTTCGTGGCATAACCAGGGTCAACATCAAGCAGCTTAACACCAACGCTACCTCGGATCGCTTGGGCAATAGCATCGATTACCCTCTGATCCCTTCCTTCAGAAAAATTGGGAACACACTCGACGAGTCTCTGGCTCATAGTCATATTTCTACCTGCAATTCTGATTCTCCGAGCGGGTAAAAGAATCTGTGGCCCAAGCAATCGTCAATATTGGACAGTTTGCAACGCACTTGCGGCATTCCCAAGACTTTCTTGTCTCAAAAGATGCTTTTCTGGTGATCAATGGCCCAAACATCATCGAAATTGGAACTGGAACACCGCCACCGGTCGACGATATTTTTGATGCCGAAGGGGGTGTGGTGCTTCCTGGTTTTGTCGATGCACATACTCATCTTATTTTTGGCGGAAACCGGTCTCGTGAACTAGAATGGCGTTCGCAAGGTCGATCATATCAAGATATATCAGCACTTGGTGGTGGCATAAGAAGCACTATCCAAGCGACACGCCAGACATCTGAAGAAGAGCTTTTTCAAATTGGGCTCAAACATCTCACATGGTGCCTTCAATCAGGAACTACGACACTTGAGGCCAAATCTGGTTATGGCCAAGATGTCGAAACCGAAATCAATCTCCTCTTGGCCATTCACCGAGTCGATTCCACCTTTTGCCAAATGGTCAACGACACCTTGGGATCGCGTGTCGTCCCAACGTTTTTGGGGCTCCATGCGGTTCCTCCAGAATTCGAATCTGCAAGCGACTACACAGACTTTGTCATTTCCGAAATCCTGCCCATCGTCACTCGCGCCAAACTTGCTACATCCGTTGATGCGTTTATAGAATCCGGATATTTCGATCAAGCCACTACAGAAAGGTTTCTCACTGCTGCCCGAGCCGGTGGGCTGGATCTCAGGCTCCATGTTGATCAGTTGACTGAAGGTTCTGGTGCGCAATTTGCGGCCCGTTGCCTGGCCAAGTCGGCGGATCACCTCGAAAATATGAATGATTCTGCAATCGGTGCACTGTTGGAATCAGGCACATTTCCAGTTTTGCTACCTGGCAGCGTGCTAGGGCTTGGTCTAACCCAATATCCGCATGCCCGAGCCATGCTTGATGCTGGGCTCCCCGTAGTTCTTGCGACCGATTTCAATCCTGGCTCATCGCCAACTCCTTCGATTCCGTTTGTCATGGCCCTTTCTTGCCGAATGCTCTCCATGACCCCCAAAGAGTGCCTTAAAGCTGTAACGATCACTGCAGCCGACTCCTTAGGATTTTACGACCGTGGAAGTCTCGAAGTTGGTGCAAAGGCCGACTTTTCAATTTGGCCGATGGCAGATTGGGAAGAAGTTGCGACCTGGATTTGTGGGCCAAGGCCAAATCAGGTTTGGGCGAACGGAGTGCGCGTTCTCTAGGTTTTAGATCGAACATAGAGTACGTGAATTCGACACATTTCATCCCGCTCTCGTGTTCCGCCCATAATGGGGCGGGGCCTCCGCCCTTCATTTCTACCCATATGAATGTCGTTGTCGTAGTTGAATTCGGTTCTGAGCAAAGCCTTGTCATCAAACCTGATTGGCGTTTCAAATCGGTTTGGGCCCTGCCAATAGGGTTCCCATCTCCGGGTCATAAATATCAGCTTATCGTTGGCCCAGAGCCGAATGCTTGTGCAAAAAAACCTCGCTTCTGGAAAGACAGCGAGAATATCGCTGTGGTTGGGAAGCTCGCCAGAAGGATTAAGAACCAATGAGCCCGGAGCCGGGACTGAAAACTCTTCTTGCCCGAGAGTTTTCCATTCAGGAGTCTTTTCATGTTTTGTTTTGCTCCAATAAAGTCCAAGCTCGAAATCTCCACTTTCGGCCTTGCCTCTTGGCCAATACAAAACTTGCACGACTAAGGCGTCGCTAGTCACTGGGAAAGAAACACCATTGGGTAGCTTCCAAATTGGATATCCGCTCGCCCAAACACCTAAATAAGTTTGGGCATCATCATCAAGACTTCCACCGGTTGTCCACCCTTCCCTCGCTCTCTTCGTTTGCAAAAGTCCTGGCCTCGCCATCGCCACAACTATGGATCTTATGGCCAACGGCTGTTTGACTTTGAAATCAAAAGCCTGAATTCTTCGGTCTTTAAAGCTCTTTGTGGGAATCACATAAGCCATCCAATAAGGTCGACCCTCTTCTGGGATCGGCTCGACTTTGTTTGGCTTGACAATAATATCAGGAGTACCGTTGATCCAGACTTTGGGATCAAGCCCAGCTTTAGGCTCAGTTTTTTCGCCTTCAAGGCATCCACCGTTCACCCAGTTTTGGAGCACAACAGCTTCTGAATCCGTGAGCGGGCCACCACCTTCGCAAAACTCTCCAAATTCCGATGATGTAGGGCAAGGAGGCATCATTCGTGTCAACATCATTCGCTGGCAGAGTTCAGATCGTTTCTTCACCTGGGCATACGTTTGCAAAGCAAATGGGGCACTCCCGCCTTTGCAGTGGCATGAAATGCACTTTTGATCGATGAGTGGCTTGATATCCTGGGAAAACGTGGTTGCTGGAGCCTTTGCGGGGCTCGGAAACAAGATCGCAGCCAAAAAAGGAGCAATCCCGTAGAGAATCCAAGAATAAAGCTTCAAGTTAAACTTATTTTACTTGGGTTAACGTTTTGTCCGCCTCGGACGTCAAAATAGACATATGATTTCTCTGCTTGCACTTTCTCTTGCGCTAAAGCAAGACGCTCCAGTTCATTTGCCGGCGCAAAACCTGACGGACATTGAAGGTAAGGAGCTTAAATTGCCCGACAAGACCGCAAAGGCCACAGTGCTACTTTTTATTGCTGTTGACTGCCCGATCAGTAATCGATACTCCCCCGAAATGTCGAGACTTTATAAAGATTTCCACGAAAAAGGGATTTCGTTTTTCAGGATTTATGTAGACGATTCGGTGACGATTGAAGAAATCAAGCAGCATGGAGTGGATTTTAAGATGCCGAGCCAGGCATTTTTGGATCAAAAACATATCTTGGTGAAAGCACTAGGAATGACCATCACCCCTGAAGTTGCTGTTGTTTCAGCCGATGGATCACTACTCTATCGTGGTCGAATAAACGACATGTACACCGAACACAGCCGAGTGCGGGAAGGCGACATTCGTCAAGACCTGAGGATCGCACTCAAAGAAATTTTGGATGGTCAACCCGTTTCAAAACCTTTTACAACGGCCATTGGTTGTGGAATCCCAGACGGGACGCCACAAGCCTAGCCATATTGATTTATGGGTTGAGAATCCACTGGGCCTGATCAATTTGCGCCGACCAAGTTCCTTGGTTTGCAATTGTTAATTTTGCTCTCAAAGATTTTGAAGCTGGATCAAGATATTTGTTGGGATCCTTCACATTAATCGTGGATTCAGCTGAATTGGCACTCCATTTCACGACGGATTTTTGCTCATAAGCTTTGGTAGCAAAGTTATAGAACTCAATGTGTCCGCTCACTTCTCCTTTCATCGACCGACCAGTGAGAGAAATTGCCAATTTGCTTATTCCTGTCCAGTTGCATTTCCCTTCGAATGTGAATGAGGCCGAACCCGATCCTTTGATCGCCACAGCCTTTTCATCGATGCTTAAAAGGTCGCCGATCGAAAGATCGGATTTGCTGTCGGCCATTTTGGTTACGGGAAACGGAGTTCTTGTGGCCTCGCTGGCATCAACAACAAACAAACCCTGATTGATATCGCTGATGAGAACTGTGCCACTTGGCAGGAATGGGTAGTTGCTCCAGGCACCATCAAAGTGTGGGTTGTCGTCAGCCGGAAAAGTATCGAAGAACCCACAGACTTTGGGGCTCTGGGGGTTCTCGTTACTGTTAAAGATCCATAGCCCAGTTGTGTAATTCGCGTGAAAAATAAAGTCGTTTCTTGTATAGAGGTTATGGTCTATGGATGATCGCCCTGTCGTATATGTCGATACTAAATCTGCAAAATCAAGATCACTGACATCGAAAACCAGAGTACGCGTCGCAATGCTATTGGTACTCTCATCAAATTCATCGTTGACATAGAAATACTTTTTGTTAGCACTGAGCCAACCTTGGTGGCAATACCCCACGAATGGATAGGCCACCCTCTTAACCAGGAAGGGCTTATCTTTATCTGTGACATCCCAAATCTCTAGACCTCGGCCTTCACCACCCCCGAAAAAGATGGTTCGACCTTTGTATTTGCCACTGTCATATGTGACAACCTGCGATTCATGCTGATAAACCGGTGTAAGTGTAGGTGCCCCAACTCGCTTAGGGTCGTGAGGATCTTTGAGGTCAAAGCAAGTGGTCGCTCCCTTTGAGACGCCCTCGTTGCTTCCACATGTGTAAAGAAATCCAGCCTTTTCGTCTAAGGCAATGGTGTGGGAGCGACCCGGCGTTGTAATGGTTCGGATAAGTGTTGCTTTGCCATCATCAATCTTGCTGAGGTCAATAACTTGGATTCCAGTTCCACTGGTCTCTGTTGAAACATAAGCCGTGTCTTTATAAACTTTGATATCTGACCAAAGCCCATCAGAATGAGGAACAGAGGCGACGAGCTTCGATTCTTTAGGATTCGTCACATCGACAACAGCCATTTTGTTGCTGCAACCCATCAGAGCGTATTCCCGACCCGATTTGCTCACATAACCCCAACAGGTGTTACCCGAGCGACATGACAAAGCTGTGAGATCTAAGTGGGCAAGCAATTTCACTTTACTGGCCGAATACTCGGTATCCGCCATCGCGAGGCCGGATAACAGAATCAAACTGGATGCAAGAACAAATCTCATAATTCCTCTAAATACCAAACCGGAGTCTTATTCGGTTTCACAAGAACCAGATGGAGATTCAACATACCCCGAAATTGTTCTCATCTAGAACGTCACAGCAAGAGTTTTGAAAATCCCGTACACTGAAGTCGGTGTGGAGATCGTGAGAATTCCAAAATTCTTTAGTTATGCTCTCGCAGTCGCATGCGCGGGGACTATCGCTCTCTTTGTAATCAAATGGCCCTCCGATGATATCCAAGATTCAAATGAATTGAAACTTAATCTTCGGCCACAGAAAAACCACCCGGTGACCGATGATATGATGAAGGTCGCAAATGGAATGGTCTCAAATCAAGCTGCAAACCAAACTCTTGAGACTCCATTTGGAATCGAGGTTGAGTTGCGGAGTCTTTGGAAAGACCGCCCACTGCTGATCTTTTTTATTGAAAAAGAGTGTCCGTGCTGCTTGAATGCCAAGCTCTTCGTAGATTCTGCTTCGCAATACTACCGGGGAAAGTTGAATGTCGTTGGTATCATCAACGGCAATTCTGATCAGGCCAAGGCATGGAGGACGAAAGTCAAGCCCGACTTCACCATTTTGTGCGACCCAGATTGCACAGCAATCAAGGCGTTCAAAGCCGACCGGGGCGTTTATACAACGCTTGTTGCACCAGGAGGGACTATCGATAAATCCTATCCCGGATACAGCAAAACGATGCTCCAGGAACTTAGCTACCGAATTGCAGACTTAACCCATTCTGAGCGAAAACTTTTGCGACTTGATGCCGCCCCAGATCAACTCACTTCAGGTTGCCAGTTTGAAATTCCAACCCAAACAGGAAAATCATAAACAATCAAGGCTCCAAAAGATCTTTTGGAGCCTTGGTTATTTCTCGTTGCTAACCTTTATGGGTTGACAATGAAGTTTGCGTAATCAACCGAATCTTTGTAAGCCAAAGTAGGGACGATTCCCGTCTTTTTCACGCTCAATCTCGCCTTCATCTTTTTGGACACAGGATCCACAAATCGGTCTGGATTGGTACCCAAAATCGTTGTTGTGACATCTGTTGTCGAACCCGCTGAAGTATCGAAATTGACCCAAGAATTGGTGTTCCAATCCCAAAGATCGACCGTCTGCCCCAGATTCAAAGAGCTCACTTTGTGTCGAACTTCAAATTGAATCTTGCTGATATCCGTCCACAGGCATGTACCTTCGAATACGATTTGAATCGGCGCGTCATTAGGAGTTGGAACTAGTCCAGCTTGAACGACATAGTAGTTTCCATCAGTAGTGCCGATTGAGCTTAAACTTCCGCTTAAAACGTTGCCTCTAATGGCCATGACATTGTCCACAGCAAAGTTTGTCTTTGTCGCTTGAGATACGTCGAAAATATAGAGCCCAGAATTGATGTCGCCACAAATCACAGTGCCGCTTGGGAAGAACGGATAGTTGCTCCACATTCCATTAAATGAAACGTTATTATTGGCAGGATAAGTGTCATACCAGCCTCGATAAACTGGGTTGAGCGGGTTGGCATTTGCATCAAAGATGTTGAGGCCAGTTGTATAGTTTCCTTCGAAAATGAAGTTGTTCTTGTTGTAAAGGTTGTGGTCGATACCAGTTTTTCCAGTCGAAAACGTGGAAACAAGATCGGCAGTAGCCAAAACGCTGATGTCAAAGACCAGAGTTCGAGTCAGGGGAACTGAACCAGGCGAATTATTTTCATCAAGTTCGTCATTCACATAAAGATAATGAAAGTCTGGGCTGAGCCAACTCTGGTGGCAGTAACCAACAAATGGATAAGATATTCGCCGAACGAGGGTCACTGCACTCTTGTTTGTCACGTCCCAAATTTCGACTCCACGACCTTCACCTCCGCTAAACATGATTTGTTTGCCAGCGTAAGGACCTGATGTGTAGGTATGAACGATTGTTTCGTGCTGATAGCTTGTTCCTGTTAAGCTCGCAGAGCCAGTGACCACTGGATTAAGTGGATCGGTAAGGTTAAAGCACATCGTCGTTCCAAGTGACTCGCGACTTCCACAGCAATAAAGAAAACCACTATCGTTATCGACGTGGAGAGTGTGTGTACGACCAGGATTTGCGATTGTTCGCACTAAGGTCACGACATGGTTGTCGATATTGCTGAGATCTATGACTTGGACTCCTGAACCAGACAATTCTGTTCCGACATAGCAGGCCGTCTTGTATGTTTTGATATCTGCCCAACTGCTACTGCCGTGAGGGATACTCGCAAAATAGACCGCATTGGCAGGGTCTGTAATTTCAACGAATGCAACCTTGTTATTGACCCCCATAATTGCGTATTCTCGGCCGCTTGGCGAAACATATCCCCAACAGGAATTTCCTGCTGTTGCGCCGAGTTGTGAAAGTGTGAACTGTTTGTAAAGGCTAATGTCCTTTATCAATTGGGCTTGGGCAACCGAACCAGCAACGGCAATTGCCAGGATCCCGATATTTCTCAAATGAATCATGATGTCTCCAGCAAGGAAAGTGACTGACTTTGGCATGCTTAAAGTTCAGTAGGGGAAAGATACCACAGGATATTCTCTTTTTGAATGAAATCTCGAAGTGTTGCTGTGATGAAATCTAGTAATAATGCGGGGGCGATTTGAAATCGCCCCCGCAATCTTTTTTGCACGACTTAGAATTAGGGATTGATGATCCACTTCACTTCATCGATCGAAGTGCTAAAGCTCGGAGTTGCAAGCGATCCGATTCTGACTCTTGCACGAATGGCCAACGTGGTCTGATCGACAAATCGATCTGGGTTTGAACCTAAACCAAGTGATTCTGCCATAGTCTGAGAAGCGATTCCCGCATAAACTTGAACCCACGTTCGGGTCGTCCAATCATAAAGTTCGATCCTCTGATTGAGCCCTGGCGCATTTACACTATTCACCACTTTGAACTGAATTTTGGAAATATCTTTCCAGGGTGACTTGCCTTCGAATACCGTTGTAATAGGAGCCTCAAAGATGTTTGCTACCAAGCCCCGATCGATGTCCATTGTCTTGCCATCGGTACCTGATAATTCCGCTGGTCCACCACTTGCAATGCTTCCTCGCATGGCCAGGGCAACGTCGGCGTTTAGAGGAGTTTTAGTTGCATTCGAAACATCTACGATAAAGAGTCCGTCATCGAGATCGCTGATGATACAGGTTCCACTCGGGAAGAAATCATAATTGCTCCAAGTTCCGTTATATTGGCGCGGGTCTCCAGAAGGATAGGTATCGAAATAACCACGATAAGTCGGATTTGTAGGGTTGGAATTGCCATCGAAAATCCAGAATCCGCTCGTATAATTCGAATGGAAAATGAATCCATTCTTAACATAAATGTTATGGTCTATTGTGGGGCGACCGTTTGTATAAGTCGACACGAGATCGGCCGTTTCCAAAACGCTTACATCAAAAACGAGAGTTCTCACGTTGAACGACTGCTGTGATTCGTCAAATTCATCATTGACATAGGCATACTTCAAGTCTTCAGATAACCAAACTTGGTGGCAATAGCCTACAAAAGGATAGGTGATTCTGCGAATCAATTTGACGTTGGATTTGTCGGTGACGTCATATATTTCGAGCCCTCTTTGAGTTCCTCCCCCAAAGAAAATCTGTTTCCCAGCATAGGGTCCTGATTTATAAGTGATGACCTGGCATTCATGAATATAACCAGGTGTGAGCGAATTTGAGCCCACTTGAACTGGATTGAGTGGATCAGCAAGGCTAAATGCCATTGTTGTCCCCGTTCCTTCGTTCGTTCCGCAGTTGTAAAGAAATCCGCTATCGGTATCCACAAAGATGGTGTGTGAACGTCCAGGCTTCGTAAGTGTCTTCACCAAAGTGACTTGGTGGTTATCGATATTGCTGAGATCGATGACCTGAACACCGCTCCCGCTATTTTCTGTCACGACATACAGGGCGTTTTTATAGACTTTGACATCAGACCAAAGCCCAGATGAATGGGGAATTTGAGCAAAATACTGAGTGTTTTTTGGGTCGGTTATTTCGACAAAAGCTGTCTTGTTATCGAGCCCCATAATGGCGTATTCGCGACCTGAAGGACTCACATATCCCCAGCAAGAGTTGCCACTTCCGGAACTAAATTCCGAAAGCGTGTAGTGTCGATAGAGCTCAACGTTTTCGTGTTGATATTGCGCTAACGCCGAACCGCCCAGGGTCAGGCCAAGCAAAAAAGGAATGAGTCTTTGAAACATGGGTATTCACCAGCAATGAGATTGGGAATTCTACCAACCATTCACCTAAAAGATACAACAAATTAAGCGACGCCGGGCAATGCTAGCTTCAAAAGATTGTCTTCAGTGGCATCAGTTCGATCCACGCTGGCCACAAATCGCCCCGAGTTCATGACTACGATTCGATCACAAACACCGAGAACTTCAGGCAATTCACTGGACACCAGAATCACTCCAATACCACGTTCAGCCAAATCGTAGATGATCTCGTAAATTTCGCTTTTTGCTCCAACATCAATTCCACGAGTAGGTTCATCCAAGAGAATCACTTGCACATCTCCACCCAGCCATCGAGCCAAAATCGTCTTTTGCTGATTCCCGCCCGAAAGGTTTTTGACGAGCTGCTCGATGGTTGGAGTCTTAATTCCCAGCTTTTCAACCATTTGATGAGCGAGCGCAGATTCCTCGCGTTCGTTGATCACGATGCCTTTTCGCCGAGCAATATTGATATTCTCTTTCACACTTCTTAAGGCAATAATGCCTTCTTTCTTTCGATCTTCTGGGCACAAGACGATCCCACTTTTTATGGCTTGCCTAGGTGATCGAATTTTGACCTCTTGGCCGTGAATTTTGATGTTTCCTTGCCCAGATTCATAAAGGGCTTTCAGGAACTCAGTCCGACCAGCCCCAACCAGCCCAAAAATGCCAACAATTTCGCCAGCTTTCACTTGAAGCGAGGCTGGCTCTGACAATCCGGGTCCTTTCAGCGAATGAATTGAAATAATTTCTTCACCGTGCTCACGAGGCCGATAGTGAAAGATATCTTCGATTTTGCGACCGACCATATTTTCAACAATCTTATCGGTCGTTACGCCTTCCATAGATTCAAAAGTAATGACATGTCGACCGTCGCGCAAAACGGTCGCAGAATCACAAATTCGACCAATTTCATCCATTCGGTGTGACACATAGAGAATCACTTTGCCTTGGGATTGCAACTTAGCAATCGTCGCAAACAGGCTTTCAACTTCGCGACTGCTTAAACTACTAGTGGGTTCGTCAAATGCAATCACGCGGGCATTTCGTGTCAGAGCTTTTGCAATCTCCACCATTTGTCGTTCAGCAATTGCTAGATCACCTACTCGTGTCTGAGGTGAGAATTCGAGCCCAAGTTCGTCTAGAAGAACCTGGCAATCGGCATGAAGTTGGCTTCTATTGACGATGCCAATTTTTGATGGGAAGTGCCCTAAGTAAAGATTCTCTGCAACGTTGAGATCGGGCACCAAGTGCAATTCTTGATAAATGACAGCGATTCCCGCGTCTATGGCTTGTGATGCACTAGAAAATACATGCTCTTGGCCATTGAGCTTTATCACTCCAGAATCTGGTCGATTCACTCCCGAAAGAGTTTTGAGAAGCGTGCTTTTTCCAGCTCCATTTTCGCCACACAGCGCGTGAACCGAACCCCCTCGAACCCCAAAACTGACATCTTGAAGAGCTTGGACACCAGGAAAGCTCTTGGAGAGACCGCAAAATTCTAAATACGGGGCCACAGACACAACATAAAAGTTACCTGGTGAGGGCTCTCACTTGCCATTGGCAAGACTTTCAAGCAACAATGTTGATAATGTTTTTGCCTCTCGCTCTACTTGCCACTCAACAAGTCAAATCGATCTTCTTATCCGATCTTGATTTGACTCATATTCGACAAGGTTGGGGTTCGGCGCAAAGAAATAAGTCTGTCGATGGCAACCCGATTCGAATTGCGGGGCAAGGATTTGGAAATGGGATCGGAACACATGCTGTCTCAAATATTAAGATTGCCCTGGATGGTCGGGCCATCGCTTTCACGGCTTTTGTTGGAGTCGACGACGAAATTCCGAATGACAATGGGGATGTCGACTTTCACGTGTTTTGCGACGGGGTTGAAAAGTTTAATTCAGGAAAATTGAAGAAAGGTGATGGCCCTATCAAAGTTTCTGTTCCTCTCAAAGGTGTCAAATTGCTAACTCTTAAAGCCGGCAATGGTGGCGACGAAATCGATTATGATCACGCAGATTGGGCAATGCCACAAATCGATTACTCTGGCAAAAAACCAATAATAATGGTTCCCTCTATCGAGAAACCTTATATCTTGACTCCAAAACCACCAAAAGCACCTCGAATTAATGGGCCGAAACGAGTTGGCGCGAGAGCGAATCGCGAATTTGTTTGGAAGATTCCAGCGACTGGTCAGCAACCCATGACATATTCCGTAAGTAAGTTGCCAGACGGGCTCAAGTTGTCTTCAAACGGAGTGATTTCGGGCACCACGCCTGCCAATGGAACCTATGAACTTACTCTCGTTGCAAAAAATGCCATGGGACGTTCAACTCGAAAATTGAGTCTTGTCATCGGTGACAAGCTCGCATTGACACCGCCCATGGGATGGAATAGCTGGAACTGTTTTGCCAATGCTGTCGATGAACAAAAAGTTCTTGATGCGACGAAAGCATTTGTCAACTCGGGGCTCATTAATCACGGTTGGCAGTACATCAATATCGACGATTGCTGGTCGATAGTTCCAAACTCCAATGACCCGATCGTCGGTGGAGCCACTCGGGACCAAAATGGGGAGATTTTGACTAACAAGAAATTTCCTAACATGAAAGCCTTGACAGATAAGATTCACAGTTACGGACTACGAGCCGGAATTTACTCTAGCCCTGGGCCGACAACTTGTGGTGGATACGCAGCTTTTTATGGCCACGAGGAACAGGACATTAAGAAAATGGCCGATTGGGGGTTTGACTACATCAAATATGATTGGTGCAGTTATTCCCAAATTCAGAAACCAGAAGGGCTGGACAATCTTAAAAAACCATATGAAGTGATGCAACAAGCACTCAAAAAGGTCAACCGCGATATCGTTTATAGCTTGTGTCAATATGGAATGGGTGATGTTTGGAAGTGGGGAGAATCGGTTGGAGGAAATTGCTGGCGAACAACGGGTGACATCACCGATTCGTGGGAAAGTTTGAGCGGAATTGGCTTCAGCCAAGATGGGCACGAGAAATTTGCAGGACCCGGCCATTGGAATGACCCCGATATGCTCGTCGTGGGATGGGTGGGATGGGGGCCACAACTTCATCCGACGCGACTCACTCCAAGCGAGCAATACACTCACATTTCGCTGTGGTCGCTACTATCATCACCGCTTCTTATTGGATGCGATATGACGAGGCTCGATGAATTTACTCTGAACCTTTTAACGAACGACGAAGTCATCGCCGTTAATCAAGATCCTTTGGGTAAGCCCGCGCACCGAATCAGTATGAAGGGAGACATTCAAGTTTGGGGGCGGAACCTAGAAGACGGAAGCATGGCCATTGGAATCTTTAACCTTGGCGATTCAGCCGTCTCAAAGTCTTACAAATGGTCAGAGCTCGGCACAAAACCTGCGAAAAGGGTTCGCGACCTGTGGCGTCAAAGGGACATGGGACGAGCCACCGGATCTGTGAATCTCAACATTCGATCCCATGGGTGCAGCCTGATCCGGGTTTGGAGTTGATCCTGGTGCGACAAATCCTGTTTCATTAGAAGTGTAAATTCTTATCTCAAATGCGTGTTCTTGTTGTTGGGGCCGGAGTTGTTGGGCTTTGTTGCGCTTGGTATCTGACCCAGGCTGGCCATGAAGCCACTCTTATAGACTCTGGCCCAATGGAAGGGGATCGGTGCTCCCTAGGCAATTCTGGAATTATTGTTCCGAGCCATTTCGTGCCATTGGCATCGCCGGGGATGGTGCTGACCGGGCTCAAAATGATGATGAAGCGGGACAGTCCATTTCGAATTAAACCGTCTTTAGATCAAGGACTAGCGTCTTGGTGCCTGCAGTTTCAAGCTCATTGCAATGAATCCCATGTCGAACAATGTGCGCCAATTCTTTTGAATCTGCATCGCAAAAGTAGGGAGCTATTTCGTCAATTTTCGAAGGACTGGGATAACCCATTCGGGTTTCAAGAGCGTGGTCTGCTGATGCTCTGTCATACGCATGAAGGGATAGAAGAAGAAGCGGAGGTTGCTCTGCATGCACACAGATTAGGAATGGAAGCACGAGTCATTTCTGGAGATGAAATCTTCGCTTTGGAACCAGACCTAGGTGCTGATGTCCTGGGAGGAGTCGAATTTCCCGAGGACGCTCATGTGTCACCCCACCTCTTTGTGGCTCATCTCAAGCTGGCCTTGATGGAGCGCGGTGTCCAGTTTTTGTGGTCGAACAAAGTAACTTCGTTAGTAGCCGGTTCTCAACCAGCAGTTCAATTGGATCATCAAACTCTAAATGCGGATGCGATAATCGTGGCAGCTGGTGCGGCCTCTGGCAAATTAGCAAAAACGGCCGGAGTGAACCTGCCACTGCAGCCGGGCAAGGGGATGAGCTTTTCTTTGACTGAAAATGTTCCTCAACTCACAAGGCCCTTACTGCTAAAAGAAGCCCGACTCGCGGTCACACCAATGGTCGGTGGAGTGAGAATTGGAGGAACAATGGAACTTGGGGAGTGGAATTTGTCTATCGATTTGGTCCGGCTGGGAGGAATGAAGACAGGTTTGAGCACATTCTTACCAAAGTTCAAATCCGGCGCGGATTCAGTGTCAGAGGGTCAAGTTTGGTCTGGATTGCGCCCCTGTTCACCAGATGGAATGCCTTATTTGGGAGGAACAGATAGGGCCCCTGGAATATTCTTTGCAACAGGCCATGGAATGATGGGGGTCAGTCTTGCTCCGATCACCGGCCAAATGATGGTTGAGATTCTCGAAGGGAGTAAACCACCTGCTCAGATTTCAGTTGATCGATACAATTGATTCATACTCAGAGAGTGATATTTTCTCTCTGCCAAATTAACGAAGCAAAACCTTCACTTCCCAACATTGTTTACGTTATGGCAGATGACCTTGGCTATGGAGAACTAGCGTGCTATGGCCAAACCAAAATCAAAACTCCAAATATCGATCAGCTTGCAAAAGAAGGTGCACTTTTTACAAGATCCTATTCTGCGAGCCCTGTCTGTGCGCCAACGCGATATTCATTACTTACTGGAAAGCACCAAGGTCATGCAGATATTCGCGGTAACAGGGAGTTTGGTGGGTTTGGCCCTAACGATAAGGAAGGGCAAATGCCCATTTCTCAGCAAGAAACCACAGTAGCAGAGGTCTTAAAGTCTCGAGGATATCGTACAGGTCTCGTCGGCAAATGGGGGTTAGGAGGCACTCAGCCTGGGGAGAGCCCCTTAGATCACGGGTTCGACTTTTTTTACGGATATTTGTGCCAGCGTCGGGCTCACAATTATTACCCACCCTATCTTTGGAATGGGCGCGATGTTGATCTTCTCGGGAATCCCGTTTTTTCGGCGCACCAGAAGATTGAAGTCGGATGGGCAAATCAATCCGACTATGAAGATAAGTACCTGGGGCAGGTTTTCAGTGGCCAAAAGCTTATTGAAAACGCCATAAAATTTGTCAGCTCCAAAGATAAGTCCAAACCATTCTTTCTTTACTTTGCATCGACTTTGCCACATGTGGCCTTACAAGCTCCCAAAGAATGGGTTAATAAGTTTCCGCAAGACTGGGACAAAGAGCCTTATCTTGGACAAAATGGCTACCTGCCTTGTGCTCGCCCCCGAGCAACTTACGCCGCTATGATTGCTTATCTGGACGACTCCGTTGGTCGATTGGTCGCTACTTTGAAATCAACTGGGCAACTCGATAACACTCTGTTCATTTTTACGAGCGATAACGGTGCTACTAACGTCGGTGGAGTTGATCGTACGTTCTTCCAGTCTAATGGTGAGCTTCGCTCAGGCAAAATGAGCCTCTATGAGGGAGGAATACGAGTCCCGATGGTTGCTCGTTGGCCCAAAAACATTCCCGCAGGATTGAAAATTGATGAACCTGTTGTGGCCTACGACTTTTTTGCGACTGTATGTGATCTCGTGGGCTCAACAGCTCCAGTTCACGATGGAAGAAGCTATTTGCCACTACTCAAAGGGAAGCACGTTTCAACACGACACTTCATCTATTTTGAATACCCCGAAGCGAGCAACATGCAAGCCGTGATGTTTCGAAATTACAAGCTCATTAAGCCCGACCTTAACTCTCAACCACAAAAAATAGAACTTTATGATCTTGAAAAAGACTTGCCGGAATTGAATGATATTTCGAGTCAGCATATAGATATCGTAACTGAGGGTCTCAAAATAATGAACCGAGAGCACAAAGTTAATAAGCTTTTCCCCTTGGGTTCGTCGGAAAGGCCGAAAAAGTAAGCTCTACGAGTAAACTTTTGAATTAAGATGTTGCGAGGATCTAAAACTACTGATCTCAAACAACTCTTGACGAAGATTCAAAAGAACGATTCGAGAGCGTGGAGTGAGCTTGTCGAATCGTTTTCTGGTTATATTTTTTCCATTGCCCGCCGATATGGACTCGATGATGATGATTCTTCAGACGTCATGATTGAGACTTTTCAGGCTCTCTTTAGCAGTCGAAATCGCATTGAGTCTGGGCTCGTGATCCCAAAATGGCTTGCCGTGACCGCTGCTCGCACGAGTCTAAGAGTTGCGAGGCTGAAGAAACTTCGACCCGTTATCGAAGAAGATCTCGTGCTCCTCATCGCCGACGAAGAAAGCTCCGCTGAGGAATCCGCCATAGAAGCCGAACGAGCCAGAGTCTTACGGAGCGCAGTGGAATCCCTGGGCGGGCGCTGCACTCCGCTACTTCTGGAGCTTTATTTTCAGGAGGGCTCCAACTATGAATCGGCGAGCCAAAAACTCAATATTCCACTAGGAGCATTGGGCCCGACAAGAGCAAGATGCCTTGCCAAACTCAAACTTCTCTTAGAGGAATCTGATTATTTTTGAAACGCGAATGTATTTTTGTTCATGTTTAGTGCATTTTTAGTATGAAATCGATGAAAAACGGGTGTGAGAAATTTTGGGTCGAACTTGTCGACCTCGCTGAAACAAATGGTCAGCCAGACCCCAAGAGCCATATTGCAAATTGCTCTTATTGTCAAGAGTCTTTGAAATTTTTGTCCCTCGTTTTTCTCTCGGCCCAAGTCAAAATGTATACACCGCCCGCCGAATCTGTTGCTCGGGCCAAAGCTATCGCTGAATTTGCACCAAGAACACTGAAACTTGCGAGATTTGTTTGGATGGGACAAGGAGCACGTCGGCAAGCTCAAGATTTTCAGTGTCTATATGAAGAAGAAGGATTTGAAATTCGAATCTTAGTTCAGCCCCTGTCGCAAGGATTCGACATCACCGGTCGAGCTCCAGAATTTGTGTCCAAGGTATCCCACCAGAGCCAAGAGATTGCTCTGACAGATGACAAGTATTTTCATTTTGTCGCGAAAGATCTTTCTGAAAGCGAGCTTTTGTTTGAAGGCGATGGCCGGGCTTATCTGATGCCTGCAATTGAGGTCATGTATGACGAAAGCGGAGATTCTTGATCGCCTTGAGTCTGGTTCGTCAATTGAATTGAGTGGAAAGATTGAAGGACTTGGAGAAGCATTTTGTCTAAGAGTCTTGTCCTTTTACGGGGCAGATAACGAAAAGCTAAGCGCACTCGGGCAACATTGGAGAACTGTTCTCAGGGCTTGCGATGATCGCCACTGGGCATATCGAGCAGGTGGAATTTATTTACGACTTCAGGGCCAATGGAAATCGAGCGCCCATGCTTTTTTGAAAAGCGGAGAACTCGCAACAGATCCACACCAAAAGGCTTCCTTTTCAATTGGTGCGGTCGATAGCCTTGCCAGACAAGGGTTAATGGATGAGGCCGACAATCTGGCAGAAAAACTCTCATCTCAACTCTTAGAACTGCACGAACCTGGATCGGCTGGCCGCGTTTGGCTGAATCTGGGGAATGCCTATGTCTATCGAGATGATTCATTTCGCGCGCGGAAGGTGCTCGGAATGGCCGTGGCTCACCTGAAGTCTTCTCACTTTCAACTTGAATATGCCTCGGCTTTGACGGCACTTTCTTCAACTCACATTTTTGGTGGCGATCCCAAAAGGGCTTTAGAATATGCCCAGGAAGCAATATCACTGGCAAATGATTTGGATGCCAAATACCTAGCCAATCTTGCAGAAATCAATCTCGGGCTAGCAAACAATTGCATGAATCAATGCGAGTTAGCATTGCAACGATTTCAAAATCTTGCCTTAAAATTTGAAAATTCTTCTGTGGACAAAGCACGGGTTTGCGAGTACCTGGCCGATACCTATTTTCAGCTCAATCTATTTCGTGAAGCCTCGATTCAATACCAGTCAACTATCGCGGAAGGGCTGCAAACAATTCCGCTTCACCAGGCTCACTTATGGCTCGGCCTCGGACAGTGTCAAGCCAGGCTAGATCAGCAAGATTTGGCTCAAAAATCTTTAAAAATTGCAGCTTCGATCTACCGCAAGTTGAAAAATCAAACTTGGCTCAGCCTGACGATGCTAGAGCAGGCAAAAATTGACATCGCTGAAGGAAGAAAAAAGCGTGGACGCAAAAGGCTGGAAGATGCCAGAACACTTGCCAAATCGAGCCCTTACTTTTCAGCCTTAGTAGCACTTGCTTTGGCCGAAATTGAACCCGAAAGCCTCACCATTGCCTCAAGACTCATCAAAAAGTATGGTTTCGTTGGACTCGCTTGGAAATGTGAATTTCTTGCTGCAAAATATTCACTTAAGCCTATAAAGCATTATCGAAAAATGATGCAACTCATTCTCATTGATCGAGCATCAAAGGGCACTGAAACGGGGTTAAGCTACAGCCTTCAGGACAAATCAGAAGGAATTAGCCACTATTTGGAATACCTTTTTGATTCAAGAACACCCAAAAGAATAAAAGAAGCTCGTGAAGTCATCGAGCAGCTCCGGTCGACTCTGCTTCTAACCGAATTATTGGATAGGAAATTGTTGTCATCATTGACACAAGCAAAGATTCAGCAAGTTGCAGATCTTGCGAGTCACAATCATAACGATTTTCCACGCGGGTCTCGTCGAATAGATTTTCAACAAGAAGCCCTAGATGCGCCAACATCGTTCCGGCTGGCTGATCTTCATTTTGACCTGAATCTCAGCGTCAAAAAATTAGAGGCACGATCGAGTGATTGCCATATCTTTTGGGCTGGCAAGGATCTTTTGAGAGTCATTACAAATGATCGTTGCAAAACCCTTTCTATGAAAACTAATGAGCTCATGCGATTATTAAAGTGGCTGAGTTTTGAACTGAGTGCAGCTCCGATAAAGGGAACCCAGTCAAAGTTTCAAGTACAACGATTAATGAATCAAATTTCCGAGCCATTTGCCTTTCTTTGGCAATCACAAAGCACCGTGATCTGTCCGGACTCGGTGGGTTGGAGTTTGCCCTGGAACGCTTTGGCAAGGGCGAGCGGCGACGAGCGATGCTGGAGAATTGCAATGCACCCAAGTTTCGATAGCAAAACTGAACCTCTGCACTTAGATCGATGTCTCATCATTCTTGGCAACACCGAGGGGCTCCAACACACCCAAAAAGAAATCGATCAAATTTCCGGATATTTTCAAGAATCAACAATCATTCAAACAAAAAGTGAATTTCGAAATCTTGCTGATTCAAGCTTTTCAGCGGTTCATGTTCTCGGACATGCTCAGCACAAAAAATCTAACCCGATGTTGTCCTCGATTCAATTAGTGGATGGGCCACTTTTTGCATTCGAAATCTCGAAAAGTGGGTTGAAAACTGACCTTGCCACTCTTAGCGCGTGCGATACGGGATTGCTGTCTTCGGAGATCAATTGGGAACCAAATGGTCTTTCACGTGCTTTTATTTCATGTGGCACAAAAAATGTGCTTGCTAGTCTCTGGGAACTCGATGATTCTGTGGCGCCGCTCATGTATGGGGCCTTTTACAAGACTCTCGCTGAGAAAAATACGGTTTCTGAAGCGTTTTTGACAGGACAACGTATTTGTCGCGACGAAAACGATCATCCTTATTATTGGGGTTCGTTCGTTCACTACTCTGGATTCTCGAAATGAAATCGAAATTTTTTGCTTCAATCACTTTCTCATTATTAAGCCTGTCTTGTTTCGCTCAAACTAAGATCCTGTGTCGTCTGGCCGATGGAGTAGCACCGAGCGATGTCGTTCACTCGTTCGATGTCGTTTTTCTGGATGCAGCACAAAACTCCCCATTTGTTCTGTTTGATTTCGGATCCGAAGCCAGGGCGATTCGAATTCGAGCCAATATGGCTTCCAGCCCGTTAGTCATTTGGACAGAGGACAACATTGACCTCGGCACCCCGGAAGGCCAAAAAGGTTCGACACTCCCAGCTGTTGGAGGCCGAGATGCAGGATTGGCCTACAACACCCAAGCATTGAACCAGATCAATTGGCAATCAGCGATTGCAAACGAGCCAGGGCGCCAAGTGAGAGTGGCTATCCTCGATTCAGGCATTTCTCCAAAGGCTTTTCCGCTCTGGCGAAAAGTCGTCGCGACTGCCAACTATGTTGAAGCCAACTATCCGGCCTGGGACATTCCACATCAAACCGATTCTAACCTTGATGGAATATTCGATAATCTTACGGGTCACGGCACCATGGTTGCTGGGCTCATCAATCAAATCTCCCCTCAGAGCCTTCTGATTCCAGTTCGGGTTGCCGATTCTGACGGTTTCGCAACGACTTGGAGGCTTATAAAAGGGATCGTTTTCGCCATAAACAACGGTGCTGAGGTCATCAATATTAGTTTGGGCACGCTCACTCGAATTCCTAGCATGACAGATGTGCTCGATTGGGCCGATTTACATGATGCAACTGTCGTTGCCGCAATTGGAAACAACGGGGTCAACGATTCGTGCTCACCAGCCCGAATTCGGGCCGCCATTTGTGTCGGCGGACTTGATGATCACAACGCTAAAGCTTCATTTAGCAACTGGGATGGAACTTGCTTAGCTAGTGCGCCCGCGGTCACAATCGGAAGCACTGATTGGACGGGGCGACTAGGAGTTTGGTCCGGAACTTCGTTTGCAACTCCCTTTGTCGCTGGTTCGGTTGCGGAGCTTCTTCGCCATTCAACTGCTCTTGGAGCGTCAAGTTGGATCAGCAACGCAATCAAAAACACCTCAGTCGATATCTCACTCCAAAACCCCAACTACCGAGGCAAAATTGGTGGGCTCCTTAACTTTGCAAACCTCATAATCAACGGTCATCGTTGAGCTCGCCCAGGTAACCTCCGGCGATCATGGGAGCACTGCTGGGTATCGCTGTCTTCAGTTTTTGCCTGAATGTCATGGATCAAAGCCAAGAGCAAGCGAATCGAGCTGTCCAATCACGAGCCAAAGAAGCCAGAGAAGATTTATCGCGACCCTCGATCCATTTCACGCCAGCAGCTCAGTGGATGAACGACCCTAATGGGCCGATCTTTTTCAAGGGTTGGTACCACATGTTCTACCAACACAATCCTTTCGATTCGCAATGGAATCACATGCATTGGGGGCATGCTCGCAGTCTAGATTTGGTTCATTGGGAACATTTGCCAATTGCTCTTTATCCCAGCCCTGAGCTTGTTGAAGATCATATCTTTTCAGGTTCAAATATGATGACAAAATCTGGATCACCTGTTATCTTTTACACAAGTATTAGCTCTAAGCGAGAGCCCGAACAATGGGCAGCAACTCCCGAATCTGACGATCTGATTCGATGGAGCAAGCATTCCCATATGCTCACGCAAAACGATAACGATCAGTCTTTTGCTGAATGGAGAGATCCATTTGGATTTTGGTACAAGGGCACAGCCTATTTGCTTACAGGGGGAGGGAGGATGGGACGTGGCATCGTCGCACTTTACAAGGCTCAGACCGATAGCCTTTTGAGTTGGAAGCAAGCTGGCGTGTTTTTCACTTATCCTGACAGTGATGTCGGAAATATCGAATGTCCAAACCTTATCCAAATTGGAAGAGACTGGGTTCTTTTGGTTTCGGTTCGAGGCCGGGTCGAAGCCTTTGTAGGTCAAATCGTTGGCGAAAAGTTTGAATACAAAACTCGCGGTTTCCTTGCAGAAGGCTCTTATGCGTCGCAGGTTTTTCAGAATACTGGTCGAAGAGCGCTTTACTCTGCTTGGGTCAACACTTCTAACCACAAAGCTTGGAACGGCTATCTCATTTTGCCTTCCGAAATGAGCATCTCCAAAGATCAAAATGTGATATTACGACCGGTTAAAGAGCTCCAAACTTTGCGCCAACCGACAACAAAGGATTCCTTGCAGAACCCGTGCGAAATTTTGGCCCACGTACCAGCAAACAAACCTCTCAACCTTTCACTTTTTGGGTTTACCATTCAGTATGATCCCATGACGAAGGTGCTCAAAACAAACCGTCGCTCTGTCGCGATTCGGAGACCTCTATTTTCGCTCCAGATTTTTATTGATGCCACCGCCTTAGATGTTTATGCCAACGATGGTGAATCCGTTCTTTGCGATCATCTTGACGAGCTTTCAAATTCAAAACTAAATCTTGATGGCCTCGAAAGAATCCAATTATTTGATCTTAAAATGCCCTGAATTGAACCAGTCTGATGTTTGCAGTTACACCCGAAATGTTCAGACCCAAAGATGGCTTTCATCGAGATCTCCACTTCATCGAATTTAGGTTGACCGAGTAATTTTCCAAACTTAAGCGACTTGTTTGTTTGAATTATTGACTACAACAAAGCAAGACGATGTCTGTAGGAACCTATGCGGAGATTGAGCCCAAACAGCAAGCTGTTTGCAGTTTTGAATGGCGTGCTCACTGAGCTATTGCCGTCGTAAAAGATTTGGCGAATGTGTGAATTCTGGTGGAGATTCTTAGGTACGATTTTTAAACTTCAAGCAAAGATTGCCCTTTGAGAAGCTTCACCGCGCTACGGAAACGACTATTCGACCACACGTCTTGAAACCAATGCGGGGCAGTGTGCTCTTTGAGTGAGGTTCATAATGAGATTGTGCGCCCTACGCCCGATCCATTGAAATCCGAACGCTATCTGAAGGAGATTTTGGGGAGCGTGTCGCACGAACAATTGGGACAAAGGCTTCGCGATCATCGAAAGAACAGTGGACTATCGATCCGACAGCTTTCTGCAATGGCGATGGTGAGTAAAACATCGATCGTCACATTGGAGCAAGGAAAAGGATGCCGGCCCGTTACCCTTGAGAAGGTTTGCCGGGCGCTCAATCTCCATGTCGAAAGGCTTGCCAAGCCAGAAATCGTTGCTCTCTCGAAAGTACATCGACAAGCGGATGATGAGTGGTATGAGCTGGATGGGCTGGTTAATGGCCCGATAGAAGGAAGGGTCTCTGAGCCTGGTTTGGCTGAAACCAACCATCTCATGATGTTCCAAAACATTCCTTCAAATGCTGGCTTCATTAGTGGAATTGTTGAGATTGACAGCCCAACCGAACTTAGATCTCATCCAGGTGCCGAATTCGGATATGTGTTGAGTGGGTTCGCCAAAGTCAAAATCGGGGCGGAGTCCTTAGAAGTCCAAGAGGGCGAAACCTTTTATGTCTCAGACGGGGAAGTCCATGCTTACTCACCCTCAATAGTTGGGGCTTCAGCACGAATATTGCTGTTCCGGTTGACATAATCGTACCAAATTTGGTACATTGTAAGAATGTTGACTCTGGCTATCGGAGCGATTGCGCTACAACTGTCCCAACCTATCTCGGTTCGAATAGATCCGCGAGTCGAACTCCTTTCGTGTATTTTTCGATTGCAAGGTGCGATGGAGTTCAACCAAAGTTCAAGCAAGAGCCCTTACTCCGATCGAGTTGACGCTTATTTCCGGTCGGCCAAGGATCACCCCGCGGTCAAGATGGCGAGCAAGCTTCGTGATGAGTCTGGCATTGGATTTGACTCTGTACCTTGGCTGGCTGTGCATATCACTGATGCCTTGAACCCAAAGTTGATTCCCGGGAACCATCCAGATGATTGGAAACGAACCTGGAAGCCGAAAGACGTCGAGAAGTTTTTGCCACTCCTAGCAGATTTCGCTCGCGACACCAACTTTGCAGGCTTTTTGAAGTCGGAAGATGAATACTATCGTAAAGCCACGCAGAGCATGGAGAGCTTGCTACGTCGCCGGCCTGTAGGAGAGTGGCTGAAGGGTTTCTATGGCAATGCGCCGAACAAAGATTCTTACGTCATCGTTGGCTTGCTCACTGGTGGGGCCAATTACGGCGTCAGTTTTCGGCATTTGAACGATACGGTAGATATGACCCCTGTGCTTGGAGCAGGTGAGTTTGACAGCGAAGGGATTCCGGTCTACAGTGACGACAATTTGGGGCTCATTCTTCACGAATTCAGTCACGCATATGTAAATCCCGTTGTTGCTCAAAGGAAGGATTTCATAAAGTTGGGAGCGCCACTCTTCAGGTTAACCAAATCCACTTTGGCACTCAACGCTTATGGGGACGTTCAAGTTATGCTCTTTGAAACCTTTACAAGAGCTGCGGAAAATGCCATTCTGAGGATTCACTATCCCCAATTGGTGGAGGTAAATATGCTGGAACACCGCAGCCAAGGGTTCTTATGGGAGTCAGACATAACCGACGCTCTGGTTGCTGAATCAGGTTCTAACGCGCCCCTTTCGGAACGTATCGCGAAGCTTCAACCCGTTCTCGAAAGGCTCTATAAGAATCCGAAACTGATCTTGGAGCGATGTCCCAAGCTGAAATCTTTGACTGCATCGAAGCCGGATTCGGAGGGTCAGGTTACAATTCACCTTGAGTTTGACCGCCCTATGCAGAAGACATCGAGAGGACTCGTCATCACACCGGATACTTATGAAGTGACAAAGAAGACTGTATTTGCCTCGGATGGAAAGAGCCTTGATGTTACATTTAGGTTCAAAAAGCCTGGCAGATACGACTTCTTTCTTAACAAATTCAGCAGAGGTTATTCGAGCGAGTCTGGCTACCCCTTGCAGCAAGTTCGGAAATCATATACATTTCCAAGTTTGCACTGAGTCATTTTTCTGGAAGCCGCTCTCGTCAATCGGGCAAGACTGGTTAAACATGGGGCAGCAGGATCTGACGGAATTATGAAGAAAAATAGAGCACTTACTCAGCCAGGTGGCCAGCTTGCATGGGTCGAACCGAAGTCTGGTGGAATTTCAGGGACGCGTATCGGAACTTGGAAATCCCAAGACTAACCCAAAAGAAGCCAAACAAAGTAGCATTTCAACGGTGTGAAAGTTTTTACGCTCAGCTTGGCAAAGGCAGCTGTTCCATTGACTCTGTCTACGCTCATCCGCCCCCCTACCTGCAGATCCTTTCCGGGCCTCATACAATCCGAGTGCCTAACCCCAATGAAACTGGGTTCGCCCATCTTATCTCCGCATCGAATACAGTTGCGCACACTGGTTATGTTCGCCGCTTGGGAGAGCAATGAAGCCTTTGATGAATTCCTGAAAGCTACCAAACTCGGCCAATCGATCGCGGACGGATGGCATTTGCGAATGACCTTTCTACGACGGTGGGGATCGGTAAAAGAATTTGCCTCATTACCTGAATTAACCACAGACCCCGACCCCAGTGCTCCAGTCGCAGCATTCACTTTGGCGCGAATGAGACTTCCTGAAATTCCTCGGTTTATTCGATGGGGTAGACCCGTCGAGACCCTCGTACGAGACCACCCTGAAACTTCGTTTTCGCTTGCCGCAATACGTTATCCCCAAACAATCGCAACTTTCTCCATCTGGAACTCCCAACAAGCGATGATCGACATGGTAAGGGGGCATAGCATGGTAGATCATCCAACTCGCCATCTAGATGCCATGAAAGAACGTGACCGCCGAGACTTTCACCATGAGTTCACAACTCTTCGATTTCGTCCTACTGCGGAATATGGTACTTGGGAGGGACGCTCCACGCTATTGCCTCTTGGAGCGATCTCATGAGCAAGTCGATTTATGCAACTGTTTTGGGAGAAGACTTTGACCGTCTTCATCCCAAGATACAGGAACGATTTGGATTTGACAGCACTTCCTGCAAGAGAGCGATTGGCCGAGGTGTAATGGACCGCGTTTGGCACGGGAAATTCTACACACTTCCATTCTTGGTGGTTGGAACCTGGAGAAACATCATGTTCCCCGAACAAGGAAAAGACGTCGAATTTACCATCGAAAATTGGGCATACGTAGACTCCTTTGGTCGAGAGACTGTCACAGAACTTCGCACGTTTCAACTGGGGCGAGCGCGTCGTTTCGATGCTTATATGATTCGGGATCCGATTCGCAACCAGGTTGTAGACCTGATGGGAACACATCAGCATTTGGCCGTCGATCTTCACTTGGCCGTCGCAGAAAATGGTGGCCTACGAATCGAATCTGGCGAGCAGAGGTTCTTTGCAGGCCGAATTGGTTTTAAGTTTCCGATGGTTTTCTCTGGCACTGCTTCCGTGTATGTTTGGTTCGATGAATTGATCAACAAGTACCAAATCGAAGTGGAGGTTAAGAATTCCATTTGGGGATCTTTGTTTGGGTTTGTTGGCACGTTTGACGTGGAGTGGGCGGATGTCGATCCTGACAATATTCCGAAAAGCATCAAGCCAAAGAGAGAAGAATCTCGCTACTTCATTTGATGCACTTGGCACAATAGGTTTGAGCTTTCTGGATGCTCAATTAGCACTCTATGCTCTTGGACAGGTCGTGGTGGGGATTACAGAACGAGTTTCGAATGGTTTTGAACTTCGAGTTCGCTGATACTCTATTTCTTACCGACCTGAACCAATTTCTTTTCTGGGTATCCAAACGCCGGAAAACTTGTTTCAGATCCATCTGAGCTTTCGAATCGTGCGATATTGAGACCAATTGGGATCACTCTGGCACTCCATTTGAGGGTGATACTGAGAGAGTTCCAACGGAAGTTCACCCATCAGCTTTGCCCCGTCCCTCGCTTAGAGAATCCAATCCCGTTTGCCGTCAAGCATAATGATCGCGGTTTGATAGAATTCGAGACTCACGGAGAGCTCGTCAAGCCTATTTTGGACTTCGTCGAAAATGTCCATTTCGGCCGACGACGGTAAAGGTGAAGAGGTATAGAACAGCGAGAAGTAGACGAGATCCGGATGGCTCCTCTCGATGGGATGGTTCATCGTCAAGATACATGTACCAACCGTCTGACCCGAATCGTCCTGAATGCGTGACAGAGTCGTAATTCGGCGCCAGGATCCACCGCGCTTCCAAAAGTGTCGCATTCTTTGATAAGTATAAATGATAGGTGGCGAATGGTCAAACGAGTATCGTTACGACCTTAGCTCAAGTCCAGCGATCTGTTGATTGGTTGGAGATTCCTGGACGCGTTTCAAAGTGTTTTGCACCTGGGCAAACGGTCGCGCGATCGCTTCTGGGCTAGATTCGATTTCCAAGAATAACCACTGCTTATCGATCCTGCAGCCCCACACGAACCGTAGCGTCGCTTGGGCGGTTCGATCACCTGTCAAAAGCAGGCGCTGCACGAGCTACATTTGCCCGCCTTACAGTTGCGCATGCAAGCCAAGTCGGGCGTGCTTTCTGACGGGATATTGTGGACAGCGGCCAATACGACAATGCTCTCACAAATTTCTGCCGTTTAGTCCTTGAATCCACCGGACTTCTTCTTCCCGCAATAGATTTCAAACGTCACCTTGGTCACTAACTTGTTTATCCCCCGAAGCAGATTGTGGAGGCTTGATTCCGCTCTGATTCGTCCGCTTGGCGACGAGGATCAAGTGAAAATTGTACAATGCATTCGGAGGCAAACTTTCTGAAAGAAGCAAACTATGAGCGCCTACAGAAAACCCCAGCGAGTGACCCTTGCCGACGTTGCTGCTCGGGCAGGAGTGTCGGTTCAGACTGCGTCACAGATCTTAGCCGAAACCAAAGGAGTTAGGATCGCCAACGCTACTCGAGAGAAAGTGCGTGCGGCAGCGATCGAGGTTGGTTATCAACCTAATCGACTGGCTCAGGCGGTGCGAACTGGAAAGACGAAGATTGTCTCGTTATGGATGCCGTCTGACAGGCCCGCAATCACTTACTTGAGAGTCTTGAACGGATTGACAAACGTTATGAGGGGCTCAGGATACGAGCTGATGGTCATCGGGCTCGACTCCGATGCGGCCTATTGCAAGGAGCCTCGCACCTTCAATGTTTTCCCAACAGATGGAATCATTAGCTTCGATGCAGGGCGCGCCATTCGAAATTTCCGCCAAATTCCTCAGAACGAACGCATTCCAACTGTCATTATTGGTGCGGAAGAGTTTGACCACGCTGACACCGTATCATGGGATGTGTTGGGCTCGCAAAAATCACTCGTGAGTCGTTTAATCTCGAATGGCGCTCGACGAATCGTCCACCTCACTCCACAATGGGTCATCGATTCATACCCGAAAGAACAACGTCGTACGGGCTATGTCGAGGCGATGGATGAGGCCGGCCTTCCCTCTGTCCTTATCGGTTCAACTGGCGAATCGGCAAGTGAGGCAAAGACAGCATTGCTTGGTTACCTTAACTCGGCAGGCACACCAGAGGCTGTGACCGCATTCACAGACACGCTCGCACTTGGCGCAGTGCGGGCTCTTTCCGAAAAACAAATTGATTGTCCAATGAGCTGTGAGGTTTGGGGATATGGTGACTACCCAGAGGCCGCGGACGCGCGAATTCCGATTTCAACGCTCAGAGTCCCGATTGACGAACTTGTCGGCTTAGCATGGCAGCGCTTGCTCGAGAGGATTTCAGACCCTGACCAGCCAAGCCGGTCTGTCTTGCTTCGCATGGAGCCGGTCAAGCGAGCTTCATCCAAGTAATTATACGTGAAATCACGACCAGAGAGAGTTGAATCGTCACATTGTCACAACGTTATGACAACTTCATTTAGCGGATCAGTGAGGCTTGAATATTAATGAAACGAACTATTTTTCTGTTGGGAATTTGCTCTCTTCACGGACTTGGCTTCGCCCAAGCGACTTTTTATCAAATGGGATTTCAAAACGCCCAAGTGACAGACGTGACACCTGACGGCCGGTATGCGGCCGGATTTGCAGGCTCAGCGAACTTTCGATGGGAGATAGGAGTCGGCTTTACCAATATCGGCGGCTCGCACTCAGCGGGAAGCACGTTCATCAGTGACGACGGGTCACGCATAGGCGGTGAGGCTCTCGACGGTGCCAGCAAGAGGCACGCAGGCTACTATGATTTTTCGTCTTCGACATGGAACCTCGCAGCGCAACCAGCTGGCTTTTCCGCTGTCGGAGTTGGTAACACCCTGAGTGGCATGTTTGGCATGGATGGCAGCGGAACCAAACTGGCCATGGGCGCCTATGACGCTGGATTGAAGCTTAAACCCGTGCGATACGACACTGGAACTTCGAACTTCGACAACTTCCCAACGCTCAGCACCTCAAACGCTCGCCCCAATGACCTCTCCGCAGATGGAAGCACTCTTGTAGGCTGGGACTCGAACCCGAGCACTCGGCAAGCAGCGGTTTGGCGCAACGGGCAGGAAGTGTTTGTCGAGAGCGTGGCGAGCGAAATCCAAGGCGTCAACTCCAACGGTACACAGTTTTTTGGCTTCAAGGGCAACATACCTGTGGTGTGGAACTCCAGCTTCGTCGCCACGAATATGCAAATCCTATCTGGTTTTGATCGCGGTGGAGTGGCGTTTGGCACCGACGACGGCACGATGCAAGTTGGCTATCTGCAACTGGGAACAAGCACTGCGACACGGCGCGGAGTCATATGGATCAACGGCCAGGCACAACTATTGAGCGCATACGCTACATCAATGGGCGCTAACTTGAATGGCTTCATCCCCTTATCAGGAATGAGGATCACAAACGACGGTTCTACAATTGTGGGTTTTGGCCAAACGTCAACCAATCAGGTGGATTCGTTTGCGATAAAGGTTGTTCCAGAGCCAGGCAGCTTGATTGCGTTGGCAGCAGGACTTGGAACGGTCGTTGCGAAACGTAAAAAATTAAGGGCCTAACGCTTGCTTTAGGCCCAGGACTCTATGTGATTTGTGTGGGCACAACCCCTCGCTCTTCCTATAGTTTCTCCTTTATCGCCGCGCTTTGCTCGTCACTTCGAGTATCCAACTGATTTGTCTCAACGACCAAACCATCCTCTGGCCACCGGTAGTCTTTAAGCCAGCCCACTTGCAACACACTGCGCCAGATTGCAAACGTCCCTTGGCCATGTTTCAGCCAGGGCGTTTCACACTTTGCCGGGGCCTGACAGCGCTCATGGTTGCGCCGGTAGAACAGAGCAAATCTGGTCACTTGGCTGTCGTGGCCTCAGCAATGTTGGGTTTGGATCCAGGGAGTTCTGCGTTGGCGAACTTGTCCAAATGATGTGTTCGAACTCGTCGTGACAGGACGGAAAGCTCGTTTTGGAACTCAGTAAGAACTTCGATTTGATGCTAAACCCAGTGATTTCGAAGATTCAGATGGAACAGCAAAGTAATGGAAAACCGTAGATTGGTGGAGGCGAGGGGACTCGAACCCCTAACCCCCTGCTTGCAAAGCAGGTGCTCTCGCCATTGAGCTACGCCCCCAGATCGGAGATCAGTATTGTACCAAATATTGTTGGAAACAAGCGCCACCTCTCTAGGTCAAGCCCAGGTCAAATATGAACTCTCAGTCAGACTTTTTCTATGTCGCCACGGCTTCAATTTGCCATCGAGATTGCAAGAAGAGCGGGCGATGCAACAATTCCAATTTTTGAGAATTCTGGTCAATTTGAACTGAAATCAAACCAGACTCCCGTAACGAAAGCGGATTTGCTTGCAGAGACCATCATTCGCAAGGGAATTGAATCGGAATTCCCAGAAGACGACATACTTGGAGAAGAGCAAGGTGGCGATGAAGGACACCCAAATCGGTGGGTCATTGACCCCATCGATGGAACGAATTCGTTTGTTGCTGGTGTCCCCCTCTTTTCCACATTGCTAGCTTATGAAGAAAACTTTGTGCCCCAACTAGGCGTGGCCTACTTTCCAGCACTCCATCGGTTGATTTATGCAGAAATCGGCGCGGGAACTTGGGATAATGGTCAAAAGTGTAAAGTTATGCCCGAGCGACCGATGAATGAAGTCATTTTGGCATGTGGCAGCCACAAATCAATGGAACAGCGCGGGCTCGATAAAGCAATTAACAAACTCGCTCAGAAAGCCATGGCAACCAGAACTTGGGGCGATGCCTTTGGACATATGCTCGTGGCCACCGGAAAAATTGGAGCGATGATCGACCCCAAAGTCGCAAGGTGGGACATTTCAGCTATGTCAATTATCGTACGCGAAGCAGGAGGTTCTTTTACTAATCTCTCTGGTGATCCTGAGCTTTCTAATGAAGCGCTAAGTGCAGCGCCTTGGCTTATAGAAACACTTCTTGGAGCTCTCCAACAATGAGGCTCTTGGGGATCGATTTTGGCAAGCATATCGGGGTTGCTGTGGCGGAAACAGAACAACACATCACATCGCCCCGCCAAGCAGTTATCTCAAGTGGAACTCTTGCCAAAGACGCCGTGACAATTCAAAACATCCTGAAAAAGGAAATGGCAGATCTCGTTGTCATTGGCCTACCTCTGGATCAAGGCAACGAAACTAAAATGTCACGAATATGCAGAATGTTGGGTGATCGGCTAAGCGAAATGGGTGTAGGTGTGCGTTTCGTTGACGAGTCATTGACCAGCTTTCAGGCCGAGCAAGAGATGAAAATGGCAGGACTCAAGGGCAGTTTGATCCGAAAAGCTATAGATAGCGAAGCCGCTTGTCGTATCCTAGAGCGGTTTATGGAGGAGAATGGCTCGTAGTGGACGCACCGGTTGCGCCGTTGTTTTGGCCACCATCTTTTTAGCTCTGGGCATTTTTATCGCCTCAACGTTTCAAGAAGCTTCCCCACTTGCCAAAGGCCCAAATGTTTATCTAAGGTTTGAATCTCCAATTCACCTCAACAAAGCTCTCGAAAGGCTGGAATCAGAACATATTGTTCGAAATGCCTTTGCCACGAAAATGATGCTCAACTTGCGGCGTGTTCCAACAGACGTATCGGCTGGCACATACCAATTTCACCCGGGAATGACGACGAGCGAAATCGCTTACGCGCTCAAAAGCCCTGTGAATCTCCTTGTCAGAATTCCAGAAGGCTGGTGGATTGCTCGGGTTGCCTCCAGGCTTGAAGAAAAATCGGTCTGTTCGGCACAGGATTATATTGATGCGGCCAAGGCTCACGGCAAAGAAGGGATGCTTTTCCCAGATACTTATAACATTCCGCCACTCACTCCCGCGGAAAAAGTCGTAGAAATGCAAATGCAAACCTTTGAAAAGAAGGTCATGCCAATCCTCCCTGCGGGAGCTGATCTCAAGCGAATCTTGACCATAGCTTCACTCGTGGAGCTTGAAGCTTCGGGAGATTCTGATCGCGAACATATCGCCGGAATAATTGAAAACAGGTTGCAAAAAAATATGCGACTCGAGATCGATGCCACAGTTTTATATGCCCTGCAAAAATGGCAAGTTCTGAGACCAGGAGTCGTGAAAACGGTCCCCTCGCCTTACAATACATATCTTCATTTTGGGCTCCCACCAGGCCCCATTGGTTCGCCCGGGCTCAAGAGCATCAAGGCTGCCATTCATCCGTTAAAAACCGATGACCTCTATTACGTAGCGGATGGCAAGGGACATCATTTGTTTGCAAAGACTTATGCCGCGCACATCCTCAATATCAAAAAGGTACGCCATGCGTTGGCGTCTGGATCGCTATGAGGCATTTTCGATCCGGAACATTTCAGCGACACCAAATGCCGAATGCGCTTAAGAAGTTTAGTCCATCAGAATCTTTGCACGCATTGGAAGATGTCGATCTTGAGGAGCTCCGAGCTGCTGGAAAGAGACTTATTTTGCTCGATGTCGATAACACACTCTTGCCGTGGAGGAGCCACGATATCCCACAATCGACGACATCTTGGATTGAGAAAGGGCGAAGTCTCGGGTTTGATTTTTGCATTTTGAGCAACACTCGAAATCCAGAGAGACTTGCAAAGCTCACGTCGGCCATGGGGCTTGATTTTGTACGCGACCGGTTTAAGCCACACCCAAAAATGTATCAGATAGCTTTGGATCGGTATCAGTGCCCGCCGAGAGAAGCCGTGATGATTGGAGATCAACTCTTAACCGATGTGTTGGGCGCAAATCGCTGTGACATTGACGCCATTTGGGTGAAACCAATTGCCAAGCGAGAGTTTGTGGGAACAACCTATTTCAGTCGGAATGTCGAAAAGATCGTGGGGCGATTTTTGTATCAATATTTTCAAGAAGATCAGAATGCTCCGGGCCATCACGAGGAGAGACCCGGCTTCTTTCGCAAAGAAAGTGTCCGGCAATTTGCAAAGTTTTGCCTTGTTGGCGCCTCGTCAACGGCCATCGACATGGGCCTGAACTACTTGCTAATGTTTGTCATTCCAATACACGGTGTTCCGCTCGGAACGGCATTTGGTCAGTGGCTTTCTCAAAATTACCCAGCGATTTTCGGTCATCCATTAAGAGCGAGCGATGCGGCCTTTCCGATCCTTCAGATCCCCAGCACATGTGTGGCCATTCTTAATGGCTTTTATTGGAACCGCCAATGGACGTTTCAGATCAAGGACTCCGCTGAAAAGGCCAGTCAGCTGCGGCGATACTTTCTTGTTGTTTTGCTCGGTCTGGCTTTGGGTACCGGGCTTTCGACAGGGTTGAATCACATCATTCCCGGTCATGCAAAAATCAGTTGGGGGATTGCAAAAGCCGTCGCGACAATAGTTGTGGCCTTTTGGAATTTTGCAGGTTCCCGAGCCTATGTTTTCAGAACAAAAACGTCATGAATCTCCACTGGAGTGAAATTGAGGATGGGGATTTTGCTGTCCTCGGCGATCCCATCGGGCATTCATGGTCGCCAGCCATGCACAATGCAGCCTTTTCATCCCTTGGCCTTCCTTATCACTACCAAA
>CAZOVP010000005.1:82123-165195 GCA_964583465.1 uncultured Fimbriimonadaceae bacterium | reverse complement strand
GGAGCGAATGCTCGAGCAGTTGCTGAACCAGATCCAAGCAACTGTGGGCTCATTCTTAATGCTACGTCGGCTGGCACATTGGGCGAAATATTCACCGTTTGGTGGGAATTAGCTCCTGATGGGGCGCTGGCTTATGATTTAGCTTATTCAGCTCAGTTAACACCATTCTTAACGACTGCCGCGGCTAATGGACTCTCGGTTATGGATGGTTCTCGAATGCTTATGGAACAAGGCGCGCTGAGTTTCGAATTTTGGCTCAATCGTGCCGCTCCGCGAGACATCATGTGGGAGGCAATTTGCAACCAGAAGAACTAGAAATTAACCAAGCGGTTGAAATTTTGAAGCTCGGAGGTGTCGGGGTGATACCCACAGAAACTGTTTATGGGCTTGCGTGTCATGCCCTGGACTCCAGGGCCGTGCAAAGGGTTTTTGAGATTAAGAGTCGCCCATCGAATCACCCGCTCATAGTCCACATCGCGGTTCCGGGCCAAGAATCTCAACTCCTCGATGAAATTCCAAAGTTCTGGAATGAGTTGGCAGGAAATTTTTGGCCAGGAGCACTCACTCTTATTGGTTTCAAAAATACAATGGTTCCAGATGCGGTCACTGCCGGGCTTAAAACAGTTGCAATTCGCTGCCCATCCCACCCTATCGCACAAAAAGTCATAAATCAGTCGGGTTTGCCAGTCGCGGCACCAAGCGCAAACCTTTTTACACAGATTTCGCCAACTCAGTTCGAAATGCTTAGCCCGAAGATTTTGAGCCAAGTCGATTTTGCGCTAGACGGCGGCCCTTGTCACATTGGAATTGAGAGCACAGTGCTGGATCTCACAGAAACCACTCCCAGAATTCTCAGACAAGGAATAATCAGCCAACTCGAAATTCAGAAGGTACTCGGCATCAAAATCGAAGTCGGGAGCAGATCCGGAGATCATAAGTCTCCAGGGCAACATCATAAGCATTATTCTCCTCATGCCAAAGTCCATCTCGTTGACCATGTGGAGCCCTCAAAGCCTGGGATAGTCTTCTGCCAACCTGAAAACCAATTCCAGATTCAGATGTCGAGCGAGCCAAGCGAATATGCCCGCGATCTCTATGCAGCCATGCAAAAGCTGGATCAACCGGGAACCCAAGACATCTATATTGAATGTCCTCCCAATTCGGTCGATTGGAATGCGATTTGGGATCGCCTTAGAAGGGCTTCCGGTTAATCCCGCTGACCGCGAACAATGACCAATGGCGCCTTGACTTTGTCGATTACAGATTTGAGTATTTTAAGATAGGCGTCATCGCCTTTCAAGTCAGATGCCAGCCCAACAATGACGTGTGCGGCATTATATTCTTGCGACAGATCTTGAACCAATGTGGGAATGTCTCGTGTTCGTTCTAGGCGAAGTTCGCATGGCGTCCCGCGTGCATGAAGCCGGTTTCGACCCTGCTCCAAAGCATGCCGAGCATATTCTTCTTCTTTTGGCATAGGGGCAGTCTGTGGCAACTCCCGAGGCACAACAATGGGGCAAAGAAGCACTACTTTTGCCGGCATGGTGTCAACGAGCTCCAGCATAACAGTAATCATGTGCGAATCGCTTTCGTCTCCACTGATCACGGCGAGAATGGTTCGATCGCAGGCCTTTTGAGGAGCTTTGGTCTTCTTTTTCTTCCCATGATCGTCAAGTTCATCCACCATAAGATCCAGAGACTTTCGTGCACCTTCAACGGTATCGACAACGGGCAACTGAGATCTTACTTCTGGCACTTCTCTCAGCACTTTCATCACGTTTTCTGGCACGGCCGCCAGCACGATTCGAGCCCGATCGTGCTCTTTTACAAAATCAATGGCGTCGTGAAATGTGTCTGCACCTTCGGTCGTAAGCTCAGTGATCCCACTGCAATCGATGATGACTCCCGTTGGGTGGCGCATCAAAGTGAGCGAGATCGCGGTATGGATTGTTTCCCAAAAGTTAGACCTGAGTGGGCCAGACAAAATAACAACATCTTCATAAGATTCAACAATCATTAATTTACGATCTCAGTTGGGTGATGCTCTTATTATGAAAGAAATTTCACCTACAGCACGGCCCCATCATGCCCGGTAAATCTGTCTTATTTGCAAATTGGGATCAAGATCAAGCCAAACTTTCGGCTCACTTGAAAGTTTAAGCGCGTTTCTGGGATTATCGCAACAAGACGCAATTGCGAGTTCCGGGCCAAAATCATCAAAAAGATTCTTAAAGACATCAAAGAGATGTACGGCACTTCCGGCAAGTGCACCAGAATGCTTTATTCGAACTTCTCCTTGATGGACAATGCAATCGTGCCCCCACATTTTGAGTTCAGTTCCAGGTTTCAGTCCTGTAGCCGCGGAGCTATCGCTCACTCCAATGATTTTATCTCGACCTTTACACTTGAAGAGAATTTGCGCCGCTTCTTTAGAAACATGAACCCGATCGTAAATGAGTTCGCAACTCACTTGGGGTTCAGTGAGTCCAAAACCCAGACAACCTACTTCTCGATGATGGAGTGGTCGCATGGCATTAAACGTGTGCGTGATATGGTTTGCTCCCAAAAATTGTGCAGATTTGGCTTCGTCGTATGTCGCAGCGGTGTGCCCCATGCTAGAGATGGCACCCCTTTCAGTCATAGCTGCGATGAGTTTTCCTGCTCCTGCGGTCTCCGGGGCAAGTGTCACAATTCTCAGCTGAGGATGATTCAGAATCTGACTCCACTCTTGCGAAAAACTATCGTAGGTTTTGATATGTTCAATCGGCTGTGCGCCTGGAAAAGTCGGGCTAATAAATGGACCTTCGAGATGGAATCCAAGAATGGCTTCATGGTCGGGCAATTGATTGATTGCATTAGCGACTGATTGAGCATCACTCGTGATCGTGGTAGGCAAGAAGCCTTCGTAGCCCACATCCATGAGCTTATTGGAAAGCTCAATCATTTCACTCTTTGAAGCCGTCATAAAATCGATTCCGAATGCCCCATGGAAATGGATGTCTATGAGACCAGGGATGAGGTAACCATCTGGTTGATCCAGTGTTGGATTGACAAACATTTGACCGGCATGCCATTCGAAATCGAATGTGGAGAGGCCCGACTCTCCGAGCATAACACGAACCTGACTCATGGTTTGAGAGCGTACCCGCCAGCAAATCGTGAGACTGCGCCGTCGATCTCGAGCATCGTGAGTGCCGATAAAGTTCGATCCACACTTAGATCAGCAGATTCTGCTATCGATTCCAAATTTCGAGCTATTCCCGAAAGTACAGCAAGAACTAGCGCTTCGTCCCCTTGCTTAGCCTTATGACTAGATTTGAGATTTGGTATCAACCCCAATGCATCAATGACCTGCGAAGGGTCATCGCAAAGAGTAGCTCCAGAACGGATTAGCTCGTGGGAGCCTCGAAAACTCTCTTGGTGAGCCGGACCAGGAATGACAAAGACTGGAATTCCCATTTTCATGGCGGCTTGCGCGGTCACGATTGAACCAGATCCTGTGGGTGCCTCGCAAACGACAAGAGCTTTTGAAAGGGCAGCCACTACCTCATTTCGCAAAAGCAACGTGTGGTCTCGAGTTAGGGTGCCGCTTGGAAAACGAGAGATAAGACAACCGGAATCGAATACTGATTCAAAGAGTTCTTTATGGCGTGGCGGGTAAACAATATCGATTCCACAAGGCAGAACCACACAGGTCGAACCTCGTTCTTCTATCACAGCATCATAGGCTGCAGAATCTATCCCGAGCGCTCCTCCGCTAATCACTGTGACACCCAAATTTGCAAAGATCTTGCAGAAAAACCGAGTCATTTCTAGCCCATAACCCGATGCCGCACGAGTACCTACAAATCCGATTCGAAGTGATTCCAAACTCGCCCGTTGACCCCTGCAAATTGCAAAAGGTGGGCCCTTCCACTTCTCTTGAAATTCGTAGACCCAAAGATCTGGAAGATCGCAAAATTCTTGCCTCTCTGCACGCTCCTTTTCGATGGGCGAAAGGATGGGCCAGCTTGAAACTGGAACCTCTAACAAGTTCTCGCCTCTGGCAGTTTCAAAAACTGTCCAGAGGCGATTTGGACTACTTATCGCCAAAAATAACTTGTGAACTACTTCTGGCGAAATGTCGATGGTTTAGCCACCACCAAGTCCGCCCTTCTTGCCGCCACCCTTACCCGCGCCTTCCTTCACAGGTTGTGCGCCACTCGCAGGAAGAGTGTTATCAATCGACAAATTAAAGGACTCATTCGCTGTGTTTCCCATCCAATCCGTGGCAGTCACAACAACCATGGCGCGACCATCGCTAATCGGCCGGTTTGCGCCCGATGCAGATATCTTCACCACTAGATGTCCGTCTCGTGTATATTTGCTCGTGTAGGCTTCGCCGTTGATTGTGACTTTGACAGAAGCTGGATTCACTCCAGAAGCTGCGTCTTCCACTAGGAAAAGAAATTCAAGCGGCGGCTGACCCGAAATTTGCTCACCTGCATTGGGCCAAGCCAGTTTGACGTTTGGAGCTGTAAGGTCGACTCCAAGTTTCTTGTCAAATGCTAGCAAGCTACCATCTTTCACAAGAACAAACATAGAATCGCCCGCCCCAACCGCTGGCCCAGCAGCTGGTACGAATCGGATTTCATCATCAGTCGATGCAGCAGGTGCTCCTCCAAGGTCGCCACTTCCTCCGCCGCTACCACCCTTTCCACTGTTTCCGCCCTTCCCAGATCCACTGGCAGCAACTTTCATACCCTTGAAAAGCGGAGGAATGACATAGTTAAATGAAATATCACCGGATCTTGGATCAAGGACATTCATGACTCCGTTTTCAGTACCAACGGCAACCATTGATCCCACGAATGAAGGTGGAGCTACCGGCGAGGAATCAAGGTCGATTCCCTTTCGATACATAAAATTGCCCATCGTATCAAATGTATAAACAATTCCATCGATTGTGACAATTGCAACCCCTTTTGCAGAAACTGCGGGAGCAAAGGTGAGTAGTTGGTCGACTCGCTTATCCCATTTTTTGCCACCTGACACGGCTCGAATAGCTGTGAGATAGTAGCCCGAATTCACATAAATGGTGTCGCCGTAAACTGCTGTTCCGCTGTTCCCAGAAATCTGGCCAGCAGGAATTTCCCAATTGATTTTCTTGGTTCCAGCACCAATGGACACAATGGAAGGCGTATTTGTGAGGGCAATGACGCTGTCTTGAAAAACGCTCATATTTGGATAAAGGCTGCCTTTGACTTCAAGCGGTTTATCCCATTCTGCGGCACCATTCTCAAGTTTCACGGACATTACGCTGCTTGGCGAAATTCCAACAACAACGTGGTCTGATGCCACCATAGGGCATCCCACAATATTGCCGTTCGCGAGATATTGCCACTTCAGTTGTCCCGAAGTTGCATCTATGGCATAAACTGTCTTATTATCAGCTGCAGCGACCACAGTATTTCCAGATACCATTGAGCCACTTCTAAAGCTGGCTGGCAAAGGCTCGCCGACCGGCCATCGCCATTTCTCATTACCCGTTTTTCGATCCAGACAATAAATTCGTCCACCCGAAGCTACGACAACGTTTTCACCTGAAATCTGTGGTGAGCCACTTGGTGAAACCGACGTGCTTTGAGCCCATCGCCAAGCCACTGGGGCAGGGCCGTCAAAATCTGCTGCTGCATAGCAAGTAGCCGCCACGACAAACAATGCGACAAAACGTTGCGTCCAAGCCATCATTTTATAGTTTCCTTTTGGTGCAAAGAGGCCAAAGAGTCATTAGCCAACTCTTCGCTCAGTATAGCGGGACAAAGGCGAGATTTGCCATCGGCCCAACTCTTTGACGATTATTCATGGTTAATCGTCACATCTTCGTCGTAATCTTGCCCTGCACAACCACCTTGGCCATCTGGACGAACATGAATCGGCATGATGTCATCGATTCCTTTGTAAGCGTAAGGATCCTTTCCACAAACCATGATGATGTCTCGATGATCGTGGGTCGCCATTCCGGTCGGTTTTTCTGGCCAAAGCCAAGGCAAAAAGCTAGATGCATTCATATAGTGGTTGACCAATGCTCGTCGGTATCCATCGATTCGCACATTGGGCAGAGATTTATGAAGAAGATAACCGTTAAAAGAAACGACTGATCCCGCTTTGACTTCGACAGGAATGGCATCTTTATCGGTGTACGGGAAATCATAAGCTTCCCATGAGCAATCATATTGCCGATTTCCGTGCCAATGCATCGGCCAAAGAACTCCAGATTTGTGCGAACCAGGGATCACCCACAAACACCCATTGTCAATCGTTGCGTCATCTAATGCCAACCAGCACCCCGTCAAGCTCCGATCTCGAGTTGGAATGTAATCCTCATCTTGGTGCCAAGCCTGCCCAGGTTTCCCGGCCGATTTGATAAACAACATCGACTGCATGCATTTGACATTAGGGCCAATCACAGTTGAAAGAATATCGACAAGCGACGGATGTTTGACTTGTTGTAAGAAGAGATTGCTCACTTTGTAGGGGAAATGGATACAAAGTGTTCTGGCCATGACCTCATCGTCTGTTTCGTTTGCTAAAGCCGGGCTCAGCCCTCGAACCTCTCCCAGATCCCCACGGCAAATCGCGAGGGCTTCATTTTTGTACGATTGAATTTCTTTTGCATCGAAGCAGTCCGTTGTGACAATAAATCCGTTCTCGTCATAAAAATCTTTAGCATTTGAGGAAAGTGGAATCTTGAAATGATCCGTCATTTCGCCGAAACTCCTTTGGGCATCAATGCAATGGCTAACACTTGCTCCATTTCTGAAACAGGAAAGAACTCGACTTCGCTTTTCACCGATGCGGGCACGTCGTCGAGGTCGACCATGTTTTCGGCAGGGATAATAATTGAACGAATTCCAGCACGGTGAGCTCCCAAAACTTTTTCGCGAATGCCACCGACTGGCAAAACACGGCCACGCAACGTGACCTCGCCTGTCATCGCGACGTCTTTTCGAACGGGTCGAGCAGAAAACGCTGAAACAAGCGCAGTTGCGATTGTAACTCCGGCCGACGGGCCATCTTTTGGAACGGCCCCTTCGGGCACATGGACGTGGAGATCGAACTTAAACTCCTCATTGCTATAGAGAGCCTGGTTCGCCCGCAAATAGGTCATGGCTGTAAGCGCAGATTCTTTCATCACGTCACCAAGGGAGCCTGTCAAGCGAACTTCTGGCTCATTTCCAAATGGAGGCATCAGGGCAACTTCAATGGTCACAATATCCCCTCCAAATTCGCTATAGACAAGACCTGTCGCGATGCCGATTTCATTGGAAGTCCCCTTCACTCCATATCTAAACCTTGGCTTGCCAATCATCTCCAAGAGCAAGGGCGGATCGACAACGATAGACGTTTTCTCACCCTCTGCAATTTTTCTCGCAGCTTTTCGACAAATCGTAGCGATTTCACGCTCAAGAGAGCGGACACCGGACTCTCTGGTGTATTCACGCACAAGCGAATTCAGAACTTCTTTTGAAACCTTGAGTTGCGTCTTTTTTAGCCCATGTTCGGCAATTTTCTTTGGCAACAGATATTCGGTCGCAATGTGTAGCTTTTCTTGCTCCGTATAACCCGAAAACCGGATCACTTCCATGCGATCTCGCAATGCAGCTGGAATATTTTCTAACAAATTAGCAGTCGCAACAAAGAGAACCGATGACAAGTCAAATGGTACTTCGACGTAGTGATCTGTGAAATGTGAATTCTGTTCAGGATCAAGGGCTTCGAGAAGGGCCGAAGTAGGGTCGCCACGAAAATCGTAACCCATTTTGTCGATTTCATCAAGCATAAAAACGGGATTTCGAGTTTCACAAAGTTTTATCCCTTGTATCAAGCGACCTGGCATCGATCCAATGTAGGTTCTTCTATGCCCTCGAATTTCGGCCTCATCTCGAACACCGCCTAATGAAATCCTGTGGAATTTTCGACCTAGGGATTCCGCGATCGACCTTCCAATACTCGTTTTCCCAACACCAGGTGGCCCGACGAAACATAAAATCGGCCCTTTTAGGTTGTTAGTCATCTGTCTCACAGCCAAAAAGTCCAGAATTCTGTCTTTGACCTTGCTCAGTCCATGATGATCACGCTCCAAAATCTTTGAGGCAGCTTTGACATCGATTTGGTCACAACTTTGTTTATCCCAGGGCAATGATGCCAACCAATCGAGATAGGTTCGAATAACCATTCCTTCTGGCGAACTTGATGGCGATCTTTCTAATCGTTTCAGCTCGACCATTGCCTTTTCAAGTGTGTCCTCAGGCATTCCACTTGCAATAAGTTTGCGTCGATATTCATGCCCTTCTTCACTCAAGTTATCTTCGCCACCCAGTTCGCTTTGAATGGCACGCAGCTGCTCTCGAAGGTAGTACTCCCGCTGAGTTTGGCTGAGCTCGCGCTCCACCTTCGACCTGAGATTGGCTTGAAGTTCCAATATCTCGCGTTCTTGGGTGAGGATTTTGTATAGGTGCTCTAATCGCTTATAGACTCTAGGTTCTTCTAAAAGCTCCTGCTTGGTTTGAGCTGACGCCTGCAAATGGTGCGCCATAAGATCAGCAAGATGCCGAGGATCGGATTCTGCCACGAGAGTTTCGACCACCTCTGGCGGTGCGATCATCCCAAGCGCCGTTGCTTCCTGAAATGCCGAAATAGCTTCGCGAGAGATCGCTTCGATCTCTGGCCCGGTGTCAGCCTTTTCCTTTATCGGCTTAAATTCAGCGGTGAAATATCCGCCCCGATAAGACATTTTGACGACTTGGGCCCTTGCCAGTCCCCTCAGGACAACCCTCATTGTGCCATCAGGGAGTGGCAAAACATGAAGGACTTCACTAAGGGTTCCGACGGCAAACAGCTCGCCTGCGTTTGGCTCATCAATCGTTTGGTCTCGCTGGCCGATGACAATCGCTTCGCGATCTCGTTTGAGAGCTTGCTGCAGCGCGCGAACTGACATTTCTCGCCCCACAAGAATTGTTTGAATCACCCCAGGAAAATGAACCGTATCCCGAACAGGGATCACCGGCACCTTCATCGAAATTTTAGGTTCATTGAGCTTCTGTTTGGGCGACATCGCTTCTTTCACCTTACCCGCTCGTTCGCGGCCCAGATAAGGGCAAATATACGTTAATTCCTAGACTTCTTTATGAACCAGAGTCCATTAGGTGAATTACAAGTTCCTTGTAAAGATTATCAATTTTTCTCCTTTGATTTGAGCCTCAACTTGCCGAAAATAAAAGAGTTCATGTCGAGAATCACTCCAAGGGACTTTATTGGTACCCGATGCCGCATGCATCGGCTCAGGGATGCCCGCATCTTTCATGGGTGGATTCAGACAATGTTTGGTTCTCGAGTCGAAGTTTTGACCCCTGCAGATGCCTTTGTCCAAATCGGAGAGAAATTTCGGTTCGAACTCCATGGCCGAAAGACTAGCGCGGTCTTTGATGCATGCCTCACTGACGTTGAACAATTTGACGTTGAATCTCAGGGAGTTGAATATGCGGTGGAAGGGAGCGCGGCCAAAGTTGTAGAAGCAGAATGGATCGTCCTCCAGTTTAATATCGACGGCCAGTTTCGATACGCAAATGCGCTCCAACCATTTCGAATCAGGACTACAAACATCGAAATTAAGGTCATTGCTCGTGACTGGACTTGCCAAGCGACGTCCGTTGATGTTTCGATGAAAGGAATCGCTATTCTCCATGACCAACAGGTTGAACCTGGCCAAAAGGTGAAATTTGAGGCCATGACACCATTAGGAAAGGTCATGGGAGAGGCGATTATTAGACAATGCCAAAAAGCAAAGGGAGGAAAGTTCAGATTAGGATTGCAACTTTGCGATCTTGGGCGTCTTGACAAGCCACGTTGGGAACGCCTGATCACTGAACTATGATTCTTTATGCGACCCCTTAAAGGCTACGAAGGCACGAGAATTCGTCTGCAAAGAATCTCAGATGCCAAGTTTTTCGTGGGATGGACAACAATGTTCGACAGATCTTACATTGTTGTTCAGGCTCATTCGTGCGAAAACATTCAGGCCGGTGATTCATTCTATTGTCAATTGAACGGCCCTCGAAAGATTAGTTTGTTTCATGCCGAGTGTCTCTCTAACCAAGGTTCCCTTGTTCGATTGCATCTCACAACACGGCCGAAAGTCGTTGAAAGCTTGGAAGATGTGAGGGTACGCCCAAGAGGATTGCAATGCCTCATGCGAGCAGCATTTGGCAATAGCCCCGTTGATGTTCTTGATATTTCACCGAGTGGAATGGCAATCTCGGCACCATTTGTCTTCGACAAAGGCGATAAAACAGAAATCTCTTTGCAAACCCCAACTGGAGAAGTTGAAGCCATTGGAACTGTAGTCTATAGCCGACCGATTGAGGCTTCGGGGCTATACCGAATTGGATTCAAGCTGGAAATTCCTAACCGGGCGATGCAAGGGCGTTGGAAAAATGTCTTTTTTGAAGTCGCTTAACTGCCCAACTTCTTCGACATTTCCGCGTTCTTTTCTATAAAGTCTTTCCAATCGTCGGGAACATCTGTATCCACAAAGATGGCCGACACTGGACACTCAGGTTCACATAACCCGCAATCGATACATTCATCTGGATTGATGTAGACCATGTCGTCGCCTTCATAAATACAATCGACGGGGCAGACTGTCATACACGACTTGTCTTTCACTCCGATACATGGTTCGGTGACAACATAAGGCATAGCGAAAATTCTACACCCTTGATGCCCTGGCTTCGAGGATTCAGTCCCTAGACCGATAGGCTCAATCTCTCAAGAATTCAAATGTTCAGGCCCCATTTTTGTCCCGGCTACCAAGAAGCTGTGGCACAATGCAATTTAGGTCGGTCGAATATGGCCGAATCAAAAAGGATCTTATGTCGATCACACTGACAGAACGAGCTGCATGCGAATTGAAAGAGCTGATGGTGAGCCAGCAAAAGCCAGATGCAGCATTGCGGATTTGGGTTGCCGGCGGAGGTTGTTCCGGTCTGTCATATGGTATGGCCCTAGATGACGGTCAACCCGAAGATGGGGATCAAATTTTTGTCCAAGATGGGATTCGCCTCTTTGTGGACGATTTGAGCCTGCAATACATGGTTGGATCGACCGTTGAATATGTGGACGATGCCATGGGCGGTGGGTTCAAGATCGAGAATCCAAACGCTGTGAGTAGCTGTGGCTGCGGGTCTTCTTTCAAAACAGAAGGAAGCGAAGGTGGCTGTGGTGGCGGATGCGGTTGCTCAGCCTAACCAACCAAAGATTCGCCTTGCGACTTAAAGATTGAATGGACATAGTCCACCCAGTCCATTTTGTCCACAGATGATAAGGATTGGCACTTAAAACCTGTGGCATAAAGATCAGTATCTTCAATCTGGTTCGAATATCGAGCCTCAGCCTGCACAATCAATGGTTTTGAATCTATTCGACCGATATTCAGAGTATAAGTGTCACCGGCTACAAACTGTTGCCGAGATCGAACCTGGAGCCCGCCAAGGCTGACATCTATAACCACGGATCGAACGACATTTTGGGGATCACTTCCATAGACCATCGCATATTCAAGCAGATCAAATCGTGCGTGCTGTCTCTTGTCCTTAAAATCTCCGGAGTGACCCATAGTATTCCTTTTCGCCATTTTTATCGGCGATATAGTTGAATCGTCGGAGTTTGAAATGTGATTCCTTAGGTTTTTCTTGTTCAGCTTGATAGAACTGGGACATTTGACAATATCCCAAAAAATTCAGCCCATGTCATCGAATGCACATGGGCTGATTCTATCTTGCTTTGGTCAGCTATTAGCTCTTGTTTTTGGTTACAAGCACGTGCTTTGTCGCTGGATCATAGGAAATTTCGACATTGAGCAACCTTTGAACAAAGCTCAATGGAACGACTGATCGACCGTTTTCCAAGAAGGACTTTCGCTCAAATCCGACTCGACTGCCATTTACAGTTGCAAAATCTGCTCCGATTTTGAAGTTCAAATCGGAACCCAATCCCTTTGCAAAGACTGTTTTCTCTACACTTGCCCACTTGACTTCGCCACCGACATGCTCAAAGAGGTGTCGGAATGGAGTTAATGCGATGCCGTCTTCATCCACTCTTGGACGGACATCAAACTTGACTTCTGTGCCATTGACAAATATCGGGTAATAACCAATCTTTGGCAATCGGGAGCCCGTTGTAACAGAAATTGGTTTATTGGTTTTGGCAACAACGCCGTTGAGATTTGAATTCGAAGGTTTTGAAGGCTTGACCTCTACAATTGCCCCCTGAGGAATTTCTGGAGTTTTTGGCACCTTGGCTTCAATATTCGCTTTCGGGGTGACGCCTTTATGGCCCAATGTTCGATTCCCTGTGGGTTTCAAGATTCTGAGACCAGTTGTCAGGCCCGAATCCGCAACAATGGCCTTCATTTGTGCTGGAGATGAAAACTTAACATTAACCTGATTGTCCGAAGTTTCCATCACAGGCTTTGCAGCAACGGGTTTTGTTGCCGTAGAAGGATTTGCATGAGATACTGCAACCTTTGGCACGGTCACGGGTGCCTTGATCGATTCTCGAGGCTCAGTCTTGATCGATTCTCGCGCCGTGTTTCCTGACGGATTATTTACAAAGACCCTAATTCTCTGCGTTCGAAAAGTCGTGCTAGTGTCATCGACAACCCAAGCTTCGACCTCGTGCCATCCATTCGAAATTTTGCTCGTGTCCCAAAGGAAGCTATAGGGCGAAAAATTCTTAAGAGCCTTGAATTCGTCGTCCACAAAGAAACTGACATAGGAATTTTTTATTTCGGTTTTGAACCCAACTTGGATATCGACAAAACCTTGAACAGTTGTGCCCTGGCTTGGTTTTGTAAGAAAGACTGGGCTGCCCTGGCTCTTATTGACTGTCACTTCAGTTTTCTGGACAGCAATTAACTTACCCGCGGCATCGTAAAGCCGAATTTCAACATTGTTTGTTCCTTCGCTGAGTTTCACTTGATCCAAGCTAAAATTCGTTTCGCCAGAAGACTGAGATTCACTCACGTTTCTTGAGGCCACGCTTGACCCGTTGACCCTAAGTTCCACAAGGGCTGCATTGGCACCTGAATAGCGAACAGTCAACGTGCGATTATCATTCGCCTTTGTGATCACGACATCCTGTGATATTCCCTTGGCCATGGCGTTGATTCCCACCAAAACCAAACCGGCTATCATAGCCAGTCGTGTTATTTTCAAAGTACTCATTTTCTCAATCTCCGGACGCAAATTGGGCTAGTTTTCTCAATTGTTGCAATTTTAGAACGTAAAAGTCAAGCAAATTCGTTCGTTTGGTCTGTAAGTTATGAACGTCCGTCGTTCAAACTCATCATTGGAATTCTTTGAAATGTCATTACCCCCACTGGCCGAATTGACCAAACCTGCCCGACAAAACCCCTCTTGGTCGCTGGTTGCAAATCGGTTCGAGAACGAAATTCATTTTGAAGCAGACGAGTGGAAAGGAACCCAATGGCAACACTCTTTGGTGGTCTCCTTTCCCCAGAATAATGAAGCTGAATCCACATGGGTTTTGCATATCACAGGCGGAGAGCCTAACGACTTTGATTTGAAATGGTCGCAAAGCTTGGCTGATCTGAGCCACTGTCCAGTTGCCACCTTGTTTCATATCCCCAACCAGCCGCTTTGGGAATTGTGGGAAGACGACCTCATTGCGCAGACTTGTGTTCGGAGTCTCGATGCTTCCGATCTTTCTTGGCCACTTTTGATTCCCATGGTGCGAAGTGTGAGAACGGCCATGAGTCTCCTACAAAAGGTGGCGCCCGAGCTTTGGCCAGAATTCGAGTCGCCCAAAAATTTCATTCCTTTTGGGGCCAGCAAGAGGGGATGGACCGCATGGCTCACGGCGGCAACTGAGGATCCAGGGGTTCGGGCTTTGGCTCCAATGATGTTCGACAACCTGTTCATGCTTGAACAACTTAAGAAGCAACGCAAAGATTGGGGGCATTACAGTTCCATGATAGAGCCCTATATATCGAGAAATCTCCAGAACGAAGTTGAATCGGAATTTGGCAAACACCTTTTGGCACTCGTGGATCCTGCGACATATCTTTCACATATCAAAGTCCCTGTTCTAACCATTTTAGGGGCGAACGATCCTTACTGGTGTGTCGATGCTTCCTCTTTGTACTGGGACAAGATAGAGGGTGAAAGGTTTCAAATTGCAATACCTAACCTGCATCATGCATTCGAAAAGGTTGACGAATGGACGCCAACTTTGGTCGCATTTTGCAAGGGTGTTGCAAGTTCGGAATCCGGCGCGGGAAATTTTGGGGCTCAAAATTTCAGAGTTGGTTCTACGACCTGGTTCAATCCTTCCAATTCTTTTGAATTTGCTCAAAGCCAATGGGAGAAAGGAGGAACTTTTCCTAAAGGCAAAAATACTGCGGTGCTTAAACTGAATCACTTCAGTTACGGAGACTTGAAGTACGATTTGAGCGAGCTTATCGAGGTCGTGAGAGCCTAAGCCTCGGCAACAATGACGCTAGATATTCCACCGCGAACATTGAAGCGACCCGTAACTTTCAAAGATCGAGGCTTGCAACTCGCAGCGAGTTCATCGCAAATGCGATTGACAACAGCTTCATAGTAGATGCCTTGGTCGCGGAAACTGTAGTAATAAAGTTTGAGTGACTTGAGTTCGATGCAGAGTTGGTCTGGAACATATTCCAATTCAATTGTTGCGAAATCTGGCTGACCTGTTTTGGGGCAGACACTTGTAAACTCCGGGCAGATGTGCAAAATCGAATAGTTCCTTCCTGGGTTTGGGTTTGGGAATGTTTCGATTTCGAAGCTCATGAAAGAAGTAAACCCCAGACTGGGATAAATTCAAAGGGATTTCTAGTCTGAAAGTCGAGGCTTGGGCCCAGTGATATCTAGCATTCGCTGGAGTGCAACCCTCGCCCAATTCGCAATGTCCTCTTGAACTGAGATCTGGTTCACTATCCGTCCTTCTATAAGTTCTTCCAGCGCCCAGCACAAAAAAGAAGGGTGAATTCGGTACATGGTCGAACAAGGGCAAATCTGGGGGTCGAGGCAATGAATTGATCGGTCAGGCATCTCCTTGGCCATCCGATTGACAAGGTTTACTTCGGTGCCTATAGCCCAGGCACTTCCTGGCAGCGCCTTCTCTACAGTTTGCAAAATGAACTCCGTTGAGCCATAGAAATCCGCGGCCCGAACAACGTCGTACTCGCATTCAGGATGAACCAATACTTGAACCTGAGGATTTGCCTTGCGAGCCCCATTGATCTGATCCACGGTGAACCTCTTGTGAACGCTACAATGGCCCTTCCATAGGATAAATTTGGATTTCTTGAGCTGCTCTTCGGAATTCCCGCCATTGGGCTTGAAAGGATCCCATACGCACATATCCTTTTCGATATCAAAACCCATAGCTGCGGCCGTATTCCTCCCAAGGTGCTGATCTGGGAAAAAGAGAACTCGGCTTCCTTGAGTCAAGGCCCATTCAAGAGCTTTAGGGGCGTTCGTACTGGTGCATACCGTTCCCCCATTTTCACCGACAAATGACTTCAAATTAGCCGCGGAGTTGATATAAGTGACGGGAACAACTCCGGATTTGCTGACGCTTCCTGGCTCATTTCTGCCCCCACCAAAGATCGATTCGAGCTGATTCCAGCATCGCTCAACTTGAAAAATGTTGGCCATATCGGCCATAGAACAACCAGCTGCCAGGTTTGGCAAGATCACTTTCTGGTTGCCGGGCTTCAAAATATCTGCGCTTTCGGCCATGAAATGAACGCCACAAAAGACGATGTATTGAGCCTCCTGGTGGCTTTGTGCATGCTGGGCCAGCTTGTAACTATCACCACGATAATCCGCGTGCCGAATGATTTCATCCCGCTGGTAATGGTGCCCCAAGATCACGAGTTTGTCCCCGAGGAACTTTCGAGCATATTCAATCCGCTCAAAATACTCTTCACTGGTCAATTTCGTATATTCGGGCGAAAGTGCAATTTGCATCGCAGTTCTATTCTACGACTGGATTCTGGTCATTAAGGGAATAGTCCCTCGGCCAAATTCTTTTTCCCGAACTGTCGAGCTGTCGTATTACGTCCTACGACTTAATTAAACTTTTGATCATTTGAAACTTCTAATAATTGACGACATATTTGTACGGGGTACACTCCTCCGATTAGTTGAAGTCTTAACAACGATAGGATGAAGAACGTGGCCCAGACTGCCGAAAATCATACTTTAAATACCATGCTTGAAGGATCTGAATATGCAACCGTATCGTCGATTGCTGACGAATGCGATAAGCCGTTGCTCAAAGCAAAATCTCATTTGCTTCACGCCTCCTTTTGCAATGTCTTGGATGAGTTAACGCAGTTCATGCCGAAGTCAGCGGTCGTCATGGTTCCTGTCGACAACGGTTCCCACACCATTTTCATTGCGCACTATCAGGTCAATGAAGAATGCGTTCGAGATGCTCAAGAAATCATCAATAAATTGCTAAGAAGCGGAATAAAAACCCAAGATGGGAACTTCAGCTTAGCCTTACGTGCAGTTCCTTATGCTCCAAAACAAGCTTCATAAAAAGAAAATTTCGGAGTATTGGCCTTGGCATCTGGTAGGGAAGAAACAAACCGATCTCGCAATGTTGTGTGAAGGTTCATTGCAATCAGCATTTGCTCGGTCTGCTACAAATAGATATTACTATTCGGCGTTCCGTGCCGTAAAAGATTGTTGCCCAGGATTTACATATAACCCCAATGACAGTAGCAGGCAGAGCGAGCACATGCAACTTATCAATTTCTTAGTGGCTTTGAATCATGAAAATGACTCAGATGCAATTGTCATTGCAAATCATTTGAGATATTTGTTTGGGTTTCGAGTCTGGGCTGATTACGACAATACCGATCAGATTGAAAACAAAGGTCTCATTTCTCGAGGACAAAGCTTTGAAGCCCGACATGCTAATAATTGCCATGAAGCTTCGAAAGAAGTATTTGATCTCATCAAGATTCCTGGAACTGTGAATAGCTAAAAAGCGTCATATCTAATGCGAGCACATTCGCATGACATTCCAAATCACTGGCATCCCATCCAAATGCCGGCGAGGAGGGATACAACATGCTCGATATGCTTGCACTCTCGATCATCACCAGTACGACAGCCAGTGTCTTTGGCTATCTCAGATACCTCTTGGTCAGAGCTTCCGGCCATTAAGTATTCTCACATCAGTCGGGCCGACTCTTTGTTTAGTGTATGGAGCACCGTCTGAACAATCGTGTCGGGGCTGAGCCCAGCCCCGGCCCGAATAATGGGTTGGGCGCCATGTTCCACAAATTCATCTGGCAACGACATGATGACGTGCTTGACATGAGAGAGACCCTTTTCACTAAGTAGATCCCGGATTTGTTGACCGAAGCCACCCGTTCGAACCGATTCCTCGATAGTAATAAGATTGAGAGTCTCCTGCAGAATCTCCTTAATGGAGTCGAGATCAAACGGCTTGATAAATCTCGCATTGATCACCATTGCCTCAATTCCCTGTTCACGAAGAGTTGTGGCCGCTCGCCATGCTTCTGGAACCATGGAGCCCAGAGCCATGAGGACAACTTTTGGATTTTGTCCTCCGCCGGGCACTCCTAGAATTTCGGGCTTGCCTAACGAAATCGGAGTTCTGGATTCTGGCAAGATGTCTTCCGTACTCCCTCGTGGGTATCTCAAGGCAGAAGGCATTTCATCGTAATGCGCCATAAACTTGATCATTTCCCTGAGTTCAGTGGCATCGCGTGGGGCCATTAACGCCAAATTCGGGATGCAAGACATATATGAAACATCGAACGCGCCGTGGTGAGTAGGCCCGTCGTCACCTACAAGTCCGGCTCGATCCATGACAAACCTCACGGGCAAATTTTGAAGGCACACGTCATGAAGAACTTGATCGAAGCCTCTCTGTAAAAATGTTGAGTAGATTGCAACAAACGGCTTGATTCCACCAGCAGCCAGGCCCGCAGCAAATGTGACCGCATGTTGCTCTGCAATTCCGACATCATAATAACGCTTAGGAAGCTCCTTGCTGAATCGCGTGAGGCCCGTTCCGTCGGGCATTGCCGCAGTTATCGCCACAACCTTAGGATCCTCTTGAGCGACTTCCACCATCACATCGCCAAAAACTTGGGTGTATGCAATGGAACCTCCCTTTTTGGGCATGTCGTTGCTCGCGACATCAAAGGGTACAACAGCATGCCATTTTCGGCTGTCGTCTTCTGCAGTTTCATATCCCTTGCCTTTCACGGTAAGTGCATGGACAAAAACAGGATAATCCAATTCTCGAATTTGTCGAAAAACGTCTAAGAGAATCTGTAGGTCGTGTCCATCTACAGGGCCGATGTATTCGAAACCCATCTCTTCAAAAATCGTACCGGTTTCTTCTGGTGCCAAATAATGTGTGATTCCGTGACGCAAACCTGCTGCAATCCTTGGTGCTGGCCCAGGAATCTTTTCGATCACCTTTTTGGCTGTCCTTGCCAGGCCCTGGAAATCGGGGCGGGATCTTAATTTCGCAAGATAATTGGTGAGTGCCCCAACGTTTGGAGCGATTGACATTCTATTATCGTTGAGAACGACGCAAAGATCTGTTTGTAATTCACCTGCGTGGTTCAGAGCTTCCCAGCTCATTCCACTTGCTATTGCTGCATCTCCTGTGATTGCTACAACCTTTTCCTTAGTGTCTAACTGATCTCGAGCCACAGCAAAACCCAGCGCTGCTGAAATAGCTGTTCCAGCGTGCCCCGCCCCAAAAAAATCGAGCTCATGCTCTTCTCGTCTTAAGAACCCGCTTATTCCTTTGTGCTTGCGTAAAGTCTCAAATCTCGGAAGACGTCCAGTCAAGAGTTTGTGGGGATAGGCTTGGTGGCCGGTATCCCAGATCACTTTGTCGGGAGGAATTGTGTAAGCCGCGTAAAGGGCAACTGCAAGTTCAACCGTGCCCAGATTGCTACTAAAATGGCCACCGGTGCGACTGACATTATCAAGGATGGCCTGGCGAACCTCGTCAGCGACCTGACGAAGTTCTTTGTCTGAAAACTTGTGCAAATCAGTGGGGGTCGTGATTTCACTGAGATATTCGTAGATTCCCGCCATGACTTGCCACTACAACTATGAATCCGGCTCCGAAGTTGCTGGCTCGGGCCCGATGCCCTACTCTTAACTTAATCCGATAGTTGGTTCTTGCCAAAGAGTACCCCCCTGAGACTAGAACGAAATCTCTTTAGGCTCAGTGGTAACCTCAATGATTGTGATTGCCGTACTTTTTCCAGGACAAGGTTCCCAGCGACCAGGGATGGGGCAGAGCCTCTATGACGAAACAATCGAAGGGAAAAGAGTTTTTGACACCGTATCTGAAGCCACTGGGCTAGACATGGCCCAAGTTTGTTTCAAGTCTTCTGAGGAAGAACTCAGGCAAACAGAAAATGCTCAAATTGCGCTTTACACATGCAGCCTGGCGGCTTGGTATGCCTTTGTTCATGAACTTCCCGACATTGAGGTCGCTTTTGCTGGGCACAGCGTGGGAGAGTATGCAGCAGTTGTGGCTTCTGGGGCTCTTTCTCTCGCTGAAGGGGCTCGGCTAGTCCGAAAGAGAGGCGAAATTATGGCCAGTAGCGGTTCACAAAGGCCAGGAACAATGGCGGCAATTTTGGGTCTCGAACGCGACGTTTTGGAAGTCATTTGTGATCAAGTTAAGGAACAAGGAATTTGCGTGGTCGCCAACGATAACTCACCTGGACAGATCGTGATCAGTGGCGAAACAAACGCTGTTCATGCGGCCAGCGCTCTGGCGACCGATCGAGGAGCTAAGAGAGTGATACCGCTCAATGTCAGTGGTGCTTTTCATAGTCCTCTCATGGAAGAGCCTTCCAAAACAATGGCCGTGGCCCTTGCTTCCGCTCACTTTGAAACGAACAAAAAGCCTCAACCGGTTTTTGCAAATGTCACAGCCGAAGTTGTTACGTGTTCATCCGACTGGCCCAAAATATTGGAGCAACAATTGCGTGCGCCTGTTCGATGGACCGAAATCATTCGAAATATGAGTGAATTTGGAGCCACAGAATATGTAGAATGTGGGGTCGGCGAGGTCCTTTGCGGACTGGTGAGGCGAATTATTCCCGGTGCCGTAACTAGAAAGGTCGTGGATAAAGCAACTTTGGAAGACACACTGGCACAGATCAAGGCGGTGGCAAAGTGAGTCATCGACTCGAAGGCAAAGTCGCGATCGTCACTGGCGCAAGTCGAGGAATAGGACGCGCCATCGCCTTGAAACTTGCAGATGAAGGGGCGCATGTCGCTTGCATTGCAACTTCTCAAGCCAATGCTGAAAAAACCGCGGGGCAGCTATCTGTTTCAGGTCGTGCCTACGGTTGCGACATCAGCAATTACTCAGATTTTGAAGAGGTCTATAAGCAGATCGAAGCCGATTTGGGAACTCCACTTATCTTGGTGAACAATGCTGGTATCACCAAGGACGCTCTGATTCTCAGGATGTCGGAGCAAGATTTTATGTCTGTTATCGAAGTGAACCTCAAAGGATGCTTTCATACTATTAAGATCGCCAGCCGTCAAATGATGAAATCCCGGTGGGGAAGGATCATCAATATTTCTTCGATTGTCGGACTGCATGGTGCTCCTGGTCAGGTCAATTATGCGGCGAGCAAGGCAGGAATAATCGGAATGACATTGGCAACTGCTAAAGAATTGGGCTCGCGTGGGATCACTTGCAATGCGGTCGCTCCTGGGTTTATCGAGACTGATATGACTTCTGATTTACCTGTAGAAATGAGAGAACAAGTTTTGAAATCAGCTCCGCTCGGCCGATTGGGTACGCCAGAAGACATTGCCAATGTTGTTGCATTTCTGGCTTCGGAAGATGCAGGATACATGACGGGGCAAACTTTGACCGTCGATGGCGGGCTAACGATTTAAGATTAGACAAGGGATGCTCGACGATCTGCGACTTTGCGCTCGCTATGGTCAAGAATCTTTTTTCGGAACCTAAGCATTTTTGGGGTTACTTCTAAAAGCTCGTCGTCCCGGAGCCAACTCAAGGCCTGTTCCAAAGAAAATTCTCGGTGAGCATCCAAAACAGTCGTTTGCTCGGCGTTGGCCGATCGCATATTTGTCGCCGCCTTTTGAAGCGTGCAATTGATGATCATATCTTCGTCTCGAGAACAAGCTCCCACGATCATTCCTGGATAAACTTCTGTTCCTACAGGGTGAAAAAATGTGCCCCGTTCCATGGCATGCTCATATCCATATCGAGTGATTTTCCCTCCATCCTTCGCAATCAATGTTCCTGCTGAGCGGCTTTGTACTTCTCCGCGAAAGACTTCATATCCTTCAAAAATAGAAGCCATAATTCCTGCTCCTCGGGTGAGGGTGAGATAAACCGAACGCAGACCAATGAGCCCCCTTGTGGGGATACTGGCCACGACCTTTGTTCGGCCCCCGCCGACCGAAGCCATGTCTTCGATATCAGCTTTTCGGCGACTAAGTTCTTCTAAGACTCCGCCAGTCGATTCATCCATGAACTCCATCGTGAGCTGCTCTACAGGCTCAAGTCTCTTGCCCAAGTCATTTTCTTTATAAATGACATGGGGTCGGGCGATAGCCATTTCAAACCCTTCGCGGCGCATCGTTTCGATAAGAACTGAAAGTTGCATTTCGCCCCTGGCCGCTACTTTGACTGTTTCTGGTGAAGAATTTCGATCAATTTTCAGGCTCACGCTCACTTTTTCTTCCTTTTCGAGCCGTTCCCGGATTTTGTGTATCGTAAGAAATTTTCCGCCGTCTTTGCCAGCAAGTGGCGAGTTGTTCGCGTAGAACTCCATGGTGAGTGTTGATGGTTCAACTTCGATTCTTGGCAAAGCTTCAACAAATTGAGCATCGCAAACGGTATCGCCGATGAGGACATCATCAAGCCCAGACATCATAACGATTTCTCCGGCTTCAATAACGTCTCTCTCCACCATTTTTAGACCTTCATAAGTCCAGAGTTTTGTGATATTAAAATTTTGGCTCTGCGCTTCACCAACGCAAGTCATGCGATCGCCGACTCGAACGCGTCCTCTCAGAAGCTTTCCTCCAAACATGCGTCCCAAATAATCGCTGTAATCCAAGTTATTGATTTGGAGCCTAGAGGGCCCTTCCGCTGTCACTTTGGGCTCAGGAATGTGCTTGACAATGGCATCAAAAAGGGCTCTCATGTCTGTTTCAGAACCGTGAGGTTCGTGACGGGCAAACCCGCTCGAACCACTAGCATAAAGGTGAGGAAAGAAGAGATCTTCCTCACTACAACCCAAGTCGATGAAGAGATCTAGGGTTCGATCATAAGCCTCATTGGGCCGGGCACCATCTCGATCGACTTTATTGATGACGACGATCGGTTTGAGCCCATTATCAAATGCCTTTTTTAAGACAAAACGAGTTTGTGGCATTGGCCCTTCACATGCATCAATGACTAACAAAACGCCATCAACCATCGAAAGAACTCGTTCAACTTCCCCTCCAAAGTCCGCGTGACCTGGAGTATCCACAATATTGATTTTGATCCCGTTATAGTCGCAACTGGCAACTTTGCTGAGAATAGTGATTCCTCTTTCTCTTTCCAAGTCATTTGAATCCATGACTCGATCTTTGATCGCTTCATTGGCCCGAAACAATCCTGATTGACGAAAGAGCGCATCGACCAACGTCGTCTTACCGTGATCGACGTGCGCGATAATGCCGACATTGCGAATGGAACTTGCGCTCATAGGGGAACCCCCATGGTACCTGGGTCACACGGATACGAATAGGGAGGCCAGCTTGCTCGTCTCAGTTCCAACGAGTCGCGATCAATGATGCCAGAGACTCTAAGAAGTCGCGATCACTATCTGAAAAACGGTCGAGCTGATGGCTGTCGATGTCGATTTGCCCCAAAATCTCACCTAGAGAATCCTTGATCAACACTACAATTTCGGCTCTCGTTTCTATTGAACAAGACAAATAGTTTTCAATTGCCCTCACATCGGCAATGACTTGGGTTTCACCAGTGGCCACAGCTGTTCCGCAAACACCACGACCGACAGGAATCTTCTCATGATCGGTTTTTGCCCCAACAAAAGCATCAAGGACGAGCATCTCACCTTCAAGTCGATAAATTCCACACCAATCGTAACCCTCAAGTCGATCGAGTTCTCTCATAGCTTCTTCTCGAAACTGAAACCCAATTGAGTCATGATTCGATAGGCGCAAGAGAATATCTTCAATGGTCTTAGGATTTGTCATTTGATGTCATCCATTGTGTCAGAGCAGCCCCAGTTTCTTGGGGGTCAAGGGGCATGAGTTCAAAAATTTCAAGATTTGTTGCTGGAACATAGTTGGAGACAATCCAGCCTTTATTAGAGACGAGTTTGTCTCCAAGTTGAAGATAGTGGCCCTTGAGAATTCCCGAAGCCACCGAAATGAGAAAACTCTCTGCAATACCGACATGAGTTGATGGAACTCTCGAAATCGCCAATTCAGGGTGGTCGAACTTACGCAAACCAGCGGTTGATAACAGCCAGCCTTCAGGCCCCGGAACTTTCTTACATTGGACAAAATCCAGAATGGAAACCTCGCCCGGATATGCGCCAGGATCTGGAAATGCATCGGGATGACGATAGATCTCACAAAGTGGATCCGCGACCATGCCTTGGCAAAGTTTGGCTAATCTCGAAGTCACATTTGCCAAGAATATGAGGGTTTCTTGCGTTTTAGGGGAGTGTGACTCAACGGTCAATTGAAGAATTGTCCAGGTTGCTGCAATCCGATCTCGTGCTTCGTCCGACAATGACCGACCAAATTCGGAGTTCAAGATTGGTTCTGGGCGAAATTGAATGTCCTCCCGACTGAAAACTCGGAGCTTGAGAACGCTCTTTTGGTCAATGGATGAGATGGCATAGACCCCACGCTCGAGCGGAAGTACAAGATCGGACTTTTGCTTTCCAGAGGCAAGCGGAACTCCAAAACCAGGCACAGCACCTCCTGCGCCTTTGGGGTCTACAACTTCTATGATTTTGGGTAAAGGGGCCGTTGCCGCGAGAACGGAAAGATAAAAATCCGTGCTGATTCGGAAATCAGGTTTGGGTCGTCGTGGCGCAAGAATATCCTTAAGTCGATAGCGCAATTGAATTTATTTTACATCAACGAGCGCCTTGCCAGAATCGCCGATTCCTTGCTCCAAATCAAAATTTTGGGACGAGACTCGCTGGGCAAATCCAAGACGCGCTTCTACTTTGGTGAGCCAAGCCGAAACCTCTTCTCCATAAAAGAACGAAATGTAAGTAGCAGTCATGATAAAAGAAAAGAGCGGAATATTAAAGCGATATTCAATGCTGGCATGGAGCAAGACTCCAGACCAAAGCACATATTTTCTCCACTTTTTGTTGTAGGCCAAAAAAGCAATACCGAGCTCAATAAGGAGAGTGAGATATGTTGTGATCTGAACGAAAGGAGCCTGATCGACAAACGCTGGCGATGGAAAACGGTCGAATTCGTGGAGTTGCGGAACAAACCAAGTTGCCGTTCCATCGCGCCAATGAGTCCCAGTCCACTTGTGCCACACAGTTGTGAAATAGACAATGGTGACTTGATATTGCATCAGTCGCAGCGGCCAAAGTGAAACGGGTTGAATTTCTGGTGGTGGCGAAATTTTTCTGATTTTGAACCATCTATCCAACGATAAAGCGTGGCCACTGGGCGCTATCATGATCAAAAATGCCATCTGTCTCAAGAGCGTATCTCCTGAATGAAGAATCTCAGGATTTCGATGATGAAAAGTCACGATGAGCAGAAACATGACGATCGTGCTAATGCGAGTCCATAGTCCAAGACAAGTGAACAAGCAGCTGATGCAAAGAATGATATAGAGAGTTGCGGTTGTTCTTGCATCGGTGACGCCGGCCAAGAAGTTAAGCCTAGGCACCCCCTGCGCCCATTTTTCGGCGTGCCACACATTCACAAATCCTTTCTCAGTAAACCAAGCCTCGAAATCTATCGAAATCATGAGGAAATTTACAAGGGCAAGAAATCCAAAAACGATTCTAATCAGCCCGAAAGTAACAGGAGAACCCCAGCCGAAAACGAATTCATTGACTTTTGCGATCAAGTTTTTCATTGAAGGTCTTCTCGCAATTTTGTCTGGTTCACGATGTAATCAAAGAGAATGTATTCTTTGTATTCTTTGGGAACAGGTTTATCCATTCCGAGCATTTCGCGAAAGTGTCTTCTGAGTTGTACACGAACAGGCAAATCGTTCTTGTCTTTTGTGCCTAAAAGAGCCATTCTCTGGGCGAATTCTGGCCACTTCCAAGAATCTTCTTGATCGTTGTTCACCCTTTCAATAAATTTTCGATAACGCTCTTTTACATATTTTTCTGGAATTGAAAGATCCTTCATTCTTGGATACTTCACAACTTCAACTTTCCCACTTTGGTATGTGACAATCGCATCCCACCACAAATCCACATTTGCTGGATTAGGCGCAAACATATCCCAATATTGCCAGAGGCCAGTCGAGACTAAATAGTATTGGAGTGGCCAATTGAACTTCACGTCATTATTGAATTTCAGGGCGAAATCAACCGGATGAGCGGCGACATTAGCGACAGTTGGCGGAACTGATCCGTTTTGGATGGCGGGTACTGGAGGAGGCGCCGACCAACTCAGAATCATGAAACCATGAAAAAACACAAATGCCTTTACCAAGGGATGCACAGTTCGTTTCAAATCGGCCTCAATATCGACAGTATGACGGCTCTAAAATGGATATTGTTGTGAACTTTCAAAGTTAGATCTCTTTCGAAAATCGATCTGGACTTTTAAGTACATCGGATAATCTCAATTGGACTTTCATGCGGTCAATTAAGATCTTTTTTTCTTTGAGATTTGGTGCTAAGAACATCTCTTCTTCCAACAATTTTTCAATCATTGTATGCAATCTTCTTGCTCCAATATTTCCAGATTTCTCGTTCACCACGGCGGCCATCAAAGCAATTTCATCCATGGCATCTTTTGTGAACTCTAATGTCACTCCTTCGGTAGCCAATAAAAGTGAGTATTGTTTTGTGAGGGCATTTTTTGGTTCACTCAGAATTCGGCTGAAGTCGCTCTGGCTCAGGGGCTCAAGTTCGACACGAATGGGCAACCTCCCTTGAAGCTCTGGTATCAAATCGCTGGGTTGGCTCACATGAAAGGCGCCTGCGCAAATGAAAAGGATGTGATCTGTTCGCACTGGGCCAAATTTGGTTTGAACGGTTGAACCTTCAATGACTGGGAGCAAGTCTCGCTGCACACCTTCGCGACTGACTTCCGGGCCCCCACCACCGCCACTTTTCATCGCAACCTTGTCGATCTCATCAATAAAAATGATTCCCATTTGCTCGGCGCGGTGGACAGCTTCTCTCTGAACAGCAAGGCTATCGATCTGCCGCTTACCTTCGACCTCTGTGAGAATTTCCTTAGCTTCAAAAACTGAAACCTTTCTCCTGAATCTTCTGGTTCCAGATCCGCCGATCGGCAACCCTTCTAGGCCCATTTCTTCCATGCCTTGCGGGGTAAAGACCTGGAGAAAATTGCTTTGGGGTTCCTCGACCTCAACTTCCACGATCTTGCGATCATGCTTCCCAGAGTTGATTTCGTCTATGAGAGCTTGAATGCGGACTTCGCGTTGTTGATTTTCCAACTCTATTTGCGATAAGTCTTCTAAGCCATCTTCACCTGGATCTCCCACAGGATAGGTTGAGAAAAAATGCCCCGAATATTGACGTGGATGCATTTCATCTTCGATGAGCTCGGCGATTTGTGCCACGGCAGCTTCTAAAGCGTCCTCTGCCACATTTTCGAGATGCTCGGCTTCCACGAGCCGAACGGCATTTCCCAGGAGATCCCTTATCATGCTTTCCACGTCACGACCTACGTAACCGACTTCAGTAAATTTTGTTGCCTCGACCTTGATAAATGGCGCTTTAGCTAGCTGAGCCAATCGCCGTGCGATTTCAGTTTTCCCAACCCCTGTTGGGCCAATCATGAGTATGTTTTTGGGAACAATTTCCCCACGAAGTTCTGGCACGACTCTTTGTCTTCGAAACCGATTGCGCAATGCAACAGCCACGGCCCTCTTCGCTGCATCTTGACCAATAATGTAGAGGTCAAGTTCCTTAACAATTTCTTGAGGAGTCAAGTCTTCGATAGGCAACGGCATAGAAAGATTATGGGCGATGAACTATTCGGGAAAACCCCAAAGGTCGGGCGTGACAATTTCCAGAATATTGCCGGCGGGGTCATGAAAGTATAACGACTGTGCACCATTTTCCCACTTTTGGTGTTGAATGATTTCAACGCCACTCCTTTCGAGCTTTTTTTGCCATTCTAGAAGCTCTTGATGACTGGTCGTAAATGCCAAGTGTCCGGGGCCCTTCGTTCCATGTGGAGGTACTCCTGCATCTGGGATTAAGGTCTTCGAGGCTCGAAATATGATGAGTACTCCCGTAGCACATTTGAGAAAGATACTGCGCTCCGGGTTGTAGCTTATAAGTGCAAGACCGAGAAAGTCTTTATAGAACGTCATGCACTCATCCAAGTTCTCTGCATAAAGAACGGTTTCAAAAATTCTCAACATTTTTTGGCCTGAATTGAGTCCCGAATTTGTTTGATTTGTTCGAGTGCCCATTCCACTTCATCTTCTGTGTTTTGATACCCGAATGAGAATCGAAGTCCTTCTCTTGCCTCGCTTTCAGAATATCCTGCGGCCTTGAGCACGTGACTGGGTTCTAGACTTCCACTGCTGCATGCCGCCCCGCTACTGGCGGCGATGCCAGCTCTGTCGAGCCTAATAAGCCAAACATCTGCTCCAATGCCTGGCCATCGACAATGGAAGTGTCCAGGAAGGCAAGGAATCGAATCAAAAAGTGGAAGAGTAGGGACAAAACCCAAACTGACCATCGCGCTCGCAAATCGATCACGCAATTTTTCTATTTTGGGTTCTAACTCCATTCGACTTAGGCCCGCTTGAATCGCCACATCCAGCCCAACAATCCCCGCAAGGTTTTCTGTTCCAGATCGCATGTCTCGCTCCTGTCCACCCCCTAGAATGACTCCTTCAATTGGCGTTCCGCTTCGCACATAAAGGGCTCCGACACCTTTGGGGCCATAAATCTTGTGACCTGAAAGTGAATAAAGATCTACACCAAGATCATCCACTTGACATTGAACCGGAAACCGTTGAACCGCATCTGTATGAAACAGAACTCCCAGTGGTTTGGTGATGCTCGTAAGTTTCGAAATGTCTTGCAAGGTTCCAAATTCGTTGTTCGCCTGCATAACCGAAACAAGCAGTGTTCTTTCGTCTATAAGACCACAGAGAACTTCGGGATCTACTTGTGCATATCGATTGACCGGAACGTGGATGACTTCATACCCTAGCTGCCTCAGAAAAGGTGCTTGATGCAGAACACAATGATGTTCAGCTGCAGAGAGCAATATTTTGTTTCGTTTCGATCCAAAATTCTTCCTTGCTGTTCCAATCAGGGCAAGACTTGCAGCTTCAGTTCCAGAGGATGTAAAGATGACTTCGCCGAAAAGGCAGCCCAGAGTTTCAGACAATTTCAATCTGGCCTTGTCTAGAGCTTCCTTTCCTTTTCGGCCCGCCGAATGAAGAGAAGATGGATTAATCGCTTGAGCTAGCCAAGGGGTGAGGGCTTGTAAAGACTCAGGACAAAGGGGAGTCGTCGAAGCGTGGTCAAAATAGGCTCGCACCGCTAAAGCACCACAATCATTCCCATCATGAGAATAAAGAAATTATGCACCGCGTGCATAACCATAGATGGCACGAGCGATCCCGTGTAATAAGCCAGAAGGCAAGACATCATTCCCAAAAATCCAAGAGATGCCCAGAGAATTGGCCCTTGCGGGTGCACAGAAGCAAACAGAAGGCCGGTGATGCATGCGGCCGCGATTGGTTTCATATGAACTTTTAACGCAGGAAACAATGTTCCACGAAATGAAATTTCTTCGAGAAGTGGCGCCAAAACCGAAGCCATAACAAACATCATAAACAGTGTGATCGGGGATGCACCAACTCCGAGTTGTTCTGAAAGCGGATGAGTTGGCTTGCTCGCCCCCGAAAAGATCTTTTGAAAAATAATGGCCAATGTCATGACTGGTGGCAGTGTGATCATAAAACCTACGAGCCCATAACTGACCAGCTTTCCCATTGGCTTCAATCGGCCAATTGTGCTCCGAATCGGGTCGGAGACTCCAAAAATAGGTGTCTTCGATACCCAGAAATAAAAAATGACGAACAAGATTTCTGAGATGACCGAAAGCACTCCAGGAACAAATCGGCCACGAAACATATACTGCATTATTAGCGGAATAGTGAGGAATCCCGCAAAAAACAGCACCATACGCATGGCCAATCTGTCGGAGTCGGATTTGCTAAGGATTCTGTCTGGATAACCCACAGGAATAATCTTTTGTTTCTTAATCTGAAACAAAATGACAATCAACAGTGCAGACCCCAACAAATAGACGAAAACTCCCCCAAAACCCATGATCGTCAAAAGGGCCACGTCGAGGAATGTGATAGGGTTGGCTGGGCCTTGTAATTTTTGCGCATGCGCTTTGGCAACCCTCCCCAAAAAATTCATGGGAAAGTCTCGACTATGACTCGTGATGTATTCCGAACTCAGAGCTCGCCCAGAATAGATTTTGTAAAACGTCTGGTTGATCGATTTTGGTGAGGATTTGAGTGTGGCAAGTGCCGTTTGATTTGCTGGCATCGAAAGTTCACGATTGATGACGAGCATCAGCCGAGCAGCCTCAGGCTCGGTCTCGATATGTGGAAACAGCTCTTTTTGGAGCCTTTCGAGCGCTAGCTTTGCAGACCTTTTCGAGGAATTCGGCGAAATACTGGCGAACTCTTCAACCTTTTTCTGGATGAGTGCAACTTTGATTTCCTGGATAACTGTAAGTTCGTCAACCTTCTGACTTTTTTTGGATTTCGCATCTATCTGGACTAAGGGCGAAATAATGAGTAACAAGAAAACGAGCCCCAAGATAACCCAAGAGAGAAGTGATCTCACTAGAATTGGCGGAGCGACGATTTCTGATTCGTGGTTTTGTTGACTCATAAACCTTTGGTCATTATGCCAAAGAAAGCGAACCCAGCAGGATGCTGAGTTCGCTTCGAGAGTCTTAGCTAAATGATGAGCTTAGTTCTTGCTCACTTTGCCAGCTTTGTATTCTTTGATTGGATCCGGAGCGTTCTTGACCGAATTGGCAGGAGATGCTGCCGTAGCCCGATTGCTTCCATCGACTTCAACAGCGGTCAAGAAGAACACAATTTCTGTTCGAGTCTTGAGGTTGTTGGTTCGGCCGAACAATTTGCCTATAATCGGCAAGTCCTTTAGTCCAGGAATACCGCCATATTGCTTTCGATCGTTATCAAGGATGAGTCCTCCAATCGCGATTGTCTCTCCACTGACCATATTCACGAACATATTCGAATGTCGATCACTGGTCTGTGGCAAATTTCCTCCACCAGGAACAGCCGTAAAGCCGGTCAAAATGCTGAAGTTCTGAGCCAAATCGAGGGCAATGTTTCCCTTGTCACCAATTTTCGCCTTAATATTAAAGGTCGAACCAACCTGAAGTTCATCGGTAATGACAGTGATGCCGTTTTGCGATGACTGGATTTGCTTGACGTATCGAATTGTGTCGCCGACGAACAAGTTGGCTTCACGACCATGGCTCACCAAGGCATTTGGCCTTGCAATCAAGTTTCGATCGTTTGTGACCTTATCGAGTTGAGCCAAGACAGAGACGTTCTCGAAAAATGGCTTACCTGTGACGCCATCGGTCTTTTGGCCAAAGTTTGTTGTGCCGTTTATCACACCCGGGTCACTAGAAGTTCCGCCTACGCCCTGGTTCATTCTCCAAAGGTTTGCTCGACCTCCTGCAAGAATGCTCCAGTCGATACCCATTTTGAAGGCATCTTCCTTTGTCATTTCCAGAACTCTGAGTTCTATGGCAATCTGCTTTGGAGCAACATCAACCATAGCCAAGTACCTTTTGGCTTCTTCGATGGTGGTTTTTGATCCTCGGAGAATGAGCTTCATAGGCTCACGTCCAAGCTCTTTCTTGAGCTCGCTCTTTTGGCCATCGGTTTTGGTGGCTCCACCATTGCCAGAGTCTTGAGGAGCTTCGTCCTTCTTACTTTCTCCTTCGCCCTTGAGACCAGGAGTTGCGGCATCGGGAACAACAGTCACCCACAGATCTTTGAAACGACCCTTGAGATCCTGAGCAGCAATAACAGGCTCGATGAACATGAGGTTCACGACCTCATAGTCCTTCACCATTTGAGCTGTGTCATCGAGATACTGAATCCCAAGTGGTTTGCAAAGCTCCCTATCCAGGGCAATTGCAAAGCTCTTCAGCGTTTCAAGTTCGCCCGCTGGGCCAATCATGAGCAAGAACTTTGTCGACTGCTCGCCCACTTCCAGCTCTTTCACCGAAGTTTCTGTAATCGAATAGTCATAAGATCGAGGATTGTCCGAAAGAAGTTTCTCGATCATGCCTTTGATCTTTTCTGTTTGGCCACTTTGAATCGGCACTGCAACAGTTCCAGTGGACTGTGACCGACTGAGCGAGAAGCTAGCGGCAATTCGAACATCGAGCTCGTGGATATATGCTTCGATATCATTGAGTCGTGTAGGGTCTCCCACGATCATGACGTAATATGCTCTTCCCGCCGATTTGCTCTGGGCTGTTGGCTGGGTTTGTGGCATTTTGTCTTGAGCAGGATCTCCTTTCGCTTCACCTGTTCCTTGCCCCGAAACAGGCTGCTCGGTTGATCCGACGGAGGTCACAGGGGCTTCGTTTTGACCTGGGACGATCAATTCATAGTATCCGTTTCGACCATCTGGTGGAAGAGCTTTAAGTGTCGCTTCTTTGATCTTTGAAGCTTCACCACTCATCAAGTTCACAACTCGAGTTTGGTAGCTGCTCGCGTTTCGCTCCATAATTTGTCGCATAGCTGTGCTAAACGAAGCGCTTGGAGTGACTACAAAAGTATTACCGACTCTGGCGTACCTAAGATTTGCCATCGCCGTGACATAAGACAATGCGTCTTCAAGTGCCACATTATTGAGCGAAATCGACAATTTCAATGGCTTATCACTTGGGCTTACTTCAGGGGAAGAAACAATGTTAACTCCTGCCTGGATTGAAAGAGCCTTCAAAATCTGAACAACGTCCGTGCTCACAAAATCAAGTGATACTGAATCGCCACGCTTTTGTGTTCGAGGAACTGTTGGCGATTCTGCAGTTTTGGAAGCGACTTTTGGCTCCAGGTCAGTTGCCAAACTAGCGGAAATCGGAGATCCAGAGTTGACCTTCGGAATCGCCGGTAACAACTCTGATTTCGAAGACACAGGTGCTTGTGGAGTCGGGTTTGTTGTATTTGGAGTGATTTCCAAGTCTTGACCCGTAAGCTGTTTGATCGCACTTTCCATGAGGGCGCGATCTTCTCGAGCGACTTGAGAAACCGATGTGGTTTCATTTGGAGTCCCTTCCAATCCCGTGTTGCCCACCAAGATCACCCAGTTATTGTTCAGTTGAACAAGCTTTGGTTCAAAGGCGGAATCTGATTTGACATGAACTCGGCACTTCGGCGGTTTGGCTTTATACCAGCCGTACTGTACGTATTTGATGCCGGATTCACCGACCTTGACAGTTTGTGGATGGCCGACCAAGTTGCAGTCGAATTCCACAATAAAAGATGTGTTGCCCATAACCCGCAGAGTCTTGGGGTTAGAAAGGCCTTCACCTTGGATGACGATTTGAAGACCGTCTCCGGCCTTGCTTGTTTCGATTCCGGTCAGAGTCGCTTGACCCATGGCACAGGGTGCCAAGAGGGCCAAGAGGCCGACCGACAGGGTTTGTTTCCTCATTATTGTCCCTCGGTTAGAGTCAAGGTCTTGTCCTTGCCCTTGTGTCGGATGTGTACTTTTCCTCGTTCGATGCCAACGACTTTGCTATCGCCGTCAACAGATCCGCCAAGCGGAACCAGTCGCTGATTGCCACTGTCGTCTTCAAAAACTGCCATGGGTTTGGGTCCATTGAGAACTCCACGAACTTTATATGCAAATTCGCCTGGCTGTCGAAGTGGTGCGGCTTTTGTCAACCCTTGTTCATTTGGGTTTGCTCCAATGCCACCACCTTGTGGAAGCGGTTCATAGGGTGGAACGGTTCCGCCCATTTTCGGCATACTCCCACCACCGGAGCTGCCCATTCTTGCAACCTTTGGCTGATCAATCTGTGGCTGTGTAGGAGGATTGTTTGTCGAAGCCGTTGGCGGAACAGTCTCTTGAGCAAACGGGTCTCTACGCGCCAAAGGGGCGCTAACCATTGCTCGCAAAAGCTCCTTCTGCGGGTCTAACTTTTTCCCATCAGGGCCAAGCTCGGGTTTCTTTCCATCGGCCTGTTGACCATCTGGTGAAGTACCTCCTGAACCGCTGGTTGCATCGACAACTGTTGCCTTCACAGGTTTATCTTTGGGGATAAACTGAAATGCACCGACAGCTAACAAAACAACTGCCAGCCCCACAAAAACAATCGTCTTCTTCTTGTCGTTTTTCATGATGTTGCCCCGGTTTGTCCAGGTTTGGAATCGGCTGATTTATCTGGCAATGGGAATAAGTAAGCCTTGATCCTCACTGTTGCGTCCAATTGCACTGTGGTTGTAGCAGAGCTCTTGTCCTTTTGAGCATCCTTTTTGGGGTTCAATCCAACCGTTTGGATAGACAAGATTTTTGGGAATTTCTTGAGAGCTTCAACGACTTGCATGACATCGGCATAGGAGCCACGCCCAGTGATGTCAATACTCATTTCTTGGTACGAAGGCTTTTTTTCGCTCCCGCTCGCCTTGTCGTCATTGTTCTTGCTTATCTTATCTGCGACAATCGGACGAACTCCCGTAACAGCAATATTGTGCTCTTTGCCAAGTGTTTCCAGCTCCGTCAAAAGTGTCGGCACATAAGCCAAGTTTGGAACGCCTTCCTCCAAATGGTTAAGTTGATTTTTGTAATCATCTACTTTCAATTGGGAATCGGCGACCATCTTTTCAAGATCCTTTTCTTCTGGAACTTCGGATGCTAGCTTCGCATATCGAGTTTTGGCAGCCGATGCGGCTCCGCTAGCCCAATAAGTTGCGCCTCCACCAATAAGCAGGGCTCCAACCATGAGTAACACGATTGTCCGGATTGATGGGAGTGTGTTCATGCTGAATCTTTCTCCTTAACCTTCTTTTCCTTTCGAGAACCAGCAAGATAAGCGCTGATTTCGAATTCGAGAACTTTTTTGTCCTGTTCCAAAGTTCTCTCCTGGCTGAATTTCAAGCTCACAGATTCCAGATCAGCACACGCTTCCAATCGCAGTAAGAACTCCCCGATGGCATCGTGGTTTGAGCTGTAACCCGAAAACGTCAGTCCAACACCGCCATCTTGATCGACTTGTGGATTGGCCTTGACACCTGTGAGCCACACTTCCTTCGGGCAATTCAAAGTGAGATGGTCGAGAATCCTTGACCACTGTTCAGTTGCCTTGGTTGCGCTCGTCAAAGTTGTGAGCTTTGGCTCCAGCATCTTTTCGTCTCGCTCGTTGTTTGCAAGTTGCTTGAGCATCGGTGAAAGCTTGGCCTTTTTCGATTCCAGGGCGCTAATCATCACCTGATACCGAGCAGCCTCGAAAACATAGTAACCAGCTGCCAAAAAGGCAAAGGCTCCAAGACCGAAAGTGCATAGGACGAGCACGCGGATCTGATGCTCTCGCTGCTTCACCAGCGCTCGCTGTTCATGAATCAAATTAATCATTGGCATAGGGTTTCAAACCACCTATGAAGCCTTTGCAAACGGCCGCATGGCTAAGCCCGAGGCCACCGCAAGGTCAAGTCCAGAACCGAGTTCGTCTGTTCCAGAGTAAACAAATCGTGGGTTATCGAAAACACCTAGGCAAACGGTTTCTATGCCAAGTTTTTGTTCGATATAGCCCTGCAACCCCTGGAAAGCAGCTCCTCCACCAGTGAGAACTAGTTTTGAGACAGGCGTGGCCTGGCCACTTTCTGTTTGTTGCGATTGGTAATAGTTCAGTGACCTTCGGATTTCCCGAATTTGATCATCTAAGAAGGGCTGGACAACACGAAGGGGCGGATTTTCCGCCGGCTTGTGTTCGTCAAGCAGACTATTTAAGTCAAGTTGTGCCTTTCCAGACTCGGCCTCTTCTTCGGTGAGCTTAAAATAGTTTTTGAGCGCATCGGTAAGGGTCGATCCGGCCTGGGGTATGGAGCGAGTCATTGAAAACACGCCCTTGTTCACCACAGAAACGTTGGTCGAATTCGAACCAATATCGACAACCGCCAAAGTTTGAGAGCCGTAGTCGCGCTCCATATCGGCCTCTATCAAAGATCGATAGACAGCAAAAGCTTCGACATCTACAATTTCGACTTCAAGCCCGGCTGCTTCACATGCCTTGACTCGGCTTTCCACGATATCTCGAGGTGCCGCGACAATTAAGACATCCATATTTTCTTCGTCAGCCTGGCCAAGAACTTCAAATTCAATGAAGCTATCTTCTATGCTGGAAGGTACATACCGAGAAGCTTCAAATTTGATGGATTTCCTCAAGACAGCTTCTGGCATGTTCGGAATTTTCACGTTACGGACAATCACAGAACCGCCCGATGCTCCAATCACAGCACAGGTTGCACTGATCTTATTTTCTTTCAGCATCTGAGTGATCGCGCCAGCAACGGCATCTATATCTGTGACAATGCCATCTTGAATGCTGTCTTTGGGGGTAGCGTAGCGAACAGCCTTATCGATTTTCCAACCGGCCTGCGTTCGCTCCATATGAACGGCCTTGATCTGGCTCGCGCCCAAATCTAGACCGATGAATGACTTGCTTCTAAAGAGATTAAGCGACATCGTGATGTTCCTCCTCGGTTTCTGGTTGCCCAATGGTTTGAGCCAACCAATCGTCCAAACTGTGCTTCAAGAATCGCCACTTACCATCAATTTCAATGGCTGGCAATTCACCGTCTTCGGCCATTTTCGTCAAGGTTTGCGTTCGTACTCTTAGGTAATGAGCCGCTTCTGCAACGGTCAACACTGTGTGCTGGCCCGTCATAATCGCTCGGAGCATATTCGTCGTTTGCTCAGCAGACATAAAGAGCTCGATCCGAACGACGTTGCCACTCAAAACGTTCATATTCGGAGGCACGGGCGCGGAACTAGTGCCCACGTTCGCTACTGGTTCTTGACCAGTCACCAAAGAACCCGAATTCGTCTGATCTGGCTCAATCAGCTTGGGTTGAAAGGCATTGGGTACTTCTGTGATCTGCGGAATCGAACCTTCTGCCGCAGCTTTTCGAATGGCGTCTGCTAAATTCATGCCGCCACTCCTGTGTATTCTTCTGCGACCTCGTGCATCAAGAAGGCATCAATCATTTCCTCCTTGCGCGCCATCGAGATCAAGAGTGCGTTATCGGCAAGTTGGCTGATAACACGTGGAACTCCGCCAGAAATTTGGTGAATTTTGTGAATCGCATCAGGAGTAAACGGGCTCTTTTCACCCGAATAACCAGCAACTCGCATTCGATGCAAAATCATTTCACCCGTGTCGTGAACATCAAGAGGCTTCAAAATGTGTCTCACAGCCAGTCGTTGTTCCAGGGCAGGAACTTTCGCAAGCCGTGGACGCAGTTCGGACTGACCCAGCAACAGCAGGCTCAGCAAGAACTGATCGTTCATCTGGCAGTTCAACAAGAGTCGCAACTCCTCGAAAGTGCCGAGCGACCGGATCAGATGAGCTTCGTCGACTAATACAACAATGCGTCGGCCTCGATCGTAAAATTCCAGCAAAGCCAAATGAAGCCGTTGAACCAAAACCTGTCGGTTTCGGCTTTGGCAATCAATATCAAGCTGAGCTAAGATTTCTTGCAAGATTTGAGTTGGAGTCAAGATCGGATTAACGATCAAAACGACCTTGTATTGAACAGGGTCGATAGTCTCCAGCAACTTGCGGCTGATTGTCGTTTTGCCAAGACCGATGTCTCCGGCAAGCATCGCCGCGCCTTTGTTTCGCGTGACAGCATAGTGCAACATCATCAACGCGTCCTCGTGCGCCCTGCTCATATACAGGAAGCGAGGATCGGGCGTGAGCGTGAAGGGTGGTTCGTTTAGGCCCCAGTACTGCTCATACATTTCATTACTCCGGTCAGATTGACCCAGGTAAATGTATTGGCGGATCGAGTGTGGAACCTCAGGGCACACGCAAAGTTTTCAACCTAAAGACTTGATAATTCACAAGATGAATAGTCAAAGGTGACTGGTTCAAAACTTCTTACTCCAGATCGAATCCTGAACTTTTCGTGTTTCCTGTAGCATCTACCAGGTGTTGGCAGCGAATATTGCTGTTAATATAGGAAACATACAATGAGGTATCAGATGAAATCACGTTCAAGGGCCGTTGGGCTCGTATTTATACTGGGGGGGGCGAATCTTGCCTTCTCGCAAAGTGAGACCATTTTGGGGTTTGTCTTTCAGGCTCCCATAAACGGGAGTACACATGTTCAAACGTACAAAGTTGGATCGGCGGCCCATGGCGGGTCTCGGTGTTATTCTTCCGATCCGCTCTTGGGCTTTGCTACCGAAATGAGTGGTTTTGATCCATTGAATGCCATGTCCTTACCCCCTGGTTCGACACATTCTGCAGTCACTGCAACGTCAACCAAGTGGGTCGGCTATTCCAATGCGACGGGTTGGGATGGAATTTCCCCTATATTTTGGTCTTCAATGTCAACTTGGCAACGAATTTTTGTAGACAACTTAACAATAGGTCAATTTTATGATGTTGCAGATCGCCTAGGTGGCGGGAGCATCCCCCCAAACATTTGGGCTGTCGGTGAGTTGCATAGCCTGGATCTACCAGCAAAGCAGCCGTTGGTCTTTGGGGACACATTCGGCAGTTTCCTGTTATCACATCCTGGAACAACTGAGGGAATTGCCGAAGCAGTAAATTCTCACGGTGATATCGCTGGGAATGTCTATCCTGGTCTTATTCAAGGTGTTGTGACCTGGACTCCGAACCCAGTGACTGGCGATTACATAGGTGTTCAGCCAGTACCAGTTCCGGGATGGCCAACAGGAACACGTGGGACTGTAGTTGGAATTACAAATGACAAATTTGTTGGAGGCTATATTGACTATGGCGATGGCACGGGTCAACCTTTCATCACGGGGCCAGGTGCAACGCAACTCCTTCTGCTGGGTACCCCCGGACAGTATGGGCCACCATCACAATTCACATCTCAAGTTGTCGGAGGTCAAAAGTATTACAGGCTCATTGGAAACGGCCCGCATCCCTATATTTGGGTGTCTGATGGAATGATCAATAGCACTGGCAACAATGGTGCGTTTGACTTGGAAGCCATTAGCGATCCCGACCCTGTAGCTTCAGGAGATTTACCAACTGAAGTGACGGGGCAATTTAGTGAATCCGTTTTAGGACATTTTAATCACGACTTCGTATTTGCTTCTAAGCCAGTGGTTTCAGACTTGCGACCAACAGTACTTTCTATGAATATCGTGCTAGGGAGTTTGCAAGCTGGAACTTTCCAGAGTTTGCAGAAGCCTGATGGTGACACATTGAAGGTTGTCAAGGGGTTGGTGCCGAATCTCATTGTCGATCCAATTCGAATTGAAATAAATTCTGTTTTCACGAGGCCGGTCACCGAGGCCGACAGAGTGTGGTTCCGTGTGACGTCTTGTTCCACGAATTTTGGAGCATTCTTGCAGACCGTGAATCTTTGGAATTACTCAACAAATGCCTGGGATACGATTGATATTGGCCTCAAAACTTTAGCTCCACATTACCGAGTCACATCGGACTTACCGTGTACTGGAAGTGTTTCACGCTACACAGATATTGCTGGAAATATGAAGGCACAAGTGAAGATGAAGCAAAATGGTCTAGCTCCGGTCCCATCCTGGGGACTCATTCTTGAACAAGCGAATTGGATCATTCAGGTGCCGAGCTAATGAGGATGCAGGTTTTACGCACCTTCAATGTTGCCCTGTCGGCTGTACTTCTGTCCTCCCTTAGCTGGGGGCAGAAGTATGAGCTTGCAGAGCTTGGTTTTCCCTCCGGAGATACTTGGAGCCACGCTTCAGATATAAATAACTTGGGACAGATTTCAGGAAGTGGCAACAGCAAAGGATTCTTATGGGATCCATCACAAGGGTTTTCAACTTTTGACTTAGGGGTTGGAAACAGTAATAATGTTCATGCCATCAATAATTCTGGACATGTGGCTGGAAGCTATTACAATGGCAAAGACGAGGTCGCTTTCGATTGGTCTGAGCAGACCGGAATTCAGGACAGATTAGGAGAAGGTCTAAAAGGTTCACATGCGTATTCTATCAATGATCTCAACCAATTGGTAGGTGAAACATTTAACATTCAAGGAGGTCGCCAAGCAGCTCGCTATGATCCGGGAATTGGATGGAAAACGCTTGGAGACTTAACCTTGAGTACAGCCTTTGGCCTGAATATCCACGGTGACGCAGTGGGTCAATGGTACAACGGCGGAGGATTGGGTATCCAAACTCCCTTTTTGTACACCGATGCTGGCGGAATGATTGATTTGGGGTTGCCGTCAGATATGAACCAGGGAACTGGTAGAAAAATCAACGATTCTGGCACGATTGCCGGGGTATGGGCTCGAAAAGAGGATCTTTCTTGGAGAGCTTGGATAAGAAAACCGGACGGAGAATATATCCGAATTGAGCCACCCTTGTTACCAGGCCAGACATTGCCGTATGATATCAACAACCATAACCAAGTGGTGGGATACTATACCAATGTCAATGGAACTTTTAGCTTCATTTGGTCAGAAGAAACAGGGCTCCAAGACTTAGGATCCTTGACCATAGGAGGCTTTGCAGGATATCAGCGTGTCATCGCGACCGGGATAAGCGATACCGGATACATCAGTGCAACTGGGATAGTGAACGGAGTCCCTCACGCCCTTCTCCTCACCCCCGTCCCCGAACCTTCGCTCTGGCTTGGGTTTGTGGGAGTTTTGGGTTTGCTTGGATTCAGAAGAAGGAGGCTATGAAAGGCAATCTCCTGCAGCAAATATCGCTTCTCGTATTGACATGTACTTTGTCCCCAATTTGTTGGGGCCAGAAATACAAAGTGACAGATCTTGGAGTTCCAGCTGATGCACCGTTTACCAATGCTTATGCCGTGAATAATTCTGGGCAAGTCACCGGAATCGCTGGGCAGAAAGGATTTTTTTGGGATCCAAAATCTGGCATGCAAACGTTTCAACTTGGTGTTGGGAATAACGATATCACAGCGATTAACGATTGGGGGCAAGTGTCTGGAAACACTTTTCTTGGTGCCTCCAAGGAGTCTTTCATCTGGGATAACCAGTCCGGGTTTCATGAGCTTTTGCAAAGTGATGTGAGATCAACGATTGCCTATGGTCTTAATAACAAGGGCCAGGTCATTGGTGAAGCTGCCTTTGGGCTCGGAGATTCAGGCGCCGCTCGCTATGATCCCGGCTCTGGTTGGAAAAGTCTTGGAAATTTGAGCTTAAGTACGGCCTATGGCATGAATGACCATGGCGATGCTGTGGGTCAGTGGGCTGAGCCTGGGTTCAAACCACCCGTGCCTTTTATGTACACGGATGCTTTAGGGATGGTCAGCCTTGGGTTGCCGAGTGATATGAATCAGGGAGCAGCTTGGGACATCAATGATCAGGGATACATTGCTGGATATTGGGCCAGAAAAATAGATCTTTCTTGGAGAGCTTGGCTTCGCAAACCAAATGGTGAATACATCACCATTGAACCTCCCGTCTTACCAGGGCAAACAAAACCATATGGGATTAACAATTCTAACCAGGTTGTTGGTTATTTTACAAATGTCAATGGCACCTTTGGGTTTTTGTGGTCTGAGCAAGATGGACTCGAGAATATCGCTTCTATTTGCGGGGGTGGACTCGATGGATACACAAAAGTAGAGGCCACAGGAATAAGCGATACCGGATACATCAGTGCGACAGGTCGAATAAACAATGTCCCTCACGCCCTTCTCCTCACCCCCGTCCCCGAACCTCCGCTCTGGCTTGGGTTTGTGGGAGTTTTGGGTTTGCTCGGACTTAGAAGAAGAAGGTCCAGAATTCAGACTTGTTTTTGAATTCTGAACTTTTGCTAGAAGCCATGCGTTCTATGAGAGGTGGTTGTTTTTAACTCATGAGATTCAGGGCTCTGTTCTTGTTATGTTTGCTTGCGCCAGTTCTGGCGCAAGCCCAGCTCTATCATCTGAGGCAGCTTCCAGATCCAGAAAACAATCAGTGCGCAGCTGAATGGATCAATGATTCCAGTTCGGTGTTTTTGGTCTGTCCTCGATATAAATATCTCTTGCATGTTGACGGATCGCTAGTTCCTGCCACTTTTCCAAATGATATTATTGCCCTGAACGTATATCAGCAAAAGATGTCCGAATATGGTGAGTTTGTCATGACAGGTGCAACATCCAACTTTTTGAGAGTCGCATTGCGGTTCAACCCGACAACAGACTCCCAACGAGTGAATGTCTTGCCCGGAAGTTTGGAAAGCTCTCCGACGAGCCTCAACAACCGAGGAGATGTTGTTGGTTGGTGTACTCCGAATGGAATTGACACTGCAATCTGGACCCATGCCGATGGGACAGTGGAAGATCTTGGACGAAAGGCAGGATATGGATTCTTCACTCCACTTGATATCAACGATGAGGGTGTCATTGTGGGCTCGAGCGGTGGGTTCAATAACGATGGCACGGTCGCTCTCAAATGGACAAGACAGAAAGGGTTTGAAGATATTGAAAAGTTTCCCACGGCCCTTGCGCAAGAGGGCCGCTTGGTGAGCAACGATGGCACCATCATCGTGGGGGTTGTGCCCAATGACTTCAAAACTCGTCTGGGGGTCATTGAGCCAGATGGCACACGCACTCTCATCCATGGCCCCGAAGCTGGGTTTGCTCCAATTGGAGTAGATTTGCAAGGCAATGTTGGTGGCCTTTGGCCCACGACGGGATTTTCGCAGGGCAGAGCCATCTTTTGGAAACGAGGCTGGCCCAGGGCAAGGTGGCTCGATGAATTTGTGGATCTATCGGTTCAAGGTTGGCATTTGATTTGGACACAAGCCCCGAATAACAAAGGGCAATTGGCTTGCATCGGAGAATTCAATGGAGATTTTCATAACCGGCCGTTACTTTTGACTCCGAATTCTTACAACTACCCGCCCTTTGAATCTTCTCTTAAGATTGGAAAGCTGGATCATGGATCTGTGAGCTCTCTTGCACTTGCCGATGGAGATTCACTGAGTATTCAAAGGTTCTTGGTTCCCACTCTTGTTTCACCGGCTGTCTCTTTTGTCATCTCTTCTCATCTTCCCATCGATACCATGTGGGCATGGCTCAAACTCAGAGCCAGAGCCACAGGCTCTGCCACCATGAAAGTGAGTCTTTGGGACAACCAGAGCAAAGCCTGGGATTCCAAATATCCGCTTTCCATGGATTTAAGCCCTGAATGGTCAACCGGCGAATGTATCGCCAAAAAAAGGATGGAAAGACTTCTTGATGAAACCAGCACGATAAAGGCCAGAATCCAGGTCTATCCCACCTCCCTTGATCCCAACTTCTTGGTGGATATTGACCAAGCCAGCTTTGAAGCCGTGCCAGAAAGTGGATGAAATGCTAAATTGAGGCGGCTTGCCCAAGTTCTTCCGCGATCTTTCGGGCTTGCTCATCTTGGTTCAGAGCATCGATCATATCTTGGATATCGCCATCCATAAAAGCGAGGATATTGTGACTATCTTTGCCAATCCGGTGATCGGTGATCCGGTTTTGGATGAAATGGTAGGTTCTGATCTTCTCGTTTCGGTTGCCCGAACCAATCTGATCTTTTCTTAGGCTGCCCCTTTCTTTTGCAATCCTCTCTTGCTCGGCTTCATAGAGCTTGGCGCGAAGAACTTGCATGCCTCTGAGCTTGTTCTGCTGTTGGCTCCTTTCATCTTGGCAAGTCACGACAACACCGCTGGGTTTGTGGATGATTCGGATGGCCGTTTCGTTCTTTTGCATGTGCTGCCCGCCGGCGCTTGAGCTTCGGAAGGTGCTAATTTCCAAATCTTTTTCGTCGATATCTACATCAGCTTCCTCGACTTCGGGGAGCACTGCAACGGTGACGGTTGAGGTGTGCGTTCTTCCACTGCTCTCGGTTGCTGGAACCCTTTGAACCCGATGCACACCGCTTTCATGTTTGAGCTGGCTATAAGCACCTATCGCATCGATTTCTAGCACAATTCTGGACGCACCCCCTATGCCGCTAGGTTCAAAATCGATGACTTCGTACTTCCACTTTCTTCTTTCGGCATAGCGAGAGTACATTCGAAAGAGTTCATTTGCAAAGAGGCCTGATTCGTCTCCACCTGCTGCAGGACGGATTTCGATGATGACTGATTTATCGTCGTTCGGATCTTTGGGAAGAAGCATCACTTTGAGCTTTTCTTCATATTCGATGATCTTGGATTTAAGAGGGTCGAGCTCGGCCTGGGCAAGTTCTCGCATATCTGGGTCTTGGAGGAGTTCTTCGGCTTCCTTGAGTTCTTGGATGGTGCGTTTATAGTCTCGGATCACACCCACAAGCTCTTCTATATCTCTTCGGGCCTTTCCCAATCTGGCCAGCTCTTTGGGGTTTTGCGCCGTGGCAGGATTCTGAAGTTGTTCCTCGATTTCAAGGAATTTGGCTTCAATTTCGGCTAGCTTCTCCAACATCCGGCTGTGATTTTACCGGTCACCGAGAGTGTCGTTCGGGCTTCCATGCCCGGAAAAGTGAGCCCCAAACGACGAGGATCCCCAGGATCAGCCAGATGCTTGCCCAAAGAATTGCCGGAAGACCAGTGAGCTGAGCCAATATCATTGCATCGCTTTGGCGTTCGGAGATCACAGAAATTTGCATGAGCACGAGAAAGGCTTGGAAACAGGTCAGGACAAGCTGAAGCCCCAGGAACTGCCCGGCAAAGACAATTTGCTTTTCTTTTAGAGTTTTTGCAAGCACAGCCAATGTCCCCGCCCAGAGCAATCCACTGATCCATCCGATTAGATCTCCGCGCACAAACAGAAGCATGCTCAAGGCCATGCTCACAAACAAAACCCAAAGAGCGATTCGGGCATTTTTTGCTTTCCGCGAGCTGACAATGAGAGCCCCACCCACAAGACTTGAACCTACATAACCCGCAGAAGCTGTCAAGATGAGCGAACCTCCGACCACAGGCGTTACGCCGGAGCCATTTCCAAAAACAAGAATGTGTTCGACATGCCCGCTTGTGCCAATGGCTACGAGGGCGTGACACAGCTCGTGGATATGAGTATTCAAATAGATCAACGGTAACGCTATTGGTCGCAATAATGGAATGCTCCAAAGCAACAATGACACTGCACCTGCAATGAGCAACGTTTTCTGATCGCGTCTAAGACTCAACTTGTTATTCTACGAAAAGTCTTCCTTTTCAGATTCAAAGGTTAGCCCAACCTTTCTGGGTTGAGATCTTGCAAGTTCTGGAGGACAAACTGCCCATCCTTTCGGATGAGGACATCGTCAAACCAAATTTCGCCTCCTCCATAGTCTGGACGCTGAATCATGACTGTATCCCAGTGAATTGCACTCTTGTTTCCGTTGCCACCTGGAGGCGGATATGAGTTGCCAGGAGTAAAGTGGAAGGAACCCGCAATCTTTTCATCAAAGAGCGTATCCATCATGGGGTGAAGAATATAGGGATTGAAACCTATGGCAAATTCTCCAATATATCGTGCTCCATCATCGGTATCCAAAATTTTGTTGATGAGTTCGGTGTTCTCGCCGGCTTGAGCATCAATTATTTTGCCGTTCTTCATTTCATATCGAATACCTTTGAATTCTGTCCCCTGAAAAAGGCTGCTCGTGTTGAATTCGATATATCCATTGACCGAATCTTTAACGGGGCAAGAAAAACACTCTCCGTCAGGAATATTTCGCAATCCTACACATGGCTTGCAACCGATATCTTTGATGCTGAACGAAATATCTGTTCCAGGACCGATGAGGCGAACTCGATCGGTTGAATTCATGAGGTCTTCGAGTGGTCTGCACGCATTTTCCATTTTCTCGTAATCCATGGTGCAGACCCGAAAATAGAAGTCTTCGAAGCTGTCAGTAGACATCATGGCTTGTTGGGCCATGCTGGGGCTTGGCCATCGGAGAACGACCCACTTAGTGTTCTCGACTCTTTGCTGAGAGTGAACAGGCGATGCATGACATCGTTGCCATATCGCTTTGCTTTCTGCTGGTACATCGCTGGATTCGGCAATATTGTCTGACCCACGCAAGCCCATGTATGCCGTCGCTGATTTCATCTCGTGGAGATCGTTATCTGCGATGAGTTCGACATTTCTTTGAGTCACGCCATTCCAAAGGGTTCGGTTGATACGGGCTGATTCCAGCCGAACCATGACATTTGCGCCCGTACCTTTTGCAATGCGGACGATTTCTGCAACACATTCATCTGGGATGTCGAATGCGTGAATAAGAACATTATCATCTGGGCCAAGTCTGGTGCTGTGCGATGTAAGAACTTCGGCGAGCCGAGTGACGCGTGGATCAAGCATGGTTAAAGAGTACCGAGTTCGACACAAAAAAGGAGAGCCCTTGCCTTGGCAAAAGCTCTCAATTTTTTTTCCCGAAGGATAGATTATTTCTTTCGTCGCTTTGCAACGAGAGCAGCAATGCCGGTTGCAAGAGCAAGCATGGATGCTGGCTCTGGAACGATGCCCACCTGATAGAATGGGTTTGCCATGGCGTTCGTGCCAATGTTGTAGTAGCCTTCTGCGCCGACCGTTGTGCTGTTAACATACATATAGGTTCCTGGGCTGTTTCCAACTGCAGGAGCAATGTTTGTCGCAGCGATTCCGAGTCGACTTGCCGCGCCTGTTCGTGCCACAACTTGCTGAGTCATGACGACGTTGGACGTCAAGTTGATACCCAAGCCGCTGAGGCCAGGGCCACTGGAAACGATTGAGAAGAAGCCAGCGTTCAATCCGGTTCCAAAGTTCACATTGAAATCAATGCTTCCCAAGAGAGGATTTCCCGACAAAGCACCAGTACCCGCATATGGGGTTGTGTTGTCATAGAACTTGATACGAACGGTTGCCGTTAAAAGAGCGCCTGCGCTGGAACCCGAGTTGAAAATCGAGAACGAGCAGGAATCCAATGTACCAGCGCTAGCGAGCTGGAGTTGATCTCCAAAAGTCGAATTTAAGTCGGTTGACGAAAACCCAAATGCGACGGATTGGGAAGTGTTGTCATAGACAACTTGTGCGTTGGCACCAACGGCCGCAAAAGCCAGGCCCAACAGTACTAATTTTCTCATGAGTGTCTCTCCGCTGACGAAAAAAACTTCGCCGGCTAAAAAATATTGTTAAATTGCTGACAAGATGTGACGGTTACTAGACAGAATGGTCTAGATTCTTCTAGAAGCTCGCAATTCTACTTGGTTTCAGCAAATCTTAGATTGGAAAAGCTTGCTCGATAGAGGGGTTCTGTCAAATAATCGAGATCGACTATTGGTTCAAATTTCTTCATGGAGTCTACACGAGGGCCTTTGCTCCCCCACACAAATCCACTGAAGCCACCGAAACTTGGAACCAGCCCCCAATAACTCCCAGTTTCCGGGAAAACCTGTCTGAAAAGCGCCAAAATTTCATCCAAAGAATAGGGGCAAAAAACTAGGTTATCTGCTTGGGTCACCACAAAACCTTCTGGAGATAGCCGGTCGAGCAGATCAGTATAAAAAGAGTTTGTGAACAGCATTTCACTGAGCTCGCCTTCCTCTTCTTCATAGACATCTGTGCAATCCACGACGATGAGATCATAAAACTGTGTGCTGGATTTGACAAATTCAAAAGCGTCGGCAATATGAAGATTTACCCTCGAATTTTCGAACGCTCCGTTGCTTAGCTGAGGCATATGTACTTTGCAAATCTCGACTACTTCTGAGTCTATTTCGACCATATCGATCCTATCGATATTGGGATGTCTGCAAAGTTCGCGGATGACGCCACCATCCCCACCTCCCACGACAAGTGCGGATTTGGGATGACTTATATTGAGAAGAGGAACCCATACAAGCGCTTCATGATAGGCTTTTTCATCGAAATCTGTAAGCTGAATATGTCCATCGAGCAACAGTGCTTTGCCGAAAACTTCGGTCTGAACAATTTCCACTTTCTGAAATTTGGTCTGCCTATTCGCAACCGTTCCCGTGGTGAGCGCTTCCAAGGACAACTTGTTAGATCGGATCGGGAATCGTAATTGGGACATCAATAATGCCAGTCCACGTTCGTGACTTCGCGAGCGTGTTTTTCGATAAATTCTCTACGTGGCTCGACTTTATCTCCCATGAGTCGGCTAAACATTCGCTCAACTTCAATATCCCTGGAGCCATCAAAATCGACTTTGACGAGGTGTCGATTTTCGGGGTTCATAGTGGTTTCTTCGAGTTGCTCCGAATTCATTTCACCCAGACCTTTGAACCGCAAGATTTGAGCATTGCTTCGCTTCCTTGCTGGCCAATCTCTCATGATATTATCCCTTTCTTCTTGAGTCATGGCGTAGTGTCTTTCGTTTGTTCCAGATTTGATTACATAGAGGGGTGGTTGCGCTAAATAAACAAAACCGCCTTCAATAAGTGGGCGCATATAGCGATAGAAGAAAGTCAAAAGGAGAGTTCGGATATGTTCACCGTCGACGTCTGCATCCGTCATGATGATGATTTTGTGATATCGAAGTTTCTCAATATCGAAATTTGCTCCGCCATTCTTCTTTTCATCGAGTGGCTCTTCACCCTCATTATCGTCGCGCCCAGTGTTCACGGCGATTCCCACCCCTAACGCGGCGATCAAACTCTTGATTTCCTCGTTGTCGAGCGCTTTATCGAGTCTGGCTCGCTCGACATTGAGAATCTTTCCTCGCAATGGCAGTACAGCTTGTGTGACGCGATCACGAGCACCTTTTGCCGATCCTCCAGCCGAGTCTCCTTCAACAATAAAAAGTTCGCAAAGTGTTGGATCCTTGCTCACACAGTCACTGAGTTTGCCAGGTAACCCAAAAGAGTCCATAGCATTCGATCGTTTGACAGCCTCAGCTGCCTTTCGTGCTTCTTCGCGGGCTCGCTGGGCAATGGCTGCTTTGTCAACAATTCGCTTTGCTACTTGCGGATTTTCTTCAAGGTATGTTTGGAGCCCATCACCCACAAGCGAATTTGTCAATCCCTGCACTTCTGGCGTCACAAGTTTGACCTTGTCTTGGGAGTTATAAGATGGATTTTCTAGCTTGAGAGCTATGACTGCTGTCAAGCCTTCCATAACGTCATCGCTCGTAAAATTCTTATCCTTTTCTTTCAGAAGGTTCATCTTCCTTGCATATTGGTTGATGACCCTTGTCATTGCGGTCATGAAACCGCTTACGTGCGTTCCACCATCTGGTTGATGGATATTGTTTGAATAAGCAAGAATGGTTGTGTTGTAAGCGGTTTGGTATTGAATTGCAACTTCAACTTCCATTCCTTCACGAACTCGGTGAAAATAGATTGGCTTGTTGATTGCATCGTAGGCTTCGTTAAGGTCTTCAACCAATTGGACAATTCCACGCTCAAAGAAAAATTCTTCATCGTCTTGGTGGTTGTTTTTGTTTTCAAATGTGAGCTTGAGACCCTTGTTCAGATAAGCCACTTCTCTCAAGCGACCCTTGATAATATGAGTGTCATATTGAGTCGTTGTTAAAACCGAAGCATCTGGCATCCAATGCTGTTTGGTGCCATTGCTAGTGGATTTGCCAATGACTTCGAGACCACTAACTGGAATTCCTTGCTCATATCTTTGGCGATAAATCTTCCCGTCTCGTTTAACAGTCGACTCCATCCAAACACTTAATGCATTGGTACACGAGACTCCAACACCGTGCAACCCGCCCGACACTTTGTAACCACCGCCCTCTCCAAATTTTCCTCCCGCATGAAGAGTTGTCATGACAACCTCGAGAGCACTGATCCCCTTTTCATGTACGTCTACAGGGATTCCTCGACCATTGTCTTCGAGGCTTAATGAGCCATCTTCGTAAAGAATGACTTCGATATGATCGCAGTGGCCAGCGAGCGTTTCATCGACCCCGTTATCAAGAACCTCCCGAAACATATGGTGCAAGCCCTTTTTGCCGTTATCTCCCACATACATTCCAGGTCGGTGGCGAACAGCTTCCAGCCCTTCTAAAACCTGAATTTGATCTGCGTTATAATTGCTTTCGACCTTTTTTGCAATGGATTCGGTGGCTTCCTGAGACTCAAAATGCTGTTCTTGTTCCTGCATTTGATCTGGATCTTGACCTTCATTGTTGGGAGAATTTTCGTTGCTCATTGGCTCAAATCAAAAAGGGCGAAGTTCGCCCAAAATTCAACTCATATTCTACCTGGATTGCAGTTTGTTCAAATGCCATGCCTGGCTCTGGTAAATTTACTTGCTTGAAATTCTAACCTTGAAATGCTATAACAAATGACTGTTGTGACAAATATTGCGGTTCAGGCCAAGCCGGAATCCATCCGCGAACACATCAAGGGGCAGATATTATCGGCCATCCTTGAAGGGCGATTGCTCCCAGGGCAAAGACTTGTTGAATTGGAACTCGCAGCGCAATTTCAAGTCAGCCAGGGCACGATTCGCGAATCCATTTGTCTTCTAGAATCTTCAGGTCTTGTGGAATCGATTCGCAACCGCGGTACGTGGGTTCGTAACGTTGATGTTGCTGAAATGGCCAAAGCCTACGAACTGCGTGCAGCTATTGAAGGCTTTGCAGCAATGACCGTAGCTAAGAACCGAAACATTCGTCTTGATGACCTCTTCAAATGTGCTGAACTCACAATTCGGTATTCCGAGGATTTCGACCTAGAAAGCTATTCAGAATATGATCTTAAGTTTCATGAAATTCTTGTTCAATCTAGTGGCAATGATATTTTGGTGCGAGCATGGAACAACATTGGACTCTCAGTGAGAGCAAGACTTTTATATTCTTTGGCAATGAAGAATCCAGATGCAGTGCGACGATGTATTCGCGAGCGAGCTCCAGAACACCTTGAAATTGCAAGATCCATTGAGTTGGGCGATTCGGAATCGGCACGGCGAAAAACAGAACATCATCTCTTATTGGCAGCTTCCGGCGCCAATTGTCTAGATACAAAATAATTGCTAGAAAGCTTGCATTGAGACTCCGAGAACAGTATTATCAATAATTGATAATAGCTTTCTGAGTGGTGCCTTCGCGATGACAGGGCGAACCATCTATTGTAGAAAGACAAAATGGAGGTTGTGCAAGCAAGGGGTTTGTTGCAACCTCCCTTACTTTTTTGGTTCAGATTCTTGTGACGATTCTGTGACGCCCACCATTATAGAATTGATTTGTGAATGGAGCAAAACAGCTCAAAAGGATTAGAGCTCGAATTACTTTTGGAACTTTGACTCTGTCAAATGATTTTTTGGGCCGAAAAATTTCTTGCAATTCGAAAATTCATTTAAGTTCGACTTGCTCACGCTCACAAAAGAATCCCTATAAGGGGGTCATCAGCACCGGCATCTCGTAAAAGAACCGTTGGAGACAAGATCCTGGCACGGCTATAATTGGTTGGGAATCCATGCCACCATCCGATTCAAATGAGTTGCTCTGGGCCAATCTCTTCGGTGGCTTGTCGGTCGCGACGCAAAATGGCACACCCATTAAGTTTAGAACCAAGAAAACGGCTGCTCTCTTCGCTTATCTCGCTTTCTTTCACGATGTTCCCCACAACAGAGAAATCTTGGCTGACCTCTTTTGGCCAGAATCGAACCTAGATTCAGGAAGGCAAAACCTCCGAATGGCGCTCTCTTCACTTAGGTCAAGTCTGGAATCCACTCATGCTGTGATTGAATCCGATCGAATATCGGTTTCCCTCCAAAATATCAAAACCGATGTCGATACCTTTGTAGAGGCCACTCAAACTTCTTTCAACGCGAGAACTTGGCTCAAATCCTTCGAAGCGATTCGAGGGCCACTCTTAGCGGGTTTTGATGACGAATGGATTATCAGCCAGTGGCTACAACTCGAAGAAGCTTATGCCCAAGCGGTCGTGAAGTGTCTAGAACTCGCAGACTCTCTTGAAGACAAGAACGATGCCGTCATTGCCGGGAAAAGAGCGGTCGCACTTTTGGGGCCAAGAGAAGATGTTCATATTGCCTTGATGAAACTCTATGTCGAGCTTGGCAAGCCAAGTTTGGCGCTCGCTCAATTCGAAGAACTTGAACGTCAACTTGAATCTCAGTGGGGTGAGCAACCATCGCAAGCAGCCTGTGATGCCTTAAACCTCATTCCCAAGGGAACAAGCGAACAAGTGCCGACTGCAACCCCAAAGGTCAAACCGATCCCCGCGGCTCGATCTTCAATTTTGGGGCGAGATCAGGATATTGAAGCCTTAGTTCAACTCATTTCCAGCTCTGGAGGGAGGCTGTTCTCGCTTTATGGCCCTGGAGGGTCAGGAAAAACGACTTTATCCGTCGAACTTGCCAGACGACTTGCAGATTCGTTCGATGGCCGCCTGTGGATCGCACCACTAGCCAGCGTTCGCAACGCAGACAGAGTCGCCAATGAAGTTGCGAGCCTGATGACCGAAGAGCCAGAAGCCACCGATCCTTTTGCTGCCATCGAAAAAGTCGTGGGCGGTCGGCCCGCTCTGGTCGTTCTTGATAATTTAGAACACCTTTTGCCTGCCGGAAAGGAGTTCGTTGCAAGGCTCCTGGGATTGACGCCACTGCTAAAGGTCATTGTCACAACACGAATTCTCTTGGAAATTGAAGGCGAGTATCGGTGGCCGGTTCAGCCATTAGAGATTCCAACCCCGAATCTTAATCTCAAACAGCTACGAGAAATCTCAAGTGTCAGCCTGTTCTGTGAACGAGCTTTGGCCGTCCAACACGACTTCACGTTAAACACAGGGAACGCAACTGCAATTTCTGAAATTTGTCGCCGACTCGAAGGTCTACCTCTGGCTATCGAACTTGCTGCCTCAAAGCTCGCCACATATAGCCCAGCGGAAATCCTTGCTCGACTTTCTCATTCTGTCGATTTCCTTTCGAGTAGACGTCAAGATGTAAGCGAGAGACACAAAAGTTTGAGGGCCACACTTGATTGGAGTTACCGGCTCTTGAACGACAATCTGAAAGGAATGTTTGCATCTTGTAGCGTCTTTTCTCAGGGATTTAATCTGGCGGCTTCTCAAAGCATCTGTGACCCCCCAATGAGTGATGACGACATGGCGGAGCTCGTTCAGTCGAGCCTGATCATCGCGACAAAAACCGATCATGCGACGAGGTTTCGACTCCTTGAACCCATTCGAGAATATGCACTCGGTGTCCTTTCAGAAGACCAACTTCAAAGGGTCAAGCGAAGGCATTTTGAATTCTATTACGCCTTGGCAAATGGCGAAAACATTGGAGAGCCTTCTGCAAAAAACAGGGCTTGGCTTGATGCCCTACACGATGATAATGAAAATCTCCTCGTGGCTTTCGAGGGTTATTTGGATGGAACATGCTCGCCAAGTGAAGCGATAGATCTCGCAAAAGTCCTTCATCCATTTTTCCGGCCTCGGGGGCACACGAACACTTGGTTTGCAGCACTTCTTCGCTTCGATTCGTCGCTCACGGAGCAAGATCTTCCGGCTGTCCGACTTGAATCCAAAATTAACTTGGCTTTGACAGGAAGCAATATCGCTGATGGGCAGCAGACCATGAACTGGTTTCTCGAAGCTCTTGAACTTGCTCAAGGATCTGATGATCACTCTGCGATTGCTAGAGTGAACCAAGGATTGGGCGGTGGCTACAAATCTTCCGGACAATACGAAGAATCACTCAAATTTTATCGAGATGCCGTCGAATCCTTTAAGCATCTTCAAGATGATGCTCGCATCGCCAGTACATTACGTCAGATGTCGATGACTTACGTGAGCATGAATGATCATGAAAAGTGCTATGAGCTTTTAAAAGAATCAGAGCCCTATGCTAGGAAATCTGGTGATCCCGACATTATTGCTTGGACCCTCACCGATCTTGGAGTCGAACACGCTATCCATGGGCTGACAGAAGAATCTGAACAGTGCTTTTCAGAAGCCCATGATGCTTGCAGAGTATCAGGCAGCCAGCATATGCAATCAATAGTTTATTGGCAACAGGCAGAAGCTCAACTGAGGACTAATCGGATGGAAGAATCCGTGACGACCCATCTCCGGTCAATAAAATGTGCCCTTGCGGCAGACTTTAAGGAAGGGCTCAAATGGATCATGTTATCGGCCGGAATTGCCTTTGCTCAGTCTGGGCAACACGAATTTGGAATTCGTTTGATGGCAAGAACGGCCCGGTGGAGACAAGATGCCCAAAGGGTTCTCACTGGCGATGAAATTGAAATCCTGGAACCTGCAAAAGCCATTTGCAAGGAAGCTATGGGTGAAAATAAGTTTCAATTAGCTTGGGGCAAAGGGGAACAAGAAGACCTCGACCCGCTCATTGATGAAGTCCATTTGATGGCTCTGGCCCTTCATTAGGACCAACTTCTGCCGAAAATGGTATCATATAAGGTCTTAGGAAAGCCCAGTATGATTTATGTGAATGTCCACAATAACGAAACGATTGACTCTGCACTGAAGCGGTTTAACATGAAGCTACAGCAGAGTGGTCTACTGCGCGAGCTCAAAGAGCACGCACATTATGAAAAACCAAGCGAAAAACGAAGACGACAGAAACGGCGCCGATTGACACGAATCTAGAGTTGATTCACTACGAGATTTTGCTTTTCTAAGAACCACAGCACTCAGGCAATCTGCCTGAGTGCTTTCATTTTCGTGGCCAATATTTATGATGCCAACCGAAGTAACGATCATCAATGAAACGGATCATAGTGTTGAAGTGAACCCGCTTCTCAAAGTCTTGAAAGCCCTTCAACAAGAATTTGGCTTTCAAGATCGCACTATCGAAGTATTGATTGTGACTGATGATCAGATCAAAGCCTGCAACAACAACTTTCGGGGAGTTAATTCTGCAACAGACGTACTCAGTTTTCCTGGCCCAGATTGGCCCGGGGCCCCTTTGGGAGAAATCGTGATCTCATTAGATTTCGCGATTTTGGGTGCCAAAGAGCGAGATATTCCCCTTGAGCTTGAAATTGCGGCTCTAGGGCTTCATGGCGGGCTACATTTATGCGGATTTGACGACGAATCCGAGGCAGAATATAACAAAATGAATGAGCAAATGAGGCGTATCTTGGCATTGACCCAAATTGCAGTCCCTGGGGACTGGATGAGCCTGCCCCACGGAGACTGACAGTTTATGGCAAGCAAAGACATTGTTGGCCCATTCAAGGTCGCCTTTGAAGGCATCGTTCATACCTTTCGAACACAGCGACACATGCGGATTCATCTCTATGTGACGCTGATAGCTGTTCTTGCGGCCATGGTTTTGAACCTGAGAATGAGGGAAATTCTTGTTCTCATGTTCATCATCACCTTCGTTTTGGTGGCAGAGATGTTTAATAGTGCTATCGAAGCGGTTGTTGACCTCGTCAGTCCTTCATATCATCCACTTGCAAAATTTGCAAAAGACATAAGTGCAGGCGCTGTTCTGATAACGACGATCATGGCGATAATCGTGGGTTCCATGATCGCAGTTGGCGATGATCAATGGGAAAGAATTAGAATCAACTTGACTTCCGAAAACATTGGGGCGCCGTTTGCCCTCAAAATGATTTTTGGATGCTTCTTGGTCTTTGTCATTGTGATCGTTGGGAAAGGACTTGGCAAACATGGCCAAGTGACCAAAGGAGGACTTGTGAGCGGGCACGCGGCTTATGGGTTCTTTTTGGCCACAGCAAGTTTCTTTCTTACAGATAATGTCGCCGTAACATCGATTGCATTGCTTTTGGCAGCCATGGTGGCACAGAGTCGCTGGGAAGGCAAAATTCATAGCATTTTTGAACTCACCTTGGGAGCAACTGTAGGGGTCTTACTTGGTTTAGCCTTATTTGGGCTCACTCCAAAATGAACTCAAAATTCAGGATTCAATGTAAAATTGTGGTGAAACAAGCCAACAATGCTAGAATAGCAAAGCTTGCGAATTTATGAGCGATAACCCTGACCGTAGACGTCGGAGTCTGCCGAAACGGCTGACGACCGGATCTGTCTTAACCTCCTGGATTGGACTTTGCCTGTTTGTGGCACCCTTGATTTTGTTTGGTCATAGCATGATCGCTGTCGCCTCGCTTTCGGCTTCACTCCAATTTGAACTTTTATTCGCTATTTTTGCTGTAATGATCCTTAATGCGGTTTTTGTAATGGGCGAAACGAGCATAGATCTCATTCGTTCTTCGCATCTCCGCCAAGTTGGAATCGATGAAAAGAAGTCAAGAGTTCTCTCGGATGTTCTTGAGCATAAACAGTGGTACGTAGCGTCTTGCTTTTTGGGATCGCAAACAATGCGGTCTTGGCTGGTTTTACTTTTGATTCCGAACGCTATGGCGTTTGGCGAAAATTTATCAAATTTTGGGTTACAAACGGGTTGGCCAACTATTCTGACTGCGGGATTTCTATTGGGAATTCCAACTATTGCGCTCAACGTTGTTTTTGGAGAGCTCATCCCGCGTAGCTACGCTTCAACCAATCCACTTTCATCAATTTTGCGAATCTATGGCTTTGTTGTCATTTTCAGTTGGGTTTTTAAACCAATTGCAAGCCTCACTTTGGCACTCGGCGGATTGATCACAAAGAGATTTGGAGCAAATGCGTCTTTCTCGGTCAACAATCAAGCTGAAGAGGAGATTAAGGAACGACTGGAACAAGCTGTCGAGACCCAGGAAATTGAAGAAGACGAGAAGGCCATGCTTCACTCGGTCTTTGAATTTGGAGACACCGTGGCGCGAGAAGTCATGACGCCCCGAGTAGATCTAGATGCTGTGCCTCTAGAAGCGAGCATGGCAGAAGTCGCTCGCGTTGTTGAGGAAACAGGACACTCCAGAATCCCAGTCTATGAAGGCACGGACGACCAAATTGTTGGAATCATTCATGCCAAAGATGTCCTCAAATGGGTGCTCAATGGCTCTCATGATGAACCTCTCCGAAACAATCTCCGGCCCGCTCATTTTGTGCCCCAGAGCAAAAATTTACACGATCTCTTGAGAGAGATGAGAATAAATCGATCTCAAATTGTTATCGTTCAGGATGAATTCGGTGGAACAGCCGGGATCGTTAGTATTGAGGACATTGTCGAAGAAGTGGTCGGTGAAATTGTAGACGAGTACGATGACGACGAGATCAAAGTTATCAGAGATGGGAGCAAACTGATGATTGGCGGGAAAATGAACATTGACGACCTGAACGAAGAGGTCGGAACGAAATTTGAAAGTGAAGAGTTCGATACCATTGGTGGGTTTGTCTTTGGACTTTTCGGCAAGCAGCCCGCTCCGGGAGAATCTATCGAATCCGGGGGCTATCGTTTTACGGTTGAAGATACTGATGGTCGCCGAATAAATCTTATCGCTCTTGAAAAGCTAGAAGACGAGCCTATCAGTTTCCCTATGACCTCTGATCAGGCGATTTAGCAAGTTCCGCCGCATGGTGCTCCAGCCCATGCATCTGAATTTCAAGTTGCTGCCTAATAGATTCAAGAGTGTCTTCGGTTGCATCGGCTGGAACACTAATGGGTTCGCCAAAGACCATGAAACAGTGAGCAAAGGGCTTGGGAACCATGTATTTATCCCATGTTGGTGCCTCCCATTTTCGGTCGGCAGAAACTCCAACAGGAACGATATTCGCACCTGACTTTTTGGCCATGAGAACAATGCCACCCTGAACCACACCAGAAGGGCCTCTCGGGCCATCGGGAGTAAAAGCCATTTTCTCGCCTCGTTTTAAGGCTTCAATCGATTCGATGGCCGCTTTCACCCCTCCCCGACCAGTGGAACCACGAATCGTTTTGAATCCAAATTTGCGAAAGATGATGTTTTGCATGTCGCCATCTTTGCTGTGGCTGATGATCGTATACACTCCCATCTTTCTAAAAAAGGTCGCCGCCGAAAAGGTCTTGCCATGCCACCCTGAATATATTTTGGATCCTGGTATTTTCTGGACTTCATCAAATCCAATGGCGTGTATGCGAAGAGTCATTCCCAAAACACGCGCAAAAGCGTAGATTATCGGCCCGAGAACATATGGTCGAACATTCCGCCAACGTTGCTTAAGCGTCACTGAACCCAACCTCGCTGCCGGGCGATATCACTGGCCGGATGGGTGGGATATTGTTCAAAGAGCTCGCTCAAAACAGTTTGTCGCTTTTGTCCTTCTAAAAGGCCCGCTAGACTGAGCAATGCATCGGGACGGTGTTTGCTAGCTTCGCGATCATTAACTACACTTTGAGCTAAACGAATAGCAAGTGGACGATCGACATCTTTTGTTTGATCGCTGTATTTCAGTCGTTCCATGGGCTCAAGTGTCGACAATCCGTTCCATTCTTCAAGGGTGGAAAGTGATGTGACAAACGAACCCTTCGGTGATATTTGGATGAGATGAGCTTGCGTTTCAAAGGCGTGTTCATTGTCCCCCATCTGATAGTAAGCAAGCGCGAGTTCTCTCAAAGCGGCAGCATCTTGGGGGTGGTTTTCAAGATGTTTAAGGGCAGCCTGAACCGTGGCAGCAGGGCCACGTCTAGACATGATCTCAAGCGTCTCGTGACCGAATTGCAACTTGGCAGACTTTTGTGCCCCAAAGGCAAACCCCAAGATCATGCCGACTAAAAACCCTGCGAGATGAGACCAGAAGGCTGTGCCTCCAACTTCTTGTTGACCAATCTTTATGAAAGCCCCGAGAGCTTGGAGAAGAATCCAAAACAGAAGAACAGTGTGTACAGGCACTTGGATCCTTGGTGCCAATGGAACTTTCTTGGACATAAACCTGATGGCGCAATAGCCCGCGAGGGAGGAAATTGCGCCACTGGCACCAACAAGATGGGATTCTGAGTGAAGCCCTGTCATCACAACCCAATGCGCCACAACTCCAAACAGCCCCCCAACAAGGTATATCGCTAGCATTTTGAATCTTCCCGCGACAGATTCGACTCGGGGGCCAACAGCCGCCAAAAAGACCATGTTGCCCGCAAGATGGATGATGTTGGTGTGTAAAAACAGACTTAGGAAGGCGCGGATTGCATCTGGCCTTTCAGGAGCAAAAGAATACTCGAGGGCAAAATCCCGATCTAATGCCGAAACAAAAGCAGCAATCAAATTGAGCCCAATGAGAATGAGCGACGCCCATGGAATTTCCAGCTTGTCTTTGCTTTGAAGAGCATTCGCCATCGTCCTGGGCCAGTTATTCGTCGCTGAAGTCGCTGTCGGAAAATTCGACGTTGACGAATGTCTCTCGAACATCGTCAAGGTCTTCCAAGGCTTCATAGAGTTTGAGAATCTTCGGCATGTCGTCCATGGCTGGGGTTGCCCAATTTGTTGGCACCCGGGCCAAAGTCACCTCGTGGGTCTCGAATCCCGCCTGCCTGAGAGCATCGTTGCAGGCATGGAGAGCAGACACTGGAGTCGTGATTATGAAAGTTGAGTCTTCACATTCGATGTCGTCTGCGCCTGCATCCAAGGCTGCCAAGGTTAGGGCTTCTTCATCAATTCCTTCTTTTTCAACTGAGATTTGCCCGCAATGCTTAAATTGCCAGCTCTGACTCCCGTTTTCACCCATTGCTCCGCCATTCTTTGTAAACGCATGCCGAAGTTCTCCAACAGTGCGGTTTCGATTGTCGCTATAGACCTCAACAAGGAACGCCGTCCCACCAGGGCCGGTCCCTTCATAGAGAATTTCTTCGTAGTTTGTTCCTTCGCCGCCACCAGAACCTTTCGCTATAGCGCGGTCGATATTGTCTTTGGGGAGCGAATTCTCTTTCGCTTTGTCAATCGCCAGCCTGAGCCGTGCATTTGTGGCTGGATCGCCTCCAGATTTTGCCGCAACGATGATCTCGCGCGATAATTTGGTAAAAAGTTTTCCCCGAATTGCATCTTGTTTCCCTTTACGCAATCGGATATTTTTCCACTTGGAATGGCCAGCCATTGAATCTATTTTGGCATGAACAAGGTTCAAACTGCTCGTTGATGCCTACCTGACGTTAGTGAGGCGAGGACAAAGCCCGCGGGCGGAACAACCAAGCCATCACCACTCCGGCCCCCAAAAGCGCCACACCGATTCCCATTACATTTTTTGGCCATGGCCATGCTTGGCCGATCCAAGCTGAGCCAACCAAAAGCAAAGTCGTCAATCCAAAACCCAGAATTAGCTTGCCAATCATCGGCTTGTTTGTGTCTCGGGATCGGGCCAATTCCAAAATGTATGCGCAATGGCAATGTTGGCATTCGAGCGTTCCAACTGGATTTGCGAATTGGCATTTTGGACAAGAAATCGGTTGAAAAACTTCAGTTCCTATTCCGGATTCGCGCTTCCACTTTTTGAGCATATATTCTTCAGTTCTAAATTTGTCTCGTAACGACTGCATGCTCATCAGATCCTGCTCAGTTGACAAACCGTTGATCGCATCTTCCGCCAAAACAATGGCCGTTCCGGCCATACCACGGTCATAAAGCGCACTTGCAAGTTCAAATCTTGCAGCCACATTGTTTGGTCGTACCGATAACTCTCGATGGGCTCTATCGATTCGAGAATAATCAATCCTTTCGAGTTCCATCTTTTCAATTTGGGTTTCGGCAAATGGATAGAAAACCATCGCCATGACGACCACAACAATCACCGGAATCGCCATTTTTTGTCCAGGAACCAAGACGGCAACAGCAAACAAAAGGATGAGACATGCAAAAGTTGCCAAGCCGGGGAAAAATGATAAATCGCCTGTCACCATTTTGTGGATGATCCAGACAGCTGCGAACCCCATAATGGGAATGAGAAACAAAACAAGAATTAAGTTGACAACAGCTTCGTCGACTGGCATATGGCCCCTTTTTGACGCCAAGATTCCGGGCTAAAGTTCAGTTTTTTTCGAGATCGTCTGAACGGCAAAGCAGAACATAATGTGGAACGAATTCCAATTCGTCTTTCGTTAGTGATTTTCGAGCTTCCTCGCTAACACCTTCAACAAATCGCTCCCTCATCTTTTTGGTTGCTTCTTTATGGATATCTGATGGGATTTTGCCGAGGCTGGCAAGGTCAACTTTAATGGCGACTTCGTCCTTGGAATAGACGTTCTCCACTATTCCGACCATGCCTTGCATGTGCTCAAAGAAACCATAGACTTTCTTATCTTGCTCGCTGAGTGGGCGAGTCACGATTCGCACTTTGTCGCCTTCTTTGAACGTTGGCATGGCTTAAGGATACCCGGATGGCAAACCCGTCAATCCGTCTTCAATTCTCCTTCACGTGCCTTTTTGCGAACCTTGATTTTTGCTTCGTAGCCACAATCTGATGGAGAATAGTAAGGCAAATTGAATGAGCCATCTGGCATAAAAGTTCTCTTGCTGTCAATTTCACGTTCGATGGGCAGAGGGTTTGACTTCAATTGATTAGGGATCGGCGGAACCTGGCCAGATTCTACGTCGGCCTTGGCTCTCAAAATGGATTGCTTCACCCGATCAGATTTAGGTGCTTCAGCGAGATAAGTTGTCGCTTGGGCTAAAGCATATTGTGATTCCGGCATGCCGACCGATTGAACAACTGAGAGAGCGGAGGTTGCGACAACTAGGCTCTGGGGGTCTGCATTCCCAATATCTTCACTTGCGAAAACAACGAGCCTTCGAGCAATAATGCGAGGATCTTCACCAGCCGAGAGCATTCGGGCGAGATAGTGGAGAGCAGCATCGGTTTCTGAACTTCTCATGCTCTTAACGTATGCTGAAATTGTGTCGTAATGATGGTCTCCCTTTCGATCGTAATTCATAAATTGCGATTGAATTGCGCTGAGAACATGATTTCGGCTAATTTTGCGATCTGAACCTGAACATAGTGCAGCAGCTTCAAGGATTCCAAGCAACTTCCGAGCGTCTCCTTGGCAATGGTTGGCAAGATCCTCAAAGGCATCGTCTTCCAAAGTCGAAACTGGAAGAATTCCATGAACAGGGTCACTTAGGGCTCTTTCGGTAATGACCCTGAGGTCTTTGTTGGCCAACGGTTTCAGCTCGAAAACTTGGACACGGGAAAGCAACGCAGAATTTATGACATACCTGGGGTTTTCAGTGGTGGCCCCAATGAGAGTAAAAGCTCCTTCCTCGACAAAAGGCAAAAGGACATCCTGTTGACTCTTGTTAAAATGGTGGATTTCATCCAACAGAACAACAGTTGGCTCATCATGAAATTTTCTGCGCTGTTCGGCCTCAAGAGCAGTCTTTCGAATATCGGCCACTCCGGTCGATATTGCGCTCATCTTTTGTATAGTGCCTTTGATTGTGGTTGCAATGATATTTGCCAATGTCGTTTTGCCACAGCCTGGCGGTGCGACAAAGATCATCGAGCCAACGCTTCCGAGTTCAATAGCCCTTCGAAGTGGCAGGTTGGTACCTAATATGTGGTCTTGACCTACAAAATCATCCAAAGTGGTCGGGCGGAGCCGAGAAGCAAGCGGTTGATGCCTTCCGAAATGAAGGGGCGACTCAAAAAGGTCCGGCACGTTTAAGGCTCGGAAGATTTAATCGTCCACGAAGGATTCGATTTGCTTTTGGTGACCTTAAGGTTCGAAGCTTTTTTGGTCGGTTTTGGAAGGCTTTCCGGTACTGCTACCCACTCGGCTTTGGGTGAAGATTCCAAGACTTTCGCCAAAATTCCGTTCACAAATTTTCCACTCTCCTCGGAACCATAGAGCTTCGCTATTCGAACCCATTCGCTCAATGTCACTTTAGGCGGAGTCGAGTCTTCGATCCATAGTTCAACGCAGGCAAGGCGCAAAACTAGCTTATCAATGATGGCAATTCGATCTAAATTCCAGCTCTTGGCCAAAAAAATTGAATACTTTTCATCCCATTCTTGGTTGCTTGCTTGTTGAACGAGTCTTTGCAAAAATGCAAACGCATCTGGTGTAAATTCAAATTGAATCACATCGGTTTCCAATGCCAAGTCCAACTCGATGTCTCCCAAAGTCATAGCATACAGAGCCTTGAGTGCGCTTTCTCGCGCAACTTTCTTGCTATGAATGAGGCTCATATCAAATTGGCCTTTTTCTCTTCGAAAAACCGAGGCACAAATCCAGTATCCACGTCACCCGAAACGTAATCCGCGTGAGAACAGAGCTCTCGAAGAAACGGGATATTGGTCTTGACTCCTTCCACATGGAATTCTGCGAGGGCAGCTTGCAGCAGCTTTACCGCCTCAATTCGATCTTTCCCATACACAATGAGTTTGGCAATCATGGGATCGTAAAATGGCGAAACACTGAAACCTGCGTAGACGTGAGTATCTAATCGGACATTGCCAAAACCCGGCGGGTTCCATTTTGTAATCAATCCAGTGCTTGGGGAAAACTCATGGTCTGGATCTTGAGAAGTAATTCTGGCTTCAATTGCATGACCGCAAAGATTGACTTCATCTTGCGTGATTCCAAGGGGTTCCCCACAGGCAATTTTTAGTTGCATTTGCACCAAATCCAATCCGGTGATCGCTTCTGTCACAGGGTGCTCCACCTGGATTCGAGTATTCATTTCCAAAAAGTAAAACTTCCCATCGCCATCGAGCAAGAACTCAACTGTTCCAGCATTCGTGTAGCCAACGCTTTGAGCCACCCGAACGGCGGCTTCGCCCATCTCCTTTCTTAGTTCAGAAGTCAAGATGGCACATGGCGCTTCTTCGACAATTTTCTGGTGGCGAAGATTTTGAACTGAGCACTCTCGTTCTCCAAGATAAACCATTTGACCGTGTTCGTCACCAAGAACCTGAATTTCAACGTGTCTGGGATTTACAACGCATTTTTCGACAATCATCTCGTCATTGCCAAAACTGGCCTGAGCTTCAGACTGCGCGAGCTTCCAAAGATTTTGCAGTTCGTCTGGAGAGTTGACCCGCCTAATTCCTCGCCCACCGCCACCAGCAACAGCTTTCAAAAGTACGGGATAGCCGATGTTCTGCGCAACTTTAAGGGCTTCAACCTCGTTAGCTACACCACCTTCTGAACCAGGAACAACGGGACAGCGAGATTCAATTGCCGCAAATTTGGCCTTTGCTTTGTCACCCATGCCTTCTATCGCGGAAACTGGCGGACCAATGAATTTCACCCCCATTTGAGCGACTTCGTCTGCGAATCTAGCGTTCTCGCTAAAGTATCCAAAGCCCGGATGTACGGCTTCAGCTCCCGAGATATCTATCGCGGAAAGCAAATTGGCGATGTTGAGGTAACTGTCTGAATTGGTAGCCTCGCCAATGCAAAACGCCCTGTCGGCTATCTGGACATGTCTGCTGTCTTTGTCCGCTTTTGAATAGACGGCAACAGATTCTACTCCTAGTTGTCTGCAAGCCCGGATCACACGACAGGCAATTTCACCACGATTGGCAATCAACACTCTCTTAAACATCAGTACTTCTCGTGTCCTGGATGGACGCATTGAACTTTTCCCGTTTTGGGATCGTAAACATAAGGTTCGTGGCCGACTGGACAGCTATAAAACTGATCCCCCAACTTAGTTTCTTGAATGGTTTCTGGAAAAGTATTTTCCACAGGGTCGGAAGCGATTTGAATGGATTGACGTAATTGCCCCAAGTAATTGATACAAACGTCGTCTTTCGCCGCGTATAGACTCTTTCCGACCAGGGTTTTGCCATTGCCGTCCTTTCTTTCTGCTGTGCCTTTTTGGCCAAAAATACCGGAGCCAACGGCAAAAGTCAGCCCTAATGCAATTAGAACAACGGCCGAAACCAGCACACCCATTAGCGAGCGTCCAGATTGCCTTTTCATGGCTTCATCCAACCGATCACCTGACCGTATTCAACAGGCGAATTTGTTTCAAGTTCAATAGAAACGACTTCTCCGCTAAGTGGCGCCTTCACGTCGTTTGCAAGTCCCAGAGAAACAATTTCGGCCACACTCTGGCCCGATTCGAACTTTGCTCCGACTTCAAAACCCTTTCCTGGCCGATAAAAACCGACGACTGGTGCTGTAATGGGCTTTTCAGTGGTTGCCAAGCCAATTTCTTCAAGTTCATCGCCAAAAGGCTCTTCGTCCTCATCAGCCGAAATCTCAAATTCAGGCAGAATGGCTTGAAACGTCTCTTGGCCGTCTCGTAGCTTGACAATTTGGAATCCCCTATCTTTTGCTACGGTTAAAGCGTGCCTAATTTCCTCTTCGCTTAATCCAGCCATCTGAACACAAAAGTGTACCCGGCTAGACCTAAAGGGGCCCGAAAGCTCTCATGAATTTATGGCCAACAAAGCAAAGTGCTTTCTCTCATGATCTTTCCCCCGTTTTCTTACTTGGTGATATTTCGTTCCTGCTATGGAATAGGAACTCAGTGATGGCTGCAATTGAAGCTGTCTGAAGGGTTGGGACGATCATTATGGCAATACACGAAAGGCAGTTGGGAATTCTAGAAGAGTCCGCTTTCAAGGAGCTCTCAAATATCGGGTTAGGACATGCCGTCACCGCACTCTCCCAACTCACAGGTCGTTCATTTAACATGTCCGTGCCCAATATCAAGGCCGTTGGGTTAGATTCGCTTGGTTCACTAATGGGCGATCCTGACGACGTGACCGTGGGAATCTACATGCCTGTGGATGGCGATATCGGAGGGCATATGGCGTTCCTTTTCCCATGGCAAAGCGCTTGTAATCTTTGGAACATGCTACTGGGCGAGTCGCCAAGTTCAGTTGCAGAAATCTCTGAACTCCATGCTTCCGCAATTCTCGAAGTCGGAAACATTATCAATTCCAGCTTTTTGAATGCCATTTCCGATATGAGTGGCTTAGCTCTACACGCGACTCCGCCATTGGTTTCAGTTGATAGCTGTGCGGCAATCGCCAGCTCTGTGACAGTTGAAGCTGAACTGAGCGACACCATAGCACTCTCTATTGAAACTTCGATTTTTGAGTCCGAACAGAACTCAACGCACGGATATTTCCTATGCATTCCTACCGTAGAGGGTTTGGATCTGCTCTTTAGGCAACTGGGCATCCAGGAGGCTGCTTGATGGCCGAAGGGCAGATTTTAGTGGGGATGTCGGAAATCAAAGTCGCACAAGGAGAAGCTGTGATGTGTTGTTTAGGATTAGGAAGTTGCATTGGGCTTATTGGCCATGACGCAGAAGTCAATGTCACTGCCATGGTGCATATCATGCTTCCAGAAGCATTTAAGGACAAGCCTGTGGACAAGCCAGGAAAGTTTGCAGATACAGCTATTCCGGAGCTCATCAAAGTTCTTGAAAGCCATGGAGCATCAATTGCCCGTACAAAGTTTGCTTACGCCGGTGGAGCTCAAGTCTTTCAATTTGGGAACAACGCTGAGGGCCGGCTCGATGTTGGCTCACGCAATGCGGAAGCCGTAGCAAAACTTCTTGCAAAGTATGGGATTCGAGTTGTCGCAAAAGATGTCGGCGGAAATTCAGGGCGAACCGTGACTTTCAAAGTTAGTGACGCTATCGTCAAAGTTCGAACAGTCCATAGTGGCGAATCCGAGCTTTGCAGTTTGAGATCCAAAATTGTGAGGGCTGCAGCCTAATGTCCACATTCATATCAATAGAAGACATTGTCAAGAAAACAACGGATTTGCCCAGCCTGCCCGCAGCGGCACTAAAAGTCATGCGGGAAACGGAGTCGAGCACAAGTAATGCGAGCAGCATTGCGCAAATTCTTGCCCAAGATCAAGCGCTCAGTGCGAGAGTTCTACGATTAGCTAACAGCGCCTACTATGGGTTGACCCGAAAGGTGACGAATCTTCAAGAATCAGTTGTTGTTTTAGGGATGAGATGCGTTCGTAATCTTTGCATGGTCGCAGCGACCTATCCATGGATGTCACGCAAGCTCGATGGATATTGCTTGGGTCCAAAGGAGCTTTGGACGCATTCATTTGGCACAGCCTTGGGGGCACAACTTTTTGCCAAGTTGAGCAAAAAATGTAGTGAAGACCAAGCATTTACAGCTGGGCTCTTACATGACATTGGAAAGGTTGCTCTGAGCGTTTGGCTAGAAAATAAGATCGGGCTTGTCTCGCAATATGCTACTCAAGCTGAAGTTTCCTTTGATGAAGCCGAAAGAAAGATTCTGGGCTATGACCATTGCCAGGTAGGTGAACACCTGGCTCTGAGTTGGAATTTGCCCGAAGATATCGTTCTAGCTGTACGATGGCACCATAACCCAAATGGGCTGGAAACACCCTCGGCAATTGTCGATTGTGTTCATCTCGGCCTCTACTTGACGATGTCCATGGGATTTGGGCTCGGGGGAGACGGAATGCAATACAAGTTTTGTGAAGAGAGCCTTCAACGGCTCGGTATTGATGCAGGGGATATTGATTCCATAACAGATGCCTTTGTAGCGGGTTATGAAGACTACGAAAAAATGTTTGAGGAGTTGGCAGCAGCATGAAACAAAAAGTACTTATTGTTGACGATTCGCCGTTTATTCGGCGAGTACTAACCGATTGGTTAAAGGGAGAAGATGATTTCCAAGTCGTGGGGACGGCTTCAAACGGCAAGATCGCTATTGAACTTGTCGAAGAATTGTCACCTGACATCATTACTATGGATGTCGAAATGCCGATTTGTGACGGGCTCACGGCCCTGAAAGAGATCATGGCAAAGCAACCTACGCCAGTTCTTATGGTAAGTAGTGTCACAAAAGAAGGAGCAGAGCATACACTTCAAGCTCTGGAATATGGCGCCTTAGATTTCGTAACTAAACCAAATGGTGGAGCAAGCTTTGAATTTGTCGAGCACAAAGAAGAGTTTCTTTCTAAATTGCGTGGGCTACGACTTGCAAAAGTCAAACGAATGGCCAAAGTTCCAAAGAGGATAGAGGTCAAGAGTGAGCAAACTTCTGATCAAATTGTTCTCATTGCAAGTTCAACCGGCGGGCCAAAGGCACTGACGACACTTTTTACTTCCTTACCGAGAGGCTTTCGGGCACCAATTTGCATTGTGCAACACATGCCATCTGGCTTCACTGCAAGTTTAGCCAAGAGGCTTTCATATGTCAGCCCTGTGCCAGTGAGAGAAGCCGAGCAAGGCGACTTTTTGCAACCTGGAGAAGCACTTCTCGCTCCTGGAGGACAGCATCTCAAGTTTGATGCGACCGGCAAGATTTCGTTAACCAATGATGCTTCGATTCATGGAGTTCGACCTGCAGCTGATTACATGTTCAAAACTGCAAGCCAAGTGTTTGGACGAAGATGCTTGGGAGTGATCTTGACAGGTATGGGACGCGATGGTGCTGATGGACTCTTGCAAATAAAGAACGCAGGAGGAATGGCACTTGGAGAATCTGAATCATCTTGTGTTGTTTACGGTATGCCAAAAGCTGCGTTTGAGCTAGGAGCTATTGATGCCGAATTCAAAATTGAAGAGATGGCTCAGGCAATTGTCGCTTCAATTCAGGGGAGGTCAAAGCGTGCATCATAGCGAAAAAGATTGGGACTGTTTTTATGCCGCTGTAAAAAAGAAGACCGGAATTGATCTTCACCTTTATAAAGCGAATCAGATGCAAAGACGGATTTGCACAATGATGGAGACCAAGGGGCACAAGAACTTATCTGAGTTTTGGTCGATGCTTGATTCGAGCAGCGAAAATATCGCTTGGTTTCTCGATCGAATGGCCATCAATGTCTCTGAGCTGTTTCGCAACCCTCAAAAGTGGGAAGAGTTGAAAACTCAAGTGCTGCCGTCTCTGCTGAAGACCACACAAAAACTCAAATGTTGGAGTGCAGGCTGCAGTTATGGAGCCGAGGCCTATTCATTGGCCATGGTTTTAGATCAGGACTTCCCAGGTTCGCACACCATCATTGGAACTGATATAGACGACACAGCTTTGGCACAAGCGAACGCTGCGACATTTAGCGAAGCAGATGTTCGGGGTGTGCCCCAAGCGTACAAGTCGAAATATCTTAAACCAAATGGTTCAACTTGGGTCGCGAGCGAAAATTTGAAAAAATATGTTTCGTTCAAAAAGCAAAATATGCTGGCCGATCGATTTGATTCCAATTTTGATTTGATTCTCTGTCGTAATGTCGTCATTTACTTCACGGAAGAAGCAAAGGACGAGCTTTACCGAAAGTTCTATTCTGCTCTCAAACCAGGGGGAATCCTCCTCGTTGGCGGAACAGAGCGAATTTTTGGTTCGGAAAATCTGGGATTCACGTCCCCGATTCCATTTTTCTATCAAAAACCACCACAAGGTGAAAAAATATGGCAAAACGCATCTTAATCACGGACGATGCCCTCTTTATGAGGGTGACACTGAAAAATATTTTGACTCAGAACGGCTATGAAGTCGTTGGTGAGGCACAGAACGGAGTCGAAGCGGTCAAGCTTTATCAAGAGCTGAAGCCCGACCTTGTAACCATGGACATCACAATGCCAGAAATGGACGGCCTACAAGCCTTGAAAGAAATCAAGAGCTTGGATGCAGGCGCCAAAGTGGTCATGTGCACGGCCATGGGGCAAAAGAACATGGTTGTCGAAGCCATTCAATCAGGAGCAAAGGACTTCATTGTCAAACCGTTTCAACCTGACCGGGTTCTTGATGCCGTAGGAAAACTCTTAGCTGCCTAAAGGGCTTTCGTAGCTTTCAAAAGGAAAATTATGAAGGTTGAATATGTTATGCCCTTTGTTCAGGCGTCTATGAACGTCATGCAACAAGTGATGTCCGTTTCTCCAGAACGGGGTCAACTTTGTGCACGCCCAGAAGTATTCACATCGCAGCAACTCAATATCGTGTGTGGCATCACGGGCGATATTCAGGGGCAAGTTATCTACGGAATGTCTATGACAACTGCCGATAAAGTGGCGAGTTCAATGATTGGCCAAACAATTGTTCAATTCGACCAACTCGCAGCCTCTGCAATTGCAGAACTAGGAAACATGGTCAGTGGTAATGCAATGACCTTGCTTGCCGCACATGGATTCAAGTGCGACATCACACCACCGACGATTGTTAAAGGAACGAATGTTAAGATTTCGACGTTCAACATTCCAGCTCTCGTAATCCCTCTCAAACTTCAAGGGATGGGAGAATTTGAAATCAATGTCTGTCTCAGAGAGGCTTCGCAAGTCGCAGCTTAAACTCTGGCAAGATGCAAATGCCTAAACGGGGGGAGCATGATCCACCATCAAGCAACAAACTTGGTGGTGGTTTCTTGTTATATGATCCCCTTTTCATCGCAACCTGATTCAGGTCATTCTGTGTAAAGATCTTAAGAATCACATGTCACAGAAGAAGAGACTCAATGGGCTCACCTATCAGGATTACTGTAGTAGCCGAGATCAAAAAGCCATGGAAGCCCTTCAAAAGGTTCCGGTTTTGCCCAAAGTCATTAACAAGTTTCATGAATTGGGCTGGGATCGATGGATGTATGCCTATAACATGGCAACAGCTGTACGATGCGGTCCAAACCAATTTGGAAAATTGCATTCGATTCTTGAAGAATGTTGCGACATTCTCGATATGCCTTGTCCGGAACTCTATGTGACAAACAACCCGTTTCCAAACGCATTTGCAGGGGGCGTCGAAAGACCTTACATCACCATTCGAAGTGGGATGATCGACTCCCTAAACGACGAAGAACTTTATCACCTCATAGGGCATGAGTGTGGACATATCAAAAGCGGGCACCTTCTTTATCACTCTATAGCTCGAGTTCTGATGCCCTTACTAGAAGCCATTGGTCGCCGAACATTAGGAGTCGGAGATGCCCTGGGAATGGGTCTGGTGCTTGCGTTCCTTGAATGGTCTCGTCAAGCCGAACTCTCTGCGGACAGAGCGGGGCTCCTTTGCACCCAAGATTTTCACACTTCGGCTAAAGCAAATTTGAAACTTTGTGCAGGCGGAACCAGGATGCAAGATGACATGAGTGTCGATGTCTTTCTCGATCAATCGCGAACCTACCAAGAGATGAAGTCTTTAGATTCCGTAGGGCGATTGCTGGTTTTCTTGCTCCATGGAGCCCAATCAACCCACCCGATGCCTGTTTATCGAACGAAAGAGCTCGAAAAATGGCACTTGAGCGGGTCGTATGAGAGGCTCGTTTCTGTTCCCTAAGACTTCTTGGAAGCGGCTTCTTCGCCTCGAGTAAAGTTCAAAGTCGCTGCAGGCTGACCTGGTTGACCTGGGGCATTGCCTGTGAGCGATTTGCCTTCTTTATCACTGGTGAGAACAAGTGGATCGAATTGCGACTTCGCATTTGGAAACTTCTTAAGGATTTCATCCTTTGTTTGTCCAGCAATCTTAGTGGGAGTCAAAGTCACTTTCATAGTGTCGAAAGCCCAAGTGCCTTCCATGTTGCCTTGGCCCTGACCCATTGTGTAGCTCTTGTCGGGTTTAAGTTCAAGCTCAACTTTGATGTTGGCAAACATTTGCTTGGCTTGGGCGACATCAGAATCCTTTCCACCCATTGACTTCACGAGTTTTGTGAGATCGGCATCTGACATGGAAGCTTTGCCAGCCCATTTGCCTTCAAAATCTTTAGCAGTGATCGATTTTTGGCAACCAACAGCAAAAAGGAGCATGGCAGCCAAGAGGTATGCAGTCTTTGACATTTGCCCATTGTGAACCATATTTTGTCCCTGTCATCGGGTTTAGCCCACTGTAAACTCGCATCACATGGATTATCGTCGAACTTACATCCGAGAATTGCTAGCTTCTGAACCTGGGACAATTGCCACGGCGTATGGTTGGGTCAAGACGAAGAGAGAAAGCAAGGACGTTCAATTTGTACAGCTCAACGATGGTTCGACATTCCAAGATTTGCAAATTGTTATTGAGACTGGAACCATATCTGAAAGTGATCTGAAACTCGTGACAACAGGAGCTTGCGTTGCCTTTGAAGGGGAGATTGTCGCCAGCCCAGCGTCAGGGCAAGCCGTGGAATTCAAAGCGGTCAGGCTCACAGTTTTTGGATCCGCAGATGCCACGACATATCCGCTTCAGAAAAAAGGCGCGACGATGGAATTCTTGCGAGAAATAGCACATTTGCGGGTTCGAGGGAACACCTTTGGGGCTGTTACAAGAGTCCGAAACCGAGCATCATGGGCTGTCCATAACTTCTTTCAAAGTCGTGGATTTTCTTGGATTCACACTCCGATTATCACGGCCAGCGACTGTGAAGGTGCCGGAGCCATGTTTAGCGTGACGACCCTTTTAGAAGGATCAGACAAGTTCAAACTGAAGTCCGACAACCCTAGCGAAGATTTCTTTGGAAAGCCAGCTTATCTTACGGTCAGTGGCCAGCTTAATGTCGAAACTTATGCTATGGGAATGACCAATGTCTATACTTTTGGCCCGACATTCCGAGCCGAAAACTCAAACACGCCCAGGCACTTGGCCGAATTTTGGATGATTGAGCCCGAAATGGCCTTTTGTTCGATTGAAGGTGATATGAATCTTGCGGAAGAATTCGTTCGGGAAGTCATTAGCGATGTCCTTGATAATTGTCCCAAAGACATCGAGTTTTTCAACCAAAGAATTGAGCCAACTCTTCTGGAAACCTTAAATCATGTGGTGAATTCAGGTTTCGAGAGGATCACCTACACTGAGGCAGTGAACATGCTCCAAGCGAGTGGCGAAAACTGGGAGTTTCCAGTATCTTGGGGAAGCGATTTGCAGAGTGAGCATGAGCGTTGGTTGACGGAAAAGAAAATTGGGCGACCCGTGATCGTCACTGACTACCCAAAAGAAATCAAAGCTTTTTACATGAAGCAAAACGAAGACTCGAAAACTGTACGGGCCATGGATGTCTTGGTGCCCCGAATTGGCGAACTTATCGGTGGCTCACAAAGAGAAGACAATCTCCAGGTTTTAGAATCTCGGATTCAGGAGCTCGGGCTTCCCATCGAAGCCTACTGGTGGTATCTCGATCTTCGCCGGTACGGTTCGGCCCCTCATTCTGGGTTCGGGCTTGGGTTCGAAAGATTGATCATGTATCTTACTGGCATGAAGAACATCCGAGATGTGATTCCATATCACCGCTCGTCTGGACAAGCAGAATTCTAAATTCTGATCTGGAGATAATTTGAGCTCAATCCTGGATTTTGGAAAGCTTTGGAGTTCGATCAACTCCGTTTTGGAGTTCATCGGAGAATGTTCCGTTCTCTTTTGGAGCGTCATCCGAAGGATATTTGTTCGGCCCATTGAGCTCCTAGAAATATTTCAGCAAATGTCTTTTATTGGCATTGCAAGTGTTCCAATTGTATCGATGACAACCTTTGCCAGTGGTGCAGTTTTGAGTTTGTATTCGGCCGAGCTTCTTGTAAGGTATGGAGCCACAAGCCTTGCGGGTGCGACAGTTGGCTTAGCAGTGACCCGAGAAATTGCTCCCGTGATTTGCGGTCTGATGGTTACCGCAAGAGCCGCATCATCCATGGCTGCACAAATTGGAACGATGGCGGTCACTGAACAGATTGATGCTCTTCGATCTTTGCGGGTCAATCCAGTGAACTATCTAGTCGTTCCAAGAGTCATCGCCTCGATAACGATGTTGCCGATTCTTGCTCTCATCGGGATGTATTTTGGAGTTCTAGGAGGATATGCCGTGTCTGTATTTCGAGCAGGTGTTCCTGATGGATCATTTTGGATGTCGATCCGTCAGTTTGTTCAGCCAAGCGATTTCACAAATGGAATGATCAAGTCTGCCGTTTTTGGATTCATTATTTCGATTGTCGCTTGCCAGCAAGGTCTGAGAACGAAAGATGGAGCTGTTGGCGTTGGTCAATCGACAACACGAACCGTCGTGATATGTATGGTACTCATTTATGTCTCGAACTTCTTTTTGACCGACATGATGTTCCGCCGGTGATGATGTCCCTGGGCGATAACCAGCAATGAACGTAGAATCAACACTATGACAGTGACCGTCCTGGGAATTGGCAGTTGGGGAACAGCGCTCGCGCTTGTCCTTGGACGAAATGGTCATGACGTCACATTAGTTGGTCGCCAGTCAGAGCCCTTGGCCCATCTTTGCACGGCGCGAGAAAATCTCAAATACCTTCCAGGATTTGTCTTGCCCGAAAATGTGCGAATTTGCGAGTTCTCGGAAATATCGCAGTCTTCAGAGTTGCTCATCGTGGCTGTCCCATCGCAGGCTATCGAAGAATTGCTCCCAGTGATTGACAGATTTGAGCTTGTCGCCATCGCCAGTAAAGGTTTTGCTCCGGGAAGCGAAGCACTCTTGAGCGAACTGGCGAGAGGACAGGGCGAAGCTGGGCGAATTGTTGCGCTCAGTGGCCCAAACTTGGCGCTGGAACTCGCTAAAGGGATTCCGACAGTCGCGGTGGCCGCTTCTGCATCCATCGATTCCGCAGAAATGGTCCGAAAAGCTCTTCATTGCAGGACTTATCGGATCTACATCAGCGACGATGTTGTGGGAGTTGAAACTGCCGGGGCTCTCAAAAATGTTATGGCCATCGCCGCTGGAATGAGCGACGGGCTCGGATTTGGAGACAATACGAAAGGTGCACTTTTGGCCCGTGGGCTCTATGAAATGACGAGGCTCGGTATGGCAATGGGAGCCCATATGGAAACTTTCTTGGGAATCGCTGGGGTTGGCGATCTTTTTGCCACTGCAAATTCAAAGCTTTCTCGAAACTATCGAGTGGGATATGGTTTAGGTGAAGGGAAGAACCTTGAAAAGATATTGCATGACATTGGCCAAGTTGCAGAAGGAGTGACAACTGCCGAACTTGCTCTGCAGCTCGCTCAAAAATTCAAAATCGATGTGCCTATTATTGGTGTTGTTCACCGTGTCATGCATGGCCAAATTGATGCTCGGTCTGCTGTTTGGCAACTTATGGAGCGAACTCCAAAAAATGAAATGATTTCAGAAGTCATGACTCAAAAAGATTTAGTAAAGAGTGAATGAGGAGTAGTGAGGGCCCAACTTAACTAACCATGACTAAAGCACTATGAATGAGTCTTTCCAAAAGAGCCCTCAAGCAATTTTGACGGAGGAAGTTGTCATTTCGTTCGGATCAAATGTCGGAAATCGTGAACTATTCATATTTTCTGCTTTAAAGAGGCTTCATGGTTTGGTAAGGAAATTTCGATGTAGCTCACTCTATGAATCCGAGCCAATGTACGAAATCGATCAATCGGCATTCATCAATGGTGTCGTTTGTTGCACCACACAACTTGAGCCAGCCGAATTGTTGTTGGAACTGAAAAACATTGAAAAAGAGGTCGGACGTATCGCGAGATTTCAAAATGGGCCGAGAGAAATCGATCTTGATATCGTCTTAATAGGTGAAAGGAAAAACGACGATGTCCCCCGTTTGCCACACCCAAGGGCGCATGAACGGCGGTTTGTGTTGGAACCACTCGCTGAAATTTGCCCTCATTTCGTATGGCCAGATGGTTCATTGATCAATGATATGCTCCACAGACCTGAGATTTTGTCCCAGAAAATCACAAAGGTGTGCGATGCCCCTCTTTGAATATTCTGCAACTGATCAGCACAATCAAATGCAATCGGGAACCGTAAACGCTTCTTCCGAAAATGAGTTGATCATTTCTTTAAGCCAACGCGGCTTACGTGTCCGTTCTTTTAAGCTTGCGACCGTTTCGAATTCGGTAGCACCTCCGAAATCCGTTGCACCAAGCCCTACTTTCATCCGCACTCCGCGCATGAAGCGAATGCAACTCTATTTCACGTTCCAAAACATGTTCAATCTCGCCAGAGCGGGATACAACCCCACACAGATATTTGAAGAACTTTCGAAACGAGTCAATGACGCAAACTTTTCCAAAGCGCTTCTGGATATGGCAAGCGCCACAAGCACGGGGTCGTCAATTTCGGACCGAATGCAAAGATTTCCAGACATTTTTTCTCCGGGTTCAGTAGGAGCTATCCGAGCAGGGGAAAATGGAGGATACTTGCCCGAAGCATGTGAACGAATTTCAATTCAGTTCCAAGATGACCACCGTATGGCTTGGGCCGTGAGAATCTTCCGTTGGGCTCTAACCAGTGCCGTTTTTGGTGCGCTCTTTGCAATCGCAATGTCTATTGCCTTGGGAAAGCTGATGGATTACTATGGCAGCACGACAGAGACTGCACCTTCTGTTGGGGATAGGCTCGCACTATTGGGGCATTTTGTCCGAGAAGCGTTTTTGGGGTGGCCAGGCTGGGTTCTCTTTGGATTTACTGCCCTCATCATTTTAGTTAGGCTCTGGTTCAAACGAACTGAGATGATGCCCTGGCGACATTCGATGTCCTTCAAGATTCCACTTATCGCGAGGTATGCCCAAGATGAAAACCTTTCGAGTTTCACCTGGCACCTTCAACGCCTTCAAATTGCGGGGCTTTCGCCAATGAATTCTTGGATTCTGGCCAGCCAAGCCACGCCCAATGTAGAATTTGCTCGTCGTGCAGCACAATTTGCGCAAGAAATGAACGAAAGCACGAAACTTTCCGAACTTGCTCAAAGATCCGGGCTTTTTCCACCTGATCATGTGAGCCTGTTCATGACGGGCGAAATGGCAGGCGATATTCCTCAAGCTTTGGGGCAATCTTCTAGGCTTTCGGAGGCCATGGTTGCCATGGACAAAAAGGTTTCGGTTACGGCTCTTATTTCATTGGCCACAATTCTTGTCGGGCTGTTCATGACTGTTGGACTTGGCATTTTTTACAAGAGCTATTTCGATAACATGTTTCGTCAAGTGGATAAGGTTGAGGAGGAACTATAAGCGATGCCACTGTTTCAATATAGAGCCACAAGTGAAAACGGAGAAACCATTTCTGGTACGGCAGCTGGAGTAGACATCGAATCCGTAAGTCGAGAGCTGAAAACGCGAGGGTTGAGTATCACCGATATGTCTATCGTAGATACCTCGATTCAAGAAACGATTTCGGTAGCATCTGAAAAATCTCGAGAGTCCAAACAAGGCTATCCACCCCCTCCAACTACACCCCGATCAACATTTGAAACAAGGATCGCGGGCCCCGTGATCAGCCTGGTCTCACTAAAAGATCTTCAATTCTTCTTTCGACAACTTGGAACATTGCTCAATGCTGGAATCAACCCCACCGATGCTCTCGAAACTTTGAGTCGAAACTCGGGGAGCCCAAAACTTTCAGCCATATTGAGAGAAGCCAAAGATCATACACTCGTAGGGCGGCCGATCAGCACTGGATTTGAACGATATCCCGAAGTTTTCAACCCACTCATGCTCAGCATGATTAAAGTCGGCGAGGATGGTGGGTTTTTGCCCGAACAATGCCTGCAACTCAGCGATTACATTGAGCGCGATATTGAGTTGCGAAATATGATCAAACGCGAGACCGCATCACCAAAACTGACGATGATTGTTTCGGTGTTTATTATCATTGGGACAAACATACTCATCCAATCATTAGCTCCAGGGGGAATGGGTTTGCCAGTGCCTTGGATCTTTTGGGCTCTCATCCTCATCGTGGGAGGTACTTCATTCTTTTTCGTGAAATTCTTGCTCCCTCAACCTGAAATCCGGGCTAAGTTTGACGAATTTAATTTGAAAATTCCAGGAATCGGAGGCATGATTCAAGGCTTTGCAATGGCGAAATTCGGGCGTTCCTTTGGTGCCTTATACAAAGGTGGAATTCCTGTTCACAAAGCCCTTGAATTGGCAGCCGACTCTTGCGGTAACGAGGCCATTAAACGAAAAGTATCACCCGCGATACAGCAGCTCAAGGATGGCGCAGGGATCACCGATACTTTCCAAGCAACTGGCGCGTTTTCGCCTCTTGTCCTTGACATGACAAGAACAGGTGAGATGACAGGAAACATGGATCAAATGCTGATCAAAATGGCTGAGTTCTATGAAGACGAAGGAGCAACAAAGGCGCAAATGTCCGCAAAAATAATCGGAGTCGCCTGTCTCATTGTAACAGGAATTTATGTCCTCATCATACTTCTCGGATTCTATGGCGGTATGGCAGCTCAAGCGGCTAATGCAGCTGGCATGCTATGAAGACTCACTACGAGGTTTTGGGAGTCTCGCCCCGCGCCTCAAAAGGCGAAATTAAGAGCGCATATCGGAAGCTCGCCAGAGTTTTCCATCCCGATATTAACCAGGCTCCGGATTCAGCGGATCGATTTCGTGAGATTGCGAGAGCTTATGAAATACTTTCAGATTCCCATGCACGATTGAATTACGATTCAGCCATCGGAATTCCGCCAGCAAAAGCCGAAGATAAAACACAGAAAATTCGGCGCGAAGAACAAGAGCTCAAACGCAGAGCCGACGAGCAAATGCAGCAGGCTCCTCGGCCGCAAAATTTGGATGCCGAATCGGAATCGCGATTAACGACGCTGATGGTTTCAGGGAAGGTTTTGGAGGCCGAGCGACTTGCCCAATCTCTGCTCGCCCAAAAACCGAGATCCGCCCTTCCACATGCCGTCTTGGGCGACATTGCAAAAATGCGAGGGCAGTTCGATTTGGCCCTGCAATTCTATAGTTTAGCCGCTCAATACTCGCCTGCTAACACAGCTTATCAAAAGCAATACGAACTGTTACTCAATAGCGATCCAGAGCCCTTTCTTGTAAAGAAATCCGCGGCCGATTCAACGGACATCAAACCATTCTTGGTCGCAGCTTCTGTTTCCATTTTGACGATCACCTACACCCTTCTTTCCAAAGAAAATTCATTGGGATTGCCAATGGCCCGAAACCTCACCTTTGGAGGGGTTTCTATGCTTTTGATTGCTGGAATTGTCTTTGGTGCATCTTCGAGCCTTTCGAAATCATTGCCTAACCCGCAAGCGATGGCACCATCAGCAACTTCGAAATTTAACAGGAACCAAATTCTCTTGGCTCTTGCAATGCTTAATTTTTGGCTGGGACTGCTTACCTATTTGGCCATGGGATTGTCGCAACAAACATTGAATCGACACATTACTCTAGTTGCTATGATTGTTGGGATCCTTGCCTCAGCCTTTGGGGTATTTGGGCTTTCACGTGGGGCATCCTTTGCTTTTGATTATCTATGTTGGGGGGCAAGCATCATCTTTATCGGTTTTTTGACCGGATGGCTGGTAACGGATGCACTAAGTCGTGCGTCCAGTTCTTGAAGTGGACATAATATGATCATGAAGCGATTCCAGACCGCAACTTGCTGTCTCTTTCTCTGTGCCCTCGTTTTGAGCGGTTGCGGTGGTGAGAAATTTGACTACACGATCCAGCCCAAAAGTTACGCTCTCAAAGACCTTGTCCCTGCTGCGGTCGGAGACGTTGTGGTTTCGGGAATTGCCCGCGATGGTCGACTAGTCGGCTCCTATCTGAAAGAATCTGGCAAGCCCATGCAACCGTTTGGGTGGACTTCCGACGGAGAGACAAACGACTTTACACTTCCAACACAATGCAAACAGATCGATAGTATCAATGAAATTGGCCAGGTTGTTTGCTCCGATCAAACTGTCGCACCTCCCAATGTCTATGTCTGGCAATCAAGTTCACTTGGAAAGCTTGACCTTCCGGCGAGCACAACAAAGGTTAAGGTCAATGCCATGTCTTTTGCAGCAGGAGTTGCGAGCACGGTTACTGCTTCTGGAAAAGATGACGCTGTTATTTTGAACTCTGACGAGAAACCAAAGAGCACGACAACTTCTGGATATGGCGCCTTCAATGGTTGTAGTCAGAATGGAAATCTTTGTGGTAGCGATAAAGCCTCTGGCGTGTTTGTCCCATTTGTTGTTATTGCAAATAAAAGGACAAATCTTTCTGGGCTCTATCCTTTGGGTGCTGAAGCCCTGAGCATCAATGATTCCGGCACCTGTGTTGGCTATTCGCTTGAAGCAGGAAACGTTCAAAAGGCATTTACTTGGAAAGATGGTCACAACACAGCCTTGAGCATGGTATCCGGTGCGACCGACTCTGTAGCATTAGATATCAATAACGACGGAGTTATTTGTGGGAAACAAAAGGTCGCCGGCACTTGGGAAGCGTGCGTATGGTTTCCAGGGAAATCTGCGGTGCTTCTGAAATCACTTTCAGTTGTTCCTAGTGGGGTTGTGTTGAACGAAGCCCGAGTCATCACACCACTCGGAATGATTGTTGTTGGAGTTACGAAGAAAATCAGTGGTGTTGATCACAGTGGAATTTGCAGTATGACGCCCAGCTATTGATGTTCGATTGCATAGGCCAGGAATTCTAGCTCAAGTACACTAGGGGCTTCCATGCCCAAGAAGACTTCGATCATGACAGCTATTCCGTATGTGAATAGCACACCACATATCGGAAATGTGCTGACGACCTTGAGTGGTGATGTCACTGCACGATACTTCCGAATGCGTGGACATGATGTCTTTTTTCAGTCTGGGACAGATGAAAATGGCCTGAAAATAAAAGAAGCTGCAGAAAAGAGCGGTCAAGAAGTTGTTCCCTTTGTGGATAGTATCGCTCAGCGGTTTATCGATATTTTTCAGGGCCTTAAGATCAGCTGCGACGTCTTTGTCCGAACGTCTCAAAGTGAACATGCCAAGACCTGCCAAGAATTGTTTAGCAGGCTGCTCTCGAACGGCACTATTTACGAGGGCACTTATGAAGGCTGGTACGACGTATCGACTGAGACTTTCTTTCGAGAAGATGAACTCATCGATGGAAAATCGCCCGATGGAAACGATGTTCGTTGGGTGAGCGAGCGCAACTACTTTTTCAAGCTCAGCGCATTTCAAGAACCTTTATTAAAGGCCTATGAATCCGGGAACATTCGAGTCATTCCAGAAACTCGGCAGAACGAAGTTCTTAGCTTTATCAATCAGGGATTGCGTGACATTTGCGTTTCACGATCAAATCCTGGCTGGGGAATTCCTGTTCCTAACCACGAGGATCAAGTTATCTACGTTTGGTTCGATGCTCTCATCAACTATCTTACTTGCACGGGTTGGCCCGAGGGTGACTGGAGCGATCATTGGCCACCTGCAGTGCAATGGCTGGGCAAAGATATCTTAACAAGGTTCCACGCGACGTTGTGGCCAGCAATGCTGATGGCTCTAGAGCTCCCAATCCCCCCATTTGTAGTGGCCCACAGCTGGATTCTCCTTGGGACAGAAAAGATTTCGAAGTCCAAAGGCAATGTCGTTGAGCCCCTAGTTCTTGCCCAGCAATTGGCGGATCGCACGCTAGTGGATTCAAAAATCTCAATTGATGCTATGAGATACATTCTCATTTCGACTATGGGGTTTGAAAATGACACGACATTCACTTATGAAGATTTCGACCGGCGTTACAATGCTGATCTTGCAAACGACTTGGGAAATGCTCTCAATCGGAGCCTTAGCATGGCGCACAAGTTTCTCGCTTCTGATGGACAAAGCACATCAATCCCCGATGCCGATATTGAACCCGAGGCGCTTAAAGCTATTTCTGAAGCAAAGTCTGGATGTGAATCAGCGATGTCCACTTTTCGGCTCGATGACTACGCAGATTCCACTATTGGGTTAATCCGATTCCTAAACAAGGCTATTGATTCCTGGGCTCCCTGGGCTCTTGCCAAAAACAACGATCCCCGACTTCCAGGAGTTCTCAAATCAATGTTGCTTTGCCTTAGATCTGCTGAAGGATTATTTAGACCCTTGATGCCGGACGCCTCGGACGCCATCGCTACCCAATTAGGATTGCCACCACTCACCAATTGGTCAGATATTGGTATCGCAGAATCGCTTCCTTCAGGCACGGTTTTGGGTCAACCTGTTCCCATTTTCCCGAGAATAGACACCAAGAGTACAGCACCTGCCAAATCCGAGCAAGAAAAGGAAAAGCCTACGATTCCAAAGCCCAAACCCGCCATTCCAGAACCTCCTTCTCAAATCGAATTCCCAGATTTTCTCAAGGTGAGTTTGAAAATTGCTCGGATCATCGACGCTTCTAGAATTGAAGGGAGCGAGAAATTGATGAAACTTCAAGTGAGAATTGGCGACGAACCACGTCAAATCATCGCTGGAATTGCAAAAAAATATAGCCCTATCGAACTCATTGGGAGGCAAGTGGTGGTGGTGGCAAATCTCAAGCCAGCAAAGCTCATGGGGCAGGAAAGCCAAGGCATGATACTCGCCGCAGATGATGAGAATGGTGGACCAATCTTGCTACAACCCGATGTTGAAGCTCCTGACGGAACGAATGTTCATTGACGCGAATCTTTGGGATATGCTTGAGAACATGCAAAGACGAGAATTCTTGAAGACTGCAGCCGCCGCCGGAGCGACAGCCATTGGCGCCAGAATGGGCCTGGCCAAAGATACAGTAGCGACCAACACGCAACAAAAATCGGAATCAAAAACGATGGCCGGGCACGTTGCAAAAGCATTGGATCGAGTTCGAGTTGGATTTATCGGAGTGGGCGCAAGAGGAAGTGGGCATGTCGAGCAAATGCTCTTGATCGATGGAGTCGAAGTCAAGGCCATCTCAGACCTTTATCAAGACTGGGCCGAAAATAGCGCGGCGGCATGTGTGAAAGGCGGTCACCCTCGACCAGATCTTTACGTGGGGGGAAAAGACAAGTATAAAGACATGCTCAACCGCGATGACATCGACATTGTCATCATTGCTACTCCTTGGGAAGAGCATGGCCGAATGGCGGTCGACACCATGAACTCTGGGAAGCATGCATTTGTTGAGGTTCCGGCAGTCACTACCCTTGAAGAATGTTGGAAAATCGTTGATACCAGTGAGAAAACACGACGCCACTGCATGATGATGGAGAATTGTTGCTATGGGCGAGAGGAACTCCTCGTTCTCAACATGTGTCGGCTCGGCGTTTTTGGCGATTTGCTTCATGGTGAAGGAGCCTATATCCATGATCTTCGCGGTCAAATGAACGAAGTTGATCGTGGCACCGGGAGTTGGCGAACAGTTCACTATCAAAAGAGGAATGGCAACCTCTACCCCACCCACGGACTTGGACCCATCGCGCAATACTTGGGAATCAACAGGGGAGATCGATTTGCGCACATGGTCTCTATGAGCTCCCCTTCGAGGATAAGAAATCAGTATGCAAAAGAACATTTTCCGCCTGATCACAAGTGGAACAAAACGCCGTTCATTTGCGGAGACATCAATACTTCAACAATCCAAACTGCTCTCGGCCGAACGATCATGGTGCAATGGGACGAGCAATTGCCACGCCCTTATTCTCGGCTCAATTTGCTTCAAGGAACGAAAGGAATGTGGGGTGGATATCCTCAAAGAGTGGTGATCGAAGGCGATTCTCCAAACACTGAGGAATTTGAGAATGGTGACAAGCTCAAGAGATGGTACGACCGATACGATCATCCGCTCTATAAGCGTATTGCGAATGACCCCGCAAACAGAGGTGGACATGGTGGCATGGACTTCATTATGCTTTGGAGACTTGTCTATTGCCTTCGTAATGGCTTGCCACTGGATCAAGATGTTTATGATGCGGCAGCATGGTCTGCTGTTGCCCCACTCAGTGAAGCATCTGTGAAAGGTAAAGGCAAAATGGTCGATTTTCCAGATTTCACTCGAGGTGAATGGAAGAACCAAAAACCTCTGCCAATTGTGTCCTAAGGGCTCAAATGAGTGCCACGTCGTTGGAACCTCTGATGAGCTTGCCAATTTCTGCGGCATGACATCCGAGTTCGTTAAGTCTGGT